>NZ_CAMTTE010000001.1:0-1200000 GCF_947077775.1 Salinibacter pepae
CGGAAGCCGCTGCCCTGGTAGACCACCGCCACGAGGCCCGCCAGGGTGTAAAAGACGAGCTGCGCCCCGTGGGTGAGGAAGGCGTAGGTGAGGGCCTCCGCCGACGGAACGCCGTAGAGGTGGACCAGCGCCTGTTCGGTGATGTAGTGGTACGACCCGATGCCGCCGGGGGAGGGCACCAGGATGCCGATTGCGCCGATCGCCATGAGGGCCCACGCGTCCAAAATGCCAATGCCGTAGGGCTCGGCGAGGTGGAGCATGCGGAAGGGCAGGTAGGCCATCAGCAGGTACCCGGCCCACATGCCGACTGTGGAGAGGACAATGGCCCCGCGGCGGGGGGAGGCCACCAGTGTCGTCATCCCTTTCCGGAACGACACCGCGGCGGGCTTGAGGGTGGTTGCCCAGACGCGACCGAGCCCCGAGTCTTCGCGCTGAAGGAGCCAACGGGCCCCCCCGATGGCGAGGACGAGCAGCAGGAGCAGGCCGAGCGCGCCCCCGGCGAGCCAGTCGAGTGGAATGGACTGCAACCGGGCCCACGCCGGGGCCACGAACTGCTCGCGCAGCACGTCGAGGCGGTTGACGAGCAGCCCGACGGCACTCAGAAGGGCCGCTCCCAGCACGGCCGTATCGAAAATGCGCTCGGAGACGACGGTCCCGAAGATGCTGCTGAACCGGTAGGGGGTGCGGGCCGAAAGGTTGGCGGTCCGCGCCACTTCGCCCATCCGCGGGGCGACGTAGTTCACCATGTAGCCGATCATAACGGAGGAGAAAGAGGCCTCCAGCATGCGGGCGCGGGCCGTGTGGCCGGCCCGGTCCTCGGGGTCCGGCAGCGCCTCCACCAGGATCTGCCAGCGCCAGGCGCGAAACAGGTTGCTGCCCAGGACGAGTACGACCAGGGGGAGCAGCCACCGGTAGTCGGCCTTTCGGAAGGCCGTCCAGATGTTGCTCATGTCCACGCCGTACACGGCGAGGGCGAGAAGGCCGCCCGCCAGGACGAAGCTTCCGATTTGAAACCACCGCCGTCGACTCAGCACGCGTCGTGGGATTCGTTCCAGAGCCGTTCAGTTCCCCCGAAGTGCCCTGTGTGGTTCGCTAGTCGGTGGGGCGAAGATCCACCACCTCCACGCTCTCGGGGGGCGAGAACGAGAAGGGAGTTCCACTGACTTGCGGGTCGATCCGGATGTCGCGCAGGCGAAGGTCCAGAATCGATCCGTTGCGGTCGACGGCCCGGAGGCGCGTGACGATGCGGTCGGGGCGCCGGACCCACAGCGTCGCCTCCTTGAACCGGGCCGACGAATCCGCCGCGGTCAGGGACAGCATTTCGTGTGCCGTCCCGGCTCGGGTCACGGTACGGCGGGCCGTGCGGTCGTATTTGTCCGCCGCGGTCGTGAGGAAGGCCTGGGGGGTCAGGGTGGAGGCCTCCGCGTCGGCCGTATTCACCACGACCTGACTGTCGGCAGGGGAGTAAATCCACGTCGTCGCGCCGTCCGTCACGACGGTTTGTGCGGGCGTCTCGACCCGGTATCGGTTCCCGGCGAGAAGCACCGTCCCGTCAATCCGGGTGGAGTCGTCCGCAAACTCGGAGGCGGTGACCTGCGTGAAGGCGGCCCGGAGGCCCTGCAGGGCACTGTAGCGCGACTGGAGGGCTTGGAGGGTCGGGCCGCCGTCCTGGGCGCCCACCGGGAGGGGGACTGCGCACAACAGGACGCCGAGCAGTAGGAGGCGTCGTAGCATGGCTGGGGGGGAGAAACGCAAAACAGCGTGCGGAATCAACCTAACGACCGATCGTGCCAATTATCGTGGGCCCGCCGCCCGATCACGAAAAATTGATGGCCGGGACGCGGGCCTATCCGTTGAGTGGGTAAATCGCCCGTGGATCGTAAACGGCCCCGTCCGAGGTGAGGGTGCTTTCGTATAGCACAAACCGGTCGGCCTGGAAGGCCGGAAAAGAGGGCACGTCTGCGGTTCGCAGAAACGCGTGCACCGTCTCCGGGGCCGTATCCCCCACCCGGGCGAGCGTGAGGTGAGGGGTGTAGTCGCGGTCTTCTGGCGACAGGCCTTCCCGTTCGAGGGCATCGCTGACGGCCGTGTGGAGGGCCAGGAGGGACTCGGTGCGTTCCAGGCCGAGCACCAGGACGCGAGGGGAGCGCCGGGACGGCAACACGTCCAGGCCGTAGGGCTCGCAGCGGGCGGCCGGGGCGGTCAGCTCCGCGAGGGCCTGCTCGTAGCGCGCCGCCCGCTCGGGGCTGGCATCGCCAATGAAGCGGAGCGTCACGTGAAACTGGGCGGGGGCGGTCCAGCGGGCGTCCAGCGCGGACGGTGCCTGCAGGCCGGCCGCTTCGTTTCGGAATCCATCCGGCAGATCAATTGCCGTGAAGAGTCGCATGCGAGCACGAAGTTGGGCGCATGGAAAGCGGGCGAAAGGGAACGGCCCTGCCGAAACTGAATGCTGGACAGAGGGTTCAGATCATTGCAATTGTCCGCAACACGCCCTTGAAGACGCGTGCAGTTTCAAAAAATCATCTCGGGCGGACAGACCGGCGTCGACCGGGCGGCGCTGGACGCGGCGCGGGCCCACGACGTGGCGGTTGGGGGCTGGTGCCCACGGGGACGCCGGGCGGAGGACGGACCGATTGCCCCGCGCTACCCGCTCCGAGAAACGCCGACGGACGCGTACGCGGAGCGGACGGCGTGGAACGTGCGGGACAGCGACGGGACCCTCATCGTTGCGCCCGGCCCCTTGGAGGGCGGGACGGCGCTCACGCAACGGGAGGCTGAGGCGCGCAAGACACCGCTTCTCCATGTTCGCCTGACGGATCCCGCGCCGGTGCCGATGATCCATGCGTGGGCGGCAGAACACGATGTGCGGGTCCTGAACGTGGCGGGGCCGCGAGCGAGCGAGGGGGACGGCATCTACCGCCAGGCCCGGTCCATTCTCGAGGCCCTGCTGGCATCGGCGTAGCGGCTACTCCGACTCCGGCGGGGGCGGCGGGTCGGAGCGGCGACGGCGATGGCGCTCGGCGAAGAGGTCCTCGCCGTCCTCAACGCGCCCGGCCGCGATCCAGAGGAGCCGGACCCCCACGGCCGTGGCGGCCAGCACGAACAGGGTGAAGGCGGGCCACAGCGGGGCCTCAAACCCGAACTGGCTTGCGCGGGCCTCGGGGTAGCGCATCCACTTGTCGATCCCCCAGGCCGCCATCCCGCCCCCGAGGATGGAAAACACGAGGGCCGCCCCTTTCAGCAGGCGGGCGGCCGGGGTGGCGGAGGAGGAATCAGTCCGTCGTGGCATATCGGTCGGTCCAGTTGTTCAGGGGAGGCCGAACCGGCAGGCCGGCGTCGCGGAGATGGTCTTTGGCCTCCTCCACGGTGTGCTCGCGAAAGTGAAAGATCGAGGCGGCCAGCACCGCGCTGGCCCCGCCGTCGACGAGGCCCGCCCGCAGGTGCTCCAGGGTGCCGGCCCCGCCGGAGGCAATGACGGGAATCTGGGTCCGCTCCGTCACGGCGCGGAGGAGGTCGAGGTCGTACCCGTCCTTGGTGCCGTCCCGGTCCATCGAGGTCAGCAGAATCTCGCCGGCCCCGCGGGCCTCCGCCTCGGCGGCCCACTCCACAGCGTCCCGTCCGGTCGGCTTGCGGCCGCCGTGGACGACCACCTCCCACGCGGGCCCGTCGCCGTCCCGCCGCTTCGCGTCGATGGCCACCACGATGCACTGGTCCCCGAACGCGTCGGCGCCGCGGGCGATCAGGTCCGGGTCCTTCACGGCCGCGGAGTTGATGGCCACCTTGTCGGCCCCGGCCTGGAGCATCGCCCGCATGTCGTCGACCGAGCGGAGCCCGCCGCCCACGGTCAGGGGAATGAACACCTGATCGGCGGTGCGCCGCACCACGTCGTGCATGATGTCGCGGTCCTCGTGCGTGGCGGTGATGTCGAGAAACACCAGCTCGTCGGCCCCGGCGGCGTCGTAGGTGCGGGCCTGTTCCACCGGGTCGCCGGCGTCACGGATGTCGACGAAGTTGATGCCCTTCACGACGCGGCCTTCGTCCACGTCGAGGCAGGGAATGATGCGTTTCGCGAGGGGCATACGGGTCCGAGAAAAGAGGAGCAGATCAGGCGAGGAGAGACTACCGGAGGGACGCCGTCGAGAACGTGTCCAGGTCGACCGCGTCCTTGTCCTGCCAGGCCCAAAACTGCTGGCACGGAAAGCGGTTCTCGTAGAGCGCCGTGCCCACGATCACCGAATCGACGCCGTAGGGCTGGAGCGTTTGAATATCGAGCAGGTCGTCGTGCTCGCCCACGCCGCCGGACGCCGTGATCTTGGCGTGGGCAAGCTGGCGGCCGAGCGTCCGGTACGCCTGAATGTTGGGGCCCTCCATCGTTCCGTCCCGGCTGATGTCGGTGTAGACGAGACGACGCACGCCCCGCTGCTCCATGTCCTTCGCGAACGCAACGGCGTCGAGCCCCGATCCCTCCGTCCAGCCCTGCACGCGCACCTCCCCGTCGCGGGCGTCGATGCTCACGACCACCTGCTGGGCCGAAAACCGCTCCACCGCCCGCTCCACGAAGTCGGGGTCGCGGACGGCCGCGGTGCCTAGGATGACGCGGTAGACGCCCCGGTCCAGGGCGGCCTCAATCTGATCCATCGAGCGGATGCCGCCCCCGAGCTGGATCGGGATGTCGAGCGCGTCGCACATCCTCTCGATCACGTCCCGGTTGTGCTCCCCCTCCCCCCGGGCCGCATCGAGGTCCACCACGTGAAGCGTCTGCGCATTCTGCACGCGCCACAGCTTGGCCATCTTGACGGGGTCCTCGAAGTACACGGTCTCGTTGTCGTAATCGCCCTGGTGCAGGCGCACACACCGGCCGTCGCGGATGTCGATGGCGGGAATGACGAGGGGCATGAACTGGGGGACGTGAGGAGGAGACTCGCGTGAGGACCGTTACTTCCATTCACGAGGCGGCGCAATGTTCGTGGGGCCCCTTCCGCCGCCTCGTCCGGCCCGGAAAACGGGAACTGGGTGAAGAAGGCGCCCAGGCCGGCCCGTCCCGGAACTGTGACGACGACCGCGAATGGGACCTACAACTCAATATTACATTTGCGTCTCCTTCGCTGCCGCGCCGTCCCGAGCACTCCGGAAGCGTGCGTTGCACCGGTGGGGCGCACCAACAAACACAACGACGGTTACAGTATGCAACGCGGAACAATTAAGTGGTTTGACACCGAGAAGGGATTTGGCTTCATCGAGCCCGAGGAGGGCGGTGAGGATGTCTTCCTGCACGTAAGCAACATCACCGGTTCGACGGGCGGCGACGACCTGCGCGAAGGCCAGACCGTTGCGTTCGAGACCGAGCGAACGGAGAAGGGACTGAGCGCCCTCAACGCCTCGCCGGTCGGATAACGACGGCGCACCCGATGCGAGAAGACCCGAGCCCGTCCCGTCTGGGGCGGGCTTTTTTGTTGGGGGGCCGCACGAACGCCTCCGCGACGGCCCCGCGGCTCGTAAGAGTTACGAGCCTGATTCCCAGAACGGCTCCTGAGAATCCTGAATAGGGCCTGAATAGGGGCGGATCCGCGTACGATGCATGTTGGCACCCTTTTTGGGCATCCGTCGCCCCCAGGAAGCATCGGGTGCACCGAGCCTCCCGCGTTGGTGACCTCAGCCGCATGGAGAATTCCGTCGACACCGCGATCCGATTTTTGACCGTCGCTGCGGGCGGGGTGGGCTTTCTCGTCCTCCTGTTGATTCAGTGGCTCTAGGCCCGGGCAGGACGGAGTAGCGTCCAGGGCGGCCTCGTCCTACGTAGAGACTGTCCGGCCGGCCTCCTCGGTCGTCGGAAGTGCGGCAAAATTGTCGAGCAGCCCGAGGCCGGCGGCCTGCGACTTTTCGGGGTGGAACTGCACGCCGAATACGTTGTCGCGCTGCACCACGGAGGGGAAGGTGTGCCCGTAGGACGTGGTGGTAAGCACGTCGTCGGGGACGTCCGCCACGGGGTGGTAGGAGTGGACGAAGTAGACGTACGGCGTCGCCCCCAGTTCGTCAAGCAGCGGGTGGTCGCGGGTCGGCTCGATTGCGTTCCAGCCCATGTGCGGAACCGTCAACTCGTCGGGCATGTCCGCATCGGTGTCCCGAAAATGGGCGACATGCCCGGGCAGGACGCCGAGCCCCTCGTGTTCACCCTTCTCGTAGCCGGTCTCGAAGAGCAGTTGCATGCCCACGCAGACCCCCAGAAACGGGACCCCGCGGCCGATGGCGTCGTGGATCGGCCCCTCCAGGTCGCGCCGCCGAATCTCGTCGATGCAGGCCCGAAACGCCCCCACCCCCGGCAGCACGAGCCGCTCGGCCTCCGCAACGGCCGCCGGGTCGTCGGTGCGGTGCACCGTCGCCCCCACGGTCTCGAAGGCCTTTTCGATCGAGCGAAGGTTGCCGATGCCGTAGTCGATGATGGTCGTCATGGGGAGGGAGGGGCAGAACAATTAGTTCAGGCGGGAGGGACGGGGCGCTGGCCCCTGGTGCGCACCGAGGCTGGGGACTGCTATTCGTCGTTGAGCTCCTCGGAGCGCTGGGTGGCGGTGCTGACGGCGTTGATCAGCATGGTGCGGAGCCCGTGCTCTTCGAGCGACGACACCGCGGCGATGGCGGTCCCGCCGGGCGTGGTCACCTCGTCGCGCAGGATGGCGGGGTGCTTGTCCGTGTCGATGGCCAGCTTGGCGGCGCCGTACACCGTTTGCCGGGCCAGCGTCGAGGCGTCTTCGCGGGACATGCCCTGCTTTACGCCCGCGTCGGTCAGCGCCTCGATGAACATGTACACGTACGCCGGGCCGCTCCCGGACAGCCCCGTGACGGCGTCCATGTGGTCCTCGGGCACGACCACGGCGTTTCCCACGGCCTCGAAAATCGCCCGGGCCTTCTCCAGGTGGGCGTCCGTGGCGTACGTGCCGGGGGAGAGCGCCGTCGCGCCGGCGTCTACAAGGGCCGGCGTGTTCGGCATCGCACGGATTACGGGCTGGTCCTGCCCGAATCCGAGCTGGAGCCGCTCGCTGGTGATGCCGGCCAGCACGCTGATGACGAGCACGTCGCGGTCCACGTGGTCGCGGATGTTGGTAATGACCTCGGCCCGGCTCTGGGGCTTGATGGTCAGCAGAATGATGGAGGCGTCCTGGACGGCGTCCACGTTGTCGGTCGTGGTGCGCAGGCCGGGAAACTCCTCGGCCAGCGCGTCGAGGGCCGAGCCGGTCCGGCGGGTCGCAATCACGTCCTCGGTCTCGATCAGGTTGCCGCCGATCATGCCGCCGATGAGGGAGTGGCCGATATTGCCGGCCCCAATGACCGCGACCGTATCGTCTGAAAGCATGGAAGTGTCGGGCGTTCGTGGAAGGGCTCGCGTCGAGAATGCCGTTGTGCACGGCTCTGGGAACCGGGCAGGGGTCGGAGCACGGCCCCGGACTGGCTCGCTCCCAGCCCGCCGTCGTTTGGGCTAGACCAGGGTCCCCTTCGTGGAGGCCACCTCGGCGTGGTCGGCCCGGCGGCGCACCGCACTGCGGAGGGCACGGGCGGCGGCCTTGAAGAGGGCCTCAATCTTGTGGTGGGCGTTGTGCCCGTGGAGGACGGTCAGGTGCAGGTTGCAGCGGGCGTGATCGGCCACGGAGCGCCACACGTGCTCGACCAGCTCCGTCGACAGGCCGCCGACCTGGTCCCGCTCGAAGGGGGCCTCCAGGTGGCAGTAGCTTCGCCCCGAGAGGTCCACCACGGCCCGGGCCAGGGCGTCGTCCATCGGCACGTAGGCGTGCCCGTAGCGGGCGATGTGGGCCTTGTCCCCGAGGGCCTCGTCGAGGGCGCGGCCGAGGCCGATGGCCACGTCCTCGACCGTGTGGTGGTCGTCCACCTCCAGATCACCGTCGCACTGCACCTCGAGGTCGAGCGCGCCGTGCTTGGCGAAGAGGGACAGCATGTGGTCGAAGAACCCGACGCCGGTGTCGACGTCGTAGCTCCCGTCGCCGTCGAGGGTGAGGGCGACGGACACATCCGTCTCGGCGGTGGTGCGCTCGACGGTCGCCGTGCGGGGGGGGAAGCTGGGGGTGGACATGAGGCGGCCGGAGTGTGAGCAAAGAAACGAGTCGTCCCTTGTTTTCACGAGGGTGTTTTCACGAGGGGCTCACGCGCCCTGAACACGCAGAAGCACCCGCTGATTCATATACTTGGATCTGGTGGAAGTGCCCGCCGGTTGGTATAACTGCTCCAATCTCCCGCGAAGAATTGCAACGACCCGTGGCAACCTACAGCGAGGCCGACTTCGAGGACAGCCGATTCGACTACGGCGAGCGGGTTCGCATCCTGCTGCGCCACCCCAAGCTGGGGGGCGTGTACGGCGAGGCCGAGGGAACGTGTGCCGCCCGCGAAGAAGACACCGAGTTCGAGGCGAAAGACGGCACGATGCGGACCAAGACGCTCGTCTGGCTCAAAGACATCGAGGGCTACGAAAAGCCCCACGAGGACCTTCCGGACACGACCCAGGAGGTGGAGGAGGCCTGGTTCGCGGAGGAGGCCCTCCGAAAGAAGGAAGGCGACCCGCTCGACGGGGTGAGCTTTAATTGAGCTGAGACGTCCCGCGGTTTCCCGGAACGGGCCAGGCCCTGCGGGACAGATCGCCCGTTTCCGATTCGTATTGCGTGATGCGGAGTGCGCACTTCTCCCCGAGCTTTGGGCTCACGCAATAGGGACTGCGCAATCCCAGGCATGCCGTAACGACTACGTACTTGCGACTTTGGTTTGATGGCCGATCCGACTTCTTCTGAGCGTCTCCTCGTCACCGCGGCCCTTCCGTACGCCAATGGCCCCATCCACATCGGCCACCTGGCGGGGGCGTACCTCCCGGCGGACCTCTTCGTGCGCTACCAGCGGCTGAAGGGGGAAGACGTGGCTTTCATCTGCGGCTCCGACGAAATGGGCGTTGCCATCCTCATGCGGGCCATTCGGGAGGACCGAACGCCGGAGGACATCATCGACACCTATCACCCCCAAATCCGCGACAACTTCGAGCGGTTTGGGATGAGCTTCGACTACTACGGGCGCACCTCCAGCGAGACCCACACAGAGACGACGCAGGACTTCTTCCGGGTGCTCGACGAGAAGGAGGGCTTCGACCTCAAAACCGACGAGCAGCTCTATGACCCGGAGGCCGAGATGTTTTTGGCCGACCGGTTCGTGACCGGCACGTGTCCGGTCTGTGGCTTCGAGGAGGCCTACGGCGACCAGTGCGAGCAGTGCGGCTCGTCCCTCAGCCCGACGGAGCTAGAGAACCCGCAGAGCACGCTCACCGACGCGACCCCGGAGTTCAAAGAGACCACCCACTGGTACCTGCCCCTCGGGGAGCTCCAGCCCCAACTCGAAGAGTGGATCGGCTCGCACCCGGAGTGGAAAAACAACGTCGTCGGGCAGATTCAGAGCTGGTTCGACGAGGGGCTGAAGGGCCGCGCCATCACCCGTGACGTGCCCTGGGGCGTCCCGGTCCCCGACGACGTGGCGGAGCGGCACGGGCTGGAGGCAGAAGGCAAAGTCATCTACGTGTGGTTCGACGCCCCGATCGGCTACATCTCGGCCACGAAGGAGTGGGCCGCGGAGCAGGGCGAGCCCGACGCGTGGACCGACTACTGGCAGGACGAGGACACCCGCCTCGTGCACTTCATCGGCAAGGACAACATTGTCTTCCACTGCCTCATGTTTCCGTCCATGCTCATGGAGCATGGCGACTACGTCCTGCCGGACAACGTGCCCGCCAACGAGTTCTTAAATCTCGAGGGGGAGAAGCTGTCCACGAGCCGCGGCTGGGCGGTCTGGCTCCACGAGTACCTCGACGACTTTGCGGACGAGCGGCACGCGCCCGACCTGCTCCGCTACGCCCTCGCCACGACCCTCCCCGAGACGAAGGACGCGGACTTCAGCTGGGAGGGATTTCAGCAGCGCGTGAACGGGGAGCTCGCCAACGTCTTCGGCAACTTCGTGCACCGGACGCTCACCTTTGCGCAGCGCTACTTCGACGGCACGGTCCCGCCGCTGGAGGATCCCTCCGAGGCCGACCGGGCCATGCTCGACCGGATGGCCGAGGTGCCCGGCACTGTGGGCATGGCCTACGAGGAGCACCGCACGCGGGACGCGGTCTTCGAGACGATGGCGCTGGCGCGTCGCGGCAACAAATACTTCAACGACACGGAGCCGTGGCACACCCACGAGAGCGACCCGCAGGCCTGCGCCAACACAATCCACGTCAGCCTGCAGGTGTGCGCCGCGCTGTCCATTCTGTTCGAGCCGGTGCTGCCCAGCGCCGCGGCGACGCTTCGGGAGCGCGTCGGGCTGGAGAACGTACGGACCAGCACCCCCGACGACGATCCCGCCGACGCCGTGGGCTGGGAAGACGCCGGGGCGCCCCTTCTGCCCGCCGGACACCCGATCCCGAGCGGCGCCGACCCGGAGCCGCTCTTCCAGAAAATCGACGACGACACCATCGAGGCCCAGATCGAGAAGCTCCGCGAGCGGGCCGCTGAACGAGATACGGACCCATCCACCACCGACATGGACTACGACGCCCTCAGCGACAACATTTCGTTCGACGACTTTACGCAGCTCGACCTGCGCGCCGGGACTGTAACGACCGCCGAGCCGGTGCCCGACGCCGACAAGCTGCTTCGATTGGAGGTCGACCTTGGCTTCGAGGAGCGGCAGATCCTCGCGGGGGTGGCCGAGCAAATGGCCCCCGACGAGGTCGTGGGGCTGGAGGTGGTCGTCGTCGCCAACATGGCGCCGAAGGAGATGTTTGGGGTCGAGAGCCAGGGCATGGTGCTCATGGCCGAGGAGCCGGATGGTACGTTCGTGCCGGTCACCACGGAGGCGGAGGACGGGTCGGTCGTGCGGTAGGTCGGGGCCTCGAATCGTCCGCCGCGACGATCGCTTGGGTTTCAGGGACTCGGGTCAAGGATGCCGAATGCGTCCGCCTGTCGTGCAATTCCATTCGGTATCGGCTTCACGGGGAGCTGGGCGGGGCGAGTCGTTGGGAATCATCCCGACTGCCAGAGTCCGAGAGGACCACTCTCGTGGGGCGGTATTCGGGCTGGCCGCCGACATGGAACGTCGCGTCGTCTCTCGTCGCCCTGTACGCCGCTATTGAAAGTAAGAGTTGAGGTGTACGTCCGTATGCCGTTGGCCATCATGTCTGCGATGGACGTCGAAATGGAGCTGTATCTCGACCGCTGCGAGATCCTGCGCTCGACGCAGCGGGCGGGACGTGCTTTTCATGAGGCGTCGTGGCACGGGCACGATCTTGTCCTCGTCCGGGCGGGCGTGGGGAAGGTGAATGCCGCCCTCTGCACACAACTTCTGATCGATGCGTTCGACGCCGAGGCCGTGATCTGTACCGGCTCGGCCGGGGCGGTGAACCCGGCGCTCGACATCGGTGACGTCGTCGTGGCGACCGACTGCGTGCAGCACGACGTGGTGGTCAAGTTCCTCGGGCTGCCGCGTGGACAGATTCCGTTCACCGACTTTCGCTTCTTTAGGACGGATGCCGCATTGCGTCGCCGTGCACTGTCGGTTGATCTGCCCGATCACCGGATTGCCCCTGGGCGCGTACTGACAGGGGATCGGTTCGTTGAGGACGAAGCCGACCGCCACCAGCTGCGCGAGGAGCTTGAAGGGGACTGTGTGGAAATGGAGGGCGCCGCCGTGGGGCAGGTCTGCGCGATGAACGACGTGCCGTACCTCGTGGTGCGGGCCATCTCGGACCATGCGGACGGCACGTCCGACATCGACTTCGAGGCGTTTCTGCAGGAGGCCGCCCGGTCCTCCTCCGAAATCGTCTTGTCCCTCCTCACCGCCTCGGATGGGGACGGCACCCCGTCTGCGCCCGGGCGTTGACGCCTTATTCAACCCGGGTCGCGAACAGCGCCCCCTGCCTCGTGTAACAGGTGTGCATCGAACGCTTGTGTCTTTCAACGGGCTCTATGAGGTTCTACGCAGTCGGGCTGAATCACGAATGCACCTCGTTGGGGCAGACCGAAACGTTCGCGCTTAGTGCGGAAGAACAAGAGGCCCTCTACGCAAACCTGAGCCTGAGTGCCGACGCGGAGGTCGTGGTCCTGTCGACCTGCAACCGCACGGAGGCCTACCTCTACGGCACCGAGGCGGACCTGCGCCAGGTGAAGGCCCTGATCGGACAGGGAGGCGGCACCCGGTGGCCCGAAGAAACGGCCTTTCAGGAGCGGGACGAGGCCGCGGTCCGGCACCTGCTGCAGGTAACGAGTGGCCTCCGCTCCGTGGTGCTCGGCGAGCGCCAAATTTTCGCCCAGGTCAAGGCGGCCTACGAGCGGGCGGTGGACGCTGGCGGGATTCACTCGGTGATGCACCGGCTCTTCCATACCGCATTCCGGGCCGCCAAGCGCGTCTCCTCGGAGACGGGCCTGGGCCGCGGGGCCGCGTCGGTCTCGACCGCGGCCGTGGAGATGGCACGCCAAGACCTTTCGGAGGCCGGCGGCGACGGGCTTCGGGACACGGAGATTGTGCTCGTGGGGGCGGGCAAGATGGGACGTCTCGCCCTGGAAGCCCTCGCGGATGAATCCCTTGCGTCGCTGACCGTCGTGAACCGGTCGCCCGACCGGGCCCGTGAGGTGGCCTCGCCGTTCGGGGGCGACGCCGAGCCGTGGGCCGACCGCCACCGGGCCGTGGCCACCGCGGATCTCGCGCTGGTCGCCACGGGCGCGTCCGCCCCCGTCCTGCACGCCCCCGCGCTGCCGGCCCCCGACGAGGCGACCCTCGTCGTGGACGTGGCGATGCCCCGCAACGTGGATCCGGCGGTGGACGAGCGCCCCGGGTACCGCCTCTACGATCTGGACGACCTGGAGGCCTGGACCGCGGAGGTCCGCGAGCGGCGGGCCGACGCCGTTCCCGAGGCGGAGTCCATCTGCGAAGAGCTGCTTGAGGACTTCGTGACCTGGGTGTTCCACCAACAGGCCCTCCAGCCCGCCATCCAGGCCATCCGCAGCACGTTCGACACGATTCGGGAGCAGGAGGTCGACCGCCACGCCCACCGCACGGGCATGGACCGCGAAGAGGTCGACCGCCTCACGGAGTCGATCATGCAGAAGCTGCTGGCGGTCCCCATCGTGCGGCTCAAAAACGTCGACCCGGAGAGCATCGACTTCGTCCAGGGCATCGAGCTGCTCCACGCGCTGTTCGCGCCGTCCGACGAGAGCGATGCCGGACGGTCCCTGGCGGAGGCGCCCGACGCCGACACGCCCGATTTGGGCGAGGCCCCGTCCCGCTGTCCCTACATGACCCACGACCCTGGAGGCGACGGAACGGAAACGGAGGAGGTGCAAAAGGCCCTTCGCCTGTCGGCCGCGCATCAGGCTGCGTCTCATTCCGAGGAGGCCCGCGGCGGGTAGGAGGGCCCGTTGGCGGAGGGCCCGTTGGCGGAGGGCCCGTTGGCCGTCGTCTCAACCGTGTCCCGCACGGCCGGAGGGGGACTGGAGGGGGGCTGTGCCGTAGACGTGCGGAGTGTCGATCGCATTCTCTTTGAGTTTCTCTGGACTGGGCATGTCGACTTCCGACCCGCTTGTTCTCGGCACCCGAGGCAGTGACCTTGCCCTCCGGCAGGCCAACGTCGTGCGGTCGAAGCTCGAAGCCGCCGGGCACCGCGTCGAGTTGCAGACCATCACGACCCGCGGCGACGAGGCGACGGACACGCCCATCTCCGAGATTGGGGACGAGGCGGTCTTCACCAAGGAGCTGGACCGTGCCCTGCTCCAGGGAGGTGTAGACCTGGCCGTCCACTCCCTCAAAGACATCCCGTCGACGGTCCCCTCAGGGCTCGCACTGGCCGCGATCGGGGAGCGCGAAGACCCGCGGGATGCGTTCGTCGCGCATCCGTCTTTCGACGGGCACCTCCACGATCTGCCGGAGGGGGCCACGGTGGCGACCGCCTCGCTCCGCCGCACGGCCCAGCTGCTTACTTGGCGGTCCGACCTTGAGGTCGTGCCGGTTCGGGGCAACGTGGACACCCGCCTCGAGAAACTGAGCGAGAGCGACTGGACGGGAATGGTGCTGGCGGTGGCGGGCCTCGTGCGGCTCGGGCTGTCGCTTCACATCCGCGACCGGATCGATCCGTCGCTCATTGTGCCGGCGGTGGGGCAGGGGGCGCTCGGCATCGCGTGCCGGGAGGATCAGGATGCGCTTTGCGACCTGCTTCGGGAGACCCTCCACCACGTCCCCAGTGGGCATGCCGCGAATGCGGAGCGGGCCTTTTTGAAAACGGTGGGCGGCGGGTGTCAGGTGCCGCTCGGGGCGTGGGCCCACATCGACGACGGCACGCTGGTGCTGGACGCCTGCATTGCCGCCCTCGACGGCAGCGAGCACTACCGCGACGAGCGGCGCTGCGCGCCAGAGGACGGGGCGGCCGTCGGGCGGGAGCTGGCCGCCGACCTGCTGGCGATGGGGGGCGACCACATCCTCGACGACGTGCTCGGCGAAAGCCGGGAGGGGGCGTCAAACTCCCCCTTCCGGCCCTGATTGGGACTCCACTCGCGTGGCCCTGCGAGCATCTGGCATCGACCATGAGCGCCGCTCCCGACGTCATTCTTCTCCGGTCGGCGGACGATGAGGCCCCGGACCGGTACCGGGCCGCCTGTCGCGAGGCGGGGCTGCGGGCGGTCTGCGAGCCTGTGCTCGCCTTCACGTTCCCCCGACAGGCCCAGCTCCGCGACCGGCTGGCCGCCCCCGACCCGTACGTGGGGCTCCTCGCCACCAGTCCGCGGGCCACTGTCGCCCTCGAACAGGTGTTTGCGTCCCACGAAGCACTCGCGGACGGGTGGGCGGACCGCCTGGCGTACGCGGTGGGGCCGAAGACCGCGGCCCGCCTGCGAGCGCTGGGGCTCCGTGCCCGCGGGGACGACACGGGCACTGCGGACGCCCTGGCCGCGCGCATCATCAAGGACGATCCGGACGCGCCCCTGCTCTTCCTATCCGGCAATCGACGGCGCGAGACGCTGCCGGAGGCCCTGCGGGCCGCGGAGGTCCGTTTCGACGAGCTGGTGGTGTACGAGACGCACGCCCGCACTGATCTCGACGTGCCGGCGCGGGGGAGGGCGTCCTGGCTCGTCTTTTTCAGCCCGTCCGGCTTGGAAGCGGCGACCCGCGCGGAGGGGGTAGACATGCAGGCCCATCGGCTCGCGGCCATCGGGCCGACTACGGCGGAGGCCCTAGAGGGCGACGGGCACGCCGTGGAGGCGGTGGCAGAGGAGCCGTCCCCGGATGGGCTCGTGGCGGCCCTTCAGGGGGCAGGCGCGCGTTCCTCCTGAGTCACGAGTCCGCCTCGCGAAGCACGCCGTCGATGGCGGCCCGGAAGCGGGCGGTCGCCTGCTCGGGGTTGCGGGCCGTGTCGACCGCGGACAGGACGGCCACGCCGTGGGCGCCCGCCTCCAGAACGCTCCGCACCCGGTCGTGGGTGATGCCCCCGATTGCGATGACCGGGATGGGAACGGCCTCACACGCGTCGGCCAGGCCGGCGGGGCCCTTCACGGACTTTGGGTTGCGCTTCGAGGTCGTGGGAAAGACCGGCCCGAAGCCGATGTAGTCGGCCCCCTGTTCGTAGGCCTCTGCTGCCTCGTGGGGCTTGCTGGCCGTGCCGCCGATAATGGGGGAGGGGCCCAGCACCGACCGGGCCGCGTCGATCGGAAAATCGTCCCGTCCAAGGTGCACCCCGTCGGCGTCGGTGGCCTGCGCGATGTCGAGATGATCGTCGATCAGAAGGGGCGTGGAGGCGTCGGCACATACCGTGGCGACCCTGCGCGCCTCCAGCAGCTTGTTTTGGACGCCACCGTGCTTCTGCCGAAACTGAATGGTGTCGGCCCCGCCCCGAATGGCGAGGCGGGCCAGCTCGGCGTGGGAGCGATCCTGCTGAAGGTGGAAGTCGGTCAGCACGTGCAGGCGGCCGATCGTTTTTTCGGCGCGGGTGGGCTCCCCGTTGGTGGGCTCCCCGTTGGTGGACGTATTCTCCATGACTGAGGTGGGTGCATCTCGTCGATAACGTGCGACGCCTTCACTTCTTAGCTTCGCCGCAGTTCCAGACGGCACCGGACGCCCGTTCCCTGTGAGACGCTAAGCGGGAGGTGCTCGGCCGAGTGCCCCCCGTGCCGGTAGCGAGCATAGGGTTCAAAGGCCCCATGCACGAGAAGGAGAACCGCGAGGACGACACCGGCGGTGGCGGCTCCCGGTCCGCTCCCGGAGTAGGCGTCCGGATACGCCCAGAGCAGCCATTCGGCGTATCCTGTGAGGCCCACAATTGACACCAGAGCGGCCTCAGTGTATCCCCATGCCAATCCGAGGCCTCCCTTGATTCCGTTCCACACGCTTGCCCCAGCATCCATACGTAAGGACATGCGGATAGACGAAGAGAAGCGCCTGGGACCCCCAATCGAACGCAGTCGAGAGTCGAGCTCCGAGCGCTCCGTGGTGCACGAAGAGTTCGAGGATGCAGTCGGCGCACTGGTAGAGGATGACCGCGTGGGCGGTGGCGTACGTCCCGACGGCGAAGGATTCGGCCGGAACGTTCGTGTCTCGGCGAAACAAAGCCCAGTAAAGGAGCCCAACGAGCCCCGCGATCAGCACGAGCGCCAGAGCAGGATACGCGCCGAGCTGCTCGAGATCCTGAACGGCCGCGCTCCACGCGGTTCCTTCGAGAGATGCGGCCGCTGCTTCCCCCGAATCCTCGGCCGCGCCCTTCGTAACGCCCTGTGCGACGTGTACAGCGAATCGTCCGATGTTGTGGTCTGGGGCACCAATGCCCTGCAACGCTGCAGAAGCGACTGTAGTGACGATGGCGCCGACCAGCAGGTAGCGCCCCGGGTTCATGAACGGTTGTCGTGCCCCCGCCAGGTAGGCCCGCACGGCCGTGCCGGGGTGGAGCGTGAGGTCCCTGAAGGCTCGCCAGAGCCCGCGTTCCGTGTCAACAAGCTCGCGGACGAACCCGCCGAGAATGCCGATCACAGAGAGCTCCGACCCCCCCCGCTGGCCACAGGCCGGACAGTAGTCTCCCACGAAGGTCCGCCCGCAGTTGGCGCAGGTCTCGGGCACTGCGGGCGGCCGCGCCTGCGGGGCCTGAGCTGCTTGTGTCGGTGCTGGCGCCATCCAGAATTGCGGACATGAGACACCCTCTCTAGTCGATCCAGTACACGCTGCGCCAACACCGCGCGTGAGGACTGACTCGATGCCCTCTACCCCAGAGCCGCGATTGAGATTCCTGTGCGCGATGTGGTCCGGATCGAACCGTGGAGCGGGCCCCAACCCCCGGCCGATCTTTCGCCGCCGGGACCCTTGCGGGACACTTCCCGGCGACAACGACGTGTACGAAATCGCAATCTTCCTCCTCAAAGCGAGCCGTCGACCGTGTCAACCCCGGATCTTCTCGACACCACCGCCGCGGATGCGAAGGCCATTTTCCGTGCGGCCGTCCGCCGCGTACAGGCCGACCGCCTAGTCAATTCGACCGACCCGGACGCGTGGGCCCCCCAACCGCTGGGCCACTACGAGGGAATCCGTGTCGTCGGGCTCGGAAAGGCCGCCATGGCGATGATGGGGGCCGTCGAGCAGGTGCTCGGCGATGCCATGACCGACGGGTACGCCATCGTGCCGGAGGGGTACCCGGAGCACCTTCCGGCGTCGTGCCCGGCCCCCACGGCGGGGACCGTGCTGGAAGGCGGCCACCCCCTCCCGACGCAGGCGGGAGTGCGTGGGGCCCGACGCATCGTGGAGCAGGCCGAGGCGGCGGGGGCCGACGAGCTGCTTCTCGTGCTGGTGTCGGGGGGCGGGACGGCCCTCGGCACGTTGCCGGCCGACGGCATGGCCCTCGCGGACCTGAAGCGCACCTACCACCTTCTGCTCCACAGCGGGGTGAAGATCCAGCAGATGAACGCGGTGCGCAAGCACCTGACGCAGATGGGCGGGGGCCAGCTTGCCCGGGCGGCGGCCCCGGCGGACGTGGGCAGCCTCATCGTCTCTGATGTTTTCGGGAACGACATGTCCGTTATTGCAAGCGGACCCACCGTTCCCGATTCCACCACGTACGAGGATGCCATGCGCGTGCTCTACACGCGGGACCTGTGGACCGAGGTGTCGGGCCCGGTGCGCACGCGTCTCAGCACGGGTGCACGCGGGCGCCATCCAGAGACGCCCGGCCCGGGGGCGGACTGTTTCGAGCGCACGTCGAACACGCTGGTGGGAACCAACCGGATGGCCCTCGCGGCGGCCCGGGAGGCGGCTGAGGCGCGCGGGTACGCGGTGCGACAGGTCACGGAGGAGGTTGAAGGGGAGGCCCGGTCGGTGGGCACATCGCACGCTGAGGCCATGCTGCAATCCAGCCCCGAGACCCCCACCTGCTGGCTCTGGGGGGGAGAGACAACGGTCACGGTGACGGGCGACGGCACGGGGGGGCGCAACCAGGAGGTGGCCCTGGGCGCTGCCCGGGCGATGGAGGATGCGTCCCGGCCGACGGTGCTCTTGAGCGGGGGCACCGACGGCATCGACGGCCCGACGGACGCGGCGGGGGGCTGGGCGACCCCCATGACGACCGAAAAGGCCCGTGCCGTCGATTGCGATCCCAAAGATCACCTTCGTCAGAACGATGCGTACCCGTTCTTTGACGCCATCGATCACCTCTTGCGCCCAGGGCCGACCCACACAAATGTGATGGACGTGCACGTGGGGCTCAGCCTCCCCGAAGACGCCCAGCCCTGATGTGCATTCCCGAGCGCGGCTCTCTTTTCACGAGGCTGTCATTTCACCTGCCGTGAGGAATCGGTATACTGTGTTGTCAGTCTCCTTCGTTCTGCCTTCGCATTCGACTTCCCTCCGCACTCATGTCTTTTCGATCGCCTCTCCGGCGCCTCGCGGCTGTCGGGGCAATTCTTCTCGGCCTCTGTCTCACAGTGGCGCCGGCGTCCGGCCAGGACCTCCCGCTCGCCATGGACACCCCGCTCCCGGGGACCGACAGCTATGACGACGCCATCCCCACCCCCACGGAGGTCATCGGCCACGAGATTGGGACGCGCCACACCCGTCCGGCCCAGGTCGTGCGCTACTTTGAGGCGGTGGCGGCGGTCAGCGACCGGGTGCAACTTCGGGAGCACGGCCGCACCTATGAAGGACGCCGCCTCATCCACGCCGTCGTGACGAGCACGGACAACCAGGACAACCTCGACCAGATCCAACGCGCCAACCGGCGCGCCGCCACCGCGCCGGCCCAGGTGTCGGACGAGGACCTCCAGGACCGCCCGGCCGTCGTCCTCATGGGATACAGCATCCACGGCGACGAGGCGAGCGGCACGGAGGCCGCGATTCTGCTCCTGTACCACCTGGCGGCCGGTAGCGGGCCGGACGTCGACGCGGCCCTGGAGAATGCCGTCACCCTCATCGACCCGATGTTCAACCCCGACGGGCGCGACCGCTTCGTGGACTGGGTCAATGGCAACCGGGGGGGCACGCCCACGGCCGACCCGCAGGACCGTGAGCACAACCAGCCGTGGCCGGGCGGGCGCACCAACCACTACTGGTTTGACCTGAACCGGGACTGGCTGCCCGCACAGCACCCGTCCTCGCAGGGGCGGCTCGACTACTTTCACAACTGGAAGCCGCAGGTGCTCACGGACTTCCACGAGATGGGATCGGAGGCGACCTACTTCTTCCAGCCGGGCGTGCAGAGCCGCACGAACCCCAACACCCCAGGGATGAATCAGGAGCTGACCGGTCGCATCGCGGAGCGCCACGGCGAGTACCTCGACCAAATCGGGTCCCTCTACTACACCCGGGAGACGTTCGACGACTTCTACTACGGCAAGGGATCGACGTACCCGGACATCAACGGCTCGATCGGCATTCTCTTCGAGCAGGCCTCCTCGCGGGCCCTCCTGCAGGAGACGAGCAAGGGCGAGCTGACCTACCCCTTCACGGTGCGCAATCAGTTCATGACCTCGCTCTCGACGATGCGGGCCGTCGTGGAACTGCGGACCGATCTGCTGGAGTATCAGCGCGACTTCTTTGCCAACCGGGACGAGGCGCTGCAGGACACCGAGACCGAGGCCTTCCTCATCGACCGGTCGGCGCAGCCCACCCGGGCCCGCGCCCTGGCGCAGGTGCTCGACCGCCACGAGGTCCGGATGTTTGGCCTCGACGAGCAGGTCCAGGCCAACGGAACCACCTTTCGACCGGGCGACGCCTACATGGTCCCGCTCGACCAGCCGCAGGGCCGCTTCGTGAAGGCGGCGATGGAGCGGACCTCCACGTACCCCGATTCGATTTTCTATGACGTGTCGACCTGGAGCCTCCCGCTGGCCTTCGGGGTCGATCACGCGGCCGTCTCCGACGCGCCGGCGCAGGGGCAGCGGCTTCAGAACCCGAGCTACGAAAGCGGAGAGGTTGTCGGGGGGCGCTCCGAATACACCTACGTGCTGCCCTGGGGGAGGTACTACGCCCCGCGGGCCGTGCAGCGCCTCCACAACAACGACATCCGTCCCCGCGTGATGACCGAGCCCTTCACGGCGCGCGTCAACGGATCGTCCGAGTCCTTCGACCGGGGCGCCATCGTGGTGCAGGTCCAACAGCGCGGCGTGGCCGCCGACAGCATCCACCAGGTCGTCCAACGCATCGCCGAGGACGACTACGTGGACGTCTACGCCGTGGACCAGGGGATGACCCCGCAGGGCCCAGATCTCGGCAGCGCGGGCTCCGATATTCTCGACCCGCCGAAGGTCGCGATCGTGACGGGGACCGGCGGCGGCTCCCGCTACAGCGGCACGAGCGCCTACAACGCGGGAGAGGTGTGGCACCTTCTCAGCGAGCGCATGAACGTGCCGGTGTCGCTGGTCGACCTGTCCGACGTGCAGTACGCGGACCTCGACCGCTACAACACGATGGTGCTGGCCGGCGGCAGCTTCGACGACCTGCCCACCGACGATGTCGAGAACTGGGTCCGGAATGGCGGCACGCTCATTGGTGTGGAGGACGCCGTGGAGTGGCCGATTGAACAGGGCATGGTGGACCTGGAAGAGCGCGCCCTGGACGTGGACTCACTGGTTCAGGACCAGTCATACGCGGACCTGGACAATGCCTATGGGGCGCAGGGCATTGGCGGCTCCATCTTCGAAACGAACCTCGACCCCACCCACCCGGTCGCCTACGGCTACGACGAGAGCGTGCCCGTCTTCCGCGTGGGGACGGGCTTCTACGACCCGAGCGATGAGCCGGGGGCGAGCGTGGGCACCTACGACGCCACGCCGCGCCTGAGCGGCTACCTCTCCGATGAGCAGACCGAACAGGCCCGGGGCGCCGCGTCCATCGAGGCCCACGAGGTGGGCGGCGGGCAGGTCATCCTCTTCATGGACAATCCCAACTTCCGGGCCTTCTGGTACGGCACCAACGGCCTCTTCCTGAACGCCGTCCACTTCGGCCAAATCCTGTAGGGCCAGGGAGCGTGTTCATGTGTTCAGGTTCACCAACACACTGACGACGCCATGCCCAACCGCCTCGCCAACGAGCAGAGCCCGTACCTGCGCCAGCACAAGGACAACCCCGTCGACTGGCGCCCGTGGGGCGACGCGGCGTTTGCGAAAGCGCGCGAGGAGGACAAGCCCATCTTCTTATCCATCGGGTACTCGACGTGCCACTGGTGCCACGTCATGGAGCGAGAGTCCTTCGAGGACGACGACGTGGCCGCGCTCCTCAACGACGGCTTCGTGCCGATCAAGGTGGACCGCGAGGAGCGCCCCGACGTCGACAGCATCTACATGGACGTCTGCCAGATGATGCGGGGCCAGGGCGGGTGGCCGTTGACCGTGCTCCTTACCCCGGACCGGAAGCCCTTTTTCGCGGCGACGTACCTGCCGAAAGAAGGGCGGTTTCAGCAGACGGGCCTCATGGACCTGCTGCCGCGGGTCCGGCAGCTCTGGAACAGCGACGACCGGACGAAGCTTCTCGACGACGCCGAGCAGGTCACCGACCGGCTCCAACGCATCGGGGACGAGCAGACGGACGGGGACGCGCCCGGGCCGACGCTCCTCGACGACGCGGCGCGGCAGCTCGCCCAGCAGTTCGATCGGACGCACGGGGGGTTCGGGTCGGCCCCGAAGTTTCCGGCGCCGCACAACCTGCTCTTCCTGCTGCGCCACTGGCACCGGACCGGCGAGCAGGCGGCCCTCGACCGGGTCACCACGACGCTTGACCGGATGCGGTGGGGCGGCCTCTTCGATCAGGTGGGATACGGCTTCCACCGGTACTCCACCGATCAGCAGTGGAAGCTTCCCCACTTCGAAAAGATGCTGTACGACCAGGCCGTGCACGTCCTGGCGTACACGGAGGCGTACCAGGCGACCGGCACCGACCGGTACGAGCGCACGGCCCGCGAGGTGCTTACGTACGTCCGCCGCGACCTTCAGGCCCCGGACGGCGGGTTCTTCTCCGCCGAGGACGCTGATAGCTTGAACGCGGAGGGGGACATGGAAGAGGGGGCGTTCTACGTCTGGTCGATCGAGGACATTCGAGAGCACCTGGAGCCCGCCCTGGCGGACCTCGTGATTGACGTCTACAACATGTCGCCGGCGGGCAACTACCAGGAGGAGCGTTCGGGCGAGCGGACCGGCAAAAACGTGCTGCACCGCGAGCAGTCCCTCGCCGCGGCGGCCGAGCAGCGGGGGATGGACGAAGAGACGCTCCGCGATCGCCTCGACGACGCTCGTGAAACCCTGCTCGACGCGCGGGACGACCGCTCCCGTCCGGGCCTCGACGACAAGGTGTTGACCGACTGGAACGGCCTCATGGTCGCCGCCCTTGCGAAGGCCGCCCGCGTCTTTGACGAGGCCCAGTTCGAGGAGGCCGCCGTCCAGACGGGCCGGTTTGTGCTCGACACGATGCACGACGCGGACGGGCGCCTGCTCCACCGGTACCGGGAGGGCGAGGCCGGCATCCAGGCCACCCTCGACGACCACGCGTTTCTGATCTGGGGACTCCTGGAGCTGTACGAGACGACGTTCGACGCCGACTGGCTCCGGGCGGCGGTCGAGCACATGGAGGCGGCCCTGGACCGCTTCTGGGACGCCGAGGGCGGCGGCTTCTACATGACCCCTGAGGATGGAGAGGCCCTCATCGTGCGCCCGAAGGAGGCGAACGACGGCGCCCTGCCGTCCGGCAACTCGGTGCAGCTGATGAACCTGTTGCGGCTGGCCCGCTTTACCGGTCGCACCGAGTTTGAGGAGCGGGCGGCGGCGTTGAGCCGGTGGGCGGGGGCGACCGCCCGGCGCCGGCCGACCGGGGTTACGGCGATGCTCTCGGGGCTGCACTGGGCGCTGGGCACCCCGCGGGAGGTGGTGGTGGCGGGCAAGCCCGATTCGGACGACACCAATGCCCTGATCGAAGTGCTTCGGGACGACTACACCCCGACCACGGTTGCGCTGCAACGTCCTCCGGGCGACGCGGACATCACGGCCCTCGCCCCGTTTACGGCATCGCAAACGCCCGTGGACGGCCGGGCCGCCGCGTACGTCTGCGAGGCGTTCCGGTGTGAGGCGCCCGTCACGGACCCGGAGGCGCTCCGAGAGCAACTCCGGACCGATCGGGAGGGCTGACGCGCCCGTTTCTCTGTCACCCCCTTTCTCTGTCACCCCGTTTCTGCTTTCTCACCAACTCTCCTGCTTCGCTATGCGTGACGTTTATATTGCCGCGGCCGCCCGAACCCCGATGGGGCGCCTCGGCGGGGCCCTTAAAGCCCACTCGCCTGTCGACCTCGCCGCGCCGGTCATGCGCGCGGCGCTCGACCGTGCCGGGGTCGATGGGGGCGGGCTCGATCTGTACATCTTCGGCAATGTGCTTCGGGCAGGGCAGGGCCAGCTGGTGCCGCGTCAGGCGGCGCTCCAGGCGGGCATCCCCGAGAGCGTCGACGGGTACGCCGTGGACATGGTGTGTGCCTCCAGCATGATGTCGATCATGAACGGGGCGACGATGATCAAGGCCGGGGAGGCCGATCTTATTCTGGCGGGGGGCACCGAGGCGATGTCCGACGCGGGCTTCTACCTGGATTCCGGGGCGCGGTGGGGCTACACGTTTTCGCCGGGGGGGGAGCAGCTGCAGGACGTCATGCACCGCGACGGCCTCAGCGACCCGGAGACCGGCACCGCCATGGGCGAGCAGACCGAACGGCTCTGTGCGGAGCACGGCATCGGGCGGGCGGCGCTCGACGAGATTGCGGCCACTTCCCAGCAACGGGCCGCGGAGGCGACGGACGCCGGCCGTTTTGACGATGAGATTGCCCCGGTGGAGTACGACACGCGCTCGGGGCCCGAGACGCTGGAGACGGACGAGGGCATCCGCCCGGACACGACGGCGGAGGGGCTCGCGAACCTGGGGCCGGCCTTCGCGGAGGACGGCGTGTTGACGGCGGGCAACAGCAGCCAAATCTCCGACGGGGCCGCGGCGGTGCTCCTTGCCAGCGCCGATGCGGTGGACGCGCACGGCCTCACGCCGCTCGCAAAGGTGCATCGCGGGGGCTGGTCGGCGCGCGAGTCGTGGCGCTTTCCGGAGGCCCCCATTCCGGCGGTTCACAACGTGCTCGACGCCACCGACACCACGCTCGACGACTACGACCTCTTCGAAAACAACGAGGCCTTTGCGATCAACAACATCCTCTTCCACCGCGAGCTCGACGTGCCGTACGACCGGTTGAACGTGCACGGCGGCGCGATCGCGCTCGGCCACCCTATTGGGGCGTCGGGAACGCGAATTACGGTGACGCTCCTCCACGCCCTCCGGCAGCACGACGGCACGATGGGCATGGCCTCCATCTGCCACGGGACGGGGGGCGGCGTGGCGCTGGCGATCGAGCGGACCACTTGAGGGAGAAGGCGCCACGCCCAACTACGCCCCGGACAGTGCGCAACACTGCGCCGCTCCCTGGACGGCCCGCCCCTCGAACGCGACCCCGCCCCCATTGAGCCGGCCCTCAATGCGGTGGGCCGTTCGTTCCCCCTCGAACGCAAAGTCGTCGTCGAGATCAACGCGAGCGCCCGCAAGGGCAAGGGCTACGGCATGGTCGAGGGGGAGGTGCGCCCGGAGGGGGCCGCCCACGGACCGGAGGATGGTGGCTTGAGTGGGGGCGCCCCGGTAGGTGAGCGCTCCGCCTCGGACTTGTGCCCCGCAGGGGCCCGTCAGGTGTCGGAGGGTCAGCGCCGCGCCGTGGACGGCTATGTCGGCCGATCCGTTCAGGTCCTCAACGGTGGTGGGACTGGACCGTGCCTGCAGGGTGACGGGCGTGTTCTGGAGGCGTTCGAGGCGGATGGGGCCCGCCGCCCACTGGGCGGTAAGGGCGGCATCGGTGCTATCCTGGACCGTGAGGTCGCCGCCGCTCCCCCGAACCCGGAGCGGCCCCGTCAGCCCGGTGGCGCACACCGAGCCGCCCGGGGCAGTCAGGTCGACGCTGCCGGCCAGGTCGGAGGCCTCGACCGTCCCCCCGAAGGCTTGTGCAGTGACGTCCAGGCCGGGAGGGAGGACGACGTCGAGCCGAACGGCGGTGGGGCGGCTTCGGCGCTTGCGCCAATCCGATATGCCCCCGGAGACGCGACGCCCGAAGACGTGCAACCGGTCGCCCGACTGATGTGTGGAAATTGCCTTCCGGTCGAACAATCGGCGGGCGGTGTCCGCATCGGCGCCCGGCACCGTGCCACGGACCTGGACGCGATCGGCCTCGTCGTGGGGCCGAAGGCGGAGGCGCGCCTCGGGGACGTCGAGGCAGAGCGCCTCCAACGCGCCGGCCTCGAACGCCGCGTCCATGACGGTTGCCGTCGAGGAGGAAGAGGGCATAACACCAATCGGGCAACAAGTGCGCAGGTACCTGTGCCGCCCGGATCTACCGGCCACCCTGCCAACTGTTCACCCTGACATGGAGCCTCTTCCCGCGTCCTTCTTCAACCGGCCTACGGTCTCCGTTGCCCGGGACCTGCTGGGCGCCCGTCTCGTCCACGAGGCCCCGACCGGCACCCGCCTCGTCGGGCGGATCGTGGAGACGGAGGCCTATACGGAGGACGACCCGGCCTGCCACGCCTCGCACCTCTCGCGTGATCCGGAGACCGGTGAAGTGGTCGGTCAGGGGCGGGGCCAGGACCTGTTCGCCGCGCCGGGCACCGCGTACGTGTACCTTATCTACGGCGTCCACTGGCTCCTCAACGTGGTGACGGAACCGGAGGGAACGGCGGGCGCGGTGCTGGTCCGGGCGGTGGAGCCCGAGGAGGGCCTCCAGGACATGCGGACGGAGCGGGGCGTCGACCGCAGGGTGGATTTGACGAACGGGCCCGGGAAGCTCACCGAGGCGTTCGGCATTGACGGCGAGTTTCACCAGACGCGCCTGACGGCCCGTCCGCTGTTCTTTGCCGACGGGGACTCCGTGGGCGACGAACAGGTGGCCCGGTCCTCACGCATCGGCATCTCCAGGGGGGTGGAGCGCCCCTGGCGGTGGTACGTGGCGGCGAACCGGTTCGTCTCCCCGGCCAGCCCGAGTGGATAAGTCCACTTGTGCGTCCGAGAGGGACGATCTCAATCGGGAATCCTCGGCGACTTCAGCCGTACATACGGGCCCCTGATTTCCACACTCATGCGTGCTCTCGAAACTCGACCCCCACAGGCGTCCGTGACGGTGTGTGACCGTCGCTCCACGCGAGTGTTGGGAATTTCAACACCGGCTTTAACTTCGACAATCACTTGAAGTGCTCGGGCATGCGCCGCTGCCCCTGACTTTTGTACGACCCTCCCACTCAACCAAGACCGAATGCCCCACGCCCCGATGAACCCGCACCTCCAGTCGTCCGCCGATCCGTCCCGCTCCTCCGAAGAAATCCGCCAGGACTTTCTGCAGTTCTTTCAGGCGAAGGGCCACGAGGTCGTTTCCAGTGCGTCCCTCGTGCCGGAGGGGGACGGCACCCTGCTTTTCACAAATGCCGGGATGAACCAGTTCAAGGACGTGTTCCTCGGGACCGGCCAGCGGTCGTATGCACGGGCCGTCGACACGCAGAAGTGCCTGCGGGTCTCCGGCAAGCACAACGACCTGGAGGAGGTGGGGCACGACACGTACCACCACACCTTCTTCGAGATGCTGGGCAACTGGAGCTTCGGCGACTACTTCAAGGCCGAGGCCATCCGGTGGGCCTGGGAGCTCCTCGTGGAGCGGTGGGGCCTGGCGCCGGACCGACTGTACGCCACGGTGCACGAGGGCGACGATGACTTTGGCCTGTCGGCCGACGCGGAGGCGTACGACCTGTGGCTTTCGGAGACGCCCCTCCCGGAAGAGCGGGTCCTCTACGAACCGTCCAAGGAAAACTTCTGGATGATGGGCGACACCGGCCCCTGCGGTCCGTGCTCGGAACTTCACGTGGACCTGCGCCCCCCCGAGGCCCGACAAGAGACGCCGGGGCGGGAGCTGGTGAACGTCGACCACCCGCAGGTGATGGAGCTGTGGAATCTCGTCTTTATTCAGTACAACGCACAGACCGACGGCAGCCTGGAGCCGCTCGACGACCAGCACGTGGATACGGGGATGGGCTTTGAGCGGATGGTGGCCGTGCTGCAGGGCAAGGAATCGACGTACGACACGGACCTCTTCGCGCCGCTCCTGCAGGCGATGGCCGACCGTTCCCCGCGCGAGGAAATTCGGGGCTACGATGACCTGCACATCGAAGACGACGACGAGCACGAGCGGGTGCGCACTGCCCTCCGCGTGGTGGCCGATCACATCCGCGCCATCGCCTTCGCCATCTCCGACGGCGTGATGCCGAGCAACGAGGGGCGGGGATACGTCATCCGCCGCATCCTGCGCCGTGCCGTCCGCTACGGCTACCAGACCCTCGAGCTGGAGGAGCCGTTTCTGCACCGCCTCGTCGGCCCGCTGATTGAGAAGATGGGCGGCCCGTTCGACGGGCTCGCCGAGCAGCAGGAGTTTATCGAGCAGACGATCCGGTCCGAAGAGGAGAGCTTCCTGGAGACCCTGGGCACGGGCATCGAGTTCTTCGAGCGTGTGGTGCCCCACGTTGCCGACTTCCAAGACACGGACGGGGAGGCGAGCGACCGTCTTCTCGGCGCGCTTCGTGAGGACGCCCAGGCGATGGATCTGCTGGAGAAGGCGTACGTCGACACCGACGACGAGAACGACATCCTGCGCAGCTTTGCCCGTACGGCCCGCGGGGGGACGCTGCCGGGACAGATCGCGTTTCTCCTCCACGACACGTACGGATTCCCGATTGACCTCACGCGGCTCATGGCCCGCGAGCGCGACCTGGAGGTGGACATGGAGGGGTACGAAACCCTGATGGACCGGCAGCAGGAGCGTGCACGCGCCGCCTCCGACTTTGCGGTCGACCAGAGCGACGTACAGGCCTGGCAGTCGGTGTCGCAGGGAGAGGCGTCTGTCTTCGTCGGGTACGATCAGGCGTCCGTGGACGACGCCGAGATGCGTGCGGTGCGGGTGGTCGAGACCGACGAGGGCCAGCAGTACGAGGTGGAGTTGAGCCACACGCCCTTCTACGCCGAGGCGGGGGGACAGGTGGGGGACACCGGCACGCTTCGATTTGGGGACGAGTCGGTGCAGGTGCTCGACACACAGCGCGAGGGCGAGCGCATCGCGCACACGGTGGACACCCTGCCGGAGCCTCTGGACGGGCCGGTGGAGGCAGTGGTGGATGCGGAGCGCCGCGCCCACATTCGCGCCCATCACACCGCCACGCACCTGATGCACGCCGTCCTGCGCGAGACACTGGGGGAGCACGTGCAGCAGAAAGGATCGCTCGTGGCCCCGGACCGACTCCGATTCGACTTTAGCCACTTCGATGCGGTCGACGAGGATACCCTGCGTCACATCGAGCGTCGAGTGAACACCGTGATTCAACAAAACATCCCGAAGCAGGAGGCGCGCGACGTGCCCATCGACGAGGCGCTGGACCGCGGCGCGACGGCCCTGTTCGACGAGCAGTACGGGGACCGGGTGCGCGTCATCACCTTCGACCCGGACTTCTCCATGGAGTTGTGCGGGGGGACCCACGTTGACGCCACCGGTGAGATTGGGCTCTTCCGGTTCGTGTCCGAAGGCTCGGTCGCCTCGGGCGTGCGTCGCGTGGAGGCCGTGGCCGGGACGGCGGCGCTGGAGCACGTGGAGTCTGAGCTGGAGACGCTGGCGCGGGCGCGTCGGCAGTTTCGGTCGCTGCATACGTCCCTGCCGGAGGCCATCGCGGAGGTGCAGGAGGAGCGCGACCGCCTGGCGGGCGAGGTCGACCAGCTGCGCCGCGGCCAGCTTTCGGACCAGTTGGACGCCTTTATCGCCGAGAACGCAGCCTCAGTGGACGGGATCACGGTGGTTACCGGCCGGCTCGACCGGGCAAGCATGGACGACCTGCAGGAACTGGGCCAGCAGTTCCGCGACAAGCTGGGGGAGGGGGCTGTTGGGGTTCTCGGCAGTGTGGGGGAGGACGGAGAGAAGGCGTACGTGGTGGCCACCGTGGCCGATGACCTCGTCGACGACGGGGCGTTGCGGGCCGGAGATCTCGTCGGGACGCTGGGCGACCGGCTCGGTGGCGGCGGCGGCGGGCGCCCGTCCCTGGCGTCGGCCGGCGGGCGCGACCCCGAGGCCCTCGACACAGTGCTGGATGGCGTTCCGGCCCTCGTCCGCGATCGCTTGGAGTAGCTTCCGGCTTTGGAATTGTGGGGCGCCCCCCCGGCCCGGTTCACAGTGATTTAGCTGCGAGCGGCGCACGACCAGCGGAACGTGGCCCACGGCACGGTGTACGGCACTACCGGCATTCATGGTGGGGTGGCAGAGCCTGGTTGAATGCACCGGTCTCGAAAACCGGAGGGCCCTCACGGGTCCCGGGGGTTCAAATCCCTCCCCCACCGCTGCATGAAATGGCCTCTCAGAGCGTTCTGAGGGGCTTTTTGTGTTTCAGGAGTGGGTGGTGGCCACCGCCCCTCTTCCCTTCTTCAGGCGGGCTGATTGCTCGATTTGAGCAATAGTTGAGCAGTCAGCCCATTCTGATGGCTTCTTTGGTCGAGCAAAACGGGTACTATTACGCCCAATTCTACGAGTCCAGCCGATCCCCTCGGCGCAAGAAAGTCCCCCTCAAGACGAAGAAGAAACGCCCCGCCCGTCGCCTTCTGGGGCGCATGGAAGATAGGTACGCGACCGGGGAGTACGATCCCTGGACCGACGGCAGGCAGCATGAACTGTTTGGTTGGGAGCCCGAACCGAGTCGCAACCTTTCGACCCTCGGTGCTGCCCGAGAAGCGTTCCTGGAGGATCGGTCCCACCTACGGCCCGAAACCATTAGGACCTACGAGGAAGTCCTTCGTCTCTTCGTCGGCTTCCATGGGAAGAGCGCTTCCGTCCGCTCGTTGAAGGCCAGCGATATTGAGGCCTGGATCTCCAGCACGGACGAGCTGGCCGATGCCACGAAGCGGAAGTACGTCAAGCACGTGGGCTACCTCGTTCGATACCTGGTCGAGGAAGGGTGGATGGAGGAGGACATCACCAAAGAGGTGGACCTCCCGAAGGCCATCGAGCAGCCGCCACGGGCCCTTACCGAGAAGCACCAGCGAAAGCTGATCCAGGCTATCCAGGCCCACCATCAGTCCGGGGCCCGAGATGGCCGCTGCAACACGTACCCAGAGCTTCTGCTTCTGGTGCGTCTCAACCCTCTGATGGGGCTTCGCGCAAACGAGCTGATCCACCTTCGATGGAAGGACCGTGCCAGCGAGTCGGGCATGACCGTGGACCTCGAAGCGAAGACGGCTCACATCACCAACACCGCGGAGTTCACCACCAAGCCGGGACGGGGGCGTACGCTTCCTCTCCCGGACAGGGCCGTCAGATTGCTCGAGCAAGCTTCGGAGCATCGATTGGAGGGCTGCCCCTACGTATACCACACCGGCGGCGAGAAGCTTAAGTACTCGGCCCTGTCGCACGCCTTCTGCCGGTTCAGGAAGGCAGCGAGCCTTCCAGATTGGGTCCAGGTCCATTCGACACGCCACGCCTACGCAACCCGACTCGCACAAGCGGGAACCCCCATCAACGTCATCTCCCGGTTCATGGGGCACTCGTCCACCGCCGTCACTGAGCAGTACATGCACGCCAGCCCGAAGCAAGGCCATAGGCACGTGAACGACGCATTCGGAAGCTAACTGCGGGGTCTGGCAGAACGCCTTGTGGCTTCCATACCTGTTCTCAATGCCTCGACCATCCCTCGTATCTCCGACTGGGATCCATCAAAACACCAAGGGGCATGGGGCTTCCGTGCTGGCTCCCTGTGTACCGATCAACCCTGATGCGTAGGCGGGGCCGTATCTGATGGGCGTCGCTCTCGGGCGGATCTGGGGCCTCTGGTGGACAGCCGCCATCTTTCAGGCCAACCACGGCCTGGGTTGCAATTATGCGTCCCCAAGGTTTCTGTATCATCGAGCCAGCATGTCAATTCTTCTATCGGCCATTCATGAGCGATCGAAGCTGGATCAAGGTGGGCGAGGATCCCTACCGTTTCGAGTACGGGCGTGAAAACCCGAATCCGAACGGACCACCCATTATCGATCAGCTCGCGTACGTCGAGGAAGAAAAGCATTCGCCCTACTTCCATTGGGAGACCTACACCGACCATGAGAAGGGGGCAGCGCCAAGCCGGGAAGAAGCACAGGCGTCGGCGTTGGACGCGCTGCGCGACGAGTGAGGCGCTGTGGATGGACGGTACTGAATCGGTTGAGGCCGCCCCAATGATTTGCTCGATGAATGATTTGCTCGATGCAGGACAATAGAACTCGGTAGGGGGGCGGTGAAGCTGCCTCCATTTGTGGGATCCTCTGCTGCGAGTTAACTCCTTCATGCTGCTATGTACCTGACGAGAAAGAAAAAGCTGGGGCAATCTGAGAAGCTGGACGAGATCGCGCGGGCCTGTGGGGACGTGTGGACCGACACGGTGACGTGGTTTTGGCGAACGGTCAGTCGACAGGGTGTCTGGTTAAGTAAGAGCCAGATGATGCAGTGGATGTGTACCCGTAAGATCAACACCGAGAAGCAGAGCAACGTCTTTGAGCACCCCGATATGGAGGTGTTTGCGGGGAAACGGGAAAACCCCGCGGCCACGGTCGAAAGCCGGTATAACATCGCTCAGAACACCGCACAGAACGTCGTCAGGGAGTTCTTCAACGCCCTCGATTCCTGGCGTGAGCGAGACAAACCCGATGCCAAACCGCCGTTCAAACCGAAGCGACACTACAAGGCGAGCTGGAAATACACACAGATCAGGCTTCGAGATGACGGTGTACTGCGACTTTCAACGGGGAGGGGCAACGAACCCGTCCTGATCGATTGGCCACATCCGGAGCCCAAGCGCGTCGAGATTGGCTGGGATGGGGAGCAGTACGAGGCTCGCGTGCAGTATCCAGTAGAGCCTAATCGGGAACCGAAAGGAGACAAGGTGGCCGGAATTGATCTTGGAGAAGTGCACCTTGCGACGGCCACCACCGGGGAGAGAACCTGGCTCTTCAATGGGCGCCATCTGCGAAGCCTGCGCCGCTACCAGAACAAGACCAAGGCCACTCTGCAATCAAAGATTGACACCAAAGAGAAGGGATCGCGACGGTGGCAGAGGCTCGTCACCTCAAAGAAGAAACAGCTTTCGTCCCTTCGCAACCAGATCCGAGACGTCCTGCACAAGCTGTCGCGTCGGTTAGTGGAGACCCTGTATCAAGAGGGGGTGTCTACGCTGGTGGTCGGTGACGTGCGGGACATCCGTGACGGTTTGGACTACGGGGCGAAAGGCAACCAGCGCCTTCACCAGTGGGCCCATGGCGCGTTTCGGCACATGTTGACCTATAAAGCGGAGCTGGCGGGGATGGAGGTCGAGTTGGAGCCGGAGTGCGACACCACGAAAACGTGCCCGTCGTGTGGCACAAAAAATCCAACCAGGGGACGGAAGTACAGATGCTCCTCTTGCCACGCGGCGTTTCATCGAGACGAGGTGGGGGCGCTCAACATTAGAGAGAAGTATCTGGACGGAGACGGGTGGCAAGATGGCTACCTGTCGAGTCCAGTAGTTGCCGGTCAGGGCCTTACGGCTGCGCCTCCCGAGACATCGGACGAAACGGAGGCGCATAGCTCGCCGAGAGGCGGTAAGACCGACCAGCCTAGCCCCTTTGCGTCGGGCGAGGCTGCGGCACCCTCAGTGACGCGAGAAACCTCGCACGAGCGGGTCACGACCCATCCCGCAGGTGTGCGGTATCGGCCGCACATGGACTGCGGAGGGGACGGGTCCCCTGCCATTTCGTCGCAGGGGTGACCCCGCACACGCGGGGATGGTCCGATGTTCTGGTCGTCGGCATTGGAATCGGACTCGGTGACCCCGCACAGACGGGGATGGTCCTCAGGACAGTAATGGTAGGGCACTCTGGTCACGGTGACCTCGCACACGTTGGGGTAGTCTCTGGCCCTTGCGCTCACGCAGGACGTGGGCAATTGTGACCTTGCGCAAGCGGGGGTAATTTTGGGCAAGATGCGTGCACATGGCGCATATCTTTGTTTTTTTTTTTTTTCCGCTCCCATCCATGATACATGTGAATTGCGAGCGTGACGGAAGGCCAGTGTAGAGAAGGTATCTACAATTAATAAGAGGGCTTTCCGCCCCCCTTCAGCTTGGTTATTTTGACGAGTTATGTTAACGAAACGTGGAGATGAGGCTTTGGTACTGGGGCCACTGCCTTCCCCCCAAGATGCCCCGGCCCCATGAGCTACTATTTCTCCGCGTTCGGCTTGATGTACCTGTTGCCCATCGTGCTCGTCTACGGGCTTGTGTGGTACAAGCGGCCCCTGACGGCCGTGCTTGTGACCGTTTTCGCCATGAAGGCATTCTTTGAGGTGTTGACAGGCCACATGGTCAGCTATGCCGTGGGGGCGGTGCTGGGAGGGGCGGTGGCCCTTTCTTGGTCTGCCGGCCAATGGAAGTGGAACGCGGGTCTTTTTCTGCTGGGGGTCGGCCTCTTGTTTTGGGTAACACACTCCAACGGCGTGCTCTACGTCGCGGGGTCGCTCAATCCCCCTGCGGCCTACGGCATGACGGCGGGCGTCGGGATTGCCGTCCTGCGTGCTGGCTTCTACGGCGTGCTGCGCCTGTTGTCGAGCAAGGAAAAACCCCACCCCATTTAGGGGACGAAGCTTGAATGAGCCACACTCGCACGTACAGATCGGAGAGATCGTGGGCGGGATTGGCCTTCGCTGCTGACTCGGAAAAATCAGTCAGGCCCGTAAGGGTGGTTTCTGGCACCACTACCTGCTTGGGTGGATCCAACCACATCTTCGGGATGAAAACTTTCGCCCTGTCCAGAGGGGCGCTCCTGATACACGTCCCGTACACTTGAGTGCTGATCGACGGCGTTTGCCAGAAATGGGAGATCGACCCCGAACGCTGGGCCGAGATGCGAGAAAGGCCCGGCGTCGAGAACCAATCGCTCGTGCAGTCCGAGATGTTGCGTTCGAGTACCGGGGGCCGTCTGACCACCTGGTTCTTCAACTGCTCGTATGACGGACGAGTGAGCAGGAGCGGGACCCAGGTAAAGTGTGGTCCCTGCCCACGTGGTTTCAATATCCGCCGCCGCGTGGTGGGCGATCACGCGAGGTGGTTTTGGGCTACGCATCTTGCTCGTCACCGTGGCTGATCTCATTCAGCTTCGTCGCCCAGTGGTAGGGCCGGTGGAGCTGTCCTCGCTCCAGGCACTGGTCAAGCAGCCGCTGGATGCCTTCGCGAGTTGCCTGATCATCGGTTCTGGTTGCTTCCAGAGCAGATTCCTTCTTAAGCGCTTCCATCTCAATTTGGAGTCGGTACCTGGAAGGTTCGAGCGCTGACGGCAGGCAGAAAAGTCCCTGCATGAGCGCGCTTTCTCCAATCCCAGGCTGCGACCCAAGTTGTCAAGAGTTGCTACTCCGAGGTCAGGTAAACGCTTCCTCCAGGAAGGCTTCATTCAAAGTCGCACGCGAAAAGCCTCTCTATCGGATGGAGGGTCGCGCGGGAGGGGGGGTGAGTGAATAAGTCCGTCGAACCTATTGAGCCAGCCGTCACGGTGACCCGTCTCTGGTGGTATCTGTGGTCCAATGGCCTTTGGTGAGATCTGACCAGCTGCATAAGTTTATTAATAACAGACTATGCCGCGCGACAGCACCGCTATTGCGAGAATAGAAGGTGCATCTAAACAATTGGTCGGTTGTCAACCGGTAAGGGACAAGGCACAAATGCTAGGATTCTTAGGAGTTCAGGATTTTCAAAGAGCCGAGTTCTCTGAGCCAAGCGTCTTCTCTCTCAGGGTTGACCTCTCTCGATATAGAGAATCTCTGCGCACACAGATTCCCTGAGCACACAAGATCTGTCAGCTCTGATATTTTGTGGGCATTGAGATTCTCTCAGCAGAACCGTGCTCTCACAGTAGTATGTCTCTCTGGCGTGTGTTCTCTCCTCACCTCATATTACTAGGCAGAAATTTTTCTCTACGAGATTTATTCTCTCACAGAATTTGCCTCACATGCACATATAACATGAGAGAAAAAATATCTCAGTCTCACGTGAGAAAAGAAAAGTTATATGAGCACGCTTTTATGAAGTAATTGTGTATAGACATCGAATATGGTTAATAACGATGAAGATCGTGAAACCTAAACCGTTTCGATAGTAATAAGACGCAAGGTTTTAAAATATACGCTTTACCCACAGGAAATACTGGTTTTTACCATGAAGCAATCCAACCGACGGCCATCACATGACCTTTCCTTTCTCTCCCCGAAGGAAGTTGCCGATGAGTTAGGAGTTACGCCCCGGACAGTCTACAACTGGATCTATTCTGAGGAGATAGATGCCACTAAGATTGGTGGAGTATGGCGAATTTCTGCGACATCCCTCAGGCGTAGGATGGAAGAGGAGGGCTGAACACAGCGGTTCTTCTCATGACGAGAGAATTTGACTTGGCATCAAAAACCAAAAATCAGACATGAAGAATCCACCAACGAGTGTCGCCTCTGGGGACGGCCACAAGATGCCAGATCCTGAGTTAAGTGTGAGGCAGAGCAGTTCGGTCTCGCTGCTTGACTATCCTGATACGGATTCAGGTAATGCTGAACGTCTGGCGGCTCTATACAGCCATCAAATCTGCTATCGATACGATGGGGAATGCTGGCACATCTACGACCGAGAGGCTGGGGTGTGGGAAGAGGCCCAAGAGGACGAAATTAAAAGCTTTGCCCGTAGAACAGTAAGGCAATTTCGAAATGAGCTAGAGGCCATCCAGTGCCGTCCTGGAGATAGCAGGTTCGAGTTCGCTTTGAAGTCGGAAAATAGCTCTCGATTGAACAACCTCGTACGGGAGGCAAGAACACTCGCAAAACTGAGGGTCCCTTCTGAAGAGTTCGATGCTGATCCCTTACTTCTGAATACGCAGAACGGGGTGGTTGACCTCGAAACCGGGACGCTCCGTGAGCACACACCCGAAGATTTTTTCACACGGACCTGCGGTGCGAAGTATGTGGAAGGTTCCAATGCACCTAAATGGGAAGCATTTCTGCGCACCATCTTCGATGGCGACGAGGAGCTGGTTGACTACGTGCAACGGATAGCTGGCTACGCTTTGTCTGGCTTGGCGACCGAACAATGCATGTTCATTCTGAAAGGAGATGGGGCTAATGGCAAGTCCACCTTTCTCGAGGTCTTGAGGGCAGTACTCGGTGGCTACGCGGCCAACACGCCCGTTCAAACACTTCTTCCAGGGAGTAGGCAGGGACCCGACGCAGACTTAGCACGACTGCCGAACGTCCGTTTCTTGACAGTTAGCGAGATCGAGCGTGATGAAGAGCTCGTGGAATCAAGGGTAAAGCGTCTGACGGGTGAAGACCAGATGGCCGTCCGAGACTTGTACGAAGGATACTTTGAGTACACACCGGACTTCGCTCTCTTCATGGCTACTAATCACTGGCCGAAGGTGTCTGCCAACGATTATGCGTTTTGGCGCCGGATGCGTGTGATTCCTTTCTCGGTTCGAATACCAACTGCAAAGCGGAATCCCCATCTCAAGCGGGAACTGCTAAATGAGTCAGATGGAATATTGGCTTGGGCCGTAGACGGCTTCCGGAAGTGGAAGAATAATCCTCTTCAAAACGAGCCCTTAGCGTCAAAGCAGGAGAAAAATCGGTGGAAAGGTAAGATTGACCGGTGTGTCTCCACTTTTGTTTCGAGCTGTGTAGCTCGAAAAACCGGGGAGGATGTTCGCACTCGCCACGTGTACAATGCGTACGTCAATTATTGCTCAACCAGAGACATGGAGCCGCTGAGTCACAAGCAGCTCAACATGCGTATCGAGCACCACTTCGACGGGAGCATCTACAAGAAGCGGACAGGGGCGGGTGGAAGCGCTCATTGGATTGGACTCGAACTGTACGTAAGTGGTAAATAAGCGTGGGGCGGAGCGCGAGTGGAGGAGCTGAGGTAACTGAGCAGCGAATCTGAAAAAATACCTAGATACGAGTCCAACCCTCTTGCTTTTTCCATACATTGGCTCAGTTACCTCAGTTACCTCAGTAGAGAGTGAAGTTTGCTCAACAGACAAAGCGAAATCGAGATTTTTACTGCGGAGTTGGAGTGCGGAATATGTGTTCAACCCGACTCCGGGGTGTTTAAGGGGGGAGGGGGGTCCCCACGTTGAAAATCCACTCCTACGAGGAGAGGCAGCGTGTGGCCTCGTGCCCGCCCGGAGTCGGCCCCCTTTTGGGTCCGGAAGGTCCTCTCTTAGCTGCCTTCCGGCCATGCTTGGTCAGGGGGAGCTTGGGACTCCCTACAACGTAGAGCGCTGCGCATGTCCGGTAGCCACACCGAGCGCACGCGCGACTACGCCAGGCGTGGGAACGCAGCCTTGACACCACAGCCCTGGAACGGCGAAGATCGGGAGTAGAACCTCTCAGGTGGTGTCGAGGCTCTTTTTTTTTTGCGACACGCTCCGGAAACTCATTCCCATCAACAGCACAATAGGTCAGACTTTCAATAGGTCTTCCGTTGGGTCTCACGAATCAACAGTCCACCGCCCCTCCCTCCGAGGTTCCCTACAGGGTTTCAGGTGTGAGCTTGCAGTTGCGAGCCGCTGGGGGTATGCCTGCAGGGAAGGGCGGTGGCCTTCTCGGCGCTGGTGGTCGGCCACACGGTGTTTCTGGGCACCGCCGCCGAACTGCTCTACATGCCGGCCGCGTATCTGAACACGGGTCCGTCGTCGGGATTGCCCACAAACGCGACAATCGTTATCACCGCTGTCTACGTCGTATTTGTCGCCATAGGAACCTTCGGTGGGGGATGGAAAAGCGGGCTCAAGGGCCTCCTTGCGACTGGATGGGCAGCCTTCGAACAGGCGCTCGTTCTGGGGATCGTAATTGCCGGGTATGTCATCTGGATGATCTCTGCCCGTCTTGGGGGCGATTTCTCCCCTGGGGCGACCTTCAGTCTATCTGTCAGTGACACGACGGGCGACGCCACGGCAGTGGCCTTGCAGATTCTTCCCGCGGTGGCAATCTTGCTGATCCCCTTCGCCCTGCACGCGGGACTCGAGCTTTACTACAGGCGCAAGTAACCGTATTTTTGGTTTCAGTGGGGGATGCCTTTCACCCAAAGTGTCTCACGGATCTCATCTATGGAGCTTGAACTCCAATTCTCGAGCGATGAGCTTTCCTCCTGGGCAGATCGCTATGGCTATGCCACGCCGGAGGAAAACGCACGTGCTGCAGCAACGGGGAGGAAACTCGAAGAACAGGGCTACCCGACCCTCGACCAGCTGGCTCGCATCTGCGAATGGAAGACGCCAAGATCCCGATCACACGTCCAGAAAAACAGTGATTTCTTTGCGCGAGAGGTGACCCGCTCCTGTGTCACTTCGGATAGTGAACGGTTTCGGATCGAGGTTCTAACCCTACTGGATGGTGTGGCGTGGCCCACTGCCTCGGTCATCTTGCACTTCGGCCATCCAGACCCGTACCCGATCATCGACTACCGGGCGTTATGGAGCCTCAGGGTGGATGAACCGTCCCGATATACCTTTGACCTCTGGAGCCCGTACGTCCAGGCGTGCCGGGCGCTGTCCAAGAAGAGTGGATTGTCGATGCGTGAGGTCGACCAGGCGCTCTGGCAGTACTCGAAGGAAAAGCAGGAGAGCTGAGGAGATTGGCGCCTATCTACCGTAGCCGAGCAGAGGAGCTGAGTAAGAAGGATGGCATAGGAATGGTGGCACGGCCCAACCGGGGCTTGATTGCCCGCTGAGTGGATTTGCAAGGAAAGGGCAGTGGAGCGAACTGAACTGACCGATTCGAGTCGGCAGTGGCCATCGACCACAAAGCAGCCAGGTATTGTCTCTGTTATTGCAAGGTAAATTTTTGTCATGAACATCTTCAAGGGGACTCTCAAGACGGCCCTTCTAGCTTGCTTTCTTTTCTCGTCCCCAGTTGCTGAGGCGCAAGTTGAACCGGGGCAAACCTTTAGCGGCCTCGTTGTGGATGTCACAGACGGGGACACGTTCGATGTCCGGCGGTCGATCGGGGGTACGGTCACGATTCGATTACACGGGGTGGACGCCCCGGAGTCTGCTCAATCCTACGGCACGGCCGCCACCCGCGCCGCTCGGCAGTACGTGGGCGGGAAAAGCGTTCGGGTGTCCGTTGAGGAGATCGGCCGGTACGGGCGCGCTGTGGCCCGCCTAGAGGTGCAGGGTGGGGACCTTGGGGCCATGCTTATCCAGGACGGACTGGCGTGGCACTACGACCAGTATGCCCCGAACGAAACCGAGTATGCCCGTCTGGAGCGGCAGGCCCGGAATGCGAACCGTGGCCTCTGGTCACAGGCGAATCCAACGCCCCCGTGGGAGTGGAGAGATCGAAATTCGACATCGGAGACATCAGCGTCTGATCGGGATTGTTCGGACTTCGACACCCAACCAGAAGCGCAGCGCTTCTTCGAGCGTCATCAACCCGGAGACCCTCACGGATTGGATGGAGATGGTAATGGAGTGGCCTGCGAGAGTCTTCCTGGAGGCTCCTCGAATTCAAACGCCAGCGCCGCGGTGGCAAGTAGCTTGCTGAACGTCGCTGGCCGAGATGCTCGACAGGGTGGGGTTGGGGTGGATTGGCAGTTTGGACTCGGCATCGGCGGCTCGTCCCAGCTTTCAAGTTCTGCCGTATACGGGGTGGGCGGCGGGCCAGAAGTGCGGTGGGGGCGGTTCCGCTTTCCCGTCCACCTGAACCTCATGTTCGCATCCTACACGCCCAAAGGCTTCAGCTATGACGACGGCTCCGACCGGTGCCGCGGGCCGGGGGGACAGTTCGCCGAGGATAGTGAGTGTACCGCATTCAACACGTATGCCTGGGCGCGTGCCTCACTGATGTACGACGTTGCAGTGAAGCGCGGGGGGCGCACGAGGATCTATCTCGGAGCCGGTGGGGATGTAGGGTCGCTCGTGGGCGTCCACGGCACAGCAGGTCTCGTGCTGAATCGCACCTGGGGCGTTGAGCTACGGGCAGGACCAGATCAGGTGGTGGCCAGTGCCTCGGTCCTTTTCTGAACAGATTGGGTTTGAACAACCACGTCGGCCGTCTAACAGAATCGCTCATAAGAGTTCAGTCAACCATGTCCGTATCCGACGAACCAGCAGAGGGCGACGGAGCAGCTCGCGTGCCGCTCTCCGAAGCCATCACGGTTGTTCTCGATGTCTTGGACCAGTGTGCCGGTGACCTGTCGGCCGTCCGGCACCGGCTTCGCCAGAAAGAGATGCCAGACGAGTTGGATGTTGACGAATCTGATCTGCCGCGGCCTGCGGAGCAAGCCCGGCACATTGCTGCCCGCCTGGAGTCGTGCGCGGGGGCACTGCGGAACGCCAGCGGGGAGATCGGCGACCAGCCTGGACTATCCATGGGGGAGTAGTTCTTCGGGGGCGGCCAAGGAAACTGGAGACAAACATCGCTGTCCGAACATCGCAGTCCGACTATCCGAAGTCGCCTTAGACAGACTTCTGATCGCAATCTGGTAGCGCTGGTTGCTTGGGATTTCCCTGGCATTCGTAATCGGAGGGTGTGACAGCTCCGGATCTGAAGCTCCCCCGAAATCGCCGAACCCCACAAGCGGCGTACTCGGCCCTTTCTTCCGCCTCTACGCGATTGGATGTTCTTGGAAGCGGCTGGTGGTCATCCAGACCGGCGTCGTGAAAGGTGCTTGTTCAGCATCTCCAGAAGGTCGGTCGAATCTCCAGCCCTGATGATGGCGGCGACCTCTCCCTCCGGTCCGACGAGGGTCAGGTTCGGGAGTCCGCGCACCTGCATTGAGGCAGACTCGCTGGGCATACGGGCAAACTTGCTCCCAAATTTGCTCTGGAGTCCTTCGCTTACGAATGCGTGGCTCCCCGGCATCTCGCGTTTGTCCAGAAAGGTGGTTGCCTTCGACCGGGACCTATCGAACGAGACGTTTAAGATGGCGAGCCTCTCTTTAGAATAGCGTTGCCGCGCCTTCTGGAGATCGGGGATCTTCTCGATGCAAGGGGCGCACCACGTGGCCCAGAGGTTCAGCAGCACGTAGCGGCCTTCAAAATCCGAAGGGGTAACGGCTCGCCCCGAGTCCCGGAGCGCCTCAATCTCGAAGCCGGGGACCTCTTCTTCCACCTTCGCGGGCTCGGGTTGGGCTCTCGCTTCCAATGCCGTGAGACCGAGTAGCGGCATGGCCGATAGAGCAAGAATTAAAACCGACATCTTCAAGTGGCAGAGCTGTCTTGAAAGCACGTACATGCCATCAAGAGATGCTTCTTGGGGATGGGCAGAAGTGAAGATGCCCGGCGCCAAAGAAAAAGCCCACCGTCAGCGCGGGGCGGGGAGGGTGGTTGCGCTGCGGCGGGCCAAAGTCTTTCAGCAAATCGGGCTTATCAATATACCAAATCCAATCCCCGGGTTGTCAACAGGAAATGCGACGCTGGTGTAAGCCCGAAGCAAAAAAACCGTGAAGGCGTTTGGGCTGTCGTTAGATTCGGGGGTCGGGCTGTGTCTACTGAGTGCATGTCGGTCTAATGGTGGGGGACCGGCACGCCTCACTTCTAAGCGATCACTTCTCCACGGTGCCAAGTGAGCACCGACGCCCAGCTCCTGGTGGGGGCTGGGCGTTTTCTTTGTAGCAGCAACCGTCCCGCTTTCAATGACTGATCCGGAGCGAAAGCTTCTTCGCCGTTTTCTGCAGGCCGAGTGGGAAAAGACTAAGGCTGCCTACCGCGAGGCCGGGGCCCCGTTCGGGTGGGGACGCGGGCTGGACATCTGGGTCGAACACGGGCAACTGACGACGATGAATTGAGACCCCGTTCGAACCGTCTTTCGGTCAAGAGGGGTGTGTAGTGGATGCCCGTGAGTCTCAGGCGTATGACTACTCGAACTCAACGTCCAAGTCCTCAAATGCGAGTTCAAGAATTTCCATCACGACCCCATCGGAATCACCCTTTAAGTCAGAAAACGTATACCGCACCGGACGAGCGTTCGTGAGCTGCCACGCCACGGCGACGTTTTCACCACTCTCGTCGCGCAGTTCGATGACTACATCTTTCAGCGACTCGGCCTGCTTCCCGTTTCGCACCTCTTCAACCCATGCATAGAGATTATCTGCTTTGACCAGCCCTCGCTTGAGTACGGCATTGCTTACGTCGTAGTGGGCGTTGATCTTCCGGGGCCTGTTGCGTTTTTCGTTTCCATTTCGGTAGTCGAAGGTGTCCAATGTGAACTCCGGCATGATGATCTCTTGGAAACCGGAGGTGAAGTCTTCCCCCGAGTCCGCGTCGATTTTGACTCGGAAATTTCCGTTCGTGAACGGTCGAATGCGGTCTGGCATGACGATAGGGGTTATTGATAAGTTTGGGTCGTGCTGCCGTAGACTCTCAAGTCGTGCTCGATAGACCGCGAGAGGGTTGCGCCGGTGTCAGTCTCGAAGTGGATCACCGTCTCAATTTGAGTGGGGGCCTCTCGGTCGAAGTATTCCTGTACCGGGTCAAGAGGCGTACGAATCTCTTTTCCAGGGGGCAGGAACGACAGGCATCGGAAAAGTGAGAGGTCCGAAATGACTGTCTCTCCGTGAATACCGGAAATCTCTGGTTCGAACGATACAGAGACGTGGTGGGCGGGTCCAGTCCCAATGTTCTTGACGGCAATAAAAAGAGTCCTGTCGTGGCAGAGAAAGTCTACGATCACGTCCGGTACACTGAGATGGCGTCGGACGGAATATGCAAACTGAGAGATACCCACGACCCGCTTCTATCGAGCTGAGAAAGTAATTTTGCAAACTGAGTTTGAATAAAGTACTACCAGTCATGGCTAAATCCAAGCGTGGTGGGCGCGGGAGGGATTCAAATCTTCTGAGCAGCCCGCGTTCGAGGAAGCTGCGGTTGTCTTTAGCGAGCCCAATGCCTTCCTTCTTCATGGGGCGCAAACGCGATTTCCCACGTCAGCCCCTTCGAACAGGTGGACGCCACCGCCCCCTGAGCGCCCCTCACGAGCCCGCTACGGGACTTTCGCCCGCACCCTATGGACGACACTCAGCAGAACCTACCCTTCGAACGCGACCCGATGAGCCTGACCCTCGACGAGCTGGACAGTCACCTCTTCAAGTGCGCGGACATCATCCGAAATGCTGTCGACAAGACGGACTACAAGGACTTTATCCTGCCGCTGGTCTTCTACAAGACGATCAGCGACACCTACCAGGACCGCTTCGAGGAGGTGATGGACGAGGTGGGGGACGAGGAGATCGCCCGCGAGGAGGCCTGGTATGATTTCGTGGTGCCCGAAGAGCACAGCTGGGAGTCCCTGCGCCAGACCGGCACGAACGTGGACCAGGCGCTCAACGAGGCCTTCGACGCGATCGTGAAGGCGAACCCAAGCAAGCTAGAAGGTGTCTTTCGGGCCGACTTCGTGGACGCCGATGCCCTTGATGACGGCCGCTTGAGCAAGCTCGTAGAGCACCTTTCGACCTACAACCTGTCGGCGAAGCGGGTGCCCCCGGACATGCTCGGGGAGGCCTACATGGACCTCGTGCGCCACTTCGCTAACGAGGAAGGGCGCGACGGTGGGGAGTTCTTCACGCCGCCGAAGATCGTCCAATTGATGGTGCGGCTGGTGGCCCCCTTTGAGGACGGGGATCGCTTCCACGACCCCACATGTGGCTCTGGGGGCCTACTGGTCGAGGCAGCCCACTACTTCCGCGACGAGCAAGGTGGGGACCCGTCCCGCCTGGAACTGACGGGGCAGGAATTGAACCCCGACATCGCGGCCATAGCGAAGATGAACCTGTTCATCCACGGCTATAACGGCGCCATCGAGCGAGAGGACTCCCTCGGCGCCCCGGCCTTTACGGAGAACGGGCACCTGGAGCAGTTTGACCACGTGCTGGCCAACTTTCCTTTCTCTGCAGACTGGCCCAAAAGCGACCTGCAAGACGATGCCTACGGCCGCTTCGACTGGCACGAGAAGCTCCCACGGGCCGACCGTGGGGACTACGCCTTCATCATGCACATGGCGAACCAGCTGAATAGCAGCGGCAAGGCGGCCATCGTCATTCCCCACGGCGTGCTCTTCCGCAAGTACGAGGGCCGCTACCGGGAGCCGATGCTGCAAGACGATCTCGTGGAAGCGGTAATCGGCCTGCCGGAGAATCTCTTCCAGAATAACTCGATTCCGAGCGCCATCCTGCTCTTAAACCGTGACAAGTCGCCTGAGCGGGAGGGTGAGGTGCTCTTCGTCCACGCCGCTGACGAGGCGTTCTACAAGGAACTCTCCAACCAGAACGAGCTCACGGAAAAGGGCATCGACCACATTGTCCAGAAATTCAACGAGTGGACCACGGAGGAGCGGGTGAGCCGCGCGGTGCCGATCGGGGAAATCCGGGAGAACGACTATAACTTGAACATCGCCCTCTACGTGGACACTACGGAGCCGGAGGAGCCGATTGACGTGGCGGAGGAGCTGACAAAGCTTAGAGAATTACAGGCGGAGCGCAACGAGATCGAGTCTCAGTTGACCGACTACATGGAGGCCCTTGGCTATGAGTGATGACTTGGATTTTGACATGGATGTTGTCGAGGAAGATGAGCTCGATGAGATGGGTGCCGATGGTGCGTTGAGCCCGAAAGAAGACTTTCGTTCCGAGGCAAGTAGGGAAGAATCGGACACAGGTACTAACGAAACTGATGATGCTGAGTCTATTTCCTCCCGCATGGGTTCACTGGCAACCGACTCTGATCGAGAGGTTTTTGGATTGGGTTCGGTTCCAGAGGAATGGGATATGAGCTCTTTGCCGAGTGTTGTCGAAATCGAGATGGGCAGTTCGCCCCCGTCCTCAACCTACAATGAGCAAGAAGAGGGCCTCCCGTTTTATCAGGGCAACGCAGATTTCGGCCATATGAGGCCGAAGGTGTCGACGTGGTGCTCTGATCCTGTCAAGACCGCCGACAAAGACGATGTGCTGATCAGCATTCGAGCACCCGTCGGTGATCTCAACATTGCCGATGAGCACTGCTGCATAGGTCGAGGACTCGCCGCACTCCGTCCAAAAGAGGTGAATGGACTCTATCTCTTTTACGGACTTGCTCAGAGATCACGCTGGCTTTCTCGGCTTGCGTCTGGAAGCACATTTAAGTCTGTATCGAGCGCGGATTTGGAGAAAGTCGATCTACCGGTCCCCCCCCTCCCCGAGCAGCGCAAGATCGCCAGCGTCCTCTACGCGGTCGACCAGGCGATCCAGAAGACGGAGGCGATCATTGAGCAGGCCCAGCGAGTGAAGCGGGGGGTCGTGCAAAAGCTGCTGAATGGCGAAGCAGGAGAGGATCTTGAGGAAAAGAAAGAATTCAGGTTGGGGCCGAAATTGAAGAGCCTACCGTCGAATTGGGAAGTCACTCCACTTGAGCAGGTGGCTGAGGTGAGCGGGGGAAAGAGGCTTCCTAAAGGACATGATTACGCCGATAAAAAGACAGCGCATCCATACCTGCGAGTGACGGACATGAAGGGGGGGAGTATCGATCCTGAAGAGCTTGAGTATCTAAAGGAAGAGACATATCAAAAAATAAGCAGGTACACGATATCGACAAATGATGTCTATATCTCAATTGCAGGGACTATTGGTGTCGCAGGAGTGATCCCAGAAGAGCTGGATGGAGCTAATCTCACGGAGAATGCCGCGAGAATACACGGTCTAGACGGAGTGAAAAAAGATTATCTTTCCATCTATCTACAATCGAAATTTGGTCAAGATGAGGTGTATCGGATGACTGTGGGATCATCCCAACCAAAATTATCCCTTTTTCGGATCAAGCGTCTTGAGGTCGTCCTGCCTCCACTTGACTTGCAGAAACGAATAGCCTCTGTAGTAGAAAGATTTGATCAGCGAATCTCTTCTGAGCAGAAGTTGGCCAATCACCTTCGTAGTCTGAAGAAAGGCCTCATGCAGGATCTCCTGACCGGTGAGGTGCGGACCGCCGACAAGGCCATTGACGTGCTTGATGAGGTGGTCGAGCATGGCTGACGAGGTGTCTGCCAGTGTGCCGACCGAGAGTGGGGTCGAGCAGTCCGTCTTACGGTGGCTTCGGGACCTCCCTGGGCCGCATCAGTGGTCCGTGTATGGCTTCGACGGTGAGGAGGGAGCCGCTGCCCTCGACCGAAAATATGGACGTGGCAAGGGGGAGGTCGTCTACTGGGAGCTCCTCCGCGAGAAGCTGATCGAGATCAACGAGCCTGTCAACGAGGGCAACGTCGATCGCCTGCTCAACTCCCTCCGACGCGACTTCGATGAAGCGGAGCTGATGGCGGGCAACCGGCACCTCCAGACGCTCCTGCGGCGCGGGAAGAAGTTCAACGCCAAGCACGGGAACGGCACGAAGAAGCCCGTCTACGTCCGTCTCGTCGACTTTGACCGCCCCGAGCGGAACTCATTTGTCGCCGTCAACCAGATGCGCTTCGTCCGCGGGGCGTCGGTGCGGCCCGACGTGACGCTTCTGGTCAACGGCCTCCCGCTGGTCCACATGGAGATCAAGTCCCTGGCGCAGGACAATGACTGGACGGATGCGACCAGTGACCTGCGCGAGTACGAGAAGGACACGCCGCGGCTTTTCTTCCCCACCCTTCTCAACGTAGCCGCCGATACCCAGTCCTTCCGCTACGGGGCCGTGGGGGCGAAGCCGGGATTCTACTTCCCTTGGAGCAAGGCCCCGCTCAAGTACCAGGATGATAACGACCTGAAACAGGCCACCCAGGCCCTCCTCAATCCCCGGACGCTGCTGGACATTGCTCTCAACTACGTTTTCTACGAAGAGAAGGAGGGTGGGACGGCCAAGATCGTCCCACGTCACATGCAGTACTACGCGGTACGGCGGCTCCTTGAGCGCATCCGAGAGGGGGAGAAGAAGCGGGGTCTCATCTGGCACACCCAGGGCAGTGGCAAGTCCTTCGCGATGCTTTACGCCGCGAAGAACCTGCTTGAGAGGTCGGTGCTGGGAAGCCCACAGATCTTCCTCATCGTTGACACCGATAAGCTGGCGACCCAGATGGGGAATACCCTCTCTGCAATCGGCTTCGAGCGGTCGGTGGTGGCTGATAGCATCGACCACCTGCAGCGCCTGATCGAGCAGGGACAAAGCCAGCTCGTCCTCACCACGATTCAGAAATTCCAAGACGTTGCCACTGCCCGACAGGGCAACGACGAAGTAGTGGTGATGGCAGATGAGGCGCATCGGTTTATGGAGCGCCGCCTCGGCAACAACTTGGAGGCCGCGATGCCGGACGCCTACCACTTCGGCTTCACCGGAACGCCGGTGCACGAGGGGGAGAGCGACGTGGCCCGATCGACCTTCCGCAACTACTGTCCCGACGGGGAGCCGCCGCTTCACCACTACTCGATCCGCGACGGCATCGAGGATGAGGTGATCCTTCCGGTCTACTTCACGCTGCGGCACAAGGCGGAGTGGAACGTCGACGAGGCGGCTATGGACGATGCCTTCGACCTGGAGCTTGGCCACCTGTCGGAGGAGGAGAAGATGAAGGTCGTGCGGGAGGCGCTCACCCCGACGGACCTCGGGGAGTTTGAGTCTCGCATCGAGGTCTACGCGGGAGAGGTGATCGACCACTACGAAAAGCAGGTTGAGCCGAATGGATGGAAGGGGATGGTGGTGGCCCCGAGCCGCAAGTCCGCGGCCCTGTACGGCACGAAGCTACAAGAGCGGCGTCCCGACGGGGACGTGGAGGTGCTTTACACAGAAGGGGATGACGACGAGGAATTGCTCAGCCAGTTTCACACGACCTCGGAGGAGCGGGACGATATCATTTCCCGGTTCAAGGACGAGGCTCAGCCGAAGCTCCTGGTGGTCCACAACATGCTGCTTACCGGCTTCGATGCGCCGGTGCTCAAGACGATGTATCTTGACCGAAGACTGAAGGACCACACGCTCCTGCAGGCGATCGCCCGCACGAACCGCCCTGCCGACGGTAAGACCAATGGCGAGATCGTCGACTTCCAGGGTGTATTCGAGAACCTGGACGATGCCCTCTCCTACGACGCGGAAACCCGCGACTTCGCCGCGCAGGACAAGGACCGCCTGTTCGAGGACTTCGAAGAGCAGCTGGAAAAGATGTGGTCCCTGTTCGAGGGGGTGCCCAGGACCGATCGTCAGGAGGCCGTGAGCGAGGCGCTCGCAAGGGTGAGCAAACACCCCCAGAAGCGGGAGTTCAAACGGGGCTTCAAGCGCCTTCAGGACCTTTACGAAAGCCTCTCCCCGGACGGGCGCCTATCGGAGGAAGAGGTCGAACGGAAGTACCAGTGGCTCTCCCACATCTGGGTCGCGTTTCGCCGCGCCAACCGGGAGCCCGATCCCGAGAAGGAGGTCCGCGAGAAGACGCGGGAGATCGTCGAGAAGCATGTCGACGTGACCGGGGTGAAGGAGGACTTCCCGATCTACAAGGTGGGGGAGGAGCACCTGGAGGCCATCGAAGAACAAGAGCCCGCCGCACAGGCCAGCTCCATTGCCCACGCGGTGAAGGCCCACGTGCGGCCCCGCGTCGATCAGAACCCCCGCTACGAGGCCCTGAGCGAGCGGGTCCAAGAAGTGCTACACCAGTGGCAAACCAAAAACATGTCCGACCCCGAAGCGGTGGAGGCCCTGCGGCAGGTCGAGCGGGACGTGCTTGACGTGGAGGCCACCGCCGAGGAGAAAGGGCTGGGGGAGGCCGAGCACGCCCTGTTTGCCCTGCTGGAAGGCGACTACGGGCTCTCCGAGGAAGATGCGGGGCCTTTGTCCCAGTCCGTTGCTCACCGCATCGAAACGGAAGTGGATACCAGCTATCCTGGCTGGCAGCGCAATGAGAAGGCCCGTAAGGCGATCAAGCAGGAGATCATGCGGGCCCTCATCAACGAGGGCGAAACCGATTTGATCAAGGCAGGCTTCCCCGAGGAGGCCCTCAGCTACATCATCGCCAACTACACCGACGGACGTTCAGCGTAATCTCTCCGACCATGCCGACGGCCGAGCGTACGGTTACCATTCAAGGAGAGGCAGTGGCCTATGAGGTCCGCCGTAGCGAAGAGGCTAGCCAGGTCCGCATCGACGCCGGGCTGGATGGGATTACGCTTATCGTGCCGGAAGGGCGCGACGTGAACACCGACGACGTGATGCTCCAGAAGGGCGACTGGGTGCTGAAGCAACGGGACCGCTTTGCCCGTTACCGGGACCAGATGCCCGAGCGGCGGTTCGAGGAAGGGGAGACGTTTCCGGTGCTTGGAACCGAAAGGGAAGTGGTCGTCAGAAACGTTCTCTTCTCCCACATCACCGAAAAGAAGATCCGCCTTGACTCGTCTCGTGTTAAAGCGACTTCGATCAAGGGCGAGTTGGAGCGTCTCTATCGGGAGGAGGCCCGCAACTACTTCACGGAGCGGGCCAAGTACTTCTCCGAGGTGGTGGGCGTGGGCTACGAGCAGATCCAGATCCGCAACCAGAAGACCCGCTGGGGCAGCTATTCCCAACGAACCGGGACACTAAGCCTCAACTTTCGGCTGCTGATGGCCTCGCCCGACGTGATCGACTACGTAATCGTCCATGAGCTTGCCCACGCCGAGCATCCGAACCACGGCCTCCGTTTCTGGCGACTCGTAGAGCAACATGTGCCCGACTACGAAGCCAAAAACGAGTGGCTTAAAGAGAACGGTACACGTCTCATCTTTGATGGATCTGCTGTATAAGAGGCGGAATCATTCACAACCAACATGTCAGAGGAGCACGACATGCCAGAGCAGCGTGCGTTTTCACCAGGAGAGGTTGCAACGATGCTGGGCATAGACCCCACCACGGTCTCCTCTCTGATCACAAGTGGAGAGCTTGGAAGTAAGGCGATTGGCGATGACCGGCGGATATTTCTGTCGGATCTGGAAGATTACCTCGGAGTGAAGAGGGCTCATTCTCTCGTCCGCGATATTAATTCCGATGACGGAGAAGCCAGAAAAGGTACTCCTGAAGGCAGTATCGATTTCGAAGTAATACGCGACAGTGGCAATCACAGCAATCGTGCTCGAGCATACGAGGCGGTGGTACGGAAGTGGCGTGAGATCGATGAAGATGAGAAGGCAATCGTGCTCGCAGACTTGTCAGAGAACGATGTTCAGAACATCAAAGATCTCCTATACCGCCGGATCGGAAAAGAGAACATAATTATCCGCACGGCAGAGCAAGAAGACAGCACATTCAAAGCAGTCGTCAGTGCTCGGGAAGATAGTGAGTACCTACGCGAGGAGTAGGTTTAAGCAAGAGGTTCAGCAGCGGACTCGACGGAAACTGAGAGGAAGTGGCACTGGACTGGCCTTCCTCTGGCCCGCAGATACATGTTTGAAATATGTGTGCTGGTTGCTATAATGGGGGTGTCCCGCTTCTGACCAGTAACCGACCAGCACACATGGCCCATTCAGGTTCCGACCACGGCCTCGTCGCCACTGCCGTCCGCAAGGCCCGCCGCGGAAAAGAAACTACTCTGCCGCTCTATCAGTCGCGGGTCCCGGCTGGATTTCCGTCGCCGGCAGATGATCACGTAGAGACCGCTCTCGACCTCAGCGCGGAGCCCATTGAGAAAGAAGAGTCAACCTTTTTCGTTCGCGTGGCGGGTGACTCGATGACGGAAGCAGGGATTCACGACGGCGACATCCTGGTGGTAGATCGGTCGATTGAGCCGGAGGATGGCTCGGTTGTGGTAGCGGCCTTAGATGGGGAGTTGACGGTCAAACGATACGAGGTACGTTCCGGCTATCCATATCTGATGCCGGAGGCAGATGGGTATGACCCGATCCCAATTCGGAACGGCCAGGAGCTGGTCGTATGGGGCGTTGTGCGGCACGTGGTCCATGAGGTGTCGTAGGGGGTCGCCTTGCATTTTCGACGCCTTGTCGGGCCCCGTGGAGGCCCACAGCGACTGTCTGCCTCATGTCTGTCTCGGCACTTGGTCTGGCCTCATGCAGCGAGTCTTTGCTCTCGTCGACTGTGAGAACTTCTACGCCTCTTGCGAGCGAGTTTTCGATCCGTCCCTGCGGGATCGCCCCGTCGCGGTGCTGTCGAATAACGACGGGTGTATCATCGCCCGAAGCGAAGAGGTGAAGCAGGCGGGCGTGCCGATGGGGGCACCCGTCTTCAAGTGGGACGAGGAGCTTGAAGCGATGGGAGCCGAAGTCCTGTCCTCCAACTACATGCTTTACGGGGACATGTCTCGCCGCGTCCACTCGATCTTGGAGGAGGATGCCTTGGAGCTGGAGCGGTATTCGATCGATGAAGCCTTTCTCACCCTTCCTGCGCTGGAGAGGGGGGAGCTCCAGAAGCTGGCCGACCGTGTGCGGAAGAAGGTGCGCCGGCACGTCGGCGTGCCGATACGCGTCGGCATTGGCCCGACGAAGACCCTCGCGAAGGTGGCCGATGAGAACGCGAAGGCTCGCAAGCGTGCGGGATGGGGAGAAGGCACGTACGTCTGCCCGCCAGAACCGAAACTCGAGGAGTTGCTCAAGCGCGTCCCGGTCGGGGACATCTGGGGCATTGGCAGCGCCTACGAGGAGACGCTACACGGCAAAGGAGTGGCCACCGCCGCGGGGTTTCGGGCCCTCCCGGACCCTTGGATTCGAAGTGAAATGACGGTCGTCGGCCTGCGGACGGCATGGGAGCTTCGGGGGCGGTCGTGCCTGGATCTGGAGCTGGTACGCCCCGACCGGAAGACCCTCGTGCGGTCCCGGTCGTTCGGGGAGCGAGTGGAGTCGAAAAAGAATCTGCGCGAGGCACTTGCCAAGCACGCCCAACGGGCCGCGGAAATGCTTCGAGAGGAAGGGCTCGTCGCAAAGGGCATCAAGGTGTTCGTCACGACGAAACGGTTCGGGGAACCGCCGTACTACTCGAATGGTGTGGCGGGAGCTCTCGGGGAGCACACGGCCCGTGCAGCGCCGTTTGTGCGAGCATCCCGGCGACTCCTCGAACCGATCTATCGAGGCGGGTACGGGTACAAGAAAGCTGGCGTAATGCTCTACGACATCCATCCGAGCCGTCCGCACCAGGAGAGTCTCTTTAGCCGAGGGAGGGAACAAGACGAGCGATTGATGGAGGCGGTGGATCGCATCAACCAAACGCACGGGAAGGAAACCATCGGCATTGCGGCGGCAGGCTTCCCGGGAGAGCGAGACTGGGCCATGAAACGCCAGAAGCGGAGCCCCCGGTATACGACCCGCTGGGATGAGCTGCCGGTGGCCGTAGCCTGACTACATTGATCGCAAATCTATCTGTGGGTTGACTATGAGCCATTATCAGGAAGATGAACTGGATGTAGAGTCCCCTGAGGAACGATTGGAAGAGATTTCGGAAACCGTGAGGGAGATAAGTAGGCACCTGATAGGGAGCGGGATCCAGTACATGGCCAAGGTTTCAGGCGAAATGGCCGATGACGATATGGTTCGTATCCGCAACAATGTGCAATATCGGGCAGACGCACTCAAGATACAGCTCTCATTGCTGCTTGATATTCAGTCAACTCATAATGATATCGCAGAAAGTGTTGGGCCACATGCGCCCTATCCTTCTAGACAACTATCCCGCGAGCAGTTTTCGATGTTCGATAATATAGTATTTCACTCCTGCTCCTTATTCGACTACGTAGGCTACCTTGCTCATTTCTTGTGCGGATTAGGAAACCAGGCCAAGAAGAGTTGGGGGAGCGTTGCCAAGGCCCTGCGAGACGACGAAAACGAAATAAGAGACTGTATCGCTGGACCTGTTATTCGCCGCCTGGACCGCCGATGGGTTAGTCAGTTGTTTGATTACCGGGCGGACTTGATCCACTACAACGCTCGGCTAGGGGGCGTAATGAATACTGCAGATTTGGAAAAACGGGAAAGGGTTCTCAAGGCATACGCTCCTAGTCGGTTTGTCAGCGACATGAGTGGCCTTCGCAAGAAAGCGGGGGATCAACATGTCACACTTCGATTTGCGGCATTCTGGCTCACTGAGAAAACACTCGACTCCGTACTGCGAGTCCTGAAAAACCTTAGTGAAGTGATCGAAAACAACCGTCAGATTCCCCGTCACCTACAACCAATCAAGTTCAGTCCGCCTGATGAAGAGTCTGATGCGGATGAGTAGATCTCGTTGAATTTGAGCGCCTTACAACTGTCGGGGCTGGTAGCATTCGGCCTGCACGTGCCTACGACATCGTAGCCATTCTGGAGTGACGGCGCACTAAGGTCAATCACAATCTGGACACTTGAACCTTTGCTTATAACCAAAAAGTGTCCAAGTCTATGGGGAAAACGGAGGAGATACTTTCCGACAGTAAAGAGCAGGAAGCGCGCCGTATCGTCCACGTCGACATGGACGCGTTCTACGCGGCGATTGAGCAGCGAGACAATCCGGAGAAGTACGCCGGGGAGCCAATCGCCGTGGGAGGCAAGCCCCCACGAGGCGTGGTCCAGACGGCCAGCTACGAGGCGCGTCCGTACGGCGTGCATTCGGCGCAGCCGGCGATCGAAGCTGATCGGAAGTGCCCCGATCTCATTTTCGTCTCGCCCCGGATGGACGTGTATCAGGAGGAGTCAAAGCGCATCAGGAAGATCTTGCTTCGCTACACCGACCTCGTTGAGCCTCTATCTTTGGATGAGGCGTACTTGGACGTCTCCGACCCGAAGAAAGGGCCGCCCTCTGGGACGCTGATCGCCCGGCGCATCCGCGAGGAGATCTATGAGGAGACGGGCTTGACTGCTTCGGCGGGGGTTGGCCCCAGCAAGTTCGTCGCAAAGGTCGCCTCCGACCGAGACAAGCCCGATGGCCTGACGGTGGTTCGGCCCGCAGATCAAGCAGGGTTCATCGCCGAGTTACCGATCGAGGACTTTCACGGCATTGGCCCCGTCACCGCGGAGAAGATGCAGAACCTCAGCATCGAAACTGGGGCCGACTTGCAGGAAACGCCGGAGCGAGAGCTGACTCATCACTTCGGGAAACGGGGCCGCCACTTCAAGAAACTGGCGATGGGGGAGGACGACCGTCCGGTAAAGCCCGACCGGGAACGCAAGTCTGTGGGGGCCGAGCGGACCTTCTCCGAGGACATCGCAAAGCCGGGGGCCATGCTCGACCAACTTCGTCCGATCGCAGAGAGGGTCGCAGAGAGGCTCCAGGACGCCGACCAACAGGGTCGTACGGTTACACTGAAACTCAAGAGCCATGACCACGAGGTGTCCACCCGCCAGACCACGCTGGATCGTCCCGTCGATTCGAAGCAGGATTTGATGGTGCTTGTGAGGCGTCTTTTAAAGCGACCCCATGCTCCGGAAGAGCCGGTGCGCTTGCTTGGCATAAGCGTCTCATCCCTTGATGGAAGGGGCGGTGGACCGCAGCAGTTGGAGCTAAACTTCAGAAAGCAAACCACTGGTTAGTCGAGCGAACTGCCGAATGTTTGTAATCCGCTCTCTTCGAAAAGGGAAGCTGGAAGGAAAGGCAGTGGCCGAACTACGACCCCAATTGGCCGCTCCTGTCTGCAAAGCGGGAAGGGGGGCTATCCAAAGTCATCACCGCTTGGCATACAGGTCTGGAGGAGGCGGAAGAACCCTTCCAGCTCGTGCCGATACCATCTTTTGAGCAATAATTGAGCAGTAATTGAGCAGTCACGCCCGTCTGAGAGAGTATATCGCGGTGGAAAGGTTTCTGGACCCCGCCCTTTGCCGGAAGGAGAGTTGGTCGATAATCGGCCCGTAGCGCCACTCAAGGCCGCTTTTGGGCACTACCAACATTCACGGTGGGGTGGCAGAGCCTGGTTGAATGCACCGGTCTCGAAAACCGGAGGGCCCTCACGGGTCCCGGGGGTTCAAATCCCTCCCCCACCGCCGACCCACACTCCGAATATCGCCCCTCAGCGCGGCCTGAGGGGCTTTTTAATTGTGGAGGGCTCTGCCGTTAGGGGCCCTTTTCAAAAAGGGCCCTGAAAACGAAGAAAAAGCGTGTGGCGTCTCCTGAGCCGAGCGGATCATATATCACGGGGCCAGTCCTGTCCTGTGGGTCGACTGACAAAACGGTGTACGTGACCGACTGGCCCGACGGCCGTGTCCGCGTTCTGGACGCAACTCCCCTGTCTCAGCAGAACGTCATCTCCGGTTCTGCCATCAATGCGCCCTTGTCGGTCAACGTCGCAGGCAAGTAGGACGCCTCGGGCATCTGCGACCTGACCAACCAGTAATCGACGCGGAGCATCTCTTCGGTGGCGATTGGTAGGTGACAGAACCGCTCGCGCGCCCTTCCCGAAGCGACTACTGCCGTTGTCGACGACGTTCCAGGCGCCGCCCCCGCTGCACCTGTGGGCCCCCTGGGTCATGGGACAGTCCGGACCGGCCGGGCGTGAAGCAGTTCAGACAGAGACTGTCACTGCCTCTCGAATCGCTGCAGAGAAGAGATTAGGTCTTCTCGTGCTCCACGCCGGAAGCGGTGCCGCTCGTTGTTTGGATTCAGGGGGTCCCCTCCTTGCTCTTGGCTTAGTGTGAGGGTGGGAACGGAAGATTGGGTGGGGGAGAGCGGTGCACATCGTACGATGAGACGCATGTTAATGACCCCTCCGCTGTAGCGTTTGGCAAGTACGTTCGCCTTCCGTTGGTTAACTGCGCGCACCACGGTCACCACCCTGCATCGTCCCCTTCCAGTCCGGTTGAGAAGGGCCCGGACGGCCTTCTTGTCGTCATGCGGCTTGAAGAACGAGGCGGTGTCCACCTTCACGAAGTACGTCTCAACCTCGTAATCTACTGAATCAGACCCCGTCGCTAGCGTGTCGAGCACCTGCGCCTCGGCGGCCAGTGGCAGGAGCGCCACGGTGAGCACCACAGCCGCGGTGCGTGCGCACGCCGGGGGGGCATTCAGTGGGAAGAGTGTCGGAAGCAGCACAGGGGAACAATGGGCGGGGCTTTTGCTCGAGAGACGGTTTGGCCGTGAGCAACACGACGACTGACCCGTCGTGTCGCCTCCTTGAGGCCCCCCATCATACCGGGAGCTCGATGCTCTCGATGCGCCGGAGTGGGACGTCCCTCTTGTCGCCGGCGGCACCAATCACACGCACCGTCGGCACGGAGGCCGAGCGGTCGTCGACGCGCTGAATTGTCTTTGCGGCGATGACAGTTTCTGGGAGGGTCAAAAGGCAGGGACGGGCCTGCCGTTCGAGCTCAAGAAGCTGCTGATACACCTCAAGTTGCTCATACACCTCCGCGTTGGGCTTACTCACGGCGCCTAGGAGCTCCAGATGCCTTGACCGACTGTGGATGGACCGACTGTAGATGGCATGCACGCCCCGAGGCAAGTGATCCCGGTGTCTCTCCTGACGTGTATTCTGCTCACTGGATTAGCACCATCGCGGCAGGCGCGTGGCGTGCCCCGGACTCCTCGCTTTCGGGCAATGACGCAAGAGCCTCCGACTCGATTCCCAACAGCACGTGTGGGACAACGTTCTCCGGACCGTATTGCCGTTATTGTAAGTCGTGCCTTGAAAACATAGTTTTTCTTGAAGGCAGCCGGGGGCCAGATAAATCTACGTCCGCTATGGACGCGCCGCCCCCTCCAAGCGTCCGGGTAGAACACAAGAGCCGTTGTTTCTTGTGACCCCGAAATCCCTGGCTTCTTTTCGCGTATGACAACTGGCCCGTGTAGCCGATCACGAGGAGAGTAGTGGCCGTCCCCGTTGGGCCTGTGAAGCACAATCGACTGTGTCGCCACCTGCGCACGCACCCGCGTGCGTCTGAACCATCGCCCTTCGCTTTCAGCCCACGGAATGCTTCCTGCCCGTTCCCCCGATGAGGATCAAAAGACTGAACGAGAAGTGAACGGGACGGATTCTCAACGGGGCCGTTCGCCTACCGCTGCATGCAATCGCCTGATCTGCTCGCCTCCTATGGATGACGCTCGTCCAAAGACTGTACAGATCTTTCTTCCCGACGGGAATGCCCAAAGCCTCCGGGTTGCCGAAATCACCAGTCGAACCGTTCAGGCGGTGCAGATTCCCCGCCAGAAGCTCGACGCGGCCGAACGACGCGACGAGGTGCATCGGGTTGGGGTGTACTTCCTCTTTGGGGAGGTGGGGGACGATGCGAGCAAGCCCCCAGCGTACATTGGAGAGGCGGAGAACTGCCTACAGCGGGTCGCTGGGCATCACCGGCGCAAAGACTTCTGGACGACGGCCGTCACCATCACGTCGAAGACCCGCAGTTTCACAAAGGCCCACGCCCGGCGCCTGGAATACGACTGCATCCGGACGGCGCAGACGGCCCAGCGCTTCCGGCTCCAAAACACCCAGACGCCCGCGGAGCCGCACATTCCCGAGGCGATGCTCGCAGAGCTTCGGGACAACTTCGGCACCATCGAGACGCTTCTTTCGATGCTTGGCTTTCCGATTCTCAACCCGCTTCCGACCGAGAAGGATGCCGGTAGCGGACAGCCCAAATTGTACTGCCAAGGGAACGGCGCGACGGCCACGGGGGAGTACACCGAGGACGGCCTCGTGGTCTTTGAAGGATCGGCGGCCCGTCTGGAAACGACCCCGTCGGCGCCGGAGGCGATCGAGCGACGGCGAAAGAACCTCCGGGCAGATGGGGTTCTGCAACGCCAGGACGACCGGCTCGTCTTTCGGGAGAATCATGCCTTTAACTCCCCGAGCGCCGCCTCTGGCGTCGTCCTTGGCCGCTCGAGCAATGGATGGAGCGAGTGGACGGACGACGCCGGACGCACGCTCGACCAGCTGGAACGGTAGTCAGAATCGCAGCTCCCGTCGGGCACAGACGAGCTCTGAAATGGGAGAACCGTGATAAATGGAAGACCGTGAGGCCGTCACGCTGCGATGGAAGGCGTTCTCAAACCCGTGCACCACGGACGAATTCGAGGGACCCCCGAAATGACCCACCGGATGCGATCCGCCCTGAGAACCGGCGGCGTCTACGATAAATCGATTTATCACGCATCAACGGATTGCGTCGTGGATGAACGACATCGGTCTGCCGCAGCACCCCCCTCCGTCTCCCTGCGAAAAACGTCTCAGTGGTCCTGAAACGAGGCACGCGTGCTGGAGTGGGAAACCAGGGACAGAGACAGACCAAGCCCTCATCCGCCGGTCCAAGCGAGGGGGCGGAATCCATTGGTCTCGTGAGACGACCCGTCGGAGAGGTGAGCCCCCCGCCGAGCCAGGAGCGGAGCCCGTCGTACATGGCGTCAAACACTGTCCCACCGGAGAGCGCCTTCGGCTACGCACCCTCCCTCGCTTCCGAATTGATCAACGATGAGCGGCCACGACCCCGGCGGCACGTCTGGCAATGACACGGAGAAAGATGCCCGTCGAATCGTCCACGTGGACATGGACGCGTTCTACGCCCAGATCGAGCAACGCGACTTTCCCGATCGGTACGCCGGAAAGCCGATTGCGGTCGGGGGCGACCCGCCCAGGGGCGTTGTCCAGACGGCCAGCTACGAGGCCCGGCCCTACGGCGTGCATTCGGCGCAGCCGGCGGTGGAGGCCGACCGAAAGTGCCCTGACCTTATCTTCGTGCCGCCCCGCATGGACGTGTACCAGGAGGAGTCGAGGCGCATTCGAAAGATCCTCCGACGGTATACCGATCTGGTCGAGCCGCTATCGCTCGACGAGGCGTACCTGGACGTGACGGAGCCCAAGACGGGGCGCCCGTCGGGCACCTTGATTGCTCGCCGCCTCCGGACCGAAATCTACGAGGAGACGGGGCTCACCGCCTCTGCGGGGGTGGGGCCCGGCAAGTTTGTCGCGAAAGTAGCCTCCGACCTGGACAAGCCGGATGGGCTCACCGTGGTCCGTCCCGACGAGCAGATGGGGTTCATCGCCCAGCTGCCGATTGAGAAGTTTCACGGGATCGGGCCGGTCACCGCGGCGAAGATGCAGGAGCTGGGCATTCAGAGTGGGGCCGACCTGCAAGAGACCCCGGAGCGAAAACTCATCCATCACTTTGGCAAGCGGGGGCGCCACTTTAAGACGCTCGCGGTGGGAGCCGACGACCAGCCCGTTCAGCCCGATCGGGACCGCAAGTCCGTGGGGGCCGAACGAACCTTCCCGGACGACATTGACCGGGCGGAAACGATGCTGGAACGGCTGTCCCCAATCGCCGAGAGGGTGGCCCAACGTCTTCGACAGGCGAACCGGAAGGGACGAACCGTGACCCTCAAGCTCAAGAGCCACGACCCTCAGGTCTCCACCCGACAGACGACGGTGGAGCGCCCCCTTCGTGCGGAGGACGCGCTCATGGTCATCACGGAGCGTCTTCTGCATCGTCCCCACCCTCCGGACGAGCCGGTTCGGCTTCTGGGGATTAGCGTTTCCTCGCTCACCGACGAGGAGAGGGCGGGCGGGCAGCTGGAATTTGACTTCCGTCCGTAAGGGACAGCCCAAGAGACAGCCCGGTTCAATTGGATGTCTGGAGGTCGTAGGTGGCGGCCGCCTGGCTGGCAAGGGCGGGTTCGTCGGTAGAGACCACGTCGACCCCCCGGTCAAACAGGCGGTGGTACACGATGAGTCCCTGGCTGCGTGCCTGCTGGTCGGTTTCCCCGAAGGTCCCGACGGACACGGGAACCTCGTTCTTCGAAAACACCTCGGCGGGGCCGTCGGCAACCGCTCCGGTCCCAACCCACCCGAGCAGGCGCGAGGGGTCGACTGCCCGAACCAGGGCGTTGGCCTCCTCGCTGGTCTCCGCCGAGACCGAGAGGATGAGGTTCGGCAGGCGCTGGTGATACCACCGGGCGTCCTCCAACGTGTAGGTGATGACCAGCGCCTGATCGAGGGCATCATGTTGTCGGAGGGACGCTGCAACCCGGGAGCGGGGCACGTTGTCCTTCACGTCCAGCTGGAGGGCCGTTCGGCCGTCCGCCCAGGCCAGCGCCTCCGAGAGCGTTGGGACCTCGAATCGAGTTGGGATGCCGCTGTCGGTAACCAGTTGGAGAGAGCGGAGCTCCTCCAGCGTATGGGCCCGGACGGAGTCCTGTCCCGTCGTCGTCCGGTCGAGGGTCGCGTCGTGCATCAACACGAGCACGCTATCCTGGGTCATCCGCACGTCGGTCTCCAGGAGAGCCGGCCCGTGGGTCAACGCGTGACGGAAGGTCGGGAGCGCATTCTCGGGGAAGCCCGTGTCCGGCCCGCCCCGGTGGGCACTCACCAGGGGATCCGGAGACGAACGGAGGTGGGCCGCCAGGCTGTCGGCGTGTTGAAAGTCCCGGTAGTTCTCTGGGGCGGGCTCGGCGACCGTTCGCCCGGCTGTCTCCTGCCCAGAGCTTTGGCATCCGCCGAGGGCGAAGGCGCCGAGGAGGCACGTGCACAGGAGGAGCCACGCCGGGGGGCATGGTCGAAGAGAATCTCTCACGGTGTTGAGTGGAGTCGCATTTGCGGTACAGAGCCGCCCATTTCCTCAAAAGAAGCGTGGTCGCGGCCTCCATCGCGAACCGTGATGGCCTCGGTGCACGCCAGGACCGGATGGCCGATGGGGCTTCCTTCTTTCACTTTTAGCACTGCGCAGGAACACAGGTCCCTCCCAGAGGCCGTCGTCAACAATTTTTCGGAGAACCGACAGGCGGTGTGCGTGGGAGGCTTTGTAGGGAGCGCCGCAGTAGAATTGCCCCTAGGAGCCCGTTCTGATTTTGAACCGTCCCGCGAGGACGAGCACCGATGGGCCGGATCGCCCACTCGGCCTCGGGTGCGCCCCACGCAATGGGGGGAGGCAGGTGGGCCCACCTGCAGAGGAGGGCGATGCCCCGGCGTTCCGGGGAGGGATGCTCGGCTAGTCGCGGGGAATTTGGACGCTGGAGGCGGGGCGTGTCGTAACGGAGGGGCGCTGCTGAAGCCAGCGTACGTACCCAAACGACTGGTTGGGGGCAAGGGCGACCGGCAGCGTCTCGTCCAATACGGCCGGGCCGGCCGCCGTGAGCGTATCCACGAGGCCTGCCACAGGCCCCTCAGCCTCCAGGCAGAAGGTCCAGGCGGTGTCCGCGGCGGCCTCCACGGTCGTCAGCTCGGCGTCAAGGGTCGCTGCGGGGGTGGTGGGCAGGCGTTCCGAGAGGGCGGACTGCTCCTCCGGGGCAAACGACAGTTGGTGGCGCGTCTTCTCCACGGCCACCCACAGGTCTGTGGGATCGTCGTCCCAAACAGCGACCGGCGGGTCGGCCAGATCCAAGGTCCACTTTCCCCACTGTTCGCAGCGTCCACTCGCCGCGTCGCTGAAGGCAGTACTGATGGGGCCGGCGAGCCGGCGCTTAATCTGGAGCTGTCCGTCTCGTATCTTCAGGTTGAACGCAGGATCCTCTGCGGGAAGGTACAGGTCGGTCTGGGTAGAGGTCTCCACCGCCCCCAGTGCGGCGAACCATTGTCGGAGGGCATCGGGGAGGGGGGCGGAGCCGAACCAGCGGGCTTCGAGGGTGAATGTCATTGGTCAGAACGGACACTGAGTAGAGCGGAAGTGCGGCCTTGACTTCTCCCCCGGCTGCTCGGAGAGTACCCCTCCGGGGCAAAGCGCGGGAGATTCTCCTGCGGGCTTCTCTGCCCTTATCCCACGGGTCTACCCGCCTGCCTGTGAGAGCCTTTCGGCTCTGTGCAGGTCTTACCAACGGTCGCCGGGTTACACTGCATATTCGGGCGATGCCGAATACCAGTGGGCGAAGCCATCTCGCCAGCTACCTGGGTAGAACCTCTCGGTTCGTTCCCAGGATACCTCTTGTTCAAGATATTCCATGCGCCTACTGCGTCTCGGTGTCCGCTGAACTGACACTGTGGGCAGTCGAAGCCTCTGCCGCTGGGCTTATGCCTGTGCTCGCAGTTCGGACACGTCTGTGACGTGTAGGCTTCCGAGGCCCGCTTGGGCGGCCTGTCCGCGAAGCTGGGCCTTGCAGGTGAGCATGTGCTCGAATTTCGAGTATGCCCATTGATGCAGGCGTTGGTTCATTCGGTCACCGTAGGAGATCCGCTCTCGGGTTCCTATGAGGTCTCCGACTACGACCGTTCCTGTCCGTCTCTCGTGGAGGACATTTACAAGCCGCGTCGTGACTTTGGGCAGGAAATCCTCGATCTGGTTGCGGATCTTCGTTCACTGCTGATCTTTCGCTCGAACGAGCCTGCTTCCAACGCCTACTTCCCTTGTTCTTACGGTCGATCATTGACCGAAGACTTGAATATATTGGGTTGTGTTGCCTGCGGAGCGAGCGGAGCCGCCCGCCATGAACACTGGTGTCTTCTCCGCCCTCAACGTAGACCGTCGCAAGATGCTTCTCGCCAAAGCCTACGCCACCCTTCGTGCTCCCCTTCGGCTCTTCGTCTTCTTCGACGTTGTGCTGAGCGCGAAAGCTCGTACTGGTCGCCGTCCCCCCCGATCTCGACCCGCTTCGGTTCTTTGCCGGACGGCCAGTCGATCAGTACAGGGAGGCACGCCGTCGTCTCGAAGACGAGTCGCAGAGGCCTTCCACTGCACCTTGAAGTCCCGCTTCTGCTTGTAGGGCGGGCGCAGCCCCTCGTAGTTGCCGGTCTTCCGCTTCTTGCGCCACGCATTAAGGCTGTCGTAGAAGCTGTCGGCGACGGCCTGCGCGGATTGGCTATGAAGTCCGTCGAAGCCCTTGCAGTACATCGTTTGCGCTTGGCCTTTCGAGGGCCAGTATCCTTGGCGGTCTACAAAGCGCCAGTGCCATTTCGCCACTGTATACCACAGATTCCCCGCTCGCCGCGCAAGGCGGTCGAGTTGATCGGTTCTGCCCAATTTGAGTGTGCGGGTCAGGTACATACGCTGGATTGATCTCTTCGAGATCATGAGAAGAGTCCCCGAACCGACAGGTTCATAGTCCCACCCAAAGGAGGGACCTTTACTGCTCTTCTCGTGCTTTGCTCAATACTGTAACCGGGGGGCATTGCGGGGAAGGCCCGAAGGGCGCCTCTTGGTGCCTCGTTTGCGAGTCGAGACAACGCCCTCCGCGCACTGGGGTTCAGACTTCCGAGGGCCGACAACCGATGGATCCCGAATGTATCGTCTTGTCTGGTTCTGGACCGTTGGGTCTTCGCCGGCATCTCTCTGGTGGGCCCTCATGGGAGCGTCGTTGTGCGGCGTCTGTCTGGCATCGGGCCCGCGTCCCGCGGCGGCGCAAGGCGGGGCGAACGGTCTCGGCGACGCGTAAGTGGGGGGCAACCGGCCCGAACGAACTTGTGCGGGGTCGCGACGTTCAGACTACTCCATTGGCTGTTCACCAGTCTACTCCACCTGTATGGAAACGCTCCGCTGCAAGACGTGTGGATGTGAAAGTCTGCGTCCAATGCAGGTTGTCTTTGAAGAGGAGGACCAGTTCGACAACCCGCTCGGCGAGGAGCAAGAGTCTCGCTTTTATAGCTGCCAGGTTTGTGGCGACAACTGGCTGTCAGTGAAGGAAAAGACGGCCGACGGCGAGTGCACCATTACGTTTGTTCACCAGATGGAGACCGCTCCCGTTCTCAAGCGTGTGGCTCACATGTCGAACGCGGTCGTCATCTCCGACGAGAGCGTCGACGAGTGGGAGTACTTCAAGGGAGACGAGCTGGTCGACGAGGCCGAGTGGGAGGCCCTGCTCTCGGACCGACGCGATACGCTCAAGGCCACGTGCGTGAATTAGAGCTGACAAGGCTCATCGGGACGCATGTTCGGGCCGCCGAGCCCAGGGCGTCCGGCCCTGGGCTTTTTCTGTACCCCGGACGAGAACTATGCCGGATTCAGGGTGCTTTCGATCGCTTCCGTAAGGTCGTCTCGGGTGAAGGGCTTGCTGACGTACTCGTCGAAGCCTTTTTCGAGAAAGTCCTCGCGGTCGCCCGGCATGGCGTAGGCCGTAAGCGCGATTGCGGGAACTTGGCCCATGCCGTCACGCTCCCGGATGAGGTGAAGCAGATCCGTCCCGGTCTGGTCCTCACTGAGGTTGATGTCGAGGAGCAGAACCTCAAAGGGTGTTTCTTCTACGGCAGCGAGCGCCGCCTCGACGCCGGCTACTACTTCGGTTTCGTAGGATCCCTTAAGCAAGTGCTCCAACAGGAGTTGGGTCTCTGAGTTGTCCTCTACGGCCAGAATGCGGGGGGTCTCCGATGAAGTCATAGATCGAAGGGTGGGGGGTAAGAACTGAAAAAACGAGGGCTTGGGGACGTCGTCTGCGGGCTCAAGCCGATACTGATACGGGCGAGGCGGTCGCCAAAATCACGATGCGAATGCGTGCGTAGGGACATTGGATCCATGGAATTCCCTTCCACATCAATCACTGTGCCAGGCTTCAAACAAGTTTCGGTATTTCCCGACGCGTTACGGGGTCCAATGAACCTGAAGTCGGACCTCGCGACGCCGGGATCCCTCGACCTGGTTCAGGCCAGAGCCGATCGTCGTACGATTGTCGTAGCGGGTCACCCCGTACTTCGCCTCAAGGGCCAGTGAGGAGAACGGTTCGTACCGCACGAGGGCGTAGGCCCGTCGGCCCCGGTCAAAGAAAACGGGGGCCGAAAAGCTGTATCTCAGATCATGCTCGTAGGCGTAGATGCGAGCCGGAAACCCGTCTGTATCGAAGAATGCGATTCGCACATCGGCGGTGAGGGCGGGATGGGGGCTCCAACGAAGCCCCTGAGACAAAAAGAACCCGTTCGACCGTGCGTCCGGGGTTGTATGCAAGGACAGCTCGAGGCGCGTCCGGGCGGTCAGGGCGTCGCTGAACCGGTATTCGGTATGCCACCGTGTCGAGTACCGGCGTTTTCGCTGCAGGCCTTCCAGGGGCCGACCGGCACGGCGGTACTCCGTCCCCTCGTCCTCGTCTTGTACGCGAACCTGAACGTAACTGGAAAGCCAGGGACGGGGGGCATAGTCAAGAACCACACGCGCCTCCCATCCGGTGGAGGGACGGGGCACATTGAACTGGAGCCAGGGCGCACGGTACTGATCGAGGTACGCCCCGACGCTCCACGTTGGGCCCAGCTGGAGTTGCAGGCCCGTGTAGACGCCCATTTCGTTCTGGGGCCGGCTTCCGTCCCCGAAGGCGTTGCCGTAGAACGACGCAAAGTCGGACGGATACCGACGCCCCACCACGACCGCCTCGGCGTAGTCCCCGTCCAGTGCGGCGCCCAGCAAGCCGCCAAACGTGCCGTGGGGCGAACGCGCAACGTCCCCGAACACGGTGTAGTCCCCGAGGAAAACAGTGCCGTACCCCCCAAGCATCGACGTTCCGTCGCCCGTCACTCGGAACCGCCGATAGGGCCGGTCCCCGGGCCGGAGCGGTCGTGAAAAGCGGGCCCGATAGCCCGTGACCCCGAGGTGGAGCCCGGCCCGTCGGTACGCCAGCGCGCCGCCGAGGGTCGTCTCGCCGAAGGTGCCCTTGCGCGCAAGCTCACTGGGGGTGCGGTGTTGCCCGCCGCCGGACACGGTGCGGACCGGACGCGGGCCGGTGCCCCTGGCAGAGGAGGAATCGACCGACGCGTCCCGGCGTCGACGAGAGGCGAACGCAGTGAGGGACAGTTCGCCGGGCAGCCCGATGGTGGCCGCCGCGCCACGAAAGAACGAGGTCTCCGAGGCCGAGTGGTAGGGGCGGACGCCGCGGCCGCGCTTGTGGGCCGGAGCGATTGGGTCGCGTCCCTTTCCGAACCGAAGCCCCTGCCAGAGGGCGACGCCCTGCCCAAACTGGGCCGTGAAGTCGCCGAGGACGAGCGTCTTGAGGCGGCCGAGGTCGCGGAGGGCAAGGCTTCCGGTGATGTGGTCGAACCCATAGGTTTGGGTCTGGGGGGACCACCGGAGCGGCTCACCCGGATCCTTGTCGAGCGTCAGCGCAAGCTGAAGGCGACGCTCGTGGGCCAGCTGGAGACGGGTCGTAAGACGCCCGGGCGGTCCGAGAAATCGATCCTCACGAAACCCGCGTCCCAGATCGAGGCGCCGCGTATATCGCTGGGTGAGACGGACGCGAAGATTTGACGTGATTGTGCGGATCGAAGGAAAGATCGACTGGGAGGCCGTCTCTTCAAGGTGCAGGAAGGGCCGAACGGACTGAACCGCTGCGGGTCCGATGCCGTCGACAGCCCGCAGTCCTCCCACCGCGTCGAAGGGGCCGTTGTCATTTCGGTACTGCACGATGCGGTGGGCGTCTCTCGACGTTAGGTGGGGCAGCATCGAGAGATCGGCGACGGAGGCCCGGTTGAGTGCGAGGGGCTGCGCCTTCAGATTGGCAAGTTGCTCGGCCGCCAGGGTGGCCGTGCGGTCCGTGGTGCTGAGTGCGTCCAGGATCGGCTCCAGCCGCGGGCCAAGGTTCGTGGTGTCGGCGCGCAGTGTGTCCGGGGGCGTTTGGGCAGTCGTAGGGGACGGCCCCGTGAAGACGGCGAGCAGGCCGAGTAGGAGGGGCAGGGCACGTTGAGGAACGAGGCGTATCGGAGACATGGAAACACCGCTACCAATGAACGTCGAGCGACGCGGAGGGCGTCCAGCCGAGCTCGGCGTGTTGCTCGGCGGCAACGTGTGCCTGCAGCCAGCCGAGGTGGAGTCCAATGCCTCCGGTGAATCGGGGGGGAGCGGTCGTTACGCCCGCGCGAAGTGCGATCAAAGGGAGGGGGCGAACTTCGAGGCCGCCCCGGACGGCGGCGGGAAAGGCGCGGTCCTTGAAGACGTCCACGAGGACCCGAAGAGCGTCGCCCGCACGGTACTGAAGGCCCACCGATAGGGTCTGGGGCAGGGGCTCTCCCTCCACCAGCGAGGGGCCGTTGACGTTCGTGGCGTGGGCCCCCAGGTCCAGCGACGACAAGAGGGGGAGGAGAAGGCCGAGGTGCAGCCCCACGGTGCCGGCGCTCCCGTATCCGTCGATGCGTGTATGGTAGTACCGCCCCGTGAGCCCGAGGTGCACGTGCCGACTGGTCCCGAATGAGAGCCCACGCGCATACCCCAGACTGTAATGAACCTCCCGATATCCGTCGCCCCCGAAGGTGCTGGCGCCGCCGGACACGCTTCCCCACGCGGCGGGCCAGGTGCCCGCCACCGACCCGTACCGAAGTGCCGAAAGCCCGAAGGCTTCCCGGGCGAAAAACGAGACTACCCGGTGAGAGCGCCGGGCGGCCGCGGCCGGATTGCCGTGCACGCCGGAGGCTGTCGTGAGGGCGGTCGAGGCGTATCCGAGGGCCGATGCCCGGGCCCCGCCGAACAGGTCGTACGTGGATTGCCCGTGCGCCGGGGACGAGCCGGCCACCAAGCACCCAGCGATAAGAAGCCCCAAGAGATGACGCATGGCGGAGGGCGACTGGTGCCATGACTTTGGGTACTAATCGTACTCGTTTGTTTTTAAAAAATCAAATATTAAAAACGATAGACGGGAACGAGGGTCGGGACGAGTGGACCGCACGAATGCCAGAGGAGACCGCGTCAGAAACCTCACGGCGAGGGGAGAGGTAGCATGATTCCGCTACCAACTGCTCATCTGTCTCCTCCAGAGCTGTGGTTCGAATTCCGGCGGCTGTGTGGGGACTTGCCGTCCTGGGGACGCTTTTGCTCGCGTCTCCGGCGGGCGGACAGGAATTGCGCTGCCGCGTCCAGATTGACGACTCGCAGATCAGCGGGGCCGAGTCGGAGTTTGACTTTCTCGACGATCTTGAACGCCAAATCCGGGAGTACATGAACCAACGCTCCTGGACCGACGATGCGTTTCGGCCCCACGAGCGCATTTCCTGCTCGATGCAAATTGTCCTCCAAGAGTCGATCAGCCTGTCCGAGTTTCGGGCCCGGCTCGTCGTCACGACCCGGCGCCCCATTTACGGGACCTCGCAGTCTTCGGTCGTCGCCCGTGTGAACGACCCAGAGTGGCGCTTCGAGTACAGTCGAGGCTCGTCCCTCAATCACGATCTCGACCGGTACAACCCGCTGACGTCGGTGCTCGACTTCTACGCCTATCTGATCCTCGGGTACGACTACGATACGTTCAGTCCGCTCGGCGGAACGCCTTTTTTCGACCGGGCACAGACCGTGGCCGATCAGGCCGAGGGAAGTGGAGACCCGGGCTGGTCCTCGGTGGGGACCCAGCAGACCCGCGTGCAGCTTCTTTCGAACCTGCGCGCCCAGCGCCATGAGCCCCTGCGTCGGGTGTACTACAAGTACCACCGAAAGGGCCTGGATCGGTTCGTGCAGGAGACCGAAGCGGCCCGAGAAACCCTGTTGGAGGTGCTCCGGACGCTCCGGACCCTCCGCGACCGTCTGTCGCAATCCGATGCCCTGAACCTCTTTTTCGCGACGAAAAACCAGGAGTTAACCGCAATCTTCGAGGAGAGTGATCTTGAAGGCCAGGCGCAGGGTCTACTCGTCCAAATGGACCCCTCCCACTCCTCGCAGTACAACCGCCTTGCGGAGTGAACCGCCCCGTTTCCGTCGGGCGCTGCGGAATATGTTCGAATCATGTGTTCAGATTTTTGGGCCGGGGACCATCCGGTGGGCTGCTTCGTTCATGCCCGTTGCATCCATACCCCCCGAGGCACGTTAGATCTGTGTCGTCCTCGTGTCTACGAAGCCACGAATCGGTCGGGGGCGCCCTGCACCGAAATCCGCTCTTTTGATCGAGTCGCGTCAGGTACGATATGTCAGACAAGGACGGAGAAGCAAAAGAAAAGGCCCTCGACCTCGCCGTTGAGCAAATTCAACGGGACCACGGCGAGGGGGCAATCATGCGTCTCAGCGACGATCCCAACCAGGAGGTGGAGGCGATTCCGACGGGCTCCCTCGCGCTCGACGATGCGTTGGGGATCGGGGGGGTCCCCCGTGGACGCATCACCGAAATCTTTGGGCCCGAGTCCTCCGGCAAGACGACCCTCGCAGCCCACGTTGTTGCGGAGGCCCAGAAGCTTGGCGGGACGTGCGCGTTCGTGGACGCCGAGCACGCGTTCGATCCGAACTACGCCGAGCAGCTCGGGGTGGACACGGACGAGCTTCTGATTTCGCAGCCGGACACCGGCGAGCAGGCCCTCAACATTACGGACACGCTGGTGCGCAGTGGCGCGCTCGACGTGATTGTCATCGACTCTGTGTCGGCGCTCGTGCCGCAGGCAGAACTGGAGGGGGACATGGGCGATACCCACGTCGGCCTGCAGGCCCGCCTCATGAGCCAAGCCCTCCGCAAGTTGGCGGGCACCATCAACCGCACGAAGACGGCCTTGATTTTCATCAACCAGATCCGAATGAAGATCGGGGTGATGTTCGGGAACCCGGAGACAACTTCCGGCGGCCGCGCGCTGAAGTTCTACTCCTCGGTCCGCATGGACATTCGCCGGATTGGAGCCGTCAAGGACGGGCAGGATGTCGTGGGCAATCGCACGCGCGTGAAGGTGAAGAAGAACAAGGTGGCACCTCCGTTCAAGGAGGCGGAGTTTGACCTGATCTACGGGGAGGGCATCTCGTCGCTCGGAGAGATTATTGACCTGGGCACGGAGTACGACATTCTTCAGAAGCGTGGGTCCTGGTACTCGTACCAGGACGAAACCATCGCCCAGGGACGCGAAAACACGAAAGAGTGGCTGGAGGAAAACGACGAGCAGCGTGACGAGATCAAGTCGGCCCTGCGTGGGGAAATTGGGCTTGCGACGGTCGAAGAGGACTCCGAGGAGGACGAAGAGGAGGCGGAAGCCGCCGCTGAAGAAGCGTAGGCTCATGGCCGTCCGACGGTGCCTGCACGGATTGATCTGGCCGCTGCTCGTCATCCTGATGCACGTGGGAGGGCACGAGGCGGCCCGGGCACAGCCCTCGCGCCCCTCGCCGGAATCTGCCAGCTCCCGCTTCTGTGAGGCGGCCCCCGACCGCCCCCTCGATGTACGCGGCCTTGCGCTTCTCTACTGCACGAGGCAGCCGGCGCTCACGGGTGGGGTGTGGGGGGCGCACCAATCGGCCCGTCCCGTGTTCTACGGGGCCGTCCCGCTTGCCTGGGGGGGCGCGGTGCTCACTGAATCCCCCGCCGCGCGGGCTGCCGCCTACCGGTTGACCCTCACCCAAGGGCTCACGTACGGGGTTGTGGTTGGGGCGAAGCACGTGGTGGGGCGCCCCCGCCCGTACGTCCATCGGCCGTTGGAGGCGCGCGCCGATCGTCACCGACCGCCGGCCCCCGGAGATGCACATCTCTCGTTCCCGTCCGGGCATGCGTCCCTCTCGGCGGCCCTCGTGACCTCCTGGGGGCTGTCGTATCCGCGATGGTACGTCGTGGGCCCCGGTGCGCTCTGGGCGGCGGGCGTGGCGCTAAGCCGGGTGCATCTTGGGGTGCACTATCCCAGCGACGTACTGGTCGGAACGGTGTTGGGGACGGGCATTGCCCTGCTCGTTCACCAACTCCGCCGCGCGGTGACACCTCCCTCGCTCCGGGCCTCTTCCGACTTGTCTCTCGGCCCTCCTCTGGTCCTGCGGGTCACCTTTTGAGTGACGCGAAGTGTCAGGAGGAGCCTCGGCCGATGGCTGACACCCGTGCCCTGCGCCGACCACTGAGCTCCGTTCCGGCGCCTGGTACGCGGGGACAGAACGGCGCGTGCTGTCTTCGGGCGTGCCCATCGCAGTCCAGGCGGGCGGGGCGACACGGACCGGCTGCGCCGCCCGCGCAGGCGCCGCCGCGGTTCGGGGGACGGGTTGGGCAGACGCGCGCCGCCGTTCGTCCTCCATGCGCCCCTGTGCGTCGGGGGAGCCCCCATGCTCCCATCGCCGAGCGCCCGTAAATTCTGAAATGAAAACCCCTTCTGAAAAAACGAGGGACAGGTATGCGTCTTCACACGCTGGCCTGTATACTGGCATCGTGTTCGTCCATCCTCCTCATCAAGGTCGCAATGTCGATGGCCACTGTGCATCCGTTTCGGGCCGTGCGCCCCCGTCCTCAACACTTCGAAGAAATTGCGTCGGTGCCGTACGACGTCGTCGATACGTCCGAGGCGCGCGACCGGGCCGAAGGGAAGCCGCGGAGCTTCCTGCACGTGGCCCGGCCCGAGATTGACCTGGCCCCGGAGCGGGATCCCTACGAAGACGCCGTGTACGAACAGGGGGCCGTCAATTTGCGCCGGTTTGTAGAGGCGGACTACACGGTGCGGGAGGAGGCCCCCACCGTCTACGTCTACCGCCTCGCAATGGACGGCCGCGAGCAGACGGGCGTGTTCGGGGGCGTGTCGGTCGCCGAATACGACGAGGGCACCATCGTGAAGCATGAAGAGACGCGCCCCGCCAAAGAAGACGACCGGACCCGGCACATCCTCGCGCAGCAGGCCCACGCCGAGCCCGTCATGCTGACGTACCGTGACGACGAGACGATTCATTCGCTCGTGTCGGACGTGCAGGCACAGGACCCGCTGTACGACTTTGAGGCGGAGGATGGCGTACGGCACACGGTGTGGAAGGCCCCGGCGCCGGGCCCGCTCGTCGAGGCGTTTCAGAACGTCGAGCACCTCTACATCGCAGACGGACACCATCGGTGCAAGGCGGCCAGCCGGGCCGCGGCGACACTGCGCCAATCAGAGGAGGCCGAGGCGGACGTCCCCGGGTATGAGATGTTCACCGCGGTCCTCTTTCCCATGAGTCACATGCACATCATGGCCTACAACCGGATCGTCCACGAGCTGCCCACTTCACCCCGTGACTTCTTGGCGCAGCTGGCCCGCGACTTCGAGCTGACCCGCAACGTGGACGACCCGGTGCCGGCCCGGAAGGGACACGTGTGCCTGTATCTGGACGGGGCCTGGCACCGATTGGCCCTGCCGGAGCCGGAAGGCGACCGGGGGGTCGATCGACTGGACGTGTCGCGCCTGAGCGAGCACCTGCTGGAGCCTCGGCTCGGCATCAGCGATCAGCGGCGGGACCCCAACATTGACTTCGTCGGCGGCATTCGGGGGACGGACGCGCTGGAGGCCCGGGTGGAGAGCGGAGCGGCCCAACTGGCCATTAGCATGTACCCGACCCATATTGAAGAGCTGGTGGCGGTCTCGGACGAGGGGAGCTTGATGCCCCCGAAGTCCACCTGGTTCGAGCCCAAGCTTCGGAGCGGGCTGCTGGTGCACGACTTCGCCGAAGATGTGCCCGACGACGCGTCGGGGGCGCTCGCGGCCTAGGCATGGGCATGGCCCGGAGCACCGGTCGACGGCCCCCTGGGCGATGCCCACAAGGCGGGGCGGGTCTACTCCACGAACAGGAGGTCGATCTCGCGGTCCTCGACGCTGGCGCTCGCCACCTCCACACGGACCGAATCGCCGGGCCGGTAGGAGGTGCCGTTGTTTTCGCCCCGAAGCGTGTACGTCGACTCGTCGTACACGTAGTAGTCGTTCATTTCGCGGACGTGGACCAGTCCCTCCACGAGCAGGTCGGTGATCTCGACGAAGACCCCAAACTTCGTCACGCCGCTGACGACCCCGTCGAATTCTTCGCCGACGTGGTTCTTCACGTACTCGACCTGCTTGAGCTTCACGGACTCCCGCTCGGCCTCCTCGGCGTTTCGCTCCTGTTCGGAGCAGTGCTCGCACCGAGCCGCGAGGTCTTCGATGTCGGCGGGGGAGCCGCCCTTGGCGTACCGCTTTAGGAGCCGGTGCACCATGAGGTCGGGGTACCGCCGGATGGGGCTCGTGAAGTGGGAGTAGTAGTCGAAGCCCAGGCCGTAGTGGCCGATGTTGCCGACGGCGTACTCGGCCTTCGACATGGCGCGGAGCGCCGCCCGCACGATGACCTGCTCCTCGGGCTGGCCCTGGACCTCGTCGATAAGGGCCCCAAGGTCTGAGGAACGTGCGTTGCCGTCGGTCAGGGGCAGTTCGTGGTCGAAGACGCGAACGTATTCGGCGAGCTGCTGAATCTCTTCGCTGTCTGGGCTGTCGTGCACCCGGTACACGAACGGAAGCGGCTCGTCGGTGCCGTTCGAGCGGTGGCGGTCCACGTGCTCCGGCGCGGCGATGTGCTTCGCAACGGTTCGGTTGGCGAGCAGCATGAACTCTTCAATGAGGCGGTTGGCCTGGAGCCGTTCCTTCCGCACAATGTTCGTGGGGGTGCCGTCGTCGTCCAGGATCACATTCACCTCGTCGGAGCCGAAGTCGATGGCGCCCTCCTGCATCCGGCGCCGGGTGATGGTTTTGGCAAGCCGGTTGGCCTGCACCACGTCCGCCGCCATCTTGTCGTCGGGGTAGCCGCCCTCGATGTAGTTCTGGGCACGGTCGTAGGTGAGGCGCTCCTTCGAGTGGATGACCGTTTCGCAAATCTCGTAGTCCACCACGTCGCCCTCCGTCGTCAGCTCCATCAAGATGGAGAAGGCGAGCTTGTCCTCGTGGGGCCGCAGGGAGCAGACCTTGTTCGAGAGCTTCTCGGGGAGCATGGGGACGGTGCGGTCCACGAGGTACACGCTCGTGCCGCGCTCCAGCGCCTCGGCGTCGATGGCCGTGTCGGGCTCGACGTAATGGCTCACGTCCGCGATGTGGACGCCCACCTCGTAGTTGCCGTTGTCGAGCGCCTCGACGTGGATGGCGTCGTCAAAGTCCTTGGCGTCGACCGGGTCGATCGTAAAGATCGGCTTGTCGCGCAGGTCGCGACGGCACTCAATCTCGTCCTCGGGAATCTTTACGGGAATGCCCTCGGCCTCGGCCTGCACCTCGTCGGGGAAGTCGGCCTTCACGTCCATGCTCATGGCGAGGGACAGAACCCGCACGTTCGGGTCGTCCGACGGGCCGATGACCCGGAGAATGCGCCCCTCGGGGGAGGCCTTCCGGTCGTCGAACCGGTCGATGGACACCATGACCTTTTCGCCGTCCTTCGCGCCGCTGAACGCATCCGGCGCGACGTAGACGTCCTGCAGGATGCGCTGGTCGTCCGGCTCCACGAAGGCGAAGTCGCTGCGGTGGTGAAAGGTGCCGACCACCTCGGTGCAGCGCCGCTCGACCACCTCAAGGACTTCACACTCGCGCTTTTTGTCTTCCGGCGCCCGGGCGGCCACGGCCACGCGAACGAGATCGCCGTGGAGGGCTTCGCCCATGTTCGCCTCCCGGATGAAGAACTCCTCGTCCTGATCCGTGGCCTGGACGAAGCCAAAGCCCTTGTCGTGACACTGGAGGACCCCGGTGTGCTGGCGCGTGGTGGCCTTGGTCTTGTATTTTCGGCCGTCGCGCTCCACGCGCTGCTGGGCGGTCATCTCTGCGAGCACGTCGCAGAACTGGAGGTAGGTCTCGTTGTCCTCAATGCCGAGCCCGTTCGCAATCTCGTGGGAGCGGTGGGCGTCATTGGGGTGTTCTCGTAGAAAGGCGAGAATGTCCTGTCGAAGGCGATCAGCTTGCGTCTCCGTAATGGCGGTAGGGTTCTGTGCTAAAAAGGAATCAGTGTGAATCTTGTACTCCGCAACGACCGCCTGCCCGTCGGCGTTCGAACCGCACGAAAAAGTCATACGGGTTCGTTCTGGTCGGAGGGGGGCTGCGCCCCGGGGGAGGCCGTCGAATCGGAGGGGGGACGGGCGCTTTGCGCGACCGGATCGGGGGCGGGGTTGTCCTCGTCGTCCGGTGCAGGGTCGGTCGGCAACATCCAGCCAAAGATGCTGTGGAAGAGGGCTCGCCAGGTCGAGAACTGGGTCTGATACGAGACGCCGGCCCCGCGGCTGCTTGTAAGGGCGCGGCTTGGGGTCAGCTCATCCCCGGTGCGCCGGTAGAAGACCTTCGCACTGACGCTGGGGCTGAGCCGCACCTCCACCACGAATTCCCCCTGCGGCCCGCCGGCGCGCTGGGCGTCCGAGTCGGCCGGGTCGTCGCTGGTATAAACCCCTTCGCCCCGGATGATGAGGCGTTCGTTGAGCAGGCGCAGGGCCACGCCATAGATCAGGTCCAGGTTGCTTGGGTCTTCGCCCTGCACGCCAAAGTTGAGGTCTACGTTCGGGAGGGCCTCCCCGAGATACCGATTGAGCTGGCTCGACACGAGCTGGGACACGCTGTTGAACGCCAGCTGGTTGCCCGCCGTCGTCAACTGGTTGCCCTCGCCGTCGGATCGGGCCGTACCGTTTTGGGTGATCGACTCGGTGGTGAGGAGAAATGTGTTCGTCAGCAGCACGCTCGTGGCGTACTCCGTGGTCCGGGCGGGCTGGTTGAGAACGGCGTCGAGGGTCTCGGAGCCAATCAGGTTTCGCTCTTCACTCCGCGTCATGGACAGGCTCAGGTCCACCTGGGGCGAGGCCACCCGGCCACTGATGGCCAGTTGAACCGTGACGGGGATGCGTCCGCTGTAGCCGTCAAAGCCCGGCAGCCCGGAGGGGGAGGCCCGGGTGCGGTACTCGGCATCCAGGTCCAGCTGGGCGTTGGTGGGGCTTCCGTCCCAGGTAATCGTCCCCTGGCTGATGGCGAAGCGCCGCACGAAGACCTCTCCGGCCGTGAACAAATAGGTGCCGCTGGTCGCGTCGAAGCTCCCGTAGACCGAAAAATCGCCCTCTTCCCGCTGCAACTGGACCCGGCCGGAGCCGACGACCGTCACCACGTCCCCCACCAGTGGATCGAAGACGAGGTTGACCGTCGACTCGTCCGGGGCGATGACGTTGAGGTCCAGGTTGAGGCCCTCAACGAAGGAGGGCACCCCGGCGGGGCGGTCGGCTAGAATATTGGGCCGGCGCGTCAACTGCGACACGGCGGGCGTCCGGCCCGTGGAGTCGGCAAAGACGATGAAGCCCGCGTCCTCCTCCACCGTCCGTCCGGAGACGGGGATGTACAGTTCACTGTCCGGCGTCGTCCGGGCTGCGTTTGATTCGAGGGTGGCGTCGGGGAGCGGGCCGTTGAGGTGGAGAGGGCCTGATCCCCGAATGCGGCCGTAGAAGGGGAGGTCCTCGGCCTGCGATACGTCGATCACCGTGATGCCGTCCAGCGAGGCCGATAGGTCGAAAGAGAAGTACTGGTAGTCGTTGAACAGGATGCTTCCCTCCACGGTGGCCGTGCCCTCCTCGTCTTGAACCCGGAGCGTGCGGGCGTGGATGCCGCGCTTGTCCACCTCCACGGGGCCCTCCACCTCGTAGGCCAGGCCGAAGACGGGCAGCCGGACGGCCCCGTTCACGATGTCGAAGTCCGCCTCGAACCGAGGGTCCCGGACCCGGCCCCCGATATGGAGCGGGCCGCTCACGAACCCACGCACCCCGGCCACGCGCTCCTCGAAGATGTACCGAAAGAAAAAGAGGTCCGCGCGCTCGACATCCACCGAAAGGTCGAGGGTTTCTCCCGGCGGCAGGGCCGACGCCCGTTCGGGGGGCGCTGCGCGCGCCCATTCCGGGAGGCGCACCCGGCCCGACACGGAAATGTCATTGGGCTCCACGGCCCGTGCGCCCGACGGAACCAGCGCCGGGCCCGTGAGCTGTTTCATGGTCTGGGCCTTCGAGCGGAGCCGCCCCTCCACACGGAGGTCTGGGGACCGGGCGGCGTAGGCCATACGGAGGCGGGCAGAGCCCAGGACGCGGCGGTCGAAGGAGAGGCGTTGCACGGCCAGGTCACTGACCAGCTCGGGGCGGCTCAGCGCGCTCCGCAGACGAACCTTGCCGTCCAGGTTGCCACCGATAAGCTGGGGCAGTCCCAGTGCTTGCGAGAGGGGAGGAAGGTAGACGTTCCGGGCCTTCACGGCCAACGTATCTGAGGGGCGTGCCGAGACGGTGCCGCCAAGCCGGATCGTCTGTAGGGACGGGGTGTCGGGGTGGGGCTGCTGAATCGTAAGCGGGGCGACGACGAAGGCATCCGAGTAGGCCCGCAGAGACGCAGGTGCGGCATTGGTCCACTCGTTGCCGCCGATGCTTGCCGATACCTCCCGGAGGCGCAACTCATTGGCCCGTGGCGTGATGCGAAGCCCCCCGGACAGGCGAACCGAATCGGCGATCCCGACGCTGTCCGCCCGTGCCTGAATTCGTCCGGTGCGGCCCCCGTAGGCGAGAGAAACAGCGGTGTTCTTGAGGGCGGGCCCCCCTAGCGTCGCCCGTCCGGCCGAGACGGTTGCCGTCGCCAGGGTCGACTGCGCGAGAGGGGCATCGACGTGGCTGGACACGTCGTACTCGGCCCGCAGGTCCGTTACGGTATTCGGGCCGGCCCGAACAAAATCGGCCGAAACATGCCCGGCGGTGTGGAGGCTATCGGGGCCGACAGAGAGCCGAGTCTCGGCGGTGAGGTTTTCGGTCCCCTCCGGAAAGGCGGGCCACCAGGCACTCACGATTTTCGGCTGGAGAATCCGCATCTCGGCCTGAGCCTCAAGGGGACCCCGAGCCTGGAAGGAGGCTCGCGATGAGGCATCTATCGGCAGGTAGAGGGAAGGCTGGGCGGAGGACCGTTGGCGGGAGGGCACGGGCTTGTCGCGCTCGCGCCGAACTGCATTTCGGAGCTTCGCGCCCCAGGTTTGGGCGGCCGTCCAGAGGGGCGGGCCGAGCGAGGTGCCGTCGGCCGTGAGACGAAGCACGGAGCCGCTCAACTCCACACGCGGGCGCCCGGCGGCACGGTCGGCCAGGCGGAGGGCGACGGAGTGCGGGGGCAAGGTCATCGTGCTGTCCCCGCGATTCACCCGAGAACTGTCCACCTGTAGTACGGCCGTCCCGGCGAGGGAGCGCCACTGGCCCCCCCGCCCCCCGATCGTGAGGCGCGCATTCAACTGGGTAGAGGGGGCGGTCGGGCCCACGATGGACCCCAGATCGAGGTCGGAGCCGGTCACGGTGGCCGTGTAGGTCGGCCGGCGATCGAGATTCTGGGCCGCCCCGTTCACGTAAAGCCGCCCGCCATTGTCCTGCCGAACACTGAGGGTGCCATTCGTGCTGTCCCCGTCGATCGAGAGCGTGCCGTCGGCGGAGGCAAAGGAGCGCCCGGCAACCCGAGAGCCTGCGAGGGACACCTCCACCACGCCCTGCAGGCTGCCGAGTTGGATGCCCGTTCCGCTGCCCTCGACGCGGCCCGACAGTTGGCTCGTCAGGGCCGGCCGGCCGGTCAGGGGCGCAAGATTGAGGCTGTCCGCTTCGAGCGTGCCGTTGTACGAGAGGCCGGAAGCCGACGACCGGGCCACGGCCAGCGACCCCCGGACCGCTCCGTGTGGGCTTTCCATGGCGAGACGGGTCGTGAGGTCGAACGTGCGGGGGCCGGCCGGGGCGTCGGCGGTGGTGCCCTGCAGCGAGCCAGTGAGGTTGAACGGAGTGCCATCGACGGCGGGCACGGGAGGAGCGGACGGCCACACGTCGCGAACATCCTTCGGGACGAGCCGACCCTCCGTGAGGCGAAGATCCATCGCAAGCCCCCCGCGGGCCTGGCGGAGGGTTCCGCTCAGGGTCGCGACGGAAGCATCATGGGTGATCGTAACGTCGTCCGCGCGGAGTCGGCGTGCGGTCCCCTCCAGCGTGCCTTCGAGCGTCACCACGTCCGCGAGCGGAAGCCGGGGAACGATGCGCCGGAGCTCGCCCTGGTCGATTCGGCTCCGGTCCAGGCGCACCGAGACCTGGGGCGACGCTCCGTCGGCCCCGCCGGGTTGAATAGAGGCTTCCCCCCGAATGCGGGTCGTATCCAGGGACAAATCCACCCCCCGAATCGACCAGCCATCCGGCGTCTGTTGGATCTGGCCCTCAAGGAAAGAGACACGGAGGTCCTCGCCCGGCATGGAAAACGACCCGTTGTTGAGGTCGACGAAGCGCCTCGTTCCCGTCCGTTGCGCAACGGCGCTGAACGAGAGGTCTCGAACGGTCGTTCGCGTGTAGTCGAACAGCCAGCCCTGCCGGACCAGGTCAGGGACGGAGCCGCCGCGGGTCGTGGTCACGCGCCCCCGTCGGACCTCAATGTCCGCAAATGTTAAATCCAGGGCGCTTCCCGACGTGGAGGGGGACACTTGCCGAACGGCGTTCGCGGCGTTCCAGCCCCCTGAAGAGTCGCGCCGAAGTACGAGGTGGGGCCGAATCAAGGCAAGAGACTGGATGGACAGTTCTGCGGTCAAGAGGTTGGCCCACTGGGGGGTCGCCTGGATCTCGTCAACCGTCCCAACAAGCGTGCCCGAGGGAGCTCGCAGCTGCACCCCGCTTGCTTCGAGGTTGGTGAGAAGGGACCCACTCAGAGAGTCGATCGAGAGGGTGCCCTGGAATTGCTGGTTGAATCGCGCCTCCACGTGTTGTCGGATCTGATCGCGGCCCACCTCCGTCCGTGTGAGCCCGACGAAGAAGACGACCCCGACCATCACCGCTGCGAATGCGACACGGAAGGCCCGCCACAGCGGTTGGGTGAGGGAACGGCGATTGGACGAGTCGGGCACGATTGCGGGCCGAAGGCGGAGGGGGATGGAGGGCGTTATTGAGGCAACCGCCTCCTATCGACGTGTTGACACGACTGGAGGAGGGGCGGCGTTTCAGTTCGAACACGCAAACTGCCAGGCATGACGGGCGTCGGCCTCCGTGACATCGCCGGTCACGTACGCCTGGCCCAACTGTTCAAGGAGCACGAAGCGGATGGTGTCCCCCTCATTTTTCTTGTCCGCCGCCATCGCCGCGTAGAGGTCGGGAAAGGGCACCTCGGCGGGGTCGGATTCAATCGGCACGGCACGGATCACGTGATCGAGTCGCTCGCGAGGCACCGCCTCGGGGTGGCGCCGATGGGAAAGGTAGAGCCCCGCCCGCATTCCGATGGCGACGGCCTCGCCGTGGGTAAACGCCCCGTACCCCGCCACGCGTTCGAGGGCGTGGGCAAAGGTGTGGCCGAAGTTAAGAATGGCGCGCCGGCCCTCCTCCCGTTCGTCGGCACTGACGACGTCGGCCTTCACGCCCACGGCGTCCTCAATCACCGACGAGACCATCTCCCGATCTTTGCGGGCCATGACGGGGACCAGGTGGTCTTCCAGGGCCTCGAAGAGATCGGGGTCGCGGATGAGGGCGTGTTTGATCACCTCCGCCATGCCGCTTGTGTACTCCCGCATCGGCAGGGTATCGAGCGTCTGCGGGTCGGCGCAGACGAGCTCCGGCTGGTAGAAGGCCCCGATCAGGTTCTTGCCGGTGTCGTGGTTGATGGCCGTTTTGCCCCCCACCGACGCGTCGACCTGGGCGAGAAGGGAGGTTGGCAGTTGCACGAGGGGCAGCCCGCGCAGGAGGGTGGCCGCGGCAAACCCGGCCAGGTCGCCGACGACGCCGCCCCCGAGGGCGAGCACTGGGGTCTGCCGATCGATGCCCCAGGCGAGGGCGTCGTCGTAGATGCGGTGAAGGCATGAGGCCGACTTGGTCTGCTCGCCAGGGGGGAGGACGATGGAACGCACCGTCCAGCCTGCGTTGGAAAGGCCCTTAACGAGCGGGGTCTTGTAGTGGCGGCCCACGTTCTCGTCGGTGACGAGGAGACACCGTCCGGCCGAGAGCCCAACGTCTTCTAGCAGAGACGGGACCGTGGCGAGGGAATCGAAATGAACGGTGTAACTTCGCTCGTCAAGATCAACGAAAACGGCCATGGGGGCGAGTGGGCTCGGGATAAGTCTTTCTCTACGGTCTTTTCCTGCCCCACGGACTGGCGGGGCGTGAGATTCCTCGCCCCTTCGGAATTTGAGGAGTTTGGTCGCGCGTTTCCGGAGCGTCCTCGCCCCCTGATCCACCGCACACGCTGCCCCGAAACAGCCCCGATCCCGTCCACATGGTGATTCCGTCGATCCTGGAGCAGGCGCACGCTCTCGCCGGCCGGGCGGTCGGAGAGGGCGGAATTGCGGTCGACGCCACGGTCGGCAACGGACACGACACCGCGTTCCTGGCCCGAGCGGTCGGTGCGGGCGGGGCCGTCGTGGGATTCGACGTGCAGGAGGAGGCCCTAATCGAGACGCGACACCGCCTCGAGCGGGAAGCCCTCAGCGCCCCCGTTCGGCTGGTGCATGCGGGGCATCAGACCCTCGCCCGCCACCTAGAAGAGACGGAGCGGGGGCGGGTCGGCGCCATCATGTTTAACCTGGGGTACCTGCCCGGCGGAGATCACTCGGTTGCGACCCGTCCCGAGACGACCCGTCAGGCCCTCGATGCCGGTACGGAGGTGCTCCGCCCGGGCGGCGTCATCACGGTGGTCGCCTACACGGGCCATGAGGGGGGAGACGACGAGGCCGAAGCCGTGGAGGCCTGGGCGTCGGCACTCCCGCAGGCGCAGTTTCGGGCCTTGTCCTATCGGTTTCCGAATTGGAGCAACGACCCGCCGCGCCTGTTTGCAGTCGAGAAGCGTGACGCCTAAGCGCGGGCCGAGCCCGCCGTGTTGGGTCCTGTCCTGTCCCTCCTCGCTCATATCCTGGACGCGCCATGTGTCTGATTCTTTTCGCAAAGGACGTGCATCCGGAGTATCCCCTCCTTTTTGCGGGGAACCGGGATGAATTTTACGACCGGCCGACGGCTCCTGCCGCCTTTTGGGACGACGCACCGCATGTGCTGGGCGGGCGCGACCTGAAAGCAGGAGGGACGTGGCTCGGCATCACTCGGACGGGGCACTGGGCGACGGTGACCAATGTGCGCGACGAGCGCCCCCATCGGGACGACGCCCCGTCGCGGGGGCGTCTCGTGGCGGACTACCTGCGCGAGGAGCCCGCGCCGGAGGCGTATCTCGACGGCCTGGAAACGGAGGCGGGTCAGTACAACGGGTTCAATGTGCTCGTCGGAACGCCCGAGAAGACGTTCTACTACTCGAACCGAGACGGCTCCCCCCGGCCCGTACGGGCCGGGATCCATGGCATGAGCAACGCGCAGCTCGACGATCCGTGGCCCAAAGTGGAGCGGGGCACCTCCGGGGTGGATGCACTCTGCGAAGACAAGGCCCTGTCCGTGGATGCCCTCTTCGATATCCTCGACGACCGCCAGCCGGCCCCGGACGGTCAACTTCCCCAGACGGGGGTGGGGCGCGAGACCGAACGAATGCTCTCGCCGCCGTTCATCGACGGCGACGAGGCGTACGGGACCCGTGCCTCCACCGTGTTTCTCGTTCATCGCAGTGGACGGGTCACGTTTGCCGAGCGGAGTTTCGACGGCGGCACCGCCACCGAGACCCGCGCCTTTTCGTTCAATTTGACGTCCCCCGTGGCGTCCTAACGCTTATCTCTGACGCTCATTCGAAAAAACCCCGTGTCTATGCCCGAAAAAATTCGATTCAAGAACGCCGACGGAAACGCCCTAGCCGCTCGGCTCGACCGGCCCGACGGCGAATCGCCCTGTGCGTTTGCGCTCTTCGCGCACTGCTTCACGTGCTCCAAGGATTTGCGGGCCGCGGGAGCCATCAGCCGAGCACTAACCCGTCACGGCATTGCCGTACTCCGGTTCGACTTTACCGGGCTTGGGGAAAGCGAAGGCGACTTCGCGGACACCAACTTCTCGTCCAACGTCGAGGACCTGATCGCGGCGGCCGATTATCTGAGTGAGCACTACGAGGCGCCCCGCATTCTGGTGGGCCACTCGCTGGGGGGCGCCGCGGTGCTGCAAGCCGCACAGCGGCTCGATTCCGTACAGGCGGTGTCCACCATCGGGGCGCCGTATGACCCGGAGCACGTCACCCAGCACCTCCAAGACGCGGTCGAAGACATCGAAGAAACGGGGGAGGCGCGCGTCCAACTGGCCGGACGAACCTTCACGATCCGGAAGCAATTCCTCGATGACCTTGCGGCGACGAAGATGGAAGCCACCATCCGGACGCTCGGCCGGGCGCTCTTGATCTTTCACTCGCCGGTGGATCAGACCGTCGGGGCGAACAACGCCGCCAAGATCTTTCAGGCCGCCAAGCACCCGAAGAGCTTCGTTTCGCTCGACGATGCCGACCACCTCCTTACGGATCGGTCAGACGCCGAATACCTGGGGGTGGTCCTGGGGGCCTGGGCCGAAAAGTACGTCGACCGGTTGGTCTCGGAGCCCGAGACGCCCGACGAAGACGTGGTAACGCGTACCGAAGGCACATACCGCACGGCGATTCAGGCGGGGCGGCACGCGCTGGTTGGGGACGAGCCCGAGAGCGTGGGGGGCGATGATGACGGGCCGACGCCATACGGCTTCTTGCTGTCGGCGCTCGGCAGCTGTACGGGAATGACCCTCCGCATGTACGCGGATCGCAAAGAGTGGCCCCTCGACGAAACCATCGTCCGCCTGTCCCACGAAAAAGTGCACGCGGAGGACTGCGAAGATTGCGACACGGAGCAGGGCCAGGTGGACCGGATTACCCGGGAAATTGAAATCCGAGGCCGCCTCAGCGACGACCAGCGTGAGCGGCTCTTTGAGATCGCCAACAAGTGCCCCGTTCACCGCACCCTGCTCGGTGACGTCGACGTCCGTTCGTCTCTCCGATCCCGAGACGACGCGCAGTAGCCCCCCCGCACTGCCGCCGACAGTGGGGCTTCGTCGAGAACTCACAGGGATCGAGCCCGGATTGGGCCCTGTTACTCCGAACCCGCGGTGGTTTGCGTCATATGAGCCGATGCATTTGAAAACGGGACGTGGCGCAGCTCGGTAGCGCACATGTATGGGGTACATGAGGTCGCCGGTTCAAATCCGGCCGTCCCGACTTCCAGATATCTGAGGCCGTTCCCCCGGATCTTGCCGGCGGAACGGCCTTTTCTTTTGCAGGTTTGCCGACTGGCCCTGCCGGTGGGCCTCGGTTTGTTGAGCGCACCGCCGGGCTCGGGATCTCCCACCGACTTCTCTCGTCGCCATGCCCGATGACTTGGACACTCCCGCCCTGCGGCGGTTCGCGCGCGACCTGCGCCGGATCCGCGAAGATCGAAGCGTGTCCCGCACAGCCATCCAGGAGGAAACCCAAGTACATGCCTCGCATCTGAAGTCCTTCGAGGCGGGCGTCCTCCACGAAGAGGAGAGGATGAACGGCGTTTATCTGAAGGCATTCGTCCGCGCCTACGCCGAAGCGATTGGGCTTTCTGCGGAGACGGTCGTGGAGCACCTAGAGTCTGCGCTCTCCGGCACCTACGACGATCAGCTCGCCGTCACCTTTCTGAACGCCCCGTCAACGGAGGCGGATGTTTCAGAGGCTGCCACGGCATCCCCATCCCCGGAAGGAGAACAGGACGCGGCCGATTCGCCGTCGAGCCCGAGCGATAAGCCCGAAGAGAAGACGTCCGAAGATAAGCTGGGCCCCGAAGAGGAGCCCCCTGAAAAGACGAAGACGGATCCGACCCAGGTCGTCTCCTCCGACGCTCAGTCCCCCGCGGGGCAGTCCCAGTCCTCTACCCGTTCGGGGGCGTCTGCGTCCGAAGCGGCCGGCGAGCGTCCGTCCCCGGACGTGCAGGAGGAGCCGCACTTCTCGGATTTAGCTGAAGAGGAGGAAAAGGCGGCGGGGCTGTCCTCAGCGCGTGGGAGAGCGCCCCGTCAGGGTCCCTCTCAGGCAGACTCCTTCCCCAGCAACGTTCAGGAGGTTCTCACGTCCCACCGCGACAAAATCTTGGCGACCATTGGGATTGCTCTCCTGGTTGGACTGGTTGGGGGACTGGGATTCTACCTTACGAGGGGCGGCGCGACGTCTGAGCCCCCGTCGGGGGGAGAGACGCTGGGCGCTTCTCCCGCTGCCGATGCCGGCCCCGCGGCCGCAGAAGCCACCGGCGACACCAGTGCACCGGCGCCGCGGTCGGCCCGGCGCCCCCCGGCCGACATCACGCTCGGCGATACCCTCCACGTTACGGTCCGGGCAACCGAAGACGTGCGGGAGCTTCGGGTTCAGCAGGACGACAACCTCCGGCGGCCCTACTGGATCGAGGCGGGCGAGGCCCGGGTTTTCCCGTTCGCCGAACGCGTGACGCTCCAGAATCAGCTCGAGAACCTAGAGCTCCTTCTCGAAGGGTACCGGTATCCCGTCACCTCGACCGACGAGCAGGGGCGTGTCGTTATTCGTCGGGACACGGCCGAGCAGTTTGCCGATACGCTTCGGGGGGCGCCGGCCTCCATCTCAGAACCTCCGGATACCATCCGGGGCCAGGGCTCATTTCCAGACCCGGATACCACGTCTTCAGAATCGCCTGACTCGGACTCCTGAGCGGTTGGGGGAGCATACAGAAGGATCCTCTCCCTCCCTGTACGCATTCAGGTTGTCCTTGGCATCACGTCACGGACTGTCTCTCCGAGCCGCGAGGGAGGACGGTCCCCGTCACTGGTTGCATGGTCCACTATGGGACTTCTTGAGTTGCTCGGTTGGAGCCGGCGGTCGCCTCAACCCGTGGGGCATGATCTCGAAACCAAGGACGGGTCCGAGGCCCCCGAGGCGTGGAAGCAGTGGGTCCTGCGCGGCGGTCTTTTTCTGGGCCTTGTGGCCCTTACCATCGGGGCGTTTCCGCGGGGGGACTTCTACGAGTATACAGTAGAGGTGGGCGACACGTGGCGCCAGTCTACACTCAGTGCCCCATTCAATTTCCCCGTATACCTTGACCAGGAGCGTGTAGAGGCCCGTCGCGACACGGTCCGAGCGAATACGTCTCCCTATTTTCGAGAGGTGCAAGGGGCGTCGCAGAAGCTGACGGAAAACCGGGACACCCTGCGTCGCCAACTGACCCGCATCCTGGAGGCCTACGCGAGCTACCGCTACCATCAACAGCAGGGGGAACGGGAGGCCGCGCGTCAAGACTCGCTCGACTACGTTCGGCGTCGTCGGAATGCCCAGGTCACGCTCAGTGCGTCGCAGTGGGAGTACCTAGCGTCCGAGTATGCGGAGGAGGTCCAGGCCCTTCGGTCCCCCTCCCGCGAGTCCGGGGGCCAGATGTCGTCCCGCCTGCATGGCCGCCTGCTTGAGGCGGCCTTCGAGGTGGGCGGACAGCTTCTCAGTCTCGGGGTCATGAACCGGCCGCGCGATTCGGTGGCAACCGACGAGATCATCGTCCGGAATCAGCAGGACCAAACCCAGCGCAGGGTCGAAAAAGATAACCTTTACGGGCTCAACGAGTCGTTCGCGTACGCCGAGCGCCAACTCCGTGAGAGATTTTCGGAAAACCGGGAGCACTCCCGCATTGCGGCCTCCTTCTTCCGGGCGATCTTCGTGCCTTCGCTCCAGTATCTCCGCGAAGATACGATGGAGGAGCGCGATCAGCGTGCCCAGAAAGTGACTGCCATTCAGGGCGGGGTGGAAGAAGGGGAGCCCATCGTACGGACGGGACAACGGGTCACCCGAGAAATCAAACGCAAGCTCACGTCTCTCGAACGGGCGAAGAGTGATCGGCTTGGGTCCAACATTGTAGCGAAACAGCTGAGCGGAGAGGTCCTCTTTACCCTGCTCGGCTTTGGGTTCTTCTTCTTTTACCTCTATCTCCTCCGGCCCGAGATTTGGTCCAAGAACCGGGATCTCGTACTGGTATCGGTGGTCCTCGCGTTCATTATTGTCCTCTACGGGGTTGCGATTCGGGCGCCCTGGTCCCTGTACGTTGTCCCTGTGCCGCTTGCGTCGGTGCTGCTCACCATCGTCTTCAACTCCCGCATTGCCCTCATCGGGACGCTGGTGCTGGCCCTGACTGGGGGACAAATGCTGGGCCTCGAGCTCGAGTATACCGTCGCCACCTTTTTTGCCGGTGCGTTCGGGATCTTTAGCGTCCGGGACATAAAAAATCGCGGGCAGTTTTTTGTGAGTGGGGGGCTGGCGTTCGCGGGGTACGCGCTCGTGCTCTTCGCCACCTGGCTGTATCTCGACCTTCCCTTCGGACGAGTGGCCCCCGACCTGGCCTACGCGGCGATCGCCTCCGCCATCACGATCACGTCGTCGCTGTTTCTGTGGGCCCTGGAGCGCATTTTCGACATCACCACGGACCTGACCCTGCTGGAGCTGTCGGACACGAACCGTCCGTTGCTGAAAGAGCTGAGCCTACGGGCGCCCGGCTCGTTCAACCACACGCTCCAGGTTGCCAATCTTGCCGAGGCGGCCGCCGACCGGATTGGGGCCCACGCGCTACTGACTCGCGTCGGCGCCCTCTATCACGACATCGGCAAAATGAAGAAGCCGGAGTACTTTGTCGAGAATCAGCGCACGATGTCGAACCCCCACGATGAACTGAAGCCCCGGATGAGTGCGCTCATCATTGCGAGCCACGTCAAAGAGGGCCTTGAAATGGGGAAGGACGACGGGCTCCCGGCGCAGGTGCACAAGTTCATCCCCATGCACCACGGGACGGCCCGGATCGAGTACTTCTACCAAAAGGCCCTCAGCCGGACCGAGAACGCGGACCGATCCGTGCCGGAGTCGGAGTTTCGATACCCGGGGCCCAAGCCCGACTCGAAGGAAACCGGCATTCTGATGCTGGCCGATTCGGTGGAGGCCGCGAGTCGGAGTCTCGATGACCCGTCGCCCCGCCGCCTGGAGAACCTCATCGATCTGCTCTTCAGCGAGCGGATTGACGATGGGCAACTCGACAACACGAACCTCACGTTCCGCGACCTCCGGCTAATCAAGGACACGTTCCTGAAGATGCTGCTTGGCATCTACCACGTGCGGGTGAAGTACCCGGATCAGGAGGAAGAATCCGCCGAGCCAGACTTTGAGGTGGTGTCGCTCCGGGCGGACCGGCCGTACGTCAACGTGTCCGTGGCGTACGGCCAGGACGCGTGGGGGGCCTGGGTGGAGCCCGAACCGGCCTCGCCGGCACGGTCGCGGAAGGAGCCGCGGCCCCAGCTTGCAGACGCGTCCCCTCACTCCTCCGCCTACCCGGACGCGGCGGAGATCCGGGCCGACCAGAATGGAAGGGAGGAGGCCCCGGCGACGGAGAGCGCGTCCGGGTCGGAGTCCGGGGGCGAAGAGGCGTCGCCACAAGGGCGGTAGGGGGACAGTCAAGCCGGCACGGCATTCGCGATGGCCTCGATTGAATCCTTGCCGACCAGCAGCTTCAGCTCTTCGACATCGTGGAGGGAGTCGTCCAGGTAGGGCCGGAGGCGACGCTGACTCGCCGGGGTGGCGAGCAACAGGTCCGTCTCCTGGACGAAGCTCTGAAGGTGGTCCGCCTCACGATCAATTGACGCGGCAATGACCTGTCCATCGTAGGCTGTTTGGGCCCGAAGCTCCTCAGACAGAGGGGGGATGGTGTCCTGGTAGCGTGTCACCAGCCCGAGTGTCTCCCGGTCGCGGAGCCGGGCCACCGTTTCGAGGACGGGGGGAGGAAGGTGGGTCGAAAATCCCATGGTGTCGGTTCGGGAGAGCGTCTCCAGCACCTGCGTAAGGTGCGGATACGGTGAGAATGCGTAGTCCGCGTCCTTGTGACGCTCGATTCGGGAGAGGGAGACCGGTAGCACGGTTTTTTGGAGGGCGGTGCTCAGTTGGTCCGCACATAGGTGGTTCAATTCGTCGTGGGGGCCGAGGACGATGAGCTTGCGCTCCAGTCCCGCGTGGTCGAGCAGGGTGGCCTGCTCCTGAAAGAGGGATTCAATCTCTGTGTCGCTGAGTCCCAGCCCGACCAGCTGCTGCAGCGTGTCGTTGACCACTTTCGCCCCGCGCTCCATCCGCTCGCTCTTGGCCAGGGGACTCCGCTCTTTGACAGTGTATCCACTTCCCACCTGAGAGCTGAGAAGCCCCTCGTCGTCCAGTTCCTGATACGCCTTTCGGACCGTGTGGAAGGAAACGTCGAGCTGGTCGCCCAGCGTACGGGTGGACGGAAGCGTGTCGTTGACGTTGTAGTGCCCGGACGCGATGAGGTAGCGGAGCTGGTTGACGAGCTGCTCCCGCACGGACACGTTCGCGTCCGGATCGATGTCCAAGGTGGACATGGCCGATCATTCCGTTATTGCAAATGAAATAATAAACCTGATGGGTAGTGCCGGGGAGGAGAGCAGACATTGCTCTTCTACGCACGAGACGATGCTTCTTGGGGCCGGAACGACTCGCGTGCAGCGTCGCGAAGCGCCCCAAACCTTGGCCACTGGGTCGGTTGCAGGAGGTACGTCGTCCGCCCCACCGCGAGTTCGACGTCGAACGATGTCGTGCGCACATTAAAGATGGGTCTCCAGTCTCGGGGGCGATCGAGGAGCACGTCGTAGACGCTCCGGACGGCCGCCTGGCCGGGGCGAAAGCTGATTTCAGCAGGGGTCCGGCTCAAGGAAAAGTGCGTCCACACCGTTGCCAGGATGAGGGCAGCGGGGAGCCCCCAGACGAGGTAGGCCCAAATGGGTTGTTTGAGGAGGGCCGAGGTGGTGGCGCCCACCATCAACGGGACGGTACACACCCCGAGGGGACGGCCCAGAAACCGTGTATAGACCAGTCCCCATGCGTCTTCGTCGGGATGGTGAGTGCTCTCGAAAACGGTGGGCACGTCCATCGGGGCGGTGCCATGAGGGATGAATCGTCGGTCCCTGGGTTTCCCGTCTCAATCTGCTGGTTCCGTCACGACGCGACTGCACCGTCCCCGGCTTCCTGGGGAGCGTCCGTCGCCTTCGTGGCGTCGGGTTGATTCCAGGCGTACCCGTGGTGGGTCGGCGGGTTCAGGTTTTCCTTGATGGCACGCGGAGAGACCCAGCGCATGAGGTTGTAGGCAGACCCCGCCTTGTCGTTGGTTCCCGACCGCCGGGCCCCGCCGAAGGGCTGTTCCCCAACCACCGCACCGGTGGGCTTGTCGTTGATGTAGAAGTTCCCCGCGGCCTGCTCGAGAACGTCGCTCGCCAGCTTGATCGCCGCACGGTCGCGCGCAAAAATCGACCCGGTGAGGCCGTACGGGGAGGTTTCGTCGACGAGGGGGAGGGTGGATGCGAATTCGTCGTCGGGATACACGTAGACCGTCGTCACGGGCCCGAAGATCTCTTCGCACATGGTCGTTTCTTTCGGGGCGTGGGCGCGGATAATCGTGGGTTCGATGAAGTACCCGGTGGAGTCGTCGTAGCCTCCGCCGTACACAATCTCGGCGTCGTCGGCGTCACGGGCCCGCTCGATGTAGCCCACAATTTTGTCAAACGCCCGCTGGTCGATGACTGCATTTAGGAAGTTGGTGAAGTCCTCTGGGGGCCCGACGGTGACCTCGTCCAGCTGACTCGTGATTTCGCGCCGAACGTCCGGCCAGATGGACTCGGGCATGTAGAGCCGGGAGGCGGCGGAGCACTTCTGCCCCTGGTATTCGAACGAGCCGCGCACAACAGCGGTTGCCAATTGCTCGACGTGGGCCGACGGGTGCGCAACGATAAAGTCTTTGCCGCCCGTCTCTCCGACGATGGTCGGGTAGGTGCGGTAGGTGTCCAGGTTGTCGCCGATCGTGGACCAGAGGTGGTCAAACGTCCCGACCGATCCTGTGAAGTGGAGGCCCGCGAAATGTTCGGACTGCAGCGCAGGCGTGCCCACGGCTGCGCCGTCGTCGGCGGGTAGCATATTAATGACGCCGGGGGGAAGGCCCGCTTCTTCCAGGATCTTGTAGAAGAAAAACGCGGAGTACACGGATCGAGAGGCCGGCTTCCACAACACCGTATTGCCCATCAGGGCCGGGGCCGTCGGGAGGTTGCCCTGGATGGCGGTGAAGTTGAAGGGCGTGACCGCCAGCACAAAGCCTTCGAGCGGTCGGTACTGCATCTGATTCCAGATTCCCGGCGAGTCATTCGGTTGGTCGCGGTAAATCTGCTCCGCGTAATGGACGTTGAACCGGAGGAAGTCGATGAGCTCGCAGGCCGCGTCGATCTCGGCCTGGTGGATGCTCTTCCCTTGTCCCAGCATGGTCGCCGCGTTGAGGGTGTCCCGGTACGGCCCAGCAATCAGGTCGGCGGCGCGGAGGAAGATGGCGGCCCGATCCGAAAAGTCCATTGCGGCCCACTCGGCCTTGGCCTCCATCGCCGCGTCGATTGCGTCGTCCACGGTGCCCTTCCCGGACTGGTGTACCTCCCCGAGCGTGTGCTGGTGGTCGTGGGGCGGGACAACTTCGGAGGTCGAGCCCGGATACATGGGGGTGCCCCCCACGATGGCTGGGATTTCAACGGTCTGGTTCCTCAGTTCTCTGAGTCGCTCCTGAACGGACCGACGGTCTTCGGACCCGGGGGCGTAGGCACGAACCGGTTCGTTCTCGGGAGGAGGGGTCTCGGGATATGCGTTGTTCATGGGAGGGGGCGTCGAAGCGACGGATTGTGCGGAAAATGTAATCTACGTCTAGGTACGGGAAGGAGACTGGGCATGTTCGACCGAAGTATGCGGTCGGATCTTCTTCCTGGCAGTCTTGTAGCGGAAACGGATTTCAATTTGTGCTTCGTCCGTGCTGCCCGCACCGCTTTCTCCTGGTCCGTGCCCGTTCGCTTCGAGCGCTTTATGTCCCTCCGGTACCTCTGGGGGGCCGAGGGACGAGAACAAGGCCGGAGCTTCCTGCGCTTCATTATTTACGTAGCCGTGGGGGGCGTAACGCTAGGGGTCGCTGCGCTGCTCCTCGCCCTCGCGATCGTTCGGGGCTTTAGCGAAGAGATCGAGGAAAAAATCGTCGGGTTCGGGGCACACATTCAAGTGTCCAGTTACGTTCAGGACGAGCCGCTCGATCAGGGCGCGTCGCTCCGACGCCAGCTTCGGGAAATGAAGGGCGTCGCCGACGTTTCTCCGGTGGTCGAGCAGCCGGTGCTGCTTCGCTACTCGGAGGACGCGATCGACGGGGTGGTGTTGCTGGGCATGGACCGGCTCCCCTCGTACCTGCAGAAACGGGTGGAGGCCGGGGGGGATGCCGTGGACGGTGAGACAAGAGGTGAGCCGGGCCTCGTCGTGGGGCGGGAGATGGCCACTCGGCTCGGCCTGGCGGTCGGGGACCGTGTAACTGCGTTTGCCCTACAGCAGGGAGGATCTGGGACGTCGATGGGGGGGCGGCGGCCTCGTGTCGAGCAGTTTCGGATCCGCGGCATCTACGATACGTCGCTCCAGGACATCGACGATGTATATGTCTTCAGTAGCACCGCAGTCGCCCGGCAGCTGGGATCCCTGGCTGCTCCGTCCGTGAGTCGGTTCAATGTGACGGTGTCGGACCCATCCCGGATTGATTCGCTGGCGGCGCGGATCGAGAACCGGTTCGGATTTCCGGTATCCGCCCGTACTGTCTACCAGCAGTACGCAGGGCTCTTTGCCTGGGTGGACCTGCAACAGAGCATCATTCCGCTCGTGATCGGGGTGATTGTCATCGTCGCCGCCTTCAACATCGTCGGGACGCTCTTGATGCTGATTCTCGAAAAAACCCGTGAGATTGGCATTCTCAAGGGGCTGGGGACCTCGGGCCGCACACTGAAGCGACTATTTCTCGTCCTGGGGGGCCTGATTGGCGTTGTCGGGACGAGTCTTGGGGCGGCCCTGGCGCTTACCTTCGCGCTCCTGCAGCAGCAGTTTGGGCTGGTCTCACTCCCCGCCGAGGCCTACTACATGACCACGGCCCCGATTGGACTGAACCCGCTCGACTTCTTGCTCGTGGCGGTCGTGACTGTTTTCCTGTGTGGGGCGGCCGCCTACATCCCCGCCCGCGTGGCGGCACGGGTTGAACCCGTGAAGGCCATCCGATTCGAATAGCCAACCGCAACTGGACTTCTCTCCACTCCTACACTCCGACCTCCTCATGAGTACGACCCGTTCGCTTTCCAAAGGAGACCGCGCCCCCCGTTTCACGCTCTACACGGATGAGGCACAGTCCTGGGCGCTGTCCGACCATCTCGATCAGCCCGTCGTCCTTCTCTTCTTCCCCGGCGCATTTACCAGCGTGTGCACGACGGAGCTGAATGCCGTGAACAACGACCTCGGTTCGTTCGAGCCAGCCCACGTCGTCGGCATCTCGACGGACGCCCCGGCCGTTCTTTCAGAGTTCCGATCCACGCAGCAGTTTGAGTTTCCGCTCCTAAGCGATCACGACGCGACCGTCTGCGCGGAGTACGGGGCAAAATACGACCAGAACTTCACCGCCATGGGACTGGACCGCATTGCCAAACGGGCGGCCTTCGTCGTCGACCCGGCGGGCACGATTCAGTACGCCGAGGTCCTCGACGACGCGGGTCAACAGCCGGACTTCGATGCTCTGAAAGAAACGGTGCGGCAGCTAAAGGAGGAACGAGGGCGGCACGAGCACTGAGCATCTGTTATTGCAATTTACTTTATTGAAGATCCGGCCGCTTCGGGCCTTGATCTCGCCTGCCTGATCCCCTACACTAAGCATAATCCGTTCTCCCCTCACTGCTCATGAGGGAGACGGACCGTCGGTGTCCATCTGTGGCCTGCGCCGTCGAAATGGGCTGGAGGGTCCATGGCGCAGGCCCGATGGGGCATCGGTCCGAGTGTCCCCACGCTCCAGTGTTGAGTGCCCGTGAGAGCTGCCTATCTCCAGTTTGCCCCCGCCTACCTTGAGGTGGATCAAAACCTCGCCGCGGTCGAATCGCTTCTTCGTTCCGTCGAGGCGGACCTGATCGTCCTGCCCGAGCTGTTTACGTCTGGGTACTTTTTTCAGTCGAAAGACGACCTGGAACGCGTCGCCGAACCGATCCCCAACGGCAAATCCGTGGCGGCACTGCGGGGCTGGGCGGACTCGCTGGGGGCGACACTCGTGGCGGGGCTGGCCGAACGGGACGGGGATCATTTCTACAACAGCGCGGTGGTGGTGCGGCCCGACGGCCGGGTGGATACGTACCGCAAGGTTCACCTCTTCTACGAGGAGATGACCCTGTTTGAGGCGGGCGACCTGGGCTTCCGGGTCTTTGAGGAGGACACTGCGGGCGGGGCCTCGTACCGCCTCGGGGTGATGGTGTGCTTCGACTGGTATTTTCCCGAGGCAGCCCGCACGCTTGCGTTGAGAGGGGCGGACGTGATTGCTCATCCCTCCAACCTTGTCCTCCCACACTGCCCTGATTCCATGCCGGTCCGTGCTCGTGAGAACCACGTCTTCACCATCACGGCCAACCGGCACGGACGGGAAGAGAAGGAGGGAGAATCCCTGCGTTTCATCGGAATGAGTGAGGTGTGCGCCCCCTCGGGGACCATCTTGGCCCGGGCCGACGAGTCGGCGGACGTGGTGGAGGTTGTTGACCTGGATCCGCGCGAGGCGCGCGACCGCAACATCAATGCCCACAACGATGTCCTGCAAGACCGACGGCCCGCCACGTACGCCGCGACGTCAGAGGTGGCGAAGTCGAGGGCCTAGCGCGACGCTTCAACGACGTAATCGCCCAGGGCCGAGTGGATACGGGCTTCAGGGTTGGGGTGCGTATCCGGTTCGAACGCTTGTCCCGTCACCTTTTCGAAGAGCTCCACGTAGCGCCTCGTAACCTTTGCTCGGAACGCATCCGGAAGCGTGGGCATCTCGTCGCCGGCTCGTCCTTGGAAGCCATGGTCCATGAGCCACTCCCGAACGAACTCCTTCGAGAGCTGCCTCTGGGGACGGCCCTCGGCAAGGCGATCCTCGTACCCGTCTGCGTAGTAGTACCGCGATGAGTCGGGGGTGTGCACCTCATCGATTAACACGAGATTGCCGTCGGGCGTGCGGCCAAATTCATACTTCGTATCGACGAGGAGGAGGCCCTGCTCCGTTGCCATCTTGTGGCCGCGTCGGTACAGCGCGAGGGCCCACTCGGCGAGTTGGTCGTAGGTGGCGGGGGCCAGGCCGGTATTTGCAAGCGCCTCCTCTCGGCTCACGTCCTGGTCGTGCCCCTCTTCGGCCTTGGTGGTGGGGGTGAGGATCGGCTCGGGCAGCTGCTCGCTCTCTCGGAGTCCGTCCGGCAGGCCCTGCCCGCAGAGGGTCCGTGTGCCCCGGTCATATTCCCGCCAGGCGTGCCCGGCCAAATAGCCCCGGACCACAAACTCGATGGGAATGGGGGTGCACTCCTTCGCGATGGTCACATTGGGGTCCGGAACGGAGAGGACGTGGTTCGGGACAAGATCTTCTGTGGCTTCGAAGAAGTAGGCGGCCGTCTGATTCAGAATTTGGCCCTTGAATGGAATGGTCTGTGGGAGGACGTGGTCGAAGGCAGAGATCCGATCGGTCGTGACCAGAATGCGCCGATCGCCTTGTCGGTAATTGTCCCGAACCTTTCCGTGGTAGGTCTCTCCCAGGTCGTCAAAACCGGTCTGCTCGATCGTGTGGTCCAGCTGGTCTTCGATAAGTTGATGGTCCATAAAACAGGGCTCCGCCGCAGTTGAGGGAGAAAGGGAAGTGAGGACTGAAGGGGCGTGCTCCGTCCCGAAATTGGGGCGGGCGCGTCGACAGGAGAGGCGCCTGGAGGGACTCAGAGACGTTGGCTCGATTTCCGAATGTGGAGTTCCGGCTCCACCAAGCGGGAGGTGTACGTCTCGGGCCCCCGCTTCTCCAATCGGTCCAGGAGAAGATCGGTGCCTTCGTTCCCGACGTTGTGCATGTTCTGGGCCACGCTGCTCAGTCCAATGAAGCGACTTACTTTAATGTCGTCGTACCCAACAAAGGCAAAGTCGTCGGGCACCTCAAATCCTTCTTCGCGGAGTGCCTGCCAGGCCCCGATGGCCTGTACGTCGCTGCTCGCAAAGGCGGCCTCCACAGGGTCGTCGAGGGCCAGGAGGTCCTGCATCGCCTCATACCCGGACTCCTCGCTGAACCCATCGTGCTTGCTCGTGTGGCCGTGCACCACGAGGTCGGAATTGAACTCAATGCCCGCGTCTTCCAGCGCCTGGCGGTACCCCGCGATCCGCTCGTTGCGGACACGGTTGTCGTGGGGCGTCGTGATGGCTCCGATCCGGGTGTAGTCCTGGTCGATGAGGTGATTGACTGCGAGCTCGGCACCGGGCTGGTCCTCCCAGTAGAACGAATCGAAGCCGGCCAGCTCGGCCCCGACGAGCACGACCGGCCCCCCGAGCATCCGCAGTTCGTCGGCGAGGTCCCCGTCCGGCGTCACGCCCACGAGCAGGAGCCCGTCCATGGCGCCGCCCTCCAGGAAGCTGCGGAGAGAGTGCTTCGGCGCTTCCCATTCCAGGTCGCAGAGCAGCAGATCCACGTCCTCGTCGTCGAGCCGGTCCCGCACCCCTTTCAACAGTTCGTTGTGAAAGGGCGTCGTGAACGTGGGGAGCGCCACGGCGATGGTCCGCGTGGAGCGTTGAGCGAGCGATTTTGCGGTCCGGTTCGGGCGGAACTGGAGTTCCTGAATGGCCCGCACCACCTTGTCTCGGGTTTGGTCGGCCACATCCTCCGAATCATTCAGCACCCGCGAGACGGTCGAAATGGCAACGCCTGCGTGATCGGCCACATCGTAGATGGTGGCCTTGGACTGGTTCGAGTTCTCCTTCGCATCGTTGGGCATGAGGCAACACGTATTTGAGAGGGAGGAAGAGGCTGAGCGGCTACTCTTGGACCTCAGCCATGGTCGGTTCCTCTTCTAAGGTCTCGAAGAAGGTGGCGTCTGGATTGTCTCCCTCGTCCTGTTGGAGGGCCCGGAGGGCTTCGGAGACCCGGCCCTTAGCTTTTTGTAGCGCTGGTTCGAGTTCCATCCCGGTCTGGAGGTGACGGAGCAGGGGAAGCAAGAGGCCACTCGATGCGCCATGGTGCGACTGGAGGCCGTCAAGATGTGGGGCCTCGAAGAGGGCAAAGTCGTCCCCGTCGAAAAAGAGGTCCAGGGCGTAATCGGGGGGCGTCCCTTCCTTGTCGTAGAAGTGAGTGGGAAGCTTTCCGCAACGGACCAGAACGTGCTCGGCCCCCTGCTGGGCAATCCGTTGGGCGGCCACCTGGGCATCGTCCAGACTGGGGATTTCCATGCCGGCCACCAGGGCGGCATCTGTGCGCCGGATTGTGACGAGGTCCGGCTCACTGAGGCGTTCGACAATCGCCTCCAAGCCTTCCTGTTCGACAACGTCCTCGCCGCTCGGACCGCTCACGGTGAGGTCGTAGACGACGGGGCCGTCCAGCGAGTGAAGGTGGTCGAACACTCGGTCCACGGTTGGTGTGGCCCCGATGATGCCTACCTTGGCACTGGTCGGGGTCCGGGTCTCAAACAAATGTTCGAGCTGCGCGGCCACGGTGTCCGTTGGGACATTGAGGACGTCCGTCACGACGCCGTCCCCGGCAACGACGTGAGAAGTGCAAACCGGATACCCCGTGCCCGAAAGGGCCTGGGTGGCGAGAAGGTCGGCACTTAGGCCGCGTGTGATGCCGGGGTACAGGGCCCCAACAACAATTGGACGAAAGCGCATGGGAGCTGCGTCTGAAGGTGCGACTTAGGGCGGCATTCCATCACAAAGAGGATACTCTCTCTACCACTGCGGGGCCTGAACGTTTGCTAGTTCGGTGGTGGAAAACGAAAAGCGCCTCGGAAGGACGATGCCTTCTACCATAATTCAAGGGACGTGCTGGAGGAGGATCTGCGACTTCTGTTATTGCAAGACAAGCAACCATGTGAAAGAGCATCATCGAGTCGGCTCCGTAACAGTCTTCCCAAAACCCTGCGCAACGGAACTGGTTGATCCAAAGTCGAATTTGATTGCCCCTTGCAAGCAGTCATACGCTGGCCGCCCAACTGCTAGTGGTGGTTCTTTTCATTCCGATCTCGGCTCATGGACCCTGATATGGAGATTCCCTCCGTCGAACGGTTGACGAGTGCTCGAATTCCCACTGTAGACGGCGAGTTCTCACTCTCTCTGTATGAAAACAGCAAGGACGACAAGGATCACCTGGCACTCGTGTGTGGGGACGTCGCGGATGCGGAGGATGTGTTGGTACGAGTTCATTCTGAGTGCTTTACCGGTGACGTCCTTGGGTCCCTGCGTTGTGACTGTGGGGAGCAACTGGATGCCTCGATGCGACGGATTGCAAAAAACGGCCGAGGGATCCTCCTTTATTTGCGTCAGGAAGGACGTGGGATCGGTCTTCTTAGTAAGCTCCGTGCCTACAACCTCCAAGACGACGGCTACGACACCGTCGAGGCCAACCGGATTCTTGGGCACGGAGCCGACGAGCGAGACTACGCCATCGCTGCACGAATCCTCGATGACCTGGGTGTGTCGTCCGCTCGCCTCTTGACCAACAACCCACAAAAGATTGAGAGTCTCGCCGAACATGGGGTTGAAATTACCGAGCGGGTTTCGCTTGAGCCCCACGTGAACCGGCACAACGCGGAATACCTCCGGACGAAGGTGAACCGGATGCGTCACATCTTGGATCTGGGGCCCGCGAACGGGCACGCTCAGGGCAACGCCCATGGGACGTCACTCCGTGACCTGAAGCAGCGGATTGACCGCTATTTTGCAGAGGAAGGACGGCCGTTCGTAACACTGACGTACGCCCAGAGCCTAGACGGATCGATCGCCTCGACGTCGGGCACACCGCTCCCCATTAGCAGTGAAGAGGCCCTCCGGTTTACCCATCAACTCCGTGCGCTCCATGATGGCATTCTCGTCGGCATCGGAACCGTGTTGGCCGACGACCCGCGTCTCACGGTCCGGCACAGCGATGGAACGCACCCGGTCCCCATCGTGCTGGATTCGTCGCTGCGGTTCCCCTCCGACGCACAACTTCTTGCGGGAGACGGCCCGGATCCGCTCATCGTCACGAGCCCCAACGCGGACCTGGACCGCAAAGAGCGACTCGAAGCGCACGGGGGCACGGTCATGGAACTGTCTTGCGGGCCGGAGGGGGGAATCTGTGTCAAGACCCTCCTACGTGCCCTCGGGGAGCGCGACTTTTCCAGCGTGATGGTGGAGGGGGGGACGAGCATTCTCACCTCTTTCCTGCGACGTCAGTGCGCCCAGCGTGTGATCGTCACTGTGGCCCCTATGTTCGTAGGCGGAACGGCGGCGCTCTCTTCGCTCACCCCCGAAGATCAGGACGCGCACGCTCGGTCTGACTTCCCCCGGTTGGACAACATCCAGCAGCGGTGGTACGGAGACGACTTGGTCCTGGAAGGGGATCCTGTATGGCCCGTCGCCTCCGAGTGAGGCCGTTCCCCTCGATGCTCCCCGAATGCAGTTCGAACGACTCCCAACTCACATGGCAAGTGCGTCTCGGCGGCGGGTACAGTTTACGGGGCCTGGTGAAGTGGAGGTGGTGACCGAGCCGATGCCGGACCCGGCACCGGACGAGGTGGTCGTCCGGACGGAGTACTCCGCCGTAAGTCCGGGCACGGAGCGGCTCGTGTACGAGGGGCACGTTCCCGAAACCCTGGCGGCCGACACCACGATCGAGGCCCTCGAGGACGACGATTTTTCGTACCCCATCTCTTACGGCTACGCATGTGTGGGGACGGTCGAGACAGTGGGCAGCAATGTCGACGCCGAGTGGGAGGGACGCACTGTCTTTTCGTTTCAGCCTCACGTGTCCCGGTTCGTGACGTCGCCGTCCGCTCTTGTTCGCGTGCCCCCCGCCGTGTCTGCCGTGGACGCCGCCCTGATCCCGTCCGTAGAGACGGCCGTAAACTTCGTTATGGACGGACGCCCCATGGTTGGGGAGCAGGTCGTCGTGCTCGGGCAGGGCGTTGTGGGGCTGCTCACCACTCAGCTCTTGTCTCGGCATCCGCTTCGGGGGCTTTGGACCGTCGAGCCGTCGCCCCACCGGCGGGCCGTGTCGGAATCGCTGGGGGGAACGGCCGTGGCCTCTTCGTCCGAGCTGGAGCTGGACACGGGGCATGACGCCTCTGGGCCCGACGTTTCACGCGCCGATCTCGTGTTCGAGCTGACGGGGAAGCCGTCCGTACTCAACGAGGCGGTGCAGCGTACGGCTTTCAGTGGACGGGTCGTGGTGGGGTCCTGGTACGGCACGAAATCTGCCCCCATTGACCTCGGGCGTCACTTTCACCGCTCTCGAATGGAAATCATTTCCAGTCAGGTCAGTACCATCGATCCATCGCTTCGGGGCCGGTGGACAAAGGACCGGCGTATGTCCGTGGTGCTCGACCTGTTGCCCACGCTCACCCCGAGCGATCTTGTCTCCCAGACATTTTCCCTCGACGACGCCCCTGCAGCGTACGCACAGCTTTCGACTGATCCTTCGATGCTGCAGCCCGTATTCCAGTACAACTGAACCGGTACGACCGGACCGTTCTCTTCTCACCCCTACGGCTCTGCCATGTACGAACTGATGGTTCGCCGCGACTTCGTGGCGCAGCACTATCTTACAGTCCCAAACTGTGGCCCCGAGAACGAGTGGCATTCGCACCACTTCGACGTCGAGGTCGCGTTGGAGGGAGACGAGCTCAACGAACACGGGTACCTCGTCGACATCGTGGAGGTGGAGGGGGTCCTTGAGGCCCTTGTAGACCGGTACGAAGACGCCACCCTGAATGACCTGCCCGAATTTGAGGGGCTGAATCCCAGCATCGAGCACTTCTCCCGAATCTTCTGCACGGCCTTGACGGAGCAGCTGAATACGGGACGGTTGGAGACCGTCACCGTCAAGATCTGGGAGGACGACACCGCCTGGGCCTCCTATACGGCGTAATTTTTCTATCTGACCCTTTTGTCTGTGCATGCTCCGGATGCGTACCGCCTGTCCCGGTACCTAACGGCCAAAAAGTCCATTGACGGCCGCGCCCTCAATCATCGGGTGTGGTCCCGTTTCGTCGAGGAGCTGGGTGGCGTTTCGTCGCTCCGCATCTTAGAGGTCGGGGCCGGCGTTGGCGCGACCGTGGAGCGCATCGTCACTGCCCTGGACGTTCGAACGGGCCCGTCGCTCCGGTATACGCTCGTGGACCGGAACCCGGCGGTGCTCGATACTGCGTCGTCCGAACTGCGGACGTGGGCGGAGCAACAGGGGTTCGAGGTGACCGGCCGATCCCCGCAGGTCTGGGCGGCGGACGGCGAATCCGTCGTCCTCGAATTCGTGACGGCGGACCTGTACGACTTCGCCGCGGCGCACGATGGGGACCGATTCGACGCAATTGTCGGACAAGCGCTGTTTGATCTGCTGCGGATCCCCGACGCGATTCAGGCGCTCCGGCCGCTGCTCCGTGACCGGGGCCTGTGGTACCTGCCGATTCACTTCGACGGCGTGACGGCCTTCGAGCCGCCGCACGACTCGGGGTTGGATGGGCGCGTCGAGACGCTGTACCACGAGAGCATGACGACCGACCACGGCGACGGTCGGGCCGGTGACCAATCGGGGCGGCGTCTCTTAACGCATCTCCGAGACGCGGGGAGCACCCTTCTTGAGGCCGGCGGATCGGACTGGATCGTGTGGCCGCAGGACGGAGACTACCCGGCGGACGAGGCGTACTTTCTCTACCACATTCTGCACTTCATTGAAAACGAGCTTCACGGCCACCCGGCCCTCGACGATGATGCGTTTGCGGACTGGCTGTCGGATCGGCGCCGCCAGATTCACGAAGGCCGGCTTACCTACATCGCCCATCAATTGGACGTGCTGGCCCAGGCGGACTGAGCGCTGCTATCCGTTGAAGTCCGGCGCCTCGTCCACGTAGTAGGACGACGATTTTCCGGGTTGGGCGTGGAGGTACGTCTTTGTCGTCTCGATGCTCTCATGGCCCAGGGTCTCACGCACGAGCTCCAGGTCAGCTCCCTTCTGAAGGGCGTGCGATGCGTGGGCGTGTCGGAACCAGTGGGGAGATACTTCTGAGACTTTGATGGGGTCTCCATCCTCGTTGCGCTTTAAAGCCCCCTCCGCATCGGTCTTCTGGGTGAGCTTCACGCCGGCGCGGGTCGCAGCCTTCTTCACGATCCGCCAGATCTGGGTTCGGGAGACACATCCGCCTACTTGAGAGCGGAAGACCGGATCGTCGGGGGCGCCATACCCCTCCGCTTTCTCGTCGTCTCGAAGTCGGATGATGAGGCTCCACACTTTGCTATACAGCGTGACCGCCCGGGTCTTCCCGCCCTTGCCGAAAAAGGTCACCTGGCCGCCAGACCGGCCGTTGGGGCCCTCTAAGTCTGGACGATCTTTCAGGTCGCGCCAGCGCAGATCTTCGAGGTCCGAAATGCGTCCGCCTGACGCGTAAAAGAGGCGTAGAAGGACGTGATTGCGGAGGTCCTTTTCGTCGCGGAGAATGGCCCAGAGATCGGCCTCCGAGAGAATTCGCTCGGCTCGATCGTTTCGGACCGTGGGGGTGGAGAGGGCCGCCCCGACATTATGGGCAAAGAACCGCAACTTCGTCCCGAACGTGAAGAGACTTTTAACAGCCGACAACTTGCGTTTCCGCGAGGACCTTGCGTAGTCCTGCGACTTCAGATGTTCGCGGTATTCCTGCAGGTGGCCTAAGGTTACGTAGCGCAATGGGAGATCGACGAAGCCTACAAACTGCTCTATGTCGCGAGAGTATTCCTCTTGGGTTTGTGCACTTTTCTCGGCGAGCCAGCGCTGGACAAGCACTTTGTCCGACTCAATCGAGCATTGTTCGTCAGTGGGAGCGTTGTAAGGGCGGTGCTCGTCATCTCGTCGAGACACCCCCTGAATCGAACTGTTCTGAACGTTCGACGATCTGAGTTGGAGGTCCTTATCGCTGGCAGACTCGCTCATTGAATTGTGTGGTTAGACAGTAGACCCGCAGAGATCGGTAATGAAGCCTGCGCTCGGCTGCATGTCCGTCAGTATAAAACAAAACGACTCGTGACCAAAAGTGCAACATAACGCCATTTATGTACCTGTTTTGGGAAGTTCCAAAAAGAGTATTTGTTCTCCTATAGCCAGCCTTCTAACTTTGCACGGACTGTCTCTTCGCCGTGCTGATCAACAGCCTCCAGAAAAGACTCGTGCAAACGATTAAGCGTTGGGCTCACCCACTCTAAATTATCAACGCGGTTATTGGTCTTATCACCGTCAATATGGTTAACCCATCTGTGCTCATCCGAAGGAGGCTTGGGTCCGAAATGCTCCATTACGAGGCGATGGATCAATCGCGGATCCTCTTGGCCACCACCACCATCGTTCTTACTCAGGTGAAATTGCAAGTATCCCTGCCCTTGATCAGAGGGCGAGCCAAGTCTGCCCTCATACTTCTTTGTCACTTGCTTACCCCAAGCTTCTGAATAAAAATCATGTGTTTTGGGCTCAATTCATATCTTCCCGTAGTTACTGATTTGATAATGGCCTTCGCACCCCTCAATTGGCTTCCACTTCTCTTCCATGAAGGGATTCTGTATTATGATTATCTTATCAGCGATACTAAAAGATATCAATGTAGTCAACAGCACTGTCACTGAGCTGATTCGAATGATCCTCAGCAATACCCAAGACTGACGAGGAATCTCCGTACCGTCCATGGGCTTGAATCTGTGAGAGGCTCGCGCCGCCGTCGGCCGCAAGGCGCAGCCCGGTGCGGCGCAACATATCGATCGTAACTGAACCCACCCCGGCGGCGATCCCAGCCCGACGGACGATCGTGTAAATCGCGTCCGCCGAAAGGGGCGCGCCGCGATTTCGATTGCTCATCGAGCGCCACAGCGGCCCGGCGGTAAGCCCAAACTGGTCTTGTACGTTGTCAATTACATCGACGACCTGATCGGGAATACGAACGTATTCCTCACCTGTGTCGCCCTGATTCACCTCAAGAATCCAATACCGCCCAAGAGGCCGGACGTCTTCGACCGCCACGGCTGCGATTTCGCCCCGCCGCAGGGCTGCGTGGATCGTCGTCAGGATGATTGCCTGATCGCGAAGCCCAGTCTCATCCGACGCGCCGGCCGCCTCCAGCGTGTCGCGCACCTCTAGCTTCGTAAGTGAGCGCACGGACGAGGGTGCGTCGGCCGGAGGCATCGGCTTCACGTCAGGATGGCGCGCCGGGTTGCGGTCGTGAATGCGCTCCGTCATTGCCCAGTCGAAAAATGAGCGGAGGGCCGCGAGGCGTCGACGCTGGGTGCCCGCTGCCAGGTCGAGATCATGCATAGTCTCCACAAAGGCACGAATGTCCTCATGCGTGACCGCCTGCACGAGGTCAACGGTTATGCCCTCCGCCTGCGCAAAAAACGCCTGCAGATCGGTCCGGTATGCCCGGCGCGTCTGGGACGAAGAGAGACTGCGCAGGAACGAGTCGAGAAGCTTCATGCGCCTGGTTTGTGTCTGCGATAAGGCATCTTATAACAAACGCCTGTGTCCACAATAATTTTGTTTATCGTGTACACAGGGAGGCGCGGCCCCTATGTTGTAGGAGCCGCGTTGAGGGCTGATTCGGAGCGGGGTCAGTCGGTTTCGGTCGCGGTAACGTCCGCCTCGTAGCGGAAGATGGCCGCGACGCTGCGGCCGCCCGGCATCTCCTCCGGCGACAGAACATGTACGGCGGCCCCGCTCAAATAAGATTTGAGGGCGGCGTAGTTCAGAAGATCACCGTCTCCTGGCTCTTGCGAGTCGTGCACCCTAACCGTGTTGCTGTCGGGGTCAAATCGTCCCCAGCGGTACTGCCCCTGCGGGACGAAGAGGGTATCCACGCGCCCGTACGCGCAGGCGGGAACGATTTCGTGGAAATCGCCCGAGGCGAGCTCGGCGTTTTCGTGATACAGGTCCTCGAAGCGATCAAGCTCCTGCTGTTGCACCGCCTGCAGTACCGACTCGACGACCGACCACGCCTCCCGGTGGAGCTCTTTCAGTTCCAGCTGCTCAGGATTTCCGGCGATGATGTCGTCGTCTACGAGGTGGGGAAAGTTATTGACGCTCTTGTAGAGCGGCAGGTACTCGGACACCCCAGCCAGAACCAACGGCGCCTCCTCCCCACCGATAAAGTCCGTCACACTCTCGTCGATGCGACGAAAGAAGCGTTTAAGCTGATCTTTGGGCTCGCGGCTCTGGTCTTCCGACGACCCGTGGCCGTGGCGCACCTGACCCGCCTCGCCCCCATCCGGCGAGGACGGGGCCGCCTGTGTATGCGACTGAAGGCCCTGCTCGGGGGGCTCCTCGTACTGCTGGATGGCCGTCACGATATCGGAGGGAATCTCGGCGGCCTCCACTTCGCTGATGGCCTGATGCGTGCCCTGGTAGAGGCGGACGTCATTTTGGCTCAGGGCGAGCAGGTAGTAGCGGTTGTTTGACGCAATCAGTGGGAAGAGCGGCTTCAGGTGGAACCGATCCTCCACAATCGCCACCTCGTCGAACGGAAGCGGGAGGCGATAGAACTCGGACGTGTCGGTCGTCAGAAATGCCGCGAGCCCTTCACTGAGACCGCGCCAGAAGCCGGGTCGGTCGAGAAGCTGGCGGGCCTCTCCCAGAATATTGTCGATGTCGGACTCCCGGTATTCCTGTTCGCGGAGCTGATCCCGGACGTCACGGAGAAGATTTTTGAACCGGGTCGTGTTCTGGGACCAATCGGACCGAAACCGATGCGTGGGCATGTAGATCGAAATGCAGAGGCCGTCGTCCGACTGGGCCAGGCGCTTCAGCTCATCGCGGTTGAAGAGGTCCATAGGAGGAGACAGGAATGATGAACAGTAAATGAGGAGGGCGGAGCTGTTTGGCGGGCGGTCAACAGCCTGTAACTTCGCGGGCCTTCGCGGCCGGGGAACGACTTGGCCGTCGCGTTCCGGGCGCAGAACGAATTTAGAAGGCGCCAAGGGGCCCATCCGAAGCATGCTCGTTTCTGCTTGCCCCTACTACAGGGCCCGCTCGGGCCATCCCCGTGAACGTTGCCCGCTGTGTCTTGGCTGAACATCTACTCACCAAACAACTTCCGAAGTGGTTCGCGGAGGCGCCCAGAGGCTACGACGTGGGGTCGTCTCGAAGCACAGCCCGGACGGGAGCCGCATCGCCCCCCACAATCTTTAGCGGGAGCGCAACCAACTCGTAGCGGCCCGGTGGGACGTCTGTCAAGACAAGTCCTTCGAGGTTCACGATGCCAGTGTCCAGCAACGCGTGATGGGCGGGCAGGTCTGTGCTATCAAGCGGATCAACGGACGGGGCGTCCGTCCCCACGAGACTGACGCCGGCGTCCGCGAGGGCATGGATGGTATCCGGGTGAATCGGGACCACGGCGTTGGGCCACTCGTCGTCCGGGGAGACACCGCCAGATGTTTTGAACAGAACTCGTTCCGGACTGGGCCCGTCTAACTGATTGACATGCTGATTGACATGCTCCGGGCGAATCGACGGGGCGTTGGCAGTCACGTCCACGACGCGGGCAGGCCCAACAAAAGAATCGAGCGGCAGATCGTCGGTCGCTTCCCCCTGCGGCTTGACGTGAAGGGGAGCGTCGACGTGGGTGCCGGTGTGGGTGCTCAGTCGGAGGGAGCCTAGGTTGACAGACGATTCGTCCTCGTTGCGGCGAGCAGTCCAGGTCCATTGCACCTCCTGATCGCCGGGCCACACGGCCGTTGCTGGAGAGACGCTTCGGGAGATGTCGATGAGGGCCATTCGGTGGAGGGAAGGTTACGCAGATTCGCGCTCCGGAAGATCAGGGGTCCGAACCGGCCGGTCGTGCTGGGGGCGGCGGTCCCCAGAGAATGAGGGCGGCGGCGGCGCCGGATGCCAGCGGGGCCCCCCGGGCGGCCCGCCTGACGACCCGGAGTCGTCGCTCCAAATGAAATGCCACAGGAGCGTCCCGAGGATAATCGGGCCGAAGGCAACAAAGAAGCTGAGAACCTGGTAAATCCAGTTCATGGCCGGCGAGAGAACAGGTGCGGGAACAGAGCCGTGAGCGGGCGCCAGTCGTCACGTGGTATAGGAACTTCACTACGCCTTAATGTTCACGGACAAACGACACAACGGTTTCGGAAACTATCCTCTCGCACCGTGAAAATGACGTGTTTGATCGTTCTCTTGTAGTGCGGTCTATTTTCCTTAGTGCGGCTATCTTTATGTCCACCGACTACGACTTGATTACCATTGGCGCGGGGCACAATGGGCTGATTGCGAGCGCCTACGTCGCCCAGGCAGGCTACCGGGTTGCGGTGTTTGAAGAGCGGGAGATGGTTGGGGGAGCGGTGTCTACCAAAGAGCTCTTTCCGGGATACCAGATCGACCTGGGAGGGAGCGCGCACATCCTTATACGGCAAACCCCCATCGTCGAGGAACTGGAGCTGGAGCAGTATGGGCTCACGTATATTGAGCTCGACCCGATGTTCGTCGCGCCGTTCCCCGACGGCGACGTAATTTACTTCTACCGCGACCTAGACCGTACCGTTGACCACCTCGAACGGCTTTTTCCCGGGGAGGGCAAGGCCTACCGCGAGTTTGTGACGGACTGGATCGGATTTGCCCGCACCATGCGGGACATCTTTCTCACCTCCCCAAGCCCCTTGGAGGTGGGCAAACAGTTGATTCGTGGGGCCAGCTCGCCACTTCCCTGGCAGGAGGAGCTTCGTCACATCCTCCGTCCGTATCAGGAGGTTCTAGGGGCCTATTTTGAGGAAGAGAAGCTGCGAACGGCCATTGCCTGGATGGCCGCTCAGTCGGGCCCGCCGCCGACCGATCCCCTCACTGGGCCTTTTGCGCTGTGGCACCCACTGTATCACGAAGGGGGCGTAGCGCGTCCCAAGGGCGGATCCGGCGAGCTCACGCAGGCACTCAAGCGCCACATCGAGGCACATGGGGGCGACATCTACACCGACGCGCCCGTCGAGAAAATTCTGGTCAACCACGAGCACGCCGAGGGCATTCGGGTCAACGGGACCTCTTACACGAGTCGAGCCGTGTGTTCGGCCACACACGCGAAAGAAACGTTCGATCACCTCCTCCCTGCCCGGCACCGGCCGGATGGGGCCGACGGGTTGCGGATTGGAAATGGGTTCGGGGCGATGATGCGCCTCGCGCTGGACGAGCCCGTCTCGTACACGGCGACCGCCAACGACCAAAAGGCACGAACAGGCCTGCAGCTGCTGTGCCGGGACATGACGCAACTACGGGCGGCCTACGGAGACCACCTGGCGGGTCGGCCGGCACAGGACCCGCCCCTAATTGCAATGACATTCTCCGCAGCGGACGATACACTTGCCCCTCCCGGCGGAGAAGTGCTTTGGCTTTGGGGGCAGTACTTTCCCTACGAGCTGGCCGACGGACGCGCGTGGCCGGACATTGCTGAGGAGGTGGCCGACACGCTGCTCGCCCAATTTGAACAGTATGCACCCGGAACGCGGCAGTCAATTGTCGGCCAGCTCTTCCAGCACCCCGAGTGGTTGGAGGACCACCTAGGGCTGTACCGGGGAAACGTGATGCATCTTGAGATGAGCATCGACCAAATGTTCTCGGCACGACCTCTATTTGGGGCCTCGAACTACGAGGGGCCGGTAGACGACCTTTTCCTAACGGGGGCGAGCACGCATCCAGGGGGAGGAATCATGGGGGCGTCCGGGCGAAATGCCGCCCGTGTGGTGCTGAAGAACGTGGCGTGATCTTCCACCCAATAATAGCCGATAGTGCCGCTGAATGAGCTACCTTTCTTTCCATCTGATCTTCCTAGTCCCTCCAATCCTCCTCATGGTGGCGTTTCACCGACGCCCAAGGCGGATGGACGACGACATGCGGGTTGATTTGGCGATTCCGATTGTCTGCCTGATTGCATTTACGTATACGACCCCGTGGGACAATTACCTCGTCGCCCAGGAGGTGTGGTGGTACGGCGCCAATCGAGTCGTCGGGACCATCGGGTATGTGCCCATTGAGGAATATATGTTCTTCGTGCTGCAGCCCATCTTGACTGGGCTCTTCCTTTACCAGTACCTGTACCGGGTTTCCCCCACCCCGAGCACGTACGCGTCGGCAGCGCCCTGGAGCGGGGCAGCACTGTTTGCCGGAATCACCGGGCTGGGGGCCTATCTGCTAACGGACGGCCGTGCCTCGACGCTTTATCTGGCCCTCATTCTGGTGTGGGCCCCGCCCATCCTGGCGGGGATGTGGCTCTACGATGGGGAGACGCTCTGGGCGTTTCGGGACAGCGTCCTCGTGACAACGGCCCTACCAACGGCGTACCTCTGGGTGGCCGATGCAGTGGCCCTCCACTCCCGCATCTGGACGATCTCGCCCGAGTACACCGTCGGGGCGTCGGTCCTCGGGTTGCCCTTGGAGGAGGCGTTGTTCTTCCTGTTCACAAACCTTCTGGTAGTGCAAGGCATTCTCCTACTCCTGTACGGATCGCACCGGGCAGTTACACCGGACCAGGCGACGCGCCTGTCCGCAACTTGATATATAACTTTTCCCTCACAATTTGGGAAGACGCGTCGGATTTTTCCGTTGGCAGTCGCACGTCCTCGCAGTTATACTACCGTAAGTGATTCCCAGTTTTTTACGCACTGCGAGGAGCATTCGCGACTTGAGTCTCGTCAGCACACACAACTGGGATGGTTCCGAGTCGGCCCTTGTGGCCCGATCGAACCCGCTCACACTATCACCCAAACAACCCGAATTTACCCATGCTACAAGAACTTCCCACCCTGACGCCGGGCCAGTATAGCCTGGTGTTCAACATGTTCTCGTTCACCGTTGCGACCATGACGGCGTCCTTCGTGTTCTTCGTCATGGCACGTAACAACCTGGCGCCGAAGTACCGAATTTCAATGATGGTCTCGGCGCTGGTGGTCTTCATTGCTGGCTACCACTACTTCCGAATTACCAGCAGTTGGGAAGCCGCATATGCGCTGCAGAATGGGATGTACCAGCCCACCGGTGAGCTATTCAACGACGCGTACCGCTACGTGGACTGGCTCCTTACGGTGCCGCTGCTGACTGTGGAGTTGGTGCTCGTCATGGGCCTTCCGAAGAACGAGCGCGGTCCGTTGGCCGCGAAGCTCGGGTTCCTGGCAGCCCTCATGATCGTGCTCGGCTACCCCGGTGAGGTTAGCGAAAACGCGGCCCTCTTCGGGACCCGCGGCCTCTGGGGCTTCCTGAGCACCATTCCGTTCGTGTGGATCCTGTACATCCTCTTCACCCAGTTGGGGGATACGATCCAGCGACAGAGCAGTCGCGTGTCGACGCTTCTCGGCAACGCCCGGCTGCTGCTGCTGGCCACTTGGGGCTTCTACCCGATTGCGTACATGATCCCGATGGCATTCCCTGAGGCGTTCCCGAGCAACACCCCGGGAACCATCGTGGCCCTCCAGGTCGGATACACGATCGCGGACGTTCTCGCGAAGGCCGGATACGGCGTGCTTATCTACAACATCGCCAAGGCCAAGTCCGAAGAGGAAGGCTTCAACGTCGGTGAGATGGTGGAGCCGGCCACGGCCAGTGCGTAACGCACTAGTCTCCCCTTCTGGACTCCATTGAAGGGGGCCGGAACGACTCGCCCGCCGTCGGAATTCTCCGGCGGCGGGTTTTTTATATGTGTCCCCTACGCACCTCCCCGGAAACCATCTATGAGAATCAGTAATTGGGAGAGCCCTTCCGTTGCCTATGGACCCGAACAACGATACCATGGAGCCTTTATCTGAGCCCGATGCGGCCGATCCCATCCTCACCATCACAGGGCCCACGGCCGTCGGCAAAACAGCGGTAAGCCTTGAGGTCGCCGAGCGGCTCAACGCCGAAATTGTCTCCGTCGACAGCCGACAGGTGTACGAAGAGCTGACGATCGGGACCGCGAAGCCGTCCCCGAGCGAGCAGCAACGGGCTCCTCATCACTTCATCGGGGAGCGGTCTCTTCACGAGCCGTTCTCGGCCGGGGCGTACGCAAAGGCGGCCAACGACCGCATCCGAGCGGTCCTCGACCGGGGACACCGTCCGCTCGTCGTGGGGGGAGCGACACTGTACCTCCACGCCCTGCAGTACGGCCTGGCGGACATACCGGACGTGGACGATGAGGTCCGGGATGAGCTGACCCAACGGCTGGAGTCTGAGGGCCAGGACGCCCTCTATGAGGAGCTTACGCAGGTGGACCCCAGGCAGGCCGCAGAAACCGACCCGACAAAGACCCAGAAGGTTATTCGGGCCCTTGAGGTGTACCACGGCACTGGGAAGCCCCTTTCCTACTACTACGAAAATCAACCGGAACCGCCATTTGACTACGTCACCGTGGTCCTCAACCGGGACCGAGAAAAGCTATACGACCGCATCAACCACCGCGTCGACCGGATGCTTGACGCGGGCCTTCTAGATGAGGTTCGTGACGTCATGGACATCGACGGCGTGCAGCTGGACGAGCCGCCCCTGAGCACGATCGGCTATCGGGAGCCGATCCAACACCTCAAGGGCGACATTGACTACGACGAAATGGTGCGACTCGTAAAGCGCAATACGCGCCGGTACGCCAAACGGCAGCTGACGTGGTTTCGACGCTACGACGAGTACCACTGGCGGGCCGCTCCGCAGACCAGTGCGGAAGACCTAACCGAGGTGCTGGAGGACGCGCTAGACAGCACTCACTCCGCAGCGGAAGGCTCTGCTCGGTAGTCTCCCAGCACGTATCGTCGGAGGCCCGGGGCGTAGGGACGGAAGAGGGCAATCACCGTGGCCCCGCCCCACCCCGTCCAGATCCAGACCCAATACGGCCCGTCGACGTAGAAGAGATACGTCCCAATCGAGCAGAGGCCCAGCCACAGCCAGGGCCATGACGGCCGCGGGCCCACGACCCCGAGCGCGATCACGGGCACTAGGTACCACGGGTGTACAGTTGTGCTAAGGACGAACAGCGTACCGATGAGCACAAGGCACGCGCGCCGAAACGACCACTTGTACCACGCATCCAGGCCGTACAGGACAGGAAGCGATGCCACGAAGAGCCCCCGGAAGAGCGGACCGATCGTTTTGCTCCAGTCCGCTCCGGTCCAGGCCCAAAGGACGTGCTTGACCGCGTAGTACGGGCCTGCGTTAAACTCAAACAGGTTCGCAAATAGATCGACCGACGCTTTGATGTGAGGCACAGCATACGGAGCCGCGTACGGAAGGCTGAGCCCCGCCACGAGCAGTGCCCCCGGCCACACGGCGCGCCATCCGAAGCGGCGAAGCAAGAATGGGCCCAGTGCGAACGGATAGATTTTGACGAGCCCCGCCCCGGCAATTGCCAACGACGCACAGGCCCCACGTCGGCGTCGAACTGCCCAGACTGCGGTCAACAGCAAGAGTGCCAATAGGGCTTCCGTGTGCCCCTGGCCGGCCGTCTCGATCAGCACCAGTGGGTTCCACGCGTAGAGCAGAACGTTTCGGGTGCTTGTCAGGCGCGTGAGGACGACGACCCCGATACACTCCGCCCCAACGAATAGCGTTTTGAGAACGTAGTACGACGCTTCCCAGTGTCCGTCGTAGGCCAGCCCCCCGAGGGCAAAGAACAGCTGCGAGAGCGGGGGATAGATGCTGTAGTACTCCTGTGAGTTGAGACTCTCGTAGAGCGACGTGTCCTGATAAGAAACAAGTGCGGAATCCGACGGGACAAACCGGTACGGGTTGATGCCCTCCCATTGAAGCCATCCGTCCCAGATGTACCGGTATAGATCGTCGGTCAGTCCAGGACCAACCGGCAAATACGCAATTCGAAGAAGCAGCCCGCCCCACAACACCGCCCGCACCGATAGAACATCACGACGCCAAAGGAGCAACAGGCCCGCGCTGCCTAGAAACGATGCCCCAACCAATACCGGCCACGTGACGCGAAACGCAGCCCAGAGAGGCCCTGAGAGCAACACGATGCCGGTACAGACCAGAAGGGTCTGCGTGGAAAAACGGACCTGACGACTGCCCGGCATGGTGTTCGGAGCGAATCATAGAACGGGGAGAGGCCAACGCAATCAGCTAAGGGGACACTTGTCGACAGATGTTACGGATCATAAGCCGTGTTGCCCATAGCTCCCTATCAGCCAAATATCAACTGAATATGCAATAACAGAAATAAGATCGGTAGTTTACAAGACCATCAGCTCTTTCGGGCTGTTGGTCAGGTTCTCACACCCGTCTTCTCGGAGCACGATAATGTCTTCAATGCGAACCCCGTACTGCTTTTCTGGAAGGTACACCCCAGGCTCAATTGTTACACAGGCCCCCTCTGGCAGCTCGTCGTCGGCCGTGTGCGAGACCCGAGGCCATTCGTGCACCTGAAGCCCAAGCCCATGACCCAGCCCGTGCGTGAAGTGCTCCGCCAGTCCAGCAGCTTCAAGGGACGCTCGGGCCACAGCGTCCAGCTCTTGCCCCGTCATGCCAGCCCGTGCGGCATCGAGCGCGGCGTGCTGGGCATCCAGTACTGCTTCGTAGCCCCGCCGGGCCGTATCGTCGGGCTCGCCCAACGCCACCGTCCTCGTCATATCGGACGCGTACCCGTCCCGAAAGCACCCCATGTCGATCACGATCATATCCCCGGCGTGCAGGGCCCGATCTGTGGGACGGGCGTGGGGACGCGCGCCATTGGGGCCCGAGGCAACGATGGGGTCGAACGCCATCGACTCAGCCCCCTTCTTCAAGTGACGATATACAATTTCTGCCCCGGTTTCCCGCTCCGTTATGCCCGGCTCGATGAGGTCGACAATCTCGCGGAACACGTTTTCGGTTATCGACTGGGCCCTACGGATCCGAGAGACCTCATCTTCGGTTTTGGATCCGGCAAGCTGGGTTAGCAGGCCGGTCTTCGGAATCCACTCTACCTCCCCGTGCTCGTCCACAAGAGCATCGCGGCGAGCGACGCTGACGTGGTCGGCCTGAAACGCCACTCGCGAGAACGGCTCCAAGAGCCCCGCCTCCTTCACGCACGCCGAGAGTCCGTCCCGGGCAACGTGAACGTCCGCCCCGTCTACTTCCGAGCGGGCTTGGTCCGTGTAGCGCCCATCGGTGACGAAGGACGCCGAGTCGGGACCGACAACCAGGAGTCCACTGGATCCTGTAAAGCCACAGGCCCACCGGATCTTCGGCATCGAGGTGAGAAAAAGGGCGTCGGCCTCGAGGTCGGTCAGGCGACCTCGAACACGAGACATGCGATCGGACATACGACAGGGATTCCGGGAAGCGGCCAGCGAAATGACCGAGGGGTCGCCTAGTCGCTACGCTTAGACGGCCCCGAGTAGTAGTTTGGGGATTCCTTCGTAATCTCAACGTCGTGGGGATGGCTTTCTCGGAGGCCCGCGGCGGTGGTGCGGACGAACTGGGCCGACGCGTAAAGGTCCCGAACCTCCTCGCAGCCGCAGTACCCCATCGCGGCCTGGAGCCCGCCCTTCATCTGGTGGATCACCTCGCTCAGGGTGCCACTATACGGCACACGGCCTTCAACCCCCTCCGGCACCAGTTTGCGAAGCTCGTCCTCCGCGTCCTGGAAGTACCGGTCCTTGCTTCCGTCCTGCATGGCCTCGACCGAGCCCATGCCCCGGTAGCTTTTGTACTTTCGCCCCTCGTAGATGATCGTCTCCCCGGGGCTTTCTTCGACGCTTGCGAAGAGGCTTCCGATCATGACCGCACTGGCACCGGCCGCAAGTGCCTTGGGGATGTCACCGGTTTGTTTGATGCCGCCGTCGGCAATGACGGGGACGCCGTCGGGGCGGGCCTCCTCGGCACACTCCATGATGGCGGTCAGCTGCGGGACCCCAACCCCGGCCACCACGCGTGTCGTGCAGATCGACCCGGGACCGATCCCGACCTTCACACAGTCCACCCCAGCATCGATCAGCGCGCGGGCCCCGTCGGCCGTGCCTACATTCCCGGCTACAATTTCGACCTCGTTCTCAAATCGAGCGGCGACCTGACGGACCGTTTCCAATACGCCCTCGGCGTGGCCGTGCGCCGTATCGACGACCACGAAATCGACCCCCACTTCGACCAGGGCCGCCACCCGATCCATGACGTCGGGCGTCACGCCCACAGCCGCCCCAACACGGAGCCGCCCGTGTTCGTCCTTGCAGGCATTGGGGTGCTTGCGGCGCTTGCGTATGTCTTTGAAGGTGATGAGGCCCTTCAGGTAGCCCTCCTCGTCCACGACGGGAAGCTTTTCCACCTTGTGCGCCTGCAGGATCTCGATGGCCTCATCCAGGGTCGTGCCCACCGGCACCGTCACCAGATCGTCGGCGGTCATCATCTCCCGAATGGGCGTGTCGCCATCAAGCTCAAACCGGACGTCCCGGTTCGTCACGATCCCCACGAGCTTGTCCGACTCGTCCACCACCGGGATGCCCCCGATGGAGTAGTGCGCCATCATGTTGCGGGCATCGGCCACCGTGTCGTGAGGCGAAATCGTGATCGGGTCGAGAATCATCCCGTTCTCCGACCGCTTCACGCGCCGCACCTCGGCGGCCTGGTCTTCGATCGACATGCTTTTGTGAAGCACCCCGGCGCCCCCCTGGCGAGCCAGCGCAATCGCCATGTCCGCCTCCGTGACCGTATCCATGGCCGCGGACAGGACCGGAACGTTGAGCTTGATGTTTTGGGTCAACCAGGCGGAGGTATCCGTCTCGCGGGGCATCACTTCGGAATGGCCCGGCACGAGAAGAACATCATCGTAGGTCAGGCCTTCCGTCTTGATTTTGTCGTTGGCTTCGGTGTCGGGGGTGCCGTTCGTAACCGGTTGGGACATCGGTAGAAGGGATTATTGAAGATCAACACGTTGATAGAGCTCGCGAACTTCCTCCGGTTCTAGCCGGCGCCACTCGCCACGCTGGAGGCGGCCGGTGGTGAGCGTGGCGTACTTCGCCCGCTCCAGCTGCACAATGTTGTGCCCGAGCGCCTCCATCATGCGACGGATTTGCCGGTTCCGGCCCTCGTGCAGCTCGAGCGCAATGTCGGTTTTGCGTTGCGGGTCGAGGTACGCGACCTGATCGGCCGCCGCCGCTCCGTCGGTCAGCTCCACGCCCCGCGTCAGCTGGTCGAGCTGATGGGGCTTAACGTCGTCCTGCAGCCGGACGTAGTAGATCTTGGGAATCTCGTATCGGGGATGCATGAGGCGATGGGCGAGGTCCCCATCGTTGCTGACCAGAAGCACCCCGGTCGTATTGCGGTCGAGACGCCCTACCGGAAAGAGGCCGGACGGGTTGTCCGCCGGAACGCCGATTGCGTCAAGAACCGTTCGGCGGTCCTTCGGGTCGTCGGTGGTACTTATCGTGTCCTTCGGCTTGTTGAGTAGGAGATACTCAAATTCGAGCGGGTACACCTCCTCCCCGTCCACCGTCACGGTCTGTCCCTCCCGCACACGGGTGCCGTGCTGGTCCACCCGCTCCCCATCAATGTGCACCCGTCCCTGCTCCACCAAATCGTCCGCGTCCCGACGCGAGCAGACCCCCGCATGCGCAATGTATTTGTTGATCCGCATGCCTTCTCGGTCGGAGGACTCGGGGGCCATAGGGGACGGGCTGGTTCGTACTCGGTGAAGGGACGGGCGTTGTGTCTACTCGGGCGGGCGCTCGTCGGGGGAGTCGCCATTTTCGGCGTCCAGCATGTCGACTGAAATGCCCTCCTCCCGATCGAGTTGGAGGAGCTTGGCCCGCTCGTCGTCGAAGGCCGGGTCGTCGAGCAGGTCTTCCACCTCTCGTAGGGTCGGCAGGGCGTCCAGGGCGTCCAGACCGAACTGCTCGAGAAAGCGGTCGGTGGTGCCGTAGAGCAGGGGGCGCCCGACTGACTCCGCCCGGCCCTCGACGCTCACCAGGTCCATCTCCAGCAGCTTCCGAATCGCGTAGTCCGAGTTGACGCCGCGCACAAAGTCGACCTCCGGCCGGGTGACCGGCTGACGGTAGGCAATCACCGCCAGGGTTTCCATCAAGGAACGCGAGAGGGTGGTCTCCTGCTCCTCGACGTAAAAGGTCTTGGCGTAGGGTGAGAGGGACGCCCGGGTCACCATCCGATATCCGCCCGCCCAGGATTTCACCTCGAAGGCCCGGTCGTGCTCCTCGTACGTGGTGTTGAGCCGGTCGAGGGCCGCGGCGACGTCGTCCTCGGATGGCTCTGAGCGCCCCGTCACGTCGGCGACAATCCTCGCGATGCGGGCGGCCGACACAGGCTCATCGGCGGCGAACAGGATCGCCTCCGCGGCCTCTACGAGCGTATGATCGTCCGCCTTGGCCGGGCGGTCGGGGCTGTGCGCCGGGGCCTCCGGTGGTTCTGGAGACGCATCGTCGGGCATAAGCTACGGCAAGTCGACCAGACAGAATGCCTTCTCGGTTCTCCCCACTCCGCATTTCCTACGTGATGGACTGAAAGGTAGACGGAAGTCCGTCCCCCGAACTTGAGGGGTCGGGACGCGAGGGGGCGTCGGCAGGGGGCTCCTCGTCGCCACAGTACGCCTCAAATGCCTCCACGAGATCCCGAGCGATCACCTCGGCATTCCGCCCCTCAATGTGCTTCCGCTCCACCACGTACACGGGCTGGCCGTCTCGGAAGAGGGCGAAGAAGGGCGAAGAAGGCGGGATGCCGGCAAGATATTCTCGGGCCCGCTCCGTGGCCTCGAGATCCTGCCCGGCGAACACCGTGAGGTAACGGTCCGGATGGTGATCGGTCGCGTCTTTCGCCTTGGCCACGGCCGGGCGTGCATTGCCCGCGGCGCAGCCGCAAACCGAGTTGATCACGAGCAGCATCGTTTCGTCTTCCGCCTGATCGAAAGCGGCATCGACCTCGTCGGGCGTACGCAATTCCTCGACGCCGAGCTGGGTCAATTCCTTGCGCATCGGCTCAACCATCTGCTTGGGGTACGGCATGGGGGAGCACTCATTCCTTGAAGGAAAGACACGAGGCCTCCAGCGGTGGCCTGGAGGCTATAGTGCTAACGTGCTACGACAAGCCCAACTGGTTGATCCCTCCAGCCTCCTGTACGAGCAGGCTTGACCCTGACTTGGTGGGCCAGCGGGACGACACAAAATGGCGCGCCCTCGTGCGCCCCGGCTCGCCCTCCACGCGACGCCCGTCACGCCTGGACTTGCCCCCCACGCACATCGCTAGGACATCTTCCCTGGTGATCCCGTAAGTACCCCTGATGCCCTTGCAGTTTCATCCACGCAGCCTCCTCCCGATGACGTTGATCATCACGCACGCCCTTCCAGAAAGCGGCTCCGGGTTCCACAAGCAGACGCTACATCACGTCCCGGAAAAAACCGCCCGCCAGATCGCGAACGACTTTGAGTCGTTTGCGAAAGCGTCGCATCCGGAAGCCGCCGAGGAGGCCGTCCCCTGCACAACCTACGAGTACGCCCTAAGCAACTCCCCGTCTGAGACCGCCGACGGAACAGACGGAAACGCCCAGGACGAACAAGCAGGGGGCGAGGCGAACGACATGCCCCCCCAACCTGAAGGCTTCGTTGCGGTCGACTTTCGATCGGTCGTCGCGGTTCAGGGATATGACCGTCTCTCGTAACGCCCCCCAGCGCAGGTGAATCGGTACACCCTGCGCGACATCACGACTTCTCCCCTCACGGTTCTCACAGCATGGCAGACGAGCAGGACACAACGCACGCATGGCTTCTCGACATGGACGGCGTACTGGTGCATGAGGAGGTCGTCCTCCCCGGGGCCCAGGAGTTTATCGAGCGCCTTCGGGAAAAAGAGCTGCCCTTTCTCGTGCTCACCAACAATTCCATCTATACCCGGCGCGACCTATCGGCCCGGCTCGCCCGTGCCGGACTGGACGTGCCGGAGGCGAAGATCTGGACCTCGGCCGTGGCCACCGCGCAGTTTCTCTCCAACCAGGCCCCCGAGGCATCGGCGTACGCCGTGGGGGAGGCTGGGCTTACCACGGCGCTTCACGAGGTAGGCTACACGCTCACGGATGCCGACCCCGATTTTGTGGTCCTGGGCGAGACCCGTACGTATTCGTTCCAACACATCACGGCGGCCGTGCGGCTCATTGAGCAGGGGGCACGTTTCATCGCCACGAACCCGGATGTCACGGGCCCGTCGCCGGACGGGCCGCTCCCGGCCACCGGCTCCGTGGCGGCCCTCATCCGCGAGGCCACCGGCCAGAAGCCGTACTTTGTTGGCAAGCCCAACCCGATCATGATCCGGAGTGCGTTGAACCAAATCGAGGCGCACTCGGCGACCACGGCCATGGCGGGCGACCGCATGGATACGGACGTCATGGCCGGCATGGAGGCCGGCCTGACCACTCATCTTGTGCTGTCCGGCTCGACGCGGCGAGAAGAGATTTCGGACTTCGCCTACCGTCCGAACAACGTGGTCGAGTCGATATCAGAGCTAATTGAACGCGTGTGATTGGCGGGACCGGAGCGGTCGGTGTGTGGCGCAGAGCGTGTGGCGCAGGAGGAGAGGGCTGACATTCAGCTGTACTGGGGGGCCTTTCCCCCCGCCTAGGCAGCGGCGATGGCACGCGGAGCCTACGTCAAAACTTACGGTTGTCCTGCAATAACAAAAAATGACGGGCGACTCACGCACGGGGTGATTTGGCAACCGAACGGGCAATTTCCGATGACGACCACACAAAGCCGATCCCGAACTACATTTCTTCCGGCGGCTCCCCGTCATCCCGAACCGGCACCGGCTGTCGTGCCGCCACTCAGAGAGGTGGACCCTCACGTGAAATCCCCTCGCAGGAAGCGTTTACATGACTCTAGGGTCACAACTCGCCTCCGGATGCACCAATTAGTTGGGTCCGTGAAAAGACGGCACTTGCGATTCGCCCATACTATCTTCCTGCGCACACGAACCACCGATATGGAAGCAACCGACAAGAGCTCCGCCATCGAGTCCTCCCAATCCGCACGATCAGCCGCTCAAGAGAGCATCCAGCGCGCGCTCGATCAGGGCGCGGAGCAGGGCCAGATTCATCGCCTTCACCAATGGGCTACGATGCTGAATAAGCTTTACCACCGGGCCGAGCGGGATGATTGAGACCAGGCAGCACTCTGCATGGGGTGTTCAGCACAGACACCGTGACGGAGAGAAACCCTCATTCCGCCCGCGTCGATTGCTCGATCCGGCGAATCTCCTCCCTGTGTCTGGCACTTGTCGTCCGACGTCTTTGACCTCCCCACCTACTCCGGCATTTCCGCCCGTACAATCAAAAACCCCCGGCTCTCCCCAAGCCCGGGATACTGAGAGAGATCCGAGACGATCAGGCGATCAGAGCATGCATCAAGGCAGCCGGCACGGCCTGGCTTCTCTGACTGGACGACGTGTTGTAGGTCGGGGGGAAAATGGAAGACGTGTGTAGCCGCTCTTGGCTGCGCAGTGGGGCAACGGACCAGAAGGAGGGCGTCTACGCGAAGCCCTGAACAGCCAATCCGCTCCCTCCCTTGCCCAGGCCCGTCCGGTACTCGGAACCGCAGCAGGCAAGACGGGCCGCAGAAAGATGTGGCGGAAACGGCCCGGACATCCCCGCAACCAAGCCGTGGTGCGAGTGAGGAGTAGGGCGCAGTGACTGGGCCGCACGCAAAGTCCCTGTCTCGGTGAACGCCATTTCCACATCGCGCGAGGGGTCCCCTTGCAGTGCGCTACATCGCGCAGGGGGACACACGGGCCTGCCCCTCACAGCGGTGACGGCACGTAGGGGCTTAGAAGGCCCCATCTACTCGATGTTCACGTCGGCCCCGACCCGCTCCGCGAGGGCCTCGAACTGCTCCTTGGTAACGGCGATGAACACCCGATCCACGCCCGTCAGGTCGTGCTCGTCGGACTTGATTCGGTTCGTGCTGCCCCCAGGTGCATCGGTCCCTCTGTTGCCGTTGACCGAGATGAACGTCTCGACGGGGTCGGAGCCATCCACGGCTTCGACGATGGCGTCGCGGGAGGTTTCCAGCGCCCCGGCGAAGGTAGTCGCCATCCCGGTGTAGAACCCTCCGTATTCACGCAGGGATTTGTCCTTGCTGCTGCTGAATTTTTCGTCGGTGTGCGCTCGCGCAGACCTGTTTCGCATGTGGCTTAGGGGTTGTGACAAGAACACTCTACCTACTCTCACGGGCCCGAGACGAAATTGGTCTCGTGGGCCCGTAACATTGATGGACAGAGTCGGGGCCCAGGCGTTACCAACGGGGGCGTTTCATCGTGGACCACGGAGCTCTCTGGCGTCGGCCTATCCTGCAGAGGTGCCATCGATGGAGCGACGACGCCCTCCGGCAGGTCTTCACCGCCAGTAGTCAATACGAAAGCCGCCTCGGGGCCTTCCGAGACGGCGACAATGCCATACTGGGACCGGTTCGATCTTCGCGCGGGTGGTAGGCCCGGGGGGATTCGAACCCCCAGCTCACGGATTAAGAGTCCGTTGCTCTACCAGGTTGAGCTACGAGCCTATCGGGAATTTCCGATTCGGAGATACTTCGTGCCGCGCGGAAAGTTCGGCGGATCGACCCGTGCAGGGGCGCCACACCCAACTTTCCACTGCGCTTCACAGCATCGCGCCGTCCGGGCGGGAGGGGCCGACCAATCCGCCCGCGCTACGGCGGGCCTCGGGGCCGCTACACGTCCAGCTCGTCCGCCTCGGCGGCGTGCTGCATGATGAACTTGAACCGGGCCGAGCTGTCGCGCCCCATCAATTCAGTGATCGTCTGCTCCGTCACCATCCGCTCGGTGTCGGGGATGCTGACTTCAAGCAGCCGACGCCCCTCGGGCGAAAGGGTCGTTTCGTTCAGCGTATCGGGCATCATCTCCCCCAGTCCCTTGAACCGTTGAATGTCGACGTTCGGGTTGCGCCCGTCGCTCCGAATCTCGTCCAGAATCTGCTCCTTGTCGGGCTCGTCGAGCGCCCAGTGGGTCTCCCTGCCCGCCTCGATGCGGTAGAGCGGCGGCTGGGCAATGTGCACAAATCCGCCCTCGATGAGCGGCCGCATGTACCGGTAGAAGAACGTGAGCAGGAGCGTGGCGATGTGGTGGCCGTCCGAGTCCGCGTCCATCAGGAGAATGACCTTTCGGTAGCGGAGGTCGGACAGGTCAAGCGCATCGCCGATGCCACAGCCCAGCGCCTGCACAATGTTCGACAGCTCCTTGTTGCTCTGGACCCGATCGAGGGTGGCCTGCTCGGCATTCAGCACCTTCCCGCGAAGGGGCAAAACCGCCTGCGTCTCCCGGTCGCGGGCCTGCTTGGCCGAGCCGCCGGCCGAGTCCCCCTCCACGATGAAGAGCTCGCACTCGCTCGGGGTGCTCGACGAGCAGTCCGCCAGCTTGCCGGGCAGTTGCAGGCGCGACTTCGAGCCCGAACGCCCACTGCTTCCGCCGGACGCGGAGCGGCGGGCCCGGCGGGCCTTCGCCGCCTGCACGACCCGAGACGCGATGGCCTCCCCCGTCGACGAGTGGTCGTTCAGGTACTGCTCCAGCTCGGTGCGGAGCGCCCCCGAGACCTGGGACCGGACCGAAGGGTTGTTGAGCTTGTCCTTCGTCTGCCCCTGAAACTGGGGGTCCACGTGAAACAGGTTCACGATGCCCACGAGGCCCTCTCGGGTGTCGTCGCCCTTAATCTCCAGGCGGTGGGGCACCAGGTCGTGCGTGTCCATAAACGACCGGATCACGGCCCGGATGCCGCTCTTGAGGCCCTGCTCGTGGGTCCCGCCGTCCTCCGTCGGAATGCCGTTGACGAACGTATGGAGCTGCTCCTTCGGCGCGTCGGTCCACTGAAGGGCAATCTCCAATCGCCCGTCCCCGTCCAGGTCGTCGGCCTCCATCATGAAGACCTCGTCGTGGATCGGGCTGACCTGAAGGTCCTCCACCAGGTAGTCCAGGTATTCCTGAATGCCCCCCTCGTGGTGCAGCTCGTGCCGCTCGCCGCTCGTCTCGTCCCGGAAGATAATTTTTAGGTCCCGGTTCAGGTACGTCTTCACGTCCAGGTGCTCCCGGATCCAGGACGGGTCGAACTCGACGGACTCGAAGATGTCCGGGTCGGGCCGAAAGTAAATCTCCGTCCCGGTCCCACGCGCACTCTCCTTCGTGGTGTCCAGGCCCGTCACCGGCGTGCCCTGCCGGAACCGCTGCTGGTACTCCTGTCCATCGCGCTTGACAGTCGCCACGAGCTCCTCCGAGAGGGCGTTCACGACCGACACGCCCACCCCGTGCAGGCCGCCGGACGTGATGTAGTTGCTCCCGTCGAACTTGCCCCCGGAGTGAAGGGTCGTAAGAATCAGCTGGACCGTCGGAACGCCCTTTTCGGGGTGATCATCCACCGGGATGCCACGGCCGTTGTCGGACACGGAGATGCTTTGTCCGTCCTCGTGCAGGACAACCTCGATCCGCGAGGCATACCCGTTCGTGGCCTCGTCGACGGCGTTGTCCACCACCTCCCAGAGGATGTGGTGCAGGCCGGGCCGCCCCGTCCCCCCGATGTACATGCCCGGCCGCTTGCGGACCGGTTCGAGGCCTTCGAGGACGTCAATGTCTTCGCCGGTGTACGTTGTGGGCATACTTCAGAAGTCGTCGTTCTGCGTACGTGGATGTCTCGCGATCGTAGGTCCCCCGACTACGCGGCCTCGTGTAGGGCCACTTCCACAGGCTCCGGGAAGACCTCCGCGAAGTAGCCCCGCTTGATCACGAGGGTGCCCTTCGCCCCCCGGTTCGTCGCGTCGAACTTCGTCGTGCGCACGATCTCTTCCCGTCCGTTGTTCGTCTCGACCGTGAGCCCGTCGCGGGCCCGAGTGCTAAGGGTAAAGTCGAGCACGCGGTCGTTGTCCTCAAGCCGGATGGCGCGCACGCCTTTGGCCGGCCCCTTGTACACCGACACCTGATGAACCGGGAAAACGAGTGCGCGTCCGTCGTGGGAGGCGAGGCAGATGTTTTCGTCGCCCCGGGCGAGATGGACGCGTGCCACCTCGTCCCCGTCCTCCAGGCGCATGTACTTTCGGCCCGTGCTGATCGACGGCTCCAGGTAGCCGTCCAGGGTGAAGCGGGTGGCCTGCCCACCCGTACTGATGGCGACGATGTACGGCTCATCCGGCGCGTCGGGATCGTCCGGGTCGAAGAGCTCGCCCTGCTCACTCGGTTCGGCCGGCACGGGGGCCGGCAGGGCGCGGTCGTCGAAGCTGACGACCCCGACCACGTGCTCCCCGTCGTCGAACGAGAACAGCTTTTGCACCGGATCGCCGTACCCGGTCGTGCTGGGGATTTCCGTGATGCGGGTGGTGTAGCAGGTGCCGTAGTTCGTAAAAAAGCCGACGGTGGCGCGGGTCGACCCGGCCAGGGCCCACCCCACCTCATCTCCGTCGCGCGTCCGGATGGCGTCGAGGTCCGAATACGTCCCCTGCCGCTTCACCCAACCGTCCCGCGTGACGATGACGTGGACGTCCTCGTCGACGATGTAATCCTCTTCGGTGTATTCCATGTCCGCCTCCGGCCCGACGAGGGTACTGCGGCGCTCGTCCGTGTATTCGTCGCGGATGTCCTGAAGCTCGTCCTTCACAATGCCCCAGCGCGCGTCCTCGTCGTCGAGCAGGCGACGGATTTCTTCCGCCCGGGCCCGTTTCTCCCCAAGTTCGTCCCGGATCGCTTCAATCTCCATCTGCGAGAGCTTGTACAGCTGCGTCTCCAGAATCGCGTCGGTCTGCTCTTCGTCGAGCTGGAAGCGGTGCATGAGCCGCTGGGCGGCGTCGGCTTTGTTCTTCGAGGTCCGGATGATCTCGATGGCCTCGTCGAGGGCGTCGAAAATCGTCTCAAACCCCTCAAGGATGTGAATCCGTGCCTCCAGCTCCGCCAGTTCGTTCTGCAGACGCCGGGTCACGACGTCCAGCCGGAAGTCGAGGAAGTACCGGAGAATGGTACGGAGGTCCACCTGCTTCGGGGCCTTCACGTCCGTGCTCTCGGTCGGCACGAGGCAGGTGAGGTTGACGTGGAATCGTTTCTGGAGCTTCGTGTGCTTGAACAGGTAGGCCATCGCCGCCTCCGTGTCGGAGCCCCGCTTCAGCTCCAGCACGATGCGCACCTCGTCGGTTGACTCGTCGCGCACGTTCGACAGCTGCGGGACGTTTTCCTCCGCAATGTGGTCGGCAATCTCCTCGACGATTTTGCTCTTGTCCACGCCGTAGGGCACCGACTCGATGATGGCACGGGTCTTCCCCTTCGTCCGGTACGCCCCGCGCATCTCGATCGTCCCGGAGCCCGTCTCGTAGATCTCCACAAGTTCGTCCTGGGTGTTTAGGATGCGCCCCCCGGTCGGAAAGTCCGGGCCCTGAATGTGCTCGCGGACGAGGGGCGCGGTGGACACCTCAGGCTCTTCAATCATGCGGAGGGCCGCGTTGACCACCTCGCCGAGATTGTGCGGCGGAATGTTCGTCGCCATCCCGACCGCGATGCCGCTCGCCCCGTTCACCAGGAGGTTGGGGACGCGGGCAGGGAGCACGACCGGCTCTTCCAGCGAGCCGTCAAAGTTGTCGCGGTAGTCGACCGTCTCGTCGCGGAGTCCCTCCAACATCTCCATGGCCAGGGGCTGCAGCTTGGCCTCCGTGTAGCGCATCGCCGCCGCGCTGTCACCGTCGAGCGACCCGAAGTTGCCGTGTCCGTCGACCAGCGGCGCCCGCAGCGAAAACGACTGTGCCATGCGCACCATGGCGTCGTAGATGGCCTTGTCGCCGTGGGGGTGGTACTTTCCCATCGTCTCCCCCACGACCGTCGCGCTCTTGCGGTGCCGCTTGGACGGGTAGAGGTTCAGGCTGTCAAACATCGCAAAGAGGATGCGACGCTGCACCGGCTTCAGGCCGTCGCGAATGTCCGGAAGGGCCCGGCTGGTGATGACGGACAGGGCGTAGTTCAGGTACCGTTCGCGGGCGGTCTCGTGAAGCGGGATCGTTTCGGTAACAGGCATCAGCGGCGTTCAATAACGGATGTTGACGGCGCACACATAGTTTACTCACACGTTTTCGGAGTTACAACTGTCACTGACTGGCGTTTCGGAAGATTTGACCGTTCTCCATTGGGCCGCCGCGGCTCACGCCCATCACGGCGCGGGCGATCAGTACCTGGGCGGGCCTTCACTTCCCCCGACCGCCTTTTCAACCGGCACGTGCCGAGCCGAATCAGGAGGTCCTTCTGGGCGCGTTTAAAATTGCTATTTTATCTTGCAATAACAGAAACTTACATGTGGGATTGGCGGGCCTTCCTGTGCGGTGGCGCAGGGTCGGTTGCCGTCCCGATCAGTAGTTCAGCGTAAAGTAATCGCCGTCCTCATCGGGATGGAGGTGCAGCAGGTCGGCCTCCGTAAGACGCAACAGCGTCTGGGACGCCCGCTCCGGCGGAATGTCGGCCAGCTGAGCCAGCTGTGAGACGGAGATGCGACCGTAGTCGTCCAGGTAGCGCATGAGCAACGACTCCGTCTCCCCAAATTCGAAAGTCACGCCTGCATGGTCCTCCTGGTTGCGCAGCTCCTGGATGGTCTCGGGGCTGGCCTCAACGCTACTGGCCTCCACCCGAACGTACGTCTGGCCCTCGTCGTCGCGGGCCTCCTCGTCGGGCACGACGACGTGGGGCTTGGTGCTGCTTTCGGGGATCGTCACCACGAGCACGTCGCAGCGGGGCTCCACCACAATGCGCTCCGTCTGGTACTCCACAACGGGCCGGGAGTGGGCGTTCACGGCCTGACGGAGCAGAAACTCTTGCTCGGAGGTGTGCTCCACCCCCATGATGGTTCCGTCGTCGTTGACGCCGAGCACGATGCGCCCGCCGTTGGTGTTTGCCAGCGCAACCGCCTCTTTAGCGATGCGCACGGGCCGGGGCGCCCGGCGCTTGAACTCCACACTGATGCCCTCCCCCAGGTCGACGAGCTGTTCTAGTTCTCGACGCGTCATACCGGTCGTGCAGGCGAGCAATGAGTAGGTACAGCCGGGCCGGGGAGACGAAACCAAACAGCGGCCCTCGGCAACGGGGCGAATGGGGTGCGGCAACCGAACACGCGCCCGGGCCTCAGGAAACGTTCCGGAGGCCCTGTGGCAACCAGTGCTCCCGCTTGGCCGAGCGCGTCATAAGCTCGTCAACCATGTCTTCGGGGCGCCGGTTCTCGAACAGAACACGGTGCACCGCCTCCGTAACGGGCATCTCGATCTCATGGTGGCGCGCGAGGTCTTGCACCGACTGGGTCGTCCGAACGCCCTCCGCAACCATGTCCATTTCCGACTCGATCTCTTCGAGCGTCATGCCGTTCCCAATCTGCTCCCCCAGGTGTCGGTTGCGGCTGTGCGGACTCATGCAGGTCACGAGCAGGTCGCCGATGCCTGCGAGGCCGGCGAACGTTCGGGGCTTGGCGCCCATCGCGACCCCGAGGCGCCGAATCTCGGCGAGGCCACGGGTAACGAGGGCCGCCTTGGCATTGTCTCCGTACCCCACTCCGTCCCCAATCCCCGCCGCAATCGCGAGGACATTCTTCGCGGAGCCCCCAATCTCCACGCCGACCACATCGGTGTTTACGTAGACGCGGAGCCGCTCGGTCATGAAGGCGTCCTGGACCCACTCGGCCCGCGGCTCAGTGGGGGCGGCCGCGACCAGTGTGGTCGGCTGATTTTCGGCGACCTCCTCCGCGTGACTGGGCCCGTAGAGCACCCCGATCTGTTGTGTCTCCATCCCCCCCAGCTCATCGGCCAGCACCTGCGACATCGTCTGCAGGGTCTCGTTCTCGATTCCTTTCGCCAGCGATACCACGGTCGTCCCCGGGCGGGTGAGCGGCGCGATGCGGGTCGCCACGCTACGCAGGTTCTGCGAGGGCACCGCCACGGCCCAGAGGGACGAGGCCCCCGCGGCGGCCTCAAGGTCCGACGTCACGTGCACAGAGGGCGGGATCTCGATGTCCGAGAGGTACGTGGGGTTGCGGTGCGTTGTCCGCATCCGCTCGACCGCCTCGTCGCGGCGGGCCCAGAGGGTCACGTCGCGCCCCGCGGCGGCCAGGTGGACGGCCAGGGCCGTTCCCCAGCTTCCGGCTCCGAAGAGCGTAATCGATGTCGACATGAGAAATCGTCTGGATGCAAAGAATCGGGCGCGGGGCCGACGGCCCTCAGCCGCCGGGGGCCTCCCCCAGGCAGGGCCCCCACGCTTGCGGCAGATTGTTCGCCAGGGCGGCCCCAGCATCTCCGTCAGAGTTCTCCACGGCCCAGCATGCCCTGGGCCGGCTCAAAGGAGCTAATCTGGCTTTCGGTGCCGTTTAGGAGGCGCTGAATGTTAGACCGGTGCGCCACCACGATAGACAGCGCGAGAAGCCCCCCAAAGACGAGCAGGCTCGGGTCAAGATCGGCCCCGAAGCCGAAGCGGCGCAGGGCCACGATGGTGGGGAACGCCACGGCGGCGGTGATGGAAGACAGGGACACGTACCGCGAGGACAGCAACACCGCCACGAAAACCGCGAGCGTGATCGCCATGGTGAGGGGCGTGAGCGCAAAGAGCATCCCAGCGGCGGTGTTTACGCCCTTCCCTCCCTCAAACCGCGCGAAGATCGGGTACATGTGACCGATCACCGCCCCCACTCCAGCGAGGAGCCCCAGGACCACGAACGGGTCCCCCCCAAAGAGTGAGAGGCCGGACGGAATGGGATCGATGCGAATCACCGACGCCACGACGCCCGCCGCGAGAAAGCCCTTCCCAAAATCCACGACCGTCGCCAGCGCGCCCGCCTGCCAGCCCACGACCCGAAAGGCATTGGTGGCCCCACAGTTGTGACTTCCGTGATTGCGGATGTCGACCCCATGCAGGGCCTTGCTCGACCACAGCGCGCCGGGAATGGACCCGAGGAAATAGCTGATGAGCAGTATGACGGTCAGCGACCACATGTCGACACCCCAGCAGCGGTGAGTGAATTGAGAGCACGGCGCGACGGCAGACGAGGACACGTGAACGCGCCTTCAGAATTTAGTGCCTATCGTACCTCTTCTTTGACGTCAAATGTTCCGGGGAGCCCGGTGCAGCCCCCGCCGTTCACGCCTTCGAAACGGACTAGGCACTGTCTGATAAAAAGGCTGTATGAACGGCCCGCACTGTCTATTAGACTGGTTGGGCCTTTCTGTCATGCCGAGACGCCGCTATGAACTCACTGACGAGCAGTATGAACGCATCGAACACCTCCTGCCGGAAGTTGAGGGACGTGGTTGTCCGTACAACGATCACCGGCAGGTCATCAACGGAATCTTCTGGATCCTCCGATCGGGAGCACCTTGGCGGGATATGCCCAAGCGGTATGGAAACTGGAAAACGGTGTACGACCGATTCCGACGCTGGGCCGAAGATGGTACTCTTGAGTCGATCGTACGGCATCTTCAAGGGGAACTCGACGCAGAGGGCCGTATCGATTGGAGCCAGTTCAATGTGGATAGCACCATCGTACAGGCCGCCCGAGCCGCCGCTGGCGGACCAAACGATGATAAAAAGGGGCCCGAAGCAGGCGGGACGAAGGCGTAGGCCCGGCGCTCGGCTACAGCCGAGGTGGGTTCTCTACAAAGATACACTTGCTTACAGACCGACGAGGCCTCCCTCTGGGAGCCGTCCTGTCGGCCGGGCAGCGCCACGAGTCGGCCTTCTTCACCGACCTAATGAACGAAGTATCGGTCCCCCGCCAAAGAGGACGGCCCCGCAAACGCCCCGAGGCAGTCGCTGGAGACCGTGGCTACGACGCTGCCTGGATCCGCCGCTGGCTCGCCGAACGAGGCATCGAGTCGGCCATCCCGGCTCGCAAGGGTGTTCGAGAAGGCCCTGGGCGCCCACCAACCTGCGATGACCAGAGGTACCGCGACCGAAATACGGTTGAGCGCTGCGTTGGTCACCTGAAGGAGCGGCGGCGCCTCGTCGTCCGATATGAGAAGAAAGCAAGCCACTACAAAGCCATGGTGCTCTGGGCGTTCGTCGAGGAATACCTGAAGCGATAATTATCAGACGCAGCCTAGTGGGACGCCCCTGCAGTCTCGATCCGCCCCATCCGGATCGGGGATTCGCCAGCGGCCTCCAGCTGGTCGACCGCCCGGGAGGCCTCCTCCGCCCGCACCACGGCCACCATCCCGATGCCGAGGTTAAAGGTCTGTCGCATGTCCTCCTCCGGCACGTTCCCGTGCTTTTGGATCAACGAGAAGATCGGCGGACGATCCCAGGCGTCGTAATCGACCGCCGCCGTACCCCCCTCCGGCACCACCCGGCCGAGGTTGTTCGGAAGTCCCCCGCCGGTGATGTGGGCGAGCCCTCGGGCAAGGTCGGCCTCCACGAGCGTTCGAATCGGGCGCAGGTACGACCGGTGGACCCGAAGCAGCGCCTCCCCCACCGACGCGCCCCCCAGCTCAGAGGGGCAGTCCTCCACGGTGTACGCGTCGAAGAGGACGCTCCGGGCAAGGGTGTAGCCGTTGGTGTGGATGCCCGTCGAGGGCAGCCCGAGGAGCACGTCCCCGGGACGGACCTCGTCCCCCGTCACGATCTCGCCCTTGTCCACAAGCCCGACGACCGTGCCCACCAGGTCGAAATCGCCCTCCCCGTACACGTCCGGCATTTCCGCAATCTCTCCCCCAACCAGCGCACAGTCGTTGTCGTCGCAGGCGGTCGCGAAGCCCTCTACGACGGCCTCCGCCGTGTCGGGCTCAAGGGTGCCCACCCCGTAGTAGTCGAGGAAGTACAGGGGCCGCGCGCCACACACGGCCACATCGGTTACGCAGTGGTTCACCAGGTCCTGCCCCACCGTGTCGTAGCGCTCGGCGCGGGACGCCACCTTCAACTTGGTACCCACCCCATCGATGGACGACACGAGCACCGGCTCGTCCATGCCCTCCAGATCCGGTTCGAAGAACGACCCGAAGGCCCCGATGTCGGCGAGTACGCCGGGCGTAAAGGTGTCCTGCACGCTCGACCGGATGCGGTCGACCGTTTCTTCGCCGGCTTCAACGTCAACGCCGGCTTCCTTGTAGGTTGTCATAATCGTACGCACTGCAATTGAAAAGAATCGCGGGTGATCGGGGCCTACCGGCGGCCGAAGAGCATGAGCAAGTACACCTCCAGCCGGCGGAGTCGCGACAGCTCGATGGGGGCCGCCCAGAGGTCGTAGTCGCGCCGATCGAGTTCGTTAAGCAAGGCGAGGGCCCCGTGCCAGTACCGAAGCAGGGCGTAGCGCTTTCGGAGTCCAAGGTCGTCGGCCAGCGATCGGCCGCGCTGCAGGGCATCGCGTGCCCGAACGCTCTGCTTCCAGAGCAGGCGGCGGGCCCCTTCCGTGGCCGGGCCCGTTCGGAGCTGCTCCGCCGAGACCTCGTACTGGCGAAGCTCGTCCAGCGGCACGAAGAGACGGCCCCGCGCCAGATCGGCAGGCAGCCGGAGGAGGTGCGCCAGGTGGAAGAAGCCGCGGGCCAGCTCGTCGACCCAGCCGATCTGCACGGAATTGGTCAGGCCCGCCAGGTGTGCGAGGAGACGGGCGTGGGGCACGGCCCAGAGCCGAACGAAGGTCTCCAACTGATCGGCATCTTCGAAGCGGGTCTCTCCCACAAACAGCCGTGCCGCTTCGACCTGCGTCCCGAGCCAATCCAGGGTCAGGTCGTGGGTCTCACACGCCGCGTAGGCGGCAGACGCAGTCTCTTCGGGCATCCCGCGGAGCGGTCGGCCTGACTCGGCCCGTGCCCGCTCCTCATCGAAATACGCCTTCACGTCTTCGCCCTTCGGCACCACCGGGCGCTTGAGGGCCGAGTGCCAGTGCCATAGCGCCTGTGCCGCAGGGCGGCGGCGCCGGGACCAGTCGTCGTAAAACGGGCGGGGCAGGTCCGGTGGATGCTCGTCACCCATTCAAAATCAAAAAGCCCGTCAGGTTAGAGTGCGCGATCGGAGCCCCCCAAACACGGAACGGGGAAGCCACTGCGGGCTCCCCCGTCCGTCTCACGACTAAGCCAAAACGACGTTACGCTTCCACGCCGGCAAACTCTTTCTTCACCACGCTAATCTGGCTGCCCTCGAGCACCATCTTGAGCTCTCGGTCAGACAGGTCGTGCTCCACCACGTAGGTCTCGTCCTTGTCTGCGTTCGTGAGCTCCACGTCCGTTCCGGACTGCACCTGATCGCGCAGGTTGCGGAACTGCAGGGTGTCGCCCTGGTCGATGCTATCGTAGGACTCGTCGTCCTTGAACAGGAGCGGAAGGATGCCGAAGTTCGCCAGGTTTTGCCGGTGAATCCGGGCGTAGCTCTTGGCGATCTTGACGCGGGTGCCGAGCCACCGCGGCGCGATGGCGGCGTGCTCCCGGCTCGATCCCTGTCCGTAGTTCGTGCCGCCGACGACGGCGAAGCCGTTGTCCTGATGCTCCATGGCGCGGTCGAAGAAGCTCTCGTCGACCTGCTCGAAGACAAACTCCGAGATCTTCGGGATGTTGGAGCGGTAGGGCAGAATGCGCGAGCCGGCCGGCATAATCTCGTCGGTGGAAATGTCGTCGCCCACCTTCAGGAGGACCGGCAGATCGAACGAATTCTGGAGCGGCTCAAACTCAGGCAGCGAGACGACGTTCGGGCCCTTCTCGAGGTCGACGCCTTTCGCCTCCTCTGCGCTGAGCGGCTCCACGAGCTGGTCGGTGTTGACGCTGATCTGATCCGGCGTCTCCGCGTTCGGGTACTCCATGTCGTAGAGGTCCGCCAAGTCGCGCGGGTCGGTGATCTCGCCGGTCAGTGCCGAGGCGGCGGCCGTCTCGGGGCTCACGAGGTACACCGCGTCTTCCTTCGTGCCGGAACGGCCCGGGAAGTTGCGCGGCACCGTGCGCACCGAAATCTGGCCGGTGGCGGGCGCCTGGCCCATGCCGATGCAGCCGTTGCAGCCGGCCTGGTGAATGCGGGCGCCAGCGCGGGTGAGCATCTGGAGGTGTCCCGAGTTCATCAGGTTCTCCAGGATCTGCCGCGAAGTCGGGTTCACGTCGAACGAGACGCGGTCGTGCACCTGGCGGCCGTCCACAATCTCGGCGGCGCTGGCAAAGTCGCGGAAGCCGGGATTGGCCGAGGAGCCGACGTAGCTCTGGTAAATCTCCTGGCCCTCAACCTCCCGCACCGGCACGACGTTGCCCGGGCTGCTGGGCTTCGCGATCTTCGGCTCCAGCTCCGAAAGGTTGATCTCTTCGTACTCGTCGTAGTCGGCGTCCTCGTCGGCTTTGATCTCCTCAAAGACCTCTTCACGGCCCTGACGGCGGAGGAACGCCCGCACCTCGTCGTCGCTCGGGAAGACGGTGCTGGTGGCGCCCAGCTCCGTGCCCATGTTGGCAATGACGTGGCGGTCCATGCAGCTGAGGCTGTCGAGGCCCGGGCCGTAGTACTCAATGATCTGGCCCACGCCCCCATCCACGTCGTGGCGCTCCAGCATGGTGAGGATGACGTCCTTCGCGCTCACCCAATCGGGCAGCTCCCCGGTGAGCTTCACGCCCCACACCTCCGGCATGTTAATCGTATACGGCTTGCCGGCCATCGCCATGGCGACGTCGAGGCCGCCGGCCCCGATAGCGAGCATGCCGATGGCGCCCGCAGCCGGCGAGTGGCTGTCGGACCCAATCAGCGTCTTGCCCGGCTCCCCGAACCGCTCCTGATGCACCGGGTGGCTCACGCCGTTCCCCGGCCGGCTGTACCACGCGCCAAACTTCTTGCAGGCGCTGCGCAGAAAGAGATGGTCGTCCGGGTTCTTGAAGTCGGACTGAATCAGGTTGTGGTCAACGTACTGCGCCGAAAGTTCCGTCTGGACGCGGGGAATGCCCATCGCCTCAAACTCCAGCATCACCATCGTACCGGTGGCGTCCTGGGTGAGGGTCTGGTCCATTTCGAGGTCGATCTCCTTCCCCACCTCTACGTCCTCGAAGCGTCCATCGGCGAGATGGCTGTCAATGAGTTTCTCTGCAACGTTTTTACCCATAAGTCTGAAAGTAGTGGTCAAGCAAAGTAGTCACGGATCAACGGGTCGACCCCTTCTCATGCCCGAAGGTAATGCTTCCCTCCCAGAGTTCGTACCTCGGCACTTAAAAAAACTGTGTGCCCGCCCCAAGATACTTCTTAGGCTGGGTGAACACGTACCTGTTGGCCGGTGGCCCGTTCCTCATCCGCGGGCATCCTGCTTCCAGGGCGGATCCTCGTCGTTGAGGAAGGCGTCGATGCCCGCCTGACAATCCTCCGTGCCCCGAGCAAAGGCGTTCATCTGCACCGCGTAGTCGAGCGCCTCGTCGAGCCCCATTCCCGGCACCCGCGCCAGCATCTGCTTCGTGAGCGCCACCGCCGAGCCGCTTGTCTCGCGCGCCAGTTCGTGGGCGAGGGCGTCTACCGCCTCGTCAAGGTCGCCTTCGGGGACGACGCGGGTCACGAGCCCCATCTCCGCGGCCTTGGATGCGTCCACCAGACGCCCCCGAAGCAGTAGGTTTCGGGTCTGCGTCTCCCCCAGTTTGCGCCGCAGAAACACCATGACGATGGCGGGCACGAACCCGATGCGCACCTCCGTAAACCCGAGCCTGGCGCCGCCCGACACGTACGCAAAGTCACAAACGGACGCGAGGCCGCACCCGCCCCCAATTGCGTGGCCGTTTACTTTTGCAATAACGGGCATCGAAGACTGGTAAATCCGGCGGAAGAGCTCCGCCAGGTGGCGAGAGTCCGTCTGGTTCTCCGTCGGCCCCGCCTCGCGCATGGCCCGGAGCGAGGATAGGTCCGCCCCGGCCGAAAAGGCCGAGCCGGTGCCTGTGAGCACAACGGTGCGAAGAGAGTCGTCGTCCTCTGCGGCATCGAGGGCCCTCTTCAGGGCCGTCACGAGGTCGGCGTTTAAAGCGTTGCGCTTGTCGGGCCGGTTGAGTCGGAGGGTCCGAACGGGGCCGTCGGTCGACGTCTGGATGAGATTAGACATTCGTCAGAGGTGGCTGTTATCGAGGCCTGTTGTCGAGAAAGGTGGCTATCGTCGAGAAACGTGGAGGTGGGAGGCGATTCTCGGCCTGACATCTCTCCTTTACCTGATCAGAGAAGCTGACCTACGCGAATTCGTCGGCGAGGTAAAACCGGTAGATCGGCCACACGTCGAGGACGAGATCGAGCGCACGGTCGACCACTTCCGCGCCGAGATCGAGCGTCTCCTCGCGACCGATGTGGTGGCGCACGTGAAACCCGTTCGCCCCCTCCACGCTGTCCGGAATGTGGTCGAGTGGCGCGTCGAACACAGACGTCGTCTTGCTCCCGCCCGCCCGACCGTGAGTTTGGAACCGCCAGTTTTTGTTTTGCAATAACGGGTTTACAAGGTCAAGGTAAGTGGCCGGGGCGTCCTGGATCCGCGACTTTGCCTGGGCCAGCAGGTCCGTGGCGTGGGACCCGACGTAGATGCCCACCGCAAATCCGTCCGGGGAGACGCGATGGGTGATTTGGACGTCTTCGAGGCGGCGTGTCTCCGGCCGGTAAAACGACATCCACAGGTTGTCGTTGCAGCCACCGGCGCCAAAGTCGTTCTTGAGCAGGCGGCTGAAGACGTACTTCTCGGTCTCGAACCCGAGCCGATTTGGAAGCACCCAGTTCACCACCAGATCATCGCGGTAGCGTCGGAACGGGTCCTTCAGGTGCTCGGTGACCCCCGGCTTTTCTTTCTTGTACTGGTCGATGTGCGGCTCGGCCCGGAGCCGATCCAGCATTGCGAAGACCGCCTCGGACCAGCCCTCGAACGACCGGTCGAGGGCATCGGGGCGACGCATGGCATCGAGGGACTTTTGCGGCGGGTCGATCGCCGCGGTGGACGGCTCGTCGGGCATACGGCACTGAGTCAAACGGCGGGTCAAAAATGCCCTGCTCGTACGATCCGTCACGGCCAACGTTCAGGCCCCACGGGCGACCTCCGCCCCACGGCCCTGCAGGTACGCCTCGGCCGCCGTCACCAGCGGGGCGCTGCCGATAAACAGTGGAGTGCGTTCGTGCAGGCCCTCGGGCTCAAGGTCGAGAATGCGCTGGTGGCCCGTGGACGCCCGCCCGCCGGCCTGCTCCACGAGAAAGGCCATGGGATTGGCCTCGTACATCAGGCGCAGCTTCCCGTCCGGATGGTCCGCGGTAGCCGGGTACATGTACAATCCACCCGTTAGCAGATTCCGGTGGAAGTCGGAGACGAAGGAGCCGATGTAGCGGGCGCGGATGCGGCCTCCCGTGTCCGGATCTTTGGTCTTGAGCCACTGCAGAAACGCACGAAGCTCCGGTGAGAAGTCCTCGATGTCGGCCTCGTTGATTGAATACATCGCCGGCGCCTGGGGAATCTGGAGGTCGGGGTGCGTCAACAAGAACTCCCCGATCCCCGGATCCAGGGTGAAGCCGTTGACGCCGTTGCCGGTGGTAAAGACAAACATGGTGGACGAGCCGTAGGCCACGTACCCCGCCGCCACCTGCTCGCCCCCGGGCCGGAGGGCCACGTCCAGGGCATCGCCCTCGTCCGCGCCCTCCGGCAGGGTGTAGACGCTGAAGGTCGTGCCCACCGAGGCGTTGACGTCCGTGTTGCTCGACCCGTCGAGCGGATCGAAGAACACCGCAAAGCGCTCCTGAAAGTCCCCCCGCGGGGAGAGGGCGATCGTGTCCGCCTGCTCCTCCGAGCCGACCAGGCAACACTCCCCGCCCCGACGCAGGGCACGTTCGAGCTCCCGGTCGGCAATCTCGTCGAGCTTCTTCTGCTTCTCGTCCTGTACGTTGACGGTTCCGCTCTCCCCCATCACGTCAAGGATGCCCGCCCGCCGGATGTTGTGGTTGATGATCTTCGCCGCTACGCTCACGTCGCGCAGGAGCCGCGAAAAGGCCCCGGTAGACTGCGGGAAGCGCCCGCGGCGGTCCAGGATGAACTGCTCGAGCGTCATGACCGACTCCAGGGCGCCGGACGGGGCCGGGCCGTCGGACAGGGCATGCGACATGAGACGGACGATCTGTACCAGGAAGGACGTGGGCTCGGGAGCGGCCGCCGGGCCGGCGGCACGGGCCCTTACTGCTGCAGGGTGGTCGGGAGCCAATTCTCGTGCTTGGCCGAACGGGTCATGAGGCGTTTTACCATCTTCCGGGGGCTCTTGTCGTCGAAGAGAATGGCGTGAACGGCCTCCGTGATGGGCATCTCCACCCCGTGGTGCTTCGCCAGATTGTAGACCGAGCGGGTCGTGCGCACCCCCTCCGCAACCATCGCCATGTCATTGAGGACGTCGTCGAGGCTCTTGCCCGTACTGATCTGCTCCCCGAGGTACCGGTTGCGGCTGTGCTGGCTCATGCAGGTCACCACGAGGTCGCCAATGCCCGCCAGGCCCGCAAAGGTTTGCGGGTCGGCCCCGAGGGCCTGTCCCAGGCGTCGGATCTCGGCCAGGCCGCGCGTGACGAGGGCGGCCTTGGCGTTGTCCCCGTAGCTCACCCCGTCGGCAATCCCCGCCGCGATGGCGAGGACGTTTTTAGCAGAGCCCCCGATTTCGACCCCGAGCACGTCTGTGTTCATGTAGACGCGCAGGCGCTCGGTCATGAACACCTTCTGGATGTGCCGGGCCTCCCCCTCGTCGGGGGCCGCCGCCACGACGGCCGTGGGGCGCCCCTCGGCGACCTCCTCGGCGTGGCTCGGGCCGTACAGCGCCCCGATCTGGTCCGACGGCACCGACTCGAACACATCGTCGAGGACCTGCGACATGGTGAGCAATGTCTCGTTCTCGATGCCCTTCGACAGGGCCACGAGCCGGGTGCCTGGGTGGGCGTGCGGGCGGAGGTGCTCGGCCCGCCCCCGAAGCTGCTGGGACGGCACGGCCATGCCCCACAGGTCGGACGCCTCCGCGGCCTTCTCCAAGTCCGTCGTGATGTACACGGAAGACGGAATGAGCAGCTCCGGAAGGTACGTGGGGTTGTGGGAGGTGCGGCGAATTTCGTCGGCCACCTCCGGACGGCGTGCCCACAGCACAACGTCCCGCCCCGCCGACGCCAGATGTACGGACATGGCTGTGCCCCAGCTACCGGCACCGAACAGTGTAATGGAGGACATAGATCAGGAACGAACGGGTGATGTGGTCTGAACGCCCCTCAGGTGAGGGACGACGGAAGCGCTTCCTAATGGACGCAACGCTAGTCCAGGAGGTCCATCTGATACTGCTTGGGCGTCACGCCCTCATGCTCTTTAAACATATCGATGAAGTGACTGGTGCTGCTGAAGCCCAGGGCGTGGCTCACGTTGGTGACGGTGTTGTCCGAATCCGCCAACAGCTCCCGCGCCCGGACGACCCGCTCCCGCGTGATGTACTCCAGGGGGGACATCTCAAATTCGTCGCTGAAGTGCCGGTAGAAGCTGGACTTGCTCATGCAGGCCTCCTCGACCAGTTCATCGATCGAAATGTGCCGGTCGAGGTTGTCCTGGATGTACTGCACGGCCGCGGCCAATCCGCCAGCGGAGGTGTTGCGGGGCAGCTTCCCGACGAGAAGGGGGCGCGACGCGGTCTGAAGCATTTGAATGAGCAGCTCCATCGCGTTGAGGTCGATCAGGCGGTCGCGGTTCGGGGGATCCTCCCGGAACAGATACGCGACCATGTTCAGCACGCGGGCGATCCCTTCATTTTCCGGCACGTGAAAGTAGGCGTGGTCGTCCCTCCCCCCTTCCTGCACCGCGGGGCCCGACGGCACGTCGCTCGCGACACGATCGAGAATGGAGCGAACCTGCGACCGGTCGATCCGCAGCACCACGTACCGGGCCGGGTCCTCGTGCGCCGCAGGAAAGTCGACCGTGATCGTCTGCAGCGGGGGCACGACCAGCGACTCGCCCGCCTCAACGGCAAGCCCTTCTTCGCCCTCCACGTCGACCCGGGCCGTGCCGTCGACCAGCCCGTAGTACGTCAGGTGCGGGGCCCGGAGGGACACGCCGCGGGCCGACTCCTCGACGGCATAGAAGGAAAGCCGTGCGTCGTCTCCGCCCACGCCCAGTCGGTAGTTGACGAGAGAGTCGGACGCCTCTCCGTACGGGGTTGGCCGAAAGGATCGGGACATGAGCCTGGGGGTGCATGAATGCAGTCGCGAACACCAGTTCGTGGTGTGGAGCCCATTTGTGGTGTGGAGCCCAAGTCGTTGATCAGCGCCTGTTCCGCCCCGTCGGGTGAACAGTCCGATGGGACTGCCGATGTACATTTAGTGCAGGGTAGAAGATATACGGACCCATCGGACAAAAACCAGAGGGGGCGAGGATTTGGGAAGATGGAAGCATTTTCTCGGAAGATCATACTACCGACTCGAAAAAGCGCTTCCTATACTTCGTTTGCGACGAAAGGGTGGGAACAGGACCAGGCATGTCCCGAATCGTAGCAGGTCCCCGTTCGGGGCCCTCCACGGCGAAAGCCCTTCCACCGTGCCGTCGGCGCCCGACCGCATGGTCCCAACACCGTGGCGTACAGACTTTCCCGCACCGGGCTGACTTCCAAACGGGCTGACTTCCAAACGGGCTGACTTCCAAACGGGCTGACTTCCAAACGGGCTGACTTCCAAACGGGCTGACTTCCAAAGACGTCAATCCAACCCATGCAGTACATACTCGCGCTCGATCAGGGGACGACGAGCTCGCGGTCCATCCTTTTCGACACTCAGGGGCAGGTACAAACCGTAGCCCAGAAGGAATTCGAGCAGCATTATCCCCAGCCCGGGTGGGTAGAGCACGACGCGAACGAAATCTGGTCGACCCAGATGGGGACCGCGTCGGAGGCCATGAGCCGGGCGAACGTCGAGGCGGAGGACCTGGCGGCCATCGGCATCACCAACCAGCGCGAGACGACGGTTGTCTGGGACCGCGCCACCGGCACCCCCATCCACAACGCCATTGTCTGGCAGGACCGACGGACCTCGGGGCTCTGCGACCGACTCAAGGACCGGGGGCACCTGGACCTCATCCAGGAGAAAACGGGGCTCATCATCGACGCCTACTTTTCCGGGACGAAGATCAAGTGGCTGCTGGACAACGTGGACGGGGCCCGCGAGCGCGCCGAGAACGGGGAGCTGGCCTTCGGCACGGTCGATAGCTGGCTCGTCTGGCGCATGACGAACGGCAAGCGCCACGTCACCGACGCCACCAACGCCTCGCGGACCCTGCTCTACAACATCCACGAGGGGGCGTGGGACCCAGAACTGCTCGACATTCTCGACATCCCCCCGTCCATGCTGCCCGACGTGCGGGACAGCAGCGAAGTGTACGGCACGACGCAGGGCGGCCCGTTCGACGAGGAGGTGCCCATCGCGGGCATCGCAGGGGACCAGCAGGCCGCACTGTTTGGGCAGATGTGCACCACGCCCGGCCTCGGCAAAAACACCTACGGCACGGGCGCCTTTCTGCTCCAGAATACCGGCGAGACGGCGGTGACCTCCGAGCACAACCTGCTCACCACGATCGCCTACCAGATCGACGGCACGACCTACTACGCCCTGGAGGGCTCCATCTTCGTCGCCGGGGCGGTGGTGCAGTGGCTACGCGACGAGCTCAAGATGATTCGGGAGGCCGCGGAGGTCGAGCGGCTCGCCCGCACCGTCGACGACAACGGCGGCGTCTATTTCGTGCCGGCCTTCACCGGCCTCGGCGCCCCGTACTGGGACCAGTACGCCCGTGGCACGATCAGCGGGCTCACGCGGGGGGCCAACCGCGGGCACCTCGCCCGGGCCGCCATCGAGAGCATGGCCTACCAGGTGGCCGACGTGATCGACGCGATGGAGGCCGACTCCGGCATCGAGACGACGGAGCTGGGGGCCGACGGCGGGGCCGCGGCCAACGACCTCCTGCTGCAGTTCCAGTCCGACATTCTCGACATCCCGGTGGTCCGCCCCAAGATCCTCGAAACCACCGCCCTGGGGGCGGCCTACCTCGCGGGCCTCGCCGTCGGCTACTGGGACAGCCAGTCCGAGATTCAGGACCAGTGGGAGCTGGACCAGATGTTTACCCCGTCGATGCCGCGCGACCGCGTCGAAACGCTCCGAACCGGCTGGTCGAAGGCCCTCAACCGCGCGCGGGCTTGGGAGTCGCCCGACTCCAGTGAGGCCGCGCCCCAGGGCGCCGACGTCTCGACCAACGCGACCTCCAACGCCCCCGTGGGCGAGGAATCCCCGGCCGCCTCGTAGCCCCTCCGCCGGTCCTTGTCGCCACGGGCCTTCTCTCTCAGAATTCCGTTGATCCGCCCCATGGGCATTCGTGTCGAAAACCTCCACAAGTCGTTTGGGACCGAGCAGGTGCTGGACGGGATCACCCTGGACATCCCCGACCGGAGTTTCTTCAGCGTGGTGGCCCCCACGGGCGCCGGCAAGACCACCCTGCTCCGCATCATGGCCGGCATCGAGTCCGCCGACGCGGGCGCCGTCCACTACGACGGCGAGGAGATGACCGACGTGGCCGTTCAGGACCGCAGCGTCGGCATGGTCTACCAGGAATTTATCAACTACCCCTCCCTCACCGTCCGCGAAAACCTCGCCTCGCCCCTCCAGGTCAGCGACGAGAATTACTCGGCGGACGAGATTGAGCGCCGGGTCCAGGAGACCGCCGAGATGCTCAAGATCGACCACATCCTCAACAACCTCCCGGAGGAGGTCAGCGGCGGCGAGGCGCAGCGGACCGCCATCTCGCGGGCCCTCATCAAAGAGCCCGACTACCTCTTCATGGACGAGCCGCTGGCCAACCTCGACTACAAGCTGCGCGAGCAGCTGCGCAGCGACTTCGAGCGCCTGTTCTCCGAGGAGGACACGACGGTCATCTACGCGACCCCCCAAGCCGGGGACGCGCTCGCGATGTCGACGCACATCGGCTTTCTCCACGACGGCAACATCATCCAGAAGGCGCTGCGCGACGAGATTTACTACCGGCCGCGCTACCTCCCGGTGGCCGAGTACCTGGGCGAGCCCCCCATGAACATCGTGCCGGTCACGCTCGTCCAGGAGCCGACTTCCACCGATCGCTACTTCGAGGTGGACGACGACACGCGCGTCCCGGCCACGGGCTTCGACGCCCTCTCCCCCGGCGAAACCTACCACCTCGGCTTCCGCCCGCAGGACATGACGCTCACGGAAAACGGGGCCGAGGCGTCCATCACCCCCACCCTCTCGTTCGTGGAGACGGTCGGCTCCACCAGCACCCTGCACATGGACTTTCAGGGGCGGGAGATCTACGCGCTGCACCCCACCCCACTGCACCTGGAGACCGGCGCGTCGATCTCGTTTGCGCTCGATCCCAAGAAGTTCTACGTCTACGACCCCGAGGCGGGCGACCTGATCGCCGCGGGCGACAAAATTCCCTCCTTCTCATAACGTCGACGCTGGTACATGGCTGAGATCGAAGTTCGTGACATACGACACGTCTACGATGCGGGCACCGCGGACGAGACGGTGGCCATCGACCACGTAGACCTGACCCTGCAGGACGGCACCGCCAACGCGCTGCTGGGCCCCTCGGGGTGCGGCAAGACCACCCTCCTTCAGATCATCTCCGGGCTCCTCCAACCCACCGAGGGACAGGTGCTCATCGACGGCGAGGACGTGACCGAGAAGCCCCCGGCCGAGCGCGACATCGCGCAGGTGTTCCAGTTTCCGGTCATCTACGACTCGATGGACGTCTACGGCAACCTCGCGTTTCCCCTGCGGAATGGCGGGACGCCGGAGAACGAAATCGAAGAGCGCGTCCAGAAAATCGCCGACCTGCTGGAGCTCAACGACATTCTGCACAGCAGCCCCTCGAACCTCGGGCCCGAGCTGAACCAGCTGGTGGCCCTGGGGCGCGGCATCATCCGCGCGGACACCTCCGCCATCCTCTTCGACGAGCCGATGACCGACGTGGAGCCCGCCCGGAAGCTCACCATCCGCCGGCGCGTGAAGGAGGCCCAGCAGGAGTTCGAAATCACGGCGCTCTACGTGACCCACGACCAGCACGAGGCGCTCACCTTCGCCGAGCAGGTGGCCATCATGCGGGACGGGCGTCTCGTGCAGTACGACAGCGGCGAGACCCTCTACGAGAACCCGGTCAACACCTTCATCGGCCACTTCATCGGGAGCCCCGGCATGAACCTGCTCGAGTGCGGCGTGACGGAAACCGACGCGGCGCCGCACGCGAAAATCGGGCCGCATACGATTTCCGTCTCCGCGGACATCCACGACGAGATCGACCTGAGCTGGACCGACTGCCACGTCGGCATCCGCCCCAGTTCCGTGACCGTCCAGGTGGCCGATCCGAAGGGGGACGCGGACTACATTCCCGCGACCGTCGATCAGGTGGAGATGGTCGGCGGCTACCAGATCCTGACGACGCGCCTCGACGATACCGACGTGGAGGTGAAGGCCCGCGTGGCCCACGACTTCATGATCGAAGAGGGCGCCTCGATCTGGCTCAAGTTCCCCCCCGACACGGTCCAGTTTTTCCACGAAAAACAGGCCGTGCACGCCCAGTAGGCACCGCCCCGCCCCACTCCCGCACTCCCCCGTTAGGCCCCTTGCCCCATGAAACAACGTCCCTGGCTCTTTCTGCTGCCGGCACTGCTCCTGGTCTCGATCAGTGCCTTCATCCCGCTCATCACGGTGATGAACTACTCCCAAATGACCCTGCTCCCGGGCACCGAGCCCTACTTTGCGGGGCTGGAGAACTTCGTGGCCATCCTTGAGGACGAGGCGTTTCGGGGGGCGCTGGGCCGGCAGTTCGTCTTCAGCTTCCTCGTGTTGATTACAGAAATCCCGCTCGGGCTGGGACTGGCCCTCTGCATGCCCAAGGAGGGCCCCGGCGTCGGCGTCAGCCTCGTCCTCCTGGGCATCCCGCTGCTGATTCCCTGGAACGTCGTCGGCATCATCTGGCGCGTGTTTACCCGGTCGGACATCGGGGTCCTTCCCGCTGCCTTCAACTGGTTTGGGTACTCCTACGAGATTAGCAGCTCCACATTTGACGCCTGGTGGACGGTATTGGCCATGGACATCTGGCACTGGACCCCCTTGGTGGTCCTCATCTGCTACGCCGGCATTCAGGCCATCCCCGAGGAATACTACATGGCCGCCAAGATCGACCGGGCCTCGCCCTGGAAAACGTTCCGGTACGTTACGCTGCCGAACCTGCGGGGCGTCCTCATCATCGCCGTGCTCCTGCGGCTGATGGACTCCTTTAAGATCTACGCCGAACCGTTCGTGCTCACGGGCGGCGGCCCGGGGAGCTCTACAACCTTCCTCAGCACGTACACCTCACGAATGGCCATTGGGGGCTTTCAGATGGGAAGAGGCGCGGCGACGTCGCTGATCTACTTCTTCATCGTGATCCTTATCTCCTTCGTGATCTACATCGTCATGCTTAATCTTGGACAAGGCGCAGGTGGTGACCAATGAACAAGAGATATTACCTCATCCTGTTTTTGGTATTTATTTTGATACCAATCTACTGGATGGTCAACATGTCGTTTAAGCCGAACTCCGAGATTCTGAGTCGGCTGACGCTCTACCCGCACGAGTTCACGCTCGCAAACTACGAGGAGATTTTGACCTCGGAGTTCTGGCGGGCCGGGTATATCAACTCCATCATCATGGCCTCCATGAACGTGGTGTTCGTGACCATCGCGGCCCTCCCCGCCGCCTACGCCTTCTCCCGCTGGGACTTTCGGGGCGACAAGCACCTGTTCTTCTGGTTCCTGACGAACCGGATGGCGCCCCCGGCGGCCTTCCTGGTGCCGTTCTTTATCCTCTACTCGAACCTGAACCTGATCGACACCTATTGGGCGGTCGCGCTGGCCCACTGCCTGTTCAACCTGCCGCTCGCCATCTGGATTCTGGAGGGGTTCATGTCTGGCATCCCCAAGGAGATTGACGAGATGGCCTTCATCGACGGACACAGCTTCACTAGCTTCTGCTGGAACATCTTCCTCCCGTTGATCAAGCCCGGCATCGCAGTGACGGCGTTTCTCACGTTCATGTTCTCCTGGGTGGAGCTGCTCCTCGCCCGCACCCTCACCAACGAGGCCGCACAGCCGATTACCGTCACCCTGACCCGCAGCCTCGGCGCCGGCGGCTGGGACTGGGGCGTGCTGGCCGCGGCGGGCGTGATCGCCATGATTCCCGGGGCCATCATCGTGTACCTCGTCCGCGACCTCCTGGCCACGGGCTTCTCTATGGGCCGCGTGTAGCGGCATGCCGCCCTTCCCGTCCCCTGCCTCACTCCACCCCACTGGTCCCCATGCTCTCCCTTCCCCCCGACTGGATGAACTGGACGTCCCCAACCCTCATCTTCCTCGGGTCGATCATTCTGCTGCTCATCAGCCTGACGATCTGGGACATGAAGGAGCCCGGATGGGCGCGTCAGGGCCTCCTCCCCATCGAGACCACGCGGGGCGACCGCTTCTTTATGGGCCTGCTCATGACGGGCGCCATCTTTTGCCTGTGGCTGTATCTGGTGGGAACGACGGCCGTGTGGGCGGTGCTCCTCCTCGGGGTGCTGTCCATCATTGGCACCATCAACTTCTTCTAGGCCGGCGCCCGGCACATTGCTGATTCCTCCCCAGGACGTCCGGCCCCTGGGGCCCGCCGGGGAAAAGGGCCAATGTCCTGGCCCTCACGGCCGTGCGTCGTCGGACGGCCGCACCACTTTGGGAAGATGGAATCATTTTCTCGGAAGATTAGACTATCGATGAAGAAAAGCGCTTTCTATACTGCCCCCTAGACTGACGAAGGCAGCCGCGACCGCCCCGCCTGGGCTGCGGAAGCGCTTACGGGGCCCTCGAGACGGGTCGTGTCCAATGGGGCGCTCCTTTGTTCTTCGACGCCTGATCGTCCTCAACGACTTTTTTCATTACCAACGGTGGCTTTGTTATGAGCACCTCCTACCAACCCCATGCGCCGCGCCGCGGCTGGCTGATGCCAGTCGCCCTCTGCGTCGCGGCCCTCCTCCTCCAACCCCTCGCGTCCGCGCAGGCGCAGGACTTTCCCGATGAGCCCAACTATCCCGACATCACGCGGGAGGAAGCCCGGGAGTATGCCCAGAGCGAGTACGGCCCCATGAACGACCGCAAGCGGGCCGCGGTCAAGTACGCGATGGAGTTTCAGCCGTCGGTCCTCACGCTGAAGGAGCAGATCGACGAGCTGATGTGGTTCGCGGAAAATGCCGAGCAGCTCCGCGGGACCGACGTCGAGTCGGTGGCCGAAACGATCAAAACCCACACGTGGGAATCGGAGACGCTCGCCGACGCCTTTACCGAAATCACGGGCATTAACGTGACCCACAACATCATCGGCGAGGGCGACCTGGTCGAGAAGCTCCAGACGCAGCTCGCGTCCGGCCGGAGCGTCTACGACATTTACGTCAACGACGCCGACCTCATCGGCACCCACATCCGCCTTCAGAGCGCGGTCAACCTGACCGACTACATGAACGGAGCGGGCAGCGAGTTTACAAACCCGACGCTCGACCTGGACGACTGGATGAACCCGGAGTTCGGCCAGAATTTTGAGGGCGACCAGATTCAGCTCCCGGACCAGCAGTTCGCGAACCTCTATTGGTTCCGGTACGACTGGTTCAACGACCCGGAGATCAAGGAGCAGTTCCGGAACGAGTACGGCTATGAGCTGGGCGTGCCCCGCAACTGGGCCGCCTACGAAGACATCGCCGAGTTCTTTACCGAGTCGGTCTCCCCGTCCGACGTGGGCGCCGAGACGGAGGGCGTGTACGGCCACATGGACTACGGGCGCCGGGGGCCGTCCCTTGGATGGCGTTTCACGGACGCCTGGCTCTCAATTGCGGGCGCCGGCGACAAGGGCCTTCCGAACGGCCGCCCCGTGGACGAGTGGGGCATTCGGGTCGAAGACCGCATCCCGGTCGGCTCCTCGGTGGATCGCGGCGGCGCCACAAACGGCCCCGCGGCCTACTACGCCACCCAGAAGTACGTGGATTGGCTGAACGACTACGCCCCACCCTACGCCCCGTCCATGAGCTGGTCGGAAGCCGGCCCGGTGCCCTCTCGCGGCAGCGTGGCGCAGCGCGTCTTCCAGTACATCACCTTCCTCTCGGCCGAGCCCTTCACCTCGCCGGAGTCGGCGGTGACGGACGACGAGGGCAACCCGAAGTGGCGCGTGGCCCCCACGCCCCACGGCCGCTACTGGGACGAGGGCATGAAGGTCGGCTACCAGGACGCCGGAAGCTGGACCATTCCGAAGCAGACCACCGGCGACAAGCGACACGCCGCCTGGATGTGGGCCCAGTTTGCCTCCTCCAAGACGGTCTCGCTCAACAAGTTCAACGTGGGCCGGACGCCCGTCCGCAGCTCCACGGTCAACTCCGAGTACTGGCAGGAGCGCGAGGGCGACCTCGGCGGCCTGATTTCCTTCTACACCTCCCCGGTGGAGGACCAGTGGACGGACTCAGGACCGAACGTGCCCCACTACCCCCTCCTGGCCGAGCAGTGGTGGAAGCAGGTGGCCAGCGCCGTGACCGGCGAGAAGACCGTGAAGCAGGCGATGAACGACCTGGCGAGCATTCAGAACTCGCTGATGGACCGCCTGCGGATGGCACAGTACTCCCCCGATCTCAACGAAGAGCGCACCCGGGAGTACTGGCTCAATCAGCCGGGCGCCCCGAAGGCCGAGCGGCCCCCGGAAGAGCCGGAGACCGTGCCGTACGATGAACTCCTCAAGCAGTGGGAGGGGGAGTAGCCTCCTTTCCGGCCGGACCCGACTCCGGCCGCAGTGCGCCGCCCGAGCCTTGGGCTCGCGCTGCGGCCGGGGGCCTTCCGGCACCACGACGAGCATTTCGACGCGCCTCTCCGGGCGTCGGTATCGGTTCTTTTTGGAGAGGCCAACAGCAGGGTCGGGCGACTGGGGTCCCCGTCGGTGGGGACCTTGTCTACGCCCGTTTTCACGAACAACGACCAACCCACAACACCTCTTATGTCTCAATTTACGATTTCAAGGACCTCAAACGCTTTTTTTCAATGGCTGACCGCCGGCGCCTTTGCCCTTCTGCTTCTCGTGGCAACGGCGGTGCCGGCCCAGGCGCAGATGGAGGACGGCGAGCTGCCGGAGATTGACTTCGCGGTCAACCTGATGCAGTCCGCTCAGTCCATTTCCGTGGATGGCTTTCCTGGAGCGGTGACCGGGTTTCATCGTGCTCGTGCTGGCCTGAATGCCAGCGTCCAGTTCTCAGAAAATGTGAGCGGCCTGCTGATGCTGGAGCAAGAGCCAAATGATTTTGGCGGCCAGTTTGGGCTTGGGCCGTCGGTTGACTTCATGGTGATGAACATGCAGGTCAGTGAAGGACTGACCGTTCAAGCGGGTACACCCGTTACTGGCCTCATGCACTTCCGCGGCTTCTCAGATGGCCCCGTGGTTCAGGGAAACCCTCTCATCGGAAACTCACCGGCCGACATCATCACTGCCGGTCAGGGCGTGAAGTTGATTGGATCGTACGGAGGGTTCGGGTTCGACCTGACCGCGGCGAAGACCTTTGGAGAGAACCTGACCACGTTGGGTGAAGGCTCCACCGGTGTGTGGTTGATTGGAAATGCCACGTACGCTGTCTCCGACGTGCTGCAGGTCGGGGCTGGCCTTGCGGGCGCAACGGGCCAGGAGACCATGGACTTTGCCCGAGGCGACCGTGAGAACATCAACCTGAACCCCGAACAGCAGAACCCCAGTGGGGGCTTTATTGACCAGTCCAAAAATACCCACGCGGCCCTTCCGAATGGCGGATGGATCACGCAGGTGGACGCCAAGATCACTCCGAGCCCCCTGGACATTGACCTTTGGGGCGGCTACGCACAAGACAGCGAGGTGGACGGCACGAATGATGCTGCCGCGGCCTTTGGTGGTCTCGGTGCGAAAGTCGACATCACGGAAAGCTTCTACCTCGCCGGTCGCTTTGTGATCGTCAGTGACCAGGGCGACGCCATCGACAATGCCTCCGGTGACCCGGACGGCAACCTTACCCGTTTCGAGGGAGGAATTGGGGTGCAACTTTACGACCACGCCCTCCTGAAGGTGTCCGGTGTCACGCAGAGCCACGGGGATAGCTTCAGTGCCGCTCAGGGAACGCCCGTCACCCGCCCGGCGCCGGCCGACAGCTTTGCTGGCGTCCTGACGGAGCTCTCCTTCAGCTTTTAACGGCGTGCAGTAGGTACATCAGTGAGCGTGCTGAGTACGATGTAGGAGCTCAGTCGGCCTGGGGCCGCCACCTGCCGGTGGGGGCCCCAGCGCGTTCACGCCCCTTTTCGGCTCGGGTGCGCCCGGGCCCTTCCCCGTCGCGGGGCCGTTCCGCCGAACCGTTTTCCGGTGGCGGCGGCCGCCCGGACCGGACTCGTTTACTCTGTTGGTTTTGCAATTGATCTCATGGACCGCACACAAGGCATCGAGGCACTCGAATCCCGACAGACGCCCTGGGACTTCGTCATCATTGGCGGCGGGGCCACCGGGCTCGGCTGCGCCGTGGACGCCGCGGCACGGGGCTACGACACCCTCCTGCTCGAGATGCACGACTTCGCGAAGGCGACCTCCAGCCGCTCGACGAAGCTCGTGCACGGCGGCGTCCGGTACCTGGAGCAGGGCAACGTGTCCCTCGTCTTCGAGGCGCTGAAGGAGCGGGAGCGGCTTCAGGACAACGCTCCCCACCTCGTGAGCAACCTCCCCTTCGTCGTGCCGAGCTACAAGTGGTGGGAGGCCCCCTACTACGGGATCGGGATGAAGGTGTACGACCTGCTCGCGGGCAGCCAAAACTTTGGCCGGTCGCAGTACCTGAACCGACACCAGACGGTGGAGCGCCTCCCCACCGTGGAGACCGACGGCCTGCGCGGCGGGATTCTGTACTTCGACGGGCAGTTCGACGACACCCGGCTGGCCGTCAACATGGCCCAGACGGCCGACGAGCAGGGCGGCGTGCTGCTCAACTACATGAAGGTGACGGACCTCAAAAAGACGAACGGGGCCGTGGACGGCGTGGTGGCCGAGTGCCAGGAGACCGGCGCCACGTTCGAGATCGAGGCCCGGTCGGTGATCAACGCCACCGGCATCTTCACCGACACGATCCGCCAGATGGACGACCCGTCGGCCGGCACCACCCTCCGGCCCAGCCGCGGAACCCACATCGTCCTGGACAAGTCGTTCCTGCCGGGCGACAGCGCGATCATGGTGCCGAAAACGGACGACGGCCGCGTCCTCTTTGCCATCCCGTGGCACGACCGGGTCGTCGTCGGCACGACCGAAGCGGAGGTCGACGAGGTGAGCATGGAGCCCACACCTGGGCACGAGGAGTTGAACTTCCTCCTCACCCACGCCCAGCGGTACCTCGCCAAGGACCCGGGGCCGGAGGACGTGCGAAGCGTTTATGCCGGCATTCGTCCCCTAGTGGCCCCCCCTGGAAGCAACGGGGACACCTCGGACATCTCGCGCGAGCACCAGCTGAACGTGTCCGACAGCGGCCTCGTCACCATTTCGGGGGGCAAGTGGACCACCTACCGCAAGATGGCGGAGGACACCGTCGACCGGGCGGCCCGCCACGCGGAGCTTGCCCGGCGGCCCTCCCAGACGGGCGACCTCCGCCTGCACGGCTGGCACCAAAACCCGGAGCAGTTTGGCGACCTCGCCCTCTATGGCGCCGACGCCGAAGCGCTGGACAACCTGATGGAGGAGCACCCCGACCTCCGAAAGCCGCTCGACGAGCGGCTGCCCATCCGGGCCGGACAGGTGGTGTGGGCCGCCCGGCACGAGATGGCCCGGACGGTAGAGGACGTCCTGGCCCGCCGCACCCGATGCCTCCTGCTCGACGCGCAGGCGAGCATCGACGCGGCGCCCCGGGTCGCCGCGTTGATGGCCGAAGAACGGGACCTGCCCCCCTCCTGGGTCGACGATCAGGTCGAGGCCTTCACCGAGGTGGCCCGCAACTACCTGATGCCGTCCATCCCCGCGTAGGAGACCGGCGTCACGTACGGGACGGAAGGCGGCCGGCCCTGCGCGCGGGACAGTTCGCCGGGCCCGTCCTCTCGCCTTCCACTATCCCGTCATGGCTCCGTCTCCCGCCACCTCTGAACTTCCCGGCCCACCCGGGCTCTGGGCCGAGCGGCCGTTGGTCCGGTCGGAATCCGGGGCCCCCTCCCCCGCGGCGGAGGCCGTCTCGGCCGCTGCGGGGCGGGTCCGATCCAGGGCAAACTGACGGACCCGGGCTTCCAGGTTCTCGGTGACGCGGTCCAGGGTCGTCGCGATGTCGGACACCTCCGTCACGCCCGCCGCCGACTCCTGGGCGGCCGTCGAGATCGACTGCACGCTCCGGGCGATCTCTTGGCTGGTGGTGGACTGCTCCTCGGAGGCGGCCGCAATCTCGTCGGCCTTCGCCTCCACCTCCTCGATCGAGGCGACGATCTGGCGGAGCGCCTCGCTCGCCTTCTCCGACAGCTCGATGCCCTCCTCGGCGTTGCGACTGCTCTGCTGGGCCGCCTCCACGGCCTGGTCGATCTCCAACTGCACCTCACCGATGATGTCGGCGATCTCGGAGGTGGCCTGGTCGGTCTCGTCCGCAAGCTCCCGCACCTCCTCGGCCACCACGGCGAACCCTTGGCCCGTCTCGGACCCGGTGCCGTCCCCGCCGGCTCGGGCCGCCTCAATCGCCGCGTTCAGCGCCAACAGGTTGGTCTGATTCGCGATCTCGTCGATGGTCTCGACGACCTGGCTGATTTCCTCACTGGAGGCCTGAAGGCGGTCAATGGTGTCGGCGGTGCCCTGCACTTCCCGGGCGATGTCCTTCATCTTGCCGGTCGCCTCCGAGACCACCGCCTGCCCCTCGCGCGCCTCCCGGCCCCCGTCCTGGGCGGACTGGGCCACGGACTGGACGCTGCGCGCATTTTCGTTGATCGTTGTGTTGAGCTCCTCCACCGCCGCGGCCACCTCCTCGGCCTGCGCGGACTGCTCCTCGGCACTGGCGGCCATCTGGTCGGACGACGTGCTAATTTCGTCGGCGGACCTGTTGGCCCTGCTCGTCGCGCTCATCACCTCCTGCAGGGTCGACCGGATCGACGCGACCGCGCCCTCCAGTTTCGTGCGGAGTTGGCCGGTCATTTCGGCGGCCTGCTCCGTGTTCTCGTTCGGGGTCGTCGGGGCCTCGCCGGCGAACGACACAGTCAGGTCGCCGTCTTCGAGCCGTTCGAGGCGGCCGTCCAGGTCCTCAATCTCCAGGCGAAGGAAGCTGTTCACCTCCTCGGCGGTCTCTGCCAAGCGAGACGCTTCCTCCCGTTTCTCCTCGGCCTCCTCCTGCGCCGCCTCAAGATCAGCGAGGAGCGTCTCGAGCTCCTCATTCTGCGCCTCGTTTTCGAGCTCGGTCCGGGCCCGGTTGCGCTGGGCCCGAATGGCCTGCAGGCACCCGAGCGTTAGGAAGCCGACCTCGAAAATCACCCAGGCGCTGTGCTCCGCCGCCATCCAGGGCGCCGAATGGGTCACCCCAAACATCGACATCGGCCAGAAAATCCCGCGGGCAAAGTGGTCGATGGCCGTCACGGCCGCCGCGGACACCAGCACGCCCCAGTCGTAGTACAGCGCCAGAAAGGCCAGGGACACGAAGATGTGGAAGTGCATCGAGATGCGTCCCGCCACGAGGTAGATCAGCAGGCCCGACATCAGGAGCTGTGCGGCCCCCACGCCGTGACGGGTGAGCGTCGCCTCCGGCTTAAAGTAGGCCGCGGCCGCCGCCGGAATGGAAATGAGCCCCCCCACGAGGGCGGCGGTGAGCACGTACCCGCCAACCGCACTCTCCGCCCCGGCCCACGCTCCGGCGGAGGCGACACGGGCCAGAACGATTGCCAGGATCCACTGGACTGCCAAAAGCCCGGCAAATTTCCGGCTGGTGGCCCGCCATCCTGCGCGGAGGTACTTCAACGTTCGCTCCTGGAGGGCCTGATCGGCGATGGTCGGGCCCGTTTCCTTCTGTGCGGCTCGGTGTTGCATAATGGTTGGGACGCCCGCATCGGGGACGGTCCGTCGACCCCCCTATAGCCTCAGAGACTCGGCGGGACAATCCGGGGCGTCGTTGTTTGGCGGGGAGTGCGTGCGACAGAGTGGTTTTGATGCTTTCAGCATTTGTTATCGGCCGTTCACTTCGTATTTATTGCGGCAAGGCCACGCGTTACAAGAGTGTCACTTTCACGAGCGCGCGCGTCTTCGGCCGCACTGGTGCACGGGAGCCCATCTACAGACGGCCCGGAGAGGCAGCGCCGGATCCCGTCGTTAGCCGCCATGAATGCACCTCAGGTTCTCTCTCGCCTCCGCCAAAAATAAAAAACGCCCGCTCCGGAGACGGGACGGGCGTTGAGCAGGTCCACGTCGGATGGTCGCGCGGTGTTAGCGGAGGGAGTGCCCTCCGGAGGCCCCTCCCTCCCTTCGGTGAAGCCTTGCCCCCGCTACGTCCGCGACCGGGCGGCCTCGAAGACGAGCAGGCCCGTCGCCACGGAGACGTTGAGCGACTCCGCCGGGCCGCGCATGGGAATGGAAAGGAGCTCGTCGCACGCCTCCGCCACCTCGGGCGCCAGGCCCGTCCCTTCGCTCCCCAGGACCACCGCCACGGGCCGGTCCCAGTCGGCGTCCCAGAGCGGGGTCTCGGCGGTGCCCTCCGCGCCGTAGACGAAGTAGCCCCGCTCCTTGAGCTGGGTCAGCACGCGGGGCAGGTCGTCGGTCCGCGCGATCGGAATCCGGGGCGCCGTGCCGGCGCTCGCCTTTATCGCGGCGGCGTTCAACGGGGCCATCTCGCGGGACGGCACAATGACGCCGTCGGTCCCGGCCGCCACCGCACTCCGCAGCATCGCGCCGAAGTTACGAGGGTCCGTCACCCGGTCGACGACGAGGAGCGTCGGCTGGGCGGCCTGCACCGCGTCCCAGGTGGGCGCGATGTCGGAGAGCATTGCGTCCACCTCCCGGTACCGGATGGGGGCCGTAATGGCCACGACGCCCTGATGCGTGGCCCCGTCGGACTCGTGCCGCAGCCGGGCCTCGGGGACGTACTGGACCGGGGTCCCGCGGTCGTCGGCGATCGACCGAATGGCCCCGATCTGGGCGCCGCTCACGTCCTGCTTCAGCATCACCTTTTCGATGCCGAGGTCGTCCCGCTTCAGGGCCTCCAGAACGGGACCGCGGCCGATGAGGGTAGAGGTGTCTGACGGGCTCATGTTCGGGTCGGGAACGGGTGGTGCGGGAAGACAGGTGAAACGAGACGAGCCCCCCGCCAGGCTCCACTCCCCGACACGCAACAGCGGCCACAGAACGTAGTTCGGGCTCTGCTCGACTCTTCGGTGTGTTTTCGCGTCGGGCCGAACGGGGCTCCCGGCTGCTCGTATGGCTATCCCCTCGTCTCCCAACACCTCAGCTCTTCCCAACACCTCAGCTCAATGCCTGTCTCCTCCCCCGGCCGCACCGCGGTCTTCGTCGACGGCTGTCGGCTTCCGTTCCAGCGGGCCGGCACCGGGTACGCCGACCTGATGGCCTACGACATGGGCCGCATGGTCCTGCGGCACCTCCTCACCCGGACCGGCCTGCCCCCCGACCGGGTGGAGCGGGTCGTGATGGGCACGGTGGTGCAGGACGTCAACACGAGCAACGTGGCCCGGGAGTCGGCCCTCGCCGCCGGCATTCCGAACCACGTGCCCGCCTTCACGGTGACGATGGCCTGCATCTCCAGCAACCAGGCCGTCACCAGTGGCGTCGACCTCCTGCGCACCGGACAGGCGGACGTTATGATCGCGGGCGGCACCGAAACCCTGAGCGACCCGCCCGTCCGGCTGAAGCGCCCCGTCCGGAAGCGGCTCTTTCAGGCCCGCAAGGCCAAGAGCACGGGCGACTACCTGGACCTGCTGGACGGCCTCAGCCCCGGCGACCTCCTGCCCGAAACGCCGGCCATCGCCGAGTTCTCGACCGGCGAGGTGATGGGCGAGAGCGCCGACCGGCTCGCCGCGATGTTCGGCATCTCGCGCGAGGACCAGGACCGGTTCGCCCTCCGCTCGCACAAGCGGGCCGCCGCCGCCCGGGACGACGGGCGCCTCGACGAGGAACTCGTTCCCGCTACCGTTCCCCCCGACTTCGACCCAATCACGACCGACAACGTGATCCGGGACGACACGTCATTGGAGCAGCTCCATGACCTGCCGCCCGCATTCGTCGAGCCCTTCGGGACCATCACCGCCGGCAGCTCGTCGGCCCTCACCGACGGCGCTTCGGCGACGCTGCTGATGGCGGAGGAGGTGGCCGAAGCCGAGGGCGTTGCGCCGCGCGCCGCCCTCCACACCTACACCTACGTCGCGCAGGACCCCGAGACCGAATTGCTCCTGGGCCCCGCGTACGCCATCCCCGAGGTGCTCGACGAGGCCGGCCTCACGCTCGACGACATCGACGTGATCGAGCTCCACGAGGCCTTTGCCGGCCAGGTGCTGGCGGTCCTCGAAGCGCTCCGCTCCGACACGTTCGCCGCGGAGCACCTGAACCGAACCGAGGCGGTCGGCGCGGTCGAGATGGATCGCCTCAACACGCGGGGCGGCTCCCTGTCGCTGGGGCACCCGTTTGGGGCGACCGGGGCGCGCCTCGTGATGAGCGCGGTGAACCGGCTTCACGACGAGGACGGCCGCTGGGCCCTCGTCTCGGCCTGCGCCGCCGGCGGCCAGGGCCACGCCCTCCTCCTTGAGCGGCGGCCCTCGTAGTCCGTCCCCAGCGCCCCCCTCCTTCTGTCTTCAACGCCCCCCAACCCATGCCGAACGCCCTCTCTGTGCCCACGGACCTCCTGACCCTGACGGTGGACGAGACCGGAGTGGCCACGCTCGAGCTCGATGCCCCCGACGCGTCGGTCAACAAGATCTCTTGGGACACCCTGAACGCCTTTTCCGACGCCCTGGACGTGGTTGAGACCCACGCCGACCTGTCCGGGCTGGTGATCGCCAGTGGCAAGCCGGACTCGTTCATCGTCGGGGCCGACCTGGCGATGCTGCAAACGTTCGAGATCCCGGCGGAGGCGCGGCGCCTGAGCCGCGAGGCCCACGCCCTCGGGGAACGGGTCCGAAGCCTCCCGGTCCCGACCGTGGCCGCCCTCCACGGCCCCGTGATGGGGGGCGGCCTGGAGCTGGCGCTCAACTGCGACTACCGCGTCGCCTCCACCGCCGACGCGACCAAGATGGCCCTGCCCGAGGTGCAGCTCGGCCTGCTGCCCGGCGGGGGCGGCACCCAGCTGCTGCCGCGCCTCGTGGGCGTGCAGCAGGCCCTCGGGCTCATGCTGACCGGCAAAAACACGTACCCGGACAAGGCGCGGCGCATCGGCCTGGTCGACGCCCTCATTCACCCGCCCGGCCTCCGCGATGCGGCGCGGCGGGCGGCCCGTGAACTGGCGGCGGGCACCCGCCCCGTCGAGCGTGCCGAGCAGTCCCTCGGGGACCGCCTGCTGGAGGGCAACCCCGTCAGCCGGCGCGTCATCTACCGGCAGGCCCGCACACGGACCGAACGCCGCACCCGGGGCAACTACCCCGCGCCGCCCCGCATCATCGACGCGGTGCGCACGGGGATGGAAGAGGGCCTCGGGCCCGGGCTCGACACGGAGCGGCAGCACTTCGGCGAGCTCGTGTTCACGCCCGAGTCGCAGGCCCTCGTGTCGATCTTCTTCGCCAAACGGGACGCGGAGACGAACCCGCAGCCCGAACAGGCGCGCCCGGTCGATACCGTGGGCGTGCTCGGGGCGGGCCTCATGGGGAGTGGCATCGCGCAGGTGTCGGCCCAGAATGGGCTCGACGTCGTGCTTACGGACCAGTCGCTGGCGCTCGCGGCCGAGGGGAAGAAGGCCATCTGGTCCGCGGTGGCCGAGCAGAAGGACAAGGGCATCATCAACACGTTCACGCGGGACCAGATTGTAGAGCGGGTCGCCCCCACCGCCGACTACGCGCCGCTCCGGGCGGCCGACGTCGTGATTGAGGCCGTGCCGGAGGACCTCTCGATCAAGCACGCGGTGCTGTCGGAGGTCGAGGCCGTAGTCGATCCGGATACGGTGTTGGCCTCCAACACGTCCGCCCTGCCCATCTCGACGATCGCCGAGGGCGTGGACGACCCGTCCCGCGTGCTCGGGATGCACTACTTCTCCCCCGTGCCCGACATTCCGCTCCTGGAGATCATCGTCACCGAGGACACCTCCGAGGAGGCCCTCGCCACCGCCTACGCCGCGGGGCTCGCGCAGGACAAGACCGTCATCGTGGTGAACGACGGCCCGGGCTTCTACACCACCCGCATCCTCGCCCTCTACATGAACGAGGCCCTGCTGCTCTTCGAGGCCGGGGCCGAGATCGAAGCGGTCGACGACGCGATGATGGACGCCGGGTTCCCGATGGGGCCGTTCGAGCTGTTCGACCTGGTGGGCCTGGACGTGGCGGCCAAGATTACGGACGTGATGGGCGAGGCCCTCTCCCCCGGCCGCGTCGACATCAGCGACCGGGCCGGCCGGCTCGCGGAGGCCGACCTGCTGGGTCAAAAGACCAATCTCGGCTTCTACGAGTACGACGCGGACGACGCCGCCGACGACAAGGACCCGCAGGGGGTCAACGACGCGGTGTACCGCCACAGCGAGGCTTCGACTCGGTCCACGCCCCCCGCCGGCGCGGTCCAGGACCGCCTGCTTCTCATGATGGTCAACGAGGCCGTCCGGTGCCTCGAAGACGGGGTGCTCCGCGCCCCCATCGACGGCGACCTCGGGGCCGTGTTCGGGCTCGGCTTTCCGCCGTTCCTCGGCGGGCCCTTCCGCCACGTCGACCGTGCAGGGGCCGCCTCCATCGTAGACACCCTCCAGCGCCTGGCCGACCGGCACGGCCCTCGCTTTGCCCCGGCCGACCGCCTCCAGACCCACGCCGCTCAGGACACCACCTTTCACCCGTAAGCGCATGGCGCCTTCCATCTCCGCCCTCAAGGACGCCCTCTCTGCTCCCGCCGCCTACCCGCACGACCCGGATCGGATTGATTTCGAGCAGACCCACATCTCCCTGGTCGCCCTCGTCCCGCCCCGGGTGTACAAGATCAAAAAGCCGGTCTCGCTGAAGTACCTCGATTTTTCGACCCTGGAGCGGCGGCGGCACTTCTGCGAGCAGGAGGTCCGCCTGAACCGCCGCCTCGCCCCCGACACGTACGAGGGGGTGGTGCCCATCGTCGACACCGCCGACGGCCTCCGCGTGGACGGCGATCCGAGCGCGGGGCCCGTCGTAGAGGTGGCCGTGGCGATGCGCTACCTGGACCCGGATCGGTTTCTCGAGGCACGATTGGCCCGCGGGGCGGCCTCGGCCGCCGACATCGACCGGGTGGTGCAGACGCTTTGCGCCTTCTACGCGTCACGCCCCTCGACGCCCGAGGTGGCCGAGGCGGGGCGGATCGACCGGCTGCGGGCGGTGACCGAGGGGAATTTCGCGGAGGCGGAGGGGCACGTCGGCCACCTGCTCTCGCGCCCAGCGCACGAGGCGCTCCGCTTCTACGCCGAGCGCTTCTACGACCAGCACGCCGCCCGCCTCCACCGACGCCGGGCCGGGGGATGCATCGTGGAGGGCCACGGCGACCTGCGGCTGGAGCACGTCCACCTCACCGACGACCGCGTCGTCATCTTCGACTGCGTGGAGTTCAACGACGAGTTTCGGCACCTCGACGTGGCGAACGACGTGGCCTTCCTGGCCATGGACCTCGACCGGAAGGGGCGTCCGGACCTGGCCCGCCGCTTCGTGGACCGGATGGCAGAGGGGTTGGACGATCCGGGCCTGCATGCGGTGATTCCCTTCTACAAGAGCCAGCGCGCTCAGGTGCGGGGGAAGGTGCACGGGCTGCGGGCCGCCGAGGAAGAGATCTCCGCCGCCGAGCAGGATCGCAGCCGCGCCCAGGCCCGCCACTACTACCAGTTGGCCCTCCGCTACGCCGTGGCGGGGGCCAGGCCGCTCGTGGTGGTGGTCATGGGCCGCCCCGGCACCGGCAAGAGCACGCAGGCCGAGGCGGTGGCCCGCGCCCTCGGGTGGCCCCACCTCGCCTCCGACCGCATCCGCAAGACCCACGCGGGCGTCCCGCTCCACGAACGGCCCGACGCCGCCACCCGCAAGCGCCTCTACGCCGACCGCACGACGGAGGCCACCTACGCCACGCTCCGCACCCGCGCCCTGGAGCGGGCCCGCCGCCACCAAAGCACGGTGCTCGACGCCACGTTCAGCCGCCCCGCGCAGCGGACCCGCCTCCGTGCTGCCCTCCGCGCCGCGGACGTGCCGCATGTCTTCGTGGAGGTCACGGCGCCCGACGACGAACTCAAACGGCGCCTGCGCCGACGCTCCGCCGAGGACGCCACGGCTTCTGACGCCCGGGCCACTGACTTCGAGATGCTCACGGACCGCTACGAGGCGCCCGATGCCCTGGAGGACCCGCGCCACGTCCGGGTCGGGACCGAAGGCGCCCCCGAGCAGACCACGCTCGACATCTTGAAGACGCTAATTCGGCTGACGAACTGAGGCAATCCGCAGCTGCTCAAAGGACTCGGCCGCAGTTACGCCGCGGCCAGGTCGAGCGCAGCTTCCGACGAGATGACCTGCACGCCCGCCTCGTTCATCTCGTCCCACGCCTGCGCCAGCGAGCCGTCCTGATCGATGCCACGGGTCGCGTCCTCGATCACGTACACGTCGAACCCCTCCTCGCGCCCGTCGACGGCCGACCACTTCACGCAGAAGTCCGTGGCCAGGCCGCACAGGTAGAGCGTGTCGATGCCCCGCCCGCGCAGGTAGCCCGTCAGGCCCGTCGGCGTTGTGCCGTCGTTTTCGTAGAAGGCCGAGTAGGAGTCGATCCCGGCCCGGAACCCCTTGCGGAGGATCAACTCCGACGGGGCGGTGTCGAGGTCCGGATGAAACGCGGCCCCCTCGGTGCCCTGCACGCAGTGGTCCGGCCACAGCACCTGCTCGCCGTAGTCCACCTCAATCACGTCCATCGGGGCGTGGTCCGGGTGCGACGAGGCGAACGACTGGTGCCCGGCCGGGTGCCAGTCCTGGGTCTGGATGACGTGGTCGAACCGGGCGGCCAGCGCATTCACGGTCGGGACGATCGTGTCCCCCTCCGGCACCGCCAGAGCGCCGCCGGGGCAAAAGTCGTTCTGAAGGTCGACGATGAGGAGTGCGTCCATGGAGGATGGAGCCGTATCAATTCAAGAGTGTCCGCCTGGAGGTGGTGGGAGCGGTAGGTTCCTAGCGGGGCCCACTCAAATCCCAGCCGGCCCGCATTGTTGCCGGCCCGTCCGCGGATCATGGCCCTCGGGAGACAGGTTCGACTCTTCCTCCCCCGAACGACTCCCGGTTCCCACAATGCCCGACTCCCTTTCCCCGCCCCCGGCCTCCGCCAGTGCCGACGAGATCGAACGCGTGTTTGCCGCCCAGCGGGCCCACGCCCCGGCGGTGCGGGCCGCGTCGGTCGACCGGCGCCGCGACAAGCTGCGGCGGCTCTGCGACGGCCTCCGGGCGCACCGGACCGACTTTCAGGACGCCATCCACGCCGACTTCCGGAAGGCACCGGCGGAGGTGGATCTGACAGAGATGAAGCCCCTGCTGGACGAGGCCCAGTTCGCGATCAACCGCCTCGACGACTGGATGGCCCCGGACCGGCGCAGCCACCCGGCCTTCTTTGCGGGCACCCGCTCGGAGATCCACTACGAGCCGAAGGGGGTCGCGCTGATTCTCGCCCCCTGGAACTACCCCCTCACGCTCACGCTCGGCCCGCTGATCGGCGCCCTCGCGGCGGGCAACTGCGTGACGCTGAAGCCTTCCGAGAAGACGCCCCACACGAACGTCGTCCTCAAAAAGCTGATCGGCGACCTGTACGAGGAGCGGGAGGTCGCCCTGCTGACCGGCGCGAAGGAGGTGGCACAGGGCCTCCTGGAGCAGCCGTACGACCACGTGTATTTCACCGGCAGCCCACGGGTCGGCCGGCTCGTGATGAAGGACGCAGCGGACCACCTGGCGTCCGTGACGCTGGAGCTCGGGGGCAAGTCGCCGGCGATCGTCGACGAGACCGCCGACCTCGACCTCGCGGCGGAGCGCATCGCCTGGTCGAAGTTCACAAACGCGGGGCAAACCTGCATCGCCCCGGACTACGTGCTCGTCGACGCCCCGGTGCACGACGCCCTGGTCGCCCGCCTCATCGACACCATAGAACACTTCTACGGCGCGACGGCGGCGATGCGACGGGGCAGCGACGACTACGCCCGCCTCATCGACGACGGCCACTGGGACCGCGTCGTGGGGCTCCTGGAGGAGGCCGTCGCGGACGGGGCCACCGTGGCCTTCGGCGGGCAGACCGACGCCGAGACCCGGTACGTGAGTCCCACGATCCTGACGGACGTGCCCCTGGACACCGCCGTCATGCAGGCCGAAATCTTCGGCCCCCTGCTGCCCATCATTCCGATCTCGTCGCTGAACCAGGCGGTGGGTATCGTCAACGATCGGCCCAATCCGCTGTCGATGTACCTCTTCAGCGAACGCGACGCGATGGTCGACACCGTTCTGGGGCGCACCACGGCCGGAAGCACATGCATCAACGAGGGCTTCTTCCACTACGCCAACCCCGACCTCCCCTTCGGCGGGGCCGGGCACAGCGGCATCGGACGGGGGCACGGCGAGGCCGGCTTTCGGGCCTTCTCGAACGCGCGTTCGGTCCTGCGGCGCCGGTACGGGGCGTCGCTCGTGCAGGCCGTCCTTCCCCCCTTCACGGATCGCAAAGAGAGCTTCTTGGCGGCCCTGCTCCGGTACTTCTCCGGGCCCTAAAGGGCCTTTCGCTCAGCGGGGAAGCGGCGATCGATTCTCCCGTGGGGCCGTATGGATGAGTGTCTCTCGACCCCTTCCCTCTTCACCACCTCATGCCTGACGCCGGCGACATCCTGGACGGCTACCGCCTGGACGCGGTCATTGGCCGGGGCGGCATGGGCACCGTGTACCGGGCCACAGACCAGGCCCTCGAAAAAACCGTCGCCCTCAAGGTCATCGCGCCCCACCTGGCCGACGACGACACCTTCGTGCGCCGGTTCCGGGAGGAGGCCAAGGCACTGGCCCGCCTGGATGCGGACGGCATTGTCGACGTGTACACCCTCCGCGAGACGGAGGAGGCCCTGTTTTTTGTAATGGAGCACGTCGAGGGCCCTTCGCTGGAGACCGTGTTGCGGCGGCGGGGCCACCTGGAGCCCCCGCAGGCCCTGTCGCTCCTCCGACAGGTGCTGACCGCCGTGGGGCACGCCCACGCCTCGGGGGTGCTGCACCGCGACCTCAAGCCCAGCAACGTCCTCATTGACGCCGACGGGCAGGCGGTGATCACGGACTTCGGGCTGGCCAAAATTCTGGCGTCCGACGCCGACCTGACGGCGACGCACGACCAGCTCGGCACCGTCGCGTACATGTCGCCGGAGCAGGTGAAAGGCCTCCAGAATGTGGACGCGGCCAGCGACCTCTTCGCCGTCGGCCTCATCGCCTACGAGGGGCTGACCGGACGGCTCCCCTTCGATCGATCCGGGAGTGACTTCGTCGTCCAACGGGCGATCGTGGACGCCTCGTTTCCGCCCCCGTCCACCCACGCGCCGGCGGTGCCCCCGGCGGTGGAACAGGTGGTGCTCGACCTGTTGTCGAAAGACCCGGCCGCTCGCCCGCCCGATGCCCGGGCCGCCCTGGACCGGCTTCCCACCCCGGAGGCCGCAGACGAGGAGCCGCTCCTCACGCCGGATGCCCCCCCCTCCCCCGACGCCGGCTTCACGCCCTGGCAGTGGGCCGGCCTGGCGGCAGGGACCCTCCTGGTGCTGATGGGCACCTACGCCGGGGTGCGGGCCACCCTCGGCCTCCCGGTTCTCTCCGCCGCGGGCCCGGCGCCCCCAGAAACGACCCGGACGGCGGCGGGCACGGCCGGCCCTTCCGCAGAAGGGCAGACGAGGCCGCCGGTGGCGGACGACGCAGGGCTCTCCGCTCGCGAGGAGGAAGGGTCCGCGGCAGGGTCGTCACCGCCCGCCGATGCATCGCCCGACGACGAAGCCCCATCGGATAAGCCGCCCCGCAGTGCGGACGCTTCATCGGAGGACGCCCCGCCCCCGGCCGCTTCGTCCGACGGCACGTCCAGAACAACAGCCCCCGCAGCGTCCGCCCCCGACGACGAGCCGTCCCCCTCGTCCGAACCGGCGACGGGGGCGATTACGGTCCGGTCGGCCCCGGACGGGGCGACCGTGCGCCTCAACGAACGGCCCATCGGGCGCACGCCGCTGACGATTGGGGACCTGGAGCCCGGCACGTATCGGCTCCTTCTGGACCGGGACGACCACCGCGCCCGGGAGGCGACCGTGTCCGTGGCGGGGGCCGACACCGCCGTCGTCTCGCCGACGCTTCTGCCGCGGCCCGCCGTGGTGCGGCTGGGCGCCCGTCCCGACGGCGAGGTGCGCATCGACGGGGCCTCACGCCCCCCCACAGCGGACGGGCTCGTCGTCGACTCGCTGTCCCCGGGCTCGCACACGGTCGTGTTCACGTCCGCTCTCGGCCGCTGGGAAATGGAGGTGACGCTCGACCCGGGAGAGACGTACGAGCGCACGATCGACTTCAGCGAGCGCGTCGAGAGCGCGGTCACCGCCCGCGCGCCGGACGGCACTCCGCTCCCCAACGCCACCGTCACGGTGGACGACGACACGGTCGGGTATACCCCGCAGCGCCTGATGCTGCGGGTGGGGGAGCGCACCATCCGCGTCGCGAAGGAGGGCCGCGCCCCGGCCAAACGCACGGTCCGGGTGGAGCCGGGCATGGACACGCCCCTCGTGTTTGAGCTCGCCCCGGAGCCCGACTGAGTCGCCCCGTTCCCCGCGGCTACTGCATGATGACGAGGCGGCGGGTCCGCGTGACGTCCCCGGCCTGCAGGCGAAGCAGGTAGGCGCCACTGGAAAGGGTGCCCCCGGTATCCTGGCGGGTCCAGGCGTAGGTGTGGGTGCCGGGGCCGACAGACTCGTCGTCGACGAGCGTGGCCACGCGCCGCCCCAGCAGGTCGTACAGCTCCAGGGTGGCTCGGGTGCGCTCGGGGACCCGGTACCGGAAGGTGGCGTGGCTGCGCACCGGGTGGGGCACGCTGGGCAGGAGCTCAACGCGCTCCGGCCGATCCGCATCTCGCCCCAGTCGGCGCTGGACCGCCGCGGCGGGGCCGACGAGGATTCGCAGGGGGCGGGCGTCGGTCGCCTCGGACGCCGGGAACTGGTACGTCGGCGTCTCCCGCAAATTTTGCGTCTGGTCCAGGACCGGGTCCACGAGCCACACCGACTGGTCGTCGGGCACCGACGAGATGCCCGAGGCATTTATGGTGACCAGGCCGGACACGTTGGTCCGCACCTCGGCCGTCCAGGTGCGGAGGCCGCCGCCCGTTGAGCGCATGTCGCGCCAGAGTCCCCTGTCCTGCGAGGGGGCCCGGAAGCGGAGGGAGACGTAATCGCCGATGGGCGGGGGCTCCCGGCCGTCCGCCGCCTCCACGCCGTCCGTGGCGCTGGGGGCCGTCCCGAACGTGTTCATCGGATCGCGTGCCTGCCCCACTCGGGCCGACAGGTCGACCGCCCACCGCGGGTCCGGGGCGCGGGCCGACGCGATAGAGGCGGACGCTTCCTCCGGGCTCGGGTCAACGACGAGCGTGCCGCCCTGCCCACCGGAGAGGTACACAAGGTAGCCCCGGTAGGGCTTAAGCGCACCGCCCGCCTGATTGACAAAATTGTTGCCGTTGTAGCCCAATACGTCCTGCAGGGACCCGGCCGTGTTCTCCACCCGAACTTGGCTCAGCGGCACGTCGAACGCAAACGGGTTGCCGATGAGGTTCCACCCCTCGTCCAGTGAAATCTCGTGGGGCTGGTTTATGGGAACCGACGTGCCGTCGAGCGAAGCCAGGGCCCCGCCATTCCGGCGGATAAACCACAACGCCCGGCCGGCACTCAGGGACGCCCCCTCCAACTCGTTTTGCTCTACGTAGCCGCCATCCGCCGTGAGGCCGCTGGCCCCAATTGAGAAGAGTCGCCACTCCGACGGGTCGTACGGGAGCAGCGGCTCGAATATGTTGGACAGTTCCGGCTCGTCCAGCTCAGTGGGAAACGACACGATTCGGTACGCACCGCTGGGCTGCTGAGGAGGAGTTACCTCTCCCTCGACCCGAATCGACGCCGGGCCGTCGGACGGGGCCTGTGCCAGGATCTCCTCTTCATCTCGGACCTCCACAACGTATTCGATGCCGCGGAGAGTGACGCGAGAGTCAAGAATGGTCCTCGTACGCTCCTCATTGCCCTCCATTTCTTTCTGGACGTACGTCGGCTCTCCGCCCTCTCGGGACCGAAGCAACACGTCTGCCCCGGACGGCAGGCTTCTTACATCCGCCGTCACGTCAACGGCCGTGCCTGCCTCAACCGGGTCGGGGGAGGCTGGCGGGGACGGCTCGGTGAGCTGAAGGAATAGCGGCGTGGCCGACGCCTGATTCGAGAGCGACGAAACCTGCGTCGCCGCGTCCCCACACGAAACAGGACGCTCTTCCGTCTCGACGACCTCGGCCGCCACCCGGTAGTAGTACTCCTGTCCCTCCGACAGACCAGTGTCGGTGTAGGTCGGAGGAGTCCCCTCGGTTGCTTCTATCCCCTCGATCCGTTTTTCAGACTGCTCCTCTGGGTCGGTGGAGGGGATCTCCGCCGTGTCCCGGTACAGCCCGTAGCACACCACCGTCTCGTCGTCTAGCCCCGTTGGGGCGTCCCAGGTCAACGTATTCTCCTGGTTCCCGGGAACGGCATCGAGGTTCTGGGGCGCCTGTGCCACAGCCCCAAGCGGAAGAAGGAGCCCAAGAAGGAGGAGCAACCGACTCGTCATCAAAGATTTGGAACTTGGCCCAAGGGCGTGCGACTCAACTGGCGGACCTACTCCGGCGGTTGGGGCGACGGCGGACGTGGAAGCTCGGCCCCATCGCCGGAGTCGCTCCCTCCGAGCAGGAGCACTGCGGCCGTGCCAAGGGCGGCGGCCGCCGCCCCGAGCGTCCACCGGAGCCAACGGCGGTTCTCGTCCTCTTTGGCCTCGGCCCGGGCCCGCCGCTGCGTCTTCGCCTGCTCCACGAGAGCGACAAAGTCGGGGCGGTCTTCCGATGGGTCCGGCATGAAGTCCGGGCGCAGGTCAAGCAGGCTTTCGACGGCCCGGCGGGCCGCCGCCTCGTCGTTCTGGCCGAGGCGAACGAAACTAAGCAGCCGGTACATGCGGGCCCGCACCGAGTCCGGGAGGGTCGGCTCCTGTGCACAGGGCCGAAGACGAGCCACGGCGACCTCGAATTCTGCGGCGTAGTAGGCCTTCTGCGCCTGTGCGAAGCGGGTGTCACAGGAGGTCGGCTTTTGAGCCTGGACCGCAGACGCGCTGCCCACAAGCAGCGCTCCCCCCACGATCAGCCAGCCCAAGGCAGGGAGCAAACCGATGCGGCACATGCATTCAGTTGAGGAAGCCGGGAAACACTTCGAACAAACCAGGGGGCTATACAGAACACTGGGGGGAGGGTTGCACTCCCCGCAGTGCAGATCTCTAGTGGCGCCTGGGGGCCTCTCCCCGGTCGCGAGCACTTCTTCGGGAGAGGCCGCATCCTTGACAACTTGTCTGCCTACTCGTCCCGATCGCCCGCCGCAGGGACGGTCCCCTCCAGGTACGAGCTGCCATTTCGTTGCACCGCGACGCGCTGACCACGCGGGTCGAAGTCGAGCGGGGGATGGCCCTCCTCCGACGGTCGGCGGAACTCGATCTCCGCCTCGCCCTCGTCGCCCGTCGCGTCCAGCTCACCGCGCGTCGTATCGGCGACCACGACGTCGTAGGTGCCCATCGTCAGGTCTTCAACCTCAACCTTGAACGCCGCCTTGTCGGCCTCCTTTTCAAACTCCACCTCGCCGGCGGCATCCAAGTCCGGACCGGTGTTGTTGAGGTCAATCTCGATCTCGACCTCTTCTTCGTCCTCCTCCTCTTCATCCTCCTCGTTTTCGTTTCCGTTGGTCGGAACGTCTGCTTCCAGATACGAGGTGCCCCCCTGCTGCACCTCCACACGCTGGCCCCGCGGGTCGAAGTCGAGCAGCGGGTGGCCCTCCTCCGACGGTCGGCGGAACTCGATCTCCGCCTCGTCCTCGTCGCCCGTCACGTCGAGCTCCCCGCGCGTCGTATCGGCGATGACGACGTCGTAGGTGCCCGTCGCCAGGTCTTCAACCGCCACCGTGAACGCCGCCTTGTCGGCTTCCTTTTCAAATTCCACTTCGCCGGAAGCGTCCGAGTCCGGACCGACGTTCTCCAGGGCCGTCTCAATTTCGATCTCGGTTTCGTCTTCTTCGTCTTCCTCTTCTTCTTCCTCATCGTCCCTCCCGTCTCGGTCATCGTCCTCGAAGCCCTCGATGGAGGATTCGATGTTCTCCTCGACACGGTCTTCGAAGGCACCCCCCTCCGTCACTCGTGCCGGGTTCACAAGGGTACTATCGGCGCGTCGAAACCAGGTGTCGACGTTGACCGAAAACGTGACGTTGTTGGTGTTGTCCGCAGTCACCTCCAAGGGCGGCTCAAACTCAATTTCGCGCTCGGCGTTGAGATCGCTCGTGTACGTGAAGTCCTGGGCCGCCCCGCCGGCCGGTGTGTAGCGTCCCTGAACCCGGATGCTCGCCTCCATCGGAAAGTCCGTCGCCTCCAGAAAATCGGGCGTGGAAGACTCGGCCTCGGGCTTGTGCACCTCAAACTCGACCTCGTCCCAGCGTCCGAGGGGCAGCGTCGTATCGACAACCACGGCGGGCGCATCTCCGTCCAGCGGAAGGGAGACGAGGACGGGGCCGGACTCGACTTCGGCGCAATCGCCGTCCTCCGCGTCGGGTCGATCCTCCGGCGAGCAGTTCTCGTCGCCGGTGGCACGGTCCAGCTCAATTTCACGGACAATCATCTGCACCCGGTCGAGCCGAAGCTCATTGCCGTCCGGATCGATGAGAGTACGCGGGCCCGATGCGGCCTTGCTGGCCGACGCGGTGCCACTGGACGGGGCGCCGGTGGACACGGTGCCGTCCGAAAACGCCATGGAGACGGGTGCACTGTCCTCAGCGCCATCCGGCCCCGCCACGGTGCTTCCGTCGCAGGCCGCGAGGCCCAGCACGAGCCCACCAAGGACCACAAGTCCGCCGAGGGGGCGCAGCACATCGAAAAGGGACTCGTCGGAATACAAGCAACGCAGAGACATAGGCAGAACCTTGACGTAATTGGCTGAATCGTGGAGCACGCTTTCGCAAGCGCGTTCTACGGCAAGATCAAGTCTCGCGCCACGTCGCTCTTTCTTTATTTTTGTTCACGAAAACCCCACAGAAAGAGTGATCTGGGGCGATACAGGGCAGGTGAGGTCGTGAATTTGTTCGGGACGGAGAGCGAATGTGTGTCGGCGGCGGGCGGGTTGTGTTTCACCAGTGTGTCTCGTGAGACACCTCGCTCGGGTGTATGGACGGTGCGTTCGTTTCTCTTGTCCCGGGTGCCGCTCGACCAGGATACGGGCGGACCAACCGTGCCGCAGATTGAATAGAATCGTCGCCGTTCAGTCCAACTCTTTCCCCGACATGTCGCTCCGGCGCAAGATTTTACTGATGGTGTTCGGACTCGCCCTCGGGGCCGTCGTCACGGGGGGCGTCGCGGGGCTGACCCTCTGGTATGTGCGGGTCGGGGCCGCCCCCTTCCTGGCGGAGGCGCCCCAGCTCGACGCCCTGCTCCGCCGGGGCCTCTGGCTCGTCGGCGGCGTGACGGGCGCCCTCGCGCTCGGGGCCGCGCTCGCCGGGCGGTGGCTGCTCGTGTCGTTCCGGCAGTCCCTCCAGGTCCTCCAGGACGCCGTGGAGCAGGTCCGCACCGGTCGCCTCGACGCCCAGGTCTCAGTCGACCCAGACGATGAGCTCCGGCGACTGGCCCAGGCCCTGAACCGGATGACCACCACGCTCAGTCAGCAGACCGTCTCGCGGAGCTACCTCCAGGCCGTGCTCGACTCCATGGCGGAGCTGCTGTTTGTGGTTGACGCCGACGGGCGCGTCCGTCGGGCCAACGCGGCGGCCGCACAGGCCCTCGGCCGCTCGGCATCGGCCCTGCGCGGAACGGCACTCGGCGATCACTTCGACGCCGACCCGTTGGCCTCCTTGGGGGAGGGGACGGTCGAATGCACCCTCACCCCCACGGACGGCCCCGAGCGGCCCGTGCTCGTCTCGCGGTCGGCCCTGGAGCGAGCGGACGCCACGCAGGGCACGCTCGTGTGCGTGGCGCAGGACATCTCGGAGCGGAAGGCCGCCGAGGAGAAGCTGCGGCGCTCCCTGGAGGAAAAAGAGGTTCTCCTCCGCGAGATTCATCACCGCGTCAAGAACAACCTGCAGGTCATTTCGAGCCTGCTGAACGCCCAGGCCCGCGACGTGGAGAGTCCTGCAGTCGAGGAGCGGTTCACGGAGACGCAGGACCGCATCCGCTCCATGGCGTCCATCCACGAGCAGCTCTACCAGACCGACGACCTGTCGCGAATCGAGTTCGACGCGTACCTGGAGGGCCTCCTGGATGACCTCTTCCGGTCGCACCGCACCGCCCCCATCGATCGCACCCTGGCGGCCGACGCCCAGCCGCTCTCCGTGGATCAGGCCATCCCCGCCGGCCTTATCGTGAACGAGCTCGTCACGAACGCCCTCGAGCATGCCTTTCCGGAGGGCCGGTCCGGCACCGTCGCCGTCACGTTCCGCGCCGACGGGGGCACCGCACGCCTCACCGTGGCGGACAATGGCCGCGGCGCGGACGGGCTCGGCGGAAACGGAAGCCTCGGGCTTCGGCTGGTCCGGGGGCTGACGCGCCAGCTTCGGGGCACCCTCTCCACCGACCTCGACGACGGGGTGACCGTCACGATCGCGTTCCCCACGAACCCATCCAGCTAGTCCATGTCGCGCCCCCCCCGCATCTTGATCGTAGAGGACGAGTTTGCCGTCGCCATGGAACTGGAGGATCACCTGGGGGCACTCGGCTACACCGTGGTGGACCACGTGATGACCGGCGCCGCGGCAATCGACCGGGCGGCAGGGGCCGATCTCGACCTGGTGCTGATGGACGTGCGTCTCGACGGCCCGATGGACGGCGTGGAGGCGGCCCGCACCATTCGGAAGGATCATCCCCTCCCCGTCGTCTTCGTGACCGCCTACAGCGACGACGAGACGCTTCAGCGGGCGACCGACACGACGCCGTTCGGCTACGTCGTGAAGCCGTTCAACGAGCGGGAGATCTACGCCGCGGTGGAGGTGGCGCTGCAGACCCACGCCCTGCAGCGCCGCGTGGAGCGGGCCCGCGACGACCTCCGGCAGCTCCTGAATGGGCTCCGCCAGGGCACGGCCCTCACCGACGGGACCGGGCGCCTCCGATTCCTAAGCGACCCGGCCGCCCGCCTGCTCGATGTCGCGTCCGAGGCCGCCACCGGCACGCCGTGGGCCGACCTCCTCCCCGTCGGCGACGAGGCCCTCGAGGCGCTCCAGTCCCGAATGGACGGCACGGCCGACGCCGACGAGCCCGTCACCGCTACCCTCTCCCACGACGACGGCCCGTCCTACCGCGTCGAGATCGACGTTCGCGACGACCCGCGCGACAGCGAGCGTCACATCCTGGTCTTCTACGACGTGACCGAGGTCCACGAGCTCCGGCGCATGCTCGACGACCGGGCCCGGTTCCACGACCTCGTGGGCAAGAGCGCCCCGATGCAGGACGCCTACGAGCAGATTCGGTCCGTCGCCGAGGTCAAAACCACGGTGCTCATCCAGGGCGAGACGGGCAGCGGGAAGGAACTCGCCGCCCGGGCCATCCACGACGAGAGCCCGCGGTCTGAGGGCCCGTTCGTCACCGTCAACTGCGCCGCCCTCAACCCCGACCTCGCCGGCAGCCGACTCTTCGGGCACCGGGCGGGCGCCTTTACGGGAGCGACCGAGGACCGGGAGGGGTACTTCGAGGCGGCCGACAGGGGCACGCTGTTCCTCGACGAGATTGGGGACGTCCCGCTCGACGTGCAGCGGCAGCTCCTGCGGGTGCTCGAAGAGGAGGCCGTTACGCGACTCGGGGAGACGGAGGCCCGCCCGGTCGACGTCCGCATCGTGGCCGCCACCCACCGAAGCCTAGACGAAGAGGTGGAGGCCGACCGGTTTCGTCAAGACCTGCTGTACCGGATTCGGATCGCCCGCGTGGCCCTCCCGCCCCTCCGCGAGCGCCGGTCGGACCTGCCCCTCCTGGTGCGCACCTTCCTTCGTGAAATCCGGGCCCGCACCGGGGCGGACGTCGACCGCGTCGGCGACGAGGCCCTCCGCCGCCTGCTCAACTACGACTGGCCGGGCAACGTGCGCGAGCTGAAAAATGCACTGGAGGCGGCCCTCATCCGCGCGTCCGGCGATGTGCTCCGGGCAGACGACCTTCCCCCCGAGATTCGGGAGGCGTCCCCCTCTGCCCGGTCGGCCCCCGAAGAGGCCGAGCGCATCCGGGCGGCCCTCGAGCAGACCGACGGCAACCGCACCGAGGCCGCCGAGCTGCTCGGCATCAGTCGGGCCACCCTGTACCGCCGCCTCGACGAGTACAACATCGAGTAGTCGAGACCGAGCAGGGACCCCGCCCGGGTTAGTCCTTGAGCGTCTCCAGGAGGCGCTCGAAGTCCGCCTCCGTCAGCTTCTGCTCGGCCCGCAGGCGCTCCAAGGCGTCCCGCACGGCCGCGACATCCGTCGTGTCCGGCTCCGCCGCGGGCGCGAAGTCGATGTCCCGCACCATCGCCGCGTCCAGAACATCGGCGACGTAGGACGCCGCCTTCGGCGTGCCCGAAAAGTCCATCGTCAGCTCGAAGGTGGCCCGCCCGCGGTTGACCGTGAGGGCCACTTCCTTGCCGCCCAGGCCGAACCAGCGGCTGTGCGCCTCAACCCCCACGAGATCCGGGTAGCGCACCGTCTGGGTCGCCTGCAGGTCGTTGTTCTGAAAGACGAACCGGTCGGGGGCAAAGACGGCCCCGTCGCCCCCCGTGCCGCTGAGGGTCGCGTCGTACAGCGCCAGCACCTCGCCCCGTTCTACCTCGGTCGCGTAGTCGGAGAGCGCGTTGTTGAGGCGCCCCGACGGCAGGTTCGGCGTCACGAAGAGCCCCATCTGCGGGGCGTGGGGGAGCCGGTCCCGGAGCAGCGCTTCCATCCGCGGCAAATGTGGATTGGAGAAGTGAAGACGAGTCGCGCCGGGGGGCGCGGTCGTTCAGGGCGCGGTCGCCATTGCGGTGGTCTCGAAGAAGCCCAGCGTGGTCTCGAGGACGCCGCCGAAGAAGACCCCGAGCACGACGAGCGCCACCGCACACACCACGAGCGTGCCGGTCGCCGCCACCGTGGCGCGGGGGAACGCGGCCGCCCGCACCGGATCGGTCGCCGCCACCTCGTCGGCCGACTGCATCCAGAAGACGTACACGACGCGCAGGTAGTAGTAGGCACTCAGGGCGCTCATGAGCACGCCGATCACCACGAGCCAGGTGAGCCCGGCCTCGACCGCCGGGGCGAACACGAGATATTTGCCAATGAAGCCCCCGAGCGGCGGAAACCCGATCAGGCTCAGCATGAAGATGCCCATCGTGCTGCCGAGGACGGGGCGGTCGTTGGCGATGCCCGCCAGGGACGAAAGCGTCTGTTCGCGCCCCTCCTTCCCGTCCCACTCCAGCATCGACATTACGCCGAAGGCGCCGATGTTCATCACCGCGTAGACCAGCAGGTAGAAGAGGGCGCCGGCGTATCCGGCCGACGTTCCCGCCGAGAGCCCCACGAGCAGGTACCCGGCGTGCGCGATGGACGAGTACGCGAGCAGGCGCTTGACATTGGTCTGGGCCAGCGCCATCACGTTTCCAATCACCATCGTCAGGACCGCCACCGCGGCCACGGACAGCTGCCACTCCCCGCCCGGCACGGCGTGGACGAGGACCAGGATGAGGGCGGCGAACGCGGCGGCCTTCGTCGCCGTCGACATGTACCCGGTGAGGGGCGTGGGCGCCCCCTGGTACACGTCCGGGGTCCACATGTGAAAGGGCGCCGCGCTCACCTTGAAGAAGAAGCCCACCAGGAAGAGCGCGAATCCGCCCCAGAAGAGGAGCCGCGTCGAGAGCGTCCCGAGCTCCGCCGCCGCCATCGCCGGCAGGGCCATCGTCCCCGTGGCGCCGTACATGAGCGCGATGCCGTACAGGAAGAAGCCGGTCGAGAACGCCCCGAGCAGAAAGTACTTGAGCGCGCTCTCCACCGCCCCTTCGTCCTCTCGGATGAACCCGGTCAGGACGTAGAGGCACACCGACATCGTTTCGAGCCCGAGGAAAATGCTGACCATGTTGTTGGCCGAGCCGAGCATGATCATGCCGACCGTGCAGAACATGACCAGCGCGTACACCTCCCCGTAGTCGTACCGCAACTGGTTCAGGTAGGGCACCGAGAGGAGGATCGTGGCCAGGCCCGTCAGCAGGATGATCAGGTTAATGAACGCCACGAAGCCCCCGGTTCGGAGGGTTTCGAAGAACACCGTGCTCGGAGGGGCCCCGAGATGCGTGATCTCCCAGACCGCAGACACGCCGAGCGCCGCCACGCCGAGCCAGGGAATGGCCGGGTGGTCGTTCCGGAACGCATCGAGGACAATCATCGCAAGCCCGACCCCCCCCACGACCGACATCGAAAAGGCGGCCGGCAGGTCGGCCACGAGCGCCGGGAATGCAGTCGACAAATCCATAAACCAAATCAAGTCGTTCGTTACGCAAAAACAGCCCGCCGCCCCCATGCGGCGATCCCTTCCCCCCGCACCGATGCCGCTCCGTCTACGCGAGCTCCTCAATCTGCGAGGCGAGCTCCACGTCCATCTCCGTCACTTTGCCCCCCGCATCGTGGGTCGTGAGGGCGATGGAGACCGTGTTGTAGACGTTTTCCAGCTCGGGGTGGTGCATCATCTCCTCGGCGTAGAACGAGAGGCGCACGATGAAACTGATGGCCTCCCGAAAGTCGGAGAACTCGTACGTCTTGTGGAGTTTGTTGTCGGCGTGGGACCATCCGTCCAGGTCCGCCAGGGCGTCGTCGATTGCGTCGTCGGAGAGGGGCTCGCGTGAAGGCATACGTTCAGGCTGATGCTCCGAAAGGAAATTAGAGAAGCCGGATTCCAAAATGAGCGTGTTGGGTCGTAAACGGGACGGCCGCCGCGACCGGTTCAAGGGGAGATCGACGGGACATCGATGGACACGTCTTCGGCCTCGGGCGGGGCGGCCGGCACCGGGGTGGGCTCGTCCGCCGTGGCGGCGGCCGCGTTCTCCATCCGCTCCACCGCGGCCCGTTTTTCCTCGACCGTCTCCAGGAGAAATTCGGTGGTCGGGGCCGTCTGTCGCAGGAACGGGCCCGGGTAGAAGCCCAGGACGAACATGAGCACGATGAGCGGCACCATCAGCCCAAACTCGCGGGCGTTCAGGTCCGCCATCTGCGCGTTCGCCGCGTCGGTGAGCTCGCCGAAGAAGGTGCGGTAGAGCATGTGGAGCAGGTACATCGCCGCCAGGATGACGCCGGTCGTCGCGAAGGCGATCAGCACCGGACTGTCGATCACGGTGCTTTTGAAGGACCCGAGTAGGATCAGAAACTCGCCTACGAATCCGTTCAGGCCCGGCAGGCCCGCCGAGGCGAGCACGCTAATCACCATGAGGGTCGTGAGCACCGGGACGGATGTCGCCAGCCCCCCATAGTCGTCCATCAGGCGGGTGTGGCGCCGCTCGTAGAGCATGCCCACCAGCAGGAAGAGGGCCCCGGTCGAGAGGCCGTGGTTGACCATCTGAATCATGGCCCCCTGCATCGCCTCCGTCGTGAAGGCGAACAGCCCGAGCACGACGAACCCGAGGTGGCTGATGGACGAGTACGCCACGAGGCTCTTCGCGTCGTCCTGCACGCGGGCCACCAGCGCCCCGTAGATGATGCCGATGATGGCGATCACCGCGAAGAGGCCGGCGTAGCTCTGCGCGACGTTCGGGAAGAGCGGCAGGCAGAAGCGCAGCAGGCCGTACGTGCCCATCTTCAGCAGCACCCCAGCCAGAATCACCGAGCCCCCTGTGGGGGCCTGCACGTGAGCGTCCGGCAGCCAGGTGTGCAGCGGAAAGAGCGGCACCTTGATCGCGAACGAGAAGGCGAAGACGGCGAAGAGCCAGCCCTGCACCGCCAGCGGAATGTTGTACTCCAGCAGCGTGTACCAGTCGGTCGTGAACACGCCGCTGTTGACGGCGTCCCCCGCCGCGTAGCCCAGGTACAGAATGCCGACGAGCATCAGGAGCGACCCCACGAGCGTGTAGATGACGAACTTGACCGCCGCGTAGATGCGCTCCTTCCCGCCCCAGATTCCGATGATGAAATACATCGGAATGAGGGTGAGCTCAAAGAAGATGTAGAAGAGGAGGAGGTCGAAGCTCGTGAAGACCCCCGTGATGCCCGTCTGCAGCAAAAGGAGCAGCGCGTAGTAGCCCTTGTGCTTCTCGCCGATGTAGGTCCAGGACGACAGGACGACGATGGGCCCCAGGAGCGTCGTCAGCATCACGAGCAGCAGGCTCAGCCCGTCGACGCCCACGAAGTACTTGACGTCATAGCCGTCGGGCAGCCACCCGGCCCACACGTCCGCCAGCTGCGGGCCCAGGGCCGTGCTCACCGATGGGTCGTAGCCCACGAAGAGCCCGATCGAGAGCACGAACGTGACGGTCGTGGTCGCCAGGGCCGTCCACCGGATCGCGGAGGCACGCCGCAGGAAGAGCGTCAGCAACGCGCCGGCGGCCGGCAGGAAGACGACGAGGGATGTGAGGTAGGGAATGTCCATCAATTGTAGCAGTGCCTAATCGGCAAACAAGAAATCACCAGGAGTTTCTGCACTCACGTGCCGGTCGCGCGCGGTTAACGGTAAAGTCGGGCCCGGGGCGACCGTTCTACATCGCAGGGCTCTACGTCACAGTGCCCGCTCAAACCCCGTACATCAACAGCCCGACCAGGAGCGCGGCCCCGACGGTCAGCGCCAGGGCGTAGTTCTGGACCAGGCCCGTCTGGACCCGGCGCAGCAGGCCGCTCGCGTTCTGGGCCGCGCCGGCCACCCCATTGACGGCCCCGTCCACCACGGTGGTATCGAAGGCCGCGAGGCCCTTGCGGGCAATGCCGTTGATGAGGGAGTCCACGACCACCGCGTCGTAGAATTCGTCCCAGTAGTACATGTCCGACCAGGTCTGGTAGACGCCCCGAAGCTGCCGTTGGAGGGCGGCGTCGTACTCCAGCCCCTGCGTCCCGTAGACGCGCCAGGCGTAGTAGACCGTCCCGAGGGCAATGACCGAGCTCAGCAGGATGAGCCCCCACTCCAGCGCCAGCGGCACGTGGCCCTGGACCGACGCCTCCGCCACCGGCCCCCCGTACTTCGCGCCGAGGTAGTGGTGGATCCAGTTCAGGTCCCCCCCCTGGATGACCGCGGGCAGCCCAATGAAGCCGCCGACCAGGGAGAGAATGCCGAGCGTCCAGAGCGGCCCCGTCATCGTGGACGGCGACTCGTGGGGGCTCACCTGATCGGAACGCGGCCACCGGGGCTCCCCCTCAAACGTGAGCATGTAGGAGCGCATCATGTAGAATGCCGTGAGCACGGCCGTCACGATCCCGACGACCCACACCGCCATGGCGTAGGTGGACCCGTCGTAGCCGTACTCGAACGCCTTGAACAGGATCTCGTCCTTCGAGAAGAACCCGGCGGTGAGCGGAATGCCCGAGATCGCCAGGGTCGCCAGGAGGTACGTTGTGCGTGTAGCGGGCATGTACTCCCCGATCCCGCCCATCGTGCGCATGTCCTGCGGGTCGAAGTCGCCGGTGTCTCGCCCCTCCTTCTCCAGTCCGTGCTCCACCTCTTCCATCCCGTGAATGACACTGCCGGAGCCGAGGAAGAGGCAGGCCTTGAAGAAGGCGTGGGTGATCACGTGGAAGATCGACACGAAGAACGCCCCCACGCCCGCCGCCATGAACATGTAGCCCAGCTGCGACACCGTGGAGTAGGCCAGGACCCGCTTGATGTCGTCCTGTGCGATGGCGATCGTGGCCGCCATGAGGGCCGTGGCCGCCCCTACGACGGCGATAATCATCATGACGACCGGCGCGCCCAACACCAGCGCCGAGAGGCGAGCCAGGAGGTAGAGCCCGCTCGTCACCATGGTGGCGGCGTGGATGAGGGCGGACACCGGCGTGGGGCCGGCCATCGCGTCTGGCAGCCACACGAAGAGCGGGATCTGCGCGCTCTTGCCGGTCGCCCCCACGAACAGCAGGAAGACGATCCAGTTGAGCGTCGCCTCCGGAAGAGTGGGCCCCTCCGTGAGCAGCACGTCAAAGCTCAGCGAGCCGAGCTGCTGAAAGACCAGAAACATGGCCACCAGGAAGGCAAAGTCGCCCACCCGGTTCACGATGAACGCCTTGTTGGCGGCGGCGCTGTTGCTGAGGTCCGTGTACCAGAACCCGATCAGCAGGTACGAGCACAGGCCCACCCCTTCCCACCCCAGAAACAAGACGGGCAGGTTGTTCGCCAGCACGAGGTTGAGCATGGCGAAGATGAAGAGGTTGAGGTAGGCGAAGAACCGCCAGTACCCCGCGTCCCCGTGCATGTACCCGATCGAGTAGAGGTGAATGACGCCCCCCACTCCCGTCACGACCCCCGTCATCAGGAGCGAGAGCTGGTCAATCCGGTAGGCAAACGACAGGTCCAGGTCGCCCGCCGCCATCCAGGTGAAATAGTCCGCCACGATCGGGTCGCCGCCGAAGGTGACGAACAGGTAGACCGTCAGGACGAACGGAATTGCGACGACCGCCGTGCCCACCGTCCCCAGGAGCGTCTCGCGGGTGCGAAGATGCTTCAGAAAGAGCGGCGCCACGCCATTCAGGACCGCCCCGGCGAGCGGCAGGAGAAGAACGAGACGAAGCAGATCGGCAGAGGTCATCAACGCGACAGGGTCCGATGGTCAAAACGGGCGCAACAAAGACGTGGCGCGGCGACTAGTGCTTGAAGAGGTTGATCTCCGTGATGTCCACCGTCACCTGGCTTCGGAAGATGGCAATCACGATCGCGAGCCCCACGGCGGCCTCGGCGGCCGCCACCGCAATCGAGAAGAAGACGAGCAGCTGGCCGCTGGGATCGCCCATCGACTGGCTAAAGGTCACCAGCGTGAGGTTGACCGCATTCAGCATCAGCTCGACCGACATCAGCACCACAATCGCGTTGCGACGGAAGAGCACCCCGAACGTGCCGATGGTGAAGAGCACGGCGCTCAGGGCGAGATACCAGTTGGGAGCAACGTCCATGGTGGGCGAATCAGTGCTGGGTTACGGAATGTCACGTGTGGCGTGTCGCGTGCGGCGGTGCGTGCGCGGCCGGACAGGGGTGCCTCCGCCCTTCTCTCCCCGCCTCGAAACGACCGCGGCTACTGAAAGCGGCGCTGGGCAAGCAGGACGGCCCCGACGGTTGCGGCCAGCAACAGAATGCCCGCCACCTGCAGGTGCAGCGCGTAGCGGGTGAACAGGATCTCGCCCAGGCGCGCCGCGCTTCCCGCCTCCGCCGCGGCCTCCGCCCCAATCGGATCGACCCCCAGTTCAAACTGCAGGGCCACCACGTACAGCAGCTGGCTCAACAGGACGAGCCCGACCGCAAACCCCCCGATGCTGGCCCACTCGATTTCCTCCAGCTCGGGCAGGGCCGAGAGGTTGAGCAGCATGATCACGAACAGAAAGAGGACCATGATGGCGCCGGCGTAGACCAGAATCTGGATGACGCCGATAAAGGACGCGTTCAGCGTCAGGTACAGGCCGGCGATGCAAAACAGATTGAGCACCAGCCAGAGCGCACTCGACACCGGATTGCGGGCGATGATCATTCCGAGCGCGGCGGCCACCGCGACGGTCGCCAGCAAAAAAAACATAGAGGGTGCGGCCATAAGCCCGAGTGTCCTAGCGGGGAAAATCGTCCTGTGCGAAACGGCCCGGGGTGCGGTGCCGGGCGGAATGGAACGAATCCGTGATTGTCCACCGGGCGCAAAGTAACGCGCCACCGACGTAGGGGCAAGATACGGGGCGGTTAATCATGCATGAATTGAAATCAGGCCCTCCCAACAGCCACGGCGGTGCGTGCGGCCCTACGACTGCAGGGACGGCTCCGGGACCCAGGTGGGGTTGGGCTCGCCGGGGGCGTGGGTCGGAATTTCGGTGGGGGTGACGTGCAGGGCCCGCCCGAAGGCGTCTTCGAAGAGCCCCCCGTTCGTTTCGGCCGCCCACACCTCAAGCTGGGGGTCCGCCTTGGTGGCCACCAGCACGTGCAGGGCCGCCTCGGTGAGGGACGTGCGCAGCGCCACCACGTTCTGGAAGTGACTCCGATCCAGGTTCTCCGCGACGCGCAGCAGGGCCGCAAGCTGGCGGGCCCGCCGCCGACGCTCTGGCGACAGGCGGCCGAAGTGCGCGTGCGACGCGTCCGGCACGGCGCCGCGGTGGTATCGCGCCACCAGGGCCATCATCGCCACCTCGTCGGCCCGGAAGCCCTGGAGGTCGGCGTGCTCGATCAGGTACCGGGAGTGCTCGTGGTGCTCGTCGTGCGTCACGAGGTGGCCGATGTCGTGCAGCAGGGCCGCGTACTCCAGAAGCTCCGCGTCGCTCGCCGGCCCATCGTAGAGGGGGCGACAGACGTCGAATAAAAAGGTCGCCGTGGCGGCGACATGCTGGGCATGGTCCGCCTCCCACTGAAACCGGTAGGCCATCTCGTGCACGCTGCGCCGCCGGGGGTCCCGGAACCGGGCCATGCGCTGAAGGCGGTCACTATTCGCGTTCAGGAAGTGCACCACCATCCCCTCCCGCAGGGCATTCTGCGACACCCCAAAGCGGCGCGCCAGGGGCAGGCCCGTACAGACCGTATCGAGGAGCACGGCCCCCGCCCCAATTTGGTCGACCCGTCGCGGCTCAATGGCCGGATGGGCCGTTCGCTCGTCGGCCGTGGCCTGCATGATCCACCGGAGGGCCGATCGCACGTTCTCGATGGGGAACGATCGTTGGAACGGCGAGCGGGCCGACGCCTCCTCCCCCTCCAGCGTGACCCGCGCCAGGCTTTTCATGGTCCCCGACGCCCCTACGACGCGGGCCACGCCGTGCTTTCGACAGGCCGCCAGCACCCCCTCGAGCGCGCCCTTGTAGTGGGCCCGCAGCCGTGCCTGCTCGTCCTCCGACATCGGGTCCGTCGTCACGAACTGCTCGGTCATGCGGGCGGCCCCGAGCTTCAGGCTCGTGCTGAAGACCGCCGTGTCGTCGACCACGACGATACACTCCACCGACCCGCCGCCGATGTCCATGACCAGCGTGGGGTCAGCAAACTCTTTCGTCCGGCTGACGCCCTGAAAGATGAGGTGGGCTTCCTGTTCTCCGTTGATGGGGCGGATGCGAAGCCCCAACTCGTCGTGCGCCCGCTCGATGAAGTCGCCCCCGTTGCTCGCCTCCCGGATCGCGCTCGTGGCGAACGACAGGTACTCGCGCGTGTCCCACCCGTCGGCCAGCAGCTTGATGCGGGTGAGGGCCTGCAGGCCGCGCTCCATCGCGTCCTCCGGCAGGCGATTGGCGTCCAGCCCGTGCTCACCGAGGCGCACCATCTCCTTCAGCCGGTCGACCACCTGATAGCTGCCATTCGGGTGGACGTCCACGATGATGGCGTGGAAGGAGTTGGTCCCGAGGTCGATCACGCACACCCGGACTGGCGAGCCCCCCCCATTGGCCCCGTAGGTGGTCTCCGGAATGAGGGTACAGGCGGCGCGCTCGTGGGGGATAGGCATTGGCAGTTCGGGGTGGTGCGGACTGACGAAGGGAGGGTGCGGCCGCGGCGGGCGCAGCGGGCACGCCCAATATACCAATCCACAGGATGAAGGCAAGAAGATCGTACCCGCGTGCGCCCTCGCTGGTTCGGGATTCCCCGCTGGGGGCCCGCTCCCCCTGTGGCCCGTTCCTCCGAAGCAGCTTACGCCGATTGTTGTGGCTGCCCCTGGACCCGCCCCGCGATGGCGTCGGCCAAGCCGGCCGGCGAGGTGCGAGGGGTCCACCGGATGGCCTCCAGCTCATCTCGGTGCGCGTAGACCCAGTGCGAGAGCAGGCGGATTTCGGTCGCGTCCCGCTTGGAAAACGTCTCGGGCGGATCGGCCTCCGCGTCGAAGACCGACCGGCAGCGCTCCAGAAGATAGTCCCGCTCCTCCGGCGACGGCGGCGCCGCACACGCAATCGATTCCTCGAACCGCCCGAACCGCACCAGCATCACGTCCACGCGGCCCGCCCGGTCCGGGGCCTGGTGGACAAGGGCGGCGTTGTGCTGCCGCACCGGTGCCGCCGCCACGCGCTGCTTCTCCAAGATGCGCTCCAGTTGCTCCGCCGTGTCCCGCAGCTCGGCGGCCTTCTCGAAATTGAGGTTCTCGGAGGCCCGCTGCATGCGGTCCCGCATCGTGTCGAGCACGCTCTGGTCCTGTCCGGTGAGGAAGGCCCGCACGCGCCCCACGACCGTAGCGTACGCCTCCGGGTCTTTCGTCTCGCACGGCACGGTGCACCGGTCCATGTCGGCGTAGAGGCACCGCTGGCCCAGGTGCAGGCGCTCGTCGTCGCACTCGCGGAGCTGAAAGAACCGGCCGACCACGTCCACCACCATCTCCGCCTGCTCGGTGTTGCGCACCGGGCCGTAGTACTCGGCCCCGTCCGCCTCCAGCCGACGGGTCCACGACACCGTCGGGTACTCGTGGGCCGTGTCGAGCCGGATGAAGGGCCGGTTGTAGTAGCGGCGCTGCGCCCGGTTGTACCGGGGCTTTTCCGCCTTGATGCGCCGCGACTCCAGGAGGATGGCCTCCAGCTCAGTCGCGGTCGTCGTCCAGTCCACCGACCGCACCTTTTGGAGCATCTTCCGCTTGCGGGCGCCGCTCGACTCGACCGCCGTGAAGTGGCTGCGGAGGCGGTCGGGCAGGCGCTTGGCCTTGCCGATGTACAGGGGGGTGCCCGAACGGTTCTTCATCACGTAAACCCCCGGCTCGTCCGGCACGTCCGGCAGGGCCTCGTCCCGGATGGACTCGATGTGCCCCGGCACCTCCCGCACCGTCTGGTAGCTCTGGTGCTGAAAGCGCAGCAGGGCCTCGACGGTCTCGACCTCGTGTTCGAAGGCCAGCTGGCTCACGAACCGGCGCAGCACCACGCGCGTCGCCTCCGCGTCCCCGAGCGCCCGGTGGCGGCCCTCCACGTCGATGTCGTAGAACTGCGCGAGCCGACTGAGGCCCTTCGAGTCGAGCCCCGGCAGCAGCCGCCGTGCCAGACGCACGGTGCAGAGCGTCTCGTTGGAGAGCGCCTCGCCTCCCATCCGCTGCAGTTCAGCCTCCAGGAAGGGCACGTCGAACGACGCGTTGTGCGCAACGAGAATGCCGTCCCCCAAAAAGGCGCGGTAGTCCGGCAAGACCTCCTCGACCGGCGGCGCCTCGAAGACCATCCCCGTCGTGATCCCGGTCATCTTCGTGATGCGCCCCGGGACGGACTGCTGGGGATTGACGAGCTGCTGGAAGCGGTCCACGACCGACCCGTCCCGTACCTTCACCGCCCCGATCTCCATGATCCGGTCGTCATCCGGCGTGGTGCCGGTCGTCTCCAGGTCGGTCACGACGAACGTTGCGTCGGCAATGTCCATGCTATTGGGGACGCTTCGGGGTCAGGTGTTCGTGCTTGGCCTCAAGACGGGAACGGGGCGGTCGGCCGTACTCAAAATCGTACAGCGCTGCCTCCCAGGATCCATATTGCGGATTGGGGAGGACGATCCAGCGGGTGCCCCAATATTTTCGGAACGACCGGGCCTTCACACGACGGGCCGACACGCTCGTGTCCGCCGCCGCCACGAAGTCCCCAAAGTTATCGCCCACGAGCAGAAGAATGCGGTATCGCTCGGCGACCCACCGGCGGCGGGCTGCCTTCGGGGTCCAGCCCTCCTGTTCGCCCTGAGTGAGCACGGCGTCCGGGGCGTCGTCCACCGGGAAGCCGAGATTTCGGAGGTTGGTGCGGGTGGCCGCCTCCAAAGACGCGTCCCGGTTGGTCAGGTAAATCACCTGCACGCCCTGGGCCGTGGCCGCCTGCGTGAAGGCGCGGGCCCCCGGCACCGGGGCGGCCTGCTCCTCCCGAACCCAGTTTGCCCAGCTCTCCGCGCTGTACGCGGCGTCGTCACGAACGAGGCGGGCCTGGTAGGGACTGTTGTCGAGCACCGTCTCGTCGACGTCGAGGACCACAGCGGGGGGCTTGTCACTGTACGTGTCGCTTCCTCGGGTTGCCTGCTCGAGTGAGGCGGTCCACAGGCTGTCGGCCCGCGCGCGCTGCATCATGATCTCCGCCATTCGGTACGCCTGTCGGGTCGTTCCCTCGTACTCGACCGCGGTCTGGGTCCAGAGCGTGCTGTTCAGGAGCGGGTTGCGGAGGGCCGCCGTCCGGGCGAGGCGGTCGGCCCGCGCCTCCAGCGAATCGATACGGGCCCGGAGTGCAGACGGGTCCTCGGTGGGGGAGCCGGGCCGAAGGGTCTGACAACCGGTCAGGGCGAGCACGAATGCGAACGCAAACCACGCGGCGCGTCGAGACACGGGGCGACACAATCAATTCCGAAGGCGGTGCGACGATTCTGCCATGCGCATCGACAAAATAGCCGTGCACAACATATCTGGAGTCTGCCTCAGGGGCAACCCCGCCCCAACTTCTTCCGGTGAGATTACACCATGGGGGCGTAGAGCCGCCCGCCAAAGGAACGATATGGCCGTTAGGAGGTGCACGGTGCCGCGAGGTTCTCCCTGATCTTCCCGACGCCTTCTATGCCTGACCCCGACGACTTTCTGCAGTTTAGCAAAAGCATGACGTCGCTGCCCAGTAGCATTTTTCAGGGCGGCCTCGGCGACCAGCCGCAATCCGGGCTCGTCCCCAAGGTCGTGGAGCAGACCACTCGCGGTGAGCGGGCCTACGACATCTTCAGCCGCCTGCTGAAGGAGCGGATCGTGTTCATTGGCACGCCGATCAACGATCAGATTGCCAATCTCACGGTGGCTCAGCTCCTTTACCTGGAGAGCGAAGGGTCCAGTCAGCCGATCAACATTTACATCAACTCCCCGGGCGGCGTCATCTACAGCGGCCTGGGCGTGTACGACACCATGCAGTACGTGGAGGCGCCCATCTCCACGACGTGCGTCGGCCTGGCCGCGTCGATGGGCTCGGTGCTGCTTGCCGGCGGCGAAGACGGCCAGCGGGCCTGCCTCCCCAACTCCCGTGTGATGATGCACCAGCCGATGGGCGGAACCGAAGGACAGGCCTCCGACATCGAGATTCAGGCCAAGGAGATGGCCTGGCTCAAGAAGCGCCTCTACCAGATCCTGTCCTTCCACACCGGCAAGGACATCGACCAGATTGAGGAGGACGCGGATCGGAACCACTGGTTGAGCGCCGAGGAGGCACGAGACTACGGGCTCGTGGACCAGGTCATGAACGAGGGCAACCTCGACGCCCTCAAGTCCATCCATGCCAACGGCGAGGCCAGCGACGCCGACGACGAGTAGCCGCCCTTCCGTCTTCGGATTCAGTGCCCATCTCCGGTCGCCCCCGGGGATGGGCTTTTCGTTTGGCCTGCCGGGAGACCCTGCCCACGCCCCGTCACGGCTTTTCGGCCTCCGTAAAGACCGATACGTGTTCGTCGTTGATGTACCGCTGGTTGGCCTCCAGGAAGTCCATTTGGGAGCCTCGTCGCGACCGTGTGGCGGAGTGCATCGCCCCCCCGAACGCCCCGACTGCCAGTCCCGCGCTGTAGGCGGTCGTCCAGAGCCCCCAGAGGTACTGCATGAGATACGCGCCCAGGCCGCCCATCAGGAGGCCGAGGGCGGTGTACTTGAGTACAGGAATGAGACTCGTCAGCACGTCTCGTCGCCACAAGTGCCAGGCCCGGGGCGCCCGCTGCCCCAAACACCGGAAGGCCTCCCGTCCCGTGACGAGCCAGGCAAGCGTGCCAACCCCACTGCCGATGGCAAAGACGCCGGCGGCCTCGGCTTTGTTCAGCACCACAGTCCGGTCGAGGGGCAGCCAGTCCAATATTCCGATGAGGACGATCGCCACCTCGCTGTTCGAGGCACCGAGCCACAGCGTGAGGGCGAGGGCCACAGCTCCCCCCATCACTCCGTATGCGATCCGAGTGCCGTATTTCATTCCGGGGACTGGGCGACAGCGTTGGAAGTCAGTGTTCTGGGCGCCTCACGAACAGTGCCTTCTATTTTTGAACAAAAACCAGGCCAGTTTGCATCAGCAGTCGTATTATGCCCGGGCCCCATCATCAGGATGACGGCCGCCTCGCCCTCGCACCTCCTACAGACTGGGACGGCCCCCGCTTCTCCGCTCACCCCCGAGAGGCAGCGGTCTCGGCGTCGGCCACATCCCCGTTCACCTGCAACTGGTAGGAGGCCCCTGCCCGGTCGAGGGTCGGCGCGCCGCAGAGAAGGGTGTAGGGGCCGTCCCGTTCCAGCAGCCGCACCCGCAGCACGACGGGGATGTCGTCCGACTCCAGGTCGCTAAACCGATTGGACAGGAACTGGTCGTTGAACCGAGCCTGCGCCTGGACGCCGCCGCCCTCAGCGGCGAGATGACCCGTGGTGAACCCGTGCAGGGGGCGGAAGGCCCCGTCTCGATCCTGCCGTCGCCACTGGACATTCGTGAGAAGGTACTCGCCGTCGGGGAGCGCGCTCATGGTCGAAAAACGTTGCTGGAAGGACGAAAAAGTGTAGCTCCGGGCCCGTCCCCCACGCCCCCCGGAGAGCGTTGCTATCTTGGATGGCCATTGGCGGAGTTGGGCGATCCTACGTCGGGCGCTTTTGGAAGTTGCGAGGCCCGCCACGGATCCAGGCGCCGAGCAGCCCATTGCCGGACCGGTCGCGACTTGTATTTTTCGCGCCGTCCCTCCACCTCCTCGTGTCTTCAAGGTCCCTTTCTCCTCCCGTGCCCACTCTTCCCCCGTGGTTCGAGCAGCTCTCGCCCGTCCTTCAATCGCTGCTGGCCGGGGGGTTCACCTGGGGGGTCACCGCACTCGGGGCGTCTCTCGTCTTTTTCACCCGGCGCGTGAACCAGCGCCTCCTCGATGCAATGATGGGGTTCGCGGCCGGCGTCATGATCGCCGCCAGTTTCTGGTCGCTGCTCGCCCCGTCCATCGACATGGCCGCGGCACAGGGCATTACCGAATGGGTGCCCCCAACGATTGGATTTCTTCTGGGCGGTGTGTTTCTCCGCCTGTCCGACGCACTTCTTCCCCACCTCCACCCCGGAGCGCGGCGGGCCGACGCCGAAGGCCCCTCGACGTCCTGGCGCCGGGCCACGCTTCTGGTCCTCGCCATCACCCTGCACAACATTCCCGAGGGGCTCGCCGTGGGCGTTACGTTCGGGGCCGCCGCCATCGAGCTGGAGGTGGCAACCGGGGCAACACTCGCGGGGGCCCTCGCCCTGGCCCTCGGGATCGGGCTACAGAATTTTCCCGAGGGCATCGCCGTGGCCATGCCCCTGCGGGGAGAGGGCCTCTCGCGGGGCCGGAGCTTCTGGTACGGGCAGCTGTCCGGCATCGTCGAACCGCTCTCCGCCGTGGTGGGGGCCCTCGCGGTCGTAGGTGTGCGCCCGCTTCTGCCCTACGCCCTCTCCTTCGCCGCCGGCGCCATGGTCTACGTCGTGGTCGAGGAGCTTATTCCCGAATCGCAGCGCCACGACAACACCGACCTCGCCACACTCGGGGTCATGGGCGGCTTTGCGGTCATGATGGTGCTCGACGTGGCCCTCGGCTAGCGGAATATTCGCCCCCCACGGACCACCGGCTTCACTGCTTTTCACAAGGATCGGTTTTTTTCACAGCGATCGATTTTCCATGTCACCTCGCCTGCCCGCCGGCATTCTCGCCGCCGGCCTCACTCCCTTTCATGCGGACCTGTCCCTTGCCCACGACGCGTATGCCGCACACATGCGGTGGCTCCTCGATCACGGCTGCGACGCGGTGCTGCTCTTCGGCACCACGGGCGAGGGGCTCTCGCTGTCGGTCCCCGAGCGGCTGGCGGGCCTCGACGCGGTCTTGTCCTCCGACGTTCCGGCCCGCCGCCTGCTGGTCGGGACGGGGGCCTCGGCCCTCCCCGACGCCGTCGAGCTGACGCGCACAGCGACACAGGACGGGGTCGGGGGCGTCCTCGTGCTTCCGCCCGCCCACTTTCGGCAGGTGTCGCCGGAAGGCCTTTTCCGGTTCTACGACCGTCTCATTCAAGCCGTCGGCGATCCCGACCTCCGGCTTTACTTCTACCACTATCCGGCGCTCTCGGGCGTCCCGATTCCGTTCTCCGTCATCGAAGAACTTCGGGGCACCTACCCCGACCAGATTGCCGGCATCAAGGATTCGAGCGGCGAGTGGGACCACACGGAGGCCCTCTGCCACCACTTCCCGGACCTGCAGGTCTTTTCCGGGACCGAGCGCCTGCTGCTGCAGGTCCTAAGGGCCGGCGGCGCCGGATGCATTTCCGCCACGGCCAACGTGACGGCCGCCCTGGCCGCTCAAGTGCTCCAGCGATGGCGCGCGGACGAGGCGCCCGGGTCCATCCAGGACACGCTGAGCGCGTTTCGGGGCGCGTTTGCCCCGCTCCCCACCATTCCGGCCCTCAAGTTTCTGCTGTCCCGGCGCCTTGAGGCGCCCGACTGGGCCACAGTGCGACCGCCGCTCGCTCCGCTCGCCGACGCGGAGAAAGAAACCGTAGGGGAAATTGCCGACCGGCTCGAAGACGAGGAGGTCCGCCTGCCGGGCCCGAACGCACAGCCCACGTGATCTACGGCGTTCGGGCCCCCTCCTTGCGAGACACGACCTGTCCGTCCGGCGTAATTCGCTCGTCGGCCTCCGGTTTCTGAGTCGGAAACCGACTGATCGATACGTCCGGGTTTCGGTCCCTCGGGACGTAGTGCACGTGGTCCCCGTGCGGGATTTTTTCGAAACGCTGTCCCCGATACGGGTTGACAACCTCCCGCATGACCACCACAAAGAACACGAGGAAGAGCCCTGCCGCCATCCATCGGCGCCAGGAGCGCGAAGACGATGCGGAGTCGGACGGATCGTCGGTCATGAGGGTCGAGAACAATCGTTCGGAGACGCCGGGAGGCACTTCATGTGCTACTCAAGTCGGGGCAGCGTAATGCCTTGTTGGTTTTGGTACTTGCCTTGCTTTTCTTCGTACGACACTTCCGGGGTCTCGCCCCGCAGAAAGACCACCTGCGCAATGCCCTCCTCCGCGTACACCTTGGCGGGGAGGGGCGTGCCGTTTCCGATTTCGATGGTCACGTGCCCCTCCCAGCCGGGCTCCAGCGGGGTTACGTTGACGATGATGCCGGACCGCGCGTAGGTGGATTTTCCCAGCACCAGTCCGAGCGTATCCGACGGCATCCGGAAGTACTCGATCGAGCGGCCGAGAACGTAGGAGTTGGGCGGGATCAGGATGTGATCCTCCGCCTCGTGCTCGACCAGGGCCCGCTCGTCAATCCGCTTCGGGTCCACCACGCTGTTGTGGACGTTCGGGGTGAAGACACGGAATTCCCCGGCCACTCGCATGTCGTAGCCGAAGGAGCTGAGCCCGTAGCTCACCACGTCCTCCCGGACCTGCTCGTCGACGAACGGGTCGATCATGTTGTGCTCGGTCGCCAGGGTGCGAATGCGGTGGTCGGGGAGAATCATGGACGCGACGGGTCGTAAGACGAATAGAAAAGGGTTACAGGTCAAAGGTACTCGGAACGGGCATCGAAGGTCAACCGGGGCGCGGACACGGGCTGTCGTTACACCGACGGGGGGCCGTCCGGATGCGCGATGCGGCCCTTCGCGAGAATGCGCCGGGCCTCAGGGCCGTAGTTGAACACGAGGTCCGCCGCGGACATCCCGGACTCGAAGCCCTCGAAGTTCTGTCGGTAGGTGGGGTGGTCGTACTCCACCCCGTGCGGGGTGACGCCCTCGGGCAGAGACTCGGGGCCCCCCCCGAGCGTCGTGAGCAGCGTTTCTGCGCCCAGCGCCCGGGCCACGCCGCCAACCGTCTCGGGAGCGCCGTCGAGGGCCGACGCCCGCGTGATCGTGGTCTGCAGACCAAACAGCTCCGCCAGTAGCTCGACGGACCGACTGGCGCACGGGCTGAGACGCCCCCAGGCCCGCTCAAAGAAGGGACGAAACGATGCCTCAAAGTAGTCGAAGTACATCGTCGTGCGGTAGTTGTAGAGGAATGACCGCCAGTGTTTTTCGCGCCACCGGCCGCCGGTTTCAATTTCAACCTCCCGCACGGGCGCCCCGTCCCGGTTGCCGAAGACGGGAACCGTGATCCAGTGCCACCCCTGGGGACTTCGAAGTTTGCTACGGTTCTGGAACGATTGGCGCCGGTATGGGAACGTGTTGCCGAGAACAAAGTGATCCACTTGCTGAATTGCAGCCATGTACCCCAGTCGGGGAAAATATTCCGGCGGTTGCACGGCGATCATGACCCGCGGCGTCGTGTCTACCGTTTGATGCGCCAATTCTGACGCGCCGTTTGGGCGGGATGGTCCCCGATCCCTGCGGACTTCGTCGGCCTTTCTGCTTCCCGACGCACGACCTCGCAGGGGGTGCCATTGTGCCCGCCATCACGTGTGTGCTCGTCCCTGTCGTCCCACCAACCTGCCCACCCGCTTCTCCATGTCGAACTCGGACCCCTCCCCCACCCTGGAGGGCAACTACGACCTCCTCTTCCGATTCGCGTTTTGGCTGTTTGTCGGTGCCATCTCGTTTAGCGTAGCGGGCATGCTGTTGCTTCGCCTCGTGCCGTCTTCGATGGCCATCTTTGGCCCCATCTACACGAAGCTCGTGAAGACGCCCACCTGGACGTTCATGACGCTGCTGGCGTTGCTTCCGCTGTTGATGTACGGTCCCACCCTGGGCTGGAAGAAGATCAGCCTGATCGCCGCCTGGGGGTGTTTCATCGGCGGGGCGAGTGAACTGATCGGCACCACCGGGTGGTTGAACGTCGGGGGCATTGCCCTTCCGTTCGGGGAGTACGAGTACACACAATGGCTCGGCCCCAAGATTGCCGGGCACGTGCCGTACTTCATCCCCCCGTCGTGGTTCGCAATGTCGATCGTCTCGCTCGACCTTGCCCGCCGGGTCACCACGCAGCGGGTCGGGTCCCTCCTGCTGGGCACCCTCTTCATGGTGCTCTGGGACGTGTCGTTGGACCCGGCGATGAACCAGGCGTTTCCCTTCTGGGAATACGGGGTCGATGGGGTGTTCTTTGGCATGCCCCTCTCCAACTGGGCCGGGTGGGCCGGGGTCACATTCGTGATTCTCCTCGGCTACGAGTACATTGGCAAAGGCGCTCCCATCCAGAATGAATGGGCGCCATGGGTTTACGCCCTGAACTGCATTTTTCCTCTCTCAATCTGCCTGCTCCGGGACGTGTACCTGCCGGCGCTGATCGGCGGCCTCGCAACCCTGGTGCCCTTCCTCTTGCTGTGGCGCTACAGTCCGGATTCGCTGAAGCGGTCCGTATCGCTCTTCCGGGGATAGAGCCCCTCCCGCTCTCGTCTCCTCACCCAGGCCATCTTCATGTCAACCCTCTCCCTCGACACCCGCGCCGACGAAGATGAGTGGATTTGGGAGTCGTTCCGGTACCACTCCCGGACCTTCTCCCTGGCGGCGTACCTGCTGCCGCGCTCCGTGCAGATGTCCGTGGCCACCCTCTACCTCTACTGCCGGCGGGTCGACTCGATTGCCGACCAGCGCGTGCTGGAGGTGGGGCGCGAGCGGGCCCTGCAGGAAGTGAGACAGGTGCGAGACCGGTTGGACGAAACGCTGGCGGGCCGCCCGCCCGCCGAAACGGTACTGTGGCGTCGCCTCGCGGAAGTGCACGACCAGTCGTCCCTTCCCCGGGGCCCGATGTACGAGCTCATCGAAGGGGCCCTTTGGGACCTGGAGGGGCGTCCGGTCGTCTCGAAGGCCGACCTGATCGAGTACTCGAACCTCGTGGGGGGGAGCGTCGGGGCCATGATGCTGCCCTTTCTTGCCGACCCGGGGCGCCACGACGAACTGGAGCCGGCGGCCCGGAAGCTCGGCATTGCAATGCAGATCACCAACATCGTACGGGACGTCGGGGAGGACATCGACGAGCTGGACCGGGTGTATCTTCCCGAGCACTGGCTCGACGAGCACAACGTGTCGGTGGAGGCCCTCCGCCACGGCCGGGTTGCCGACGGATACCCCGCCCTGTTGGAGGCGGCCATGGAGGCGGCCGAGCAACGCTACGTGGACAGCTTCGAGGGCGTGGCGGCACTTCCGTTCCGCAGCCGGTATGGCATCCGGGCCGCGGCCCGGATGTACCGGGAAATCATGAACGAGGTGCGTGCCAATGACTACGATAACCTCGGTCGGCGGGCGTACGTGTCGTTTCGTCGGAAGCTCTTCCTCCTCCTCTATGACGGCTACGAACGCCGCAAGCACCGCCTGACCTCGGACGCGCTGAGTGGCCCCTGAACTGCTCTCCTTCCCGTGGCTCCTGTTCGTCGGCTCGTAGCGGCCCTCCTGCGGTGGGACCTTCACCGAGCGTTCCGGCGCGTGCAGTGGGTCGGCCCCGAGCCGGCCGCCCTGCCCGACGGCCCCGTCATCGCGTACGCCAACCACCATCACTTCTACGACGGGCACCTCGCATGGCTGCTGTTCCGACAGCACCTGGACCGTCCCCCGACGCTCTGGATGGCCGAATGGGATCGATTTCCCTTCTTCGCCGCCGTCGGCGCGCAGCCGTTCCCGCCCGACGACCCCGCACGCCGTGCCGCGACGGTCCGCCGCACCGCCCGCCGGTTTCGGGCCCGCCCCCGTACCGTTCTTGTGTACTATCCGGCGGGCACGCTCCATCGGCCCGAGGACGGAATTCAGGCGGTTAGCGCCGACGCGGTGGCCCGCCTGGCCCGGCTCTACCCCACGGCCACGTGGTGGCCCTACGCCGTGCACGTGACCTGGCGGAACGAAGCGACCCCGACAGCCCTTCTCACCGGCGGCTCCCCCCACGAGGCCGACGGGCAGGAGCACGCCCGGCTTCAGCGGCTCTGGCACCGCCTCCAGACGCCGCAGGACCGCCCCACGACGACGCTCCTGCACGGGCACCGAAGCATGGAGGAGTGGTGGGACTTCTCATTTGCGTCCTCCTTCTTCGAGCGCTACCTGTAGCGTCGTCATGGTCGTTTTCTTCGTACTCGCCATGCTCTCGACCCCATTTGCCGAGGCAACCCAAACGGCCTACGCCCAGCAGGACGCCGACCGCCTCCGCACCCTGTTCGACCGGGCGTCCTCTCGGGCCGACAGCCTTCTTGTGCGGTACCGGCTGTACCCCCTTACCGAGAACGCGTCCGTGCTAGACGGGCTGCCTTCCTCCCTCTCGGACGGGACCGCGCGGGAGTACGCGTTGCTCTCGGGGCTCTGGGCGTACCGCGCCGGGGAGGCGTCGATCTTCTCCGCGGTAACGTACGGCCGGCGCTCTACGAACCTGCTGGAGGAGGCCAAGGCCCAGGCCCCCGATGCGCCCTTCGTGCTGCTGGTTGAGGGCCAGTCCCTGCTCTTCCGGCCGTCCATCGCCGGCAAAGACCCGGACGGCGCCGCCCGCCGGTTTGGCCGCCTGGCCGAGGTCGTCGCGGCGGAGCAGGGGAGCGCCATCTCCGAAACCGAGGCCCACATGTGGCGGTGGCTCGCCCTCCGGGAGGCGGACCGGCCGGACGAGGCCCAGCCTCTCCACGACCGGCTGACCGGCCAGGACCTCCCCCCGCTCTACCGACAGTTTTTGGAGTCGCCGCCCGACGTGTAGCCGATCCGCCCCCCGTCTCCCCCACCCTCATGACGACTGAGCTCAGTCCCCTGGTTTTGGTTCTGCCCCTCGCGTTCGTTCACGCCGGGCTCTGGGGCATTGTAGTGCTAAACCTCGTGTACCTGTGGCGCCAATCCCCGAGTGCGACCGACCCGCCCCCGTCGCTCTCGGTCTGCATTCCGGCCCGCAATGAGGCCGACAACCTGCGGCGACTGCTGCCCACCCTGGCGAACCAGGAGTACCCCGACCTTGAGGTTCTCGTCTGGGATGATGGGTCGGAAGACGACACGTGGGCGGTGCTCTCGGCCGCCGAGGGCTCTCGTCTTACGCCGCTCCGCGGGGACGACCCGCCGCCCGGATGGGTCGGCAAGGTGCACGCCCTGCACCAGTGCACGCGCCGGGCCTCGGGGGAATGTTACCTGTTCCTCGACGCCGACGCGGAGCTGCGCCGCCCCGATGCCCTCCGCCGATTGGTGGCCCGGCACCGGGGCAGCCGAACGCAGGTGTCGTCCGGGTTCCCGCAACTACGGGGCGCCGCCCTGCTTCTCGTCAGCCTCGTCCCCCACGCCCTTCTTACCAGCCTGCCCTGGCCCCTCGTGCCCCGGACCCAACTGCCGGCGCTGAGCGCCCTCAACGGACAGTGCTGGCTGGTAGACCGTGACGTGTACCACCGTCACGAGCCCCACGCGCAGGTGAAGGATGCAGTGCTCGAAGACGTCGCCATCGGGCGGTACCTGAAGCAGCAGGGCCACCCCCCCACGTTGCTCGACGTGCAGGACCTCGTGGCCGTCCACATGTACGACGGACTGGCGGAGGCCTGGCGTGGGTTTCGGAAAAACGCATACCTGTTGCTCGGCGGCACCCCGGGGCGCTTCGCGGTCATGTACGGGGGATTTCTCCTGAGCTGGCTGGTCGCCCCGCTCCTCTCAATCTGGTTTCTCGTGTCCCTGTACGGGCTCAAATTGGTCACCGACCGGTCCAGCGGCATGCCCCTCCTGGTCACCATACTCGCCCCCCTTTCCTACCTTCTCGGATTGATCCTGCAGTTCGACTCGGCGGTGCACCACTGGAGCGACACGGTGCGGTGGAAGGGCCGCTCCGTTCCGAGCTCTGCCCGGGATGAGGCATAGGCCCCCTCGGCCTCGCCAAACCGGTAGACAGGCAGCCGCGTGAGCGTTACGTTCTTGGTGCGATCGGCCTCTCCCCCAATTCTGCTTCCGCCATGCGTCTCGGCCTCCTCTTTTCACTGATCCTCGCGATCTTTGCGGTGGTCTTTGCACTGCAGAACCCGCAGACAATGGACGTCAATCTTCTCTTCTTCCAGACCCAGGGATCCACCGCCCTCATCCTGATCCTGACCTTCGGGTTCGGCGTGCTGGTTGGCCTGCTGAGCACCCTTCCCAAGCAGCTGCGCACCCGCCGCAAGCTGAAGGAGCTCCAGAAGGAACAGGAACGCTCGACGTCCAGCTCGTCGGCGAAAACGCCCCCCTCCTCCCCCACGAGCTCGCGGTCGAGCGGGACCGGATCTGACTCCGAGTAGCGCCGCGGATCGTCCGTCGCTCGTCCCCCAACCCGCCTCGCCCCGTGTTGCGTCGCCCCCCGCCGCTTTCGCCCGGTGCCCCCATTGCGGTCGTGGCGCCGGCCAGCCCGCCGCGCTCCGCGGAGACCTACCAGGCCGGACTGGACCGTCTCCGCACCACCTACGACGTCCGGCAGGCCTGGACGGCCGGCCCGGAACGAGGCTACCTCGCCGCCCCGGATGCCGAGCGCGTCGCTGCCCTTCATCGTGCCATATCAGACCCAGAAATTCACGCCATCGTGTGCGTCCGGGGCGGGTATGGGTGCCTCCGCCTTCTGCCCGAGATCGACTGGGCCCTCGCCCGCCAACACCCCACCCTGCTGGTGGGCTACAGCGACGTGACGGCCCTTCACCTCGCGTTCTACACGAAGGCAAACTGGGCGGGGCTCTCCGCCCCCGTGGTCACCGAGTGGCCCCGGGCCGACGACGCCACCCTCGCCTCGTTTCGGGGCTGGGCCGCAGGCCAAACGCCGGGCTTCGTGGAGGCGTTCGACGCCTCCCCGACCGCCCTCGTGCCCGGAACGGCGGTCGGGCCGCTGCTCGGCGGCAACGTGGCGGTCCTGACGCGCCTTCTGGGCACCCCGTTCGCCCCCGGCTTTGAGGGGGCCATCCTCGTGCTTGAAGAAGTGGCGGAGGCCCCATACCGGGTCGACCGCATGTTCACCCACCTCCAGCAGGCCGGCGTCCTGGATGCCGTGGCCGGCGTCGTCCTCGGCACCTTTACGACGGGGCCCTCAGGTTCCGACACCCCCACACAGTCCCTCGAAGAGGTGTTTCGGGACCACCTGGCCGACCGCCCCTACCCCGTCGTGCAGGGCCTGCCCTACGGCCACCACCTGCCTCGCTGCTCCCTCCCAATTGGCGTTCCGGTACGGCTGCACGCCACGTCCGCCCACGTTTCGCTCGCCGCGCAGGCCCCCCTCGTGGATCTGTAACCTGCAGGGAACGAGGGCGGGACGTGAGGGCGTGAAATCGGAACTTTCGTCGTGCCCGCCCGAACAATGGGAACCATATTAGAAAAGTGTCACCCGAAACGCCGCTGCCGCTTCCGGCCGTGGCGTTCCTTTTTTGGCAGGGGTGGCGCTTTTGCATTCGCGTATCCCCGTACCAATGGACCCAGCAGCATGGCTGACGACGAGACCGTTTACATGACCGAGGAGGGCCTCGAGGAATTGAAGGAGGAGCTCCACCAGCTCAAGACGGAGGAGCGCTCCCGCATCGCCGACGAAATCGCCGAGGCCCGGGCCAAGGGCGACCTGTCCGAAAACGCCGAGTACGACGCCGCGAAGGAGGAGCAGGGAAAGCTCGAGGCCCGCATCAAGCAAATCGAAGACACCATCGCGCGGGCCCGCATCGTGGACGAGTCCACCGTCGACGACAGCAAAGCCTACATCCTGTCCGACGTGACCGTCGAGAACCTAGACACCGGTGACGAACAGACGTTCACGCTCGTCTCGGAGGAAGAGGCCAACATTTCCGAAAATAAGATCTCCGTGGACAGCCCCATCGGCGAAGGCCTGCTGGCCCAGGAAGAGGGCGACGAGGTCTCCATCGACGTGCCGGCCGGCACCGTCCACTTCAAGATCAAAGACATTTCCCGATAGGTCCACTCCCGGTAGGTCCCCCCCATCGGCTCTCCCGAGTGTCGATTCCCGCCCCATGTCCCCCATCGATCTTCGGAGCGATACCGTCACGCGCCCCTCGGAGGGCATGCGCTCGGCCATGTACGAGGCCGAGGTCGGCGACGATGTCTACGGTGAGGACCCGACCGTGAACCGACTCCAGGAGCGGGTGGCGGATCGGTTGGGAAAAGAGGCGGCGCTGTTTGTCCCGTCCGGCACGATGGCGAACCAGATCTGCCTCCACGTCCTCACCACCCCGGGGGAGGAGGTAATTCTCGAGCGTGGAAGCCATGTCTTCAACTACGAGACCGGAGCGGCCGGGCTCCTCTCGGGCGTTCAGCTGCACCCGCTCCCGGGCACCCGCGGCCGACTCAAGCCCTCTCAGGTAGAGGCGGCCGTGCGCCCGGAAGCGGACGTGATGCCCCGAACCCGGGTCCTGTCGATCGAAAACACCGCCAACAAGGCGGGCGGGGTGGTGTACTCGCTGGACCGGGTTCAGGCCCTCGCGGCGGTGGCCCGCGAGCACGACCTCGCGGTGCACCTGGACGGGGCGCGGCTCTGGAACGCGGCCGCCGCCCTCGAAGTGGCGGAGGAGAGGCTGGCCGCCCCTGCCGACATCACCTGGGTCGCCCTGTCGAAGGGACTGGGCGCACCGGTCGGCTCGGTCGTGGCCGGATCAGCGCCCCTCATCGACGAGGCCCGCCGGACGCGGAAGCAGTTCGGGGGCGGCATGCGGCAGGCCGGTCTCCTCGCTGCGGCCGGGCTCTACGCCCTCGACCATCACCGTCCCAACCTGGCCCGGGACCACGAAAAGGCCCGGCGGCTCGCGAACGGGATCGCCGAGTGCCCGCCGTTCTCCATCGACCCCGCAATGGTAGACACCAATATCGTGATGTTCGGGGTCCCCGGCGACACCGCCGAAGAGGTCGTGACGCACCTTCGCGACCAGGGCGTTCTGGTGAAGGCCTTCGGGCCGTCCACCATTCGCGCAACCACCCACCGCGATGTCTCGATGGAGGCCGTTGAGCAGGCGGTGGACGTGCTCCACGCCTACGCCGACCGGGCCCCCGTGCCCACGTCGTGATCGTGAGCCGTAAGAAGCCCTCGTCTTAGGGCACGACCCAGGTCGCCTCCACCTCGTTCGACGCGTACTCGAATCGGGCGCGGTAGTGACCGTCCGGATGGAGGTGCAGCCACTCCACGCGATCAATCACCGTTCGGAGGGCGGCAAAGTACTGCCGGCCGCCCGCCACATCGTCGTCGGTGATCGGGTCGCTCTTTACCGCCGGGTCGAGCTTGTCGTCCGGCTCGTCGATGGGCGTGCCGGGCGCCGTGGGGCGCGGATACACCGACAGGGATCCGGGAGACTGCGACTCCCACAGGGCCGCCGCCACGTCGTCGTCCACGTGAACGGTGGCCGTCCCGTAGAGGCGAATCTGCTCCAGGGACTCCGTGTCCCACGCGTGCCACGCGATGCGGTCGTTCTCGCGGAGGGCCGCCACCTTTCGCGACCGGCGGTCCGAATGGAACTGGAGCGCACGCGCACCGGCGTCCGCCGTGCGGAGCACTACCGTGCGGAGGTCCGGCGTCTCTTCGTGGACCGTGCCGAACGTAAGCTGGCGGTACGGGTGCCCCGGGTCCTCGGCGGCGGTCTCGAGGGCGTCCCAGACGTGGTCGTGAACGGTGGCGAGGTCGGTGTATCGGGGGATGGACATACGTAGGAACCTAGGTGGGGTGTATCGAGACAGATGAGAAGGGGGCGTCGGACGGCAGGCCTCACTCTCACCCGGACCGCCCGACCGATACGCTCAGGGGGTCGAGCCCCGTCGCGGAGGCGTGCAGCCGATCGCCGTCCTGCACAGGCCCCACCCCAGACGGGGTGCCGGTGTATAGCAGGTCCCCCGGCGACAGGGTAAAAATGCGGGAGCAGTAGTGGACGAGCTCCCGTACCGGAAAGATCTGGTGTCGGGTACTGGCCTCCTGACGCGTCTCGTCGTTCACCGTCAGTCGGAGGGTCAGGTCCTGCACATCGTCCACAGCCTCCGCGGGCTGGATGGGCCCCAGGGGAGCGAACGTGTCAAACCCCTTCGCCACCGACCAGGGATGGCGCCGCTCTTTGGCCTCCGCCTGCAGGTCACGCGCCGTCATGTCGAGCCCCACGGCGTAACCGGCGACGTGGTCGAGCGCCGCCGACCGGGGGATGTTTTTGCCCTCCGTCCCAACAACTGCCACCAATTCGATCTCGTGGTGGACGTCTTGGGACTGCGGGGGCAACCGCACTGCACCCCCCGACCGGACGAGGGCCGACGCCGGCTTCAGAAACACCATCGGCTCGTCGGGAACGGCCCGGTCCATCTCGGCGGCGTGGTCGGCGTAGTTGCGGCCGATGCAGAGAAGCTTGCCGACGGATGCCGGCGGGGAACGGTCGGGCAGGGAGATCTTCATGCGAAACGGAAGGGGTCGTGAATGATGATCGGGAACGGATGGCCAGGCATTGCGTGGCTAGGCCTCGGCATTCACTCGAAATCCGGTCACTCTCGCGTCGGTAGCCAACCCGGCGCCCCAAAGCAGAGACGCCTTATGTACGCAGTTGTTGACGTTAAAGACAAACAGTTCAAGGTCCAGGAGGGCGACACCTTGTATGTCCCCTACCATTCGGACGCGACCGCCGGCCAGGAGTTGACCCTGGATCGGGTGCTTCTCGTGTCCGACGGCGACGGGGATGTCACCCTCGGGACACCAACCGTTGCGGACGCCACCGCCACCGCCCGCGTGCTGGAGCACGTAAAGGGCGACAAGGTCATCGTGTTCAAGAAGAAACGGCGCAAACGGTACCGCGTTAAGCGAGGACACCGGCAGCAGTACACCCAGATTGAGATTGAGTCGTTGAACGCGACCGGCGCCGCGTCCTCCGACGGCGAAGAGGCTGCCGAAACGTCGGACGCGGAGGCCGATGCGGACGCGGAGGCCGAACCGGCCGAGGCGTAACCCCCCTTTCCCTTGCATCCATTTGTTGAACCAACCCCCACGAGGTTGTCATGGCACACAAAAAAGCCATGGGGTCAACGGAAAACACCCGTGACTCCAATCCCAGCTATCTTGGCGTAAAGTCGTACGGTGGCGAGCACGTGCACGCGGGCAGCATCATTGTGCGCCAGCGCGGCACCAAGTTCCACCCCGGCCACAATGTGGGCCGCGGCAGCGACGATACGCTTTTCGCGAAGGACCACGGCGTCGTCAAGTTCGCCCGGAGTGGCGGCGACCGCAAGTACGTTCATGTGGTTCCGGAGGAGGCGTAGGCCCTCTTCTACCATTCTGCCCCGCAAGAAGCTCCTCTCGCCCCGGTGCGGCAGGGGCTTTTTGCATGTGGGGCTCCTTTGCGTTTAGTGCTTCCGCCCTGTCATGTCGACCCCACCCATTCCCTCCGCGTACCGCTTCCCGGACGAGCCCGACGCGGTGGAGTTTCGGTCCTTTACCCACGGCCTGCAGCCCCAGCGGGTGCCCCACATGATGGAGCAGTTTACGGAGGACTGGCGCCAGCGTGGGGTGGACGCCTGGAACGAGGTCCCCAACCACTGGCGCCCCGACGCGGACGAGACGGTTGGCTGGTGGACACTGCCGACCTACCTCGGCGACGAATTCGTCGCTCCCCTGCTGGGCGCACCGCCAGAAACCTGCATTCTGCAGCCGAGCGTGCACTGGACGGTCCAATGCCTCCTCTCTAGCCCCGAGGGGGCCGCCCGCGGGACCGAAGTGGTCGTTCCCGAGACCGCCTTTCCCTCCGTCCTGCACAGCGTGCAGCGGTGGAGTGACCTCCGCGACCTCACCCCACACGTCGTTGCGCCCACCGGCGACCACCGCGTCGACCGCTCGGCTCTGCTCGACGCCATCGGCCCCGACACCGCCCTCGTGGCCCTCAGCCACGTCGGGTTCACGACCGGGGCCTGCCTCCCGGATTCGTTTCTGCAATCGGTTGCGGAACGTGCCCGACGCCACGACGCGCTGTTTCTGCTGGACGGCTACCACGCCGCCGCCACCCGCCCGATCGACGTGACGCAGCTCGGCTGTGACCTCTACGTCGGGGGCCTGCTGAAGGAGGCGTCCGGCTCGGCGGGAAACACGTTTCTGTACCTCCGGGACGGATTGGAGCTTACCCCGCGGCTCACCGGCTGGTTCGGGAACGCGGCGCCCTTCGAGTTTCGCACCGAGCCGAGCCCGCACCCCGACGTGCGCCGTCGGTTTTTGGGGGGGACCACCCCCGTGGCCCCCATGTACCACGCCGTCGAGGGCGTTCGGCTGCTGCTCGACCTGGGGCTGGAGGCCGTCCGTGACCACTCGCTTGCGCTGACCGACCGTGCCATCGAGCGGGCCGACGCCCTCGACATCCCGCTGCGCTCCCCCCGCGCCCCCAGCGAACGGAGCGCGATGGTGCTTTTGGAAGTGCCGGAGGCCGAGCGCCTCGCGGCCCACCTCAAGCAGCAGCACGTCTACAGCGACAGTCGCCGCAACGAGGTTCTCCGCATGGCCCCGTTCGTCTGGAATACTCGGGACGAGATCGACCGGGCCTTCCACCTAATCGGCGACGCCCTCGACACGGGCGCCTACCGCTCCCGCTCCGTAGACGCGGCCGGCCCCGTCACGTAGGGCCCGGCTGCATCTCGGCCCCCACCGCCGCGTCGCCCGTCGTGCCGGTGCGGGGATCAATGCGAAAGAACGAGACCAGGGCGCGGAAGAGCTCGCCGTGCTGGCGGGCCATCGGGGCCGGCTGCTCGAAGAAATGCTCCACCGCCACGGCAAAGAACTCCGAGGGGGCCTCCGCCCCGTACGGCCGCAGCAAGGATCGCCCCTGCCGAATCCGTCGCATCTCCGCCCGCACCAGCGCCTGCCAGTCGGGGGCCGACCCCGGATCGACGAGGGAGGGCACCCCGTCCGCCCCCTCGTTGTCAAGGTCGAAGAGGTGGGCCAGCTCGTGAAGGACCACGTTGTTGCCATCGCCCGGGTGCTCCCAGCTGCGCCGCACCGCGGCAACCGTGAGAATGACGGGGCCCTGCTGATGGGCCATGCCGTCGTAGCGGGCCGTGATGTTTCCGTGATAGGTCTCGTCGAACCGATCCGGGTAGAACAGCACCGATCGGCTCCCCGGGAGCTCCCAGGCGGGCCGCCCGTGCAGCAGCGTGGCGATGCCCGCGGCGACGCTGAGCCGCAGCGCATCGGTCACCGTCACCCCCTGGACCCCTTCGAAGGAATACTCGTCAAGGACAAACTGCACATCGCGCCCAAACCGGACCCGGCCCGCCGCGTCCAGTTTTTGGTAGAGGGGGACTCGGTCACGAAGCCATCGGCCGTGCTCGGGGACGAGGTCCGTCTGGGCCACCCGCCAGCGCCGCCAGGGACGACGGAGCCCCACCGCCAGCACCACGACCGCCGGGAGGAGGCCCAGCGCAGGCCCCACCGGGGTGGCCTCGTGCCCGACCACCGCCCCTCCACCGCCGAGGAGCAGGGCCAGAAGCCCCGTCGTGAGTATGGAGGAGCGTCGGACAATGCGCATGGGGCAAAGAGAGCGCTTGCGGGCAGTGAGCGCCCGTTGAGGCATCGGCGTGTGCGAAGAATTGTTGCAACGCACAGCACCGGCTGGTGTGCCTGCGACCCGCAGCCCGCCCCTCGTTCGTTGCCGTGGCCATCCGGTCCACAACGCGAACAATCTGTTACGGAGCAAGGTACAGTGCAGGAGTCTTCGGTCCCTTGATCAAAACCGCCTCGCGGAACACTTCTTCCTCACCAACCCCCTCACGTCTCCATGGGCGCGATGAACACGCTCCGGCAGAACACCGGAGTGATTCTCTGGATTCTTGTTCTTTCATTCGGGATTATCTGGACCCTCCAGGACTCCGATGTCTTTTCGGCCATGAACCAGACGACCCGGAACGTGGCCACGGTCAACGGCAATCCGATTCAGAATGAGGATTACCAGCGCATCCTGAAACGTCAGCGCCAGCGGTTTCAGCAACAGATGGGCGGCGACATGAACCCCCAGATGGAGAGCCGCGTGCGGGAGCGGGCCTACAACCAGGTCGTCAACCAGGAGCTCCTGCAGCAGGAAATGAAGCGGTTGGGGATTTCGGTGACCGATTCGGAAGTGGAGGCAATGGTGTTCGGCGAGAACCCACACCCCGTCATCCGCCGCCAGTTCGCGGACTCGACCGGGCAAATCAACTATCAGTTGCTGCAAAACATGGCCTCCAACCCCGAGGCCCGCACCCAGTGGATCAAGCTTGAGGAGTTCCTCCGGCGGCAGCGGCGACAGCAGAAAATGAGCTCCCTCGTCCAATCGACGATCCAGGTATCGGAGGCGGACATCAAAGACTACTACCGCCGCCAGAATTCGTCTGCCTCGGCCCAGTACGTCGCCCTTCGCTACGCTCGTGTCCCGGACGACTCGATTACGGTCACCGAGTCCGACCTCCGTGACTACTACGACAACAACCGCGAAGCATACAAGCGCGAAAAGACGGTCACCCTGCAGTACGCGACGACCACTAAGGAGGCCACGGCGGAGGACTCCTCCGGGATTGCCGGCGACCTGGCCGGCCTGCGAGCAGACTTCGCCACGACCGAAAACGACTCTCTCTTTCTGCTTAACAACGCGTCGGACCAGGACTTTTCGAGCGCGTACCGCACCCCGGACCAGATGAATGCCCGCGTCGCCGACTCGGTGTACGCGTCCCCCGAGCCCGGACGGATCGTCGGCCCTGTCTTCGGGGGCGGCCAGGCCCACCTCCTCAAGGTTCGGGACACGCGCCCCGCCGAGAACGACTTCCTCCACGCCCGCCACATCCTGTTGAAGACCGACCAGGCAGACTCCGGGGTGGCCGGTCGATTGCGGGCAATTCGGGACAGCCTCGAGTCGGGGGCCGCTTCCTTTGCGGAAATGGCCCGCCGGTACTCCGACGACGGCTCGGCGTCGGACGGGGGCGACCTCGGCTGGTTTGCTCGCGGCAGCATGGTGGACGCTTTTGAGGACGCCGCGTTTGGGGCCGAGCCCGGGACGCTCGTCGGCCCCGTCCAGTCCGAATTTGGCTACCACCTCATTCGGGTCGAGGCCCGTGCCTCTCAGGCCGTTCAGGTGGCTGACCTGGCCTACAACTTGAGCCCAAGCCGGGCGACCCTCTCCGACAAGGAGAGCCAGCTGGGCGATCTCGCCTACTTCGCCGAGGAGGAGGGCGCCTTCGAAGAAGAGGCGCGGCGCCTGGGCCTGTCGGTGCAGGAGGTTCAGGTGGAGACCGATCAGTCCTCCGTTCCCGGCATCGGCCAGAGTGCCGCCCTGTCTCAATTCCTGGAGTCCGCCTCCAACGGCGCGATCAGCGACGTCATCGAGCTGAGCGACAAGTTCGTGGTCGCCGAGGTCACGAATGTCACCCCGGAGGGCTACCGCTCGTTCAGCGAGGTCAAGTCGCAGATCCGGCCGCAGGTGGAGCTTCAGAAGAAGCGCGCGGTGCAGACGCGGCGCATGGAACGGGCCCTTGCCCAGAACACCTTCGAGGCCCTGCCGGAGGCCCTCGGCACGGAGCTCCGCACGCAGTCGGACCTCACCTACTCCACCAGCACCGTCCCCGGGCTCGGTCAGGAGCCGCAGTTCGTCGGTACCGTCTTTGGGCTCGACGAGGCCGAATCCTCCGGGGTGGTGGCGGGCAAGAACGCGGCCTTCGTCGTAAAGACCACCCAGAAAGCCACCCCGCCCCCGCTGACGGATCAGAAGCGCAAGCAACTGCGCCAGCGGCTGCTCAAGCAACGCCGCCAGGAGGTGTCGTCCAATTGGATCGCCGCCCTCAAGGAGGACGCCACGATCAAGGACAACCGCAGCCAGTTGCGGTAGGCACTGCGCCGCACGGGACGGGGAACGGAGCGATTATCGCTCGTCTCTTGGGCGCTCAACGCGTCCGTCAAACACCGATACGGCCGGGCCCTGAAGATACAAGGTTCCCCCTTCGACCCGGCCCACGGCGAGCTTACCGCCCGGCGTACGCACCCGCAGGGTCGTCTCGGGATCGGCTCCCGTGAGGCGGCCGGCGGTCTCCGCCGCGGCCAGCACCCCGGTGCCACAGGACGGCGTCTCGGCCTCCACGCCCTTTTCGTAGGTGCGGAGTCGGAGGCCGTCCTCGCCTCCTAGCTCCACGAAGTTGACGTTGGCCCCGGCGGGGGCCAGGCTGGGATCGCGACGAAGACGGCGTCCCCACTTCTGAACCGGCACGGCATCGAGGTCGTCGACCACGGCCACAAGGTGCTCGGTGCCCGCGTGGGCGAAGCAGAGGCGCCGAACGGCCTGGGGCACCGATCGGTCGAGCGCCACGTCCGCCCGGACCTCCGTGACGTCCGGCACGAAGAGACGCACCCCCGACGGATCATCTTCCGACGCCGTGGTGGCCCGGTACAGTCCCGCGTCGGTGTCGAACGCCAGCGGATCGTTCTGAAATCCGGCCCGTCGGGCGAACCGAAAGAGGCATCGTGCGCCGTTTCCGCACATGGTCGCGCGTGAACCGTCGGCATTTACGTAGTGCATGCGGTAGTCGGCCGCCGACGTCTTCGGGGCGTCGAGGGCCAGAAGCCCGTCCGCCCCCACTCCGTAGCGGCGCGGGCACCAGGCGGCCGCACAGGCCGACAGCTCGTCCGGACGGAGCTGAGCGGATCGGTTGTCGAGGACGAGAAAGTCGTTCCCCGTCCCCTGCATCTTGGTAAACGAAACCATTCGGCTGCGCGTCTCGATCATACGTAGCTCATGACCTCCAATTTTCCCTCGGCACGATTGGGGCTGCCCCCCGTAAGCCCCCGTAAACTTACTCGTACTCTGCGCTCATCAGGCCCCGAATCCCGTTGCCCGAAAAACAACTGAGCATTGACGGTGCCGATCCGCTTCTGCTGTTTGGCTTCAACGACATTCACCTCCGAAAGATCGAGGATGCATTCCCGGACACCCAGATCACGGCCCGGGGCTCGGAGATTCACCTCGAAGGCGAGCCGGAGGCGCTGGAAAAGGTCGAGCGGGTCTTCAGCGAGATGATGACCCTTCTCGAGCGCAACGAGCACCTCACCGAGGAGGACGTTGACACGGTTTTGGCCCTGTTCGATTCGAACGACACGGGCGCCTCGGCCCCAGCGACGGATCCCGGCCCGCGCGACCTGATCCTCACCACCCCCGACGGGGAGATCATCAAGCCCCGCTCCACCAACCAGGAGCGCCTCGTCCAGTCGGCTGCGGCCAACGATGTGGTGTTCGCCATCGGGCCCGCCGGCACCGGGAAGACGTACGTGGCCGTGGCGCTGGCCGTCGCCGCCCTCAACAACCACGAGGTGGACAAGATTGTCCTCTCCCGCCCCGCCGTGGAGGCCGGGGAGGAGCTCGGGTTTTTGCCGGGCGACTTCTACGAAAAGGTGGCGCCGTACCTCCGCCCCCTCTACGACGCCCTCGGGGAGATGATGCCCCGCGACGAGCTGGCCGAGTCCCTGGAGCAGGACCGGGTGGAGGTGGTCCCCCTCGCCTACATGCGGGGCCGGACGCTCAAGTCCTCGTTCGTCATTCTCGACGAGGCACAGAACGCCACCACGAGTCAGATGAAGATGTTTCTGACCCGGCTTGGCCCCCACAGCCGGGCCGTCGTGACGGGCGACATTACGCAGACCGACCTGCAAGACCGAAACGCCAGCGGCCTGATCCAGGTGCAGCACATCCTCAAGGGCATCGACGGGATTGAGTTCGTGTACCTGGAGCGCGAGGACGTGGCCCGCCACCGCCTGGTGCGCGACATCATCGCCGCCTACGAGGAGCACAACGAATGATTTGGGAAGGCGCGCGAGGAGCGGCGGCAGGGTTCACGCAGTCCCTCCGCCCCCGCCTTCTCCGTGCCCTGGGTTGCCCAAACGAGCCGTCAGTCGTACTCGAAAAACCCCTCCCCGGTCTTCCGACCCAACTGGCCGGCCGTCACCTTGCGGCGGAGGAGCGGACACGGGCGGTACTTGTCGTCCCCGAGCTCGTCGTGGAGCACCTCTAGGATGTGCAGGCACACGTCCAGCCCGATAAAGTCCGCCAGCGTAAGGGGGCCCATCGGGTGGTTCATCCCCAGCTCCATGACAGTATCGATGTCTTCGGGGTCGGCCACGCCCTCCATGACGCAAAAGACGGCCTCGTTGATCATGGGCATGAGGATGCGGTTCGACACGAAGCCCGGATAGTCCTCCACCTCCACGGGGTTCTTCTCAAGGTCCTCCGCAACGCCGGCCACCGTCTCGAATGTATCGTCGCTGGTGCGCTGTCCCCGCACCACCTCCACGAGCGTCATCACCGGCACGGGGTTGAAGAAGTGCATCCCGATGACCTGGTCGGGCCGCTCGGTCTGGTCGGCAATCCAGGTGATCGAAATCGACGACGTGTTGGAGGCAAGAATCGCGTCGGCAGGGGCGTGCGCGTCCAGTGTCCCGAAGACCTCCGACTTGACCTCTTGCGCCTCCGGCACGGCCTCGACGACCAGATCGGCGGACGCTACGCCCTCCGGGGTGTTGGACGTGAAGGCGAGGCGGTCGAGGGCCGCGGTCTTGTCCGCCGGCGTGATCACGTCGTTGCCGACCTGGCGCGATAGATTCCCTTCGATCGTCGACCGGGCGTCGTTGAGGAGCGACTCGTCGAGGTCAATGAGGGTGGCGTCGTAGCCGTGAAGGGCGAAGACGTGGGCAATGCCGTTGCCCATCGTACCGGCCCCTACGACCGCGGTGGTATGCACGGACATGCTGAGGCGAAGGATTTGTGAGTGATTCAGTGCGCGGAAGTAATCTAGGCCTGCAGCCCCACTGTGTCGAGCCCGTCGGGACGAATTTCAGGTGGGAATCCGACCGTTCCGCAGGGTCGCAACGACAGCCGCGGCCTCCTTGCAAGGCAGGCGGCAAGGTTGAATTGCAATAACGGATATTAGCGGCGCCGAAGAGGATGCTTCTGGGATCTAAGGGGAACTGGGCACGACCGGAGCGGCGAGGGGCGCGGCGCGGCGCGACGCCCCCCTACGAGTAGTTCGTCATGACTGCGGCCCTTCGGCAATGAGGACATCCTCCATGCCGTCCGGCGCGAGGTTTTCGCCCGTTCCCTTCGCGACGTCGAGGGTTCGTGTCTTCGTCACGTCGTTGTTCTCGTCGACGTGCACCACGCGTGGGTGATGCTCGCGGGCCTCAGAAGGGGTAAGTTCGGCGTACGCGATCACGATGACCTCGTCTCCCGGGGCCGCCAGCCGGGCCGCCGGGCCGTTTAGACACACTGTGCGCTCCCCCGCCTCCCCCGAGATCGTGTAGGTTTCGAGCCGACTGCCATTGTTCACGTTCACCACCTGCACCTTCTCGTAGGGCAGCATACCGGCGGCGTCCAACAGCTCCTCGTCGATGGTGATTGACCCCTCATAATACAGGTCGGCCTCGGTGACGCGAAGCCGGTGGAGCTTTGCCCTGAGCATCGAAAGGTCCATGGGTGGAAGGGAATTGCACAAGAAGCGTGGCGCCCGGCCCCTACGCCTGGGCCGGCGGCACCTGCACGAAGGTGTTGTCGATAAGACGCGTCTCACCAAAGAAAACTGCTACGGCGGCCAGCACCTCCTGCCCGGGCACGAGGTGGTCGACGGGCTGAAGGGTGTGGGCGTCCACGACCTCTGCGTACTGCACATCCGCGTCGGGGGCCGCCGCGAGTTTATTTTGCATCGCTCCAACAACACCTTCCGCCGCCTGTTCCCCCCCTTCGATCGCCTCTTCGGCGGCGGTGACGGCCGCGTACAGCACCGTCGCCTGCTCTCGCTCTTCGGCGTCGAGGTACTCGTTCCGGGACGACTGCGCGAGGCCGTCGGGCTCCCGCACGGTCGGCACGCCCACAATTTCAATGTCGAAGAGCAGGTCCTCCACGAGGCGCTGGAGGATGACGTACTGCTGGGCGTCCTTGCGGCCGAAGACCGCCACGTCGGGCTTGCAGGCGTGGACGAGCTTGGTCACGACGGTGGTGACCCCCCGAAAGTGCCCCTCGCGGTACGCGCCACAGAGATGCTCGTCGAGCCGCTCCACGTCGACCCACGCGAGAGGGCCGGGCAGGGCCTCGTCGTCGGCATAGGGATACATCTCTTCAACCGACGGCGCAAACATTGCGTCCACGTCGAGCGCCTCCAGCGTCTCCCGGTCGCCCTCCAGATCGCGCGGGTAGTCGTCGTAGTCTTCGCCCGGCCCAAACTGAGTGGGATTCACAAAGACAGAGACGGTCACGTGGTCGGCCTCGGTCAGGGCCCGGCGCACGAGCGCCAGGTGTCCCTCGTGCAGGGCCCCCAAGGTCGGCACGAGGGCGAGCGTTTGTCCCTCGGCCCGGGCCGCGTCGGCCTGGGCCTGCATGGCGTCAACGGTGCGAAGCAGTTCCATCGGCGGGCGCGTCGGGTTGGTGTACGAGACTGCAAACAGATGCCGCACGGGGCTACGGAGCCACGCCCATCTAGTTCGTGCCCCACGGTGTGGCCGCCAGGCCCGTCTTCCCCTGCACGAAGCCCCCGGCAGTAGGCGCCTCTCGATTCCTCTGCGGCCCTCTTCCGAAGTGTGACGGCCCGCGTGCAGGCCGCCGCTGGGCGGGGGATGTGAACGACGGGGCACGCATGGAGCGGTTAGGCGTCCACTGTGCACGCCGCACCCCCGATGCCGTGGAGGCCCACACGTCTAGAAACGGCGCGCCCGTCTTTGAGGCCAACTCCGGCCGGATCCACTCGGGTTGGGGGGCATGATCGAGATGCAGACCCGTGCAATCACGGCCAAAGACAGAGAGACGGCCCAGGGATTGTCTCCACCCTTCCAGGGGAGCGGCTGCAGGACACCGAGTCCCAACAGGTTTCTCAACCCTGTCCCGCACGCACCCGGTGGCGCAGAGCAGGCCCGCATGCCACGAGGGTTGGCGTGGGGGCCCGGTGGCAATCGCCGGGGCAGTGGCAGGCCCACATACTTGTTCTCGGGGAAGCAAACGGCGGTACCGGGGGTGGGACTCGAACCCACACGGGCCACAAGGCCCAACGGATTTTCGTACCACTCCAATTTTCATTGGTGGGGCGTGGTCTGGACTTTCTCTTCACCGTATCCGGCCGGACGTAGGTGCTGCCCGTCAAGTCTCTGCACCTTCCCGAGGTCGGGCTTGGCTCAGGATTACCAGTCAAAAGGCTTCCCTGACTTTGAGCAGATCTACGTGAGGCGTTTCCGCCCCAGCACTCATTTGTCTAAGTCCGTTGCGTCTACCAATTCCGCCACCCCGGCGATTTGGATCTTCTAGTATAAGCACTCGACGGGATCTGGTTCGCGCCCTCCGGTACAGCCCGCCCACGGCTCCCGCCCAGCACGTTCGGGCGCTCAGTCGCGCCGACTCAGCGACAAAATAACGGATGGGCCAGGCCCTGTGCCCAGGAAGGACCTGTGCCCGGGGCGGAAATGCCTCGCAGCAGGGAGTGCATTGGCGAGCCGGGCCCCGTGGCCGCACGCCCCCACGGATCCGGCCCCGCGGGAGACAGCCGCCCAACCAGGCCCCGTCACCTTACGATACCGTCACGTTCCGGCCGTTACGTCATTTTTTCAGATCAATTTGATAGAGCGTCGATAGTACCGCTGTTCCAAAAGACCAGTTATGTCAACGTCCCCCAGCCTCACAGCCCAGCCCGATGCCGAAACGCGGTGATGGAGCCCTCAGCGACCAGTCGAAAACAGTCCCTGAAGCCGGGGCGGCCTCTGCGGACCCATCGCTGACCGAACAGGCTGTCGAGGCGTTTGGCGTCGTCCAGCAGCGCGTGGACCGGGACGTGAGCCCCGAGCGCCTCCGCGGGTTTCTGCAGGTGAAGACGGTCACCCCGGACACCATCCTCGGCCTTCTGGCCGACTACGGCCGCGCTCGTGGACTGGTGATGAAGCCCCAGTCCCTGTCGCCCTCCGATGTGCTGAAGGAAGCAGCCCCCGGCGATGTGGTGCTCATGCCGGACCGGAGTCTGGGGGTGGTTGAGGAGACCCGCGCCAGCGTCCTGTCCGTCCGCAGCTTTGGGCAGGACGAGGTGCGACGCGTGGGCCCGGACGCCCTGGCTGGGCCCGACGGGACGGTGTCGTTTCTCCACATCGAAGGGGAAACGCCTCATTTTCTCGACAGCGAACGGCAGTCCTCGTCGGGCTCGGGCATCCGGTCGGCGGAATACATCCACGACCCGCACGACCACCGCGAGAACATCCAGGAGACCTTCGCCAGTCTCCTCAGCCTACTCAGCGACGAGGGCAAGGACCTCGTCACGGTGGCGGTCTACGCCGCCATGGTGGCCATCTTTTCGCTCACGGTGCCCCTCGCGTCGCAGGGCATCATCGACTCGGTGTCGCTGGGGACGTTCACCAATCAGATCGTGGTGCTGTGCGTCGCAATCACCGTGGGACTCCTGCTGTACGGGGGCTTCGACATCCTGAAATACTACACGGTGGACATGCTGCAGCGTCGCCTCTTTGCCTCCACCTCCATGGAGATGGCCTACCGGCTGCCCCTCATGAAACGGTCGGAGCTGGAAGGAGAGTACGGCCCGGCCCTGGTCAACCGGTTCTTCGACGTGGTCTCGATGCAGAAGAGCCTGTCGAAAATTCTCCTCGACGGGATGGTGTACGCGCTCATCGCGCTGGTGAGCCTCATTCTACTCACGGTCTACAGTTCGTTTTTCCTAATTGTCGGCCTGATGGCCGTCCTGTTCACCCCAGTGCTCATCTGGGGCCTGGGACGACGCGGCCTGCGAACGAGCATCGAACAGTCGAGCTTCAAGTACGCCACCGCCCACTGGTTGGAAGACCTCGCCCGGTGTCAGCAGAGCTTCAAGCTGAACGGATCCCCGTCGTACGTGCACGACCGCACCGACCGGCTCGCCTCCGACTACGTTCGGGCGCGCGGCAACCACTTCCGCATTTTTGGGCGTCAGCTCGCGGCCGCGGCGGCCTTCCGGGCCATCATCGTCGGGCTCGCCCTCGGAATCGGCGGGTACCTGGTCACGCAGGGCGACATCACGCTCGGCCAGTTCGTCGCCGCGGAGCTCCTGATCGTATACCTCACCAACAACGGCTTCAACCTGGTCCAGCTGTTCGCGTCCGGCTACGACCTGCTGACGGCCATCAGCAAGATCCTGCACGTGACCGAGAAGCCCCTGGAGGAGGTCGGCGGGGAGGAGGTGCCCTCCGGCTCCGGCCCCGCCCCGCTTAGGGTGCGCAACGTGACCATCGGGTACAAGGACGCCTCGCCGGCACTCAGTGACGTCTCGTTCGACGTAGCGCCGGGCGACCACCTGTGCATCGTCGGGGACAGCGGGGCCGGCAAAACGACCCTCACGCAGGCCCTCGTGCGGATGCACACCCCCGATCAGGGACAGATCACGTTCGACGGACACGACATCGCCCGCCTCGACCCGCAGGCATACCGGAGCGTCGTGGGCCTGGCCCTGTCCAACGACGAGCTGTTCAAGGGCACGGTGGAGGAGAACATCACCATGGGCCGCTCGCTGAGCTACGCCGCCGTGGAGCAGGCCCTCCACCTGGCCTGCCTCGAAGACGCCATCCTGGACCTTCCCGACGGACTGCAGACGCCCATCACGTCCGCGGGCCTCGGGCTGCCACAGGGCATGGTCCGGCGCATCATGATCGCGCGGGCGGTGATCGGGGATCCCCGACTGCTGATCCTGGACGAGCCGTTCAACGGCATCGAGGACCCGGTGAAGCAGACCCTCGCCGACCGCCTGTACGGGCACGACGCGTGGACCATCGTCTCCGCGGCCGACGACAACCCGACGGCCGTGCGCCGGGCCGATCAGGTACTCGTGCTGGAGCAGGGCGAAATCGTGTGGCGGGGCGCGGCGGATCAGCTGAACGGCGAGTCCGACGACTTCCTGCGGCGCCACTTTCCGCGCCTCGTCTCGACGGTGCAGGGAGACGGGGTCCCGTCCTAACCGGCGCGTCCTGGTGCCTCGCGCCTCCTCGTGGCCCGATTGGGCGCCCCCCATCATTCATCTGTTTCTCCCGGCCCACACGTTTGCCCGACATGAGCGCTGACCGGCCCGATTCGGACCCCTCCGCCCCCGATGCACGCCCCCCTTCTCAGGAGCGGCAATGGCTGCAGCCGACGGCGGAGATGGACGCGCCCGCAAACCTGGGACGCACAAGTGCCCTGCAGGCGGCACAGTCCCCCGCAATCACGCGCTCGATTCTCGTCGTCTCGGCACTTTTTCTCGTCGCCCTGGGGATCGCCCTGGCGTTCATCCCGTGGCGCCAGACGGTCTCCGGCAGCGGGACGGTGACGGCCTACGCCCCGGAGGCCCGCCCCCGGACCGTTGCATCCCGCATCTCGGCCCGCGTCGCCGACTGGCACGTCGTCGAGGGGGATGAGGTCGCAAAGGGGGACACCGTCGCGGTTCTGGAGGATCTGGGCTCCTCCTACCTGGACGACCAGTTTGCGGACCGGGTGGCCGCCCAACGGACCCGTACACTCAACGGGCTGCGCCTGGAGGTAGAGCGGGCCCGCCAGAAGCTTGCCCAGGCCCGCCAGAAACGCCGGTCCGCCGAAGAGAAGGTCAGCAACGCCACCCTGGGCGTCTCGACGGCCCGCACCCGGCTGGCCCGCATCGAGGACCTGCAGGACGACGGGATCTCGTCCGTCCGGGACCTGGAGACCGCTCGCCTCAAATTTCGAAAGGCACGGACCGACTCGGTCGCCACCGCCGCGGACCTGGCCGCGGCGCGCCGGGCGGTCGAGTCGGCCCGCCTCAACGTGGAGCGGAAGGAGCAGAAGCTGGCGGCCAAGCAGGCGGCACTCAGCCGCAAGGTCGACAACGCCCGCGAACGCGCCTCCAATGCCATCGTGCGCGCCCCCATTCGCGGAACGGTGTCCAGCATCAACCGCGTGGGACCGGGCCAGATCGTGAAGAAGGGGACGACGCTCGCGACCGTGGCCCCCAACACGGACGACCGGGCCGCAGAGCTTTTCGTGAGCAGCATCGGCGCCTCCCTCATTGAGCCGGGCCGGCAGGTCCAGCTCCAATTTTCCGGATTCCCCGCCCTCCAGTTCTCGGGGCTGCCCGACGCCTCCACCGGCACCTTCGCGGGAACGGTTCGCTTCATCGATCCCGTCGGGGACGGCTCCGGGCGCTTCCGGATGCTGGTCGTGCCGGACACGTCCGCCGGAAATCCCAGCTGGCCGAGCCCCCAATACCTTCGCCAGGGCGCGCCGGCGAAGGGCTCCGTGCTGCTGTCCAGCGTGTCGCTCGGGTACGAAATCTGGCGCCGCATGAACGGCCTTCCCCCGCAGCTCTCCACGCAGCAAGGCACGGCCCCGGCGAAGTAGTCGACCGGGGATGCCGCGACGATTCGACACGTCCCACCACACCCGATACGGATGACCGTTCGCGTTTTTGTCGTTATCCTCGCAGTCGCCCTGATGGGGACGGCGGCCCAGGCACAAGATTCTGGGGCGCCGGAGCGAAGCGGCCCCCCAAATGCCACCGTCCCCTGTCCGTCGTCGGACGACTGCCCGGTGCTCACCCTGGATGACGTTCGGCGCCGGGTGTTGGCGACCAGTCCATCCGCCCGGGCCAACCGGTTGGAAGACGACCGGGCGGCGGCCCAAGTCCTAAGCGCCCGGGGCGGCTTCGAACCGGCGCTCGTGTCTGGCTACGCGTACAAGACGCGGGACGGAAAGGACAAGCTGAATGTCTTACGGAGCGGGGTCAATTGGCCCCTGAACCTGCCGGCAAGTCCGACCCTCAAGTTCGACTATCGCCGTGGGCTTGGCTCCAGCATCGACCCGTCGGTAAAGACCTCCCGGGTGGGGGAGACGCGCTTCGGCCTCTCGTTCGCGCCGCTCGGGGGATTCCGGACCGACAAGTCCCGCGCCGCGCTCGATAAGGCCCGGCTGGCGCCCCGTCGGGCCGACGCCCTGCAGGCCAGAAAACGAAACCGGTTGCTGCTGAAGGCGTCTCGGGCCTTCTGGGACTGGGTGAAGGCCCGCCAGACCCTGGCGGTGAGCCGTGAGCTCCTCCAGTTGGCGGAGCGGCGCCGGGCCCTGGTCACGAAAAAAGCGCGGGCCGGCGAAATCCCGGCGGTCGACAGCATCGATGCGGCCCGGACGACCGCCAGCCGACAGGCGACGCTGGAGAAAGCGCGACGGACCGCCCGCGAGAAGCGCATCAAGCTCGCCACGTTTCTGTGGGCGGAAGACGGCTCCCCCGCGACGTTCCGCTACGCGCCCCCGGCCCTGGACATGCCCGCCCCTGTCGACACCACCCGACGGGCAGATGCCGTGGCGACCGCCCTCGCGCGCCGCCCCATGCTGCGGGTGATGGACCTCAAGCGCCAGAAGACGGAGATCGAGCAGCGGCTAGCGCAGGAGCGGCTCCGCCCCAAGGTTAAACTTGAGGCCCAGGCCGTGTCGTACACGGACAGTCCACTGAACATTTCGGACGTCAAGGTGGGCTTCGAGGTCGACCAGCCGTTCTTTTCCCGGAGCCGACGCAGCGAGGTGGAGAAAACCAAAATTGCGCTGCGCGACCTCAAACTAAAACAAGACATCGCCAGGCGAACAGTGCGGGCGGACGTGGAGTCCGCCCTCGCCGCCCTGTCTCAGGCCCACCGCCGGGCCCGATCGGCCCAGCGCAACGAGCGGCTCGCTGAACAACTTCGGCGGCTGGAGCAGCGGCGCTTCGAGCAGGGACAGGGCACGCTGTTCGTGCTCAATAAGCGGGAGCAATCCCTGGCGAAGGCCCGAAAGCAGTTCATCGCCGCCCAAATTAGCACCCTGAAGGCCCTCGCGGCCTTTCAGTGGGCCACGGGCACCATTGCCGACCCGTACGTCGACGGCGAACGTCGCGCCGGGTCGGATTTCCCACGAGAGTAGCTTCTTTCTGCCCCACTCCCGGAAGCGCATCCATCGAACACGAACGGAGGGCCCTCACACAAGGGCCCTCACACAACCGACGCAAGGACTTTCTCCCTGACACAACCAATGCCATGACGCTGGCCTTTGTCAGTCTCGTCGCCATCACACTTGGAATTGTGCTCGTCTTCGGCCTCGGCTTCGGGGCCATGTATGTCCTGTGGACGCTGCTTCAGCCCCCCGAGACCCCGGACGACTCCGAGGAGGGTTGAGACGGCGGGGGGCTCGGGCTCGTGCAGGGACCCGGTGAGGACGTTCGGCGTACCCGCGACCCGGAGGGCCGATCCCGGCGCGGCGGTCCATCCCCCGGCGTGCCCTCTGTGGATGCGGGGCGTCACGGGGCATCGCATCAGGTTTCGTCGCCGGAACCCCCGTCGGTGGCGTTGCAGAGGACGGCAGGGTCGCGCTGGGTCTCCTGGTAGGTGATGGTCCGGCCCTCCGGAAACGTGATGTCCATTGTCTCCGCGTCGACCCGGTTCACCCTCCACTCGGTTCCCTGCCGAAAACGAATTTTGTCGTTCTCGTACTGGACCGAGGATGGGTACATCATGCAGTCCCCCTCCTCCCCCACACGCCACGTCTCGATCCACTGATCTTCAATGCGGAGGTAGACCGTATACTCCTCCCCATCGCGCTGAAAGTCGTGCTTCAGCGTCTGCGCCTCGACGGCGGGCGCTGCGATAAGTAGGGACAGGACGGCAAGAAAGAGGCTTCGGGGGAATCGGCTCACGGCGACGAGGTATTTGGCAGGCTGCTGGAATTAGCACACCGTCGCGCCGTGCCGATGCGGGGTGCATCCACGGCAGGGCACGGCAGCACGCGTCATGCAGGAGAATCCCAGTCAGCCCGGATTCAAAGGAATTGGACCGACGGAAGCTCAAACGCAGTGTCACATGCAAGTACCCGAAACACGACACGTCAGTACAATTGCTCCGGGATCGTGGTAGCAAAACGTAATAGAGTTGAAAGCCTTAACCTACACCGGAAGTCCCGAAAATGTAGAGTGCTTTTTTAAACTTGTAAACCGGTAACGCCTCCCCACCATTTCTGAATCCGGACGGGGAAATGCGCGACCGGGTCCTGGGAACGGCCCCGGCACCGTTCCGTCGATATCGCCGTTCATTCCAGGCGATTCGTCCTCCCGTGCCACAGCCCCCCTGCATGCGTCAGAACATCCAACTGGTTGCGGTGGGACGAACCGTCGGGATGTGCCTCTTTCCGCCCTCCACGGCCACCCGTAGAGCGTTGAATGACGAGGCCGAGGCGACAGAGGTGCGCGTCACCAAGCATCGCTACTTTGCCGCGGAGCCCCGGTGGGGCACGCCGCGGTACCGCTACGAGGGTCGCCTCGCGTCGTCCCGCCTTCTTCCACAAATTCTTCTCGTCGCGATGCCTGGAGGGGACGCGTACGTGATTGCGGAGGAGGGAGGCTCAAGGGCCCCCTGACTGGACGCTCGTGTCCCCGCCGCGATGGGCCTTCGCCCGCGGTGCACTGAAGGGGTCGCAGGGGGACGCGCGGCCGGTGGGTGAGGCGGGAGCAGGCCCGCACAACGATCAGGCATCGTCGGACTGAACATGAAGCTCGCGCCGGCCCGTGTCCACTTCAATGCCGGGCTCCTCGACCGACGCGAGGGCCGATCGCAGATCTAGGTCGGGCCGGGGAAGCCCCTCCACCACGAGCGTCCAGAAGTCGGCGTCGTAGCTTCGGGGGTCGATGGCCGCGGAGCCGGTCGTAATGTCCACCTGCAGGGCCAGACGGAGGGTGCCGGTCTCGGCGTCTCGGTAGGTCGTCGTGAAGAGATGCTCTTCGCTACGAGTCGTCTCGACCCGGAGGTCGTCTCCCTCCTCGGAGGTCACAAAGCTCTCGCCTACGGCAAGTTCGGTCGGCTCATCGGGCATGCGGCGGCGTGGGGTTGCGGCAGAGATAACTTGGATCCAAATCTAAGCACCAGCCGATTCGACCGAAAGGTCGCCCCGCGTTTGTCTCTCGTCCAAACCGGAACCTCCTCCCGTTTTCACCGATTCCCACCGGTCCAATTTGTCAATTTCGGATCCCACCCGCGGTTTATGCCCCCGCCCGACTCCGCCCTCGACCCGCCTCGTCGCCGGGCGCGCGATCTTCTGCCCCGCGCCCACGTGCCGTTTTCCGACGCGCCGACGGCGGCCGTGCTCCTGTTGGACGACGGCCGCTGGGTCCCTGGGGTGCGCCTGGAGAGCGCCTCCTACTCCCTTACCATTCCGGCCCTGCTCAACGCCTACACCACGGCCGTCGCCCTCGGGCACGAGCCGTCGATCGTGGCCTTCGTCCTCTCACGCCCCTTCCGACGGGAGGAGGCCCTTTATGTCGAAGACCTGCCCCAAGGGCCCTTCGAGCCGGCCGCCGACGACGCCTGGGTTCGGGGTGCGGGCGGGAACGGTGCGCTGCCCGCCATGCAGGCCGTGCTGCCTCCGGGCCTCGACGTGTCCATCGACGGGACGGAGGACGGCCTGCAGGCGGTCCGCCGCGTGTCCCGGCGGGCCCATGTGCCGTCTTCCGGGTACCCCGTCGGGGCCGTTCTCGAGACTCAAGGGGGGCCGTTCGTGCCGGGCGTCAACGTCGAGCACCCGGACTGGGCCCGGATCCTCTGCGCCGAGCGCAACGTCCTGGGCACGATGCAGTCGTACGCACTCCCGTCGCCGCGTCGCCTCTACCTCACGTGCGATAAGGACCCCGAGGGCACCCCGTGCGGGGCGTGCCGGCAGCTTCTCGCGGAACTCGCGCCCGAGGCGACGCTTTGGATGGATCGGCATGACGCTGACCCTGAGCGCTCCAGTGCATCGGCCCTGCTACCGGGCTCGTTTCGGGGGCGTGCCCTGCTCGACGCCTCGTAAGCCCTCGCAGAGCGTCGACTCAGCCCGAATGCCCCCGCCACCACGTCAGGACCGCAACGGGGACGTTCCCACTCCCCATCGATCGGGCCGACGAATGCCGCTCCTCAGCGAATCGTCTCCGACGCCCAACCGGTTGTGCCCCCATGCGCTCACCGGTCCATCGGCAGAATCCCCGCTCCGGTCGGCGATCCACCCGAGTAGCCCTGCATGATCCTATACGTTTTTCTCTTCTTCGTCGGCCTGCTGCTGCTCTACCTGGGCGCCGAAGGCCTCATCCAGGGCGCCTCCAGCATCGCCCTACAGTACGGCATTCGCCCCGTCATCTTGGGCCTGACGGTGGTCGCCCTCGGCACGTCGATGCCGGAGTATCTGGTCAACGTATTTGCGTTGATCTCGGGGGAGTCCCCGCTCGCCATCGGCAACATCATCGGCTCCAACATTAGCAACGTGGCCCTCATCCTCGGGGCGTGTGCCGTGGTGCTGCCTCTCGCCGTCACGCCGGAGGTGCTGCGACGTGAGTACCCGGTCATGCTCGGCGTGATGGTGCTCTTTTACCTCTGTGCCCTCGACGGTGTGATTGGGGCCCGGGACGGCGTCTTGATGGTGGTCCTCCTCTCGGGACTCGCGGCCTACGTGTTCTACGACGCCCACCGGACCACCAGAGGCACTGTTCTGGAGAGCATGGAGGGCGAGCTGGACGCCGCCGATCCTGATCTCTCAACCCTGGCCAAAACCGTCTACGTGATTGGCGGCATGGGGGGGCTCACGCTCGGGGCCCATCTGATGGTCGACAACGCCCTTGCGATCTCGGATGTCCTGAACATTGACCACGTCGTGATCGGCCTGACGGTGGTGGCCATTGGCACCAGCCTGCCCGAGCTGGCGGCCTCCATGGTGGGGACGCTGAAGCAGGAGGTCGATATGACCGTGGGCAACGTGATTGGGAGCAACCTCTTGAATGTACTGTTCGTAGTGGGGACGCTGGCCATTGTCGAGCCCATTACGGTCGATCCGGAAACGATCCGCCTACACTTTCCCGTGATGCTGGGCTTTTGTGCCCTGCTGGTGCCCCTGACGTGGTGGGACCAAAAAATTACTCGGGTGGAAGGGGCATTCATGGTGATTGCCTTTCTGGGGTTCATGGTGTTTCTGTATGTGTGAGTCACGTGCGTCCGCCCTCGAAGACATTCTTCCTCTGGGCCCCCTGTCTCGCCCCCTAGCGCGAGCGGTCCGGCCCCTCTCCCTTTTGGCCCTCACGGCCTGCCTGGGCGCGCTCTGCACCGTGCAGCTGGCTGAGGCCCGCCCCGCCGACAGCACGTCCACGGACAAATACTGGATCCTCCTCGCGGATCGTCCCTCCGAGACTGCCCCCACCAGCGGTGCGTCCGCGGCCCGACCGGTCGCGCCGGCGTTCCTGAACCGCCTCCGGTCCCTCGGCGTGCGGCCGCTTGTCCGGAGTCGCTGGCTCCACGCCGTCTCTGCGCGGCTTGCCCCCGACACCCGCGCCACAGTGGCGGCGCTGCCCTTCGTTCGGGGCACACGCCCGGTGGCCTCGCTTCGTCCCCTCGGTCCGCTCTCCGAACCGACCGACCCGTCCCCTCCCGCGTTGGGGGCGGCGGCCGGGCCCTTGTCTCGTATCAACGCCCGGTCTCCGTTGGCCCGGGGCCTGAACGGACGCGGGGTGGACGTGGGCTTCCTGGACGCGAACTACGCGGGCCTCAGTCATCCCGTGTTTTCGCACCTGCGGGCCAACGATCGGCTCGGGGGGCTCCGAAACATGACGACCGGACGACAAGGGGGGACTCATGGGGCCGGCGTCGTGTCCGTGGCCGCCGGCTACGAGCCCGGCTCGCTCGTGGGGCCGGCCTACGGGGCCAACATTTGGGGGGCAACGACGGAGTTTACCCAGTACGAGCGCAACGTGGAGGAGGACAACTTCGTGGCGGGCCTGGAGTGGCTCACCCGCCGCGGGGTGGACGTGGTCAACGCCTCGATCGGGTACACCCGCTTCGACGACGGCCAACGCAGCTACGGGCCGGACGACCTGGACGGGGACACGGCCCTCACCACCCGAGCGGTCGACCGGGCCGCCGGGCGCGGCGTGACGGTGGTGGTGAGTGCCGGCAACAGCGGCTGCGACGCGCCCGACAGCTGCTGGTTCTACGTCAACACACCCGCCGATGCCGACTCGGCCATCGCGGTGGGCGCCATCGCCCCCGACTCGTCAGTGGCGTCCTTCAGTGCCCGTGGCCCCACGGCAGACGGCCGCCGCAAGCCGGACGTGGTCGTACAGGGGGAGACGGTGCCCGCCGCCTGGAAGAACGACCAGTACGCCCGGGTTAGTGGCACCTCCTTTGCCAGCCCGCAGGTAACCGGCATTGTCGCCCAGATGCTGCAGGTGAACCCTGCGCTGGGCCCAATCGACGTCCGGCGGCTCCTGCGACAGACGGCCTCGCAGGCCCACGCCCCCGACACCACCCGCGGTTGGGGCATCGTGGACGCCGAGGCGGCCGTGCGTTACGCCGAATGGCAGGCGCGCCGCACGGCGCCGGCCGCCCTCCATGTATCGGCGCCGCACACGGCCCTGGACGCCCCGTCCCTCATCGTTCCGGTCTCCGCTCCGCCCCACACGACGCGCCTTTGGGTCACCCTCCACACCGCGCTCGGGCACAGGGTGCGCCGCGTCGAACGGGCGGGGCACCCCGGCCCGAACCGGCTTCCAGTCGACGTGAGCGGCCTCCCGCCCGGCCTGTACCGGTACGTCGTCACGACGGACCGGGGCCACCACGCCACGGGGCGCGTCACACTCTCCAAGTAACCTCTCCGCGGCATGGCGTTCTCGTTCGGGTACTCCCCCTGGCTGCTTCTCCTCTGCGTGGCCGTGGCGGGGGGGCTTACGTACGGGACCTACCGCGCGACCGTCCCTTCGCTCAGTGCAGGGTGGCGCCTGCTCCTGGGCGGCCTTCGCTTTCTCGCCCTCGCCCTCATCTGTTTCCTGCTCTTCGAACCGGTCCTGCAACAGTTTCGGTCGACCGAGCGTCCCCCGGTCCTGGCCGTCCTCGTCGACAACAGCCAGAGCTTGCAGGTGGTGACGGCCGGGGACACCTCCACCGCCCGCCCCAACGCGGCTCGAACCTCCGTTCGACCCGTCATCGATGCGCTCCAAGACGAGGCGATGCCGGGGACGGCACGCTTCTTCCGCGTCGGGGAGGCGTCGCGGGCCCTTTCCGGGTCGATCATCGACTCGCTGCGCTTCGACGGCGCGCGCACCGACCTTGCAAGCGGCCTCCAGGCAGCCCCTGAGGAGCTGCGGGACGAGAACCTGGGCGGCATCGTGGTCGTCTCCGACGGCCAGTACAACACGGGCCAAAATCCCCTGCGTGTGGCCGACCGGTCTCCGGTTCCGGTGCACACCGTCACCGTTGGCGACACCGCCCGACAGCGTGACCTCCGCGTTCAGGACGTCTCGACGAACGACCGGGCCTACCTCAACTCGTCGGTGCCCGTCCGCGTCACCCTCAGCGTCACCGAGGGGCCCGGCCAGCCGGTGCCCGTCACCCTCGAACAGTCCGGGCGCACGCTCGACCAACGCCCGGTGCGTCTCCCGGATGGCACCGGCGAGGTGTCGGTGGACCTGACCTTCGAGCCCGAGCAGGCCGGCCTCCAGCAGGTGACCGTCCGGGTCCCCGAGCTTGCCGGCGAAGTGACGACCCGCAACAACGCGCAGTCGACATCGCTACGGGTTCTCGAAAGCAAGCGGCAGGTGCTCCTCCTCGGCGCGGCGCCCGCCCCCGACGTGAGCGCGCTCCGCCGCGTTTACGAGCGAACCGCCGACACGGAGGTCACGGCCCGCATCCCAACCCCCGAGGGAACGTTCCTGGAGGGCCCGCTGCCGGACGACCTGTCGCCCTTCGATGTAGTGGTCCTCGCCGGCTTTCCGAGCCCCTCCGTGCCCGACGACGTGGTGCAGCGCGTCGCCACCCTCATTGACGACGGCACCCCGGCCCTCTACTTTCTCGACCGCCAGACGGACCTGGCCGCCTGGACCGAGCACTTTGAGGCGTCGCTGCCCGCCCGTCCGGACGCGTCGACCTCATCGTTTGCGGAGGCCCCCTTCCGGATTGTGGAGAGTGCCCGGCAGCACCCCGTCCTTCGCATTGAGGACGCCGAGGGGGCGTTGTTCGAGCGGCTCCCGCCCCTCCAGGTGCCTGCGTCCGCGTGGACGCCCACGCCGGACGCTCAGGTGCTCGGGACCGCCGCCACGACGTCCGCCCCCCTCCTGGTTCTCCGACGCCGCGCGGGCCTGCGGACCGCCGCGTTTCTTGGGAATGGGGTGTGGCGGTGGGCCCTTCTGCCGTCGGAACTTCGGGCGGCCGATCCACTCTGGCCCGGCCTGGCCTCCAACCTGCTTCGGTGGGCCGGCACCGAAGCGGACGACTCGCCGGTGCGCGTCCGTCCCACTGCTTCCCCCTTCGGGGGCACGGACGCCGTCTCCTTTACCGGTCAGGTGTACGACCAGAGCCGGCAGCCGGTGTCGGACGCCACGGTGAAGGTGACAGTTACGGATTCGGCCGGCACCGAGTACCCCTACACCATGGACCCGACCGGGCAGGGCCGGTATACGCTCAACGTGGGGACGCTGCCGGAGGGCACGTACCAGTACGAAGCGCAGGCCCGGCTCGGTGAGACCGATTTGGGCACGGACCGGGGCGAGTTCTCCGTCGCCCCCCTCCGAATCGAGTACCAGTCGCCCCGCGCCGACGCCGTCTTCATGCGCCAACTGGCCAGCCGGTCGGGCGGAACGGCCTACACGCCCCAGACGGTCGATCAGCTTCCGACAGACCTGTCCGACCAAAACTCGTTTTCCAGGGAGGTCGTCCGTCAGTCGTCGGAGGCCGAACTGTGGCGCACGTCGCTCTTCCTCATCGCTATTCTCGCCCTCCTGGCCAGCGAGTGGACGCTTCGAAAATTCCTCGGACTCACGTGACCACCGGCATCCGCCGAATCTCTTGGGGGGACCGACCCGTAGCTTCAGTATGACCGTCCTGTGCCTACAGAACGGGCGGGTCGTCGGCGTCGCACACGAGTCTCTTAGTCCCGAATGCTCTCTTCCGTCTCCCCCGTTGATCGCTCTCACCTCCCCGATCCGGTCGCCAACATGGCCGACGAAGCCCAGTCCCTTGCGCAGGTGCTGGTGGGCGTGCGCCGGTACCTCCACCGGCATCCGGAGGTGGGAATGGAGGAGCACAACACGTCCCGTTTCATTCGGGAGACCCTGGAGGGATACGGACTCGACGTCTACGGGCCGATCGCCGGCACGGGGCTGTACGTCGACATCGAAGGCAGCGCCCCCGGGGGGGCTGTGGGCTACCGGGCCGACATCGACGCCCTGCCCACGCAGGACCAGAAGCAGGTCCCCTACCGCTCACAAACCCCCAATGTCGCCCACCTCTGTGGGCACGACGCCCACACGGCCATCGCCATCGGGGTTGCCCTGGTGCTCCACAACAACCGTGACCAACTGCAGGGGCGGGCCCGCGTCTTTTTCCAGCCCAACGAGGAGGGCCTCCCCAGCGGCGCCCCCCTCATGATCCGGGGCGGCATCCTCGAAGGCCTCGACGCCGTGTACGCGGTGCACGTCGATCCGACCCTGGAGGTGGGCCGCTACGGCCTCATCACCGGCCCCGCAACGGCCTCGTCCGACCGGTTCGAGGTGCGCATTCGTCAGGAAGGAACCGGCCATTCGGCCCGCCCCCACGAGGGCGCCGACACCGTGTGGATCGCCTCGCAGCTGATGAACCAGTTTTACCAGCTGTCCGGACGCATCACCGACGCCCGCACCCCGAGCGTCCTGACCGTCACCATGCTCGACGGCAGTGAGGCCCACAACGTGATCCCCGAGCAGGCCTCCCTCGGCGGCACCCTGCGGACCGTATCGCCGGACGACCGCGAGACAATCCGCACCCACATGCGCGAGATTGCCAACCGGATGGAGTCCCTCCATAAGGCACACGTGGAGTTGGACTTCGAGGACGGGTCTCCTCCTGTGATCAACGACGAGGCCGCCATCGCGAACGTGGAGGCCACCATCCGAGATACATTCGGGGAGGAGGCGATCCACCAGATCTCGGAGTCAAGCATGGGCGGAGAAGACTTTGCCCATTACCTGAAGCACGTGTCCGGCGGCTTCGTTCGGGTCGGCACGGCGTCCGGGCCGGAAACCAGCTACCCCCTTCATCACCACCGGTTCGACCTCGACGAGACGCCTCTCGCCCCTACCTCTCGCCTGATGGCGCGGGTGCTTCTGAACCACCTCGACCGGGCGGGATCGGAGGCTCCCTCTACCAGTCCCAGCCTCACGTCGACGGACAACGGAACCCCCGAAGCAACCCACTGACGCCGCAGGACGCGTGCGTCATGGGCTCGTCCGGCCCGCCCCCCAAATTCCCGTGTCCTGACGGCTGGGACGCACGACAGCACCCTCGTTCGTCATCACGACCGGACGTACGGATTTTCGACCACACGGCCGTGGCCGTTGGTCCACGCCCCCCTGATAGGCCCCCTCCGACTCTGTGGACGGGGCCCTCTTCCATTCGAAGGCTTTCCTGGGACTTGACCAAGCCCGACGCTTTTGTTATTTACTATTCAAATGTTTCAACGGAAAGGCCTTCGTCTCTTGCTCGGACCCTCACGGATCCATGCGTTCACTTCTGTGGGGCAGCATTCTCCTCTTGGGGCTTGGGGGGGCCCTCTCTCCCCGCCCCGGCACGGCACAACCGGACCCCGGAGCCGTGGTCATCAACGAGGTCCTCTACGCCCCGTCGCCCTCGACAAATGAATTCATCGAGCTCTACAACCGCTCCGGGGGGCCTATCGCGCTCGACGAGCTTGCGTTCGCGGACGCCAACCGATCGTACGAACCGGTGGCGAGGACCGACACAACGGTGCGTGATGCCACTCACGTTGTCCTGGTACGCGATCCGAAGGCCTTCACCGCCGCGTTCCCGGGCGCAACGTTCTTGACGCCGGACGACTGGCCGGTGCTCAACAACGGCGGGGATGCGATCTACCTCCGTCACGTCCCCTCCGATACGCCCCTCGACTCGGTGCCGTACGATCCTTCGTGGGGCGGGGGGGACGGCCGCTCTCTGGAACGGATCGACCCGGGCGGGCCGTCCGACACCGACGCGAACTTTGCGTCCTCGGAGGCGGCGTCCGGGGCCACCCCCGGCACACAAAACAGCGTCTACGCCCCGGACGAGACGCCTCCCTCCCTCGCCCGCGCCGTCCCGTCGCAGAACGGCGACTCGATAACGGTTGTCTTTTCGGAGCCGGTCGCCCCCGCCAGCATCTCTCCCGAGGCGTTCCGGTTGGACTCGGCCGACGCCCCCGCCATCGTGACGGCTCAGATCGACGACGGCCGCCCAGCACAGGTCCGTTGTGCACTGGGAAGCCCGCTCTCCACCGGCGAGTACCGCCTCGTCGCCACGGGGGTGTCCGACCGTCGAGGGAATGTACGAGACGAAGACAGCGCCCCGTTGTCCTACGTTGTCGCCGACACGCCCGCCCCCGCCGACGTGGTCGTGTCCGAAATCATGTACGCCCCCTCCGTGGCCCCAAACGAGTTTATCGAGGTGTACAACCGGTCGGACAAAACCCTCGACCTGGGCGCACTCCAATACGCCGACGACGCCCGCAACTTCGCGCCGGCCGCCCCTCCGCTCACGCCCTTCCGTCCCGGCCAGTACGCCGTACTGGTGCGCGACGAGGAGGCATTTGCGGAAACGTATCCGTCCGTGGAATTTGTGGCCCCGAGGGGCTGGGACGCCCTCAATAACGGCGGCGACACGGTCGTCCTGCGGCACGCGCCGTCCGGGACCCCGTTGGATGCGGTGCCGTTTTCCGCCTCCTGGGGGGGCAGCGACGGCCGGTCGCTGGAACGGATCGACCCGCGCGGGCCCTCCGTCGAGGCCTCAAACTTCGCGTCGTCGACGGCCCCGGAGGGGGCGACGCCCGGCGCTCAAAACAGCCGCTTCGCCCCCGACACCGCGCCGCCACGCCCCACCTTCGCCGAGCAGGTGGACTCCCTGACTGCCGCGGTTATCTTCAACGAGCCAATCCGCGGCGAGAGCGTCCGCCCGGCGCGCTTTCAGTTTGAAGACGTGGCGGTCACGCAGACGCAGGTCCAGGCCGACAGCATCGTGCGCCTGTCCCTCTCGGATCGCCCGACCGGCGAGGCCGTGCTCGTCGCCGACGTCCGGGACCGCGTGGGCAACCGCCTGGATCGGGCCTCTGTGCCGTTCGCCCGGCGCCCCACTCCTGGCACCCTGGTTCTGAACGAACTTCTGTTCGACCCGCGGGCCGATGACTTCGACGACCGGCCCAACCAGGTGGAGTACGTGGAGCTTCGCAACCTGACCGACCACACCTTGACGCTCACCGGACTCACGTTGACCGACCGCCCCACCGAAACGGGCACGGCAGACACACTCCGGGTCGGGCGGCGTCGGGGCCTTGCCCCCGGCGGGTTTGCCGTGGTGGCCGCCGCTCCGAGAGGGGCCTTCACGCCCCAGTCGTCCCAGCTCGCCGCCGCGTTTCCCGGTGCGCCCCTGGATTCCGACTCCGTGGCTTACCTCCCCGTACAGGCCTCCACCCTCGGCCTCCGCAACAGCGGGGACCGAGTTCGGGTGCACCGTCGCGACACGGCGGTCGTCGCGGACGTGGCGTACTCCCCAGACTGGCACACCTCGGGCCTCGCCGACCCGAAGGGCACCGCGCTCGAACGGATTAGCGCGACCGCCGGGGCTGAGGCCGCCGACAACTGGACGAGCAGCACGGCGTCCGCAGGCGGCACGCCCGGCGCCCCAAACGACGCGTCGCTGGCCCCGCCGGACGACGCGCCGAACGCCCCGGGCCTTGCCGTCCGTCCCAGCCCGTTCTCGATCAAGCAGGACGGGGCGACGCGCATCCAGTACACCCTGTCGGCCCGCCCGAGCCTCATCCGCGTGCGCATCTACGATGCCCGGGGCCGCCGCGTGCGCACCCTCGAAGAGGCCCGCCTCGCCGGCCGGAGCGGCGAGCTGGTCTGGAACGGCCGCAACGGCGCGGGCGATCGGGTTCGCATCGGTCCCTACGTGGTGCTGCTCGAGGCCGTGCAGGCCGACGGCGGCACCACCACCGAACTCAAGGAAACGGTCGTGGTGGCCCGTCCCCTGAACTGATTCACCGCGGGGCCCTTTCCCCGAGGGCGCTACGCCCGCTCAAAGAGCGCCCCCTCGATCGTAAGGCCGGGCCCGAAGGCCATGGCCACCCCCCGCTCCGGTGGGGCGCCGTCGCCGCGCGCCGCCTGCTCAAAGATGCGCTTCAGGACAAACAAAACGGTCGGCGAGCTCATGTTGCCGTAGCGCCGCAGCACCTCCAGGCTCGGCTGCACGTCGCGGGGCGCAAGGCCGAGCACGTCCTGGGCCCGCTCCACCACGGCCCGCCCGCCCGGATGGACGGCCCAGAAGTCCATCTCGTCGGGGGTCCGGTCGTTCGCCCCGAGGAGCCCATCGACGTAGCCCGGCAGGTGGTCGGCAATCACATCCGGCACCCGCGAGGAGAGCCCCATCAGGAACCCCGTGTTGCCGATTGCCCAGGTCATGTCTTCCATCGAGTCGTCGTCGAGGCGGCTCCGGCCGTCGACGTACGTCATCCGGCCGCGCGCCTCACGGTCCGACCGCGCCGAGAGGACCGTGGCCGCCGCGCCGTCGGAGAAAAGCGAGTTGACGACTACGCTTTCCAGGGTGTCGTCGATTTGGAAGTGGAGGGTACAGAGCTCCGTGCACACCACCAGCACCCGGGCGTCCGGCTGGCTCTGGCAGAAGCTGTGGGCGACCCGAAGGGCATTGAACGCCGCGTAGCACCCCATGAATCCGATGAAGGTGCGCTCCGTGTCGGCGGGCAGGTCGAGCCGCTTGACGAGTTCAATGTCGAGCCCCGGGGCGAAGAAGCCGGTGCAGCTGACGGCCACCACGTGCGTGATCTCGTTCGCCTCCGTGTCGGCCCCGTCGAGGGCCCGACCGGCAACGTCTTCCGCCAGCGGAATGGCGGCCTCCTTGTACTTCTCGTTCCGCTCCCGTGTGGACGGGGCCGGATCGAGCGACCAGTTCTCCGGAAAGAAGGTAAAGGCCTCTGGGTCGTCTTCCCCGTAGTCGTCCACGCACGAGTACCGGTAGTCGATCGCCGATTGCTTGTAGAGCGACGGCAGACGCGCCCGCAGGGCCTCCGGCAGGCGCTCGATCTGCTGCATAAACTCGGCCGTTTCCGGTTGGGGCTTGCGGAAGGAAGGGTTGCCCGTGGCAATCGACTCGACGACGGTGTGCATGCGGAACCTGGCGCTTTGGAGGGAAGAAGGAGGCCTGTGCGCTTTCGCCAAACGCGCAACTCGCACGGGAGTTGGGCACGTTCCGGCACGACTGCCCCCTGCCCCTTGCGGAGGGCCAAGGCGACGGCCGGACGTCTGAACCAGCACCGGAGCATGTGCGACGAGGGGTCACACTCGGGGCCGCTGCTTCGAACGTCGCTTCCGCGACCCGATTGGCCCCAGTCCGGCCCGTCGCAGACGCCGCTCCACGAGGCGAAAAAACGCCTCACGCTCCGACGCCCGCACCACCGCCTGCTCGTGCGCCTCCGACAGCGCGAGCGGATACCCCTCGCCTTTCTCGCACTCTTGGAGGACCGTGGCGTGCACGTGTGCCAGGAGCGTCGGCTTCTCGGCCACCCAACGCGGCACCTCCACGCGCCCGATCTCGCCCCCGCTCGGCCCCGGCACATTCACGTAGAAAAACGAGATGTCCGTCCCGGTCGGGTATTCGCCCTGAATGTGCGAGGCCGACCCGAAGACGGCCGACCGCTCCCCGGAATCGAGCACCATGTCCAGGACATGGCGGTCGAGCACGCCGTCCAGGCGGGGCTCGGGCGAGACGTCCGTCTCCACCGGCGGCTCGGGCTCCAGGTCGCCCCCTACGAACCGGAGCAGGTTCACGACCTCGGTGCTCGCCGGCATGCTCACGTAGGACGCCAGGGCGAGGCCCGCGTCCCGGAAGCCCTCCAGGTGCTCCGTATACCGGGCGATGAGCTCGTCTTCGAGGGCGTCGTGGTCCATGCCCCGAACCATCCACCGAATGAGGGTGCCGTCGGCCAGGGCCACGAGGGGGCGGCCTTTCACGCGGGCCGTGGTTGCGGCGTCGAGAAGGGCCCCCAGTTCCAGCTCGTCGCGGAGCGCCGAGACCAATTCGGTGGTGATCGTCTCGATGCGCGCCTCGAAGCGGCCATCCACCCCCTCCCGAAACTGCAGACGCGGAACCGCGTCGAGGTGCGCGTCTTCGGTCGTGCCGTACTGGAACGCGACCTGACTCACATTTAACAGGAAGAAGGGCGGCTCCACGTGACGGTCCGGATAGATTTGCGACCCGTCGGTCGCTACGACCGTGATGGGCGACGGGCGCTCTGAAGGCGCGTGCACGGCGGCGGGCGGCTCTCGCATCTGGGCCACGAGACGACGGGGCTGTGCCGTGGCCACCGCCTCCCGCACCGCCCGCCAGTGGTCGTGGCAGGCCCGGAGCAGGGCCTCGGCCCGGTCCCGTTGCGCCGCCCGCCGGCTCGTCCGGTCGGTCTGGTGCTGCGCAAAATCGTCGAGCTGGTCGCGGAGCTGTCGAAGATCAAGCATGTCGGTGGGGGATCCAGTACGGACACTTCGAGATTCTCCCGGACGTGCCGGATATTGCGGACGCCTCCTGCGGGGCGCTCGACGTCAGTTTTTCGATGCAACCCTCTTCCACCACCATGGCCGATCGAACCGCGCGCGAAACGCTGGGCCTCATCGTGGACGTGGTGATGATGGCCCTCATCGTCGCCAACCTCGCCCTCCTCATTGTGGACTGGGGCTTCGCCAGCCCGATCGTCCAGACGCAAATGGAAAACTACGTCCCGGCGCTATACACCTGGTACGACCAGACGATCCACCAGCACTTTCTGCTTTACGACCTCGCGTTCGTCTCGATCTTCGTGGTCGAGATTCTCGTGCGCTGGGGCCTCGCCGTCTATCGGCAGCGCTATCACCGCTGGTTCTTTTACCCGTTCGTGCACTGGTACGACGTGCTCGGCTGCATTCCGGTCGGGTCGCTCCGTTCGCTGCGGCTGCTGCGGCTCGTCGCTATGATTCCGAAGCTGCAGCGGACCGGCCTGGTCGACCTTCGGGAGACCTATCTCTACCGGACGTTCGAGAAGTACCGCGACATCGTCCTGGAAGAAATTAGCGACCGCGTGACGGTCCGCATTATCGAGGGCCTACAGGAGGAAATCCGGACGAGCCAGGAGGTGACCACCCGCATCGGGCGCGAGGTGATTGCCCCCCAGCGGGAGGCCCTGATCGAGGCGGTGACCCACCGCCTGCAGGAGGCCACGGCGGTCGCCTACGACCACCAACAGGACGACTTTCACGAGTACCTCGACGGCGTCATCGAGGATGCCGTGCAACGGAACCGCGAGATTGGCACCCTCGCCGCCCTGCCCGGGGTCGGGCGGCCTGTGGCCTCCCTCCTCGAAAATGCCATTAGCGACATCGTGTTCAACGTGGTGGACCGGATGGTGACCGACGTGTGCTCGTTCGACAACGACCAGGCCATCACGCAGGTCACCTCCATCTCGGCGGACGCGCTGATGAGCCCGAAGTACGACCGCCGCCTGAACCAACTCGCCCAGTCCGTCGTGCTTCAGTCCCTGGACGTCATCAAGGACCACGTGCAAATCCGACGCTGGAAAGACGTGGAGCCGCTCGCCAACTCCCCCGAATGACCCGTCCGCCGTGGCTGGCCTCTACGTTCACGTGCCGTTCCGGGCAGCCCCCCGGCCCTACGACGACGCGTACACCGTCGTCAACCCGACACCCGACGCTTCTGTCCTGGCAGCTGCGCTCGCCCGCGAGATCGACCGGCGCGCCAACCCGGTCCTGGAAGACGTGCCGATCCGGAGTCTTTACGTGGGCGGGGGCCGCCCCTCGCTCTGCCCCCTCGGGGCCCTACGCCCCCTTGTTCGTGCACTCGGTCGAGTCGTGGAGCCGACAACGCTCGACGAGGTGACCGTGGAGCTGCACCCGGCCGACGCCTCCCCGGGGTATCTGTCTCACCTTCGCCGCCTGGGCGTTACGCGGCTGAGCATCGAAGGGCTGTCGTTCGTCGAGAAGGACTTGACCGCCGTTGGGGCCCCGCATGGCCCGGACGACCTCGTCCGCAGCATTCGGCAGGTGCGTCGGGCCGGATTCCCGCAGTTTTCCGTGGATCTCGTATTTGGCGGCGCGGGCCAGTCCCGAGCCGGCTGGAAGGCAAGCCTGCACCGGGCCGTCTCGCTGGGGGTCCCGCACCTCACGCTCCATGAGCTGGACACGGGCAACGCGGAGAAGCGCGCCGACCAGTTGGCCTTCGCCCTTACCTTTCTCCGGGCCAAGGGCTACGTCCCGTACGAACTGACCCACTTCGCCCGGCCGGGTCACCGGTCCCTCCATCAGGAGCACGTCTACGCCCACGGGTCCATCCTGGGGCTCGGCCCCGGCGCGGAGAGCTTCTGGGCGCCCGATCTCCCCCCGTCTCCGTCAGCACGGCGGTGGTCGAACGTCGCGGACCTGACGGCGTACGTGGAGGGACTTCAGGCCGACGCCCTCCCTGTGGCCCCTGACGAGACGCCGTCGGCATCGGCCCTCGCCCGCGAGTACATGCTCCTCCGTCTCCGCACCCAGGCGGGGCTGGACCTGGACGTCCTGGCCGACCGGTACGACCTTCGGCTCCGGGACCGGAAGGCCGATGCGCTTCGCCGCCTCCGGCGACGCGGGCTCATCCACGAGGATCCGGACCGCGTGGCCCTGACGGACCGCGGCCGCCTTCTCACCGACGCCATCACGCGCCGGCTGCTTCGCGACCTGGGGCGGGCGTAGTGTGACATACACACGGCCGACAGGCCAAGGATGCCCCAAGGACGCCCCCCTGTAACGCCGTCGCACAATTGTAGAATTCCCCTTTCAAGAATTCCCCTTTCAGTCGTCCCAATGCCCGAAGTTCGCCCCGCGAGGACGGACGCCGATCTGGACGCCGCCCGTCGCTTGTTTCGGGCATACGTCGACGGGCTGGACTTCGCCCTCGACTTTCAGGATTTTGAGGCGGAGATGAAGGCCCTTCCCGGGCCGTACGCCCCGCCGGACGGCGCCATTCTGCTGGCGGACGGGGGCGGGGAGCCCGTGGGGGTTGTGGCCGTCCGGCCGCTGGGTGAGGAGGACGTCTGCGAGATGAAACGCCTGTACGTGACGCCGGCACACCGGGGGCGGGGACTCGGGCGGGCGCTGGCGTCGGCAGTCATTGAAAAGGCCCGGACACTGGGCTACGACGCGATGCGACTCGACACGGTGGCCTCAATGACCGCCGCACGGCGCCTCTACCGGTCCCTTGCGTTCGAGGAACGAGACGCGTACTATCACAACCCGCTCCCGAATGCCGTCTACATGGAACGCGCCCTCTGATTCCCATTTTGCCGCTTCTGGACATGCGACCCGCGCCCCTCTTCGTTCTCCTCGCCCTCGGTCCATTTGTTCTCGCCGGTTGTGCGAGCGACAGTGCCACCCCCTCCACGGAAGAGGGGTTCGAGGTGGAGGGGGCCCTGGCCTTTCTCACCCCCGGCGGCGACACCCTTCGGACCATCGACGTGGACATTGCCGACACCGACGCCGAACGCAGGCGCGGGCTGATGCGACAGCGCTCGCTCGGGTACGACCGGGGCATGCTGTTCATCTTCGACTCGGTGGACGAGGGGGGAATGTGGATGAAGAACACCCCCCTTCCCCTCGACATCGTCTTCGTGGCCCCCGACTCGCAGGTCATCAACATCGCCCGCCGCACCACGCCCTTCTCGGAGAAATCCATCGAGCCGGCCGCCCCTCGGAACTTCGTGGTGGAGGTCCGCGCCGGCTTTGCCGACCGCTTCGACCTCACCGACAGCACCCGCGTCCGGTGGACCCGATCCGAATGACCGTTCAGTTCTCGTCCCACGCGCTACTTCCCGCCTCCATGACCCGCGCACTCGGATGCACCCTTCTGGTTCTCCCCCTACTCCTGGTTGGGCTCGCCTGCCAGAGCCCCGACGATGCCGGCTCGGCGGCGAGCGACACGACCGACACCATCCCCTTCACGAAAGAAGGTCGTCTCACTTTTCTGCAGGACGGGGACTCGACGGTGACGATCGACCTCGAGATTGCCGACACGGACTCGGCGCGGGAGCGGGGCATGATGCAGCGCACGGGCTTTCCCAACGACCGGAGTGGGATGCTCTTCCCCTTCGACGAGGAGCAGCCCCAAAGCTTCTGGATGGCGAACACGCCCGTCGCGCTCGACATTGTCTTCGCCGACGCGGACTCGCAGATCGTCAGCATCGCCAAATACACCACGCCGTTCTCCAACGAGCGCTACGGGTCCGACGCCCCGGCCCAGTACGTCGTGGAGGTTCCGGCCGGGTTTGCCGACTCCCACGGCCTGTTGGAAGGGGACCGAATTCGGTGGCGACGAGTGGAGTAGGGCCGGACGACGTGCTGCCCGGATCGGTGAGAGCGTCACAGGCCTTCTGGACGTGGTGAATCAATCCGGACGCACGTACAGCGATTCGGCCCCGTCCCGGTACACGCGGCTGATCGCGAAGGTGTCTGCCCTGACGCCCCACTGCGCACCGTTCAGGTACTCGCCGTAGGTCGCCTCCCGCTTGAGCCTCCCATTGCGGTACACCTCTACGGTGTCGCGGGCCGTGAAGATGACCGTCTCGGTCTCCCCCGTCGAACTCGGGGTCGATACGCTACGGTCCCCGTAACAGCAGACCGTGCGCCTCCACGCCCATTCCCCGCGTAGGGCCGTGGTGTCCGGCGTAAACCGGGAGAAGTCTACCCACTCGGGGCCTTGTGCCGACCCGTCAGTCCCAGTGACCGAACAGCTCAGCGCTAGGAGACATGCACACACCACCACGCAGAAAACAGGAACGCGTCGCATATCAATCAGGGCACCTTCGACTCGAAGACACGGGCGTTGGGCGCGGATTCTCCGCACATCCGCACACTGCACGTACACGTGCGCTACGCCGTACAACCACCCCGACTCGTTCAGCTACAGTCCGGCCGTTCCCGCTACACCCCGAAGGACTCGCCACACGCGCACTCCCGGGAGGCCTGAGGGTTGGAGAAGTGGAAGCCATCCCCGTTCAGTCCATGCGTAAAGTCGAGCTCCGACCCGTCAAGATAGAGCCGGGTTTTTTTGTCGAAGACCACCGGCACCCCGTCGTGCTCTTCCACCTCGTCGTCGTCTTTCACGGTCGTCTCCCACCCGAGGTCGTACGTTAGCCCGGAACAGCCGCCCGGCACGACCGCCACGCGAAGAAGCGTCTCGCCCAAATCCACCTCCTCGTTCGACGCGACCGACTCAATCTGATCGAGCGCCCGATCCGTAATCGAAATGGTCATATTGAGAGCAAAACGAGTCCAAAAACAGCGGGATCGTGCGTACTGCGGGCCCAAATTGAAAGTTTCTCTCGCCCCGGTTCCCCTCCAGGCCGCCCGTCGCATCGTGCCCGTGCTGCGGCCCGTCCCCGCCCCCAACGCCCGCCGAGCCAACTTCTCATAAAGATGTAACGGCCTACACGCCCGGAGGAACGACCCGGCAGCCCCCTTGTTGTAATCGCACGTTGACACGGTGATGACAGCGTAAACATCGGTTTACACTCGGGTCCGGCGCCCCGCCCGAGGGACCGGTGCCACCACCCGCATCGGATTATGCACGACACGCCAAGGGACAGCTTATGAGCACGTCTGAGACTGAGTATCTAGAGGGAAAGGCCAGTGAGGATTACAAGCACGGCTTCTACACCGACATCGACGCCGAGACGGCACCTGAGGGCTTCACGGAGGATGTCGTCCGCTACATTTCGCAGCGCAAGGACGAGCCGCAATGGCTTCGGGACTGGCGGCTGAAGGCCTTCCGCCACGCCCGTGATCGTCTCGACAGCGGCGAAACCATCGATTGGGCGCACCTCGACTACGAGGCGCCCAAGTTCGATGAGATCAGCTACTTCTCCGCCCCGAAGGAGACAGCCAGCTACGATAGCATCGACGAGGTGCCGGACGAGATCCTGGAGACGTTCGAGCGGCTCGGCATCCCGCTGGAGGAGCAGAAAGCCCTCACCGGCGTGGCCGTCGACGCCGTGATGGATAGCGTCTCCGTAGCCACCACCTTTAAGGAGAAGCTGGAGGAGAAGGGCGTCATCTTCAAGTCCTTCGGCGAGGCCGCGAAGGAGCACCCCGAGATCGTGCGGGAGTACATGGGCACGGTCATTCCGTACACCGACAATCTGTACGCCGCGATCAACTCGGCGGTCTTCAGCGACGGCTCGTTCGTGTACGTCCCGGAGGGCGTCACCTGCCCCATGGAGCTGTCCACCTACTTCCGCATCAACGAGGCCGGCACCGGCCAGTTCGAGCGCACGCTGATTGTCGCCGAGCCCGGTGCGTACGTGAGCTACCTGGAGGGGTGCACTGCCCCGATGCGCAAGGAGAATCAGCTCCACGCGGCGGTCGTCGAACTCGTCGCCCACGAGGACGCCGAGATCAAGTACTCCACGATCCAGAACTGGTACCCGGGCGACCCGGACACCGGGGAGGGCGGCGTCTACAACCTGGTCACGAAGCGAGGCCTCTGCAAGGGCGACAACTCCAAGATCAGCTGGACGCAGCTGGAGACCGGTTCGGCCGTGACACAGAAGTACCCGTCCGTCATCCTGGCCGGGGACGACTCGGTCGGCGAATTTTACTCGGTCGCCTTTACCAAGGGGCACCAGCAGGCCGACACGGGCACGAAGATGCAGCACATCGGCAAGGACACCAAGAGCACCATCATCTCGAAGGGCATCTCGGCCGACGTGGCGGACAACAGCTACCGCGGACAGGTGAAGGTGAGCAAGAACGCCGATAACGCCCGCAACTTCTCGCAGTGCGACTCGATGCTGCTCGGGCCGGACTGCGGTGCGCACACCTACCCGTACATCGAGAGCAACAACCCCTCGGCGCAGATTGAGCACGAGGCGACCACCTCGAAGGTCGGGGAGGACCAGATGTTCTACTGCCACCAGCGCGGCCTCGGCGAAGAGGAGGCGTTGAAGCTGATCGTCAACGGCTTCTGTCAGGAGGTCCTTCAGGAGCTTCCCATGGAGTTCGCCGTGGAGGCGAAGGAGCTTCTCGATATTGAACTGGAAGGCAGCGTCGGATAGCACATTGAGCAGAGGCCCACGGGGGCGTGCGACGGACAATTCCGTCCACGCTCCCGTTTGTCTTCTGCCCCGGCCTCGGGGATGAGGCCCTCCGCCCTGAAAACGATTCTCGTTTCGCACTACACCACTCACGTACGGATACGATATGGCACTTCTAGAAATTGAAAACCTGCACGTCAGCGTCGAAGACGAAGACATTGACATTCTAAAAGGCGTCGACTTGACCCTCGACACGGGCGACATGCACGCCATCATGGGCCCCAACGGCTCCGGCAAGAGCACGCTCGCCTCGGTTCTCGCCGGGCGCGAGGAGTACGAGGTGCTGGAGGGGAGCATTCGCTACGACGGCGACGACCTTCTGGAGCTGGAGCCCGAAGAGCGGGCCGAGGAGGGCATCTTCCTCGCCTTTCAGTACCCGGTGGAGCTCCCCGGCGTGAGCATGACCAACTTCTTGAAGGAGTCCGTCAATTCGGTCCGTGAAGCGCGCGGCGAAGACGAGCTTTCCTCCACCGAGTTTCTTCAGCAGATGCGCGAGCGGGCCGACATGCTCGGCCTCGACGCCGACCTCACGAAGCGCTCGGTCAACGAGGGCTTCTCGGGGGGCGAGAAGAAGCGAAACGAGATCTTCCAGCTCGCGATGCTGGAGCCGCGCCTCGCCATTCTCGACGAGACGGACTCGGGGCTCGACATTGACGCGCTTCAAAGCGTGGCCAACGGCGTCAACAAGCTCCGCGACGGGGACCGCGGCTTCCTGGTGATTACCCACTATGAGCGCATCCTGCAGTACATCGTGCCCGACCGCGTGCACGTCATGATGGACGGTCAGATTGCACGCTCCGGCGACAAAGACCTCGCCGAGACGCTGGAGGAGCACGGCTACGAGTGGATCCGCGAAGAGGTTGCCGCTGCCGCGTAGCGGCCCCGGCGCCCCGAGTGCAGCGACGCCCTCGGGGTTCCCCGGCCACTTGCCCCTCCCCAATTTTGCTCTCCAACCGACCGCTCCACCATGACCACTGCCCTTGACACCGACGTTCGTCCCGAAGACCGGTTCATCTCGGCCTTCGAGGTAAATCACGGCCAGGCCCTCAACGGAACGAACGCCTCGATCGCCCAGCAGCGCGAAGACGCCATCGAGCGCTTCGCCCAGCTCGGCATCCCGACCAACGACCTGGAGGCCTGGAAGTACACGAACATCTCCAAGACCATTGACCGGCCCTACACCCTCTCGCTGTCGCCGGAGGGCCCGTCGCTCGCCCCGAGCGACATCGCGCCGTTTACGATTGACGAGATGGACGCCCACCGCGTCGTACTCGTGAACGGCCACGTCGACGAGTCGCTCTCCGACATCGGCGACCTGCCGTCGGGCGTCGTGCTCAGCAGTCTCGCCCAGGCCGGCGAGGAGCACCCCGATCTCGTAGAGGAGCACTACGGCCAGTACGCCGACTTCGAAGACGAGGCGCTCACGGCCCTCAACACCGCGTTCGTCCAGGATGGGGCGTTCATCTACGTTCCCTCCGGCACGATCGTGGAGAAGCCCATCTTCTTCCTCCACGTCACGGCCGGCTCGGAGCCCCTCTTTTTGCAGCCCCGCCACCTGTTCGTAGTGGAGGACGGGGCCGTCGCCAAGGTCGTCGAGGCCCAACACTCCGTCACCGAGGCCCAGACGTTCACCAACACGGTGAGTGAGGCCTTCGTCGGCGAACGGGCCAACCTGGAGCACTACCTTGTGCAGGACGAAGGGGCGAACGCCTCACAGGTCCACACCCGCGCCGGACAGCAAGAGGACGACAGCGTGTATTCGACCAACACGATCACCTTCAGTGGTGAGGTGGTCCGCAACAACGCCACGATCGAGGTCGACGGCTCCTTCTGCGAATCCAACCTCTACGGCCTCTGCATCGGCAAGGACGAGATGCACGTGGACAACCACACGCAGATGAACCACGTGCAGCCGGACTGCAGCAGCAACGAGCTGTACAAGCACGTGCTCAACGACGAGTCCACCGCCGTCTTCAACGGCAAGGTGCTGGTAACCCGCGGCTCGCAGCGCATCGACGCCTACCAGCAGAACGACACGATCGTCCTGACCACCGACGCGAACATTTACACGAAGCCGGAGCTTGAAATCTACGCGGACGATGTGGTGTGCAGCCACGGCGCGACCACCGGCCAGGTCGACGAAGAGGGCGTCTTTTACCTCCGTTCGCGCGGCCTCTCCGAGCGCCGGGCCCACATCTTGATGCTGCAGGCCTTCACCGACGAGGTGCTGAGCGAATACAGGATCGACGGCCTGCGCAACTACATCACGGACAAGATCCGTCGCCGCTTCGGCAGCTACTTCGAGTAGCCCTGCAGAGGGAAAACGTGTGAGGGCATCCTTCATCACACGCCCACACGTTACTCCTACACCTTCCCCCAACCCATCATGCCCGCCACGACGCATCCGACTTCCAAGACGGCCTCGTTCGACGTAGAGGCGCTCCGTGCGGATTTCCCCGCGCTTGAGCAGGACGTGTACGAGGACACGCCCCTTGCCTACCTCGACAACGCGGCCTCCTCGCAGAAGCCGACCCCGGTCATCGAGCGGCTGGATACGTTCTACCGCGAGGAGAACAGCAACGTGCACCGGGGCGTCCATCGGCTCAGCCAGGACGCCACCGAGTCGTACGAGGCGGCCCGCACGTCGGTGGCGCGCTTCCTCAACGCGCCGGACCCCGACCAGATCGTCTTCACGCGGGGCACGACGGAGGGGCTCAATCTCGTCTCCTCCACCTTCGGCCGCATGGTCGCCGAGGAGGGCGACGAGATTCTGCTCACGGAGATGGAGCACCACTCCAACATTGTCCCCTGGCAGATGCTGGCCGAGCAGGTGGGGGCCTCGATCGAGGTGCTGCCCGTCACGGACCGCGGCGAACTCCGAATGGACTTGCTCCCGGAGATGCTCACCGACGACACGGCGCTCGTCGCCATCAGCCACGTCTCCAATACCCTCGGCACCATCAACCCGATGGAGGACGTCATCGACGTGGCCCACGCCGACGGGGTGCCCGTCGTCGTGGACGGGGCGCAGTCGGCCCCGCACATGCCGGTCGACGTGCAGGCGCTCGACGCCGACTTCTTCGTGTTCTCGGGGCACAAGGTGTTCGGCCCCACGGGCATCGGCGTTCTGTACGGGAAGCGGGAGCTCCTCGACGCGATGCCGCCCTACCAGGGCGGCGGGGACATGATCGATCAGGTTTCGTTTGAGGAGTCGACCTACGACGGACTGCCCCACAAGTTTGAGGCGGGCACCCCCAACATCGCCGACGCAGTGGGGCTGGGCACCGCCGTCGAGTACATCATGGACCTGGACTGGAACGCGGTGCGGGCCCACGAGGACGATGTGCTCCGCTACGCCACCGAGCAGGTGAGCGGCATCGAAGGCACACAGATTGTAGGCACTGCGCCCGACAAGACGAGCGTCCTCTCGTTCGTCTTCGACGACATCCACCCGTACGACGCCGGAACGGTCCTCGACCGTGAGGGGGTCGCCGTCCGTACGGGCCACCACTGTACCCAACCGCTCCTCAAGCGGTACGGCCTCCCCGGCACCATCCGCGCCTCGTTCGCGGCCTACAACACCCACGAGGACGTGGATCGGCTGGTCGACGGCCTCCACAAGGTGCGCCACATGTTCGGGTAGGCCGCCCGGCAACTCCATTGCCGGACCCAACGTACGCACACACGACGCAGCACGTCTTCCACCAACCCTGCTCGCCCTCATGCCCGCTACCGACACAGTTTCGGACCGCGCGCAGCAGATCGTCGACGAGTTTTCGCTTTTCGACGACTGGATGAGCCGGTACGAGTACCTCATCGAGCTTGGCGACGACATTCCGCTGCTCGAAGAGGAAAAAAAGACCGACGAGAACTACGTGCACGGCTGCCAGTCGGACGTCTGGATCGAGACGGATCTCGACGAGGAGGAACGGGCCCTGTGCGTGCAGGGGGACAGCAACGCGAAGATCACCAAGGGGTTGGCCGCGCTCATCATCCGCGTGATTGACGAACAGCCCCCTGAGGCCGTCGCGAACGCCGACTTCGACTTTCTCGACGACATTGGTCTCCACGAGCACTTGAGCTCGCAGCGCAATAACGGCCTCAAGGCCATGATAGAGACCGTGCAGGAGCGCGCCCGTGAGACGTAGTTCCGGCACCGGAGCCGCTCACGTTCTCGCTCTCTGTCCTGTGCTTTGCGAACGTAGACACGTCACCGACTCTTTCCAACATCCCATAGAACCATGAGTCCTTCAGGTGCAATGCCCGGCGGGATGGGCGGCATGGGCGGTGTGCCCGGCGGCGGGGGCGGCGGGGCCGCCGACATTCCCGAGGAAAAAGAGCAGTCCGAAATCGAACTTCCGGAAACCATCCCGGATCACGTCCAGGACACCCCCGACGACGACCTGTACCAGCGGGTCGTGGAATCACTCCGTGAGATTTACGACCCAGAGATTCCGGTGAACATCTACGACCTTGGGCTCATCTACCACCTGGATGTGGGTGAGGACAGCCACGTGGACGTGCTGATGACCCTTACGGCGCCGAACTGCCCGGCCGCGGGCGTTCTGCCCGGCCAGGCCGAGGACGCCGTGCGCGAGACGGAAGGCGTCGAGAGCGTCAACCTCGAGATGACCTTCGAACCCCCCTTCTCTCCGCAGATGATGTCCGAAGAGGCCCGCCTCGAACTCGGCTTCATGTAATTCCTGCTGAGCGTCGGCCGTCCATCCCCGGATCCAAACCGGTCTTCGACTCGACGCTCCCAACTCGCCCCGACCGATGAATCACGCACGCACCATTGCAATGGCCACCACCCTCCTCGCCGACGGGCGGGTGGAAGACGTGGCCGCGATGGTGGAGCCGCTGCTCGATCCGGTCACGGCCCCGGCCGCCAGCACGGGTCAGATTCTGCTCCGCGGGCTGTTGGCCCGTGTCGAGGTGACCCACCGTGACCGCTCGGGCCGCGCCCTTGATCTGTTGCCGACGGCCGAAGCCGTGTCGGACTCATGCACGTGTGTGCGGGCCGATGTGGCGCTCTGGCGCGGCTGGGCCCATGTGCGCCGCTCCGAATCGGTGAACGAGGTCACCCGGGGCCTGCACCTGCTGAAGGAGGGCCGCGAGCTGTTCGCATCGATCTGTGACCCTGTCGGTCGGTGCTGGGCGCTTCTGGGGCAGGCCACGGCCTACAGTGCCCTCGACGAGCACGGCCTCCGACACCGCGTGCTCGATGACGCCTCGGGCCTCCTGGACCGCCTGCAGGATGCCCAGGCGGAGCGGTGGCTCCAGAAGCTTCGTCGCCGGTCTCCGTCGGCGAGCCCCGGGCACGGCGAGCCGCCGTCGGGGCCGTCGGCAGACCCGACCACGACGGTGGACGGGTTCGTCGCGGAAAGCCGCGAGATGCAGGCCGTGGCCGCAACGATCCGAAAAATCCAACCAAGCCGGAGTCCGGTCCTCATTACGGGAGAGGGCGGCGCCGGGAAGCGCCTCGTGGCGCGCACGATCCACGCCACGAGCCCCCGAGCCGACGGGCCCCTGAAGCACGTCTCGTGTGCCCCGACGCAGGCCGGTGCGTCCCTTGAGGCGCAGCTGTTCGGGGCCCAGACGGACGAGTCGTCCCACACCGGCGCCGTGCAGGCCGCCGACGGAGGGACGCTCGTCCTTGAGGACGTCGATGCCCTCCCCCCTCCCGTGCAGTCGTCACTGCTCGATCTCCTCAACGGGGCGGCCCCTCCCGCGACGAAGGCCGCGGACGACGCGTCGTTGGACGTTCGCGTCCTCGCCACGACGACTGCCGACCTCGACGCCCGTGTGGAGGAGGGGCGCTTCCGGCCGGCGCTGCGGAATCGGCTGCGCGTGATCTCACTCCACGTCCCGCCCCTCCGTGAGCGACGCCCCGACATCCCCCTGCTCGCCCGTCACTTCCTAGACCGGATGCGCCCGGAGGGCTCGGCCCTCGTCTCCATTACGCAACCGGCGATGGAAGCCCTGCTCCGCTACAACTGGCCGGGCAACGTCCGGCAGCTCCGCAACGAGATCGAGCGCGCGCTGGTGCACGTGCAGAGCGAACCGGCCCCCACGATTACGCTCGACATGCTCCTCGATGCCATCGTCGAAAACGCGCGGGAGCGAACGTCGCCGGACACGTCGCCGGATGCCTCAGACGCAATTCTAGAGCCCGATCAGACCCTCAACGACGTGCTCTCCCGCACCGAGAAATCCGTTATCGAACGGGTGCTCCAGGCCTGTGATGGGCAGGTGACCGCCTCGGCGGACGTGCTGGGCCTAACCCGGCAGGGGCTCTACAAGAAGATGAAGCGGCTCGGCATCGACGCCTCCGCCTTCCAGCCGACCTCGGAGCCAACCCCCGCGTCCTGATCGCCTCCTCCCTCTCGCAACTTCCCTCGCGCCATGCCTGCCGACTCTCCTTCTTCCGACATGGACGCCCCGACCGCAGTGGACGTCCAGCTCGATCACGCTTCGGTCATGACGACGGACCTCGACGCGGCCGTCTCGTTCTACGTCGACCTGATCGGGCTCTCGCTGCGAACCGTAGAGGACGACCCCGTGCGGGACGGCCGGCGCCGTGCCCTGCTCACCGACGACCACGGACAAGACGTTGTGGAGCTGATCGAGATGGAAGAGATGAAGCACCCATCGGTGCCGGGCCGGGGCGGCATTCACCACCTCGGCTTCTCCCTCCCATCCCGCGAGTGGCACTCGCTTCGCTCGCGCCTCGACGCGGCCGACCATGCCTACGAGGAAGTAAAGGGCCGGCTCTTCGTGCGGGACGCCGACGGATTGGTGCTCGAAGTCGAGGAGGCATAACGCAGCCCTCAGGGCCTTTGCTTCACTCGTCTGCTTCACTCGTCGTCCGCCTCTCGTCCCGGCGTCCGGACGCTGTCTGTAAGTTCATTCTCGTCGTCCGGCCGGACGTCCACGCCCTTTCGTTCCAGGAGGCCTCCGCACATCTCTACGGCCTCCACGAGCCCGTCTGTTAGGTTGTTGTTCTGAATCCCACGCTGGATGCGGGCGACCACATTCGCCCAGTCGTCGGGCTCCACCTGACGGTTGATGCCCGCGTCGCCGAGCACCTCGATCCGGTGTTCCCGGAGGGAGACGAAGAGCAAAATGCCGGTTCGGTCCCGCGTATCGAACACCTCTTCCTCCACGAAGGCCTGCAGGGCCCGACGATGCACGATCTCGTCGAGGCGGTCGCTCCCCACCAACAGTCGCTGCAGGGGATAGACGTATCGCGAGAGGACGCCTCCCACCGTTCCGGCCACGAGGACCGACAACGCCACGCCCCACGGGGCGAAAAGCCACCCCAGGCCCCACCCGTCGTAGAACTGAAGCGTAAGCAGCACCCCCGTGAGGACGACCAGCGTGGCCGCGCCAATCCCCCGCCACACGGCCACTTCGTAATCGTCACTCCGGGGCACCACCACCGGCACGATCTCACCGGCCGTCCGCTCCTCCGCGCGCCCCACGGCGTCCCGAATGCGGTCCTGATCGAGGCCGTCAATCATCGTGTCCATGGTCCACCACGAAGCTTAGAAAGGGCTAAACGGAAGTCAGGGCGCGGGACGCGAAGGGCAGGCCCTTCAGCCCCCATCGCGTTCCGGAGCCTCCCCATCCTACGGCCCGGCGTCCGAACCGGACGCCCCCCCAGACGAAGACTGTCGCCGCTGTTTCTCGATGATCTTGAGGGCCTGATCGGCCTGACGCGTGAAGGGGGACCCCTCCTCGGCAAACTCTTGGACCTGCTCGAACTCCGTCGTCGCCTGGTCCAGGCGGTTGATCTGCAGGAGCGCGAGTCCCTTCTGGAACCGGGCCGGAACGAACGTCGAGTCGTCGTCGAGCACCGCGTTGATGGCTTTGATGCCCCGCATCGGGCGGTTCGTCAGCAGGTACGCCTCCCCCATTCGTGTTCGGGCGTCGAGGTCGTCGGGCCGCTGGTCCACGACCGTCCGGTAGGCCCGCGCCGCGTGCCGGGCCACTTTCAGGACCTGCTGCCGCTGCCCCTCTCCCTGGAGCTGCTGCATCCAGCGGTACAGGAGATCGGCGGCGCGGCGCTGGGCATCGGCGGCCCCGGTGGCGTCCGCGATGTCGTTCTGAACCACGGCCGCCCGGCCCGGCTGCCCCACCCCGATCAGGAGATTGACCAGCTCCGCCTGGGCCGCTCGCCTGTCCGACCCGGAAGCCTGTTCGATCGCGGTCTCCAGTGAGTCGATCTGTCCCGCCATCGCCCCCCCGACCGACGACGCGCCCGCCTCTTCGAGAAGGGTCTGGAGGTCCGTCAGCTCGTCTCCCCCAGTCGTCCCGCCGGACTGCATGGGCCGGGTCCCGCCGGTCGCGCCGGACGCAGCCGCCTCGTTCCCGGCGGAGCTCGACGGTGCCCCGCCGGCCTCTCCCCCGCCGCCCCACTCGTACTGCGCGCTCCACTGCGTCGCAAAGAAAAGCCCAACCACGAGCACGAGGGCCCCCCCGACGAGCATCGCAATTTGCCGCCCCATCGCCCGCTCTTCCTCATCCGGAGAGGAGGACGCGTCCGGCTCGGAAGGTTCGTCGCTCGTCTCGGCGGAGGCGCTGGTGGGGAGGTCCGCCGTGACCGGCCGCGTTCCGTCAGGGGCGGAGGCCCCGGAAAGGTCTTGAAGCGCCTCGCCACACTGGCTGCAGTACCGGGCCCCCGGTGGATTTTCCCACCCGCACTGGTTGCAGAAAACAGACGGTTCGTCTTGCCCATCGGCCGCTTGGGGCCCCGACGGGGCCTCTTCGGGGGGACTGGCCTCGGGCTCAGACGACTCTGCCTCCGTGTCTTCCGCGGTGCCCGCCGGGTCCGGGCCGTCGTCGACGACAGTCCCGCACAGGTCGCAGCGATCGGACGAGGCCGGCACGCGCGCACCGCACGACGGACAGGGTCGAGTGGATTCGGACATAATCGACAAAAGCAATGGAACAGGACAAGCGGTGTCGCAACTACTCCTCGTCGGCCTTGTGCGCCGCGTCCACCGCCTCGCTCAACTTGTCCGACGGGCGAAACACCGGCTTGTACCGGTCTTCGATCTCGACCGGCTCATTGGTTTGGGGATTGCGCCCGGTCCGGGGCGCTCGATGCTGCACCTCAAACACCCCAAACTCACGGAGTTCGATGCGCCGGAGCTCCTTCATCGCCCCGCGCACCGCCGTCATGAATCCCTCCACGACCGCCCGCGTCTCGATTTTTGTGAGGCCGGTCCCGTCGGCGATCTGGTCGATGAGGTCTGCTTTGGTCATGGACATGGGAAAGCCAAAGGCGGATTAACAGAGGACGTGCGTGTGGGCCCACCCGAACGCCCCCGCCGAATTCGTGATTCGGAAAGCCCCGAGAATCTCAAGGGCCTGGAGGGGTTCCATCTCGCCCCGAGAAACATTCAGCAGGTTGGGGCGAACGATAGTGCCGACGCCCAAAGTCTTCATCTTCTTCGGACCGACGTCCTCCCCCGATGCGCGCCCGCCTCTCTGCTCTGCTCCTGCTTCTTCTGTGCAGCCCCGCCCTGGCCGTCGCCCAGTCCCCGAGCCAGTGGCAGCAGCACGTCGACTACGAGATGGACATTCGTTTAAATCCCGAGACCCATCAGGTCGACGGCCACCAACGGCTGACCTATACCAACAACTCGCCGGACACACTCCGCACGGTCTACTACCACCTATACTTCAATGCCTTTCAGCCGCAGTCGATGATGGCGGAGCGCAACCGCCACCTCCCCGACCCGGACGGGCGTACGGTGCCGCGCATTTTCAACCTGACACCGGGCGAGCAGGGCCGGCAGACGGTGACCTCGCTCACACAGGACGGCACACCCGTCTCCTATGAGGTATACGATACGGTTCTGCGGGTGGATCTTGCCGAGCCCATACCGCCCGGCACCTCCACCACCTTCGTCATGGACTACCGCTCACAGGTGCCCCTCCAGACCCGCCGCAGCGGGCGGGACAGCCGCGGGGACGACATCGACTACACCATGACCCAGTGGTACCCCAAGATGGCGGAGTACGACGAGCGGGGCTGGCACGCCAACTACTACGTCAACCGCGAATACTACGCGCCGTACGGCGAGTTCGACGTGGAGATCACCCTTCCCGCCGAATACACAATTGGCGCCACCGGCGTTTTACAGAACCCCGACGAGGTGGGGCACGGCTACGACATTGACGGCAGCGGCACGTGGCGCCCGTCGGACGGCCTGCCAGACGCGGACACGCTCACCTGGCACTTTCGGGCCGAGGACGTGCACAACTTCGCCTGGTCGGCCGACCCCGACTACATTCACGACAAGGTGACCGCAGACGGCACCGCCCACCACATCCTCTACAAGCCCGCGGTCGCCGAGCAGTGGCGCCCGCTGCGAAACAACATGCCCGACCTCACGGCGTACTTCAGCGACGAGTACGGCGACTACCCGTACCCACAGATGACCGTGGCGCAGGGCGGAGATGGCGGCATGGAGTACCCGATGTTCACGGTCGTGAGCAGCTACGACGGCCCCGAATTTGAAGAGAAAAGCAGCTACCGGTCGGTCCTCGGCACCACGGTCCACGAGTTTGCACACATGTGGTTCTACTCCGCCCTCGGCAGCAACGAGGCCGACTACGCCTGGATGGACGAGGGCTTTACGAGCTACGCCACGACGGAGGGGATGGCCCACCTTGCCGGGCAGCCCGCGAACCACACCGGCGCCCGCCAGAGCGTCGTGACGATGCACAAGCTCGGAATTGCCGAGCCGTTTAGCACCCCGGCCGACTGGTTCTCTACCAATGCCGCCTACGGCATCACCTCGTACCCGGGGGGGCAAATGCTCGTGGACATGCTGGGCTACGTCATGGGCGACGCGCAGCGCGACCAGTGGCTGCAGCGCTACTTCCGCGAGCGGGCAGGCATGCACCCCGACCCGTTCGACCTGGAGCTGTTCGCGGAGCAGGAGAGCGGGCTCATGCTCGACTGGTATTTCCAGCAGGTGACCGAGTCGGCCCGCACCGTTGACGACGCGATCGCGGACCTCGACCAGGAGCGAACGGGCGACGGCGTGGCGGTGGACCTCACCCTGAAGCGAAAGGGCACCCTGCGCCTGCCGCAAGACGTGAGGCTCACGCTGGCCGACGGCTCCACGCAGTGGCTCAACGTGCCCCTCGCGTCGATGCACGGGCACAAGCCGGTCCCCGACGACTGGATCGTCACCGAGCCGTGGCCCTGGGTCGCGCCGGAGAAAACGGTATCGGTGACGGTGGACCGGCGGGTCGAGAAGGCGGTGATCGACCCGAACGGCGAGACGCCGGACGTGAACCGCCTCAACAACTCCACGACCCTGCCGCTGCGCACGCGCGTGCTCCGCGCCCCGCAGCCGAGCTGGTCGCACTACGAACTGGGCGTACGGCCGCTGGCCGGGTACGCCGACGACTTCGGGTTTGGGGGCGGCCTGCAGGTCCGCGGGCAGTACTTTCGGGGCGAGCGGCAACTCCGCGGCACGGTCACCCTCTGGCCCGAGGTGCTGGTTTCCGGGGGCGACGACCCGACGCTGCTGGATGCCTCCAGCCCCGGACGCGGTTTCGATACGGGATCGTGGTTTAGCGGGCTTGACTACGAGCTTCGCTACGAGCACCCATTCCCTCCGTTCGGGGCTCGCGCCACAGTTGAGCTCTCGGCCGCGAAACGCCTCGGTGTGCTCGAAAATCAACTGTCTCTCCAACTCCCTCTGTCCTCCCCCCTTGCCGACCGGTCAGAACGGCTCCGACTCTCGGCAGTGCATCAACTGAATTCGAGCGACCGGGCCTTCGGGGCAACCCGCCCGACACGGAACCGGACCAATCCCTGGGGCCAATCGCATGCCGTCTCCGCCCGGCTCAACTACACAAAAGCACGTGGAGGGGATCGGGTGTCGGCCGTTGCAGAGCTCGGGGGCACCCTTCGCTCCTTCGATAGCGCCGCGTTTCCAGGGGAATCCTTCGACCAGGCCTCCCGCGTTTCGCTGACGGCCCAGCAGACGGCGGACCTCGGTGCCCTGACGGGCCGGGCGAACCTTCAGTTCGGCCTCGGGGCCGACGGCCTGCTTCCCCACAAGCGCTTCGTCCTGGGCGGACGCTCGCTGGAGGCACAATGGCACAACGACACGTACCGGCAGGCGAGTGCGGCCTTTGAGCAGCCTGTGTCGGACGCCCATCTCGTCGGCTTCGGGCCAGCGGGGCCGGTTGCGTACCTTCGGGCCGCCAACGGGCGTCTCGGGCGCAGTGGCGAAAACATTACGGCCGGTCGCCTCTCGCTCGGCGGCGCCCCGTTCCCCAGCGTGAACGCCCTCTCGCCCCTGCGCCTGTCCGCCTTCTCGGGCATCGGCACGACATGGAGCGAGGGCGCGTTTCTCTCCGGGTTTGCCGCGGAAAATCTGAAGGCCGACGCCGGCATCGGCGTCCGCTACAGCATCTCCGAGATTCCGCACCTCGAGCGCTGGACGGCCCAGTCAGATTTCCTGCAGGGGCTCGACGTGGTGGCCAAGTTTCCGCTCTGGGCCAGCGACCCGGGCCGCATTGAGGACAGCACCGACGAATTCGACTTCCGCTGGCGGATTGGAATCGAGCTGTAGGCGCTACTCGCCCCCGCCGTCCTGCTCCCGCATCTCGCGCTGGCGCATCGGCATCGCGTCGATCGTGTCGAAGAGGGAGCGCGCGGCGACCGGCTCTGCGTCACGGCGCTTCTCGGTGCCGTCCTTCCCCACCAGCACGACCCGGAACGCGTCTGGCGCCACGTCGAACCGGTCGCGCAGCCGCCGGGCCGCTGCCGCCGTGAAGCGCTGCGGCTCGGCTCCGGGGGCGGCCCGCTGCGTGCCTTCACTCTGGCCCACCACAGTCAGCACCAGAAGGTCCCGCTCCCGAAATCCCGGGTCGCGGCCTTCAAACGCAGTTTCCTGCTCGGCCCGCATCGCATTGGAGTCGGTCGGCGCAAACACGAACAGCAGCCGGTGCTCCCACTGATGGTGCTCGGGCCGGAAGTCGACGGAGTCGGCAGGGGTGCCCATGACCGTGAGGGGCAGTGCTAGGACGATGCAGGCGACGAGGAGGGTTCGCATGGGTCGAAGGGGCCGTCGTGGGGGGGCGCTGCTTCCTCTCGTCCCACGGCTCGAACGTCGGCATGGGGCATGAGGGGGTCCGGTCAGGAATCAGTAGAACGGGATCGGTCCGGGGCCGCTCCTGCCTGTTTTGCGTCCGGGGCCTCGAAGCGGGAGGCGGCAAACAGATCAAGGGCTTTCGGCGTCTCGTTCGCCGACACCAAGTCTGCCAGCAGGCGCCCCATCCGGAAGCCGTACCCCATGCCGTGCCCCGTAAACCCGGTGGCATAGACGCCTTCCGGATGCTCTGGCACCCGCCCCACCACGGGCCGTCCGTCCGGCGAAAAGCCCATGGTCCCGCTCCAGCGGTGCTCGATGGCGAGTGACTGGCTCCACGGAAAGTGGGTGTGGAGGTAGCGCTCGATGGTGGCCTGCACCGCCGGGGTCGTCGCGTCGGTGCTCGTCTCCTCGGCCGCACGATGCGCGTGCCGGCCGCCCCCGACGAGCAGGCGCCGATCCTCTCGCTGCCGCACGTAGAACCCGCCGCGGTGGGAGTAGACCGGCACCGGAATCCGCACCGCATCGGCGGGGGCCGTCGCCAGCATCTGCGCCCGCACCGACCGGACGACGGACGACACGGCGGGAACCAGCTCTGGCAGCGCAGGGCCGAGGGCGAAGACCACCCTGGGCGCCCGAAAGTGCCGATCAGGGGTCCCCAGCACGGCTCCGGTTTCCCCCCAGCGCACGTGTTCGACCGGGTGCTGCGTGTGCACGTCGGCGCCGCTCTTCGCGGCCACGTGCTGGACGAGGTGCAGCGGGTTCACGGCGGCGCCCGTGGTGACGAAGAGGCTGCCGTGGAAGCTCGAGGCCCCAATCCGGTCGTTGGTCTCCTCCGCGTCGAGGTGGACGGCCGGGGCGCCCGCGGCGCGGAGGTGGGGCAGGCTGGTCCGCAACCGCTCGTCCTCCTCCGCAGTACCGGCCGCGACGAGGGCGCCGTCGGCCCGCCACGAAAACGCGCTTCCCCGCAACTCCGCCGCGAGAAGGTCGCGGTTTTCCCGCGTGAACTGCCACAGGCGACGGGCCGTCCGCTTGCCGTAGCGCTCCACATCGGTCCGGTAGTCGGCGTGCGTGCCCTGCAGGACAAAGCCCGCGTTTCGGCCGCTCGCCTCGGCCCCGAGTGTCCGGGCCTCCAGCAGGGCGACGTCGAGCGATGGGGCACGGCGGCCGAGCCAATAGGCCGTCGAACACCCGACGATGCCCCCGCCCACCACGATCACGTCGTAGGCCGCTTCCCGCTTCTGGTGCGCCTGCTGCCAGATGGAGACCGTCATGCAGATGGGTATTGGGCTGCTACCGAAGGGGAGAATCTACGACGCCGTACTTTTTCAGGACTTGCTCTTGCGTACAGGAAAAACGCCCACTCGATTCAGACCGCCCTTCATGCCGCCCCGTTCCCCTGCACGTCGACGAGAATTCGCCCCTGCACCTCGCCCGCCAGGAGGGCCCGGCTGGCCTCCGGAATGTCCCCCAGTGAAATCGTCCGGGCGTGAATGCGGTCGAAGTGCGCGTCGGTGAGCAGCTGCGCGAGCCGGCCCCAGGCCGTGCGACGACGGTCGTTCGGGCAGGTGTTCGAGTCGATGCCGAGCAGGTTCACCCCCCGCAGGATAAACGGGAGGACCGTCGTGTGCAGTTCGTGCCCCCCCGCATTCCCGAATGAGGCCACGCTGCCGTGCCGTTTTAACTGCGCGATGAGCGTCGCGAGGGTATCGCCCCCCACTGCATCGATCGCCCCCCCCCACCGGCCCGACTCCATGGGGCGATCCGGGCCCTCCCCCAACGTGCGACGGTGCACAATCCGGTCGGCCCCCAGGGACCGAAGGTACGCGTGCGCGGTCTCGCTCCCCGTGGAGGCGACCACCTCGTGCCCGAGGGCGTCCAGCAGCGCGACGGCAATGCTCCCCGCCCCCCCCGACGGCGAGCCGGACGAGGCCCGCCCCGCTGCCTCGTCCCTTGCCGGCGCCTCTCCCGACGACCAGCGGGGCGATGCGGACGAGTAGCGGCCCGGCCGCCCCTCTGCTTTTCGCAAAATATTGCTGGCAGTCCGGCACTGCAGTCTGTTGGTTAAAGGCGTATCACGTCATAACCCTTTCCTCAAATCCCTCATTCTCCCATGAAAGTGACAGTTATCGGTGCCGGCAACGTGGGCGCCACCGTCGCCGAGTGTGTGGCCCGACAGGACGTGGCGAAAGAGGTCGTCATGGTCGACATCAAAGACGGCATGCCGCAGGGCAAGGCCCTCGACATGCGCGAATCGAGCCCCATCCACGGCTTCGACACCCGTGTGACGGGCACCAACGACTACGGCCCTACCGAAGACTCGGACGTATGTATCATCACGGCCGGCCTGCCCCGCAGCCCCGGCATGAGCCGCGACGACCTGCTGGCCAAGAACACGGAGATCGTGGGCGGGGTCACGGAACAGTTCGTGGAGGGCAGCCCGGACAGCACGATCATTGTGGTGGCGAACCCGCTCGACGTGATGACCTACGTCGCCTACGAGGCGAGCGGCTTCCCCACGAACCGCGTGATGGGCATGGCCGGCGTGCTCGACACCGGCCGCTTCCGCTCGTTCATCGCCGAGGAGCTGGACGTGTCGGTCCGCGACGTGCAGGCGCTTCTGATGGGCGGCCACGGCGACACGATGGTGCCCCTGCCCCGCTACACGACGGTCGGCGGCATTCCGGTCCCGCAGCTGATTGACGACGCCCGGATCGAGGAGATCGTGGAGCGCACGAAGGGGGCCGGCGGGGAGATTGTGGACCTGATGGGCACCTCCGCCTGGTACGCCCCGGGCGCCGCGGCGGCCGAGATGACGGAGGCCATCCTCAAGGACAACAAGCGCATCCTCCCCTGCGCGGCCTACTGCGACGGCGAGTACGGCCTAGAAGACCTCTTCATCGGCGTGCCCGTAAAGCTCGGGGCCGGCGGCGTGGAAGAGGTGATTGAGGTCGACCTCGACGCCGACGAAAAGGCCCAGCTCAAAACCTCGGCCGGGCACGTGCACAGCAACCTGGACGACCTCCAGCGCCTTCGCGACGAGGGCAAGATTGGGTAGACCGGCGCGGAATGGACGGGGGGGATGCCCATCCGCCTCGTCCTATCTCAGCACTTCGCGGAGCGGGTCCGTCGGCTCGCGGTGCTCGTCCGGATGGGCCTCGTCGTGCTGACGCGGCTCAAGATGGGCGGTGACGTGCACGTCCTCGTCCGGAAAGAGGGCGTCGACCCGGTCTTCGACCTCATGGGACCGGGCGTGCGCCTCGTGGATCGGCATATCGCCCGGAAACATGAGGTGGTATTCGATCCACACCTGGTCGCCGGACGTGCGGTGGCGCACCTGGTGGAAGCTGGCGATGAGCCCCTCCTCCACCGCGGTGCCCAGCTCGTCGAGCAGGGCGGAGGAGGCCTCCCAGTCCGCCTCGTCCATCAGGCCGTAGACGGACCGGCGGAGCAGCCCGGTGGCCGTCCACACGATGTTGGCCGCCACCAGCAGCCCCACCGCGGGGTCGAGCCAACGGATGCCGGTGACCCACACGAGCCCAACCCCGACGATGACGCCCAGGCTCGTCCACATGTCGGTCAACACGTGCTCCCCGTTCGACACGAGGACGAGGCTGTTGGTGCGCCGCCCCACGCGGACGAGGTATTTTCCAAGCGCGAAGTTGACGGCCGTAAGCCCGCCGATGAGGTAGAGGCCCACGTCGAGCTGCCGAAGGTCGGCGCCCGTCACGAGGTCCTGCACGGCCATCCACCCGATGCCGACGGCGGCGGCAAGAATAAGGGCGCCCTCCACAGCCGACGCAAAGTACGCCACCTTGCCGTGCCCGTACGGGTGCTCCACGTCCGGCGGCGTGGACGCGTACCACAGGCTGAAGCCCGCGAACCCGGTCGCGAAGAGGTGGATGACGGACTCCGCGGCGTCGGAGAGGATCGCGGTGCTGCCGGTGAGGGACGCCGCCGTGAGCTTCCCCACGAGCATCAGGAACGACACCAGGAGGCTCGCCGTCATGGCCCGCCGCCGTGCGCGCTCCGCCTCGTCGCGGGGCTCATCGTGTGAGGACTGGGATTCGAACATCACATTGCCCGTACCTGAACGGGCACTCTCAGGTTCATCGTTTCCCTTCTTTTCGCACCGAGACGGGTTCCCACGCTCGTCCCCAGCACCCGCCCCCCGCTATGGCTCACCTCGACCACATCGGCATCGCCGTCGACGACACCGCGGCCGTCGTCGAACGGTTCCGGGAGCTGCTCGGCATTGCCCCCTACAAGACAGAGGCGGTGCGCGACCAGCAGGTGCGGACCCACTTCCTGGATGCCGGCTCGGCCAACCTCGAACTGCTGGAGGCGCTCGCCGACGAGTCTCCGGTTCGGCGCTTTCTGGACCGCCGCGGGGAGGGGCTCCACCACATCGCATTCGAGGTCGACGCCCTGTCGGCCACGATGGCGCGCCTCCAGGAGGCCGGGTTTGAGCTGCTAAGCGAGACGCCCCAGGCCGGGGCGGACGACAAGCAAATTGTGTTTGTGCACCCGAGCCAAACCCACGGGGTCCTGGTGGAGTTTTGTGAATCCACCACACCCGACTGGACGGCCCGAACCGTGCCCCGCCACGACGGGCACCTCGCCGTCTTCGAACGGGGGGCACGGGACCGGCCCTCCCTCCTCGTCCTGCACGGCGCCGCGGGGACGACGCAGCACGACGCGGCCCCCCTCATTCGGCGGTTGGAGTCGTCCTTCCACGTCGTCGGCGTTGACCTGAGCGGACACGGCACGTCGGCCCTGCCTGGGGACGCGCCCCTTTCGCTCGACCTGTTTGCGGAGGACGTACGCACCGTCCTAAACGCGCTCGACCTGCCCTCGGCGCACGTCGTTGGCTTCTCGCTCGGGGGCGGCGCGGCCCTCCGCCTCGCCCAGCTGCACCCCGGGCGGGTCGACCGCCTGGCGGTTTTTCAGACAAACGCCCACTGGACGGACGACCACGCCCGTCGCATGCAGGCGCGGCTCGACCTCGATGGCCTCGCGGACCGGGCCCCGCGCCGCGCAGCGCGCCTCCGGGCCCGCCACGACGCCCCCGACCGCCTCGTGCCGGCCCTCCAGACATTCGTCACCACCCTGCCGGACGCGTCGGACACGCTTGTCCAAACGCTGCCGGACCTCGACGCCCCGACCCTCGTCGCAGGGCTCGACCGGGATCCCCTCTTCGAACTGGCCTCCACCCGGGCCCTCCACGACGCCCTCCCCAACGCGCGACTGGCCGTCCTCCCCGGCGACACCCACAGCCTGTCGCGCGCGCCTGTGAGCCGCCTTGCCTCCCTCCTGGCGAATCATTTCTTGGAGGCATAGGCCGCCCCTCTCATCCCTCCTCCCCGAAGTCGCACCCTCACCATGTCCCTTCCCTCCTACCGCTACCTCGGCGACACCGGCGTGAAGGTGTCCCCCCTCTGCTTGGGCACCATGTCCTTCGGCGGCGCCGCGGACCGCGACACGTCTGCCGCGATGTTTCGGCGCTGCCGCGAGGCCGGGATCAACGTGTTCGACTGCGCCAACGTGTACGAGGACGGCCGCTCCGAGGAGATCCTGGGCGACCTCGTGGCCGACTGCCGGGACGAGGTCGTCCTCACGACCAAGGCCTACTTTCCGACCGCGGAGGACCCCAATGCCCGCGGGGCAAGCCGGTACCATCTCGTCCGTGCGGTGGAGAACAGCCTGCGGCGGCTCGGCACGGATCGGATCGACGTGTTCTTCGTGCACCGTTTCGACGAGCAGACGCGTCTCGACGAGACCCTCCGCGCCCTCGAGACGCTAGTGCAGCAGGGCAAGGTGCTCTACCTCGGCGCCTCGAATTTCGCCGCCTGGCAGGTGATGAAGGCGCTCGGGCGGCAGCGCGCCGAAGGCTGGACGCCCTTCCACGTCCTCCAGCCGATGTACAACCTCACGAAACGCCAGGCGGAGGTGGAACTCTTGCCGATGGCCCGGAGCGAGGGCCTCGGCGTGCTGTCGTACAGCCCGCTCGGCGGGGGCCTGCTGACCGGCAAGTACGGGGTCGACCAGCGCCCCGACGACGGGCGGCTGGTCGACAACCCGATGTACCAGACCCGATACGGGGCCGACGTGCACTACCAGGTGGCGGAACGGTTTACGACCTTCGCCGCGGAGCAGGGCTACGACCCCGTCTCGCTAGCCGTCGCCTGGGTGGCGCACCATCCCGCGATTACGGCGCCCATCATCGGTGCCCGCACCCTGGCCCAGCTGGAGGGCTCGCTTGGCGCGCTCGACATTGACATGACCGATGACCTGCGGGCCGAAATCAGCGCCCTCGCCCCCACCCCACCGCCGGCCACCGACCGCGTCGAGGAGCGCTCAGAGCACACCTACGGCGACCGCTAACCCAGATCCTCCTACGATGAGCTATTACGTTCCCCAGAAAGACGCGTGGACGGAGACCTCGTCTCTGCCCAACCCTCCATACCTCGCCGTGGACGCGGAGGCCGCGGCCCTGGACTTCGTGGGCGGCCCCGATGCGTCCGTTGAGGTCACGGGCGCCCCCGTCGACCCCGCGGCCGATACCGTCCACACGGTGGCGACGGTGGACCCGTCTCTTCGGAAGGGCTCCCCGCTTGGTGCCCTCTACGTGCGGGACACCGATCTCGACGTGGAGGACCGACGCTCCCCGGACGCCCCCCCGGCCCATGCGGACGCCCTAGACCAACTGCGGTCGGCGCTCGACGAGATCATGATTCCCGTGTACATCGACGATGCAATCGAGGAACTCGGAGAGCCCCTCGACGGACTCCTCGTGCTCCACACCGTGCAGCACGAGGACGGGCGCGACGCCCCACCCACCTATTTTCGAGCAGCGATCTTCGAAGACGGGAATCTCGTCCTGGAGACCGAGCACGGGGCCCTTTGACACCCGGGATTCATTGCTCTCTCCGCCGCTCAGGTGCAACCCAGGAGGGCACCGATCGTCCCGACCGTCGAGTCCCTGCGTTTGCGGAGCACGCGGCCCTCGACATGAACGATTCCATTCTCGGCGTCCAGGTTCGTCTGTCGGACGGTCGCGTCGCCAATCCGCACCTGCTCCCCCTCGGCTTGGATGCGGGAGCTCCTTCCGCCCATCGACGATCGGGACGAACGGTCCGCGACGTTCTAGGCCCCCGGCCCCCTGGACAACGTGGTTGTTGAGGGGGCCTGGAGGCGTGTCCTGGTTTCCGGCTTCACGCAGGCCCCCGGCGGTGGAGCCCCCTACGGACCTTCGGGAGCCCCGCACCTGTGTTTGTGGGCACGCCCCTAGCGACAAGAGGTCGTAACCGTCAGTGGAGCGGCGGAACGCAGCGACGCCCAGCGTCTTAACCGTTTCGAAGACAGGACTTTGTTCCGTCCCTCGTCAATTCCAAAACTCTCATCATGGCCTTCTCATCCCGCTCCCTCTGGCTGATCGGGGGACTGTTTCTGCTCACGCTCATTGGTGGATTTTACCTCTCGGCCCCGGCGTCCGACGTGGAGAGTTCTTCGGCCTCGGCCGCCCCGGCGATCTCGCCGGTCGTGGCGGACACCGCGACCTTTGCCGGGGGGTGCTTCTGGTGCATGGAGCCGCCCTACGACAAGATCGACGGCGTCGCGTCCACCACCTCCGGGTTTGCGGGCGGCGAGATGGTCGATCCCTCCTACCAGCAGGTGGCCAGCGGCGCCACGGAGCACACCGAGGTGGTGCAGGTGGTCTACGACTCCACGGCGGTCTCGTACGACCGGCTGCTGCGGGTCTACTGGCACAATGTCGACCCGTTCGACGGCACCGGACAGTTCTGCGACCGCGGGTCCCAGTACCGCCCCGCCATCTTTGCCCACGACGCCCAGCAGCAGCGAAGCGCCGAGCGGTCGAAGGACACCGTTGCGGCCCGGTTCGACCGGGACATTGCCGTCCAGGTGCAGTCGCTGGATGCCTTCTACGCCGCGGAGCAGTACCACCAGAACTACTACCAGAAAAACCCCGCGGACTACAAGCGCTACCGGCAGGGCTGTGGGCGCGACGCGCGGCTCCGGGAGGTCTGGGGCGAGGCGGCCCTGTCGGACGCACCGCTCGACGGAACGACCTGATCTCTCACTCCCCTTCATTTCACGAGTAGAGAAGGACTCGGAGGCGTACTGGCCGTGTGCAGTCGGGGAATTCCGTTCGTCGGTGCCAGGTCGGCCTGTACTGATGAACGCTGCGGCATGCCTCGGTTCTCGCCTACCGCCACTCTCAGCCTTGTTTTTCCCCGCTAAAATCAAATCGCTTCCTTTTTCTCCTTCCCGGACCATCTCTGTTTGGCGTCGGTCCCGGGGACGGCCGGCCAACCTTCCCGGACGGGTGGTGCCGGGCGGCCCGCCAGAGGGGCGAACCACCCGCAGCATTGGGGCGATCAGGAGGACTCGTTGTCCCACTGAAAGTTCTACTCAACCACCGGATGGGAGGGGGGGCGCCCGTTTCAGTCCGACGCCGAATCAGTGCGGTCCCCTGATACCGCAGAGGAAGACGTTGCGTCCGCCGACTGTCGTTTGTAGTATCAGGGGCGGAGCCGCATCCTCCGTGCGTTTTGTCGCAACGATACCGCCTCCATGTCTTCCGATCCCGCCCCCACCGACGACGCCCCTCCGAGCTGGTCCGACCGCTGGCTGAACCGCATCGAGCGCACCGGCAACGCCCTCCCCGACCCGGTCACGCTCTTCTTCATCTTCATCGCGGTCGTGATGGTGGCGTCGTGGATCACGCACACCGCCGACGTGAGCGTGGTGCACCCGGGCACCGACGAGACGATCACCGCCGACAACCTCTTCTCCGACGAAAACATCCGCCGCCTCTTCACGGACATGGCGGAGACGTTCGCCGACTTTCCGCCGCTGGGCCTGGTGCTGGTGGTGATGCTCGGCATCGGGGTGGCGGACAAGACCGGGCTCATCAGCGCGGCGCTCAAGTCGTTCGTCGCCAGCGTGCCGAACGCACTGCTGACGGCGGCGCTCGTCTTTGCCGGCATCATGTCGAGCCTCGCGGTCGACGCCGGGTACGTCGTCGTCATTCCGCTGGGGGCCGTGCTCTTCTACGGCGTGGGGCGCCATCCCCTCGCCGGCCTCGGGGCCGCGTTTGCGGGGGTGTCGGCGGGCTTTAGTGCCAACCTGCTGCTCACCTCCCTCGATCCCCTGCTGGCCAGCTTCACCGAGCCGGCCGCCCAGCTCATCGCGGAGGACTACAGCGTGCCGGTGACGGGCAACTGGTACCTCATGATTGGCCTCACCCCCGTCTTCGTGGTCCTCGGCGCGTACATAACCGATAACATTGTGGAACCCTACCTCGGCGACTACGAGCCGCCGGAGGACTTCGACACCGAGGGGACCGAGTCGGGCGAGCTGACCGACGAGGAGCGGCGCGGGCTGCGCTGGGCCGGGGGCGTCACCGTCGCGTCCATCCTCGGGGTCGTCCTGCTCGCCGTGCCGGAGGGCGCGCCGCTGGCCGAGTTCGAGGCGCTGATCGAGAGCATCGTCGCCCTCATGGTGTTTCTGTTTTTCCTGCCCGGCCTCACCTACGGCATCGTGGTGGGCGAGATCGAGGACGACTCCGACGTGGCCGACATGATGGCCGACTCCATGGCCGACATGGGCGCGTACATCGTTCTGGCCTTCGCCGCGGCCCACTTCATCGCCATGTTCGAGTGGTCCAACCTCGGCTCCATCATCGCCATCAGCGGCGCCGACGCCCTGCAGAGCATCGGCTTTACGGGGCTGCCGCTCCTGTTTTCGTTCATCTTTGTGTCGGCGCTCATCAACCTGTTCGTGGGCAGCGCCTCCGCAAAGTGGGCCATCATGGCGCCTGTCTTCGTGCCGATGCTCATGCTGGCGGGCGATCCCGGCTACTCCCCCGAAACGGTCCAGGCGGCCTACCGCATCGGGGATTCGTTCACGAACATTCTCACCCCGCTCCTCCCCTACTTCCCTCTCGTCATCATCTTCGCCCAGCGGTACGACGAGGACGCCGGGATCGGGAGCATCATCGCCCTCATGCTCCCCTACTCCGTCGGCTTCGGAGTCGTGAGCACGATCGTCTTCCTCCTGTGGGTGCTGCTGGGCGTGCCGCTCGGGCCCGGCGCGGAGCTCTACTACGTGGGGTAGCGAGACGCGCCGTCGTCAGTCCCGTCGGTGGTCGAGAATCGTGAGCAGCTCCGTCGGGGTGTGTACCGACAGTGAGGCGGCGCTGAAGTCCGCCGTGTTGCGGGTTACGATACCGTCCGCGCCTGCCATCCGGGCCGCGCCGTGGAGGACCGCGTCCTCGTAGTCGGCGAATTCGGACTCGGCCGCCTGGGCCAGAACCCGACGATTCACCGCCGCGACGTCGAAGAGACGAAGAAGCGCCTCCACCTTTTCGTGGGCAACCGTGTTTCCGCGATCGCTGGCGAGAAGATAGTAGATCGTTGTGACGGTAGTCGCCCCCAGCATGCCCTCTATATCCCCGCGAGCATTCGCATCAAAAAGGTGCGCGGCGGCCTCGACGAACGGGTCCCGATCCAGAAAAACATCGAGGACCACATTGGTATCAAACAGGATTCTCATGTCGACTCGTCGAGGTATTTCTCTTCGAGGTGCTGTTTGTAGTCAGCCTCGTCGGCCTCGTCCAAGACCCCGATAAACTGACGGGTGGTGCCGGAGAACGATGTCTGCTTGCGGTCCCCATTTGTCTCCGTCACGGCGGCAAAATACGCCTCCACGAGCCGCGACACCGACGTGTCTCGGTCCGCCGCGTAGGCCTTGGCCCGCTCAATCACGTCCTCGTCGAGCCGCAGCGTGAGTTTTTTGGACATGGCGGAGAGTGGTTTGTGACAGGCACACGTACAGTGTTCCAATTTCTGTACGTCCTGCAATCCCACGGGTTCGGCCGAATCACGCCCCCACCCCTTGGCGTTTCGTTCCCGCGTGATTTCGGATTCCAACCCCCCCGTCCATGAGCGAGATTCTCGACGACAAGCCCGAGGTCCTCGTCCAGAAGCTCGACGCCCTCCCCACCGACCCGGGCGTCTACAAATTTCTGGACGACGAGGGGTCGGTCCTCTACGTGGGCAAGGCCAAGACCCTGCGCAATCGGGTGCGCACCTACTTCCAGAGCAGCCGCCAGCGCGACGGGCGGATCGAGGTGATGGTGCAGAAGGCCGTCGACGTGGACATCATCGTGACGGACACGGAGGCGGAGGCGCTCATTCTGGAGAACAACCAGATCAAGGAGCTGCAGCCCCGCTACAACGTCAACCTGCGGGACGACAAGACCTACCCCTACATCTGCATCAAAAATGAGCGCTTCCCCCGCGTCTTCAAGACGCGAAATGTGAAGCAGGACGGGTCCGAGTACTTCGGCCCGTACGCGGACGTGTCCAAGATGAACGCGATGATGGACGCGATCCGGTCGGTCTTTCAGCTGCGCACCTGCTCGCTCGACCTCACCGAGGAGAAAATTGAGGCCGGCACGTACGACGTGTGCTTGCAGCACCACATCGACAACTGCAAGGGCCCGTGCGAGGGGCTGCAGTCCGAGGCGGACTACATGGAGACGATCGAGCAGGTCAAGAAGCTGCTCAACGGCCAGACGCAGTCGCTCATCGACCTCCTCAAGGACGAAATGCAGGCGCAGTCCGACCGAAAAAACTTTGAGGAAGCCGCGCGCCTGCGCGACCAGGTGAAGGCGCTGAAGGACTACTCCCAGCAGCAAAAGGTCGTCAGCCAGGACTTTGCGGACCGCGACGTGTTTGCCCTCCACGTCGAGCGGGACGAGGACATCGGCTGCGGCGTGCTCTTTCAGGTGCGGGAGGGCAAGATGATCGGCAAGCGGCACAAGTTTCTCCGCTCGGTAGAGGAGCGGTCGAACGCGGAGCTGATCCTGTCCCTGGTGGAGAACTACTACGCCGAGGCGAACTTCTACCCGGAGGAGGTCCTCCTCTCCCACGACCCGAACGACCACCCGGCCCAGGACACCCACGCCCTCGAAGCACTGCTCCGGCGGGAGCAGGGGCACCAGGTGCCAATCAAGGTCCCTCAGCGCGGCGAGAAGGCCAGCCTCGTCCGCATGGCCGCGTCCAACGCGAAGCTGCAGGTCGGCGAGTGGAAGACCCAGCAGATGAAGCGGGAGCGCAACCGCATCCCAGAGAGCATCAAGGCGCTGGGCGAGGCGCTCGACATGGACGCCCCCCCGCGGCGCGTGGACGGCATCGACGTGTCCCACCACGGCGGCAAGGAGACGGTCGCCTCCTGCGTCGTCTTCACCGACGCGACGCCGCGCAAGAGCGACTACCGCACCTACAAGATCCGCTCGACTGAGGAGGGCACGCCCGACGACTACAAGGCGATGCGCGAGGTGGTGCGGCGCCGCTACCGGCGCATGGTGGAGGAGGACGGCCCCTGGCCCGACCTGGTCGTTATCGACGGCGGGAAGGGCCAGCTGTCCAGCGCCGTGGAGATGCTCAAAGAGGTGGGTGCCTTCGACCGGTTCCCCGTCATCGGCCTCGCGAAGCGTCTCGAAGAGGTCTACCGCCCCGGCGACTCCGACCCGGTCTTCCTCGCAAAGGACAGCCCCGCGCTGCAGCTGCTCCAGAAGGTGCGGGACGAGGCCCACCGGTTCGCCGTCACCTACCAGCGCAAGCGCCGCAAGAAGAAGACGCTCCAGTCCGAGCTGCTCGACATCCACGGCATCGGCCCCAAGACCGCGAAGACGCTGCTCGGGGAATTGGGGTCCGTGGCGAAGGTCAAGGAGGCCGACGAAGAGGCCCTGGCCGAGGTCGTGGGCCCGGCCAAAGCCGAGACCATCACGGACTACTACGACGAGACCGAGGCCCCGGCGCCCGCGGAGACGGAGTAGCTCCCCTTACAGCCCCGAACTTTGACGGCGGGCTTTTCTTGCAATAACGGTCATAGACAGGATCGAAGAAGCGTCGATCCCGTCCAGTCTACACTCGACGTCTGTTTTCTCTGTCACTTCCCCACCCCCCTACATGCCTCCCCCCGACCCCGGATCGCTGCTCACCCGGCTCGTCGACGAACACTGGGACACCGCAGCCCGGCACGCCTGGCGCCAGTACGACCAACGGGGGCGTGGGGCGATCGTCTTTACCGTCCAGGCCGACGCCGCCCCCGAGGAGCGCACGCCCCTCAAGTACCTCACCTTCAACGACCCGTCCGCGGCCGAGGACGGGGCCTTCTCGAAGCTCCACGAACTGGTGCGGGCGTACAACCCCGAGGAGCAGGTCGTGGCCGCCGCCGTGTTGCCCGACGAGCGCACCGTCTTTGAGGTGTACGAGCAGGAGCCGCATCCCCCTCAGGCCTGACCGGACAAGAGGCAAGCAGGAGCCACAGGCGCCGAACCGGCGGAACGGCCCGTTCGCCCCGGTACAGCACGGAGTCATTCCGCCGTCCGGGTGACGGAGGGACGTCGGTCTCTGCGACGATCGGCACGTGCTTCTACTTTGTACCCCTTCACCCCTCGTTTGCGTAGGGGCACATCGGCGGACCTATCCATCCACAACGGGGGAAGACGCCCCGACGACGGGCCGAAGCCGTTCCGCAAGCTCCGTGTCGGTGTCCTCCCAGCCGCCCGCCTCGTAGTGCTCAAGAAACTCGCCGACGAGCTCCATCTTGTCGTCGTACTTCTCCGCCAGCTCTTCAAAGCGGCGGGCCGCCGCGTCCGGCCGCGGGCCCCACGTGAAAAGCTCCGTCCCCTCGCTGGAAAACGCCACGAGCTTCGGGATGCTGCGGCTTCCGTCCGTGAGGTACTGGTCCATCACGTCCAGATTCTCGTCTCGGGGCAGGATGCGGAGCGACACCTGATCGGACAAGGCCGCCGCCTCCGCAATCACCGGGAGCAGGAACGCCGAGTCGCCACACCACGGCTCGGTGAGCACCGTCCAGAGCTGGGGCTCCTCGATGGCCGCCACGGCCTCACGGAGCGGCTCCGACGGGGCGTAGCTTTCGTGGACCTGCGCCTGCCGGTCCCAATTGTATTCGAGGTAGTGGTGCAGGCGCCGCGCCTCCGGATCGGCGTCGTCGGCGGGCGGCGTGTCCAGTCGCTTGGCCCAGGCTTCTCGGTATTCCTCGTAGCGCAATCCGTCGTGCAGACGGCCTTCGTCGAACAAATCGGGCATCGGTCGGGAGACGAAGATTCGAGATCGTAGCGAATGGGGCCCTTCCGGGACCCGGGGTCGTCCAGGGGCGCGGATCGTCGCTACAGCCAGCGACGCACCTTCGCCGCGAGATAGCCGCCCGCCGCCAGGCCGGCCACCGTGAAGATCGACTGGCGGAGCGCCGAAGACTCGTCCTCGCCCGCGAGGGTTTCCTGTGCGGACTCCACCTGTTCTTCGATGGTGTCCTCCGCCTCGTCCGCGAGCCGCGCCCCGAGCTCTCGGGCCTCGTCGGAGGCCTCGGCCGTCGCCTGCCGCACCGTTTCGCCGGCCTCGGTCCCTGCACGTCGGGCCTGCTCGGAAGCGCGCCGGGCCAGGTCTTCGGCCTGCTTGCGGAGGCCCGCCCCTTGTTTCTGGGCCTGATCGGCGAGGCGCCGACCGGTCTCTTCGGCACGGTTGCGGACGCCTTCACCGGAACGGGCGGCCCGTTCAGACAGGTCCTTCCCCACGCCGGTCGCCACGCGCTGGGCCTCGTCGGCCAGGCGGCGCAGGCGGCCACGGGCTCGCTCTGATAGGCTGGGCGGCTGCGGCCGCGTGGCCCGGGCGGCCCCGTATCCGGCGGCCGCCCCCGCGAGTGAAGAGATCGTCAGTGCAAGGAACGGATGGCGCTGCACCCAGCTTTCGGCCTGCTTCTTGGCCTGCTGGGCCCGCAGGCGCGTCACCTCGGCCCGCAGTTCTTCGAGCAAGTCGTTCATTTCTTGTGCCGTCTTGTCCGCAGTCGACTCGTCCGCAGTCGACTCGTCGGAGGGGGCGGCCGAGGACGTCTCCGAGGCATCGGTGCGGTCAATATCGGAATTGTCTGGGCTCATGGGCTGAAAGGGGTCGGAAGAGGGAAGTGAAGTTGAACGGGAGCCGGGGACCAAGGTCTCTTGGACGCACGCCCCGGCTGGGCTCCTTCAGTCTCGGAGCATCACCCCGACGAACACGCCGACGCCGAACGCCCCGATCATCGTGGCCTTTTGGTGTTGCCGCACCCACGAACGGGCCATGTCCGTCGCGAGGGAGGACGACAGGCCGCCGGGCATCTCCATCTCATCCGCCTGATCCCAAGATGAGGGATCGGGGTCCTCGAAGGGAGCCCCCGAAGACGTCGGGGAATCACCGGGCGCAGGATCAGTCGAAGGATTAGGCATGGGCGTCTAATCGCTTGGGAGAAAAGGGGTTGAGACGGAGTGGATTTAGAAGTTTCTGAGTAACCGGGTGGGAACGAAGGCGCCGGCGGCGACTTTCGTCTAGGGCGCTCGTTCCGGGTCGAACCGCCCTCGGTTCGTGTCGTAGGAGAGAGTCATGCCGAGGACCCGGCCTCAAACTTTCGTTTCGGCGTCGTCATTCGGATTTGACTCGCACACCTCAAAAATGATTCCCCACTGGCGTCGATTTCTTCTCCTCTGCGTGCTGGCGGGGACGGCCCTGTCCCCGGCCCGGGCCCAACGGGAGGCCCCTCGGCCGGCGAACGCATTTGGGGGGGCGGTGGAGTTGTACGAGCAGCAGCTCTATCCGGACGCGGCTACGGCGTTCGCTACGTTTCGACAGGCCCATGCGTCCCACGTCGCGGCCCCGCAGGCCCTTTACCTGGAAGCGCGGGCCGCCCTGGCGCAGGGAGACGACGCCGGCACCCGACGCCTGCTCAGCCGGCTTCAGCGCGAGTACCCGTCGCACCCGCGGGCCCGAACCGCCCGGCTCGGGCTGGCGCAGTACTACCTGGATCAGGGGAATCCCGACCGGGCCAAGTCGCAACTCCAAACCATCGCGACGGCCCCCGATCGCCCGGACGAGGGCGCGCGGGCCCTCTACCTCCTGGGCCGGACGGAGCAGAATCAGGGCAACCCCGACGCCGCCCTCCCCTACTTCAAACAGGTCTACTCGCGCTACCCCGACGCCGAGTTGGCCCCAGCGGCCCTGTACGCCCGGGGCGTCACCCAGGTGCAACTGGAGCGCTACGACCGGGCCACGGCCTCGTTCGAGCGGCTCGGCGAGCAATTTCCGGACGCCCCGTTTTCGGAAAACCTGGGCACCATTCTGGGCGAAGTGTACTACCGGGTCGGCCAGTACGAGAATGCCGCCACGGAGCTGCAGCGACGCCTTCCCGACCTCACCGGCCCCGCCCGCGCCCGCACCCTGTTCCTGCTCGGCGAGACGTACAGTGCCCTCGGGCGCCGAGAGGACGCCACAACGCAGTACCGGTTGATTCTGGAGGAGCTGCCAAACAGCTCGTACACGACTCCTGCCCGCTACGGGCTCGCATGGCAGCACTACAACGCGGGGCGGCACGCGGCGGCCGCCGAGGCCTTCGCGGCGGTGCGCGCAGCGGACCATCCGCTCGCCGACAGGGCGACGTACTACGAGGCCGCGAGTCGAGCCCTCACCGGTGCCCGGGCGGATGCCCTGGAGCGATACCGCACCTTCCTCGATCGGGCCGAGGCGGGTCCGCTGGCAACCGCGGCCCGGTACGAGGTCGGCCTGCTTCACTACCGACAGGAGCGATACGACCGAGCGGCCTCGGCCTTCCGCGCCGCCACCCAACAGGCCTCGTCGGCGGGGCCGCGCGGCGAGGCATTCTACTGGCTCGGCAACGCCTACCTGGCGACCGACAATCTGGACTCGGCCCTAGATGCGTATACTGAGGCGATCGATCGGGGGGCCGCTCCCGAATCGGTAACCGCCACGGTGCGGTTTCAAAAGGCATGGTCCCTGTACCGCAACGGGCGCTACGGCGAGGCGGGGACGGAATTCCGGGCCCTCGCCGACGCACACTCCGAAACGGCCCGGGGCCAGGAGGCGCTCTTCTGGGGGGGCGATACGTTCTATCAGCGGGAGCGATACGGAGCGGCCCGACGACAATTCCAGAAATACCTCGACACCAGCCCGGACGCACCGCAGCGAGCGGGCGCGCGGTACGCCCTTGCCTGGACGTATTTCAAGCAACGTCGCTTCGAGCCCGCCGCCCGGTCGTTTCGCCGGTTTCTGGACGTGTACGACGGGGACTCCACATCCGACGTCCCGTACCGGCAGGACGCCCGCCTTCGATTGGCGGACTGCTACTTTGCCCTCAAGCGGTACGACGACGCCCGGGCGGCGTACGACCGCGTCGACGGGGAAGGCGTCGAGTACGCGCTCTACCAGGGAGGACGGGCCCTGTACTACGCGGGCCAGCCGGGCGCCGCCCGCGATCGCCTCCGTCGCTTCGTCGAGGACTTTCCCGACAGTCCCCTCCGCCCCGATGCGCTGTACCGCCTCGGGGACATTCACTTCCAGGAACAGCGCTACGAGGCCGCCCGGGACGCCTTCACTCAACTGCTCGAAGATTACCCCGAGACGGCCCGTGCCGCCGAGGCCCAGTACGCGATCGGGGACACCCACTACAACGCGGGCGAGATGAAGGACGCTGTGCAGGCCTACCGCGCCGTCCTCGAAACCTATCCCGAAAGCCCCTCCGCCAGTGAGGCGGCCTCCAGCCTCTTCTTTGCCCTCAACGCCGCGGGCCAACAGGATCGCGCCGACACGCTCATCGCGGCGATTGCGAACCGCGTGCCGGACGCCAACATGGAGGACCGCCTGCGCTACCACCGGGCCCGGGCCGCGTACCAGCGCGGCGACTCGAAGCGGGCCCTCCGCCTCTTCCGCACGTTTGTGCGCACCACCTCCACCCCGGCGCGCGTGCCGGACGCGTACTACTATCTCGGGCTCTTGTACGCCGACACCGACCAGTACGAGGAGGCCAAAAACTACCTCCGGCAACTCACGGACCAGTACCCCGACAGCGAATACCTCTCGGATGCCAGCCTTCGTCTCGGGGAAATTTACCTCGAGGAGGGGGCCAACGAGCAGGCCGCGGCGGCCTACCGCACCGCCGCCGAGCAGGACGACACCCGGGACGAGCTGCGTGCCCAGGCCCGGTACGGCCAGGGTCAGGCCCTCCTGCGGCTCGGCCGCACCAGCGCGGCCGACACCCTCCTGTCCCAGATTCTGGAGGCCGAGCCCCAGGGCCCCCTCCGAAATGCCGCGCGGCTCGGCCTCGGGCGGGTTCGAGAGGAGCAGGGACGCACCGACGAGGCGCTCGACCTCTACCGGCGTGTCATTCGGGCGTCGGACGGGGAAACCGGCGCCGAGGCGCTGTACCGCCTCGGGCGGCAGCTCCGGCGGCAGGGGAATCCCCAGACCGCCATCCGTGAACTGGAGCGCATGCCGTCCCTCTTCGCCGGACACCCCGAGTGGGAGGCCCGGGCGCTGCTCGAACAGGCCCGGGCCTACCGCGCCCAGGGCGAGACCGGCCAGGCCGTTCAGCTGTACGACGAGGTGCAACAGACCTACGGCGGCACTCCGTTTGCCGAAACGGCCCGGGACGAACAACAGGCAATTGAATCGTAGCGGGCCGTCGCCTCCCGCCTCTCACTCTCGCTGTAATCTCTTCTTGGCTCTCCCGTATGCGCACCCTTCGTCTCGGACCCGTGCCCATGCGTTCCCGTCTCATCGGCCTCTGCCTCACCGGGATGGTCCTCCTCTTGATCGCCTCGCCCGTGCAGGCCCAGCAGACCGACACGACACAGCTTCCCGAGATTGCTCCGCGGGAGATCGAAATTCGGGGCGAGCGCCAGATCGCCCTTCCTTCCCTGGAGCGCCAGCCCCTGACCGGCTTCGCGACGCCCCCTGCAGTCCCGACCGTGCCGCCGGACCATCGGCCGTATACCGGCCCCTACGACCAGCCCCTGGACGGCCTTCCCGAGCGCCTGCCGGTTCCCGAAACGGTCGCGTCGTCGATGGCCCCCACCGCCGAACCGGCTCAGGGCTACCTGGAGGGCGGCAGCGGCCGGTACTTCAGCCGCTTCTTCGAAGGCCGGGTCGGGGTGCCGGTGTCGCCCCGGAGCCGCCTCTCCCTGCGCGGCGCGTACACGGGCACCGAGGCGGACCCGAACGATGACGTCGCCGAGGCCCGCGTGCGTCTTCAACATACGCAGGACGCTGTTCGGGTCGACGCGACGGCGCACGGCAATGTGCAGCGGTACGCCCTCCACGGCGCCGCCCCCACCCGGCCCTCCGTCGCCGAGGTCCCCGACCGGGAGAGCCACTCGGCCGGCGGCGCGGTGCAGGTCCGCCGCACATCCCCGAATGCCCCGGCCCGGGCGGCGGTGCGCTACGACCACACCGAATACACCTCTCACTTCGATCCTGCCACCTCGGAGCAGACCTACAGCCAACAACAGGTGGGCCTCCGTGGATCGGCGACGGCCCCGGTTCGCTACCGGCCCCGCGTGCAGGCCCAGTACCGACGATCGTGGTTGGGGGAGGACCCGCAGACCCAAACCGCCTACGACGCGGACGTCAGCGGCACGGTCTCACACTCCCCGATCGAGTCGGTGTCTGTCGAGGCCGGCGCCGCCGTCCTCGCCTTCGATACGCCCGCCCAGCCGACTCAGCCAAACGCAGGCTCCGTTGAAGCGACCTTCGTCGCGCCGGTCGTGGATGCCGAGTGGCGACTCGGCACGAGGACTCGCCTCTTCCTTCGCAATCAGCCTCGCCTCGGCGATACGGCCCTGGATGCGCTCTACGCCACAAATCCGTACGCCCAGCACGCCCCCTCTCTCCGCCCCACCCTCGAAACGACCCACGCGGAGGGGGGCCTCACCCTCACGCGCGGCCCGGTGCGGATGAAGGCCGCCGCGGGGTACCGGTATGCCCCAACCTACCGGTACTTCGACCGCGCCGGCCAGGGCGCCTACCAGGAGCTGTATCGGGTTCGGTACGATGCCGCCCGCATTTTGGAAGGACGGGGCGAGGTGGCCCTGCAGGGCGTCGACGGCGTGCAGGCCTCCCTGGGCCTGTCGGTGCGGGACGGGACGCTTCCCGACGTGGACGGCCCCATTCCGAACTTTGCCGCCGTCACGGCGGACGCCCTCGTCGCGGTCTCATTCGCAGGGGGCGACGGCTTTTTGAAGGCCCACGGGGAGTTTCACGGACCGCGCGACGCCGGCCTCGCCCGCACCGTTCGGCTTGACCCATACGTCTCCGTCGACCTCGAAGGTACCTACGCCGTGGGGGCGGACCTCGAGCTCGTGGCCCGCGCCGAGCAGCTCTCGCCGGACGCACCAACCCTGTGGGCGAACTATCCGCAGCCCGTCGCCGAGCTCTCGGTGGGCCTGCGGCTGCAATGGTGACCCAGTCCGGACGCGTCGGGGACCGGCGTCCTCAGGCCCCGGATTTTATGTTGCGCCCCACGAACGTATTTTTAGGGTGACCTTTGGACCACTCCCGCTCATTCATTCTCCCACGTTCGTCATGGAGTCCCCTTCCGCCGAAGAGGTCATCGAGGCGTTCACCGACGCGGTCCAGGATCAACTGGACACCGGAAACGCCGTAGAGGTGCCGGGCCTCGGCACGTTTTCCGTTGAGCACCGCCCGAGCGGGGTGCAGGAGGAGGACGGCGTTCGTCGTCTCGCCCCGCCCCGCAACGAGGTCGTCTTCACCCCAGAACCGGGCGCGTGACTCCTTCATCACTTGCAGACCCCCATGCCCACATCCATCATCCCCCTCCTCGCGGAGCGGCTCGACATTCCGGAGGACCAGGTCCGCCCCCTGCTGAGCACCATGGTGGAGGAGCTCCGCCAGCGCGCCGCGTCCGATGGCGTTCAGCTGTCCGGACTCGGCACGTTTCGGAAGGACGGCGACGCCCTCACCTTCGCCCCCAGCCCGGCACTGCAACGGCGCGTCAATCGGCCGTACGAGGGCCTCTCCGCGGAGGCCCTCTCTCCTGAAGCCGAGTCCGACGCATCCGCCGCCCCGGATCCTTCCGAGGAGGCCGCGCCGTCCCCGGCGTCGGACGCCGATCAGGACGAGGACCTCGCGCAGGACCGCCCCCCGGCACAGCCCGACGCCGCCCCCCGCTCCCCGGACTCTTTCACGATCCTCAGTGGCGTGCTCACGGCTCTTTTCCTTGCTGGAGCCGGATGGTTCGTGGTCACCCAGACAAACGTGTTGGGCCCGACCCAGAACTCGCCGCCCTCCACGGCCACCGAGACGCCGGCCGACCCGACCGGGCGTAACACCACCACGGATTCCGCCTCTGACGCCCAGTCTGCCGACTCGACGGTCCCCGAGAACGAGGCCTCAGACGCTCGGGACTGGACCATCGTCGTGGCCTCCAGCTCCTCCCGCGACGGCGCACAGGAGGCCGCGGACCGGTATGCCTCCCGGTTCGATTCCGTCGCCGTCGTGTCCGGAACGGTGGACAATACGACGTGGTACCGCGTGACGATTGGGCGGTATGCCTCCGAGTCGACCGCCGAACGCGTCCTCACCGAGCGGGCCGATGCCCTCCCGTCGGACGCGTGGACCCACCGCCTCGAATAGCATTTCTCGAACCGACCCCATCTCGCCCCTGTGCCTTCTGCTCTGCTGACCGCCGCGACCGTCCTCCCTCAACAGGTGGACACCACGGCCCTCGACACCACCCAAACCGCATCGGGGCAGGCCTCCTCCCTCCTCGATATTCTGGTGCTGGGGGGATGGGTGATGGTGCCACTGGTGTTGCTTTCCCTGCTCACCATCTACCTGCTGGTGGAGCGGCTCATCACGATCCGACAGGCCGCCTCCGACCCCGAGGCCATTACCGATCGGGTGCGCGAGTTCGTGCGCAGCGGCAACGTCGAGGCCGCCATCCAGTACTGTGAGGAGAAGAACGTGCCCATTACCCGCATTCTGCAGCAGGGCCTCGAGCGCCTGGGGCGGCCGATCTCCGAGATTCAAGACGCCGTGCAGGCCGCGGGCAAGCACGAAACCTTTGACCTGGAGAAGCGGACGAACCTGCTCGCCAGCATCGCCGGCATTGCGCCCATGCTCGGCTTCTTCGGGACGGTGGTCGGCATGATCCGGGCGTTTCAGCAGATTCAAAACCTGCAGGGGAACGTGAACCCCTCCGTACTGGCAGGGGGGATTTGGGAGGCCCTCATCACGACCGCGGCGGGCCTGCTGGTCGGCATCCTGGCGCTCTTCTCGTACAACTACCTCATGGGGCGCATCCGGCGCCTGTCGAACGACATGGAGCGCTCCGCCACGGACTTCATCGACCTACTGCAGGAGCCCGTCTCGCCGGAGCGGTCCGAGGAGCTGCCGTCGTGAACCTGCGCCTGCGCCGCCCCGCTCGTTGACCAACCGCCCGCACCGCCATGCCGCTCGACTTCTCCCCGTCCCGCGAGCCGATGACAACCTTCAGCCTCGCGGGCATGACGGACGTCGTCCTGCTGCTCCTGATTTTCTTCCTGCTCACTTCGAGCTTCATCCCGCAGATGGGCATCCAGGTGAACCTGCCGCAGGTCGACAGCGCCTCGCCCGTGTCGGAGCAGTCAATCACCGTGTCCCTCACGAAGGACGGCAACTACTACGTGGCCGGCTCGCCGGTGCCGCAGGGGCGCCTCGTGAGCGAGCTGCGCGCCCGCCGGACCGACCAGCAGTTCCTCATCATGCGGGCCGACCAGGCGGCCCGCATCGGCCAGTTCGCCACGGTTGCGTCCGCGGCGCAGGCCCTGAACATGCGCGTACTCGTGGCGACGGAACGGGCCGGGCAGTCGCGGTAGCTGTGGCGCTTGTTCTTGACCCGTACTCTCGCCGATCCACGCCCCGAACGTGTGATCACGCCGCGGTCGAGGGGACTGACGGCAGTCGTGGTCGGTTTCGGGACGTCAGCCGAGGGGCCGTATGGGTCTGGTGCCCACGTCTGTGCCAAACACCGAAGTGGCACTTGATCACCGGTTGGCGACGAGAAGATGGCTCCCTTCGGACACTCGGCGTCTCATCCGTGCCACCACTCCCGATCCAGGGAGCGGTACTGAATGGCCTCGGAAACGTGGGCGGGCCGAATGGACGCACTCGCCTCCAGGTCCGCGACGGTCCGGGCCACCTTCAGGATGCGCGTGTAGCCCCGCGCGCTCAGGCCGAGGCGATCGGACGCCGTGCGGAGTAGGTTCTGCCCCGCATCGTTGAGCGAGCAGTGCTCCTGCACCCGCTGGGCATCCATCTGGGCATTGTTGTAGAGGGCCTCCACCGCCCCGAACCGCTCCGACTGCCGCTCTCGGGCCTGCACCACCCGCTTTCGCACGGCAGTGGACGACTCACCGGTCCGCTCGGCGCTCATCGCATCGAAGTCCACCGGCGCCACCTCCACGTGCAGGTCGATCCGGTCCATGAGGGGCCCGCTTATCTTGCCGAGGTACCGTTGCACCTGGGCGGGCGTGCAGACGCACTCCTGATTCGGGTCGTTGAGGTGCCCGCACGGGCACGGGTTCATCGAAGCGATGAGCATGAAACGGGCCGGGTAGGTGACGGTCGTCTCCGCCCGACTAATCGTGATGCGCCCCTCCTCCATCGGCTGGCGGAGCACCTCCAGGACCCGCCGCTGAAACTCGGGCAGCTCGTCGAGGAACAGGACGCCGTTGTGGGCGAGGGAGATTTCGCCGGGGGTCGGATGGGCACCGCCCCCACAGAGGCCCGCGTCGGAAATGGTGTGGTGCGGGGCCCGAAACGGACGCGTGGCCAGGATCCCGTGGTCGGACGCGAGTTCGCCGCTGACGGAGTGAATCTTGGTCGTTTCGAGCGCCTCGTCGGTGCTGAGCGGCGGCAGGATCGTGGGCATGCGGCGGGCGAGCATGGTTTTGCCCGAGCCGGGCGGGCCCACCATGAGGGCGTTGTGGCCCCCGGCCGCCGCCACTTCGAGGGCGCGCTTTACGTTTTCCTGGCCCCGCACGTCGCTGAGGTCGCGTCGGTACTGGCGTGCCTGGTCGAAGATCGCGTCCAGGTCGTTCGTGTAGGGCTCCGGCGCCGCCGGGCCGTGGGGATCGTGTAGAATGTCAAATGCGTCGGTGACCGTCTCCACCGGGTAGACCCTGAGGTCGTCCACCACGGCGGCCTCCGCGGCGTTCTCGGCGGGCACGAGCACGCCCTCGTATCCTTCTTCCCGCGCCTTCATCGCCATCGGCAGCACGCCGTTCACGGGACGCACGGTGCCGTCCAGGGCCAGCTCGCCCGTGAGCCAGTACCGGTCCAGCACGTCCGCAGTGACCGTGGTGCCGCTGGCGGCCACCCAGCCCACCGCCATGGGCAGGTCGAACGCCGCGCTTTCCTTCGGCACGTCCGCCGGCGCGAGGTTGATGGTAATGCGTCCCCACTCTACGGGGACGTCGTTGTTCTCGAGGGCGGCGCGCACCCGGTCGAAGCTCTCCCGCACCGCCGCCCGCGGGAGGCCCACGACCGAAAGGCCCCGCATGCCGGAGGCGACGTTCGTTTCGAGCTCGACCGGCAGGGCCTCGACACCGTGCGTCGTGCTACTCCAGACCTGGCTCAACATGGGACGCCGGGGGCGTCGGTTCGGGGACGGCGGGCAGGGTCCACAGACACATCGGCATCACGGGGCATAACGTTCGCCCGTCACGGCCTGCGCCGTCGCGTTTCTGGGCCGCAGCCAGACGGGTGCCCTCGGTGTCCGCCCCACCGCCGTCCGCATGAATTTCCCCTCACCCCGATTCATGCCCCGCTGCCATCCGGAAAGGGGCCGCCCGGGCCGACCGTTCAATCTGGATCCAGTGGGGAGATCGTGGTTCCCTTCCCGAGCCCCCAACGTGCGACGGGCCCAGTGGGATTTGATCGACCCCCAGTCTTACTCGTGGGGGGTCCAAGTTGCGGCACCATGACAAGAGTGCCCGTCCGGGCGCTCCCGTACGGAGATTGACGGAACAACCGGGTCTCGCCAAGTCATGGCTGGCGGGGCTCAACGCGTTGTCGCCCAGCCGCCTATGCAGGGGGAATCGCTGGGCCTACTGCATGAACCAGAGGCGCCGTGGCACGGGGCGCGGGGATGCGCCCCGTGCCGGCGTCCTCAGAGGGGACATCGACAACTGCAGGAGTGTGTCCCCCCGGAGAGTTGAATCTTCGAGGCAGGCCCGCATCCACGGACCTGCGGGGCCGGTCTTAGGTCACGATCATTGTGCCCTGCATGGTCGCCCAGTGGCCCGGATACGTGCATACGTAGCCGTACTCGCCCGACTCCGACGGCGTCGTGAACGTCACCGATACCGTTTCGCCCGGCTTCGAGATGTCCGTGGCCGCCAATACCGCAGGGTGGTCGGGGACATATTCGTTCGATGCGCCCGCCTGCACGCCGGCCTGTCCCACCTCCTTAAAGGTGCCCTGCTCCGGGGGCTTGTTCATCACGAGCACATTATGCTGCATCGACGGGCTCGATGCGGTGTTCTCGAACACCAGCTCAATCTCCGTGTCCGCCGGCACCTCGAACTCGGTTTCCTTGTACTTCATCTGATTGCCCTGCGGGTGGATCGTCACCGTCTGGGCGCCGCCCCCGCTCGACTGCCCGGACGCCTGGCTCGTGGACCCAGAGGGGGAGCCGCCTTCCTCGCCGCCCCCGCCCCCGCAGGCCGATACCAGCGATCCGGCGCCAAGGCCCGCAATGCCGACCACACTCAGGCGCTGTAAGAAATCACGTCGCGAAACGTCCTGTTCATTTGCCATAGTGATGCAAAAACTTAGTTTAGGGTCTAGCCGAAGGATGTCAGGTCTCTACGCCTTGAAAGCCCGCTGCAGTCACGGGGTCCTACCCGTGATTAAGACACCACGAAAAGTAGTTTACTCGACCACGAAGACCGATTGGGGCCAGACGCGCTTCGGCCCTTTTTCTTCACGACAGTAAGGTGAATTGGTAGATTAAGGTTTCACACGCGCAAGGGCATCGAGACAGGGACTCAACGTCGCCGTAGTCTTTGTTCAACACTTCCCATTTGCAGGGGAAGTGCACGTGCGCCCAGTCGGATTAACATTGCGTGGTGGGTGTCCCCACACAAGCAAATCGTCCACAGTCGTCCGCACCTCGCCCCCACACCTGTGAGGTTGATGATCTCAGTCCTACGTTCGCCCGCTTGCTGGTCGCTCGTCCTCTGCGCCATTGGCCTGATGGTCGGCTTCGCCACGCACGCCCCCCCGCAGCAGTACATCGGGCGCTTTTCGACTGCCGAGGCCACCCCCGACGGGCATCCATCCGGGTGGCAGACTGTCCGCTTCGGGGACGTAGAGACGGAGACCCGGTACCGGCTTGTTGAACGACCGGTCGGGGGCGACTCCACCGCGGTCGTTCGGGCCGTCAGCGACGGCGGGGCCGCGGGCCTGGGGCGCACGCTAACCCTCGACCCGAAGCGGTACCCGGTGTTGTCCTGGCGGTGGAAGGTGACCAACGTGCTCGACGAGGGCGACGCCCGAACCAAAGACGGGGACGACTATCCGGCTCGGCTCTACGTTACCTTCGACTACGACCCGAGCAACTTTGGCCTGGTCGATCGCGCCAAGTACGAAGCCCTCCAGGCCCTCGGGTACGACCAGGTCCCGACTCGGGCCCTGAACTACGTCTGGGCAAGCCGGGTCGCCCCGGACACCATTCTCCCGAACGCGTTCACGGACTGGGTGCAGATGATTCCCGTCGAGAGCGGCTCGACGAAGGTGGGGACGTGGGTTCGGGAGCAGCGGGACATTCGTGTGGACTACCGCCGGGCGTTTGGAGAATCCCCGCCGCCCATCGACGGCGTCGCCATCATGACCGACACCGACAACACCGGCGAGGCCGCCACGGCCTACTACGGCGACATCGTCGCCCGGCAGCCCCGCTCCGTTCAGGACATCGAGATCGACGGATTGAGCCTGCCCGACTGATCTACGCCCGGCCGGTGTGGAGCCCCCGCCCCGGCGGTCCAGAGCCGGCCAGGGGCCATCTCTCAGTCGAGCGTAAGGTACCGGGCGTTGACGGCGACAACCACGGGACTCAGGCTCATCAGGACGGCCCCGACCGCCGGACTCAGGAGAATGCCCACCGTGGCCAGTGCCCCCGCGGCCAACGGGAGGGCGACGACGCTATAGCCGGTGGCCACCACAGGTTTTGGATCATCTCGCGGCGGGCGGCCTGCGCGAGCCGGATCACGTCCACCGCCTCGCGCCGGTCGTTCTCCACGAGGACGATGTCGGCGGTCTCGACTGCCACATCGGCCGGGGCGAGGGCCGGGGCGTCGTTTACGCCGCCGCCCATTATGGCCACGAGCTTGCCTTCCGCCTGCAGCTGCGCGATCACGGCGCTCTTTTCGTCGGGCGGTACCTCCGCAATCACGGTGTCCAGGCTCAGCTCCTCCGCCACCCAGTGCGCACCGTTTCGACGTGGTGGGCGTGATGCCCCTCTCCGTCATGACCATGGCCGTGACCAGACCCCGAATGGGCGTAATCCGCGTGCGGACGCTCTTCGTCCGTGGCCGCTCGTCCGTAGCCGCTTTGCTTTGCGTCTCCATCGAACGTGCTGAGGTGTGTGCAACAAAACACGGACGCTCTCCTCAGGAGTGATTCGGGACCGCCTCCACGACCATCATACCCCAAATGAGGTCGAACCGGTAACGGAACTGGCGGTGTGTCGAAAAGTCGGCCTCGGCGAGCAGGGCCCGCATCTCGTCGAGCGTGTAGCAGTACTGGTAGGCCGGGTCGAGGTGAGGGAGCACGGCGTCCATGACGCGGCACGTCCAGACGTCGCGGCACCAGTCGAGCACAACCAGCCGCCCGCCGGGCCGGAGCACGCGGCGGGCCTCCGTCAGCACCTGCTCCGGGTGCGTAAAGTAGTGAAACGTATTGGCGCACACGGCCACGTCGAAGGCGTTGTCGCCGAAGGGGAGGTCGTGCACGTCGGCCTGCTCGAACCGAACGCCCGGCCGCCCGTCGAGCTTGGCCCGGGCCCGCTCCACCATCGCCGGGCTGAGGTCGACCCCCACGAGGGTCGCGTCCGGCTCTTCGTCCAGCACCCGCCACTCAAACGGCCCGGTGCCGCAGGCCAGGTCGAGCCCCCGCTCGCCCGCCGTCACGTCCGCCACCCGCTGCAGCACGGGGATCGTCTTGTTCACGTAGCGGGCCCAAAAGAGGTCGTAGACCGTCGCCCAGGCGTCGTACTGCGCGGGCACGGCCGGGTCCTGGCGAGGTGTGCGGTCGTGACTGTGGCTCACTGAAACACTGGGATTGGTTCAAGGAGTCGAAGGCTCGTTGTCATGCGGGGGGCGTTCGGGGGCAGCCCTATCTCGTCGTTTCGGCCCCGACAGGGTCCGCCGCTTCGTCGGTCCCCTCGGGCGTTTCCGCCCACCCGTTCCCAAACCATGCCCGGTTCACGAACACGTACGCCGCCGGCAGCACCACCAGCGTGAGGAGCGCGGCGCTGAAGAGCCCCCCCACCATTGGCGTCGCCAGCCGCTGCATCACCTGCGCCCCCGTCCCGGTCGAAGACATGAGCGGCAAGAGGCCGAAGAACGTCGTGAAGACCGTCATCAGGAGTGGGCGCACGCGCATGACGGCCCCCTCCTCCAGCGCCGCCCGCAGGGCATCGCGCGACGTGAGCCGGCCTTCCTCCCGGTACCGCGCAATCGCCTCGTCGAGGTAGACGAGCATCACCACGCCCGTCTCCGCCGCGAGGCCCGCCACGGCAATTACGCCCACCCCCACGGCGATGCTCATGTTGAACGCCAGCGCCCACATGAGCCACGCCGCCCCCACCAGGCAGAACGGCAGCAGCCCCAACAGGAGCGCCGACTTCGTGGCACTCCGAAAGTGCAGCAGGAGCAGCAGGAAAATGATGGCGAGCGTCACCGGCACCAGCAGTTGCAGGCGCTCGTTGGCCCGTTCCATGTACTGGTACTGCCCGCTCCACGTCAGCGAATAGCCCGCCGGGAGGTCCACGTTCTCCCGCACAACCTGCCGGGCCCGCTGCACGAACGAGCCGATGTCGGTGCCCTCCGACAGGTCCACGAACACCCACGCGTTGGGCCGCGCCTGCTCGCTCTTGATCATGGGCGGCCCCTCCACCCGCGCCAGCGTCGCCAGCTGCCCGAGGGGCACCTCGGCCCCCGTCGGCAGCGGCACGCGCACCTCGCGCAGGGCCGGCAGGTTGTCGCGCAGGCCGCGCGGGTAGCGCACGTTCACCGAGTAGCGCTCCAGCCCCTCCACGGTCGTCGTGACGGGCATGCCCCCTACCGCCGTCTGGATGATGTCCTGCACGTCGCCGGTCGTGAGCCCATAGCGCGCCGCCGCGGCCCGGTCCACGTCGATGTCCAGAAACGTGCCCCCCATCACCCGCTCGGCGTACACGGATTGCGTGCCGTCCAGCGGCGAGAGCGCCCCCTCCACCCGCTCGCCGATCCGCTCCAGCGTCCGCAGGTCCGCCCCGGCAATCTTGATGCCCACCGGCGTCTTGATGCCCGTCGCCAGCATGTCGGTGCGCGCCTCGATCGGCTGCGTCCACGCGTTCGTGAGGCCCGGGATCTGCAGCGACTGGTCCAGTGTGCTGATGAGTTTCTCCTTCGTCATCCCCTCGCGCCACTTGTGCTTCGGCTCCAGGATGATGGTCGTCTCCAGCATCGAGAGCGGCGCCGGGTCGGTGGCCGTCTCCGCACGGCCCGCCTTGCCGAAGACCGACTTCACCTCCGGAAAATCTGCGATGATCCGGTCGGTCTGCTGCAGCAGTTCCTTGGCCTTCTGCGGCGACACGCCCGGGAGCGTCGTCGGCATGTAGAGCACGTCGCCCTCGTTCAGCGGCGGCATAAACTCCGATCCGATCTGCGGAAACGGCACCACCGGCTCGCCAATCGTCATGCGCTGCAGGGGCAGGAACGTGATCCCCAGAATGAGCACGGCCCCCACCAGCACCGTCCCCGGCCACCGCAGCACGCGCCGAATCACCGGGCGGTAGACGCGAATGAAGAACCGGGCGATGGGATTCTCGTCCTCGCGCCGGATGCGGCCCTTCACGAACGTGACCATGAGCGCCGGCACCAGCGTCACCGCCAGGAGCGCGGCCGCCGCCATGGCAAACGTCTTTGTAAACGCCAGCGGCCGAAACAGCCGCCCCTCCACCTGCTGCAGCGTAAAGACCGGCAGGAAACTCACCGTCACGATCAACAGCGAAAAGAACAGACTCGGCCCCACCTCCTTCGCCGCCCGGATCACCGCCTCCACCCGCGTGGCATTATCGAGCTGCGAATTGCGAGTTTTGAATTCGGCGCCTCCGCCCATCCCTGGAATCCACTCCACAAAACGCCGCCACCCACCGCCCTCGTCGGCCCGCCCACCTTCAATCTGCCCACTTTCAACCTCTCCATCTTTACGCAACCGCTCGATGTGTTTGTGCGCATTCTCCACCATCACCAACGACGCGTCCACCATCACCCCGATCGCGATCGCAATCCCGCCCAGGCTCATCACGTTCGCGTTGATCCCGAGCAGATACATCACCAGCAGCGACACCACAATGCCCACCGGCACCGTCACCAGCGCCACGAATGCACTCCGCATGTGCAGCAGAAACAACATCACCACCACGGCCACCACCAGCATCTCCTCCGCCAGCTGCGTCGTGAGCGTACTGATGGCCCGTTCGATGAGCGGCCGCCGGTTGTACTCGGGCTCGATGTAAACGCCCTCCGGCAGACCCGGCTGTAGCTCCGCGATCCGCGCCTCCACCCGCTCGATCACCTCCATCGCGTTCTCGCCGGAGCGCATCACCACGATGCCGCCCACAACCTCGCCCTCCCCGTTCACGTCGGCAATGCCGCGCCGCAGCTCCGGCCCCGTCCGCACCCGCGCCACGTCGCCGATGGTGAGCGGCGTCCCCCGATCCGCCTGGAGGCCCACGCTCCGTATGTCGTCCATGCCCTCTAGGTACCCCTGCCCCCGCACCACGAACTCGCGCTCGCCCCTCTCCACGATCCGCCCGCCCACGTCCTGACTGGACCGCTTCAGCGCCCGCCGCACGTCCGCAATCGTCACGTCGTAGGCCGCCAGCTTCTGCGGATCGACCACCACCTGGTACTGCTTCTGAAAGCCGCCGACCGACGCAATCTCGGACACCCCCTGCACGCCCTGCAGCTCGTAGCGCAGGAAGAAGTCCTGAATCGACCGCAGTTCCGCCAGGTCGTGCCGCCCGGTGGTGTCGCGCACGGTGTACTGGTAGACCCAGCCCACCCCGCTTGCGTCCGGCCCCAGCGCCGGGGAGGCCGCGTCCGGCAGCTCCTCCTCGACCGTACTCAGCGACTCCAGCACCCGGCTCCGCGCCCAGTACAGATCCGTCCCGTCCTCAAAAATCACGTACACGAACGAGGTCCCGAACATCGAGTAGCCGCGCACGGTCTTCGCGTACGGCACCGACATGAGGGACGTCGTGAGCGGATACGTCACCTGCTCCTCCACCACCTTCGGCCCTTGGCCCGGGTACTCCGTCTTGATGATCACCTGCGTCGGCGAGAGGTCCGGAAACGCGTCCACCGGCATGTTGATGGTTGCCCACGTCCCCGCCGCCGCCACCAACAGCGCCATCAACGCCACCAGCAGCCGATTCCGGGCACTCCACTCAATGATTGATTTCAGCACAACGATGGACCAATTGAATCAATGAGCCAATGACCAATGAAGCGGCACTTAGTGCTGATGCCCGCCGCCCCCGCTGGACGTTGTGCTGTCTCCCATCGCCGCCAGTGCCCCGCTCAGCCGCGCCTCCGAATCGATCAGGAACTGCGCGCTCGTGACCACCCGCTCGGCCCCCTCCAGCCCGTGCAGCACCTGCGTCCGCCCGTTCGCCGAGAGGCCCGTCTGCACCGGCACCGGCCGGAAGCGCCCGTCCCCGAGCGCCGTGACCACAATCTCCCGCGTCCCACTGCTCACGATGGCGGATTCCGGCACCAGCGGCGTCGGCTCCGTCGTGCCCCCCGTTAACCGAACCGTCGCGTACATGCCCGGCTTCAGCGTCCGGTCCGGGTTCGGCACCGCAATGCGCGCCCGCACTGTACGGGTGTCGTCGTCCACCTCGTCGTAAATGTAGTCCACCCGCCCCGTCACCGTCCGCCCCGGATCGTACGGTAGCTCCACCTGCGCCCGACTGCCCACGTCAACCCACGACAGATCCTGCTCGTAGACGTCTACCGTGAGCCAGAGTGGATTTAGGCCAGTGATGTGGAGGAGCGTCTGTCCCGGCGAAAACTTCTCCCCCTCCGTGATCTGCTTCGTGGTGACGGTCCCGCTCGCGGGGGCGGTGACGGTCATCGTTCGCATCGGCGTGCGCGTCTCCCGCAACCGCTCAATCTGCTCCGCGGCGATGTCCCAGTAGTCGAGGCGCCGCCGGGCCGCGTCCACCAGCCGCTGGGCCCCCTCGTCGGCCTCCATCTTGTTGGCGGTCCGGAGCGCCGCCAGGTACTCCTCCTGCGTCGCCACCAGCTGCGGGCTGTAGAGCTCGAACAGCGGATCGCCCGCCTGCACCCGGGCGCCCTCGTAGCCCACGTGCAGCGTCTCCACCCAGCCGCCCACCTTCGGCGCCACCGCCGTCATCCGCCGCTCGCTCGCCTGAAACCGCCCGGTCGTGCGCACCGACCGCTCCAGAGACTCGACCGACACCGTCGCCGTCCGCACGCCGATGTTCTGCATCGTCACCGGCGAGATTTCGACCGTCCCCGCCTCCTGCCCGCCCACCGGCGTCCGCGTCAGGTCCATCCCGCAGATGGGACACGGCCCCGGCTCGTCACGCACAATGTCCGGATGCATCCCCCCCTGGTAGACGTAGCCGTCGCCGTCGGTGTCGTACGTCGCCAGCCCGGTCGCCAACCCGCCCCCGTCGCTGCGCGTGTCCATGCCGGTGGCCGAATCGCTCTCCATGTCCCTCTCGCCCGCCCCGGCGCTCTGCGCATGGGACGAGGGACGGGTCGGCGTCCCGACGAAATATGGCCCGCCGACCCACACCACGGCCCCGCCCCCGAGCGCAAGCCCCACAAGAAGGGCGTAGACGGCGATGGCTCCCTTGCTGGTGAACACAGATCGAACGTTCGACATAGCGACTCTCTGTTTTCGGAAAAACACGAAACCCCATTCTGGAATGAAGCCCCCCATCACTGCCCACCTCCGACCTTCCATTTTCTCACCTTCCCCCTTCACACCTTCTCACCTTGTCACTTTCAATTTTCCAACGTTCCCTCTTCCAATCTCCCATCTGCACATCTGCTCTCTCCAATGGAGGGTTACTCGCCCCCGTCAGCCAATCCCACCCGCCCCGCCGTCCGCTCCCATTCCGCCTGCGTGGTCAGCAGCCGCGCAAAGACCGACGCCCGCTGCAGCCGCAGTTGAAAGAGCGTCCGCTCCGCGTCGAGCAGGTCCAAAAAGTCGTTCTGCCCGGTGCGGTACCCGCTGAGCGACGTTTCGAGGGCCGTCTCGGCCTTGGGCAGCAGCGTCTCGTCCAGGAGCGTAAGCTGGCGCCGGTGCCGCTCGATCTGTTGCTGAAGGTCGGCCAGCCGGGTGCGTACCTCCAGGCGAAGGCCTTCAAGCTGCGTCTCCGCCCGCCGCCGCTCGATCCGGGCCTCCTGAATATTCGCCTCCTGCTTGCCGCGCCAGAGCGGCACTGTTACGCCCACGCTCAACGCCAGCGCGTCGCGCCCCGTCATGGTCGGGCCGAGGCCGCTGGCCCCGATGTCGAAATACTGCGCGCCGACGGTGAAGTCGGGCCACTGCTCCGTCTTCGCCAGCTCCGCCTCGCGCTCGGACTGCTGGATGCGGCGGCGGAGCTTCTCGGCCTCCGGCCGTCGGTCGAGGGCCTCGTCGGGGGCGGTGGACGGAAGATCGGGACGGGACGGAATCGCCACCTGCGTGTCGCGCTCCGCGAGGGCCGCCCGCCCCGTGAGGCGCGCCAGCGTCTGGAGGGCCGACTGCCGCTCGGCCGCCAGCCCTTCGAGGCGCGTTTGCAGGCGCTGCCGCTCAATCTGCGCCTTCAGAACGGCCGACTGCCCCTCCTCCCCGACCTCGTACTGCGCGATCGCCGCCCGCTCGAACTGCTCCAGGTCCGCCTGGAAACGGCGGATGGAATGCTCATGGGACTGCACGCGCACGAGGGTGTAGTAGGCCCGGCGGATGCGGAGGGCGAGGGTCTGTTCGAGGGCCTGGGCGTCGGCCCGCGCCACGTCCGCCCCGAGGTCGGCCACTTCGCGGCGTAGAGTCCTTTTGCCGGGAAACGGAATCGCCTGCTGCACGCGCCACTGCGTGCGCTGCTCCCCGCGGGCCGTCACGAGGGGAACCGGAAAGGCGGTGGCCCCCACGGTGGGGTCGGGGAGCGCCCCGGCCTGCGCCCCGCGCTGCGCCCGCGCCTCGGCCTTGAGGCGGGCGGCCTGCAGCGACGGGTTGCCGCGAGCCGCGGCGGCGAGCAACGAATCCAGACGAAGGGTTGGGGCCGCCGACGGGGCGGCAGACGTCGAATCAAGCAGGGCCGGGCGCACCGCATCGGGCTGCGGCTGCGCGGCGGCACACGGCCCCGCCAGCATCAGCATCGCGCCCACGGCGCTCGCCCAAAGCGAGCAACGAGACATAGATCGAGCACGGCATTGGGAATCGCGGACAGTGAGGACTCGCCCCGCCGGACGGCTGTTGTAGCCGCCAGAGGACGCCGATGCCGTGCTCAACTTAAGAAGGTGGCCGTCCAGACGTGCAGGCGGACGGGCAATGCAGGGTCGGGATCGAACTCTTGAGCCCAACCGGAATTGTCACGATCGGGGGCCGGGATCGATACGGACTCCTCACTGCGGAGCCGCGTGAGGTCGGCGGCCGCGCCGCGATCCGGCAGGCGCAGGTCCGGGGCGTCGGTCAACGACGCCACGGATACACAGCAGGCAATCCCGGCACAGTCGTCCTCACAGTCGGGGGACGATGACCGTGAATGGGTCTCGGCCTCGGTTTCCGCATGCATGGCAACGGCCTGTTGCAACGACGCTGTCATCTCCGCACACAGCCCCTGCAGGCCCGGGAGCACGCCGCCCAGCAGAAGCACCCCGCTCAGGAGCGCGGCCATCCAGCGATGTGTGGCGCGGTGTCGAGTCATATCGTGGGGCCGTAACCGACCGGCAGATAGGGGTTCCAGGTGAAGGGCCGGCCCGCCGCGTGCACCAATGGCAGAGGCCTCCAGAAAAAGGCCGCCAGACGTCAGTTGGTGGGGGCGGTGACCGTGAGGGCGCCTTCCATGCCGAGTTCGTAGTGCTTCTTCTCCCCGGTGGTCTCAAAGCAGGCGATGGTGTACGTTCCTGCCTTCTCGGGCGGAAGCGTGAACGTCATGGTGCCACTGCCCCCGGGCGGCAACTCGAAGACATTCTCGTGACTGCCTTCCTCTTCCTCGTGCTCTTCTTCACTCTCCTCGTGCCCCCCGGTCTGCTTGTTCTTCTCGATCGAGATGCCACTGAAAAGGTTCTGCTCGAAGCTGTCGTTGTCACTCGCAATCGTGTCGCCGACGACAAAGTAGTGCTCGACCGCTCCGGTGTTGGTGAACGCGAGCGTGACGTTCTGGCCAGCCGGGATGGTGAGGGTATCGGGCTGGTAGGCGAAGTCTTTCATCGCGACCTCGATCGTGTCGGTCAGCGTCGACGTCGTTGCACTGGGTGACGGGGGATCTGATGAGTGCCCGTCGCCGCCTCCGCAGCCAACGCCAACGGCGGTCATTCCCGCCAACAAGAGTGCGCCAACAAATCGCGTGACGGGAAGTCGAGTCATCGTAGGGGGGTGTTCGAATTGATTCTCGTTTGCGTGAGCGCAGTGGGACACACTGGGGTGGGGAAAATCTGGTTCCGAAAGCGGCGTCCGTCGGGAATGACTCGACCAGTCTTTTAGAAGTCGCGACGCTCGTCCCCACGACCCGGCAGGATGCCTTTCCGCATCGACCTACGCCGCGGCCGGGACGGTCGTCCCCGTGGCGGACGCATCCTCCCCCACAGCCGCCTCCAGGCGCCGCAGCCGCAGCGCATTGCCCACCACAAAGAGGTCGGAGAACACCATTGCGAGCGCCGCGAGGGCGGGCGACAGCAGGAGGCCGAATGCCGGGTAGAGCACACCCGCCGCCACCGGAATCAGGAGCACGTTGTACGCGAAGGCCCAGAACAGATTCTGCTTGATGTTGCGGAGCGTGTGCGTCGACAGGTGAACCGCGTTCGGCACGCCGCGCAGGTCGCCGGACATCAGCACGATGTCGCCGCTCTCGATGGCCACGTCGGTGCCGGTGCCGATGGCGATCCCCACATCGGCCTGGGCGAGGGCGGGCGCGTCGTTGATGCCATCGCCCACAAACGCGACCGTCTGGCCCTGCTCCTGAAAGGCCGTGATGGCCGCGGCCTTCTCGTCGGGCAGCACCTCGGCCTGCACGCGGTCGATGCCGAGCTCGCGAGCGATGGCCTGCGCCGTCCGCTCGTCGTCGCCCGTAATCATGGCGACCTCGATGCCGAGCGTGTGCAGCGCGTCGAGCGCGGCGGGCGTGGAGTCCTTGATGGGGTCGGCCACCGCGACGACCGCCGCCAGCGTGCCGTCTACGGCCACGTAGAGGGGCGTCTTGGCGGCGTCCGCCAGGTCGTTGGCCGTGGCCTGCTGCCCGTCGAGTGCCACGTCCAGTCGGTCCATCAGCCGCTCGGCCCCAATGGCGACGGTGCGGCCGTCGACGGTCGCCTGCACGCCGTGGCCGGGGATGGCGTCGAAGTCGGCGGCGTCCGGCCAATCGACCCCCTGCTCCTCCGCCCGTGTGACCAGCGCCTCCCCAATCGGGTGCTCCGATTGCGACTCGACAGCAGCGATCCAGCGGAGCAGGTCGTCTTCCTCGAAACCGTTTTGCGGCCGGAAATCCGTGACCTCGGGGGTTCCCTTCGTGAGGGTCCCCGTCTTGTCGAGCGCCACGAGGTCGGCGGTGTGGAGCGCCTGTAGCGCCTCGCCCTCGCGGACGTAGACACCCAGCTCGGCGGCCCGCCCCGTCCCCACCATCACCGAGATCGGCGTGGCGATGCCCATCGCGCAGGGACACGCAATGATAAGGACGGATACGGCGGACACCAGGGCGTATGTGAGCACCGGGTCCGGCCCCCATACCATCCAGACGCCAAAGGTGAGGGCGGCCGTCGCCAGGACGAACGGGACGAAGACCCGGACCACCCGGTCGGCAAGTGACTGAATCGGCGGGGCCGAGCCCTGCGCCTGCTCCACCATCTCCACGATCTGGGAGAGCACCGTCTCCTCCCCCACGCGGGTCGCCTTGAAGGTGAAGCTCCCGGTCTTGTTGAGCGTGCCGCCCACCACCTCGTCGCCCTCCGCCTTGCTCACCGGATCGGGCTCCCCGGTCACCATCGACTCGTCGACGTACGAAGAGCCATCAATCACCTCGCCGTCCACCGGCACCTTCGCGCCGGGCCGCACGCGGATCACGTCGCCCGGCCCCACCTCGCGCACGTCCACCTCTTCTTCCTCCCCGTCGCGCACCACGCGGGCGGTGGTGGCCTGCAGGTCGAGCAGCGCTCGAATCGCGTCACTCGCACGGCCCTTGGCCAACGCCTCCATGTAGTTGCCCGCCAGAATCAGCGTGATGATGACGGCCGCCGCCTCGTAGTACACGTGCACGGTTCCCTCGGGAAGCACCTGCGGCAGAAACGTCGCCACGACCGAGTAGCCGTACGCCGCCGAGGTCCCAATCATGACGAGCGTATTCATGTCCGGACTTCCGTTCTTGAGCGCGGGCCAGCCGTGCCGGTAGAAGTATCGGCCCGGCCCGAACATGACAACCGACGTCAGGGCAAACAGCACGTAGTACAGCGTCTGGGTGGACACCTGATCGGTGATCCAGGCCTCCATCGTCGGGATGTGCATGAAGCCCATCTCCAACACGAATACCGGAAGCGCGAAGGCCAGCGCCCGGAGGAACCGCTGCCTCATCGACCGCTGCTCGTCTTCTCGGGCCTGGTTCTCCACGTCGGCACGGTCGCCCCCGTCTTCCGTCCCGCCCCCCTCGTAGCCGGCGTCGCGAATGGCCTGCGTGAGGTCCGTGCGCTCGGTTGCCCCCGGCACGTAGCGCACCGTGGCACGGTCGGTGGCGAGATTCACGGTCGCCTCCAGCACCCCCTCCACCGCGTTGAGGGCGTCTTCGACGCGGGAGACGCACGAGGCGCAGGTCATCCCCTGCACCGTGAGGGCCGTTTCGGCGGTGCGCACCTCGTAGCCACTGTCGGCGACGGCCTGCGCCAAGTTCTCAACCGGCACCCGTCGCCCCTTCTGAAGCCCCACTTGAGCCCGCTCGGTGGCAAAGTTGACACGGGCCTCCGCCACCCCATCAACACCCGCGAGCCCCCCCTCCACGCTCTTCGCGCAGGAGGCGCACGACATGCCCTTTATGGGCAGGGTCAGGCGCTCTTCTCGCTCCCCGGAGGAATGGCCCTCCTGATGTTCGGAAGGGACCGGCTCGGCCGCACAGGCGTCCCCCTCGGCGGATGGGGCGTGGGGGGGAGCGTCTGGTGGCGACGTCTCGGTCTCGGGAGAAGGATGGCTCATGGATTAAACTGGGGCCCGTTTGTCAGCGTGTGAGGCGCTTCTTTATAGGGTACCCCCCTATACCACAAGCAGACCAGTCAGGTTTCAATTGCACCCGAGTTCCGCGGGCCGCGTCCTCGGGGCGTGCCAAGAACCCGTACAGTCCGGAACCCCGGCGCAGGAGCGCCAATAGAGCATCCCGTCGTCGCGCCTGGGCCCTCCGGCGCCCATGGTCGACGTCTCCCCCCGATCGGTTTCTTTTCGCCCATCTGTCCGTCGTCATGATTGAAGTCACAATTCTCAACGCCCAAGAGCTCGCTCGCCGCCAGATGGGGGCCCGTGCCGCTCAAGCCTCCGGGGCCGGGGTCGACATCGAATCGGCCGTCCGGAACCAGATGGCCGATCACCTGGAGGAGGGATTTCAGAGCCGCGGCATCGAGGCCTACGTCGACACGAAGGGGGCCCGGAAATTGGAGATCACCGTTGAGGACGCCACGGAAGCCGCGTGGCAGCAGGGATACCTTGCCTGGCTGGTCGCCAAGTTCGTCCCGAGCACCGTCGAGCAGAACCTTGCCCCGGAGGTTCGCGATCGCCTCAACGACCAGGGCATCGAGGCGGAGGTCGAGGTAGAATAGTCCGCCGCTTCCCAACTGTGCCGCGAGATCCCGTCGATAGACCAGGCGATCCCCTTTCGGTGGCCGTTCCGCTCCGTCCGGACCTCTCATCTCGCCTGGAGACCGAGGAGTGGATGGATGATTTTTCGATCGCGGACGCTCGTCTCACGCGGGCCCTCCGCGACCTCCGACGCATCAACCGGCTGCTCGGAGGGTACCGGGCCACGGATCACGTCCTCGACCCGGCGCTCAGGCACCACGAACGCCTCCGTCTGCTGGACGTGGGGTGCGGGAGCGGAGACCACTTGGTCCACCTGGCCCGGCGAGGCGAGCGCTTCGGGTGCACCCTGGACCTCATCGGCGTTGACGCCAACCCCGTCACGGTGGGCCATGCCCGGGCCCATCTGGACCAACACCTGCCCCCCCGTCTTCGGGACCGGGTCCGTGTCGAGATCGGGGACGCCCAGGCCCTTTCCCACGATGCCGGGGCCGTCGACATCGCCCACGCGGCCCTGTTTCTGCATCACTTTCACGGCCCCTCGGCGGTCCGGGTGCTCTCGGAGATGCAGCGGGTGGCCCGGTACGGCCTTCTCGTAAACGACCTCCACCGGCACCTCCTCGCCTATGTGGGAATCTGGGGCCTCAGCCGCGCCCTCGGGCTCGCCCCGATGGTGCAGCACGACGGGCCCGTGTCCGTCCGGCGTGGGTTTCGTCGGGCGGACCTCCACACCCTCGCCCGGGACGCCCGGCTGCCCGCCCCAACCGTCCGGTGGCATTGGGCCTTCCGGTGGACCCTGTCGACGCTCGACCTCGACGCATGACGGCCCCGCGCCGAAAGACGTTTCCATTCTGTGACGGACGGGTCCGCGGCCGTCGGGAGCCAACCGGCCGGTTGCCAGTTGCTTCAATCCATTGCCATTCGCAACCAACATCCTTTCATGCCCTACGATGCGCTCGTAATTGGCGGCGGCCTATCGGGGTGCAGCACCGCACTCCAACTGGCCCGCGAGGGCCACGACGTGCTTCTGGCCGAGCAGTCAACCTACCCGCGCCAGAAACTGTGTGGGGAGTTCTTGTCGCCGGAAGCGCAGTCCTCGTTCCGACGCCTCGGCGTGCTCGACGACGTTCGCGCCGCGGGGGCGAAACCCATCGGACGGACGTGCCTGACCACCTCCAGCGGCGCCTCAACGTCCCACTCTCTTCCCAATGCGGCCCTTGGCTTTAGCCGCTACCGGCTCGATCAACTGCTCTTCCAAAAGGCCTGCACGACGGGGGTCGAAGGCCGCCCCGGGACCCGGGTTACAAACATCCGTGGCAGTCTCCGGGACGGGTTCGTAGCAAGCGTCGGTGGAGACCCTGTAGAGGCCCGTCTCGTGCTGGGGGCGCACGGCCGCCGGAGTCGACTGGACCGGTCGTTGGAACGGCCCTTTCTGTCGGAAACCACGCCGTACGTGGCCTTCAAGGCCCACTACGCCGGCCCCGCCGCGGCGGACCTGGAGAACACGATTGAGCTTCATAGCTCCTCGGGCGCGTACTGCGGACTGTCTCCGGTTGAGGGGGACCGCATCAACGTCTGTTGGATCGGGCGCACCGACGCCCTCAAGGACGCCGGCGGATCGCCCGAGGGCATGCTCAACACCACCCTCCGCCAGAACCCGGCCTTCGACGAGCGGCTCAGCGGACTGACGCGTGTCAGCGACCGCTTCGAGGCGGTGAGCCAGGTCCCCCTCATGCCGAAATCCCGGTTCGCAGATGACGTGTGCATGATCGGAGACGCCGCGGGCATGATTGCCCCGCTCTGCGGCGACGGGATGGCGATGGCGCTCCGGACCGCGGATCTCGTGAGTCCGCTGGCATCCGACTTTCTCAACGGACGGCATCCGGCCCGCGCGTTCCGGTCGAGCTACAAGACCGCCTGGACCGACACGTTCGGCCAACGCATGCGGTTGGGGCGGTGGATCCACGCGGCGGCGTTTCGTCCAGGGGCCGCCTGGGCCCTGGTCCAGAGCTGTCGGCTGCTTCCGCCGCTCGCGCAGTGGATCATCCGTAGCACCCGGGGGCGGCAGGGGGCCCTCGCCGGTGCGGGGGCGCCGTGATGAACCCGGTGCTCCGAGCGAAATGAATGTCGCGCACAGGCCCGACCGTTCTACCGGGCCGCCGCACGACGAAGGCGGTCGTTGAGCGCCCGCCCCAGTCCGCTGGGCGGTACGGTCTGGGCGTAGATGACCTCAACCTCGTTCTCGTCACAGGTCCGAAAGATATGGAAGAGGTCGTGGGCGTAGGCCCTCACGCTCTCCTCGACATACACGGTCCCGAGGGCGTCCGGATGGGGAGGCCCATCGAGCCCGACGTACGCGTGGCGCTCCCCGGAGACGGCCTCCGAGGGATCCTCGACGAGCCGCACCTGGGCGGACGGCGCGTAGTGCCGGTGGCGCGTGCCCGGGCTCCGCGCGCTTCCCTCCGCGTCCGAGGAGGGCACCTGCACGGCCCCCAGGGCGCGACGGAGGGACTCGACCGTCACGGCCCCGGGGCGAAGCACCGTGGCGGGGGCTGTGGTGCAGTCCACGACCGTCGACTCAACCCCGGCGTCCGTGCGCCCGCCCTGCAGGATGCAGTCGATGCGCCCCGCCAGGTCGTGCTCTACGGCCTCCCAGCTCGTCGGGCTCGGCCGGCCCGACCGGTTGGCCGACGGCGCCGGCACCGGCGTGTCGCACGCCTCCAGAAAAGACTGCGTCAGCGGCAGCCGCGGGATGCGGACCCCCACTGTCTCGAGCCCCGCCGTGACGACCGAGGGGAGGTCCTCATGCTTGGGCAGAACGAGGGTCAGGGGGCCCGGGGCGAAGGCATCCAGGAGGTGCTGCGCGACAGAGGGGACGCGGGCCGCCACCTGCCCAATCTGGTCCCGGCGTCGGAGATGGACGATCAGCGGATTGTCGGCCGGACGGCCCTTGGCCTCAAAGATGCGCCGCACGGCGTCCGGCTGGAAGACGTCCGCCCCGAGCCCGTAGACCGTTTCGGTGGGAAAGGCGACCAGCTCGCCGCGGCGAAGGCGAGCGGCTGCCTCCGTGGGAGAAGTCGTGCGTGTGGTTGCCACAGGAAAAACCAACAGCGAGTTCGAGACGACTGCCCGGGCGGGCACTACCGATGCGGTTGACTTTCCTCCCCATCTTCTCTTAGCATCGAAGAGACGCATCTTTCCGACCCGGCCCTCGTTCCCATGCCCTCCGACCCGACCTCTCGTGGTGAGCAAACGTCTACGCCAGAGCTTGCCTTGGGCCCAGCGCCGAGCCGTTCGGAGGTGACAAGCACCCTCACCGAGGCCGCCCGTCGGGTTTTGCGGCGCCGGTTTCGGGTGGTGCTGCTCATCCGGGATGCCTATGCCCACCTAGAGGCCAACACCGACGCCCTCACGGCCGTGTGGACGGATCTGCAGGCGGCCCTCCGCCTTCTGGTGGCCTGGACGCGCCGGTCGTACCGAAAGGTTTCCACGACGTCTCTGGTGCTTCTGGTGGCCGCCCTCCTGTACTTCGTCGCCCCAATCGACGCCATTCCCGACCCCCTTGGGGCCCTCGGGTTCGTCGACGACCTTGCCGTCGTTCAGACGGCCGTGGAGACGGTGCGCGACGAGCTGGATCAGTTCCGCAACTGGGAGGCGAGACAGCGCCTTCCGGCATCGTCGTAGCCCCCGCGCCCTTCTCCATCCGAGCCCACGGCCGTTTATGTTTACCTACATCCTCCTCGCCCTGATCGCCGGGCTTCTCACCGGGGTGCTGATCGCCTGGTACCGTCGCAACAACTAGCCTCCCCGTGCTAGGGGACGATCCGCTCCCCATCCTCGTCCTCCACGATCAGTGCATCCACCGGACACAGGGCCGCTGCTTCCTCCAAGCGTCCCTGTTCAATGTCAGGCGTTTCGTCCTGAAAGTCGACGATGTTGTCTTCCCGGATCACGTAAATCTCGGGCGCGATGTTCGTGCAGTTGCCCGATCCAATGCAGAGGGTACGATCGATGCGAACCGTCTGGCCGCTGATTTCTCGTTCGCGGGTGTCAGCCATGCTTCTGAGGGTGGGTATCAAGATGCTAGAACAGAGTGGATTTCCCGTTCCAGTGCCACGGGCGGCGCCCCCGCACGTTCCCCTTTTGCCGCGTTTCGTCGCGCGTCGTTTCGTCGCGCGTCTCACGAGGAGCGAGGGGCTTTGCGGAGGAATCCGTCCGCCCCTCACGGGTTAGGAGCTCGCGTCAACGCCCCCCGAGTCCGACGAGGCGCCGCTGGCCTCTGCGTCCCCGTCCAGGCCGAGCGTCTCGTCGAGGATATTGCCCGCAATCTGAATGAAGTCATGCTCGGTAATGATGCCGACCAGTCGGTTCTCGCGCACCACGGGCAGGGCCCCGATTTCGTGCTCACGCATGAGCTCCACGGCCTCCAGGGTCGGGCGGTCCGGGGACACCGAGATGGGATCCTCGACCATAATCTCTCCCACCGGCACGCCGCCCTCCGGCTGCTCGGTCCGTTCGGCCATGTGGCGGAGAAGGGTGCGGTGGCTCACGAGTCCCACGAGCCGGTGCTCTTCGTCCTCCACGAGGACATGGCGGATCTTTTGCCAGTCCATCAGCCGTGCCACAAACTCGATCGATTCCTTCTCGTGCACGGTGAAGGGATCCGTGGTCATGTAGGCCTCTACGTTCGTTTCCTGCATGCCGGTCGGGGTGTACCCCTCCTCGAGGGTCGCCAGGGACCACTCGTGGACCGGGTGCCCCTCCTTCTGACGCTCCACCATCCCCCGCGTGAGCGCCCCGAGGCGCTCGGCCCGCGACCCGACCTCCTCCATGCGGGCCAGGGAGTCGAGCTGCCACTGCGCTCCGGTCTGCTGGGTTTCTACGCGTTTCTGGATGACCCCGAGGTACCGATCAATGTCCGACGACGCAATGTCGGAGGTTCGGAGGCCCTCCTCCGCCAGCGGGATGAGGGTGTCGAGAATCAGCTCGTGGGCCGGGCGGTTGCTGCCGTCCAGCCACGTAAACTGGGAGGCCAGGCCGCTCCGGGCGGCCGCGTTGAAGTTGTATCGGGCCTCATAGAAGTCGATGTGCTCGGACACGTCGCGGTACTCGTGGGCCAGCCCCGCCACGAGCCCGTACCAGAAGACCGCGTTTGCGATCTCGTCGATGACGGTTGGGCCGGACGGCAACACCCGATTCTCGATCCGCAGGTGGGGCTTCCCGTCGGTGATGCCGTAGCAGGCGCGGTTCCAGCGATACACGGTGCCGTTGTGGAGCTGCAGGGCCTTGAGATTGGGCACCCTCCCTGCCTCCAGCGCCTCCAGCGAGTCCTCACCCAGCTCCGTCGTCAGGAGCACCCGGAAGCGGGAGATGTCCTGCTTGAAGATTTCCATCACCGACTCGTCCACCCAGTCCGTGCCGAAGTGCACGCGGGGGCTCATCTCTCGCAGGTATAGGTTGGTCGACCGCGTATCGACGGCCTGCTGGAAGAGCGCAATCCGGGTCTCGCGCCAGAGCCGCTTGCCGAAGAGGAGCGGCGAGTTGGTGGCCGCGGCGAGGCATGGGGCCGCCACCACCTGGGCAATGTTGTAGTAGCGCGGAAACTCCTCCGGCGACACCTGGAAGTGCGTCTGGAAGCTCGTGTTGCACCCCTCCAGCATGATGGAGTCGTGCTTCACGAACAGCTCGTCGATGCCGCGGATCTGATACTGCCCCGCCCCGCCCCGCAACCGGGAGATGGCGTCGTTAAGGGCGTAGTAGCGCGGCCGAGGGGTCATGTAGTCCATTGCGAAGTCCGACAGGTGGGCCGTGGGCAGGATGCCCGTGAGGGCAATCTCACTGTCCACCTGTTGCGTGAGGCCCCGCACTGTCTCGACCAGCTCGGACGTCGACGCCTCCATCTGCTGGAAGCAGTCTCCCCCAAACCGAAGCGGGTCCATGTTGAACTCCACGTTGTACCGCGTCAGCTCCGTGACGATGCGCTCGTCGGTGTTTCGCTCGAGGACCTCTTCGATGACGGGCGCCGGGTCGCCCCGCTCGTCCACCATGAAGAGCTCCTGCTCGGCCCCGATGCGGCGCGTTCCGCTCTCAAACATGTCCTCGTGGAGCATGAGCTCCAGCGCCCGGACATCCCGCATCAGGTGATTTGTAAACTTGCGGAGCTTGGAGGGCTCAGCGTCCCGGCGTACGTTGTGTTCACCCATGAGTGAGTATGAGGTCTTGTTGGCTACAAAACGACGCACCCCACCGGACTCGTCGGCCGGAAGGAGTTCCCAAATTTGGCGCAGGGCGTTCGGACACTGGCTGCAAGGTAGAAACGGTTCCTTGTCATTATCAAATCAAAATGAACCACGTCCGTGCCGCGCCCGTCGAAATGCAGGGTCTCATGGCCCCCAGGTCTGTATCCCGTTCGCATTGTCCCTCCCTCCACGCGTGGACGTTCGTTTGCCCTCCCGGTTGGCCCCGCCCCTGGGCGCAGTGCTCCTGTGTACACTCTTGATGGGCGGGCCGCCGCCCACCGTTGCGTCTCCGGCTGTGCTCCCCCCGTCCGCCGACACCACGTCCCCCCGGGCTCGCCGGCTGCTCCTTCAGGGCACCACCGAGGCGCAGTTGGGGGACTATGAGGAGGCCATTTCGCACTTTGAGGCGGCGCTGGAGCAGGTGCCAAAAGCCCCGGTCCTTCTCCAGGCCCTCGCCGACGCGCATGAGGCCCAGGGCGCCCTCTCCACCGCCCTCTTCTATGCGCAGCGGGCCCAGACGCAAGGATCGCCTCGCCCGTCGCCCTACCGGCGCCTCGCCGAAATGCAGCGGGCTGCTGGGGACCCGGCCGCAGCCCTCCGCACCTACCAGCAGCTTCTCGACCATTTCCCCCACGCCAACGACGCGCACCGGGCCCGGGCGTCAATTCAGGCGGACCTGGGGCGGACGAAGGGCGCAATTCAATCCTACAAAATGTACCTCCAGCACACCGATTCGCCCCCGATCGACGTGTATCGTCGGCTGCTTTCCCTCTACCGCAAAACGGGCGACAAAGACGGAGTTAAGACCACCCTTCGAACCCTGGTAGACCGGCGGCCCAATGATCGTTCGTACCGGCGTCGCCTCGGGGAATACTACGCAGACGAGGGGCAGCCCCGAGAGGCGCTCGCCCTACTGGCTCCGCTGGGGCGGCAGTTCCCCAACGACGAAGCCCTTCGGCGGCAGGTCCGACGGCTCGCCCGCCAGACCGGGCAATCAATTGCCTCCCCCACTCAGCGGGGGCAGTCGGACTCGACCCGCTCTCAGAGCGCATCCCCGGATGCGCCCCTGCGCCGTGCCCGGTCGATGTACAACGCAGCGACCGCCTCGTCCCCGCCCGACACCGCACAGCTGCGCGCCGCGGCGGGGGTGTTGCGGGATGTCTTGCATCAATCCCCCGACCCTGAAGCGGCCCTCTCCCTCCAGGCCGAGCTCTACCAGGCATGGGGCCGCCCCGAGGAGGCAGGGCGGGCGATGGAGCGGCTTTTGGATCTTACCCCCCGGGCCGCAGGCCGATGGGTGCGGACCGCACAGACGTACCAGCGGGCGCACCTGTACGCTCGTGCCGCCGAGGTGGCCGAAGAAGGATTCCGGCTCTTCCCCGGACACATGCCCCTGGCCCGCACCGCCGCGTTCGCACGACTTCGCGCAGGCGACCCCGCCAAGGCCCGACGCCACTTCCAGGATGCCCTGTCTCTCCTCGGCGACTCCACCGGCGCCGCGGCAGAAGCCGTCTTGCACGCTGGCCTCGGGCTCGCCAAGAGCCGGCTCGGGCGGCCCCGGGAGGCCGACGACGCCCTGAAGAACGCTCGCGCCCTCGCCCCCCAGCATCCACGGGTGGTTCGCCTGTATGCCCGAAGCCTGGCCCGGCAGGACGACCGGCTGGACCAGGCCCTCGACCTCGCAGAGCGGGCCGTGGAGAATGCCCCGGATTCGCCGTCGGCCCACCGCGCGCTGGGACAGGTGCAGTTCCGGCGCGACGAGTTGGAGGCCGCGCGGCGTCACCTGCGCATCGCCCTGGACGCCGGCGGCCCCGCTGCCACGCTCTTGGAGCGGCTGGGCGACGTGGAGGCGGCGCTGGGCAACGACAGGGCGGCCCGAACGTACTGGCAACGGGCGCTCGACCGCACTCCCGATCGCTCCTCCCTGCGCGAGAAGCTTGCCGCACCCGCGAACTCATAGCCGTCTTCCTGTTCTCTCCTAAGCGGCACTCGCTGTCTCTTGATCTCAAGGTCCCTCCTCGATCTTGACGTCCTCCCCGGTCCCTTCCGCCTCCCGTGCGCTCCTGCTCACGCTGACCTGTGCTCTTTTTCTCATCGGCTGCGGCAGTTCGTCGCCGAACACCGCCCCGCGCCTCCCCGACGCCTTTCCCGACCATTCGGTCGATCAGATCCGGACCCAGATTACGAGGGGCACCGACACGATTCGGGGCTACACCGCGAAAGCGCGGGTCCGCGTCCAGACCCCCAACCAGACCCAATCGTTCAACGCCGTCATTCATCACCGGCGGGCCGACTCCCTGTTCATGCGCCTCAGCCTGTTCGGGATCGAAGGGGGACGCCTCCTCCTGACGCCCGACAGCGTGTTTTTCTACGACACGCGCAACACGGTCCTGCGCGTGGGGCCGGTGGAGGCCGTCCAGGAGCTCTTTCCCGCCCCGGTGTCGTCGGACCAGTTCTTCGACAACATGCTCGGGGTGCTCGCCCCGGCCGCCCGCCCCGCATGGTCGCTACAGTCCGACAGCACCCTGTACTACCTGTCGGACGCCACGGACCGGGAGCGCTACACGGTCGACCCGGCCCACTGGCGCGTCGTCCGGTACGAAGAGCGCTCGGCCACCGGAACCGTCCGTCAGAAACGGCTGTTTTCGCAATTCCGACGGGTCGAGGACGTGTTGCTGCCCGCCCGTCTGATCTTTCAACAGCCGTCCGACGACCTCCGGGCCGTGGTGACCTACGAGGAGATGACCCTCAACCCGTCAGGACTTTCCTTCTCCCTCGACGTGCCCGACCAGGTGCCCCGCCGGAGATTTCAGTAGCGGGACAACGACCCGGGTTCGCTCCCGCCATCAACCGCCGACCGATCGCCATCTACGGATGCGTTCTCCCTGGCCGCCACGACAAATCGCCCAGTGGGCAGTGCGGGCCGGCCTCGTCGTGCTTCTCGCCCTCGCGGGGCCCGTCGCGCCTCCGGCCGCGCACGGACAGGACGCCTCGTCTCGTCGCGAGACCACGGAGCAACGCCTCGACCAACTTCAGCAGCAGATCCAGCAGGAGCAGCAGCGCCTCCAGAAAACAGAAAGGGAGGCGGAGTCTACCCAGGAGCAGCTCGAATCGCTCCAACGCGAGATTGCCCTCCGCGAAAAGCTGGTGTCAACCTACCAGGCCCGTCTCGACGAGCTGGGCCGGGAGCGCTCGCGCCTCCGCGACACGCTGTCGACCCTGCAGACGCGCCTCGAAACGCTTCGGAAGGACTACCGGGACCAGCTCGTCCACGCCTACAAGTACGGGCGCCTGCACGACCTGGCCCTGCTGCTCGCCTCCCGGTCCATCAACCAGATGCTCATCCGTGCGCGGTACCTGCGGCGGTTCGCCACCGACCGTCGCCGGCAGCGGAGTGCCATCCAGACGGCCGCGGGGGAGGTTCGCTCCTCGCGCAAACAGCTGGCCGCAAAGCGGGCCGAGACCCGGGACCTCCTCGCCGAGGCACGCACCGAGCGCACAAACCTGCGGGCCCTCGAACGGGAGCGGCGACAGGTCATTGACGAGCTGCGGGCCCGGCGCTCCGAGCTGGAACAGCAGATCGAGCAGAAGCAGCGGCAGGCCCAGCAACTCGAACAGCGCATCCAGACGCTCGTGGCCCGGGCCAGGCGCGAGCAGGCCGACTCGGGCATGGAGGCCGAGGTTGCCGCCACCCTCTCCGCCTCGTTTCAGGCAAACCGCGGGGCCCTGCCCTGGCCCGTAGAGGGGGCCGTCACGACCGACTTTGGCAATCAGGTGGACCCCGTCCACGAAACGACCACGTACCACCCCGGCATCCTCATCGCGACCTCTCCCCGCAGTCCGGTCCGGGCCATCTTCGACGGCACGGTGACCGGAATCGACTTCGTGCCCGGGTACGGCACGTACGTCGTCATCCAGCACGGCGAGTACCTCTCGGTGTACAGCAACTTCTCCACCCTGTCGATCGCCGAGGGCAACCAGATCGAGGCGGGGCAGGTCATCGGGCAGTCCGGCACCGAGAGCGAACCGCGGGGCGCCAGCCTCTTCTTCGGCCTCGTAAACCGATCGTCAAGCGAGTTTGTGGATCCGTCCGGATGGCTCTCGGTCCGTTAATTCCGCGAGTGCCCGCCCCATCGGATTCACGAAAACCTTTTCCCCCACGGGAAGCGGCCATTTGGGATTGCTGAAGGGCGGGGCGTATCTTGGCAAGCACCTTATTCGCCTACACATCCGACCAACTTTTTCTCGCCCCTATGGCTACGGACTACGATTGCGTGATTGTCGGCAGCGGCCCCGGCGGCTACGAAACGGCCATCCGGGCCACCCAGCTCGGCATGGAGACGGCCATCGTTGAGAAGGACAAGCTCGGCGGCGTCTGCCTGAACGTCGGCTGCATTCCGACGAAGGCCCTCCTCAAAAGCGCCGAGGTGATGGCCGAGACCAGCCACCTCGACGACTTCGGGCTGGAGCTGGACGGGTCGGTCTCCCCCGACTTCCCGAGCGTCATCGAGCGCAGCCGCGGGGCGGCCCACCAGATGAACCAGGGCGTCCGGTTCCTGATGCAGAAAAACGACATCGACGTCCTGCGCGGCCACGGGCGCCTGACCGCGCCGGACACCGTCGAGATTGAGCCGTCGGTCAACATGGACGGGGAGGAGGTCGGGGAGGCCCGCACCGTCACGGGCGAGCACATCATCCTGGCCACCGGCGCCCGGCCGAACGAGCTTCCCTTCCTCCCGATCGACGGGGAGAAGGTAATGAGCTCCAAGGAGGCGATGCTCCAGACCGAACGGCCCGACTCCCTGGTGATCGTCGGCGCCGGGGCCATCGGGGTCGAGTTTGGGTACTTCTACCACCACATGGGCACGGACGTCACCATCATTGAGGTGCAGGACCGCATGGTGCCCGCCGAGGACAAGGACGTGTCCAAAGAGCTGGAGAAGGCCTACACGAAAATGGGCATCGAGGTCATGACCGGGGCCAACGTCAAGGGCGTAGACAAGGACGCCGAGCCCCTCCGCGTGGAGGTCGAGACCGGCGGCAGCACCGAGCACATCGAGTGCGACCAGGTGCTCTCCGCCGTCGGCGTCGTGGGCAACGTCGAAAACATCGGCCTGGAGACGGTCGGCGTCGAGACGGAGAGCGGCGACATCGTGGTCGACGACTACTACCGGACCAACGTCGACGGGGTCTACGCCATCGGCGACGTCACCGGGGCGCCCTGGCTTGCCCACAAGGCCAGCCACGAGGGCATTCTCTGCATCGAGAAGATCGCGGGCCACGACGTGCGGCCGATGGACCCGAACGACATTCCGGCCTGCACCTACTGCCAGCCGCAGATCGCCTCGGTGGGCCACACCGAAGAGGAGGCTAGGGAGGCCGGCTACGACGTGAAGGTCGGCACCTTCCCGTTCAAGGCCAACGGGAAGGCCGCCGCGCTGGGCCACCAGGAGGGCTTCGTCAAGACCATCTACGACGAGAAGTACGGCGAGCTGCTGGGCTGCCACATCATCGGGGAGGACGCCACGGAGCTGATCTCGGAGGTCGTCGCGGCGCGGAAGCTGGAGACGACGGGCCTGGAGATCATGGAGTCGATGCACCCGCACCCGACCCTCTCGGAGACGGTCATGGAGGCGACCCGCGAGGCCTACGGCCAGCCGATCAACATCTAACTTCGGTTCCTTCTGTCCGGACCGGCGGCCCCGTTCTCCTCGGAGGACGGGGCTTTTTTGTTTGGTGGGGGCGCCGCTCCGTCGTCGCCGAACGACGTCGCCCCCGTCCGTGAATGGCCCGGAGGGGGCCCGCGTCGACGGCTACTGTCGGCGGAGCACCCAGCCCGCCGGGTCCACCGCCACGCCCGCGTCCGCCGGGACCGAAAGGCGCCCCTCCCCGCCGGTCATGGACACCCGTCGCGTTGAATCGGCGACGCGCACCGGCACGGGCACCTCGAACGTCGCCTCCCCCGTGTGTGTCCACCGCAGTTGCAGGCGCCCGTCGGCCCGGCTCGTCTCCAGAACCGGCAGTGTGTCCCGGTACAGATACACCTCGAAGAACGCGTCGAGGGATCGGCCCGAGACCGACTCGGCCAGCCGGATAAATTCCGCCGTCGTGACGTTGCGAAAGGGCGTTCCTCCGTCCCGTACGGGGCCGTCCGGATACGCAAACCGGCGTAGAATGGTGCGCAGGGCCTCCTCCCCCACGACGTGCCGGAGGGTGTGGAGGGCGAGGGCCCCACGGTTGTACACATCGCCGTGATAGATGTCTTCGGCCGATGTCGGATCGCGGCGGGCAATCGGCGTGCCGCCGGTCATCGCCTGCCGAAAGTCGTCGATGCGCCCGTGGTAGGCGCTCTCCCCTCGCCGGGCCTCCGCGTACAGGGCTTCTAGGTACGTGGCCGTCCCCTCGTGGAGCCAGAAATCCTTCCAGTCCCGCACCGTGACGAGGTTGCCGTACCACTCGTGGGCCAGTTCGTGAAAGTGAAGGGCGTCGAAGGAGGCGCCGTAGCCGAGCCCCCCGGGCGTAAAGTCGTGGCCGTACGCAATCAGGGACTGGTGCTCCATGCCGAGGAAGGGCGACTGGGCAAGCCCGTACTTGTCCGCCCGTGGGGGGTAGGGCCCGAGCGTCTCCTCCAGGAAGCGCACCTGATCGAGAAAGTCCGGCAGGGCCCGGGCGGCGCGGGCCGAGTCCGACGGCAGCACGTAGGCGGCCACCGGCACGGCATCGCCGCTGGTGCTGGTGTAGGTGGTGTCGAGGGACACGTACGGCGCCGCGTTGAGGGTCACGTTGTAGGTGTTAATCGGTGTGGACACGTGCCACCGGTAGGTCTCCGTCGAGTCTGAGGCCCGCTCCACCGAACGGAGGCGCCCGTTGGAGGCGGCGACGAGCGAGGTGGGCACCGTGAACGCGAGGTCCATCGAGTCCGGCTCGTCGGAGGGATGGTCCTTCACCGGCCACCACAGGTCGGCCCCTTCCGTCTGGCACGACGTCGCGATCCAGGGCGCGCCCGCCGGGGTCTCGTCCCACGTCAGGCCGCCGTCCCAGGGCGGGTTCGGGGCGACACGGGGGCGCCCTTCGTACGCCACCCGCGCGTGCAGGGTGTCGCCGGCGGCATACGACCGGCCCAGGTCGATCCAGAGCTCGTTCCGGCCGTCCTTCCGCTCTACAGAACGACGTGTGTCTTGGGCTCCGATCTCCCAGGCCTGCCGCACGGACAAACGGCGGTCGAGATTGAGAACCAGGACCTCCAAGGGGGCCTCGACGACCGCCCGCACGTCGACCGTCCCTTCAACTCGCTCGCGGGCCGGGTCCACCGCGACGTCCAGGTCGTAGTGAAATACATCGTAGGCCGCCTGCTCGGGCGGGAGCGGCCCGCCCGAATCTTGCGCCGAGGTAGAAGAGCACCCCCCAAGCCCGGCAAAGAGCAGGAGCAGCACGAGGATTCGGACGGGACGGCGGCAGACCATTGAGGACGTGGATCGAAATGACAAAGCTCGCCCGCTGTCGGTCGTCAGGGCACCGCTCATCGACCGGTCAAGAAGATTTCCGCGTACGCCCACACGCTGCCCAGGGCGAACCCGCAGGCGCTCCCCACGAGCCCGACGAGGAGAACATCGAAGAGAAAGAGGCCAGTCCCGTGCATCGTGAGCGGGTCGTACAGAAACACGGACACAGTGAGCACCGCGCAGGCCGGGATCGTAATTTTATTTTTTTCGCGGATGAGCCGATATTCGCCGGACAGCCCCGACACGCGATCGACGACCTCTTTGCGCACGCGCACCTTCTCCGCACTGCGCCACCGCTCCGCGAACGACCGCCGTCGGCCCCGCCCGCTCGCCCCCTCCTCATCCGAGGAGTCTCCGTTGCGGGCGCCCCGCGACCAACGCTCGTCCTCCGACTCGCTCAGGGTCTCGAAGGCCTCCCGGACCCGCAAAAACTCGCGCTGGGCCTCTTCTTTGTCCCCCTCGTCGGCCTGATCGGGGTGGCACTCCAGCGCGCGACGGCGGAACGCGTGCTTGATTTCCTCCTGGGACGCCCCCGGATTGATGCCCAAAATGTCGTGGTACGTGCTCATGGCGCCACGCAACCGGCTGCAACGGACAGGACTCGTGCCCCTTTGTGGTTCGTTGAACCTGTCCGCGGACCGTCTGTTGCGGCGCGGTCAGTCCGCCAGCGTCTCCTTCATCTCCGCCAGCTTCATGAGCGCCTCCACCGGCGTGATTCGGTTCGGGTCGATCTCGCCGAGCATCTCCTTGATCTCTTCCGCGGCCGGGTCGGGCTGCCCAAAGAGGTGCATCTGGTTGGCCTGGCTGTCCTCCAGGTCCGTCACCGCGCCGGCCTCGCCCTTCCGGGCACGCACACCGTCTCCCGAGGGCGGGTCCTCCGAGGGGGCCCCATCCGCCTCGTCGGCCCCCACCTCCAGGTGTTGGCTCTCCAGGTTCTGGAGGACCTCCCGGGCCCGGGCGATCACCGCGTCCGGCAGGCCGGCCATCTTCGCCACCTCAATGCCGTAGGAGTGATCCGCGCCCCCCGGAATGAGCTTGCGGAGGAAGACGATCTCGCCCTCGTGCTCGCTCACCTGGATGCGGTAGTTGTGCACCCGCTCCAGGCGGTCGGCCATGGCGTTGAGCTCGTGGTAGTGGGTGGCGAAGAGGGTCCGCGCCGCCACCTCGGGCCGTTCGTGCAGGTACTCCACGATGGCCCACGCGATGGACAGGCCGTCGAACGTGGACGTGCCGCGCCCCACCTCGTCGAACAGGATGAGGGACCGGGCCGTGGCGTTGTTGAGGATGTTGGCCGCCTCGTTCATCTCGACGAGGAACGTGCTCTCCCCCGCCGCGAGGTTGTCCGACGCCCCGACGCGGGTAAAGATGCGGTCCACCACCCCGATCTGGGCCGCCTCGGCGGGCACGAACGAGCCGACCTGCGCGAGCAGCACGATGAGGCCCACCTGCCGCAGGGCGACGCTCTTGCCGGCCATGTTGGGCCCCGTGATGATGAGGACCTGCTCGTCGTCCGGGTCGAGGGCCATGTCGTTGGGGATGAAGGGGTCGCCCGGCGGGAGCGTCTGCTCCACCACCGGGTGGCGCCCCTCCTCAATGTCGATGGTGAGCCCGTCGTCCACCGACGGCCGCATGTAGTCGTGCTGCTCGGCCACCTCGGCCAGGCCCGCAAAACAGTCGAGATGCGCCAGGAGCTCGGCGTTTTCCTGCAGAATGCCCGTCTGCTGGGCAATTTGGGCTCGGAGCTCGTTGAAGAGCTCCTGCTCCAGCGTCTCGATTTTTTCCTCCGCCGTCAGGATCTTCTCCTCCATCTCCTTCAGCTCCGGCGTCACGTACCGCTCCGAATCCACGAGCGTCTGCTTGCGGATGTAGTCCTCGGGCACCTTGTCGGCGTGGGTGTTGGTCACCTCGATGTAGTACCCAAACACCTTGTTGAAGCCGACCTTGAGGGACGGAATGTCGGTGCGCTCGCTCTCCTCTTTCTCCAGGTTGGCCACCCAGTCCTTGCCCTCCTGCGCGATGGTCCGCAGCTCGTCGAGCTCCTCGGAGTAGCCGTCGCGGATGAGGCCGCCCTCACTGATCTTCGCGGGCGGGTCGTCCACGAGGGCGCCCTGGATCCGATCGACCATCTCGGGACAGGGCCGTAGGTCGTCCTCGATGGCGCCCAGGGCGTCCGAGTCGGCGTTCGCCAGGAGCCCGAGCACGTTCGGGAGGCGGCGGAGCGTGTGCTTGATCGCGATCAGGTCGCCGGGGGCGGCGCGGCCCGTGGCCACCTTGCCCGCCAGCCGCTCCAGGTCGCCCATCTGGTTCAGCTCTTCGCGGAGGTCGTCCCGCAGGGGGCGAGCGTCGACGCAGGCCTCCACAGCGTCCAGGCGGTGCCGAATGCGGCCCACGTCGCGGAGGGGGCGCACCAGCCAGGCGCGGAGGCGGCGCCCACCCATCGGCGTCTCCGTCTCGTCGAGGATGCTCACGAGCGTGCCCTCGTGCCCGTCGTCCTGGATGGACTGCACGAGCTCGAGGTTGCGCTTCGTCTCCGGGTCGAGCGCGATGTGCTCGTCCTTCGAGTAGCGCTTGATCTTGCGGACGTGGGGCAGCGCCCCCTTTTGCGTCTCGCCCAGGTAGTGGAGCGCCGCGCCCGACGCCACCACGCCCAGGTCCATGTCGTCCACCCCGAAGCCCTTCAGCGAGTGGGTCTCGAAGTGCTCCAGGAGCGTCTGGTACGCGAAGTCGTACTTGAAGACCCAGTCCTCCTGCTCGGTCACGGTAAACGGCACCTCCCGGAGGTGCTGCTGGAGGCGCTCTGTCTTGCGCTTGTCCACGATCACCTCCGACGGGGCCACCGTCTGGATGAGGTCCTGCAGCTGGTTGAGGCCGGCCTCGGTGACGCTGAACTCGCCCGTGGTGGCGTCGATGAAGGAAAAGCCGATGCGGTCCTTGTCGCGGCCGGTGCCGAAGTGGAGGGCCGCCAGGAAGTTCGACTGCTTCGGGCTCAGCAGTTGGTCGTGGAACGACACGCCCGGCGTCACGACCTCCACCACGTCGCGGTCCACGACCTTCCCGCTCGAGTCGTCGGCGTCCTCCACCTGCTCGCAGATGGCCACACGAAGGCCAGACCGGATGAGCTTGGGCAGGTGGCTGTCGAGAGCGTGGTGCGGAAAGCCCGCCATCGGGACGTCGTCGGCGTCGCCGTTGTTGCGCTCGGTGAGCGTAATCCCGAGGAGCCGACTGACCGTCTTCGCGTCGTCGTCGAACGACTCGTAGAAGTCGCCCATGCGGAACAGAAGGATCGCCTTCGGGTGGCGCTCCTTAATTTTGTAGTACTGCCGCATGAGGGGCGTACGGCCGCGTTGCTGGGTGCTGGACTGAGCCATGAAGGTCCGGGATCAACAAAAACTGATTCGAGAGGACGCCCTCGGCCACGCGACGAGGGGCGGGGCCTGCAGAACGACAGGGAAAGTCTGACAAAGAGGCTGCCGGTCGCTTCCCCACTCGTCGCGCCCCGATGATCTGCATCGACACAACGTAGCCGTCCACGTCCCAAATCACAACGGGCCGGCCCGGGGCGCGCCGATCCTTCGCCGGTCTTTAGAGGCGGGCCGTGCGCCAGCGCTTGAGCCGCCGCAGGCGCTCGCGCAGCCTGCGCTTGCGGGCCCTGAGGGCCGACTCCGGATCGACGTCGCCGGTCTCCGTCACGGCATCGTACGTCTCCGACGCGCGGAGGCGCTCAATCGAGGCCTCAAGCGCCGACACCGCCTGCTCCAGGGACGCCTCCGCGTCGGGCAGGGACGACTCGGGAGAGGCGGTGGGCGCCCGGGGGAAGCCCCAGGTTTCCAGAGAGTCAGCGATGGCGCGCACCGCCGCCGAATGCTCGGCGTCGAACGCCGACTCGAGCGCCCGGAACGTGGCGGCCGCCTCGTCGCGGTAGGCGTCGGCGACCGCGTCCGGGTGGCACAGCTTCGTGGCCCGGCGGTAGGCCGCTTTCAGGTCCGGGGCCGAACGGGCCGTCTCCGTCGGCGCCTGCCTCCGTCGCTCCCGGAAGGCATCGTAGGCCTCCTGGGCGTCGTGGTAGGCATTGCGGAGGCGGGCGCTCCGCCTGCGGGCCTGTGCTGCCTCTTTCAGGCGTTCCATCTGCAGGCGCAGGACCTCCTCCCGAAGCGGCGCCACTTCTTCTTCGAACTGCGACTGCGCCGCACGAACCGTCTGTTCCAGCTCCGCCTTCTCCTGCAGCCGGCGCGCGAGAGACCGTCGCAAGGCGTGGAGATCAGAACGTGCCATGTCCACCGTTGAAGGGTTGTGCCACGACTTTTCTCTTCGGTAATTTAATGATACACTGCGAGTGGGAGATCCGCCGCGCGCGTCGACGACAGACGCTTCGGAATTCCGATCCCGCCAACTCGACCTGCCTTTTTCGCTTCCCCCCTCTGCTTCATGTACGACGTCCTCCTCATTCCGGTTGACCTCTCCAGCACCAACGAATCCGTCCTCGATGCGGCCCGAGACCTTGCCGCCCCGGACCATACCCGCGTGGTGCTCCACCACGCCATCGAAACGCTTCAGGACGAGGCGCCCGGCGAAATGGACGACTTTTACGCGGACCTCCAGCAGGAGGCCGAAAAAAAGCTGGGGGCGTGGACGAGCGACCTGGCCGAGGACGGGTTTGACGTCGACTTCATGATCACGTACGGGGAGCGCGGCCCCGAAATCACACGGGTCGCCGAGGAGCAGGACGCGGATCTTCTCGTGATGCGCTCCCACCGGGTGGACCGGGACGACCCGGACAGCCCGGTCGGAACGGTGAGCCACCAGGTGGCCGTCTTCGCCCCGTGCTCCGTCCACCTGGTACGTCCCTAAGCCCCCATCCCCGACGGTGGGAAGCCGCCGCCTCGCCGCGCTCCCGTTCGACCGAAACGGCCGTCGTGTCGTTCGCCCACCAGCGGGTTGACAGGGAGACGAGGGCACCCCTGTCGCGTCTCTGCCCGGTCGGAACGTTCTACTGACCGGAAGCTTTGAGACGGATGTTGGCGCTGGGGCAAACCGCGTTGTTCGTCGCCTCTTCGAACCACCTTGGGCTACATGGTCTACGGCATCACTGGCAACCCGACCAAGGACGCGCTCTGGGCCCCATTGGCAAAACTCATCGACCGGTTGACGGACGACGACCTTCCGTTTCGGATTCACGCGCCCATCGCCACCGGCCTCGTGGAGCAGGGCCTCGTCGACGAGGAGAGGTGCCGCGCCCACGCCGTGGACGACGTGGCGGCGGCCGGCGACATCGTACTGTCTTTTGGGGGGGACGGGACCCTCCTGCGCACCGCCCACCGCACGGGGCCGAACGGCACGCCGCTCCTGGGCGTCAACATCGGCCGCCTCGGCTTTCTCGCCGACATTGAGATCGGCCAAATTCACGACGCGATCGATGCCCTGGAGGCCGGGGACTACCGGACCGAGGAACGGCTCGCCCTCCAGGCCGACCTGGAATCCGGCTCGGGGCTCGACACGGAGTGGGCCCTCAACGAATTCGTGCTGGACCGCAGTGGGGCCGCCGGCCTCATCGAAATCGAGGTGGCCGTTGACGGGACGCCGCTCAACACCTACTGGGCCGATGGCCTTATCATCAGCACCCCGACCGGCTCCACGGCGTACTCGCTCTCCACCGGCGGCCCCATCATCACCCCCGGGGTGGACGCCATCATCCTAACCCCCATCGCCCCCCACACCCTCACGGTCCGCCCGATTGTCCTCCCGGCCGACGCCACCATCACCTGCCAGGTTCGTGAGAACGACCAGCCGTACGTCTTTGCCGCGGACGGGCAGAGCACGATGTTCGACGAGCACAACCTGGAATTCAGTGTGGAACGGGCCGACCACGCGGTCAACCTCGTCAAGCTCCCCGGCCAACACTTTTTCCACACCCTGCGCTCGAAACTGATGTGGGGCGCACGCCGTTCGGAGGAGCCGACTGACCGCGGGCAATCCATCTCTGCCCCGCGCGACCCATCCCCGTTGAAGGGGGAATGAAACAACCGGAACGGTCGTTGACAAGCGCAGCCGGGACCGGTACATTCGTGTGTGTTTTGAGGTCAGGTAGCTCAGGTGGTAGAGCAACGGCCTGAAAAGCCGTGTGTCGGCGGTTCGAATCCGCCCCTGACCACCCCCGCCCCCGCTTTTCGCCGTCCAGCGGCGCAGAGCGGGGATTTTATTTGGGACAAACGCTTCAATGCCAAGACGCGGCCGCCGTCGGTCGCGTTCGGCAGGCCGAGAGCGGCGCGCTTTCGATTCCGGATTGCCCGCCCGCAGGCCGCCGTCGGCCCCGGACGGCCGGCCCCGGACCGGCCCGGGCCCACATCGCGAACAGCGTGCCGTCCTCAGAGCACCCGCCTGTCCTGGAAAACGTCCGGTCTGTTGATCCTCCCCCGCTCGACGCCGAGGTTAACCAGTGCCCTTTCGCTCCCCACCTCACCCGCTTCCTACTCCGCAATGAGCTCCGACTACCGAACCGAAAGCGACTCCCTCGGGGACGTGCGCGTCCCCGCCGAGGCCCTCTACGGCGCCCAGACCCAGCGGGCCAAGGAGAACTTTCCGGTCAGCGACCTTCGGTTCTCCCGCCGCTTCATCGAGGCGCTCGGCCACGTCAAGCGCGCCGCCGCCCGGGCCAACCAGGACCTCGACCGCCTGGGGGACGAGACCGCCGAGGCGATCGTCGACGCCGCCGAGGAGGTGATCGATGGCCGGCACGACGAGGACTTCGTGCTCGACATTTTTCAAACCGGCAGCGGCACCTCCACGAACATGAACGCCAACGAGGTGATCGCCAACCGGGCGTCGGTGCTCTTGGGGGCCGGCCGCGGCAGCAAGGCGGTCCACCCCAACGACGACGTCAACATGTCGCAGTCGTCGAACGACACCATCCCGACCACCCTGCACGTCGCCGCCCGGATGGGCATTGAGCACGACCTGCTGCCGGCCCTGGAGGCCCTGCAGGGCGCGCTCGAGGAGAAGGCCGAAGCCTTCGACGACGTGCTCAAGAGCGGCCGGACGCACCTGATGGACGCCACCCCGGTGCGGCTGGGCCAGGAATTCGGCGGGTACGCGGCCCAGATCGAGCACGCCATCCAGCGGATTGAGCTGGCGTCAAACCGCCTCTCGGAAGTCACCCTCGGCGGCACCGCCACGGGCACGGGCCTCAATTGCCCGGAGGGCTTCCCCGAAACGGCCCTCCAGCACCTCACCGACGCCACCGAGCTCTCGTTCTACAAGACGGGGAACCACTTTGCCCAGCAGGCCGGCAAGGAGCTCTACGTGGACGCCCACGGCGCCCTGAACACCCTCGCGACGGCCCTGCTCAAAATCGCAAACGACCTGCGCCTCCTCTCCAGCGGCCCCACGAGCGGCATCGGCGAGATCACCCTTCCGGTCATCCAGCCCGGCTCCTCCATCATGCCCGGGAAGGTGAACCCGGTACAGAGCGAGCAGGTGATGATGGTCGCCACGCAGGTCACGGGCAACCACCAGACCCTCACCGTCGCCAACACGCACGGCAACTTTGAGCTGAACGTGATGATGCCGGTGATGGCCCACGCCATGCTGCAAAGCATCGACCTGCTCGCAAACAGCGTGGACGCCTTTCGCGGCAAGTGCGTGGAGGGCATCGAGGCAGACCGGGAGCGCTGCCGGGAGCTTCTGGAATTGAACCCCTCCGTCGCGACGGCCCTCAACACGGCCATCGGCTACGACAAGGCCAGCGAGGTCGCGAAGACGGCCGCGAAGAACCGCGAAAGCGTCCGGACGGTTGTAAAACAAATGGGACTTCTCGACGAGGACCAGCTCGACGAGTACCTGGACATCCGGCGCATGACGCAGCCGGGCGTGCCCGGCGGGGATGCGTCGTAGCTTCCCTCCGGTAGCGTGGGTGCTGCGGCCGGCCGGGGCACTTCCCCCGGCGGCCCCGCGTTGTTACAATTCCCACACAGGGGGCGGTACGAAATTCCGGCAGCCGTCCGTTTAGAAGAGGTAGGAGGCCGGGTCGCGACGATCTGAGAGGCTCGACGCCGAATCCTCGTCCCTTCATCGCGTTCTTTCCCTACGACTTTCCGCACGTTTGATGAGCACGCAAGGCAAAGTCTCTCTCGCCGTCGTTGTTGGTGGCGCCTTCTTGGCCGGCATTCTGTTCGCCACCGCGGGGGCCAACCTGTTTGGGGTGGGCGACGCCGTGGGCACCTCCAGTCAGGCCGCAAACCTCGATGGGTCTACGCAAATTGAGCAGCCTCCCCCCAACACGCCCAACGGGTTTGAGACCGCATTTTCGGACGTTGCCCAGTCCGTCAACCCCGCCGTCGTCCAGATCCGGGCGGCCAAGGTGGTGGACCGCCGGATGCGCAACCCGTTCGAGGGCACCCCGTTCGAGCGGTTCTTTGGGCAGCGCGGGCCGTCGGAGCCGGAGGTCCGGCAGGGGCTCGGCTCCGGCGTCGTCGTGCGCTCCGACGGACACATCGTCACCAACAACCACGTGATTCAGGACGCTGAGCGGCTGAGCGTTCAGACCCTGGACGGCGAGCAGTATCAGGCCGAGGTCGTGGGAACCGACCCGTACAAGGACCTGGCCGTGCTCAAGGTGGATGCGTCCGACATGACGGCCATCAGTTTCGGCAACTCGGAGCAGGTTAGCGTTGGGCAGTGGGTCATGGCGTTTGGCTCCCCCCTCGACCCTCAACTCAACAACAGCGTCACGGCCGGCATCATCAGCGCCCTTGGCCGCCTTCAGGCCAGCCCACAGCGGGGCCGGAGCTCCAGTCAGGGCGGTGGGGTGCAGAACTTTATCCAGACCGACGCGGCCATCAACCCCGGCAACTCCGGTGGGCCCCTCGTAAACCTGCAGGGGGAGCTCGTGGGCATTAACACGGCCATCGTGTCCCGGTCCGGCGGCAACCAGGGCATCGGGTTCGCCATTCCGTCCAGCACCGTCGAGCGCATCGCCACTCAGATCATTGAAGAAGGCGACGTGCGACGGGCCTACCTCGGCATCCGCTACGGCGGGGCCCCCGAGACCCTCGTCGACAACGAGAATCTTCCGAAGGGGTCGGCGGTCGTTTCACAGGTGGAAGAGGGCGCCCCCGCGGACGAGGCGGGCCTTGAGGCCGGCGACATCATCACGGGCATCAACGGGACGCCGCTGGAAGACTACCTCCAGCTGGGCAATCAGATCGCCAGCATGCGCCCCGGAGAGGAGGCGGAGCTTCAGATCAATCGTGACGGGGAAACCCGCACCCTTACGGTCACGCTCGGCGCCCGCGGCGAGAGCATGACGGCGTCGTCCGACGACCGCAGTGAAAGCAATGGCCCGTCGTCCGCCGAGGCGCTTCAGGAGGAGTTGGGCCTTCAGCTGCAAGACGTCACGCCCGACATGGCGCGGCGCCTCGGGCTCGATGAGGCCCAGGGCGTCGTCATCACGGGCGTGGACCAGTCCAACCGGATGATCCGCGAATCGGGCCTCCAGCCCCGACAGATTATCTTCAAGATGGCCGGGGAGCAGATCTCGGACATGGGCACCTTCATGGAGGTCTACCGGAGCGTCGAGCCCGGCGATGCGTTCCGGATGGCGGTCCGGAATCCCGACGGGTTCGTCTTCGTCACGAGCCTCCGTCGCCCGGCCGATACCGAATAACCCAGGGCCAATCCCGCCCCACAGGCGCCCCATCCTCCCCCGAGGGTGGGGCGTTCGTGTGGATTCTCCGTTTTGCGTCTCCTCTCATTCTCATCACCACTTGACTTCTTCTGCGATGGCCGACTCTACCCCCGCGCTCGATGCCCCTCCCGACGCCGCTCGCATTGCGGACCTGCGCGAGCAGGCCGCCGAGGAGGACCGCTCGGTTGAAGTCACCTTTCCGGACGCCGACGGCGACTCCAAACGGTTCGTCGTCTCCCCCCGCGGCACGTGTGTCGTGCTGACAAACCTGCGTGAGGACTCGTTCAACCCGTCGGAGGCGGCGGAAGACATCGCCTCTGCCCTTCGGAATTAGCCTCACGACGAGCAGGGCTGGGAGCCCCCTGGCTCTTACGATAAAAGAATATTTTCTTATCTTAAATTATAGAACCTGTCCGGGCCGTGGCCGGAAAAACACGGTGGTCTTCGGGGGCCGCCGACCGGCCGTCCCGCCGGCGAATGTGCGGTCAGCCCCCGGGCCGTCTGGCCCGGGGAGCAAACGTCCTCCGGGAGAGCAGGACGCATCGTCACTTCAACGAACAGTCACAGATGAGCTATGGCAGACGTTTTTCAGTCCCCCGCAGCATACGTGCAAGGACGGGGCGTTGTCGACGCGATTGGGACCCACGCGGCGCCCCTGGGCGAAAAGGCCCTGCTTCTGGCCGACGATACCGTTCTCGAGATCGTCGGGGATCGCGTGCGGGCTGGCTTGGCGGAGGCGGGGCTGGACGCGACGGCCGCTAAATTTGAAGGGGAAGCCTCCGAAGCAGAAACCGAGCGTCTGACGCGGATCGCCCGCAATCACGACATCGACGTTGTCGTCGGCGCGGGGGGCGGCAAGGCGTTGGACACGGCCAAGGCCGTTCGCGAAGGCCTGGACGGCGGCGCCATGGTCTCGATGCCCACCGTTGCCTCCACGGATGCCCCAACGAGTGCACTGTCGGTCATCTACTCGGACCGCGGCGAGTTTGAGGAATACTGGTTTTACGACGCGCACCCTGACCTCGTGCTGGTCGATACCGAAATCATTGCGGCCGCCCCGACGCGTCTCTTCCGATCGGGGATTGCCGACGGCCTCGCGACGTGGTTCGAGGCCGACGCCACCGTCCGCTCGGAGGGAGAAACCATCGTCGGGGGCACCCCCACTCGGGCGGGCCATCAACTCGCCCGGCTCTGTTACGAGACGCTGCGGGACCACGGGCTGTCGGCCATAGACGCGGTCGAGCGCGATGCCGTTACGGAGGCGGTGGAGGCCGTCACTGAGGCCAACACCCTCCTCAGCGGCCTCGGGTTCGAGAGCGGCGGGCTCGCCGCTGCGCACTCCATCCACAACGGGCTGACTCAGCTCGACGCCACCCACGACGCCACCCACGGAGAGAAGGTCAACATTGGGATCATCACCCAGCTCATTCTGGAAGGGCGAGAGGACAGCTTCGTCGGGGACTACATCACGTTTTCCCGGCGGCTTGGCCTGCCGGTCACGCTTGCCGACATCGGGATCGAAGATCCAACGGGCCGTCCCCTCGACACCGTCGCCGAAGCAGCCTGCGACGATGCAGAGACGATCCACAACCAGCCGTTCCGGGTGACCGTCCCCATGGTGCGGGACGCCCTGAAGACAGTCGACGGGATTGCCGATCGGGTCCGGTAGGCCGCCGACCACCGGCCACGGGCGTCCTGGTGGACTGCCGCTCCGGAACGGCCCCCTCCCTTTCTCATTCCTCGGCAGCGATCTGTCTCGCCTCCGGCAGGCCCGCTACGTTGTCACCACGCAGTTGGTCGTGCCGTAGCCGTTGGGCTCAAAGTCGTCGGCCTCCTCCTCATTGATCCACCCGTCCTCCTCACTGTAGTAGCGAAAGGCATAGCGTGCATCTTCGGGCAGCAGCACGTTCGTGCTGTAGGTCTGGTTGCTGCGGCGGACGAACTGGTGCGCGCCGGGCGTCCAGTCGTTGAAGTCGCCCACGACCGAGACCTCCCCCCCGTACGGATGGTCCTCCGGGAGGACGAACGTAACCTTGACGCGATCGCTGGACTGCTTATTTACTTTCTTGATCATCGAACTGGATGGGCTCGTGTCGTGATTGGATGAGCTGAAATTTCCGACCGGTCCCGCCAGCAGGGAGCAAGCCCTCCGCCGAACCAGCGGAAGATCAACCACCCGTACGCCCGGAGGCCCCCGTTGTGGCATTTCACAGGACCAAAAAGCGCTTCCTTCGCCCGTTCTTCGTCGGCCGATGCCACGAGCGGAGAGGCCTCCGGCGTCTCCTGGATCGCTGTTAATCCGCAATTCGGACCGCACCCGCCGTCCCCGCCGAACATCCATTGCGGCCCCGGCGTGCATTCTTGTCCCGTACCGGATCCGGTTGCACGGTCCGGCAGGGAGGTCTCGTCTTTTCGCCACGCCCCACCTCTGGCATGATCGAACGCCTTACCATCATCGGAACGGGTCTCATCGGCGGCTCTCTCGGGCTCGCCTGGGCCCAGCGCCAGCCCGAGACCACGATCGTCGGGCACGACCGGCCGGAGGTGTTGGAGCGGGCTGAGGAACGGGGCGCCATCGACGAGAAAGCGGCCGATCCCCTGTCGGCCGTCGCGGACACCGACCTCGTCGTCTTGGCCACCCCCCTCGCCACGACCGTCCGGCTGCTCGACACCATTGCCGACGCCCTTCCGGAGGGGTGCTTCGTAACCGACGTGGCCTCGGTGAAAGAGCCCGTGCTGGATCAGGCCGCGGACGTGCTCCCCGATCACGCCATATTTCTGGGGGGCCACCCGATGGCCGGCGCCGAGCACAGCGGCATCGACCACGCCGACCCGTTGCTCTTCGAGAACGCGGTCTACAGCCTCTGCCTGCCGGAGGAAACCGACGAGGCGGCCCTCGACGAGGGGCTGGCCCCCCTCGTCGAGCTGATCGAGGCCACCGGCAGCCGGCCGCTCGTGCTGGATTCCGCCCGCCACGACCGCCTCGTCGCCGCCACCAGCCACGTGCCGCAGCTCTTGTCCGTGGCCCTCGTCAACCTCGTGGCCACGACCGAGGACGACGCGGACCGCGATCTTGCCCTCCAGCTCGCCGGGGGCGGGTTCCGCGACATGACGCGCATCGCGTCTTCTCCCTTCGACGTGTGGCGGGACGTGTTGGTGGGCAACGAGCGGGCGATCCACGACGCCCTGAGCCGCCTGCGCCGGGGCCTGCGCACCCTCCGCAACCGCCTCATCGAGGAGGACCTGGACGCCCTCGAGGACGCCTTCGACGAGGCCCGCACGGCCCGTGACGCCATGCCCCGGGACAGCAAGGGCTTCCTTCACCCGCTGTTCGACGTCTACGTCCGGGCCCCGGACGAGGAGGGCGTCATCCACGAACTGTCGGGGCACCTCCTCGACGCGGACCTCAACATTAAGGACATCGAGCTTCAGACCATTCGGGACGGGACTGGGGGCACCTTTCGATTGGCGTTTGAGACGGGGGAAGACGCCGAACAGGCCGTCGCGGTGCTATCGGCGGCCGGCTACGAAGCGCGCCGCCCGTAGCAATCACCCGCAAAATCATTTCTCCTTCGTTGACTAAACTGACGCCGTCGGGTATCATAAGAGCCTGCAGGTTTTTTGCTCTGCCTGCGCCAATTCCTGCTCTCTCGTAGCTTCTCGTCTTTTCCGATGGCCGACTCCGCCCCATCCCTCCACACCACTCCCCTCCACGACGCCCACGAGGAGCGTGGCGCCCGCATGATGGCGTTTGGGGGATTCGAGATGCCCGTGCAGTACGACAGCATCATCGACGAGCACCTGGCCGTCCGTAACGACGCCGGGCTGTTCGACGTAAGTCACATGGGCGAGGTGCTGATTCAGGGGGACCAGGCCCTCGCCCTCGTCCAGCACCTCGTGACCAACGACGCCGAGACGCTCTACGACGGGCGGGCGATGTACACGGTCATGTGCACCCCCGACGGCGGCATCATCGACGACGGCATCGTGTATCGCCGCGCCGAGGACGAGTACCTGATGGTGCTCAACGCCGCCAATAGAGAGCGGGATCTGACGTGGATGCACGACCACAACCCCATGGGGGCCACGCTTCGGGACATTTCCGCCGACACCGCCCTTCTCGCCCTTCAGGGCCCGAAGGCCCTCGACATCGCCCAGCCGTTTCTCGACGACGACCTGGACGACCTGTCGTTCTACCACTTCTGGGAACGGACCGGCGGGGCCTTCCTCGACTGCGAGACCGCCCTCATCTCCCGTACCGGCTACACCGGCGAGCCGGGCCTTGAGCTCTACGTGCCCGCCGACCGGGCCCGAGACGTGTGGACCACCCTGTTGGAGGCGGGCGCGGACCGTGGCCTGACACCGGCGGGCCTCGGCGCCCGCGACACGCTCCGCCTCGAAGCGGGGCTCTGCCTGCACGGCAACGACATCACGGAGGACATCACCCCCTACGAGGCGCGCCTGGGGTGGCTGGTGAAGCTCGACAAGGGCGACTTCATCGGGCGGGAGGCCCTGCGGAAGATTCACGAGCACGGGCCGGCGCGAAAACTCGTGGGCTTCGTGGCCACCGAGCGGGGCATCCCGCGCCACGACGATGTTCTCCAGTCGGCGGGGGGCGACGCCATCGGCGTTGTTACCAGCGGCACGCAGTCGCCCCTCCTCGACGCGGGCATTGGCCTCGGCTACGTCCCCAACGAGCCGGCCTACACCGAACCGGGCCGGGCGCTACAGGTCGCAAGCCGGCGCCGCACGTTCGACGTGGAAGTGACGGAGCCTCCGTTCCACGAGGACGCATGAGTGCGCCTCCGTCCCTGTCCCCCCGTTTCCCTTCCACCTGACTCGCTGTTCCGATGGACGCTGAAGTTTTCTTGACGCACTCGAACGTTTCGGAAGGGGACGTCCAGGACCGGACGGTCATCGTCATCGATGTGCTTCGGGCCTGCTCCACCATCGTGACCGCCCTTGAGCGGGGCGCCCGCGCCGTGATGCCCGTAACCGACATGGCCCAGGCCGGCAAGATCGCCAGCAACCTCGACCCCGACATGTACCGACTCGGGGGCGAGCGCAACGGAGAAAAGATCGAAGGGTACCACCTCGGCAACTCGCCGGGCGAATACACGCACAATGTCGTTCAGGGACGGGACATCATCCTGAATACCTCCAACGGGACCCAGGCCCTGGAGCAGACAAAGGAAGCCGACACCCTCGTGGCGGCCTGCTTCCTGAACGCGGAGCGCGTCGTCGACTTCGTCCGTCGAACGGCCGACGCCGTGACCATCGTCTGCGCGGGCCGACAGAACCGCCTCGCCCTCGAGGACACCCTCTGTGCGGGCCTCCTTCTCGATCGCCTCTGGGACGGGGACGAGCCGTACCCGGTCACGGACTCCGCCCACACGGCCTACACGCTCTACCACACCGATCGGGACGACCTCGGCAATGCCCTCCGCGGGGCCAACCACGCCGAGTGGCTTGCCAATCAGGACCGCGGGGCCGACCTGGACTATTGCTTCCGGATTGATTCGGTACCGGTTCTGCCCTACTACACGGAAAACCGACTTCGTCTGTACGAGGACGTCGTGTCGGCGTAGTCCGTCCCCTCAACTGCGCACATGCGGGGGGGCTGCCTGCGCCGATCCGTTGCATTTGTGCCGCGTTGGGCTCACCTTACCACCATGTGTGTCCCGGCTAGACAATGGATACACATGTACACCCGCTCCCTGTCGCTGCGTCCCTTTTTCTCCGCCTCGCCAGCTCGGCTGTATGGCTGCCTCGGGTTCCGATACGAATACGGAGGAGGCCTTCCTGATCTCTCCGCGTCGGAAGGTGGAGATCTTCGGGCTCGTGCTGATGGTGTGCGCCCTGCTGGTGTCGCTCGCCTTTGCCAGCTACCACCCCGACGATGCCGTCGTCCTCCGGTCGGCGGACTGGTCCGCGGTCGTCCTCAACCCGCAGAGCGCCCAGGCCGACGGGCCCGTCCAGAACGTGCTCGGGCTGCTCGGCGCCCAGCTCGCAGAGGCCTTCGTGCCCGGCTTCATCGGCTACGGGGTGCTGCTGATAAGCGGCCTGCTGATGGTGTGGGGCTACGCCGTCTTTCGCCACGCCTCGCTGCGCCGCCTCCTCTACCCGTCGCTCCTGACGGCCTTCTCCGCCTTCATCCTGTCCTGCGTCGTCGGCTGGGTCCACCACACGGTGGACGCCTCCCTTCGGGCCTGGGCCGGCCTCGTGGGCATCGGGACCGCCGGCTGGATGCAGAATGTATTCGGGGAGGTCGGCTCTTTCATCCTACTCCTCCTGGCTGGGGCGGTCCTGCTCCTGCTGGTGGTCGACCATGACATTCAGCGCACGGTGGACCGCGTCATCAGGGCGGCCCGCAGGATCGGGGCGGGCGTCTCGGCCGCCGGGGCGTACATCCGCGACCAGTGGAGCCGGGCCCGGGCCCACGCCCCCGAACCGAAAGCACCCTCCCCTACATCCGGCCCGTCTTCGTCCGCGTCCGCCTCGGGGTCTCCGTCTGCATCTTCTCCGGAGCCGCCGTCTTCATCCCCCGCAGGGGAGCGCACGCCCCCTCCGGCCCGGACTCGCCCCAAGGACTCCGGAGCGCAAGCCCCGTCCGTTCGCCGAAACGACCTCTTTCGGCCCGGCCGTGACCCTGCCCCGTCCGCCACCGACGACGGCACGGCCTCCTCGGAGCCGGCCCCCGGTTCCTCTGCCCGCACGCCTGATGATATCTCCTCCGAGGAGGTCTCCGACGAGACGAGCGCGCCAACGCCTGCGGAAGAGGTTGAGTCAACGGATTCTCCTCCGGCCCCGGACCCGCCGCCCTCGTCCGCCGACGAGGCCCCCAACGCCGATGAACCAGCGGCACCAAGCCCCGGCGAAGCCCCTCCAGCCCCGGACGCCCCCGACGATCCGGACGACGATGTCTCGATGACGATCCAGGAGCAGGTTGAGGAGGAGACGACCGACGAAATCGAACGGACCGCGGAACTGCCCGACGACTTCGAATACGAGCCCCCCTCCCTCGACCTTCTCGACGAGTCGGTCGATACCGATCCGACCATCAACCGGGACGAGCTCGAGGAGAACAAACGGGTGCTCCTCGATAAGCTCGATATGTACAACATCGAGATCGAGGAGATCAACGCCGTGGTGGGCCCGACCGTCACGCGCTACGAGCTCACGCCCGCGCCCGGTGTGAAGGTCAGTCGCATCAAGTCGCTCGAAGACGACCTGGCCATGGCGATGGCGGCGCCCGGCATCCGCATGATCGCCCCCATTCCGGGCAAGTCGGCCGTAGGGGTCGAAATCCCCAATCGGAACCGGGAGCTCGTCCGCCTCCGCGACGTGATCGGGACTCGAAAATTCCAGGACACCGACCTCAAACTTCCCCTTCCCCTCGGCAAAAACATTGAGGGCGAGGTCCACGTGGGCGACCTGGCAACGATGCCCCACCTTCTCATCGCCGGCGCCACCGGGTCCGGCAAGTCCGTGGGCCTGAACGCCATCATCACGGGCCTCATCTACGCCTGTCATCCGGCCAACCTGCGGTTTGTCATTATCGACCCGAAGAAAATTGAGCTGCAGCAGTACACAGCGCTCGAAACGCAGTTCGTGGCGGTGCCAGAGGACATCGACCAGACGGTCATCACCGACATCGACGAGGCGTCCGGCGTTCTGAAGAGCGTGGAGCGGGAGATGGAGGCACGCTACGACCTCCTCTCGGACGCCGGTGCGCGCAACATCACCGGCTACAACGAGCGGTTTCAGGCCGGGGAGCTCGACCCCACGGAGGGGCACCGCCACATGCCCTACCTCGTGGTGGTGGTCGACGAGCTGGCCGACCTGATGATGGCGGCCGGCGACGACGTGGAGGGGCCGATCTCGCGCCTTGCCCAGATGGCCCGGGCCGTCGGCATTCACCTCATCCTCGCGACGCAACGCCCGTCGGTCGACGTGGTAACCGGCGTCATCAAGGCCAACTTTCCGTCCCGCATCGCCTTTGAGGTCGCCTCCCGGGTCGACTCGCGCACCATCCTGGACCAGGGCGGCGCCGAGGACCTCGTCGGAAACGGCGACATGCTCTTCCTAAGCGGCAGCGACCTGATGCGCCTGCAGGGCCCGTTCGTGAGCGTGGAGGAGGTGGAGGAGGTTGTGGACTACGTCGCCGACCAGCCCGGCGTCACCCCTTACACGCTGCCCTCCCTGCAGGACGCCGGCCACGGCCCGGACGAAACGCTCGGCGTGGAGGACACCGACGAGAAGTTTGAGGAGGCCGCCCGTGTCATCGTGCGTCGCCAGCAGGGCTCCGTGTCGCTCCTCCAGCGCAAGCTGGCGGTCGGCTACACCCGCGCCGCCCGCATCGTCGATCAGCTGGAGGAGGCCGGCATCGTGGGCCCGTTCAATGGCACCAAGGCCCGCGACGTGCTCGTCGACGACGAGCAGGCGCTCGACGACCTGCTGCACGGCGAGGACGCCGACAAGGCCGACCCGGACGAGGCATAGCGGCGCACGCCCCGCGCCTCGAGGTCTGATTCCCCAATCCATACGTAATTTCGCCCCGACCGAATTCTCACGCATGAGTTCAACGTTTCCGACGATCGGCATTCTTGGCGGTGGCCAGCTCGGCAAGATGATGGCGGCCGAGGCCGTTCGCATGGGCGTGGATGCCCGGCTGTTGTCCCCGAAGGAGGCCGGGCCGATGCGGCCTTACACCGGCGCCCGGGTCGGCGACTGGACCGACCCGGACGTGCTTCGCCCGTTCACGGCCGACTGTGACGTGGTAACGGTCGAGAGCGAGTGGGCCCCCGCCGACGCCGCCGCCGAGGTGTTGCCGGACGGCGCCGCCCTCTGGCCCTCCACCCAAACCCTTTCCCTCATTAAGGACAAGGGCGTCCAGAAGCAGCACCTCGCCGACGCCGGGTGCCCGGTGCCGGCGTTTGCCTGCTGCGAGACCCTCGACGACGCCCTCGACGCCGCGGAGGCGTTCGGCTATCCGGTGGTCCTGAAGCAGTATCGGGGGGCCTACGACGGCTACGGCAACGCCACGGCGGCCGCCGAGGACGAGCTCCGCGACGCCTGGCCCGACTTGGCCACCGAGGATGGGGCGATGGTCGAAACGTTCGCGGACTTTGCCCGCGAACTCGCCGTGCAGGTGGCCCGGCGGCCGGGCGGAAACCAGGTCGTGTATCCGGTCGCCTACACCGAGCAGCGCGACCACCGGTGCCACGCCGTGGAGGTGCCCGCGGACATCGACGATGCGATTGCCGACAAGGCCCGCCACATCGCACAAAAGTCCGTCGACGCGGTGGAGGGGGTGGGCCTGATCGCCGTCGAGCTTTTTGAAATGCCCGACGGGCGTGTGCTCGTCAACGAGCTCGCCCCTCGCCCCCACAACACCGGCCACTACTCGATTGAGGGCGCCGCCACGTCCCAGTTCGAAAACCACGTGCGGGCCGTTCTGGACTGGCCCCTGGGGGATCCCTCCCTGCGCACCCCGGTGGCCGTAATGGTAAATGTGCTGGGCCGCCGCGAGGGCACCCCCCCGCAGACGACCGGCCTCCCGCGTGCCCTCGACACCGAGGGCGTAACCCCTCACATCTACGGCAAGCCCGACGTGCGTCCCGGCCGCAAAATGGGGCACGTGACCGCCCTCGGCACCGACCGCGCCGACACGCGCAAGCGAGCCGAAATGGCCGCCAGCGCGATTGAACTGTAGTCGCTCGGGCATGCCTCCCCCAACGGCACGGTGGGCCGCATGCCCGACACAATCCGGGCCAACGTTTGGGCCCCGCCACGCCCCGACCAGTCCTCACGGATCTACGTCGTCTCTTTCCCAACCCACTTCCGACCAACCATGTCTACGTCCCCCGCACCGCCCATTGGCATCGCCATGGGCAGCGACTCCGATCTTCCCGTCATGGAGGAGGCCGCCGAGGTGCTCGACGAGTTCGGCGTGTCCTACGAGATGCGGGTTCTCTCCGCCCATCGCACCCCCGGCGTCATGCAAGAGTACGCCGAGACCGCCCAGGAGCGCGGCGTGGAGGTCATAATCGCCGGCGCCGGCGGGGCGGCCCACCTGCCCGGCATGCTCGCCGCCAGCACGCCCCTCCCCGTCATTGGCGTGCCGGTGAAAACCAGCACGATGAACGGCGTCGACTCCCTCCTCTCCATCGTGCAGATGCCGGGCGGCGTGCCCGTCGGGTCCGTTGCCATCAACGCCGCCGACAACGCCGCCCTGCTCGCCGTCCAAATTCTCGGCGTCGGGGCCCCCGATCTCCGTGCCAAGATGACCGCGTACAAGGACGACCTGACGGAGACGGTCGAGGAGATGGACGAGCGTGTGTCCGACCGTTCGAGCAGCAGCTAGCATCATTCTCCCCTGAGCAATGCCTCTCTGGAGATACACGCTTATTGTCATTTGCGCACTGGTAGCGTGGGGGGGCGGCCCGGCTTCCGCCCAGGAGCAGTCTATACCACCTTCCCAGCAGTACACCTCGACCGAGTCAATTGAGTCTGTCGCCACAGAGCAGCTTCCTTCAGTAGATGGTGCTGCTCTCCGCGCCGAGGCTGAAGCTCGAGCAAATGAGAGTGGCCCTTATCGTTTTGGCAAAGCCATTGAAACTGAGTACTCGCTGGATCGCCACGGTAGCTGGGAAAGACTTCCGTCGGGATCCTGGCTTTGGCGGCTTCGCATCCACTCCAAGGACGCCATGTCCCTGAATTTTAGATTCGAGCGCTTTCGGCTCCCCAGAGGGGCCAAGCTCTTTGTCCATGACCCAGGAGGAGAGGTTGTGCACGGTCCTTACCTTGGAGATGATGCCACGGAGGGGCAACTCTGGACGCCCATCATTCCAGGTGGCAAGGCAGTAATCCAGCTTGAGGTACCGGAGAAAAAACGATCAGGGGCCTATTTTCTAATCTCAAGAGTCAATCACGGCTTCCGCCCCATGGACCCCACTTCTTCGAAGAGCAAAAGTACGGGGGCACAGGCTTGTAATATTGATGTTGCATGTCCGGAGGCCGATCCATGGCGCAATCAGGTCCGCTCTGTCGGACTTTACTCTGTCAATGGGGTGGACCTCTGTTCGGGATCTCTCATCAACAATACCCGCAAGGATGGAACACCTTATTTCCTCACCGCCGAACATTGTCTGGAAGGGAGCGAGGAAGCAGCTGCGTCGATGGTCTTCTACTGGAATTACCAAAATCAGAGGTGCCGCTCACAAGGTGGTGAAGAGAGAATCTCACCCACTTCTGATGACAAAACCGACCAAACCTCTTCGGGAGCCATTCTTCGCATGAGTTACGGCAATTGCGAGAACACAAACGCTTATTGCCTTCCTTCCGATATAGCCGGCAAGTCGGATATCACTCTTGTAGAAATCGATGACCAAATCCCATCTAGCTATAATCTTTTTCTGAATGGCTGGGACAGAAGGGGAGAGCTTGCGCCGTCAGAAGCTGTAAGCATCCACCACCCGAGCACTGTCGGGAAGCGAATCACGTTCGAATACGACCAAACCAAGATTACAGGCCTCTCAAAATCGTCCAATGAGACCCACATTAAAGTGGACTGGGATGATGGGACTACCGAGCAAGGCTCATCGGGAGGGCCCCTTTTCGATTCTTCCCAACGAACCGTCGGTGTGCTCTCGACCGGGAAACAAGGATGTGAGATTCAAGACTGGTACGGACGGATACACGACGCTTGGGACACTGGAGGCCCTCCCGACACGCAACTCCGAGAGTGGTTAGATCCCGAGAACACGGGGAAGCAAGTCCTCAACGGGCGCCCTCTGAGCGAGGGAACAGACACCACGCCCCCCGCCCCGATCCGGGACCTCCGCGTCGACGGGGTGAATACGCGCGACCGGTCCGTGACGCTGCGGTGGACCGCCACCGGCGACGACGGCCGGGCCGGGACGGCCCAGCGGTATCTGCTCCGCTACGACACAACCCGCATCGAAACCGCGGCGGACTTCGAGCAGGCCCGTTCCGTGAGCGCGCCGCCACCTCCCGATACTGCGGGTGCGACGGAGACCGCCGTTGTCACGGCGTCGGACGGACTCGAGGCGGGTCGCACCTACTACTTTGCGCTCGTCGCCGAGGACGATGCCGGGAACCGGTCCCGCCGGACCTCTCCCGACCGCGAGGCCGTGCTGGTGCGGGAGATCCAAGTCGACAAGGGGAGTGTGGCCTCCGGGGCCGGTTCCTCCTCCAGAACCCAGTTCGTCCTCAACGAGACCCAAGAGGTGCGCGTCACGCTTTATGATTTGCTCGGGCGACGCGTCCGGGTCCTGCTCGACGAGGAGATTCCGGAGGGCTTTCGGCAGACCGTGCGCATTCCCACACGTTCTCTTTCCAGCGGGCCGTACTTTCTGCGTTTCGTCGGGGAGCGGTTCGCCATCACCCGCAAGGTCGTCGTCGTGAACTGAATCCGCTCGGGCGGGGTGCCGAGGGACGCACCTCACGCGTCCGCGCCATTTTTGGGCGGACGAATGCGGGCGAACCGGCGCTTGCCCACCTGGAGCACGAACGGCGCCGCCTCGGCCACGTCGATGTAGCGCCCGGTGTCGGTCACCTTCTCCTCGTCGATCGTGACGGCCCCCTGCTCAATCATGCGGCGGCCCTCGCTGTTGGAGTCCGTCAGGCCGGCGTGGCGCATCAGGTTCAGAAGGCCAACCTCTGCCCCCTCCTCCGGCGTCGGCGTGTACTCCGGCAGGTCGTCCGGCACGCCCCCCTCCACCACGGTCTGTTCGAAGTGCTCCTCGGCCCGATCCGCGGCCTCTTCACCGTGGTACATCTCCACGATGCGGCGGGCCAGTTGGGCCTTCGCCGCCCGCGGGTTGCTCTCGGCAAACTGCTTGACCTTCGGGAGCTGCTCGGTCGGGACGTCGGTAACGAGCTCCACGTAGCGGTAGATGAGGGCGTCGGGCACCGACATGGTCTTGCCGTACATGTCTTCGGGCGCCTCGGCGATGCCGATGGCGTTGTCGAGGGACTTCGACATCTTGTCGGAGCCGTCCGTGCCCTCCAGGAGCGGGAGCATCATGCAGACCTGCGCCGCCTGGTCGTTGGCCTCCTGCAGGCGCCGCGCCAGGAGCAGGTTGAAGCGCTGATCGGTGCCGCCCAGCTCCACGTCCGCCTCGATGTGGACGGAGTCGCGCGCCTGCGCCAGCGGGTACAGGAATTCGTGCAGGCTGATGGGCTGGCCCGCCTCGTAGCGCTCGTTGAAGTCATCGCGCTTCAGCATCTGCGCGACCGTCTGCCGGGCCGCCAGCTCGATGACGTCACTGAAGCGCATCTCGTCGAGCCACTCGGAGTTGTACCGGATCTCCGTCTTGTCCGGGTCGAGCACACGAGTCGCCTGCTCGTAGTAGCTCCGGCCGTGCTCGCGCGTCTCCTCGAGGGTGAGCTGGGGACGCGTCTTGGAGCGGCCGGACGGATCGCCGATCATGCCCGTGAAGTCGCCCACAATAAGGACGGCCCGGTGGCCGAAGTCCTGGAACTGTCGCAGCTTGCGGAGGACCACCGTGTGGCCGAGGTGAAGGTCCGGACGACTCGGGTCGCACCCGAGCTTCACGGTCAGGGGCGTGTCCGTCTCCCGCGACGTGCGAAGCTTCTCGGCAAGCTCGTCTTCCGGGACAATCTCTTCCGCCCCGCGGCGGAGAACCGTCATCTGCTCGTCGACCGGCGGAAATGCCATGCGTACGTCCTCGTCGTCAATGATACAGCTCGTGTCGATCTCCCCGTCCTGGCCCCCGACCTAAAAATTGTAGTCGCTCTGCTCCTGCTCCAGTCGGCGCTCCATCTCCCGCTCCTTAATGGCCTGGCGCTTGTCGTGCTTCTGGCGGCCCTTCGCGATTCCAATCTTTAGCTTCGCCCACCCGTCCCGGAAGTAGAGCGACAGCGGGACAATCGTGTAGCCCTCCTGCTCGGCCATCTGCCCCCACTTGCCAATCTGCTGGTCGTGGAGCAGGAGCTTCCGGCTGCGCCGCGGTTCGTGCCCGAACGGGCCGGCCTCCTCGTACGGCTTGATGTACATCCCGTGGATCTTCATCTCCCCCTCCCGATCGACCTGGCAGTACGCCCCGTCCAGGCTCGCCTTGCCCTGGCGCACCGATTTGACCTCGGACCCCTCCAGGACGAGCCCCGCCTCCAGGGTTTCCTCAATGTCGTACTCGAACTGCGCCTTCTTATTGCGCGCAACGACCTCGGTGCCTTCAGCCATAGCGGGTCATCGATGCAGTGAGGAATCCGGTGATTTATGCATTGGGGCCACGGCGCACACGGTCAGACAGGTGGAGCAGCGTGGGAGTCGGGGCTGCAGCGACCTGTACCTGACTGAAGTCGCCCAAACCCCGCACGCCGCTGACCGCAGTGCCCCGGGCCAATGAATCAGTGCTCTTCTTCCTCTTCCTCCTCGTCCTCTTCGTCGAGGTACACGAGCGGGAGGTCGGGGACGTCCTCCGTCACGTCGTAGTAGAAGAGGTACTTCCGAAACTCCGTCAGGCTCGCGATGGCGAGTTTGTCGAGCCCGGTGCGGAGGTCCTCGCGGTAGAACTCGTTCAGCGAGGCGGTGGTCTCCTGCGCCTGCACCCATACGTCGCGGTTGTCGTCGGCCGCCTCGCCCGAGGCGATCAACGCCTCGATCATCTCGTCCGTCGACTGGTCCCGCTTGGTGACGTACAGCCCCCACACCATCGGGTAGTTGGAGAGCTCGTACCACTCGCGCCCGATGTCCATCGTGAAGGGCTCGGGCTGAAGGGCGGGGACGTTGGGACCGACCAGCAGGGCCGCATCCTCCTCGGTGTCGAGCAGCGCCTGCGGGGAGCGGGCGTCGTACGGGACGAACGTGGGGTCGACCTGGTAGTGCTCGTGCAGAACAATCCGGGTGGCGATGCGCTCCTGCGCGACGCGCCGGTCGTAGGCAATCGTCTCCGGAAAGTCGTGCAGTCCCCCCTGCCACACGAGGCGGGCGTACGGGTACCGCCACGAAACCAGCCCCACACTCGGAAGCACGTCGATGGCGTTGCTCGCCTGCAGGGCCAGCATCGTGGGCATCAGCGCCACGTCCACCTCGTCCTCCACCAGCATCGCCGCACACTGCTCGGGGCGATGCCGCGTGATCCGAAACGGATTCTCGACGGCACCGGACGTAAAGCCCGAGGCCAGAAACTCAGCGGGCGGATAGTCCCAGATTGCAAGGTCCATGGGGACGCAAGACGAGTCCGAAGTCTACGAGCAGGGGCGTGCGTGCAGGCCCTCTCCGCTGCGCCCCTAGTTCCCCCGAATCTGCTCCTGAATCCGGGCGTCTTTGCCCGACAGGCCACGGAGGTACGAAAGCTTCGACCGGTTCACGGCCCCACGACGAACGACGTCGATCTGGGCCACACGGGGGGAGTGGACCGGGAAGATGCGCTCGACGCCCACGCCTTCGGACACCTTGCGAACCGTAAACGTCTCGTTCGGCCCGGAGCCACGACGCGAAAGGCACACCCCTTCGAACTGCTGGATGCGCTCCTTCTCGCCCTCAACCACCCGGAGGTGAACGTTTACCGTGTCCCCGGAGTCAAAGTCCGGTACGTCGTCGCGAAGCTGCGTCGCCTCGACGACGCTCATAAGATCAGTAGCCATGTCGCTGTTCTATTGTTGGGTGAAACAAACAATGGTCGGTCAACGCCGGAGGCGCGTGTGTCTACTGCGAAGACGCCTCGGTCGAATCGTTGTTGGTGTCGGGTAGGAGATCGGGCCGGCGGTCCCGGGTCTTTTCGAGTCGCTTTTCGTCCCGCCAGCGGGCAATGGCCTGATGGTCGCCCGAGCGGAGGACCGACGGCACCTCCTGCCCCCGAAACTCGGCCGGGCGTGTGTAGACCGGCGCGCCCAGAAGCCCGTCCTGAAACGCGTCCGTGAGGGCCGACGAGCTGTCGCCCAGCGCGCCCGGCACGAGGCGGACGACCGCGTCAACCAGCATCAGTGCCGGCAGCTCCCCGCCACTGAGAACCACGTCGCCAATCGACACTTCACGCGTGACGAGAAGGTCCCGCACCCGCTGGTCGATGCCCTTGTAGTGCCCCGCAATCAGAATGAGATGGCTCTCCATCGAGAGGCGGTTGGCCATCGACTGATCGAGCCGCTCACCGTCGGGCGTGAGGTAAATGATGTCGTCCGCCTCTCCGGCCGTCTCCTCGATCGCCTCCACGGCCCGAAACAGCGGCTCCGGCTTCAGCACCATCCCGGCGCCCCCGCCGAACGGGCGGTCGTCCACCTGTCGGTGCTTGTCGGTCGCGTACTCCCGAAGGTTGTGCACCTGGAGGGTGGCCACGTCCGATTCCTGTGCCCGCTGCAGGATGCTGTGCTGAAGGGGCCCCTCCACGAGGGCCGGGAGGGCCGTCACAATGTCGATGCGTATGCTCCCAGGCATGCCGGTGAACAGCGGTCTTCTGAGTGTGCCACGGGCTGCACTGCCCTACGCGTCCATCAACCCGTCGATGGGACGCACGACGATCCGTTCCGCGTCCTCGTCGATCTCGGTGATGAAGTCGTCGATGGCCGGGATCATCGCCTCCGTGTCCTCAGGGGTCCGGACCACGAAGAGGTCCTGTGCGGGCATCTCCATGAAGTTCGCGACGGTGCCCTGCACCGCCCCCTCCTCGGTGACGACGGTCCAGCCCACCAGGTCGTCGGCGAACAGCTCGTCGTCTTCCAGGCCCAGGGCCGCCTCGGTGGCAAACACGTCCATTTTGGCGACCGCCTCGGCGTCGTCCCGGTCCACGATGCCGTCGAGCCCCAGAATGACCGTGATGCCGCGCTTCGTCTTTTGGTAGCGGACCGATGCGACGTCGTGGCGAACGACACGACGCGGATGCGGCCCCACGAATACCGTGGGCAGCACCTCAAAGCGCGCCGGATCGTCGGTCGCGGACGGGTCGATTTTGAGCTCTCCGTCCAGCCCGTGGGGGCGGAAGATAAACCCCACCTTCACGAGGTCGGTCGGCGGGACGTCCGCGAAGTCCGGACCCGGATCCGCCGAATCGTCGGGCGTGGAGGCCGTCGGGGGAGGCATAGCACAGGGGCCGAAGGCCCCGCTCGGGACTACTCGTCTTTGGGCGCTTCGGTGTCGTCGGCCTCGTCGGCCTCGTCCGCGGCGGCCTCCGGCTCGTCCATATCGGACGCGGCGTCGGCGTCTTCGGCCTCCGTCTCTTCCTGAACGGCCGACAGCGGGGTGGCCTGGGCGCGCAGCTGGGCCTCCTCGTCGATCTCCTCGGCCCGCTCGCGCTCCCGCTCCAGCGGGTCCTGGCCGCGTGTGCCGACGGCGATCTTCACCTCCTCGCCCTGCTCGGCCATGCGCTCCCGAAACTCTTCGACGGCCGACTCGATCTCGCCCGGCGACTCGCCCTTCTTCTTCAGGTGGTGATGGAGCAGGAGGCCCCGGCGGCGCAGAATGGACCGCACCGTGTCGCTCGGCTGCGCCCCGTTTTCGAGCCAGTAGAGGGCCCGGTCTTCCTCCAGGCGCACCTCGGCGGGTTCGCGGAGCGGAAAGTAGCGGCCGATGTCCTCGATGTAACGGCCGTCCCGCGCGTTGCGCTGGTCGGCAGCGACGATCGAATAGACCGGAATCTTTTTGCGCCCAATGCGGCGCAGTCGAAGCTTAACAGACACGTGTTCGTTCGGGTGTGTTCAGTTCAACAATCGTGAAAGGTGCGCAAGCAGTTCTACCGGCGGCCCTCGTCCTAGCGTGGACTCCGACTCTGGCCCCCACCGCCCCCCGTAATCTTGTCCATGAGACTCGAGATGTCTACGTCCTGCCCCTTGCTCGTCATCTTCTGCATCGTCTTCATCATGTCTTTCATCTCCTCGAACTGGCTGACCAGCTGGTTCACGTCACGGACCTCATTCCCACTCCCCCGGGCGATGCGGCGCCGACGAGTGCCGTTTAGAATGTCCGGGTGGGCCCGCTCCTCCGGGGTCATCGACTGAATAATCGCCTCGATGTGTGTGAAGGCCTCCTCGTCGATGTCGAGGTCGCTAATCTTGTTGCCGACCCCCGGAATCATGCCCATGAGCTCCTTGATCGACCCCATCTTTTGGATGCGCTGGAGCTGGTCGTAGAAGTCCTGAAGGTCAAACTCCTCGGAGCGAATCTTCTCTTGAAGGCGCTCGGCCTCCTGCTCGTCGTACTGCTCCTGGGCGCGCTCCACAAACGAGACCACGTCGCCCATGCCCAGGATGCGCTGGGCCATGCGGTCCGGGTAGAACGGCGTGAGCGCGTCGAGCTTCTCACCGGTGGAGGCAAACTTGATCGGCTTGTTGACCACCGTCCGGATCGAGAGCGCCGCGCCACCGCGGGTGTCCCCATCCAGCTTGGACAGAACCACCCCGTCGTAATCGATGCGCTCGTTGAACTCTTTGGCGGTGTTCACCGCGTCCTGTCCCGTCATGCTGTCGACGACAAACAAGGTTTCGTTCGGCGCCACCGTCGTCTTGATGTCCTCCACCTCCTGCATCATCGCCTCGTCGATGTGCATGCGCCCCGCCGTGTCGATGATGACAATGTCGCGGGCCGTGTTCTGGGCCTCCGCAACGGCCTCGTTGGCCACACGGACCGCATCCTCGACGATCTCGCCGTCGTCCTCAATCGAATAGACGGGCGCATTGACCTGGTCGGCCAGCGTCTTGAGCTGGTCCACGGCGGCGGGCCGGTACACGTCCGAGGCCGCCAGCAGCGGCGCGTGTCCTTCCTTTCGGAAGTGGCGGGCGAGCTTGGCACAGAAGGTCGTCTTGCCGGACCCCTGCAGGCCAGCGACGAGAATCACTGTGGGCGGCGTCTCCGCCATCTCGATGCCCTCGTGTTCGCCGCCCAGCACCCGGGTCAGCTCGTCGTGCATGATCTTCGTCAACTGCTCGCCCGGCGTGACCGAGGTGAGGACATCCTCCCCCGTGGCCGCCTCCTTGACGTTCGCGGTAAACTCCTTCGCAACCTGGTAGTTGACGTCCGCGTTCAGCAACGCACGGCGGATCTCCCGCATCGTCTCGGCGACGTTCACCTCGTCGATGCGACCCTGGCCCGTGACGGACTGCAGGGCGCCCTCGAGCTTTTGGGACAATCCTTCAAACATGATGGTGTGCCTCGGCTCGTCTCGTCGATATTGGGACCTGCCTCCGCCGCAGGCAGCAGAACAGAGAGGCGGGCTGTCGCCACCTCTGGCGGCCAATTTGCATCAGAGACTACTTTCCTGAATTGCTGGCTCAACCGGTCCCTATACGCATTGGCCGCCACGATTCGATCCATTCCCGGAGGGGTGTTCATCCATAATTCGCCACCCCGCCTAATTCGCCACCCCGCCCTCGGGACGCGGAGGCCTCTGTAACAATCCCCCCACGGCGTTCGCTGTGACACCTCCCCGGCAGGGATCGTTTTTGGGCGACGGCGCGTATTTTCGTTGAACTTACCGCCCCAACCAGGCACCCGCCTTTTTCACTGTGAATGGGCCCAATGGGCTCTCAAGCCAAAACCTCGTGGCGCCGCCAGTTTCGGTCCTATCGTCGTTCGTTGTCGGCCCGATCCCATCGCGCCCGCAGCAGCCTGATCGTGCACCGGGCCCTGGCCGCCGCGCCCGTGGCCCCGGCCCAGGTCGTGCACGTGTACTGGCCGATCACGGCCCAGCGCGAGGTCGACACGCGTCCGCTCATCGCGCTGCTTCGGGCCCGGGACGTGGAGGTCGTCCTGCCGGTCGTTACGAGTTTTGAGGCGGAGACGCCCACGCTGGAGCATCGCCGGTACGACGGGCCGGGGTCGCTGACGGCCAATCGTTGGGACATTCGAGAGCCCAAGCACACAGAGCGGGTCCCGGCCGGCGCGATTGACGTGGTGTTCGTGCCGGCCCTGGGCGTCGGCCAAGACGGACACCGGATCGGCCACGGGTCGGGATACTACGACGCGTTCCTCCAGTCGGTCGCCTGTCCGCGCGTTGCGCTGACGTACGAGGCCTGCCTGGTTCCCTCCCTGCCGAATGCCTCCCACGACGTGCCGATGACCACGATCGTTACCGAACAACAGGTTCTTGCCCCGTAGACTCGCTCCCCCCGCGGTCTCTCCCTCACAACCGCCCCTCTGCGACATGTCTTCTCCGCGCTCCCGGTCTCAACGGTCCTCAGAGACAACCGACGAGTCCTTCGAGCAGCCCTCGGCCTTCGAGGTGGGCGAAACCACGCTCGACCTGGACGACATCTCCGAGGACGAGCTGGACACCTTGTACTTCAGCGACGACACGGACGCGTCCGGCCTCTTCAACCTGCCCACCGTGACCGGACTGACGCTAATCCTGGCCGGCACCATTTACCTCCTGAGCGAACTCGGGGCGTGGACCGGCCTGGCCTTTTCCGGTCTCATCCTTCCCTGGCTGGTGGGCGTCGGGGTCATCCTGCTCGGGTTCGGCCTTCTCACGTGGCGCTCGTCGGGCACAGACGACCCCGGGTCCACGACGACCAAGAAGGCCGTGGAGGCGGACACCGGCCGGACGAAGGTGGTGGAGGAGCCCCAAAAGTCAGACCAGAAGCAGCTAACCCGCTCCCGCACCGACAAAAAGCTGTTTGGCGTATGCGGTGGGATCGCAGAATACCTGAGCCTCGACCCCACCCTCGTCCGCATCGCGTTCGTCGTCGGGGTTATCGGGTCCGGGGGGCCGTTCGTGCTCGGCTACTTCGCCCTGGCCTTCATCATGCCGAAGGAGCCCCCCCTCACCCCCGAGGAACGGCTCTCGATCATCCGGGACGAGGCGGACGAGTCGTAGGCCCGGTCCGCTCACGCCCCCGCCGTTGCCTCGGCAGGGCGGGGCCGGGTTCCCGCAAGGGCCTCCTGCATCGAGGCCGGCTCGAGGTAGTCCTGAACCGCGGCGTTCACCTCGTCCAGCGTAAGCGCCCGAATTTCTTCGGGAAAATCGTCGAGGTAGGCGACGTCGAAGCCCCGCTCGGCGTTGGTCAAGATGGACTGGGCCAGGCGGTCGGTGGTGGCCAGGCCGACGGCGTACGAGCCGGTGATCGTCGTCTTCTTCGCGTCGAGCTCCTCCGCCGTGGCCCCCTCCGCCACGAACTCGCGGATGACGTCCGTTGTCGCCGCGATGCCCTCGTCCACGGCGTCGTGGCTGAGGGTGACGCTCGTCTGCCACGACCCGACGTACCGGGTGCTCACCCCGGATAGGCTCGACCGGATGCTGTAGGTGAGCCCCATCTCGTCGCGGACGGTGGACATGAGGCGCGCCGCAAAGTTGCCGCCGAGGATGTAGTTGCCAACGTAGAACGCAGGGTAGTCGTCGTGGTCCCGTCGGATGGGGACCGTGTGGCCCAGTCGCACATCCACGTTCGACTTGTCCGGCATCGGGACGGTGGTGCGGCCGGCCTCCGTAGAGACCGCGTCGGTGTCGTGGGTGGCCGGGGCGTCGTGCGGTGCCCACCCGGCGAACGTCTCGTCCACGACCGAGGCCACCGCGTCGTGCTGAAGGTCCCCGACCACGGCGAGGGTCCACTCGTTGGCCCCGAAGTGAGCCTCGTGGTAGTCCCGCACGTCCTGCACCGTGAGGCCCTGTAGCCACTCCAGCACCGTTTCCGGGGCGGGCGAATAGTTTGGGTGCCCCTCGGGAAAAAGGCGCTGCGACAGGGCCGTGGAGGCCTGCGCCGACGTCTTCTCCATACGGCGCTGCAGATCGGCGGCCACCTGCGCCCGGGCCTTCCGGAATTCTTCGGGGTCGAACGCCGGGGCCCGCAGCATCTCGGCCGCAACCTCCAGAACCCGCGGCAGGTCGTCTACCAGCGCCCGGCCGGACATCTCCACGAACAGGCCGTCGCTCGACAGGTCCAGCTTCGCGCCACACGCTTCCAGCACGCGGGCCAGCGCAAAGCGGTCGCGGTGCTCCGTGCCCTTGTCGAGCAGGGACACCGTGAGCTGCTGGCGGAGCGCATCCCCCGCGGCGAGGTCCGGATTCGTCACGAACGACCCCCGGAAGGAGACCACGTCGTCCACCGCCGTGCGGAGCGTCAGAAGGCGCCCGGGACCGGCCGTGCGGTCCTGAATGCGGGGGGCGAGAGCTGGATCGGAGTGGGGGCGCGTGGAGGCGGAATCGGACATGAACGGAGCGGTCGGTGGAAGGCAGTGGGCACGGAGACAGGACGGCGGCCCGGATGGAGGGCCGGAATGGGGAGAGCGGCCGTCAGGAGGTGGGGACGTACCGGCCGGTGGTGACGCCATCCCTGGTCAGGTACGTCCGGGCGACACGCTGGACATCCTCCGCGGTGACGTCGTCCAGGCGGTCGAGGTACTGGGTGTACAGCTTCCAGTCGCCCGCCGCGAGCGATTCGTTGAGCTGCGAGGCCACGCGCATCGGCCCGTCGCGGTCGAACGCAATTTGGGCACGGAGCTGGCTGCGTGCCCGGTCGAGCTCCTCCTGCGTGACGCCGTTCTCCTGCACGTCCGTGATCGTCTCGTGGATGGCGTCCTCGACCGTCTGGTGGTCCTGATCGGGGGCGAGGTACGCAAACACCGAGAAGAGCCCAGGGTCGCGGAGCCGGAAGTTGATGCCGAAGACGTCACTGGTGAGGCCCTGATCGGTGCACCGCCGAAACAGGCGACTGCCCTTCCCCGACGCCAGAATGCGCGCCAGCACGTCGAGCACGTCGGAGTCGGCCTCCAGCGCCGGGGGCGACTTGAACCCCATCAGGACCGCCCCGAGCTGGCCGTCCTGTCGGACCGTCACGCGGCGGGGGCCGGACTGCTTCGGCTCCTCGGTGGTGACCTGCGGAATGTCGCGCGGGGCCGGCCCAATGTCCCCGAAGTGCTCGGCCACCTCGGCCAGCGTCTCCCCCCGATCGAACTGCCCGACGATCGAGAGCGTCGCGTTGTTGGGCCAGTAGAACGTGTCGTAGTACTCGCGCAGCCCGTCCGGCGTGATGCGCTCGATGTCGCTCTTCCACCCGATTGTGGGGTGGTGGTAGGGGTGCGCCACGAACGCCGCCCCCCACACCTCGTCGAACAGGCGCGACACCGGGTCATTCTGGTTCCGGTCCCGCTCGTTTAGAATGACGGTGCGCTCGTCCTCCACGTCCTCGGCGTCGATCAGCGCCCCCCGCATCCGGTCGGCCTCAATGTCGAGGGCGAGCGGCAGGTGCTCGGTGGGGAGCATCTCGTAGTAGTTGGTGCGGTCGAGCCAGGTGGACGCGTTCACCTTCGCCCCCACGGACTGGAGCGTCTCGAAGATGGAGGTGCCCTTGCGCTTGTGGTACCGCTCGGTCCCCTTAAACATGAGGTGCTCCAGCATGTGGGTCGCGCCGGTGTGGCCCGTGCGCTCGTTGCGGCTCCCCACGTGGTAGGTCACCATCGAGGTCGCCACCGGCGCCCCGTCCTGGGGCAGCAGCAGAATGCGGAGGTCGTTGTCGACGAGGCGGTAGCACTCGATCCCGTCCGACGCCTCCTGAAAGTCGACGGCGGCGGGGAGGTCGCGGGGCGGAGCGGGGACGGTCTCGGTCATACGGGAATACTGAGATCGAAAAAGGAATGCCGTTGATTGGGGAGAAGAGTGATGCGTGAGGTCGTGATGCGTGAATTGCATACCTTGGCCTGTACTCACGTATCACCCTTCACGCATCACGCTCAGTGCGCTTCCAGCCAGTTGCCGCCGGTGTCCATGTCGACGGTTACGGGCACGTCGTCGAGCGGCAGGGCGTCGCGCATCTCGTCGTCGACCATGGTCTGTGCGGCGTCCAGCTCGTCCGGGGGCACCTCAAAGACGAGTTCATCGTGCACCTGCAGCAGCATCTGCGTCGCCCAGTCGTCGCCGGCGAGCCGGTCGTGGATGCGGTTCATCGCAATCTTGATCATGTCCGCCTGCGTGCCCTGGATGGGCATGTTGACGGCCACCCGCTCGGCGGCGCTGCGCGCGTTGCTGTTCGAGCTGTCGATGTTGGGGAGGTAGCGCCGGCGCCCCAGGAGCGTCTCCGCGTAGCCCTTGTCCTGGGCCTTCTCTACCAGCTCGTTCAGGAGCTGCGAGACCCCGGGGTACGACTTCCGGTACTGCTTGATGATGTCCTGCGCCTCGTCGACCGGCATCCGCATCCGCTGGGCGAGCCCCCACGGCGAGATGCCGTACGGAATGCCGTAGTTGACCTCCTTCGCCTTGCTGCGCTGCTCCGGCGTCACGTCCTCGGGATCGATGCCGTAGACCCGCGCGGCGGCGTCGGTGTGGATGTCGCCCCCCTCTCGAAAGGTCGACCGCATGGCGTCGTCCCCGCTCATGGCGGCGAGGATGCGCAGCTCGATCTGCGCGTAGTCGGCCGAGAGCAGGGCCCATCCGTCCTTCGGGACGAAGGCGCGCCGGATTTGCCGGCCCATCTCGGTGCGGATGGGGATGTTTTGGAGGTTCGGGTCGCTCGACGAGAGCCGCCCGGTGGCCGTGCGGGTCTGATTGAAGCTGGTGTGCAGGCGCCCCGTCTCGGGGTGGACGAGCTCGCCGAGGCTGTCGAGGTAGGTGCTCTTGAGCTTGTACGTCGACCGCCAGTCCAGGACGAGCCCCGGAATTTCGTGCTCGGTGGAGAGCTCCTGGAGCACACTCTCCTTGGTGGACGGCTTCCCGGTCGGCGTCTTGGAGACGACCGGAAGGTCGAGCTTCTCGAACAAAATTTCGCCGAGCTGCTGGGTCGAGTTGATGTTGAATTCTTCCCCGGCCAGTTCGAACACCTCCTTTTCGATGCCGCTGAGGCGCTCCTCCAGGCCGGCCAGGATTTCGTCGAGCACGTCCGTGTCGAGCCGAATCCCAGTGTGCTCCATCGTGGCCAGCACGTGCACGAGCGGAAACTCGATGTCGTGGGCCACGTCGAGCACGTTTCCGTTCTCCAGTTGCGCCTCCAGCTCGTCCGCCAGGCGGTACGAAATGTCGGCGTCCTCGCAGGCGTAGGGGGCGGCCGTCTCCACGTCCACCTCCCGCATCGAGTCCCGGTCGGTCTCGTCCCCAATCAGGTCCGCAATGGGGACCATCTTGTAGTTGAGCACCGACCGCGCCACGTCGTCCAGGTTGTGATTTTCCTCCGGGGCCACGAGGTAGTGGGCCACCATCGTATCGAACAGCGTCCCGCCCACTTCGACGCCGTGCTGCTTCAACAGGAGCAGGTCGTACTTCAAATTGTGCCCCAGCTTCTCAGTGTCCCGCGCCAGCACCGGCCGCAACACGTCGAGGACCGCGTCGGTCGGGGTGTCGTCGGGAAGCGGGGTCGGGACGTAGGTGGCCCTCTCCGCCTCTGAGCTGAACGACAGGCCCACGAGGTCTGCCGTCATCGGGTCTCGGGAGGTCGCCTCCGCGTCGAACGCGTAGCGGGCCGCCTCGCCGAGCCGGTCGGCAAAGGCGTGGAGCTCCTCCTCCGTCCGGACGACCTCGTAGTCGACGGCCTCCGGGTCGAGCTCCTGCACCTTCTCGTAGGGGCCGAAGTCGAACTGCAGGTCCGGATCGTCCTCGTCCGTCTCCGCTTCGGATCCGTCGTCCCCCTCGATGCCGAGGCGGTCGCCGAAGGAGTCGAATTCCAGCTCCCGGAAGACGGCCGTAAGCTTTTCCTCATCCAGCTCGCGGCGCTGGAGCTCGTGCCAGTCGAGGCCCACGTCCAGTTCGGTGCGGATGCGAACGAGCCGTTTGCTGAGACGCGCCTCCTCGGCGTGCTCCTGCATGCCCTCCCGCGCCCGCTTCCCGCTCAGGTCGTCGGCGTGGTCGATCAGGTTTTCCACGGAGTGGTACTCCCGCAGGAGCTTCTGGGCGGTCTTCTCCCCGATGCCGTAGACGCCGGGCACGTTGTCGCTGCTGTCGCCCATCAGGGCCAGCATGTCGACGAATTGGGCCGGGTCCAGGCCATATTCGTCCCGGAAGGTGTCCCCCGTCTTGATCTCAAAGTCCTGGTCCCCCTTGGCGGGCTTGTAAATCGAGACCTTGTCGCTGAGCAGCTGCTTGAAGTCCTTGTCGGGCGACACGATCACCACGTCGGCGTCGTCCGCCTCGGCCTGCTTCGCGAGCGCCCCAATGACGTCGTCGGCCTCCACGCCCGGCACCTCCAGCACCGGAATGTCGAGCCCCTCTACGATGTCTTTGATGTAGGGAATGTTTTCCAGCAGCTCCTCCGGCGGCGGGTCCCGGTTGGCCTTGTAGTCGTCGTACATCTCCTTCCGAAAGGTGTCCTCTTCGCCCTCGTCGAACACCACCGCGGCGTGGTCGATGTCGTGGTCCTCGATCAACTTGAGCAGGGAGTTGGTGAACCCGTACGCCGCGGAGGTATTCTGGCCCTTGGAGTTGATCAGGGGCCGACTGATGAAAATGTAGTGCGCCCGATAGGCCAACGACATCGCGTCGATGAGGTACAGGGCACTGTCATCGGGGGCGGCGTCGGGGGGGGACATGCGAGGCGGAGCGGGCTGGCGGGAGAAACGATGCAACAGGGCCGGGCCGTCACGCTGCGATGCGGCTAACGGCAACAACCGCTCCCTCTAATGCCCGACGAGAGGACGAGGTTCAAGTCTGTCCCCGTCACGACTGCGCGTTCCGCGTTGTTGCTGAATTCTTCCAAGCCAGTGCCCGGTGGGATCTCCCGACGGCCGAGGGTGGTACACTCGGTGATGCGCCCCGCGTCCTCTCCTCCCCCGGATTTCCCTGTATACGATGAGGCTTCTTCTCTTCGACATTGACGGCACCCTCGTTCGGGTGAACGGCCGCGGCCGCGAGGCCGTGAACGCCGCCTTGTCCTCGCTTATGGACCAGCCGATTTCTGCGGACGGCGTGACGTTTTCCGGCCGCACGGACCCGGCCATCGTGGAGGCGGTGCTGGCGCACAACAACCTGCCCGCGACCGACGCCCTGATTGAGGACGTGATTACGACGTATGTGGAGACCATGCGGGACGTGCTGACGCCGGCGGACGTAGAGGTCCTACCGGGGGTCTCGGACCTGCTGGCCCGGTTGGACGCCCACCCGGAGATCCACCTGGGCCTGGTGACGGGAAACGTTGAGCCCATCGCCTACGAGAAGCTCTCCACGCACGGCCTGGACGAGTACTTTCCCGTTGGGGCCTTCGGCAGCGACCACGCGGAGCGGAACCGATTGCCGGAGCTGGCCACCCGGCGGGCGGCCGACCACACGGGCCGTGCCTTCCGTCCCCACGAGCACGCCGTCATCGTCGGCGACACGGCCCACGACATCGAGTGTGCCCGCGCCGCCGGGGCGCAGGCCGTGGCCGTCTGCACCGGCCGCTACGGGCGGAACGACTTGTCACAGCACGATCCCGACCTGCTGTTTGATTCCCTCGAGGACCCCTCCGCGTTCGTGCAGCGCGCCCTGTAGACTCGGCGCAAAGGCCCCCCGCCTCCGACGCGTTCTTCGGTTCGACTCGTGCCCCCTCGCCGGCCGGCTGTTTCACTCATCGTCGTGGGCCCTGGGGAGCCAGACCGTGATCCGTGTTCCCTCTCCCTTCTCAGTCTCCACGTCAATGCTCCCCTCCATCTGCTTCGTGGTCTCCTTCGTTACCGCGAGCCCGATGCCCGTGCCCTGATACTCGCGCGAAAACCCCTCGGAGGCCTGCCGGAACGGCTCAAAAAGGCCCTCGGCGGTTTCGGGGTCCATGCCAATTCCCGTGTCTTCGACCTCGAAGCCAACGGTCTCCTCCTCGCGGTACGTTCGGATCCACACACGCCCGCCCGTCTCCGTATATTTGACGGCGTTGGAAAGTAGGTTCCGTGCAAGGATTTGAACGCCGCCCTCGTCGGCCTCGGCCCATGCCGCCTCCGTCTCCAGCTGGAGAGACACCCCCTTCTCCTCGGCCCGCGGCCGAAGCTCTTTGGCGACGGCCTCCGCCTCCCCTACCAAATCGACCGGACGGGCCTCCAGCTCCATCTCGCCGGCTTCCAGCTTCGACAGGTTCAGCACCCCCTCCAGCGTCTCGAGCAGGCGCCGCCCACTCTGCTCGATCAGTTCGGCGTACTTCGGCAGCGGACTGTCGTCCGGCAGGTCGAGCTCCTTCGCTTCGGCATTGGTCGCTTCCGCAAACCCGATGATCGAGGTGAGCGGCGTGCGGATCTCGTGGCTCATGTTCGCGAGCAGAGAAGATTTGAGCTGACTGGCCTCCTCCGCCTCCTGCTTCGCCTCACGGAGGGCGCGCTCACGCTCCTTCCGTTCCGTGATGTCTTGGATCGTCCCCCGAATCCGCACCACCTCGCCGCCCTCCCACTGGGGCTCGCCCCGGATGCGTGCCCACCGAACCTCGTCGCCGGCCGCGACGCGCACCTCCAGGTCGGAGGGCCTTCCCTCCTGAAGGGCGTCCCGCAGCGCCGTCCGCACCCGGCGCTGGTCCTCCGGGTGGTAGTACCCCACCGCCCTTCTCGGATTCGGGTCGGCGTCAGGCGGGTAGCCGAGAATCTCGTATGCCTTCTTTGTCCAGTTGCTGGCGTCGGTCCTGGCGTCGTACTCCCAGGCCCCAACGCTGGCAATCTCCTGCGCACGGTCGAAGAGGTCGTTCTGTCGCTCCAGGGCCTCCTGGCGCCGATGTTGTGCGGTCACGTCCCGGGTGATGCCTACGATCTGGCGCACACGCCCCTCCACGACGACGGGGGCGATGCGGGTTTTCCAGTACGTGTCCCTCCCCTCCAACGAGATGGTCTCCTCGTACAGACGGGCCTCTCGGTGTTGCACGCACCGCCGGCACTTCTCCATCATCAGCCGCCGTGCGTCGCCCCCAAACACCTCTCGTGGGGAGCGTCCCCGGACCTCCGCCTCGGCATACCCGAACTGCTCCTCGTAGACGGGATTGACACGCCGGTACCGGAACGTCCGCCCGTCCGCCTCGCCCTCCACATCAAGGAGGAAAAGGGCATCCTGGGCGTTTTGGAAGAGCGTCTCGGACTGTCGAAGGCGCCGTTCTCGCTCCTTCCGCTCGGTGATGTCTTGAGACACCGCGAGCCCGGAGATGACGTCGCCTGTCTTCCCCCGGATTGGAAGCGTCTGCACACGGTAGTGCTGCCCCCGGTATTCCTGTTCGTAGACGTGCTTTTCCCCGTCCAGGGCACGGCGAAAATACGTAACGTGTTCTCGCGCAATCTCGTCCGGAAACAAATCGTGCGGGGTCTTGCCCTCCACGTTCGACGGGGGGAGTCCGGCGCTCTCCAGCCGCTGCCCCCCCGCAAGCCGGAACCGCAGGGCCTCGTCGAACAGAAAGACCCCTCCGTCCGGGAAGTTATCAACCAGCGTCTGGTAGCGGCCCTTTACCCTCCGGAGCGTCTGCTCCCGCCGCACCCGGTCCGTGATGTCGCGCAGGTGAAACACAGCCCCTGGGCCTTTTCCCTCCGCCTGGAGGGGCGCCCCGCTCACCGAAAGCACCCGTTGGGTCCCGTCCGGCCACCGGACCGAGAGTTCCGCGTCACGCACCGACGCGCCCGTTTCCAACACGCGGTCGAAAGGAACCGCCTCCTCCGGCATGGTGTCCGTCCCGAATGGCGTCAGGGTCCATTCCAGTTCCGCGTACGTTCGACCGCAGATGTCGTCTTCACTGCTCCTGAGCACCTCCGCCACCCGCCCGTTCGCCTGGACAAAGGTGCCCTCCTGATCGAGGCGAACGATCGCCCCGGGGCTGGTTTCGACAAGGCGGTCGAGCAAATCGCGCTGCCGTCGAATCGTCATCCGGCCGCGGAGGGAAATACTGACCGTGAGTACCACGACGGCCATGATCGCGAGCACGACGGGGGGCTGCAGTTTCGGGGCAGGGGTCAAGAACAGCCCCCCAGCCGTCACCAGGCCCCCGAACCCAAAGAACCAAAGGACGGGCCGCAATGACTGGGCGCCGAGTTCGATGACCACCCCGATGGACGCGTATACGAGCAATAGAGCGAGCCCGTACTCACTTCTGAACTCATTTGCCGTAGCGACGGCCACAACCCAGATCATCTGGAGATACATAATCCCCCACATCAGCGGCACGTAGTGACGCCGGATCCACCTGGAGACGTAGGACAGCAGGAAGAGGCCCCCGAATAGGCCCGACAGGCCCAGGTACGCCCACCTGGGGCTCGCCAACTCAAGGCCGGACAGCCGATAGAGGATGCTGAGGGACGTAATCAAGAACGCCCCGAGGAGGCTCATCAGGCGATAGAGCTGGATGCGGTCCCCCTCATCGGACGAGAGCGCTTCGTCGTCGGGACGGAGCAGCGAGAAAACGGTCAGGACCATGCGAACCATGTCATTCTCGGCTGAGAGGATGACACTTCCAAAGGCGTGTGCCACACCTTTTGCCAATGGAATACAAAAAACACTACTCGTACGATTTACCTCCTCTTTTGGATGACACTTAAACGTAAGAGGAACTTGTTCACGAAATTGGGGGCTGCGTCGGATGCACTTCTCCGTTTGCTTGTTGCACCTCTCGTCCGATGAACGGAACCCATCTCCCTTTTTCTCGCCGAAAAGGACCGAACCAAACCAGTCGGCTGATGGCTGTTTTTTCTTTCGGGTCGCCTATGTGACACGGTAGTTGACCACGGCCGGGTGCCCCTCACTACCATTCTAACAATGAGTTCGGATATAACAATGAGTTCGGGGCTCATCCCCTTCCCATCGGGAATACGTTCGAGGCCCCTCGGATGCGTACAGTACGCTGTGTCTTTCGCAGTACGCTGTGTCTTTCGATTATCAGCACGTCAGGCCCCCAATGTGCTCGGGGTCAAAGCATTTTTCCCTGGCGGAGTGCATCGCCGAGGCGTTCCGGAACGATCCCCCCGTGAACGTCGAGGGGCCGTGTGTTGCCCCGCACTGCGCAGGAGAAGGGGGCGCCCGCACGTGTACGATCTCACAGCAAATTTGCCGGCGAGGTGCTAGCATTTACTGTTCCCCACCCGCATCTTGGGGAACGAGTAGCATACGTCCCGTCCTACTGCCCAACCGCCGGCCGGTCAATGCGTCTCGCCGTCTTTGCTTCCGGGGAAGGCACCAACTTCCAGGCCATTCTCGACGCGGTCGGCGGTGACCGCCTCCCGGCCGAGGTGGCGTGTTGCATTAGCAACACCACGGACGCCGGAGCGCTCAAGCGGGCGGATCAGCACGACGTGCCGACGGAGGTGATCCCGCCCGCGTCGTTCGAGAGCCCCGAGGCCTTCGGGCAAGCGCTCCTGGATGGCCTAGCCGCACACGACGTGACCTTCGTCGCGCTCGCAGGCTACATGCAGAAAATTCCGCCGAACGTGGTTGATGCCTACCGGGGCTCCATGACGAACATCCACCCCGCGCTCCTCCCGGCCTTCGGCGGGCAGGGCATGTACGGGATGCACGTCCACCGCGCCGTGATCGACTACGGCGTCCACTGGACCGGGGCCACCGTGCACCTGGTGGACGAGACGTACGACCACGGCCCCATCGTGCTGCAGGAACCAGTCCCCGTCTACGCCGACGACACCCCCGCGGCCCTCGCCGGCCGCGTCCGCGAGGTGGAACACCGCCTCTACCCGGAGGCCCTCCGCCTCTTCGCTGCGGGTCGGGTGCACCAGAACGGCCGCTGCATCCGGATCGACGCCCCCGCCCCCTCCCGTCGCTCCCCCACTGATTCAGAATAACTCCCTCTCCCCCTCCGCATGCCCTCCGACGCCCCCTCGCCCGTTCGCCGCGCCCTTCTCTCCGTCTACGACAAGACCGGGATCGCCGACTTCGCACGGCGGCTCCGATCGCTCGACGTAGAACTCATCTCCACCGGCGGAACCGCCGACACGCTCCGCGACGCCGGCATCGACGTCACCGACGTGGCCGACGTGACGGGCGTGCCCGAGGTGCTGTCGGGACGCGTCAAGACCCTCCACCCGGCCCTCCACGCCGGCATCCTCGCCCGCCGCTCGCGCAAGGACGACATGGCGGCACTGGACGAGCACGACTACGCCCCCATCGACCTCGTCGTCGGCAACCTCTACCCCTTCTCCGAAGCGGTCCAGGATCCGGACGCCGCCCCGGAGACGGTCATGGAGTACGTCGACATCGGCGGCCCGACGATGCTGCGCGCCGCCGCCAAGAACCACTTTGACGTCGGCGTGGTCTCGGCCCCCGCCCAGTACGCCGCCGTCGCCGATGAGCTGGAGCAGAACGACGGACACCTCTCCGCCCCCACCCGCCGGCGCCTCGCCGAGGCGGCCTTCGCCCACACGGCCGCCTACGACCGGGACATCGACGCGCACCTGTCCCGCTCCTCCGGGGCCGATGCGGACGGGGACGGCGACCTCCAGCCCACCTACGACGTCGCAGTGCCGCAGGCCCAGTCCCTTCGCTACGGCGAGAACCCGCACCAGGAGGGCGCCCTCTACGGCGATCCCTCCCCGTTCTACGACAAGCTGCACGGCAGGGCCCTCTCCTACAACAACCTGCTCGACACGAGCAGCGCCCTCGCGCTCATCGACGAGTTTCGCGACGCGGGGCCGACCTGTGCGATCCTCAAACACACCAACCCCAGCGGCGTCGCCACCGCCGACACCCTGGAGGAGGCGTGGCACCAGGCCTTTGCCACCGACACCCAGTCCCCCTACGGCGGCATCGTCGTCGTAAACCAGGCCCTCGACCGGGCCACCGCGGAGGCCATCGACGAGATCTTTACCGAGATCGTCATCGCGCCCGAGTTTGAACCCGGCGTGCTCGAGTTCCTCACGGAGCAGGACCGGCGCCGGGTCGTCCGTGCCAAACAACCGGCCCGGGGCACCGACCGGCTGGACGTCCGCTCCGTGCTGGGGGGGCTGCTGGTGCAGACGCGCGACCCGGCGCTGCCCCCCGCCGCCACCGCCCGGGACGGCTGGCAGGTCCCAACCGCCCGCGCCCCCTCCGACGACGAGCGCGCCGACCTCAACTTTGCCTGGCGCGTGGCCAAGCACGTGAAGAGCAACGCGATCGTCTACGCCCGCGATCAGGCCACCCTCGGCGTCGGGGCCGGGCAGATGAGCCGCATCGACGCCTCCGAGCTGGCGGTGTTCAAGGCCGAAAAGTCGGAACTTGACCTCACCGGCTCCGTGGTAGCGTCCGACGCGTTTTTCCCGTTTGCCGACGGTCTAGAAGCCGCCGCCAACGAGGGGGCTCGCGCGGCCATTCAGCCCGGCGGGTCCATCCGCGACGACGACGTCATCGAGGCCGCCGACGCCCACGACGTGGCCATGATCCTCACCGGTCAGCGGCATTTCCGGCACTGAGCGCACGCCGGAGAGCGCCCTCCACGCTCGGAAGGGCCGCCGTGCTCGCGTCCCCTTCCAGGCGCAGGCCATTTCTGAACCGCCGCCCCCCCGTCTCCGCCCCACCGGCCGGCTCAGCCCTCCCCCCGTTCTCCTCCTCCGGCCCTCATCCGTATAGAACAATCGATGTTTTTCAACCTCTCTCAGGACGTCGCCATTGACCTCGGGACGGCGAACACCCTCGTGTACATCCGCGGCGAGGGCATCGTCCTCAACGAGCCGAGCATCGTCGTGGTCGATTCCGACACGAACGAAGTGCGGGAGATTGGCCACGAGGCCCTCCAGATGCACGAGCGCACCCACCAGGACATCGAGACGATCTGGCCGCTGCGGGACGGCGTCATCGCCGATTTCAAGGTCGCCGAGGAGATGATCCAGGGCCTGCTCCGGAAGGTCAAGAACAACTGGCTCACCTCCATCCGGAGCATGGTCGTGTGCGTCCCGAGCGGCATCACGGAGGTGGAAAAGCGCGCCGTGCGGGACTCCGCCGAGCACGCCGGGGCCCGGAAGGTCAACCTCGTGTCCGAACCGATGGCGGCGGCCATCGGCATTGGGCTCGACATCCAGGAGGCCGTGGGCAACATGGTCGTGGACATTGGCGGCGGGACGACCGAAATTGCCGTGATTGCCCTCTCCGGCATCGTGCTGGACGAGTCGCTCCGGGTCGGGGGGGCTGAGCTCGACAAGGCAATCGTGCAGTATTTCAAGCGCAATCACAATCTGCTCATCGGCTCCCGGACTGCCGAGCGCATCAAGTGTGAGGTGGGCAGCGCAATCGAGCTCGACACGGAGCTGGACCTGTCCGTAAAGGGACGCGACCTTGTGAGCGGGATTCCCAAGGTGCGTACGATCTCGTCGGTCAATGTGCGCGAGGCCCTCCACGACAACCTCGAACAGATCAGCGCCGCCGTCCTGCGCACGCTCGAGCGCACCCCCCCGGAGCTGGGGGCGGACGTGCTGGAGCGGGGCATCATGATGACCGGGGGCGGGGCCCTCCTCGAGGGCATCGACCAAATGCTCCGCGACCGCGTGGAGCTCCCGGTGTACGTGGCCGAGGACCCCCTGAAGGCCGTCGTGCGCGGTACCGGCGAGGTCCTGGAGAACCTGGAAAACTACGAGCGCGTCCTTACCTGAAACGGCACGACGCGCCCCGTCGGTGCCCCTTCGGACCGGATGCCCCCCTCCACCCATGGCGTCTCAGACCCGCCCCACCGATTGGCTTCTTCTGGGCGCCACTCTCTTGGTGGCGGCGACCCTGATGCTGACCCAAAACCAGCCACTGGTGCGCTCCCTGCGGGCCCAGGCCCTGGGGTGGACCGCCCAGGTCGAAAGCACCTTCGCGTGGATGGGCCGCTACCTCCGCGTCCTCGAACGCAACGACGAGCTGCGGCGCGAAAACATTCAGCTCTCCAGCCAGGTCGCCCGCACCCGCGACATGCGCCAGCGCAACGACGAGCTGCGGCGCCTGCTCGGCCTCACGGACACGACCGACGCCCGCCTCCGTCCGGCCCGCATCGTCACAAAAGACATTTTCCAGAAGGACAACTTCCTCATCCTCGATGTCGGCACCGCCGACAGCGTGGCGGAGGGGATGCCGGTCGTGCATGAACGGGGCATTGTCGGCACCGTCGTCCTGACCAACGAGCACTACGCCCGGGTCATGCCCTTCCTCAACACGGACTTCCGGGTGCCGGGCACGGTCCTCCCGCTCCGGGCCGAAGGCATTGTCCGCTGGGACGGCGAGCGCCTCGACCGGCTCCAGCTCGACCACGTCGTGGAAACCGAACCCGTGGAGGCGGGCCAGCGCGTGGTGACCAGTGGCCACAGCAATGTCTTCCCCCCGGGGCGCCGCATTGGGACCATCGACTCCGTGGCCGCCCCCGCCGGACGAAGCGAGCTCGACATTTTCCTCCGGCCCGCCGTTCCGCTCTACGAGATTAGCCACGCGGTCGTTATTGTGCGGGAGCCCGCCCCGGCGCAACAGGCCCTCGAAGAACCGCCCTCCCGGTAGCCCGCCCCTGTGCGGCATCGCCATTCGTCGACGTGGGAGGGTCGACGCACGATCCGCCAGGCGCCCCGGCTAAAGTTTGGCAAAAAACGCGGCGTGTGACGGTCTGGCCGGTCAGTCTCGAACCGCCCCTCGCGTGAGTCGTACATACAAGGTGTAAGATTCCTGCTTGTGAAACGCCCCTGCAGGACGCGCGCGCTCTCCCACTGCGATGGTTCCTTCTTTCGTACATGACCGCCGACACCGACTCCCCCCACGCCACGACCGTCCTCGGCGTCCGCCACAACGGGCAGATTGCCCTTGGGTCGGACGGCCAGGCCACCATGAACGAGACGGTCGTCAAGCACAAGGCCGAGAAGGTTCGGTCGCTGTACGACGGGGACATTCTGGCCGGATTTGCCGGCTCCACCGCCGACGCCTTTACCCTGTTCGAACGCTTCGAAGAGAAGCTCCAGGAGTACGGCGGCAACGTGGCCCGGGCGGCCGTGGAACTGGCGAAGGAGTGGCGCACCGACAAGTACCTCCGCCGCCTGGAGGCCCTTTTGGCGGTGGCCTCCCCCGGGGAGCTGCTTCTGATTAGCGGGGCGGGCGACGTCATCGAGCCCGACGACGACATCATCGCGATTGGGTCCGGGGGCTCGTTCGCCCTCGCCGCAAGCCGCGCCCTCCTTCAAAACGCGCAGGGGCTTACCGCTCGTGACATCGTCGAAAACGGCCTCTCAATCGCCGCGGACATTTGCATCTACACGAATCATAACCGAACCATCCGCGACATTGAGGCCGAGTCGGACTAGCGGCGAACGTCAACTGCTGTGCGGCCTTCGGGGGCTCCATTCATAAGCGACCGGCCCCCAGGGCCTCGACATTATATTTTCTGAAACCAAGGACACACCTGTTTATGTCCTACGATGCTCCAACCGACGGCGGCCCGCCACGACAGGCCGCCATGTTTATCGACTACGACAATCTTTATTCCATCCTCGAGTCCCAAAGCGGGCGGGACCGATCGACCAGCGCGTACGCGGAAGAGATTTTTGAGGAGGTTCGCCGCTACCTTGAGGAGGGGGACGACACCCCCACCATTTACGGCCGCGCCTACGGGACCTTCGACACGCTGCTCGACGAGAACGACGCGCCGGTCCCCTCCGCCCTGCACCGGGAGGGCATCAACCCGATTCACGTGCCCGCGGGAATGCAGGACAATCCCTCCGAGGTCCGGCTCACGCTCGACGTGACCCAGGCCCTGACGCGCCGCTCGGACCTGCAGACGGTTGTCATTGTCACGGGGAATCGTCCCTATCTTCCGCTCGTCCGCTGGATTCGGGAGCAGGGCTGCCGCCCCCTGGTGGCCGCCGTCAATCCCCCACAGACGGCAGATACGCCCTCGTTCGCCGAGGACAGTCGGTACCTCGACGCCCGCAACCTCCTCAGCGAAGAGTCGCGGGAGGACCTGTTGGCGAACGCCCCCACCCGTGGGTCCGCGTACACCCGCGCCCAGTCGCCCGACGCCCCGCCCCCTCAGCAGTTTCAGTCGCTCGACAACCCCGCGGCACGACGGGCCATCAAAATTACGGAGGAGCACTTCGGGCAGTACGACGAGGTGTACCTGACGCCCCTGCTCCGCAAGCTCTCCGACCTCATGGGCCCGGACGAGGACCCCAAATCGCTCGTGAGCGAACTGGAGGCCGCCGGGGCCGCCCGCCTGGAAAAACGGAACGGCTACCCGTACAACTACACGGTCCTCATCGTTAACGACGAGCACCCCGACGTCCAGGACCTCCACGAGACGCTCGGCCACTCGTCGTCGACCACGGACGCGTCCTCGGGCGGCGACGCCGGCAGCACCCCCCCCGACTCCAGCCCCGATTCGGGCCGCCACGACGACGGAGAGGGGTCCGCCGACGCACACGACATGGACGGAGCCGTCCCGTCGCCGACCGCCCCGGCCTCTACCGTCACGAGCGAAACCGGGGGCGAAACGTCCCCCCGTACGGACGCCGAGGAGTAAAACGACCGGCGTCCCGTCCTTCCTCGCATCCTTCCGATCACCGCTGAGTCCGCCCCTGTATGCCTGACGTCACCCAGCACGTTGAAGACCTTACCCCCCGCCAGATCGTCGACGAGCTCGACAAGTACATCATCGGGCAGGAGGACGCCAAGAAGAACGTGGCGATTGCCCTCCGCAACCGATGGCGCCGCCAGAACGCGCCGAAGGACATGCGGGACGAGATCGTGCCGAACAACATCATCATGATCGGCCCCACCGGCGTGGGCAAGACCGAGATCGCCCGCCGCCTGGCCCGCCTCGCCCGGGCCCCCTTCATCAAGGTGGAGGCCTCCAAGTTTACGGAGGTCGGCTACGTGGGGCGCGACGTGGACAGCATGATCCGCGACCTCACGGACATCGCGGTCAACATGGTGGAGAAGGAGCACAGAGAGGAGGTGCAGGACCGGGCGCGGAAGCTGGCCGAGGAGCGCATCCTGGACATTCTCATTCCCCCCGACGACGACACGCAGTCCCGGGCCGGCGACGGGGCCTCCGACGAGCCGGGGGTGACGGTGAGCGACACGGACGAGGCCGAGTCGGAGGGCGAGCAGACGAGCCTCCGGGCCCGCACCCGCGAGAAGTTTCGGGACAAGCTGGAGCGGGGCGACCTCGACGACCGGGAGATTGAGATTGAGGTCACGTCCGACTCGCAGTCGATGATGCAGATGTTCGGCCCCATGGGCATGGAGGAGATGGGCGTCAACCTGGAGGAGCTCTTCGGCAACCTCGGGGGCGGTCAGAAGCGCAAGACGCGGCGCGTGACCGTGGAAGAGGCCCGCGAGATCCTTACGCAGGAGGAGGCGCAGAAGCTGATCGACATGGATCAGGTGAAGGAGGACGCGCTGGAGCGGGTTCAGCAGGCCGGCATCGTGTTCGTCGATGAGATCGACAAGGTTGCCTCCGGCACCCGCACCCGCGACGAGGGCGGGCAGGGCGCCGGCGTCTCCCGACAGGGCGTGCAGCGGGACCTCCTCCCCATCGTGGAGGGCTCCACCGTCACCACCAAGCACGGCATGGTGGAGACCGACCACATTCTCTTCGTCGCCAGCGGGGCCTTCCACGCCTCCAAGCCCAGCGACCTCATTCCCGAGCTGCAGGGCCGCTTTCCCATCCGGGTGGAGCTCAACAACCTCGACGAGGACGACTTCTACGAGATCCTCACGAAGCCCAAGAATGCGCTCGTCAAGCAGTACCGCGCCCTCTTCCGCTCCGAGGACGTCACGATTGAGTTCGAGAAGGAAGGGGTTAGCGAGCTCGCACGGATCGCCGCCGAGGTGAACGCCGACGTGGAGAACATCGGCGCGCGACGCCTCCACACGGTGCTGACGACGCTCCTGGAGGACCTTCTGTTCGACGTCCCCGAGGAAATCCCGCCCGGCTCCAAGATCACCATCGACGCCGACAGGGTGCGGGATCGCCTGAGCTCGATCGCGTCGAGCCGCGACCTCAGTCAGTACATCCTGTAACGTGCGGCCGGCGCCCCCACCATGTCGGACCCCGATCACTCTGCACTCCGTCTCCACCCCGCCAGCGGGGCGCTCATCCTGGGGCTCGACTGGCTCCTGTTTTCGGAGAACGCGGTTACGCTCGGGCTCTCGACGCCTTTCGTTGCGATCATTGGGCTCGTCGTGGCGGGCCTCGGCACCGGCATTGTTCAGCGCCGCTACGGGGGGGACGGGATGGGCATCGCTGTTGTGAAGGGCCTCCTGGCCGGACTCACGGTGGGCATTCCCCTTCCGGTGGCCGGCACGGCCGTAGGCGGCGGCATACTCGCCCTCAGCGGGCTCAACACGAGCTGGCGCTCCCCATCGGAGGGGCCGCCCCCGTCCTCGTCCCGCGACGGCGACTCCTAACGGGGCCGCACGGCCCTCGGCCGCGGCACGGTGGCCTACCGGGACGACTGGGCCGGGGCCTCCGTGGTGATCTCGTCGATCAGGGCGCGATACGCCGCCCGCACCTCCGGGTCTTCGTAGAGGTCATTGTGGCCCCCTCCGTCCACGATGATGAGCCGGCGGTTCTCGCTCGCCGCCTCCGCGTGCAGGCGCCGGGCCATGGCCGGGTTCGTGACCTGGTCCTCACTGCCCCCCACCACGAGTAGGGGGACCTTTAGGGACCGAACCCGCTCCAGGTTGTCGTCCTGCTGCAGGGCCGGATCCACCTCAACGCCGAGGAAGAGCCGGACGTACCACGGGAAGAGGTAGCTCTTCCAGGCGTCGACGTTCGTGGCCGGGTTTTCGAGCACGACCCCACCCACCGTGCGTTCGGACGCGACGTGCGTGGCCAGGAAGCTGCCCAGCGAGTGCCCCCAGACCAGAAGTTCGTCCGGCGAGACCCCCGGACGCGCGACCAGGGAGTCGTACACCGCGAGCGCGTCGTCGCGGACGTTCGCGGCGCTGGGCGCGCCGTCGCTCCGTCCGTACCCGCGGTAGTCCCAGAGAAACGCGTTCACCGGGGGGCGCGTCAGGGCGCGCAAGTACCCCTTCGACTGGACGAGATAAAACCCATTGCCCCCGAAGAAGAGGACGGTCGTCTCGGCGTCCGCCTGCGTGAGGTGCCAGCCGTTGACCGAGGCACTGTCCGCAACCGGAATGCTACGGACCGAAAGGTCGACGTCGTCAACGGAGAACGTCTCGGGCGTCACCGACGGCTTCGGCTGAAAGACTGTTTCCTCGTCGATCGTGATTGTGGAGCATCCGGCGAGTACGACCGACAGGGCCAGCAGGAGAACGGTGGTGCGCATAAACTGGAGGACGTGATGCGGAAGAACGGGCAGCGGTGCGGCGAATGGCAAGCCACCGACGTGGGTCCCCCACGATGCAACCCCGCCGTAACGCTTTCGCGGCTACACCGGATCGTACCACGGATTCTCGGCCGGCCTCTCCGTTCCGGCGTGCACGTCGCCGTAGCGCAGGTAGTTGTCCGCGCCCGCCTGAATTCCCGCCACCTCTTCGTCCGTCACCGTCCGCACCACGTCGGCGGGCTGGCCGAGGACGAGCGACCGGGGCGGCACCCGGGTGCCCTTCGTCACCAGCGCCTGCGCCCCCACGATGCTGTGGCGGCCAATCACGGCGTGGTCCAAGATCGTCGCCCCCATGCCCACCAGCACCTCATCCTCGACGGTGCACCCGTGCACAATGGCCCCGTGTCCAATTGTGACCCGCGCGCCGATGTCGGCCGGCGCCGTGCCGTGCGTGACGTGGACGACCGTGTGGTCCTGTACGTTGGTCTCGGGCCCCACCCGGATCCAGTTCACGTCCCCTCGGAGGGTGCAGTGGTGCCAGATGCTCGCGTCGCGCCCCAGAATGACGTCTCCGACGAGGGCGGCCGTCTCCGCGATGTAGTTCGTGTCGTCGTGCGTGGGCTCGACGCCCAGAAAAGGCTTGATCATGGTGCGGCTGAGGGGGATATTTGGCGATACGATTTGGCGACCCATCTCGATGTATTCTGCGCCCTTCCACGGTCTTTCGTCTATGGCTGCGTCGTCCCCCGACTCGTACATCTCACGCCGCCCCTACGTGACGATGGGGCTGGCCGTAGCGGGGGTACTCGTCCTCGTCGTCGCAACGCAGTTGGTCGAGGTACTGTTTACCGTTTTCGCCGGCATTCTGCTGGCCGTGTTTCTCGCGGGGGTGACCCAGGAGTTGACCGAGGACACCCGCCTGCCCCGCCCCCTCGCTGTCGCCCTCACGCTGATTGGACTGGGGGGCGTGCTCGTGGGCCTCTGGGCGTTGGCCGGGCCCGACATTTCCGAGCAGGCGAGTGCCCTGGCCACCTTGCTGCCGGACGCGGCCGAGCGCCTCGCCTCCCGCATCCGCACAACCGTTCAGCGGTACGGTTGGATGCAACGATACGTGACCCCCAGTCAGCTCTTGCCGCCGGTCTCCAGCGTCCTGGGCCGCGTGACCAACGTATTTCGGGACACCCTCAACCTCCTCGTCAACGGGTTCATCATCCTTTTCATTGGCATCTACGGCGGGGCGGCCCCGCAGTCGTACCTCGATGGTGTGGTTCAGCTGGTCCCGCCCCCCTCGCGCCCCCGGGCCCGGGACGTTCTCTCCGCGCTTGGGCGGGCCCTGCGCTGGTGGCTCACCGGCCGGCTGATTCTCATGCTGATCGTCGGGGTGCTGACGGCCGTCGGGTTGCGGGTGGTCGGCATTCCGTCCCCCATCGCCCTCGGGCTCCTCGCCGCTCTCTTTTCCTTCGTGCCGTACCTGGGGCCCGTCCTGTCCGTACTGCCGGCCCTGCTCGTGGCCTCCCTGATTGGGCCCACGGAGGTGCTCTACGTCATTCTGGTCTACGGGGCGGTGCAGTTGCTGGAAAGCTACCTCATTTCCCCGCTCGTGCAGCAGCAGGCCGTCCACATCCCGCCCGCCACCGTCATTACGGCCCAGTTCATCGGGGGCGTGAGCGCCGGGGCCGGGGGCGTGCTCCTGGCCACCCCCTTCGCCATCGTCGTGATCGTGCTCGTGCAGACGCTTTACGTGGAGGACGTGCTGGGCGATGAGGTCTCGCTTCTGGGCGAGCACTGAACGCGATCCGCCCCTGGCGCTACCGCCCGGCCGAGGCCCACGCCGGGACCGTCCCGAGTTCGACCCCGAAGGCCACCCCGAGCAGCCCGTACGCCATCAGGGTGACCAGGACGACAAATGCAAGGTTGAGCCAGACGCCGGCCCGGCTCATCTCGGGAATGGAGAGCAGTCCGCTCCCGTAGACGATGGCGTTCGGCGGGGTGGCCACCGGGAGCATAAACGCACTGCTCGCCCCCAGGGCGGCCGGCACCGCAAACAGGAACGGATTTTCCCCGAACCCCACGGCCACGGCCCCGAGGATGGGCAAAAACGCCGCCGTGGTGGCCGTGTTGCTCGTAATTTCGGTGAGCCCCACGATCAGGGCGACCGCCCCCAGCACCACGAGGAGCGTGGCCCCCCCACGGAGGGCGTTCACCCCCTCCCCAATCCAGGCGGCCAGGCCGGTGTCGCTAATGGCGGACGCCAGACTGAGCCCCCCACCGAACAGCAGGAGCACGCCCCACGGCAGCTCCTCGGCGTCCTCCCAGACGAGGAGCGCACGCGCTTCGGTCCCGGCCGGCAGGGCAAAGAGCAGGAGCCCGGCCCCGACCGCAATGCCCGCGTCGGAGAGTCCGGGAAGCAGGTCGGCGAACAGGGGGCGCGTCCCCCACAGGGTCGCGGTCAACACGAAGACGGCGGCCACCCGCCCCTCCGCCGTCGTCATGCGCCCCAGCCGCTCCCACTCGGCGTCGATCACCCGGGTGCCCCCCGGCAGCCGATCCAACTCGATGGGATAGACCCAGGTGAGCACGAGGTATACGAGGGGCAGTGCCACCGCCACGAGCGGCAGTCCAACGACCATCCACTGGGCGAAGCCCACCTCCACGCCGTAGGTCTCGGAGAAAAAGCCCGCGAGCAACGCGTTCGGGGGCGTGCCGATGAGGGTGCCCATGCCGCCCACATTGCAGGCGTACGCGATCCCGAGCAGAAGCACGAGGGGAAAGTGCGGCGGCATCGTCTCGCCCCGGGCCTCCAGTTGGTCCCGAACGAAGTCGATGATCGAGAGCCCGATCGGCAGCATCATGAGCGCCGTGGCCGTGTTGCTCACCCACATGCTCAACAGGGCCGACGCGAGGAGGAACCCGATGATAATCGACCGGGGCTCGGTCCCAATCCCCTGCACGATGCCGAGCGCCACGCGGCGGTGCAGCCGCCACCGCTGCATCGCTTGTGCCAGCAAGAAGCCCCCCAGAAAGAGAACGATCAGGGGATTGGCGTATGGGGCGGCGGCGCCCTCAATGTCGGTGATGCCCAGCAGGGGACACAGGACGAGGGGCACCAGGGCAGTCGCGGAAATCGGAAGGGCCTCCGTAACCCACCAGACGGCCATCAGCACCCCCACCGCGGCGGTGCGCCATCCCGCCGGGTCGAGTCCTTCCGGGCCCGGCACCAGCAACAACACCCCGCATAGGAGCGCGCCGCCTGCAAGACCCATCTGCTGACGGAGCGGGGTAGAGTCGGGGGCCATGGCCGAACGAAGCGCCAGCGCCGAGGGGCAGGAGGTGACGGCCGGGCCTCTCGACACGGGCACGGCTCGGGAGGGGAACACAAGAGCCCGCGGACGCACCTGGCGTCCGGCAGGCAATGGGCTATAGAGCTGACGGGCGGACTCGAACCGCCAGCCTGCGCATTACAAGTGCGCTGCTCTACCAGTTGAGCTACGTCAGCAAACGGGGCCGAGGCGACCAGCCATCCGGATCAACTATTCGCATCGTGCCGAGTTTCGACCGGTCAGCGGGGTTCAGAGGGGCCGCCGTCGCCGTCCCCCGTCGCCGTCCTCCGCCGACGCCGCCAGTACCACCGTGCCCCCAGCCCGACCGCACCCAGAACCAGTATCGTCAACACGATGCGGCCGTAGGCGCGGAGGTACGTCACGACGAGGTCCCAGTTTTCCCCCACGGCGTACCCCGCGTAGCTGATAAGCCCCGTCCAGACCAGCGCGCTCACCGTGCACCACCAGGCCGTACGGGCCGTCGCCATCCGAAACATGCCCGCCGTCAACGAAATCACCGACCGGGCCCCACTTAGAAAGCGATTGGCCGCGATGACGCCGTAGCCGTACTGGTGAATCCAGCGCTGCGCGCGGTCGAAGCCCTCACGGGGCAGCCACTGCAGGCGATCCGGGTTCAGGACCGAACGCCCCAGCGTGTACCCAACGGCATACATCGTCATGAAGCCAAGTGCGCCCCCGGCCGTGGAGAGCAAAATCACGACGCCGAGGTGCAATTGCCCGAGGCCCGCCATGTATCCCCCAAAGACCACGACCATGTCGCCCGGAATCGGGGGCAACACGTTCTCGCCGTACGCGATGACGAGCAGGGTGACGTACGCCCAGATCGGGGAAAGCGCCTCCATCCAGGCAAAGAAGTTGGAGAATCCGTCGAGCATACTCAAACGCTACGGCCAAGTCGGTGTCGGAGCCTTTCTCGCTACGCAGGCTGGATCGTACAGACCGCCTGTGCCGCCACCCCCTCCTCCCGTCCCACGAAGCCAATTCCCTCCGTCGTGGTCGCCTGTACGGACACTGCGTCGCGCGGAAACGAAAGCACACGTGCAATGTTGGTCCGCATCTCGTCGACGTGGGGGCGCAGCTTGGGGCGCTCCAGAAGCACGGTCGCGTCGACATTGTGGGGGGCATAACCGGCGTGCTGAACCCGCTCCACGACCCGTTGGAGCAGGGCCTGACTGTCGGCGTCCTTCCATTCGGCGTCGGTATCGGGAAAGTGGGCCCCGAGGTCTCCGAGCGCAGCGGCCCCGAGTAGGGCGTCGGCCACCGCGTGCAGGAGGACGTCCGCGTCCGAGTGGCCCGCGAGGCCCCGGTCGTGCGGCACCTGTACGCCGCCCAGGATCAGAGGCCGCTCCTCGACCAGGCGGTGCACGTCGTACCCAAAACCAATGCGCATGGGATGTTCTCAGCTACGGAAAGCAACACTACGACGACGCCGACGGTTACAGGTCAAACCGTTCGGGGGCGTCTCTCCATGTCGGCCACAGCGCCTGGGCGAGCGCCCAGTCGTCCGGCGTCGTGATTTTGAAGTTGCGCCGGCTCCCCGGCACCGGAACCACGTCGTGGTCCAGTTGCTGCACGAGGGCCACGTCGTCGGTCGCCGCCAGGTCTTCGGCCGATGCGCGACGATGCGCGTGCTCGAGCCATTCGCGGCGGAAGCCCTGGGGCGTCTGCATCCGGTAGAGGCCGTCCCGCGAGACCGTCTCCCCCAGCCCGTCGGCGTTGCCCCGGCGGAGCGTGTCGGCCACGGGGACGACCAGCGACGCCGCCCCGCCGGTGCGGACGGCCTGGACGACGGCCTGCACCTGCGCCGCCGCGACGAAGGGGCGGGCCGCATCGTGCACCAGCACCGTGTTCACGGGGTGGGGCACCGCCCGGAGGGCGTGTCGCACGGAGGACTGCCGATCGGCGCCGCCCCCCACGACGGCCGTCAGCACGCTGAGGCCTTCCGCCTGCAAACGGTCGGTGACCTCGGTCACGCGGGACTCGGGGGCCGCCACCACGGCGTGGCCCACGGCCGGGTGTCGTTCAAACGAGAGAAGGACCTGCACCAGCACCGCGTGCTCGCCGAGGGCCCGGAACTGCTTGGGCCGTCCCCCCAGCCGGCGCCCACGCCCGGCGGCCGGGATGAGGACGGCCACTTCGTCCGAACGGGCACGAGCATCAGCATCATCCATGCGAATCCGGGGCCGCGTGCAACGGGCAGTCGGCACTTCGGGCTTCCGGGCCGTTACTTGATGAAGATCGCGTCCCCGAACGCGAAGAGCCGGTACTCCTCCTCGAAGGCCTCCTCGTAGGCCTCAAACAGGAAGTCGTACCCCGCAAACGCCGCCCCCATCATCATGAGCATGCTCTCGGGGCGGTGGAAGTTCGTAATCATCCGCTCCACGATCTTAAACTCGTACTCCGGGTACACGAAGAGGTCCGTCCAGCTGTGGTCCGGCTTCACCGTCTCGTCGGCCGAGAGGCTCGACTCGAGGGCCCGCGCGACGGTCGTGCCGCAGGCCGTGACGGTATTCTCGTCGGACGCCAGGGCGCGGTTGACGGCCTCGGCGGTCTCCTCCGGGATGTCGTACTCCTCCGAGTCCGTCCGGTGCTTGGAGAGGTCCTCCACGTCCACCGGCTTGGACTTGCCCCGCCCGATGTGGAGGGTAATGGGGACCACGTGGACGCCCTTCTCCTTCAGGCGCTTCAGCACGTCTTCGGTAAAGTGAAGGGTCGACTTCGGAGCGGCCACGGCCCCGCGATTCTCGGCGAAGATGGTCTGGTACCGGTCTCGGTCCTCCTCTTCCACCTCGCGGTCGATGTAGGGCGGCAACGGGGTCTCCCCGATGTCCCGGATTTTCTGGTACAGCGCCTCGTTCACGTCGTCGAACGAAAAGCGGATGGTTCGGCCGCGGGAGGTGGTGTTGTCGATGACCTCCGCGATCAGGTCGTCGTCGAAGTAGAGCTTGTTGCCGATGCGAATTTTCCGGGCCGGGTCGACCACCACGTCCCAGAGCCGGCTTTCCGGGTTCAGCTCGCGAAGGAGGAAAACCTGGATGTCGGCGCCGGTCTTTTTCTTCTGGCCGTAGAGGCGCGCCGGATAGACTTTCGTGTCGTTCACAACGAGCACGTCCCCCTCCGAGAAGTACTCCGGAAGGTCGTGGAAGTGCTTGTCGTGGTTGATGTCGTGGGACTCCCGATCCAACACCATCATCCGGGAGGAGTCGGGGGGATCGGCCGGATATTCTGCGACGAGTTCTTCGGGGACGTCGTAGCTGAATTCCGAGCGTTTCATATACGGTCGTCGGTCGGGCAACGGGTGAGTTGAACAGGCGCGGGGCCCACGGGCGATGGTCGCAGGCGAGCCACGGCGGGTGTGATTTGAATGCCGATCCTACTACACTCTCCTTCGGGCCGAGTTGATCCCGCTCCACGCGGGCTTTCCATCTTTCTATGCGGGTGTGGGGTCGGACGCGTGCAGCCACTGACGCTCCCAGGCCGCAATGGGCGGCTCCGGGCGGAGGGCCTCGGGATGGAGCACCGAGGCGAGCACCTCAATGGCGCGGTAGAGGCGCGGGCCCGGGCGGTTGAAATACGCATTGCCGTCGAGCAGGGCAACACGCTGGTCCTCGACCGCAGACAGGGCGTCCCAGCCGGGCCGGTTGGTCAGGTAGTGCAGGTCGCGCCGCGTCTCGTCGATGGTGAAGCCGCAGGGCATCAGGGCCAGGGCGTCCGGGTCCGCCGCTCGGAGCTCGTCCCACTCGATCGGCGCGGTGGGTGTCCCGGCGGTGCCGATGAGGGGACGCCCCCCCGCCATCTCCACCACGTCGGGCATCCAGTGCCCCGCCACCATGAGCGGCTCCAGCCACTCGACACAGGCCACGGAGGGAAGCGATTGCGGGTTCGTGGAGCGGTCCACCCCAATCTGGTCGCGGAGGACCCGAAGGCCCGTTTCGAGGTTGGCGATCACCTCCATCGCCGCCTCCAGGGCCCCCATCGCCCGGGCGAGGCGGAGCGCCTCGTCGAGCACCTCCTTTAGCGTCTGCGGCTGCATCGAGACCACCTCGGGGCGTTTGCCGGCCCACTCCCCGAGCTGCACCTCCAGCTCCGGCAGGCTCACCGCACACACGTCGCACTGGTCCTGCGTCACGATCAGGTCGGGCTCCAGCGCCCGCAATCGCTCCAGGTCCACGTCGTAAAGGCTGAGCCCGTCCTGCAGTTGCCCCTGCACCGCGTCGTCGATGGCGGCGGAGTCGCCGTCCGACGCGTAGGTCGGGGCCGTCACGGCGGGCACGTCCTGCACCTGCTCCGGGTACTCGCATTCGTGGGAGCGCCCGACGAGCTGGTCCTCTCCCCCGAAGACACAGATCCACTCGGTTGCGGCCGGCAGTAGCGAGACGATGCGCATGGCGGGGCGGGGGACTGTGTGAGAAAGTGCGCGGCAACTGGGGCCTCGGAGCGCCCCCTGGTCGTCTACTGGATCGGCGGGCGGCGCCGGTGGATGTCGGTCGCCTGCTGCACGGCGTGGGCCAGCGTGAGCGCGTGCTGGTCCCTGTACAGGGGCGCCACGAAACTGATGCTGCCCGGCTGGCGGCGCGCATCCGGCCCTTCCTCCACGGGGCGCAGGGCGTTGGGAAGACACACGCACGGATGCCCCGTCAGGTTCGTGATGCCGAGGGTGCCCCCGCCAAAGCTGGGGCTCACCAGCACGTCGAGGTCTCGCATGACCGCATGGGCCTGCTCCATCAGGTCGACCCGCAGCCGGTCCATCTGGACGTGCTCCACCGCCGGGACGAAGCGGGCGGTGCGGAAGACATTCGGCCACGTGTTCTCGCCCTGCCGAACCAGCTCGTCGACGCCGTCCGTGCGGGTCAGCTCGTCGAACGCCGCGGCGGCCTCCACGTCGAGCGTGTTCAAGAGCGCCCCCACCGGGACGTCGACGTCCCACGACACCGGCTCCAGCTCCACGCCGAGCCCACGCAGGACGTCGAGCGTCTTCTGGTCGGCGGACTGGTTGTCGTAGTCCCCCTCGAATGCCTCTTGCAGGTATCCCACGCGCAACGAGGCGGCGGAGCGTTCCGCGTCGAACGGAAACGGCACGTCCACGGAGGCGGGATCTGTTGGGTCGGCCCCGCGGATCGCGTCGTAGACGTGTGCGCAGTCGAGCGCCGAACGGGCGATGGGGCCGAGCTTGTCCATGGTCCACGAGAGCGCCATGGCCCCGCCCCGCCCCACCGCTCCGAAGGTCGGGCGGTGGCCCGTTACGCCGCATCGGGTGGACGGCGAGACGATGGAGCCAAGCGTCTCGGACCCAATGGCGAAGGGCACGCAGCCCGCCGACACCGCCGCGGCCGGCCCCGCCGACGAGCCGCTGGAGCCCTGGTCGAGGTTCCAGGGGTTCTTGGTGGTGGCGTCGTACCAGACATCCCCCCAGGCCAGGGCGCCCAGCGACAGCTTGGCCACGAGGACGGCCCCGGCGTCGTCGAGCCGTTCGATGACAGTTGCGGTCTCGTCGATTGTCTGGGTCTTGTGCGGCTCTGCCCCCCATGTTGTCTTGGTCCCCTGCACGGCCAGCAGGTCCTTGGCCCCGTACGGCACGCCGTGTAGGGGACCGCGCCACGTGCCCGCGTCCAGCTCGTCGTCGGCCCGGCGGGCCGCCGCCAGGGCCCGCTCTTCGGTGTACGAAATGACGGCGTGCAGCCGGTCGTCGTACCGACGCAGGCGCTGCAGGGCCAGCTCGGTCAGCTCCACACTGGTCACCGTGCGGGCGCGAAGCAGGTGGGCCAGTTCTGAGATGGAGGCGAAGGCCAGCTCCTCGTCAGAAGAAGGTCGGCCGACCGGGGGAAGGGGGACCTCCGCCCCGTCGGCCGACGGCGGGACCTCCGGAAGTTCCGCCCCGCCGCGGCGCGGGTCGAAGGTAGTCGCCGGGGCTCGTGCGTTGGGCAGATCCTGCGCCCGCATCGCCTCGTACTGCTCAAGGTTCTCGTTCAGGTTCTCAACCAACAGCTCCCGCTCCTCGGCGGTGAGGGAGAGCCCGGCAATCGATTCCGCGGCCGCCACGTGTTCGGTCGTGATGGGGGCATCGTCCTCCTGCTCGGCCACCTGCGCGTACAGGGCACCGGGAAAAAGGCCGCTCAGCCCGACCGCCGAGCAGGCGTCCAAAAACTGGCGTCGATCGATAGACATGGCATGTCCGAAGCAGATGACAGATCGTGAACGGGATTCACCCAACCAGCCCCTTCCCTCAGCGGGCAGGCCACCCATACGGTAACCACCCGCAGGTCGAATCTCCATCCGCAGCGGGAACAAGATACAAGCCTTTCATCACTTTTCTCTCATCCACCCGTCCTATAAACAAACGGGAAAGCAGACAGACGACAGCACGAGCACCGGTGACGGGCCCCCTGATCCGGATCGAGGTGTACCGCGACGGTGCCCACGGCGAGATCGCCCTGGGCGTCCCGTCCCTACGCCCCGGACGAGGCGCCGTCGCCCCGCTCAGGCGCCGACGAAGTCTCCCCTGTGGCCGCGCCGTCCTTCTCGGACTCGGACGTTCGGTCGCCCCGGTTTTGCTTGACGTGCTCGGGCACGCGCTCCCCCACTTGCTGGAGGTGCTCCTCCATCTCCTCCCCCACTCGCTGCTTGATCTCATCGGTCATCTCTTCGGCCACCTGCTTCTCAACCTCCGCGGTAACCTCTTCGGGGACCGCGTCCTCGGCCTCCTCAGCCACGGCGCCCTCAACGGTCTCAGCCACCGCTTCTTCCACCTCGCCCGGCATGGTGTCCTTGATCTCTTCGGCCACGGCCTCCTCCACTTCGCCCGGCATCGTGTCTTCGATCTCGTCGGCCACCACCGCTTCGGCCTCGGCCGCCACCTCCTCGTGCAGGATGCGCTCGTAGACGCTCATGTTCTCCCACACGCGCAGGAAATAGCCCAGCACGAGGCCGCTCTGGAAGGCCGCCACCAGTGGATTCATCCCGACGAACAGCAGGTAGCCGAACCCCACGGCAAACCCGAGGCCGTAGATCAGGTCAATATAAAACTGCGTTTGGCGCCCACGTAGCTGCATGTGATGCTCGCGCGCTTGGTTGCAATTTTGCGGATGGGTGTCGAGGGCTCATCCCCCTACAGGGAGCAGCCAGAAGGTGAGGTACGACCCGCCCGTCGCCAGCAGGGGCACCACGTTCTGCATCAGCACGACCCGCACGCTCGTCCCGGGGTCGAAGAGGTCCGACCGGACCGGGGCGGGGCGCCGCGACGCCCCCTGCGGCGCGGACTGCGAGCGCACGGCCCCGACCGTCGCGTCGTCCCCGCGCGCCAAGGCCCCCACCGACACCTGGGGGGATACGTCTCCGCGCACGGCCTCGGCCACCGATACGGCCTGGGTGGAGCGCCCCCACCCGAGGCCGATGATGCAGAGGGTGGCGACCACGACGAAACTCGCCGGGATGCCGAGGGCCGACAGCGCGATGATGATGAGCGAGCTGAGGAGCGCCACCACGATCGCGGCCGTCAGCGGCAGGTCGGTGATGTCGTTGCCGAGCGTCTCCATGGTCCGGCGGGCAATCGTGAGGGCCCCCACCGCCACCGCCCCACACCCGATGAGGATGCCGGGGGTCATGGCCAGGGCGCCGCTTCCCACCAGCGGCGCGATGGCGTTGGCAATGTTGCTGGTGCCCGAGCTAAACGCCATCAAGAACCCGATGCTCACCAGCACGGCCGTGCCCACCGCCTCGCGCCACGACGTGTTGGGCCCGAGGGCCGGCCATAGCTGCGGGCTGATGCGCTCCATCCGCACGACGGGGGACTCGCGGAGACGGACCACAGGCCACCTTCCCAGCTCTACACGCTCGAACGCCAGCAGCGGGCCGTCACTCTGCTCGATGGCGACGCGCCGGTCGAGGGCCTCGTACCCGTAGCGCCCCACCATGACGGCGAGCCAAAAGCCAATGATGGGGGACAGAATCCACCAGGCGAGAATTTCTCCCACGACGGCAAAGTTGAGCTCCCCGCTCGCAAGGCCGAGGCCAATGATGGCCCCCACCGCCGTCATCGACGTGGATGCCGGGGCCCCCGAAAGGTTGCCCACGAGCAGCGCGCCGCCGATGAAGAACAGCACGATGATGCTCGCTTCGAGCGTGAAGACGGATGGGTCGTGGACCAGCTCCGTGCCCAGCGTGTCCACGACGCGACGCCCAATCGTGTAGGCCCCGCCGAAGAAGGCCACCGCCATGAGCACTCCCGCGGTGGGCTTCGATAGGACGTTCGCCCCCACCGCCGGCCCAAAGGCCGGCCCGGTCGTCGCGCCGCCGATGTTGAACGCGACGAAGCACGCAATGATGACGCCGCCGATGAGAAACGGATCGCCCACCGTCACGAGTCAGAACGTGGTGCTGCAGGGTTTCAGAGGCGTACTAAAACAAACTGGTTTTCCGGAAAGATCCCCCTTCCGAAGCCCCTCCGCGGGCGTAAAATGCCGTCTGTGCTGGATCTGGGGCAGTGGGCCGTCGCCACCAGATGAAGCTCGTTCCGGAGGAAGCCGTCTCCGGGGCACGCGCACCGGGCCACAACGCAAGGCGCTCGCGAGGACAATCCACCGGGGCCGGCATGTCCCCAATGGGACTAGCTGTGCTCCTCTTCCGCCGTATGCTGCTTCGTGGAGTTGAAACTGATGCGGGGCCAATTTTCCATCGTGCGCTCCAGCCGAAAGTCACTGAGCGCGAGGTACGCCAGGTCCCCGCCGGCGTCGCGGAAGAGACTGTCCATGTTTTCGGCCTCGAAGTCCTCCAGGTCCTCCGCCGGACCGTCGATCCAGCGGCAGCAGGCGTAGCGCACGCCCGTGAGGTGGGCGTCCACATTGTATTCGTCCTCCAGCCGGTCCAGGGTCACGTCGAACTGCAGCTCGCCGACGGCCCCGAGGATGTAGTCGTTGCCGCGGAGCGGACGGAACGCCTGGATGGTGCCCTCCTCGCTCAACTGCTGCAGGCCCTTGCTTAGGTGCTTCGACCGGAACGGGTCGTCGAGGCGCACCTTGCGGAAATGCTCCGGCGCAAAGCTGGGCACCCCGGTAAAGTGAAGGGGCTCGGCCGTCGAAAAGCTGTCCCCAATCTTGACGCGCCCGTGGCTCATGATGCCGATGATATCGCCCGGATAGGCCGTGTCCACCCCCTCCCGGTCCTGCGCCATGAACGTGGTGGCGTTATTGAGGCGCATCGTCTGCCCGGTGCGGTGGTGGATCACCTCCATGCCCTTCTCGAATTTTCCGGAGCAGACCCGCACGAAGGCCATGCGGTCGTGGTGCTTCGGGTCCATGTTCGCCTGAATCTTGAAGGCGACGCCCGTAAAGTCGTCTTCGTACGGCGAGACGTCCCGGGTCACCGTGGGACGGGGTTGGGGCGGCGGGGCGATCTCGACGAAGGTGTCGAACATGTCCCCCACCCCAAAGTTGCTGAGCGCACTGCCGAAGAAGACCGGCGTCTGTGTGCCGCCGAGGTAGGCCTGCAGGTCCAGCTCGTCGCCCGCCTCGCGGACCAGCTCCACGTCGAACCGAAGGTCGTCGGCCTGATCGCCGAGCACCTCGTCGAGCTGGGGGTCCTCCAGGTCGTCAATCGGCAGGCGCTCGTGCTCCCCGTCCATGTCGGCGTGGGAGAAGAGGTGCAGTTCGTCCCGGTACAGGTTGTAGGTGCCACGGAAGCGGTTGCCCATCCCGATGGGCCAGGAGAGCGGCACGGTCTCCAGATCGAGCGTGTCCTCGATGTCCTCCAGGATGTCGAGCGGCGGCAGGCCGTGCCGGTCCATCTTGTTGACGAAGGTGATGATGGGGGTGTCCTGCATCCGACACACCTCCATCAGCTTCTCCGTCTGCTGCTCCACGCCGCTCGCGTTGTCGAGCACCATGATCACGCTGTCGGCCGCAGTGAGGACGCGGTACGTATCCTCCGAAAAGTCGCGGTGGCCTGGGGTGTCGAGCAGATTCAGCTCGTAGCCCCGGTAGGGAAATTGCATCACCGAGGAGGTGACGCTGATGCCCCGCTCCTTCTCCATCGTCATCCAGTCGCTCATCGCAAAGCGGTCGGCCTTGCGGGCCTTGATCTCACCCGCCTCGTGGATGGCCCCCCCCTTCAGGAGGAGCTTCTCGGTAAGGGTCGTCTTGCCCGCGTCCGGGTGGCTGATAATGGCGAACGTCCGGCGCTTTTCGATCTCGTCCTTGAGGACTGGATCTACGTCATTCGTCGGGGCGGTGGCCTCCTCCGGCGACAGGGCATCGGTGGTGCTCACGGCAGGGGAACGGTGGGTTTTCAGAACGACAACGTATAAATCGCGGATGGAAAAGCATCCACTGTACCGTTACGAGGCGGACATCAGACGGTTTTGGACGCCTTCGGCCCCGAGACAGTCTCCAAGAAGCATTCACCCTGCCGGCCTCGCAGATGTAGATGATCAGTCCGGGGGGGACGGCCGGAGCGGAGCCACGGACAGGCCCCGGAGCCCAATCTCCCCCAGGCTCCGATCGTCCTCCCGGAACGGCACCCAGAAGAGGCCGGCGGCGTCCCCGGTCTTCATCGCGCCGGGATTCAGGCGGCCCCGGACCGCAGTCGTGGTGTCCGCCGCAGGCGCCCGAAAGACGAGCGTAAATCCGTACTGCACGGGCACCTCGTTTTCGTTGATGAGACGCAGCACGATCCCGTCGTGCTCGTTGTTGGCGTCCGGATAGTAGATGTAGGAAACCCGAAGCCCCTTTTTCTCGATGATTGGCGTCCAGGCGTCTGCGTGCCAGGCCGCGCTCGTGTCGCCGGCCACGCCCCCCTTCTGCGCCCACCCCACCGACACGGGCAGGAACCCCAGAACCAACACCCCGATGATGTAGCGCTGAGAGACCTGCATGGCCATTGACCCTCGGGTGTACCGCCATCGCACTGCGCACAGCCCCCGACCGTCGCGTCGCGTCTTCTCGGCTTCAAATGAAGAGCAGGGCCACGCCGGACGCCCCGACGATGAGGAGGAGGCCCGGCACCACCGCCCGCCGCAGGCCCGCCGTGCCAGTGAGCGCCACGATGCCGCCCTTGAGCACCGTATTGGCGGCCGCCGCAATCACAATGGCCCGGGTGGCGGGCACCGCCCCTACGTCCCCACTTTCGTGGAGACGAGCCATCGAGAGGGTGATGGCGTCCACGTCCGCCAGCCCCGCCACGACGCTCGACAGGTACACGCCGGCGTCGCCAAAGTAGGTTTGGGCCCCGTTCGACACAACGAGAATGACGGCGTACAGCACCCCAAATGTGACGGCCGGGCCAAGGCGAAACGGATTTTTGACGGTCTGGGGTTCGTCGTGCTTCTCGACCGGCTGCACGCCGTACAGGTACCCGCAATAGGCGAGGATTACGACGAAAACCCCCAAGATGGGCGCCCAGACGGTCAGGAGCAGAGGCGGGTTGATGACCGCCACCTCCACGATGACCCGCACAAACATGATGGCCCAGGCCAGCAGCACGGCCAGCGCGAAGGGCCGGTCCAGCCCTTCCGAGTCTCGGCTCCGTTCCGCGACGCTCAACGTGACGGCCGTGCTCGACGCGAGCCCCCCAAGAATGCCCGTCAGTCCCACGCCGCGACGCGGGCCCACGACCTTAATGAGCACGTACCCCAGGAAGCTGATCCCAGAAATCAGCACGACCATGAGCCAGACGTTGTACGGGACCAGCACGTCGAACGGCGACGGGCCGTAGCCCTGCCGCGGCAGCAGGGGCAGCACAATGACCGTGATGACCGCAAACTTGAGGGTCGCGATTACATCTTCCTGATCGAGCGTGCGGGCGAGGGCGTGGGTTTGCACCTTCAGCGACAGGAGCACCGCCGTCCCAACCCCGAGGGCCGCGCCCAAGCGGAGATTCCCCCAGTAGCAAAGCCCCCCGGTGAAGAAGGCCACGAGTGCCGCCATCTCGGTGGTGAGGCCGGTGTCTCGCGCTCGGGCCTGGAGGAAATGCCCGACGGCAAGCAAGATTCCTATTGCAATAACAGTCATTGCGAACGGCCACGCGCTCTCAAGTTCAGTGGCGCCCAGGGCCGACGCCGCCCCCAGGAGCGCAATGATGGGAAAGGTCCGTGCGCCGGCGATCAGCTCCCCCTCCCCGTCGGCCCGGTCGCGGTACGCATACTCGCGCTGTAGCCCCATGAAGAGCCCAAGGACGAGGGCCACCCCAAAGCGGTAGAACAGCGTCAGCGTGTCAGACGGCATGGTGCGGTGCCCAGTCGGAAGGAGGTGTCGTCGAGGAGGCCGCCCGCACGCCATCAACGGACGGGGGCCGAGGCAGAGGGTGAACAGCGGGCCGTCGCATCTCTCGCGCCCCGGGATCCGTCGGTGACAGGGGGCCGTCGATCCAGCCGCGCCCGTCGTACACGAGTTGCCCTACATATTCGCGGATGGCAGCGGTGGGTCCGGCCAGGGCCCCGGCGTCGGGGAGCACGTCGGGCACGGTGTGACGTCGGTCGCCCACCTGAACGTCCGTCGGCGCCGGCACGGCCTTGATGCCCGCACTCCGAAAGACCGCAAGGGCCCGGGGCATGTGCAGGGCGGAGGTCATCAGGAGCACACGGTGAAGTCCCCGCCGATCCCTGCGCCCACGAGCACCAGGCCGAGGAACAGGGGATGACCGAAGAGGCTCAGAAGGTTGGTGACGAGAAGCGACCCGGAGAGATGTCGTCTACGGGAGGGGCCGGTGTTCCTCTGCGCCCACCGGACGCGAACCGGTCGTGGGGGGCGGGCAGACCGCGAAGAAGTGTCCCCATGACTCGGCGCCCCACCGGTCGGGCAGCGGGCCATCCGCCGCGTCGATTCCGTTGCGTCCGGCCCCGCACGACCGGCGCCGGGAGGGGTTCGCTGTTGGAAAACGTGCCGTCGTCGGCAAACCAGTGGGCCTGCACAGTGGGGCCCGGAGTGCGGCGGCGAGAGCATCGGGAATGCTCACGCCCGAGGCGGCCCGTGTGGGCGTGGCAGCCGCCACCCGAGTGAGGCCCCTCATCCGGACGCCGTGCCGCCGAGGGTTCCGGATTTCGCCTGCTCGATGAAGGTGTTCAGGCACTTCTGGGTGCGAGACTCTACAAAGTGCCCATTGATCAGTACCGTCGGGGTGCTGTCGACCCCAACCTTCACGGCCCGCTTCCGCTGCTGAAGGACCTGATTCCGATACTCGTTCTGCTCCACCCGTTCGCTCAGCACACTGGGGTCGAGGTCAATCTCGTTCGCGATGGCCCGGAGGTCCTGCATTCCGATGCCGCCCGGTCCCTGGCGCGCGTACTGCGCCTCCAGCATCTCGTTAAACTTGTCGGACTGGGCCGCCACGTACAGGGCCTGGATCTCCGGCAGCGACGAGCGACGGAGCGGGAACGGCTTGTAGACAAACCGCACCTCGTCGCGGTGGGCCTCCACCACCTGCTTCATGACCTGGTGAAAGTCTTTGCAGTGGGGACAGTTTGGATCAAAGTACTCGATGACCGTCACCCCCGCTTCGTTGCTGCCCGCGGTGATGTCCTGAAAGCCGACGAGGGAGGCCCCCTGGTCCTGCAACGGCGTCTTCGAGTCGTCGAGGTCGCACTGGGCCGGGGCGGCCGACTCGGACGCGGAGCGGGGCTGCGGGGCCGCTGCACTCGTCTCGTCGAAGTAGACAAGATCCATCCCGACGAGGACGGCCGCGGCGGCGGCGCAGTAGACGAAAAGGGCGACCTGCCGTTTTACGAGTCGAGACGACATGGAATTAGGAGGGGCTGTTGGTGAGGAAGCAAGCAGGGCAACCTGTCCTGCAAACAGGAGGGTCGTGATCAGGGCCGATCCCAAACACAGAAGGCACAGGGCCTTCAGGGGCCCAAACTGGAGGTACGTGAGGTACGCCGAGTACGCAATCCCGCCCGTGAGCAGACCGATTCGGGCCCCGTGGATCCATGCTCGCACCCTCGGCACGACCCAGAAGACGGCGACGGTGAGCACGCCGACCATCCCATAAAACCCGAGCCCCCAGGTTGTGTTGGGCACCCCCAGGAGTTCGCTTCCCGCCCCGGCGGTTACCGCCGCGCAGTCGAAGATGGACGAACCGCCCCCGAGCGCGGAGCCCCCGAGGCATCCATTCTCGAAGGTCCTGGCCTGCTGGATCAAGAGGTGCACGACGTCGAGAACCCCCAACAGGGAAAGCCCAAACACCACAGCCTCCAGGCGCGGACGGTATCCCCGCAGCCGTTCGCGAAGAGTCTGCACCAGAGGCATGGCCGCTTGGATTGGGGTCGGGATTGGGGGTCCGTAGAACCAAAACTTGAGCCCACTGCAGGTTCCTCCCTCCCCGCGCAACGGATCCTGGCCGGGCAGGGCCCCTGCCGCCCGCCCGCCGATCCTCCAATTGAATTTCAAACCGTTCCCGTTGCGAATGGTGATTCTGGGTGGTACTCTGTGGCTGTATGATTGACAAAAGCGGCACCACATCCTTCGGCTGGTGGCTCTGGCGGCCTTCCCTACGGGTCGAGAGCCCCCTGCGTGCCTGACTGCTGTGCACTGCCCCTCGTACTGAATGGCTCTGGACCCGCTGCCAATTGGTGGCGGGTTTTTGTTTTGCCCCTTGTCTTCTCCACACATGACCTACGACGACTTTCGCACACGTGTCGACACTGCCCGGGCCAGCGGCCTGTCGCGTCTCGTGGTGCCCGTACACGCCCGTCGGAGTGCCGATCTCCTCACCCCGGTCTCGGCGTACCTCGCCCTCCGAGAGGACTCTCCATTCAGCTTTCTCTTCGAGAGCGTGGAAGGGGGGGAGAAGTTGGCCCGCTACTCCTTTCTGGGACGGGACCCGTACCGCATTCTAACGGGCCAGGCGTTTGGGGCCACGGTCGAGGTGGACGAGCGCCGCACGCCCTCGCCGGAGGCCGGCCTGCCCCCCCCTACCGGCTCCATCTTTGAGGTGCTGGATGCGTACCTGGACCGGTACGAGGAGGTCGAACTGCCGGACCTGCCCCGGCTGAGGGGCGGGGCCGTGGGCTACCTCGGATACGACGCCGTGCGTCTCGTGGAGGACCTCCCGGACGCGCCCCCGGACGACCTCGGCCTCCCCGACGCGGTGTGGTGCTTCTACGACACCGTCGCCGCCTTCGACCACGTCCGCCACCAGCTCGTGCTGATGGCGAACGTGTTCGTCGACGAGGAGACGGACCTGCGCGCCGCGTTCGAACACGCCCAGGCCCGCCTCGCCGACCTGGAGGCGGACCTTAAGCGCCCCTCCGATCCCCCAGCCCCCGTCGAGTGGACGCAGGCGGAGCTCACGTCTAACATCGAGCAGCCTGCCTTCGAGGACGCCGTCCGGACGGCCAAGGATCACATCCAGAAGGGCGACATCTTTCAGGTCGTCCTGTCGCAGCGCTTTGCGACCGCCTTCGAGGGGGACCGCTTCAACCTGTACCGCGCCCTGCGACAGGTCAATCCCTCGCCCTACCTCTTTTACCTCGACCTCGACGACCTCGCGCTCGTGGGCTCGTCGCCGGAGGTGCTGGTGCGGGCCGAGGACGGCACGGCCGAGGTGCTGCCGATCGCCGGCACGCGGCCGCGGGGCGAGGACGAGGAGGAAGACGAGGCCCTCGCCGAGGAGCTGCTCGACGACACCAAGGAGCGCGCCGAGCACCTGATGCTCGTCGACCTGGGCCGCAACGACCTGGGCCGCGTCTGCCAGTACGCCACCGTGGAGGTGGACCGGTACGCCTACGTCGAACGGTACTCCCACGTCATGCACATCGTGTCGTCGGTCAAGGGCGCGCTCGCCCCCGATCAGAGCTCCATGGACGCCCTGGCGGCCTGCTTCCCGGCCGGGACGGTCAGTGGCGCGCCCAAGGTGCGGGCGATGGAGATCATCGACGACCTGGAGCCCTCCCGGCGCGGGGTCTACGCCGGGGCCGTCGGCTATGTCGACTTCTCCGGAACCCTCGATACCTGCATCACCATCCGCACCATGGTCGTGGCCGACGAGACGGCGTACGTGCAGGCCGGGGCGGGCATCGTCGCGGACAGCGACCCTGCCCGCGAGTACGAGGAAACCCGGGACAAGGCCGCCGCCCTCCGGCAGGCCCTTCGGGTGGCCTCGGAGGGGCTGCTGTAACCGCTTGGCCACGCCCCGCCGGTCGCCCCTCGCACCGCCCCGCCCGCAAACTTCCCCCCCGGACGACGGTACCAACCACGCTCTGTCTTCCAATCCCTCTTCCCGGTTATGCCGAACCCAATCAAAGAGGCCCTTCTCAACCGCGGCTGGGCCGGCCAGACGCTCAGCCGGTCCGAGACGGTCGACCGCATCGACCCACTCATCCGGCAGCACATTGAGCTGAACCACCACTACGGCGCCGCCATCCGCCACTGCGACGACGAGCGTGTCGTGGACGTGCTGGAGCGCCTCCAGAAGACCGCCCGCACCGACGTGGGCAAACTGTCCGAGACCGTCCTGAGCTGCGGCGGCACGCCGTACAACGGCACGGACCTCTCCCCCGAGGACTTTACGCTGAAGGGGTCGCTGAGCAAGCTCTTCGAGGAGCTCCACGACCTCGAGACGGCGTTCAACGACGCCCTCGGGGCGGAGCTCGACCTCGAACACCAGATGCGGACCCGCGGGGTGCTCCAGGCAATCCGGAGCAACAGCCAGGACCGCCTCGACGCCCTCGACGCCCTCCAACGACGCATCGGCAACGCGGCGTAGCACGCCCCCGACGCCTTGTCCCTCCACGCCCTCACGCCCCCTGCCCCGATGGAAGCCCCCGACTCTGCCTCGCCCCCGGACACCGAACGCCCCGCCGACCCGGTCGTGGTCTCCGGCATCCAGCCGTCCGGCCGCCTGCACCTGGGCAACTACTTTGGGGCCCTTCGCCAACACATTGCTCTGCACCGGCAGCACGACGCCTACTACTTCATCGTGAACTACCACGCGATGACGACGGTGCAGGACGCGGAGCGGCTCCGCGAGCACACCTTCAACGTGGCGCTGGACTACCTCGCCCTCGGCTTCGACCCCAACGAGGCGGCCCTCTTCGTGCAGAGCGACGTGCCGGAGGTCACCGAGCTCATGTGGATCTTCTTCAACCTCCTCCCCACGAGCGCCCTCGAGAAAGGAGTGGCCTATAAGGACAAGGTGGAGGCCGGCCTTACGCCGAACGCGGGCCTCTTCAACTACCCGGTGCTGCAGGCCGCCGACATCCTCGCGTACGGCGGCTCGCTGGTGCCCGTCGGGGCGGACCAGAAGCAGAACCTGGAGATCGCCCGCGACCTGGCCCGTCGCTTTAACAACCGGTTCTGCCCGGAGGACGAGCCGCTCCTCCCCGTCCCTGAGCCCCAGATTCTCGACGACGTGGCCGTGGTCCCCGGCACAGACGGGCGCAAGATGTCGAAGAGCTACGACAACACCATCGGCATTTTCGACGAGGGCGATGCGCTGGAGGAGAAGGTGATGAACATCGTGACCGACTCCACCCCCCTCGACGCCCCGAAGGACCCCGCGTCCTGCAACGTCTTCGCCCTGATCACCCTGTTTGCCGACGCGGAGACCCAGCAGGAGATCGCGGATAAGTACCGGGCCGGCGGGTACGGCTACGGGCACGCCAAGCAGGCGCTCAAAGAACTGATCGAGGAGCACTTCGCCGACGCACGGGCCCGCCGCAACGACCTCGAACAGCGCCCGGACTACGTGCGCGACGTGCTCCGGCAGGGCGCGACGGAGGCCCGGGCCCAGGCCGAGCCCCTCCTGGAAAAGGTGCGCGACCGGGTCGGCCTGGTCCGTACCCACTGACGGGCGGTGACGGCCCGGCCGTCGTGACGGCTCCCGATGCGCGTCCCGCACGACGACGCGATGATCCCGGCCGTCCCCGCTCCAAAGACCCATCTGACTTCCCGCTCCCCATTCCGCCCCACCCATGATTCTGGTCATAGACAACTACGACTCGTTCACCTACAACCTCGTCCACCTTGCGGGCCGCGAGACGGATGATGTGGAGGTGGTCCGCAACGACGACCTTACGGTCGCGGACGTGGCGGCCCGGGACCCGGACGGCATTTTGATTTCGCCAGGCCCGGGCCATCCGTCGGAGGCCGGCATCACGGAGCCGGTCATCCGGAAGCTCGGCGCGACGACCCCGATCCTGGGCGTCTGCCTCGGGCACCAGGCCATCGGGGAGGTCTACGGCGGGTCCGTCACCCAGGCCGACGAGCTGATGCACGGCAAGACGAGCCCCGTCCTCCACGAGGGCACGCCGCTCTTCGAGGACGTCGACCCGTCGTTTGACGCGACCCGGTACCACTCCCTCGTCATCGACCCGGACACCTTCCCCCACGAGGACCTGGAGGTGACGGCCACGACGGAGGAGCACGACACGATCATGGCCCTCCGCCACCGCACCCATCCGCTGTACGGCATCCAGTTCCACCCGGAAAGCGTGATGACGCGGGCCGGGCCGACGATCATTGCCAACTGGCTCTCGATCGCGCTGGACGAGCGGTCCCCCGCCCCCACATCCTAATCCATCTCAGTCCTTCCACGTCTTTCTCGAAACCCCTTTCTGCCTGTGAACACCCTGCTTCAAACCATCGCCGACGGCGATCCGCTCTCCCGCCCGGAGGCCGAAGAGGCCATGGCCACGATGATGAGCGGTTCTGCGCGGGACGAGCACACCGCCGCCCTGTTGATGGGCCTGCGCACCCGGGGCGAGACGCTGGACGAGCTGGTCGGGTTCACGAAAACCATGCGGGAGTTTGCCGTCTCGGTGGAGACCGACGACCCCCAGACCATCGACCTTTGCGGCACCGGGGGCGACGGGGCCAGCACCTTCAACATCTCCACCACCGCCTCCTTCATTGCGGCGGGCGCCGGGGCGACCGTGGCCAAGCACGGCAACCGCTCGGTCTCGTCCCAGTCCGGCTCCGCCGACGTCCTGGAGGCCCTCGGCGTACAGATCGACCTCGAAAAGGAGGGCGTGGAGCACTGCCTCCACGAGGCCGGAATCGCGTTCCTGTTCGCCCCCTTCTTCCACCCCGCCATGCGGCACGTCATGCCGGTGCGCAAGGCGCTCGGGGTCCGGACCTTCTTCAACATCCTCGGCCCCCTCTGCAACCCGGCCGGCGTCACCCGACAGATCGTGGGCGCCTTCGACACGAGCACGGCCCAGACGATGGTGCGCATCCTCGCCGAGCTCGACGCCGACCACGTCGTCACGCTGCACGCCGATGATGGGCTGGACGAGGTCAGCATCTCCGCCTCCACCACGCTCTTCGAGTACGACGCCTCCGACCAGAACCCGGTCCCGCGGAGTCACGAGGTGGGGCCGGAGAGCCACGACCTGGATCGGGCCTCCATATCCACCCTCGAAGGCGGTACCGCTCAGCACAACGCCTCCATCCTCCGCAACATCCTGTCCGGGGAGGACCAAGGGCCCCGCCGCGACGTCGCGCTGTTGAACGCCGCCTATGCGCTCCACGTCAGCGGCCAGTACGCCGACCTCGACGCCTGCCTGGAGGCCGCCGCGGAGAGCATCGACTCGGGCGCCGCGCTCGACGCCCTCAACACCCTCGCAAGCGTGTCGAAGAAGGCCAAGTCCGAGTAAGGCGCCGGACGGCCCGCGACGGCACGCACCGCGTCCTTCCCCACACCGCCCCCACTCACCGTGAGCATCCTGGACGACATTATCGACGACACCCGCGAGCTCGTGGAGCAGCGGAAACAAGAAACCCCAGCCTCGGAGCTCAAGGAGCGTCCGTTCTACGACGAGCGGGAGCCCCTCTCCCTCGCGGAGGCCCTGAAAGAGCGGGGCCTCTCGTTCATCGCGGAGGTCAAAAAGGCCTCTCCCTCCAAGGGCGTCATCCGGGAGCCGTTCGATCCCGCCGCCATCGCTCAGCAGTACGCCGAGCACGACGCCGCCGCGATCAGTGTGCTTACGGAGCCGCTCCACTTTGAGGGGGGCCTGGAGCACATGGCCTGGATCCGTGCCCACGTGCCCGAGACGCCGCTGCTGCGAAAAGACTTTATCATCGACCCGTACCAGCTGGTGGAGGCGCGGGCCGTGGGGGCCGACGCGGTTTTGCTCATCGCGACGGCCCTCGACCCCGGCCTGCTCGCCGAGCTGCACGCCGCCGCCACCGAGCTCGGGCTCTCCTGCCTCGTGGAGGTGTACGAGGAGGAGGACCTCGACAAGATCGATTGGGAGCAGGTGAGCGTCCTGGGGGTGAACAACCGAGACCTCCACACCTTCGAGGTCGACCTCGACAACTCGCTCCGCATCTTCGACCAAACCCCGAAGGGGATCGGGCGCGTGGCCGAAAGCGGGCTGAGCGACCCCGAGACGCTCGTGCGCCTCCGCAAGGCCGGCGTCAACGGCGTCCTGATCGGCGAGCACCTGATGCGTGCGGAGCATCCCGGCGAGGCGCTCGCTCGGCTCCGCGCCGAGGGCAAGAAGATCGCCGCTCAGCAGGCCGGCTAACGACCACTGGGCGCCGGCCCCGAGACGGCCATCACTCCATCCGCTTTCCCCAGTCACAGAGCAATGCCCCATGGGAGTTGAGCTAAAAGTTTGCGGCATCACAGAACTCGAAGACGCACGCTACCTGGCAGGCGCCGGGGCCGACTACCTCGGCTTCGTCCAACACGAGGAGAGCGCCCGCTACGCCCCTCCGGCCCTCGCCAGCGATATTATCGAATGGGTGCACGGCCCGGCCCCGGTTGGGGTGTTCGTGAACGACGGCGCCGACACGATCAACGAGGCCGTGGACACCGCCGGCTTCGAGATTGCCCAGCTCCACGGGCAGGAGCCCGCCCACGTCGTGGAGCGCGTCGACTGCCCCGTGATCAAGGCGATTCACGTGCGGCACGACGCGGCCCCGAACCAGCTCCGGGCCCTCTTCGAACGCTACGAAGACGGGGTCGAGTATTTTCTGCTGGACACCCACGATTCGAGCGTGTGGGGCGGCACCGGCGAGTCGTTCAACTGGCGCCTTGCCCGCGAGCTGGCGGAGGACTATCCGGTCTTCCTGGCCGGTGGGCTCACCGCCGACAACGTGGCCCGGGCGCTCGAAACGATGCGCCCGTTCGCCGTCGACTTGTCCAGCAGCCTGGAGTCCGCCCCCGGACAGAAGAGCTTCGAGAAGATCGACACGTTCATGGATGCGTTCCAGGCCGCGGCGGCCGAGTTGGAAGAAGCCGAAACGCATGACCCCTGACCCGGACCGCAACGCGAGTGTCGCGTAAGAGAGTATTGGTATTCCCGACCGCTATTCACTCTGCAAGAGCTGCCCGCCATGTCCTCTCCCGCTACCACGTCTCGCGCGGACACCCTCCCTGATACCGACGGCCACTTCGGCTCGTACGGGGGAGCGTTCGTGCCGGAGACCCTAACCCCTGTACTGGAGGAGCTGAAGGCCGCCTACGAGACGTATAAGGACGACCCGGACTTCCAGGCCGACCTCCGTGCCCTCCTCCGTGAATACGCCGGGCGGCCCACCCCCCTCTCCTACTGCGACCGCCTGACCGAACGGATCGGCGGGGCCCGCATCTATGCGAAGCGGGAGGACCTCTGCCACACCGGGGCCCACAAAATTAACAACACGCTCGGCCAGATCCTGCTGGCGACGCGCATGGGTAAGGAGCGCATCATCGCCGAAACCGGGGCCGGGCAGCACGGGGTGGCCACCGCCACGGTCTGCGCCAAGTTCGGCGTCGACTGCGTGATTTATATGGGGGCGGAGGACATGGAACGCCAGCGCCTCAACGTGGAGCGCATGGAGCTGCTGGGCGCGGAGGTTCGGGCGGCGACCTCGGGCAGCCAAACCCTGAAGGAGGCCACCAACGAGGCCATCCGGGACTGGGTGTCCAACCCGGACGACACGTTCTACATCATCGGCTCCGTCGTGGGCCCGCACCCGTACCCCATGATGGTGCGCAACTTTCACCGGGTGATCGGCACCGAGACGCGCCGCCAGCTCCGTGAGGAGACCGGCCGGGAGACGCCGGACGCCATCGCGGCCTGCGTGGGGGGCGGCTCCAACGCCATCGGCATCTTCCATCCGTTCCTCGACGACCCCGAGGTGCAACTGCACGGGACAGAGGCGGCGGGCGGCGGCCTCGACGGCGACCACGCGGCCACCCTTGCCGAGGGGTCGCCGGGCGTCCTGCATGGGGCGATGAGCTACCTCCTGCAGGACGACACCGGTCAGGTGAGCCTCGCCCACTCGCTTTCCGCCGGCCTCGACTACCCCGGCGTGGGGCCCGAGCACGCCCACCTGCGCGACGAGGGGCGCGTCTCCTACCACCCGGTGACCGACGACGAGGCCCTGGACGGGGTGGAGCTTCTCTCCCAAACGGAAGGCATCATTCCGGCGCTCGAGACGGCGCACGCCGTCGCCCTCCTGCCCGAGCTGGCGCGCACCCTGGCCGAGGAGCGCGGGGAGGACGCCGTGCTCGTCTTTAACTGCTCCGGCCGGGGCGACAAGGACATGCAGACCATCGCCGCACACCGGTAGAAACGAGCATCTCGCCCCCTCGTCTCTCATCCCCCGATCCTCATGTCGCGACTCGACGAGACGTTCGATGCCCTCGGCCCCGACGAAAAGGCCATGGGGCTCTTCCTCACGGACGGGTTTCCGAATCCCGACGCGACCGTCCCCCTACTCCACGCGATTGATCGCGGGGGGGCCGACTTCATTGAGCTGGGCATGCCCTTCAGCGATCCGCTGGCCGAGGGGCGTCCCATTCAGCGAGCCAGCGCCCAGGCCCTCTCCCACGGAGTCACGCTGGCCGACACCCTCCAGACCGTCGAGGCATTCCGGGCGGACAGCGAGACGCCCCTCCTGCTGATGGGCTACGTCAACCCGGTCTTCAAGTACGGGATCGACGCTTTTTGTCGGGACGCGGCGGCGGCCGGCGTCGACGGCCTCATCCTGCCGGACCTGCCCCCGCAGGAGAGCGACGCGCTCTGCGACGCGGCCGCCGCCCACGGCCTGGAGCTGGTCTTCCTGATTGCCCCCAACACCTCCGACGAGCGGATTCGAGTCGTCGACGAGCGGGCCACGGGCTTCGTCTACGCCGTGAGCGTGACCGGCCTCACAGGCAGCGACCTGGCCGAGACGCCGAGCGTGGACGAGTATCTGATGCACGCCCGAGACGTTGTGGCTCGGAACCCCCTCCTCGTCGGCTTTGGCATCAAGACCCACGACGACGCAATGGAGCTGAGCCGGCACACCGACGGCTTCATTGTCGGCTCCGCCCTCATCAACCGCGTTGAGGCCCTTTGGGACGCCCCGGAGCGGCCGACGGCGGACCGCCTCGACAAGGTGGAGGGGTTTGCCCGCCACCTCAAGTCGGGGACGCCGGTCCCCATCCCTCAACCCAACCCGGCATGAGGCCGGGCGGCGCGCCCGGTCGTCGTCTCAAAACGCGCGTCGGGAATGGAACGGCCCCGGAGCAATCGTTGTGCTTGGTCGTGTGAGGGGGTGCGTTCCAGTTCACTTCTCCATCTTCCCTCCCATGCGCCGCACTCTTGTCGTTCCCGATGCCCTCCTGCTCGGGACGCTGCTCGCCGGTCTGCTCCTCTTGTCCGGATGTGAGGGCGACTACCGCCCCCGTGCCGTGGGGCCCATCGGCGAAATCACCGTCGTCATGGACAGCTCGCACTGGACGGGCCCCAGCGGCGAGGCGCTGCGCGCACACGTCACGCCCTGGGTCGAAACCCTCCCGGTGTCGGAGCGCTCTTTTCAGCTGCGCCACCTGGAGTTGACGGACGAACGCACGTACGAGCGCGTTCAGGACCTGAAAAACGTCATCATCGCGGCGCCCCTCAGCGACTCGACGAACGAGACGTCATTTCTGCGGCGGCGTCTTTCGGACGAGGCGGAGCAGGCCATCCTGGACGGCCAGACCGCCGTCGTCCCCAAGCCGAACTTGTGGCGCCGCAGCCAGCGCATCTACTACGTCGCAGCGGCCAGCCCGGACGCGCTCGCCGAGACGTTCCAGAGCCAGGGGACGCAGATCCGAGACACGTTCACGGAGGCGACGCTCCAACGCATGGACCGGAATATGTACGAGGACGATCGCCGGTCGGCGCTCGAGGACACCCTCATGCAGCGCCACGGCTTTGCCGTGAACATGCAGTCGGACTTTCAGATTGCCGTCGACACCACGACCGGATCGGAAGGGTTCGTCTGGCTGCGGCGTCTTCTCGCCCAGACGCGACGCGAGTTCTTCGTCTACTACGTTGAGGACGTCAGTCCCGACCAGATCACCCCCGAGTGGATCTACAACACCCGCGACTCGCTCACGCGTCGCCATCTACGGGGCAACGTCCGGGGGTTTGCAAAGATCGACTACCGGCGCCCCCTGGAGACCGAACAGCGCTCGTTTCTGGACCGGTACGCGTACGACTCGCGGGGCCTCTGGTACATGGTCGCCCCGTTCGGTGGGGGCAACGAGCTTCGCCCCGTCGGGGGTGGGGGGCCGTTCGTAAACTACACGTTCTACGACCAGGCCACGGATCGGGTGTACATGCTGGACGGGTCGATCTTTGCCCCCGACAACGACAAGATCGACCTCCTCCGGCAGATGGAGGTCATGGCCCGTACCTTCCGCACCGCGGAAGGAAGCCGCTCGCCGGATGCGTCGCCGACCGCCGCAAAGTAATGCCCACGGTCTCCTCTCTTCTCCGCTCGGTCCCTCCTCGTCGGTGGGGCATGGTCGGGGCCGCCATCGGTCTCGGATTAATGGTGGGATGCTCGGGGTTCTCGGCCGGCGACACGCCGCTTCCGGACACCACGTTCACGCGCGTGCTGACGGAGCTACACATGGCCTCCTCGCGCCAATCCCGGGACGTGGCGACGCCTCCGGGCCTTCGAGACTCGATTCTCGCGCGGTACGACGTGGAGCCGTCCGAATTCGAGGCCACCCTGCGGCACTACACCCGTCGCCCGGATCGCTTCGAGGCGATGTACCAGACCGTGATCGATACCCTCCAGGCCCTGCGGCGCCCGGACCGACGCAGGCCTGATTCGCGAAGCATCCCGGACTCTCTTAAGGACCGTTCCCGAAAGGCCTCCGACGCTCCGTAGCCCCGCGCCCCGCCTCAGAGCCAGTTTTCTGCCCGCTCCGTGAGGCGCACCGATCCGTCAAGGGGATCCCCCACGGCCAGGTAGTCCTCCTCGACGAGCCACTCCACGAGCTCGTCGATGCGCCGGGGCGGCACCGGCGGGTCGTCGAACCACTCCTCGCGCGGGGTCGACGCGGCCACCTGCTCCAGGATGCGGCGAAGGACCGGCTCGTCATCGGGGGTAATGGCCGCGGGCTGATGCCGGCCGAGACACACGTCGCACGCGTCACACTGCTCGTCGGCCTCCTCCCCGAAGTAGGTGAGCAGGGCCCACCGCCGACACGCTACCGACCGCGTGTACCGGAGCATGTATTGGAGCCGCGTTTCGGCCCGCCGCCGGGCACTCTGGACGGCCTGGTCGTCCACGGGCAATTTCGAGGCGCGGGGGTGGGCGAGCTCCACCTGAAGGGCCGCCCCCGGCGGTTTCCAACGGAGCACCCCCTGCTCCTCCAGGTAGCGCAGCCCGGCACGGAGGCGGTCTCGGGACAGGTCTGCCCGGCGCCCGACGGCCCGCAGGTCGAGGGGCCACCACCCCCGAAACGCGTCGGCGTGGACGGCCCGCAATAGGGTCCGCACAAACGCGGCCAGCGCCCGGTTGCCTGCCGTGTCGGCGTATTCGCGAACCTCTCGGGCCGACGCCGAGAACCGCAGGAGGCCGAAATGCTTGCGGCGCGGCAGAACCGTCCACGCCCCCTGCCGGTCGATCAGGTCGACGGCGGTTCGCACCTTCGTCCGCGAAAAGCCGGTCGTTTTCAGGACAGCGTCGAGACGGACGGCGAGCGGCCCGTCCGGCTCGCTCCCCACCGGGATCTGTCCCACGCTGCAGACCGCGTCGTAGACCGCCCGCACCTCTTCGGCCGTAGGGTGTGAGGATTCGATCAGGGCCGCCTGCGTGTCGGCGTCGGTGGGCTGGTACAAGAGCACCGCGTGGGCCCGCTTTCCGTCACGCCCGGCCCGGCCCGCCTCCTGGTAGTAGCTCTCCAGCGACGATGGGGGGGCCATGTGCACCACGAAGCGCACGTCGGGCTTGTCGATGCCCATCCCAAAGGCGTTGGTCGCCACCATGACCCGCAGGTCGTCGTCGACCCAGGCCTGCTGGCGGTGCTCGCGGGCCTCAGCATCCAGGCCGCCGTGGTACGCCGCCACGGAAACGCCGTGCGCGTCGAGCCGCTTTCGCCACCGGGCCGCGTCCCGGCGCGTGGGGACGTAGACGATGCCCGTCCCCGGCACCGCGTCGACGACCGCACGGAGGCGCTCCCACTTCTTGTCGGTGCGGAAGACGGACCACGTGATGTTGGGGCGGTCAAACCCCCGCACCACCTCGACGGCGTCCGGCAGCTCCAACAGATCGAGAATGTCTTGACGCACCGCCGGGGTGGCCGTGGCGGTGAGGGCCACGGTGGGGGGCGTTCCCAGTTGCGCCCGGGCGTCGGGGATCTGGAGATAGTCGGGCCGGAAGTGATGGCCCCATTCGCTCGCGCAGTGGGCCTCGTCAACCGCCATCAGCGACACGTCCAGGCGCTCCGCCCGGGCCTGAAAAACCTCCGTCGCGAAGCGCTCGGGGGCCATGTAGACAAGATCGTACTGCCCGTGCTCCGCATTCGTCCAGCGCTGCTCCACCTCGTAGCCGGGCAGGGTGCTGTTGATGAACGTGGCGGCGATGCCCTGGGCCTGAAGCGCCCCCACCTGGTCCTGCATCAGCGCGATGAGCGGCGAGACGACCAGTACGAACCCATCGCCAAGCACGGCGGGGAGCTGGTAGCACAGCGACTTCCCGCCCCCCGTCGGCATCACGCCCAGTACGTTGCGGCCTTCCAGGAGCGGCTCCAGCACCGCCCTCTGGCCGGGCCGGAACGACTCGTGCCCCCACCCGCGCTGCATCGCACGGCGCGCCTCCTCAACCGAATGCGACGTCAGGTCGGCCATCAACAAGGGGGGCTCAAGTCGAATTCCATTTTCCGCGATCAGCTATTATGTTTGCCCGCGCACAGCGTTCGTTCTCTTCCCCACGCGGTTCGGCCGCAGGCCGGTTCTCTCATGTCCGCCCCGCCGGTGTCCATCATCATCGTCACCTGGAACGCGAAGGAGCTGGTGCAGACGTGTCTCCCCTCCGTGGTGGCCACCGACTACCCGAACTTCGAGATTATCCTGGCCGACAATGCCTCCACGGACGGCACCGCGGCCTGGGTCGCCCGCGAACATCCGGAGGTGAAAATCGTCCGCCACCCCGGCAACTGGCTCTTCTGCCGCGGCAACAACGCCGCCCTGCCCCACGCCTCCGGCCGGTTTGTGGTGCTGCTGAACAATGACGTCGAGGTCCCCCCCGGCTGGCTGCACCCGCTCGTGGAAGCGGCCGCCGGGCGGCCCGATGTCGCCGCCGTGCAGCCCAAGCTGCTTCAGTACGACGACCGCGGCCGGTTCGAGTACGCCGGCGGCGCCGGCGGCTTCCTGGACCGCGCGGGCTACCCCTTCACCCGGGGGCGCCTCTTCGAGACCATGGAACGCGACCGGGGGCAGTACGACGATCCGCGCGACGTCTTCTGGGCCACCGGGGCGGCCCTCCTCCTCCGGCGCTCGGCCCTGGACGAGGTTGGCCCCCTCGACGAGCGGTTCGAGATGCACATGGAGGAGATCGACCTCTGCTGGCGGCTCTGGCGCCACGGCTACCGGGTCCGCGTGGCCCCGGAGAGCACGGTGTACCACATCGGGGGCGCGTCGCTTCCGCAGTCGTCCCCCCGGAAGACCTACTACAACTACCGAAACAGCCTGCTCATGCTCTACAAGAACCTCCCGCCGTCGTCCTGGCGCCAGACCCTGCCGCTCCGGCTGGCCTGTGACGTAGCGGCCCTCGGGCGCGTGCTCGCACAGGGACGAGGGCGGGAGGCCACGGCCATCCTCCGGGCCTACCGGGACGCCTTCCGCATGCGCCGGCACTGCCACGACACGCGGCCCGCCCCCGCCGACCCGGTGGTGGTGCCGTTCTACCGCGGCCTCGTGCCCGTCGACTATTTTCTCCGCGGCCGCCGCACCTTCGCTGACCTCCCGCGGTCACGCTTCGTCCTCCCGGACGACCGCCCCTGAGGGGGCCGGGTCGGCGGCCCCCTCGGGCCGCGCCTCGCGCCGCCAGACGACGGCCGCCACCGCGGCCAGGACCACCACCATCCCCACGATGGAGGCGGGCGGCGGCACCTCTCCGAACAGGCCGTACGCGAGGAGCGACGCCCCCACCGGCTCCAGGAGCGCCAGCATGCCCACGAGGGCGGCCGGCACGCGCTGAAGGGCGTAATTGAAGGACCCGTGCCCCAGCACCTGCGGCCCCAGGGCAAGCCCGACACAAACCGCGTAGAAGGACCAGGAGTAGCCCGTTAGCGGAACGCCCCGCAGGACGGCGGCCGCCAGGGCCGTCAGCGCCGCCACCGCGTAGAGGGGCGTCACGTACGCCAGCCAGGACACCTTCTGCCGGACGACCCGCCCAATGAGCAGGTACACGCTCACCAGAAGCGCCCCGCTCAACGCCAGCGCGTTCCCCAGGAGCGCCCCCTGGCCCAGGGCCACCGTCCCCGCGTCGGCCCACCCGATCAGCCCCGCCCCTCCGACCGCAACCCCAATGGCAAGGACGGTTCCGCGGCGCAGTCGCTCCCCCAGAACCAGGTAGCCCAGGGCGGCCAGGATGACCGGGCTCGTCGTCACCAGCACCGACGCGCTGGCCACCGTCGTGTGGTACAGCGACTCAATCCACGCAATGAAGTGCAGCCCCAGAAAGACGCCGGCCGCGCCCGTCAGCATGACGTCTCGACGCGTCAACCGCCGGAGCTCCGGTGCGGTGCGGGCCGCCGCGACCGGAATCAGCACGGCCGCCGCCGTCACGGTCCGCCACACCGCAATCGCGAGGCCCGGCACGTCCCCCGCCCAGCGCACCAGAATGGGCGCAAAGGCGAAGCTGAGGACGCCGAGGCTCAGGACGACGTAGATCCGGCGGGGCCAATCGGACATGGGAGAAGCGGGCCAGTGCCGTGGCTACCGGATCCGGTCCATCGACTCCACGAGCTCAATGTCGCTTTCGATGCCCCGGCGCGCCAGCCGAAACAGGACGTATGCAACGATGGGGAGCAGCAGCGCGATCGTGCGGCCCCACAAAATGCCCGTCGGATCGGTGAAGGTGAGGGTGCCGGTCGCATACAGCCCGCCATACATCACCCCCGCGAGCACGAGGGTGAGCACCTGAAGCCCGTACACGACCGTTCGCTGCGTCTTGCGCCGCTCGTAGAGAAAAATGGCGCCGAGTGCGGTGGCGGCGGTCCCCACGACGAGCCCGGCGACCGACGGGACGAACCAGGCGTACCGCTGCGCGGCGGGGTCGCTCCAGGGGACCTCGAAGAGACCCGTGGCCGCCAGTGCCAGGGCACCGAGGAGCAGGTAGACGGTTTGGATGCGTTGGATCATGGCGGTCAGGTCGGGCAATCAGTTACGCGTCAACGTTGCTCGCCACTCGGTCCGAGAGGGCGTCGGCGAACTCGGACGTCGAGGCGTCCCCGCCCACGTCCTGCGTCAGCGTGTCGCCGTCCCGGTACATGGCAAAGAGGGACTGTTCGATCGCCGCGGCCGCCTGGTCCTCGCCAATGTGTTGGAGCATCATCGCGGCCGTCCGGGTCATCGCCGTGGGGTTCGCCACGTTCTGGCCCGCAATGTCCGGCGCGCTGCCGTGGACCGCCTCAAAGACCGCCAGCTCGTCCCCGATGTTGGCCCCGGGCGTCACCCCCAGCCCCCCGACGAGCCCGGCCGTCAAGTCACTTAGGATGTCGCCGAAGAGGTTCGTCGACACGATGCAGTCGTAGTTCTCCGGGTTGGTGACGAGCTGCATGCACAGATTGTCGATGATGCTGTCCTCAAACTCGATGTCCGGATACTCCGCCGCCAAATCGCGACCGATGTCCAGGAAGAGCCCCGACGTTTTCTTGAGAATATTGGCCTTGTGGGCGAGCGTGACGTGCTCGCGGCCGTGGGCCTGCGCGTACTCGAAGCAGAAGCGGATGATGCGCTCGGCCCCCTGCTTGGTCACCCGGGCAATCGAGTCCGCAATGTCGAGCCGTTCATCGTAGTACTCGATGCCGGAGTAGAGCCCCTCCGTATTTTCGCGGAAGATGATCAGGTCGACGTCGTCGAAGGGCGTGTCCAGCCCCTCCAGGCTCGTGGCGGGCCGGACGTTTGAGTACAGGTCCAGGCGCTGACGGAGCTGCACGTTGACACTCGTAAACCCTTGTCCCACCGGTGTCGTCACGGGGCCCTTGAGGGCCGTCCCGCGTTCTTGGATGGAGTCGACAATGTCGGGCGGCAACGCGGGGCGCCCTCGTTCGACCGCATTCGCTCCAATCACGCGGTGCCGGTCCCAGTCGATGTCTACGCCGGCGGCCTCAATGACTTGGAGGGTCGCCTCGGTAACTTCGGGGCCGATGCCGTCGCCGGGAAGCAGGGTGAGTTGATGGGCCATAGATGGGGATGTGGTTCGGAATCAGTGAGAAAAGCGGAACTGCAATGTGCCGGCCCGCCGGTCCTCAACGCAGGGCCGCGAAAGACACGCCGGGCCAAACAAAAAAGCCCTGCCGGGAAGCAGAGCTTTTTGGGGCGAGGGCGCGACTCATCAGGACGGAGGAGGGCCCTCGCGGTTGGACGAGTAGTTGATGCGGAGCGCGTTCGCCTCTCGGAGCTCCTGCTGCACCTCGTTGACGATCTGCATCTCGGACTCCTGGTCCACCTTGAGGGACACAATCAGCTGCGGCTGTTCCTGCAACTTGTTGTACATGATCTGGCGGATGGTGCGTCGGTTTTCGATCAAGGCGTCATCGATCTGGATTGCGGTGTCGCCCTGGTTCTCGCCCCGCTTGAGAGGGCCAATGTGCACCTTCGAGATGAGCCGCTTCTGGTCGATTTTCGTCAAGGCCTCCGCCTGTGGAAGCTGGGTTCGGACCTTGATGTCCGTCTCTCGGAGCACCGTCGCCACCATGAAGAAGATCAGCAGCATGAAGACGATGTCCGGGAGCGAAGCGGTCGTAAACTCCGGCTCCGTGCTCGAGCTTCCCCGTTGAAACTTCTGCGACGCCATGAGAAGGAGGTATCAGTAAACAAAAACGGATTGGTCGGACGCTCCTGTGCGGCAGGCGAGTCCCCTACTCGCCGGTGTCGGGCTCGGCAATTGAGATCTGAGCGCCGAAGGTGTCCCGAATCTGGTTGTCCTCGTCCGGGCCGAGCTGGTTGTAGTACTCCCGGTAGCTCGAATAGGTCTGGTCGAGCCCCGCCGACCCGCCATCGGGGCCCGGAAGCCGGTTGGTCCGGGCAATCTGGTCCCAGATCTCGCGGTACGACATCCACACCTCGTCCAGGACCTCAATGTAGGTGTTGTAGGGCGTCGCGGCGTCGGTCTTGATGGAGATCACCGCGTCGTCCGGGCTGGCGGACAGGCTCGGGTCCTCTCCGTAGTTCAGCACGTGCTTCTTGACGCGGTCGCGGATCTCGGCCACGCGAGCCCGCTCCTCGTCGACCAGCACGTCTCCGGAGGCATTCACCAGAACGTTCATGAGGTTTCGCTCCTTCACCGGGGGGGGCTCCTGCTCCGGCTTTAGCTTCGGCGGCAGGGTCATGCCGATTCCGGTGTCGACGTTAATGGTCGTGGTCACCAGGAAGAAAATGAGGAGCAGAAAGGCAATGTCCGCCATTCCCGCGGTCGGGATGGACGCTTCTTCTCGGTCGCTGCGCCGCTTCTCCAGCAGTCCAGGCATAATTTTGAGATCACTACCGGTGGACAGTTCAGTGCGTTGTCGGGGGCCGGGCGGCTACATCATGAAAAGCTTGCGCAGGCCCGTTAACAAGAGGCTCAAGGCGGCCAGGCCAAACATGACGACGAGGGTGTATATGCCCGCCTGGACCCACGTTGCCATCGTGGCCCCGAGGACGGCAAGTAGCACCCCGGGGATGGCGATGATGGCGATGCTAAGGGGCTGCACCTTGCCGTACACGAGGCTGCGGAGGCCGAAGATGCCCATGCCCAACAGGCTGAGCCCGGCGAGGGCGATGGCGGCCCAGATGGCAATGGGGAGAATTGCATTTTGACTCATAAAAGGACTGTCGGTCTGTCGTTGGAAAAAGAGAGAAGGGGGCCGGGGAACCAGGCCCCTGCGCCCGCCGGCTCGGGGGCACGCAGGGGGCCGTCCGCGCCGCTACTCTTCTCGTTCGCCAACGCTCTCCGGAATCGACTTCTCGGCCGTGGCGGATTCGCCCCGCTCCAGGGCCACGAGCGCGTCGACCAGCTCGATGGACGCATCCTCCATCTCGGCCACCAACCGGTCAATCTTCGACACGGCGTAGTTGTAAAAGAATTGAAGGATGACCGCCACGATAAGCCCAAAGGCGGTCGTCAGCAGGGCAATCTTAATGCCGCCGGCCACGAGCCGCGGGGAAATGTCTCCGGCCTGCTCGATCGAGTCAAAGGCTTCGATCATGCCGATAACGGTTCCGAGGAAGCCGAGCATCGGGGCGACGCTAATGAAGAGCGAAAGCCAGACGAGTCCCCGCTCGAGGAAGCTCATCTCGATGGAGCCGTAGGAGACGACCGCCTCTTCTACGGCGTCGATGCCTTCGTCGGCCCGGAGCAGCCCGGCCTGAAAGACGGACGCAACGGGGCCACGCGTGCTGGCGCACTCCTCCTCGGCTGCCGGGATCCCCCCCTCGTCGAGGGCCTCCTTCACACGCTGCAGAAACGCCTGCGTGTTGATGTCGGCCCGGTTCAGCGAAATGATGCGCTCAAACGAGATTGCAAGCCCAATGATGAGGCAAATGAGAACGGGCCACATCCACTCGCCCCCCTCGTTGAAGCGTTCTACGAGGGCATTGATGGCACCGCTTCCGCCGGACTGTTGGGGCAGCAGAAGCAGAAGGTGAACCGACAATTTATCCAGGATGACCATAAGTGGCTAGTGCTCAGTCGAGTCTATTGGAGGATGAAAGTCAGGGGTGAGGGGTACGAGACTGGGACAAGCCCGGTTGATGGGACCGGCCGGAGCGGCCCTGAACGCTACACGCCAGCAGGGGGAAGGCCCGTAGAATCAGTCTCTCACAAGCGAATACAACAGCATACGTGCAAGCAGATCCGTAGGCTCTGCTTCACAATTACCTAGTATACACAGCCCGGCAGAGGTTGTCAAAGGACGAAATTGACGAATTTACGCGCACCCCGGGTTTTTGCGGCTGCTTTTCGTGAACGAAGTGGGAAGAACACGTTCAGGCAACGTTTACCGACCGTGCCCGACACGCCGAGGCGCGAGTATCGAGATTATCGAAACGCCCCCGTTCTCAAGGGACCCGCCCGTCCAGGGTTCCTCTCCGTTCCGCCCCTGACGGCCGTGAACACTCCTTCAACAATACCTCGGGGCCCCACGACTTTTGCCCAAATTCACCGGTTCGTGTAGCGTGACGCGTTCCGTCCCTCATTGGAATCAATTCGGCGGCCCGGTATGTTGCGGACGTGTCCCACTCGCCCCCATGATTCCCTGGACTCCCGTACGTTTATGCGCAACGACGAGGTTGCCCAGATTTTACAGGAAACGGCCGACCTGCTCGAACTCACGGGCGGAAACCCGCACCGGGCCCGGGCCTTCGCCCGGGCGGCCCGGTCCCTGCAGGACCTCGACGCCCCCGCCGCCGACCAGCTCCGTGAGGACACCCTCGTCGAGGTGTCGGGCATTGGGGACGGCATGGCGGATCACATCGGCGACATTGTTCACGGGGGCTCGTTCGCCCTTCGGGACGAGTTGCTCAGTGCCGTCCCGCCCGGCCTCCTGGATGTCTTGCAGGTGAACGGGCTCGGGACGAAACGAACCCGCCGCCTCTGGACGGAGCTCGACATTGCCTCGCTCGACGAGCTGGAGCACGCCGCGGAGGCCGACCGGATCACCGCCCTCGACGGCTTCGGCGCCAAGACGCAGCAGAACATTCTGGAGAACGTGCGCCAGCTCCGGCGCTACGAAGCACAGTGGCGCCTCGCCGACGCCTGGGCGGCAGCCTATTCCTTTCTCCAGTCGCTCCGGGGCCTCGACGCGGTCGACCGCGCCGTGCCCGCCGGGGCCCTCCGGCGCCACACCGAAACGATGGAGCGGGCCGACGTTCTCGTGTCTACGGCCACCGTCCCCTCAGTCGTGGACTGGCTCGACACGCACCTCGACGCCCCGACCCGAGAGGACTCGGTGGTGACGGGCCGCCTCGACGAGGGACTGCCGGTCGCGGTCCACCTCACGTCGCCGGACCGGTTCGGAACGGCCTGGTGGCGCACCACCGGCACCGCCGCCCACTGCACTGCGGTGACCGAACACGCCGACTCCCCCGCCGATCACGCTGACGAAGAGGCCCTCTACCGGGCCGCCGGATTGGCGGTCGTGCCGCCGGCCCTCCGCGAAGGGCAAGGGGAGGTGCAGGCGGCGGCCGACGATGCGCTGCCGGAGCTGCTCACGACGGAGGACCTCGACGGCTGCCTCCACAACCACTCCACCTACAGCGACGGGGCGCACACCCTGCGCGAGATGGCCCTAGCGGCGCGGGACCGCGGCTATTCGTACTTCGGCATCTGCGACCACAGCCAGTCGCTCCGCATTGCCGACGGCCTCTCGCCCGAGGAGGTCCGCGATCAACGCGACGCGGTGGACCGGCTCAACGACGAGCATGCGGACGACGAGCCCCCCTTCCGGATTTTCCACGGCATTGAGAGCGACATTCTCCGCGACGGATCCCTCGACTACGAGCAGGAGGTCCTCGAGACCTTCGATTTCGTGGTGGGGAGTGTCCACACCGGCTTTAGCATGACGGAGGAGGAAGCCACCGAGCGCCTCGTCCGCGCCGTCGAAACCCCGCACACCCGCATCCTCGGCCACCCGACGGGCCGCCTCCTCCTGGGCCGGGAGGGGTACCCGATCGACCACGAACGTGTGATTGCGGCGTGCGCCGAGCACGACGTGGCGTTGGAGTTGAACGCCAACCCGCACCGGCTCGACCTCGACTGGCGATGGGTTCGTCACGCCACCGACCAGGGGGTCCTGATCTCGATCAACCCGGACGCCCACGCAACCGCGGAACTCGACTACGTGAAGTGGGGCGTGGCCGTGGGCCGGAAGGGCTGGCTCACGCCCGACCAGTGCCTCAACGCGAAGTCCCTGGATGCCTTCGTGCAGTGGCTCGATGACACCCGGCCGTAGGGCCCGCTGCTCGTTTCCACGTCCCATTCCCCAAGCTCGTGTCTCGACGCCTCTACCTTGGGCTCGCGGGGGGGCTCATCGCTGTCGGCGGCGCCGTCCTGTGGTGGGCCCTCAGCGGCCCGGTCTCGCCCCCACCGGCCGCGCATCCGATCGCGGACCTCCGGGATACCACGACGATCGGCTGGACGGATCGCCATACCGTGACGATCGAAGCCCCCCACGCGACCGACGCGCTCACGGCATTGGGCTACGTGCACGGCATGAAGCGGGCCTGGACGCTGACGGTGTGGCATCACACGGCCCTTGGCACGCTCTCCACCGCGTTCGGCGACGGCCTCGTGCCCGTCGATCGACATGCGCGTCGGCTCGGCTTCGCGCACCACGCGCGCCGGGCCTACGAGCGGCTCGGCACCGCAACCCGGGAGCGCCTTCAGGCCTACGCCCGCGGCCTGAACGCGGCCCTCCGGTCTACCCGCGTGCAGCAGCGGGAGCCCTTTCTGCACTTCGACCGCGTCCCGAAGCGCTGGGCCCCCTGGCACTCGTTGGCCCTCGCACGGCTGGTGGCCTGGACGGGCACCGCCCCGACGGCCGCCCCCACGGCTGCCCCCGATTCCGGCCTGGCCGACTTTCGGGCCGCCGACCGTCGGCTCCGACGCTGGCTCCGCCTGCATGGGCGGTCGCGCAGCGTGGCGTGGGCCGCCGGTGCACCGGGCGACACGACCCGGACCGTTCTCTTCGCCAAGCACGTGCTGGGGGCCACGGCCGATCCGGTGGTGCAGGAGGTCGTCATTCGGCGCCCCGATGCCGCCCCCATGGTCGCGGCCTCCCTCCCGGGCGCTCCGCTCTTCCCGACCGGCCGCACGAACGGGCGTCGATGGACCTATCTGCTCCACAGCGACGCCACACTCGTCCCGATCGAGGTTGACTCCGCAGCGGCCCGCTCCCGCCACGAGCGCATCGCGCCGGCCCGGGGCGGCGAGCAGCTGGTTGAGATTCAGCGGCACGGGGCGCGGGTCCGCGTGGGCCCCATTTCCCCCGACTCGGCCTGGGTGTTGGAGTGGCCCGGCCTCCGCGCCCGCACGGATCTGCCGCGGTGGCTCGCCACGGCCAACCTGGACGCGCGGCACGACGCCGCCGCGCCGGACTTCCATCTCGTGGAGGGCGAGGGGCTCCAGGTGGACTCGACGGGAGCGTGGTCGGTCCAGGGCCAACCGCCCGTGGTCGACCGCGGGCCCGCCTCCATCCTCGTCGGTCGGTCCGGCTGGGCCGCCCACCAGGCCGACGTGCTCCGGGCGCAGGCCCGGTCCGGTCCCGCTGCTCCGGCCCAGTGGAGCGCGAGCGACTCGAGCACCTGGGCGGCCGCCCTCCTTCCGACCCTCGTGCCCGACCTGGCGTCGCTCAACGCCCCCGACTCCACGACCATCGACGCCCGCTCCTACCTGCGCAACTGGGACGCCGTCTACGATCCGGCCAGCATCGGGGCGGTCGTCTTTGCGGAGTGGATGCGCGCCTACCGACGCGAGATTGGCCGTCGCCCAACCCCAACCGATTCGGTCTTCTTTGCGGGGCCGCGCCGGCGCCGAACATTTCGCGCGGCCGTCGACTCGCTCACGCGTCGCTACGGCACCGACGTGCGACAGTGGCGGTGGGAGCGCGCTGCCTCCGAGCGCCGCTTCTTTCCCGTATGGGCGGTCGACAGTCTCGTCGCGGAGGACGTGTCCGCACTGAGCAGCACCCGATTCGCGCCGCTGGACCGTCCCGGCCGGGGCCACGCCTCCACCCTTTCCGGGGGGCCGTCTCGGATCAACCCGCTTCCCCTCGGGCCCGCCCCAACGCACTGGGACGGGTGGATGCAGGGCCCCCGCGGCGGCCTCACGGTGCGGCGCCTGCGGTTCGAGCCCTCACGGTTCTTTGCCCGCTCCCTCCTGTCCCGTGACCGTCCCCCGCCCGTCTCGGTCCAGCGGGCCCCGGTCAAGAACACGACCCGTCTCGTGCCCCCATCCCCGTAGCCCTCGTGGACCATCGGGGCCGCGAGGGACGGGGCTACGCCTCCTGAACCTGCCGCCGTATTTCTTCGGGGACGCTCGGGTCGCGGAGGGTGGTGGTGTCGCCGAGGTCCTTCCCGTTGGAGATGTTTTCGAGGAGGCGACGCATAATCTTGCCGGAGCGCGTCTTGGGGAGATCCCCGACGAAGATGACGTTTCCCGGGCGGGCAAAGGCCCCGATCTCTTTCTCAACGGCGGCGACGATGTCCTGCCGGAGCTCGTCGGACGCCGCCACCCCGTCGCGGGGCGTGACGTACACGTCGGGCACGTTTCCCTTCTGGTCGTCCTGCCGCGCGGCCACTGCGGCCTCGGCCACCTCGGACACCTGGGCCACGGCCGACTCCAGCTCCATGGTGCCGAGCCGGTGCCCGGCCACGTTCATCACGTCGTCGAGGCGTCCCAGGACGCGGAAGTAGCCGTCCTGGGCGTGCACGGCCCCGTCCCCGGCCTCGTAGACCCAGTCGCGCCAGTCGTCGGAGTCAACGTCCGAGAAGCGGCGCCAGTACTCGTTGATGAAGCGCTGGTCGTCGCCGTACACGGTCTGCAGCATGCCCGGCCAGGGGCGCTCGATCACCAAGTTGCCGGCCTGCCCGCTCGCGGCCTCCACAGGGGTGCCGTTGTTGTCGTAGATGGCCGGCTGGATGCCGGGGCACGGACGCCCGGCCGAGCCGGGCTTCATGTCCTGTAGGGCCGGCAGATTGGTGATGAGATGGCCCCCCGTCTCCGTCTGCCACCACGTGTCGACGATGACGGCGTCCTCGTTTCCGATGTGCGTGTAGTACCAGAGCCACGCCTCCGGCTGAATCGGCTCTCCGACCGTCGTCATGTGGCGGAAGTTGAAGTCGTAGGACGCCGGGTGCTCCTTCCCCCACTTCATGTACATCCGCACCGCCGTGGGGGAGGTGTGGAAGATGTCGACGTCGTGCCGCTCGGCAATTTCCCAGGTGACGCCCTTGTGCGGATGGTCGGGCGCGCCCTCCCGCATCACGCTCGTCGTGCCCAGGGCGAGCGGGCCGTAGACAATGTAGGAGTGGCCGGTAATCCATCCGATGTCGGCGGCACACCAGTAGGTGTCATTGGGCTTGATGTCGAGAACGTACTTCGACGTGCCCGCCACATAGCTGAGGTAGCCGCCGGTCCGGTGCTGGGCCCCCTTCGGCTTGCCGGTGGTGCCGGACGTGTACATCAGGAAGAGGATGTCTTCGGCGTCGCGCGACACCGGCTCCACCCGTGCCCGCTCGTTGTTGGCGAGGAGCTCGGACATGAGGATGTCGCGTCCCTCCTCCAGGTCGGCCTCGGGGTGAAGGGTTCCCTCGTGGCGCTCCCACACCAGCACCGTGTCGATGTCGGTGTCCGCCTCCTCCACGGCGGTGTCGGCCTTCTCCTTGTGGTGCAAGAACTCGCCCCGCCGGTAGTAGCCGTCGATCGTGACGATGACGTCGGAGTCGGCATCGGTGGCGCGCTGGGCGAGGGCGCTGGCCGAGAAGCCGCCAAAGACGACCGAGTGCGGCGCGCCGATGCGGGCACAGGCGAGCATGGTGATGGGCAGCGCGGGCACCATCGGAAGGTGGAGCGTGACCACATCGTCCTCCTGGACGCCCACGTCGCGGAGTGAGGCCGCCATCTTGTTGACTTCCCGGTAGAGATCCCGGTACGTCAGCGTGCGTCGGGTGCCGTCCTCGCCTTCCCAGATGAAGGCCGCCTGGTTGGGCCGTTCGTGGAGGTGACGGTCCACGCAGTTGTAGCAGGCGTTGAGCTCGCCGCCCGCAAACCACTCGAAGAAGGGCGGGTCGGACCCGTCGAAGGCCTCGTCCCACCGGGTGTCCCAGTCCAGAAGGTCGGCGTACTCCTCAAACCCTTCGGGAAAGTCGTCGAACCGATCGTAGATCGCCGGGTCCGACACGTTGGCCTGCCCCACGAACGCGGAGGAGGGCCGGAGATACTCTTGGTCGGAGAGTCGGGCTTCGAGGGCGGCGTCGGCCATGACAGGCAAATGGATGGTGTGCAGAGCGGCGAAGTGCGGGGGCGCCCCATCCGGAAGGGCTTTGATTTTTCGGAGGGTTGCCCACTTCCACTGGGGCTACCTTAGGAATTTGGGGGCCCAATTTCAACTCGGAGCGGGGACCTCGGCGGCCACCGCAAGCTCCGCCTCGCACCAGCCCCGCACTGCGTTGCAGCAGTACAGGGCGTCCGCCTCTCGAAGGTCCTGAAGGCGCAAGGGGCGCTCCGCAGCCTCCAGACGCGTCTCCAATACGTAGTCCCGATACACGCCCGCCAGGAGGCCGGCCTCCACCGGCGGGGTCCACAGTGCATCGCCCCGCTGAACGAACACGTTGCTGTAGGCGCCCTCGGTCACCTGCCCGTCCTGATTCAGGAGAATCGCCTCGTCGAACCCCTCGTCGCGGGCCCTGCGGAGGGCGCGCTCGTACAGGCCGCGCCGCGTGGTCTTGTGGAAGAACAGCGGGTCGGAGCGGTCCACCCGCTCCTCCGCAATGGTCAGCCGCCACGGCACGCCCGACGCCCCCTGGATCGGGGTGGTCTGAACCGCGATGCGGCCCCAGCGGTCGAGCGTCGCTCGAACCTTGGCGTGCGGTTCGTTCTCGTTTCCAGCCACCGCCCGCCGCACGCGGCGCCGAAGCCGCGCCTCGTCGAAAGGGAACGAGAAGTAGTCGGCCGAACGGGCGAGACGTGCCACGTGGCGGTCGAGAAATTCAATCTGCCCGTCGTCGGCACGCATCGTTTCGATGAGCTTCAGGTCCTCGTCGGGGGCCGTCGTCGATGTCGTCTGCACGGACCGGTCCTGCGTCAGAAAATCGCCCTTCAGCTTACACTCGTCGTATTCGGCCGCCGGGTCGGAGTCCCATACGATGCCGCTGCCAATGCCCATGGTGCCGTCGCCCCCGTCGAGGACGGCGGTGCGGATGGCCACGCTGAAGACGGCCTCGTCCGGGCCCGCCATGCCGACAGCCCCACAGTAGACGCCGCGGGGATCCGATTCCAGGGTTCGGATGGTCCGCATGGCGCGGCGCTTGGGGGCCCCGGTGATGGAGCCGCACGGAAACAGCGCGCGGAGCACCTCGGCGAGGCCCGTCTTGTCTCGGAGGCGCCCCTCGACGGTGGACGTCATCTGCGTGACCGTCCGGTACGGCTCCGTGTCGTAGAGGGACGGCACCGTGACCGTGCCCGGGCGGCAGCACACCGACAGGTCGTTGCGGAGCAGGTCGACAATCATCAGGTTCTCCGCCCGGTTTTTCGGGTCGGCGGCAAGCTCGTCCCGCAGGGCTTGGTCCTCTTCCAGGGTGCGGCCGCGCCGGATGGTGCCCTTCATGGGCCGGGTCACCAGCCGGTCGCACTCGCGCCGAAAAAACAGTTCGGGCGACAGGGACAGGATCTGTCGGTCGCCGCAGTGCAGGTACGCGGCGTACGGGACGGGCTGACGGGCCCGCAGGCGACGGTAGAGGCCCCGCGGGTCGCCCTCCAGGCGAAAGCGGAGCGGCGCCGTGTAGTTGATCTGATACACGTTCCCCTTTCCGATCTGGCGCCGGACCGCCCGAATGTCCTCGATGTAGTCCGACTCCGCGACGCCGAGCCGAAGGTCCTCCACGGCAGGACGCCCGTCGAGGGTTCGCAGGCCCGCCTCCACGTCCGCCGGCGCGAGGCGGCACGGCGCATCGTAGACGCCAAACCACGCCAGGGGGGAGTCGGCCCGGTCCGGTACGTCAAGGTCGACGAACGGATAGCCGGCCTCGTACGAGAGATACCCCGCAACGTAGTGGCCGCGGGCGGTTTCCCGCTGGAGCGTTTCGACCAGCCCCTTCACGGCCGCCGCGGTCGACGCGGTGTGGACGCGTTTCGGGGCCGTGAAGCCGTAGCTCCACTGGTTTTCGGCGTCGGGCCGGGCCGAGTCGAGCAGGACGGTTCCCGGGCGGGCGAGGGACTGAGGGTCAAACACGAGGTGCTGGAGGGATCCGTGGGGCAACGCCTGTCAACCTAAGGTACGTTCCCCCCAGTGCTTCGTTGCCCCACCGACGCCTTCGTCCGCAACGATCCTCAAACACCAGCTCGCCTCCGTTCTGTCCGCCATCGGGTCCTAAATCGAAATGACGACCTTTCCAAAGTGAGCCTGATCGGCCTGATACTGATACGCCTCCTGCGCCGCCTCCATCGCGAAGGTCCGGTCCACGACCGGCCGGATGTCGTTGGCCGCAATCGCGGCGTTCATGGCCGCAAACGAATCCCGCGGGTGGTCGATCGACCCAACGTAGATGCCGTGGAGGTGCCCCCGGCGCTGCATGAGCATTTGCGGGTTCGGGTTCTCGTCCGCATCGGTGAGCACCCCGATCAGTCCAATCTTGCCCTCCGGCGCAACGGCCTGGAAGGAGCGGCCCAGCGTGCCGGTGCCCCCCACCTCCACCACGCAGTCCGCCCCCTCCCCGTTGGTCCGCTCCAGAACGGGCTCGTGCCAGTCGGGCGTGCGCTCGTAGTTGATGGTCTCGTCGGCCCCGAGGGCGCGGGCACGCCCCAACTTGTCGTCGCTCGACGAGGTGATGAACGTACGGGCGCCGGCCGCCTTGGCAAACTGGAGGGCAAAGATGGACACCCCGCCCGTCCCCAGCATCAGAACCGTCTGACCGGGCTGAACGGGCGTGCCCGCCCCAAAGAGGGCGTGCCAGGCCGTGTGGGCCGCGCACGGCAACGTGGCGGCCTCCTCGAAGGAAAGGGAGGCGGGCACGGGCAAGAGGCCGCTTTCGTGGAAGACCTGGAACTCCGACAAGGTGCCGTCGAGCGGAGCGCCGAGGGCCTGCCGGGGGGCCGAGGACGGAGCCTCGGGCGGCACCTGCGAGAAGGTATTCACCACCCGGTCGCCCTCGTCGAAGCGCGTCACGCCCTCCCCTACGGCCTCCACGATTCCGGCCCCGTCTGAGAGCGGGATGACGGGCGCGTCCCGCTGGGCCGGATACGTCCCCCAGGCAATTGACAGGTCCCGGTAGTTGATGGACGCGGCCCGGAGTCGCACGCGCACCTGCCCCGGGCCGGGCGTCGGGCGCGGACGCTCCGTGGGCTCCAGGGCGTCGAAGGCGTCGCCGGTGGGATCGAGTTCAACGGCATTCATACGGGAAACTGTACCTAGAAGGAGAAAGCCGAGTGCGGGCGAAGCGGAAACCCATCGCGACACCGTCCGGCCCACACTGCTCGGCGCGGACACTGAACGGGGCACGATTGGAGTTTTGCTCAGCAATGACACACGCAATGAAGGGCTTCTGGAATGATCGTTCCAGATTGACTACATCTTTGTCCATGCGGAGACCCTGCGAAATCGCCCGCACGAACTGGAACGTGCGTTTCAAAATTGGAGTACAGGTCCTCGATATTACACTCACATGCACCAATCCTCTTTTCCTCGTGGCTTCTTCCCTCTTCGACGACGTGGACCTCGGCCCCCTTCCCCTCCCGCACCGCGTGGCGATGGCGCCGCTCACCCGCAACCGGGCGGCGGCGGGCAACGTGCCCACCGAGATGAACGCCACGTACTACCGGCAGCGCGCCGATGCCGCCTTCATCGTAAGTGAGGCCACCCAGGTGGCGCCGAAGGGCCAGGGCTACCCGCGCACGCCCGGCATCCATTCCGACGAACAGGTCGAGGGCTGGAAAAAAGTGACCGACGCGGTCCACGAGGCCGGCGGGCGCATCTTCCTGCAGCTCTGGCACGTGGGGCGCATCTCGCACTCCCTGTACCACGACGGCGAGAAGCCGGTGGCCCCGTCCCCCATTCCGGCCGAGGGGGAGGTCATCACGCCGGAGTTGGAGATGACATCATTCGAGACGCCGCGTGCCCTGGAGACGGAGGAGGTGACCGAAGTGGTGGAGCAGTACCGCCGGGGTGCCGAGAATGCTCAGCGGGCCGGGTTCGACGGCGTAGAAATTCACGGTGCGAATGGGTACCTCATCGATCAATTCCTTCGCTCCGGCACCAACGACCGCACTGATCGCTACGGCGGCTCGCTCGACAACCGCCTGCGCTTTCTGCGTGAGGTGATGGCCGCCGTGACGGACGTGTGGACGTCGGACCGGGTGGGCGTCCGCCTCTCGCCCCTCGCCCCCATTCACGGCATCTACGACGACACGCCGGAGGCCACCTTCCGCGGGGCGGCGGCGACCGCCAACGACCACGACCTCGCCTATGTCCACCTGGTGGAGCCGGACGCCCCCAAGCCGCCCGTGGCCGGCGACGGAGACGCGGCCGATGTCTTCGGCGCAATCCGGGAGGCCTTCGACGGGGCCCTCGTCGCCAACGGCAACTACGACACCGACACGGCCACCGACGCCATCGAGCGGGGGTACGCGGACCTCGTCGCATTCGGGCGCGCGTTCCTCGCCAACCCCGACCTGCCCCGGCGCCTGAAAGAAGGCCTGCCCATCAATGTCCCCGACGAGGACACCTTCTACAACGGCGACGAGCACGGGTACACGGACTACCCGACCTGGGAGGAGCTCCAGAACGGCGTCTCGTTCGACACCCTCGACGCCCTCGCCGAGCTCAAGCCGCGTGGATAAAGGGCATTTCCCCCGGCCCTTCGAACCCGCCCCCACTACGACCATGCCTACACGCTCTGGTCCCGACACGCCCACGATCCGCCTGCGCCGAAGCGACGAGCGCGGCTTCGAGGACATGGGCTGGACCGACAACTGGATGACCTTCTCGTTTGCAGACTACTACGATCCGGACTGGATGCACTTCGGGCCGCTCCGCGTGATGGTGGAGAATCACATCCAGCCCCACGAGGGGTTCTCCGCCCACCCGCACCGCGACGCGGAAATCGTGACGTACGTCGCGTCCGGCACGCTCACGCACGGCGACGATCAGGGCCACGAGGCCGGCATCTCGGCCGGCGAGATGCAACTCATCAGTGCGGGGAGCGAGGGCATGGTCCACTCCGAGGAGAACCACCACGACGTGGTGGAGCACAACTACCAGATGTGGCTCATCCCCGACCGGGCCGGGACCGACTTCGCCTACCACGAGCGCGGATTCTCGCCCGAGGAGCGCGAGGGCCAGTTCCGGTGCTACGTGGCCCCCTACACCGCCGAGGAGGCCGGCCCCGACGGCCCGATGCCCGTCAACACCGACGCTTACATCTACGCCGGGCTGTTCGGCGCGGGCGACCAGACGGAGCACGCGCTGGCCGACGGGCGGGGGGCGTGGGTCCAGGTCGTCGAGGGCGAGGTGGAGGTCGCCGGCGTCACTCTCCAGAGCGGCGACGGCGCCGGCATCGCCGAACCCGATGCGCTCCACTTTGCGTTCGGTGCGGAAACCGAGGCGCTCCTCTTCGACCTGGGCATGGACGTGCCCCTCCTCTGGACGTGAGCCGGGGGCCCTGGGCCGGCCTCTCGCCCGGCAATGAAGCCCTACATATTCCGCCGGTACTCGCCGCCGACCTCGAAGAGCGCCTCGGTGATCTGCCCGAGGGAGCAGTACTTGACCGCCTCCATCAGCACCTCGAACGTGTTTTCGTCTTCGCGGGCCGCCGCCTTGAGTGCCGCGAGGGCCGCCTCGTTCTTGTCGGCGTAGCGCTCCTGAAACGCCTTCAGGTTATGGAGCTGGTGCTGCTTCTCGTCGTCGGACGAGCGCATGAGGTCGACCTCTTCGGTCCCCGACGCGTCGTCGTCCTCGTCGCGCAGGAAGGTGTTGACGCCCACCACCGGGCGGTCGCCGGAGTGCTTCGACTCCTCCAGCTTCATCGACTCCTGCTGGATCTTGCCGCGCTGGTACATCGACTCCATTGCCCCGAGCACGCCGCCGCGGTTGTTCAGGCGCTCGAACTCGTGCAGCACCGCCTCCTCCACCAGGTCCGTCAGCTCCTCGATGATGTACGACCCCTGGAGCGGGTTTTCGTTTTTCGTCATGCCCAGCTCCTTGTTGATGATGAGCTGGATCGCGATGGCGCGCCGCACGCTCTCCTCCGTCGGCGTCGTGATGGCCTCGTCGTAGGCGTTGGTGTGGAGCGAGTTGCAGTTGTCGTAGACGGCCATGAGCGCCTGCAGCGTGGTGCGGATGTCGTTGAACTGAATCTCCTCCGCGTGCAGGCTGCGGCCGGAGGTCTGGATGTGGTACTTGAGCTTCTGGCTGCGCTCGTTGGCGCCGTAGAGCTCCTTCATCGCCACCGCCCAGATGCGCCGCGCCACCCGCCCGATGACGCTGTACTCCGGGTCCATCCCGTTCGAGAAGAAGAACGAGAGGTTTTGGGCAAAATCGTCGATGTCCATCCCGCGGCTCAGGTAGTACTCCACGTACGTGAAGCCGTTGGCCAGGGTAAAGGCCAGCTGCGTGATCGGGTTGGCGCCGGCCTCGGCGATGTGGTAGCCGGAGATGGAGACGGAGTAGTAGTTGCGGACGTCCCAGTCGATGAAGTACTGCTGGATGTCGCCCATCAGCCGGAGGGCGAAGTCCGTGGAGAAGATGCAGGTGTTCTGGGCCTGGTCCTCCTTCAGGATGTCGGCCTGCACCGTGCCCCGGACCGTGTGGAGGGTGTCGGCCTTGATCTCCTCGTACGTCTCGCGGTCGAGCACGCCCCACTCCACGAGCTCTTCGCCGCTGGTGCCGAGCAGGCCCAGCCCACTGCCGTCGTGGGTTTCCGGCAGCTCGTCCTCCCGGCCGTCCGGCCCGTACGGCACGTACTCGGGGCGGTCGTCGCCCAGGTGGTCGTCGATCGCCGCCTCTACTTCCTCCCACCGGCCCTCCTCGCGCAGGTGCTTCTCCACCTGCTGGTCGATGGCCGCGTTGAAGAACATGGCCATCAGCATCGGCGCCGGGCCGTTGATGGTCATCGACACGCTCGTCTTGCGGTCGCACAGGTCGAAGCCCGAGAAGAGCTTCTTCATGTCGTCGAGCGTGCAGATGGACACCCCGGCGTTGCCGACCTTGCCGTAGATGTCGGGGCGCTCGGCGGGGTCGCGGCCGTAGAGGGTCACGCTGTCGAAGGCCGTGGAGAGGCGGTTCGCCTCGTCCCCCTGCGAGACGAGGTGGAAGCGGCGGTTCGTGCGCTCGGGCGACCCTTCGCCCGCAAACTGACGGGTCGGCATCTCCCCCTCCCGCTTGAACGGAAAGACGCCCGCCGTGAAGGGGAAGTAGCCGGGCAGGTTCTCGGTGAGGGCAAACTCCAGCCGCTCCCCCGGGGCGTCGGTCTGCGGCAGGGCGACGCGCGGGATTTGGGTGCCGCTCAGGCTCTCGCGGTAGAGCGGCACCGTAAAGTCGCGGCCCCGCACCGTGTAGGTGAACTCGTCCTGCCGGTACTCGTCGGCCAGGTCGTCCCAGTTCTTCAGGATCTCCTTGCACCGCTTGTCGAGCTTGTCCCACCAGTGGGCCTCCATCTCGTCGAGCCGGCCGGCAATCTGGTCCTGGTCCTCCGGCGCCCAGTCGTCCACCTGCTGGCGCGCGCCCTTCGCCTCCCCCCACTTCCGGGCGTACGCCACCTGCCGCTCCACCCAGTCGTGGTACGCGTCGCAGGTTTCCGCAATCTCGCCGAGGTAGCGCTGCCGGTCCGGCGGGATGATGGCCACCTCGGACGGGTCCGGCTCGGGCACCTCGTCCGCGTCGTACGTGCCCGACTCGCGCTCGAAGTCGAAGCTTGCGTTCAGGCGGTCGAGCAGGCCGAGGTAGAGGCGCGTAACCCCGGGGTCCCCGAAGCGCGAGGCCATCGTCGGGTAGACCGGCATCGCCTCGGGGTCCTCATCGAACCGCATCCGGTTGCGCTGCACCTGCTTCCGCACGTCGCGCAGGGCGTCCTCCGACCCCCGCTTCTCAAACTTGTTGATCGCCACGAAGTCGGCGAGGTCCAGCATGCCGATCTTCTCCAGCTGCGTCGGCGCGCCGAAGTCGTGGGTCATCACGTAGAGCGTCAGGTTCGTGAGGTCCACGATCTCCGTGTCGCTCTGCCCAATTCCCGCCGTCTCCACGAGAATCAGGTCGAAGTCTGCCGCCTGGCACACCCCGATCGCCTCCTTCAGGGCCTCCGTGGTGGTGCGGTTCGCCGCCCGCGTCGCGAAGGACCGCATGTAGACCCGGTCCGCGTTCGTCCCGTAGATTGCGTTCATGCGGATGCGGTCGCCCAGCAGCGCCCCGCCGGTGCGTCGCCGCGTCGGGTCCACCGACAGGACGGCCAGCTCCAGGTCCTCGTGGTCGTTCAGAAACCGCCGCACGAGCTCGTCGGTCAGCGTCGACTTCCCAGCGCCCCCAGTCCCGGTAATGCCCAGCGTCGGCGCCTGCGCGCCCCCCACGCTCAGATCGTCCGCGCTCAGCGATTCCGTGTGGCCGTCTCCCCGAGGCTCCCCCTCCGCCGGGGACGCCTCCCTGTCGTCCTCCTCCCCCGACGCCCCTACGACCACCGCCGCCCGCTCCGGCTCCGGCGCCTCCACGCGGGTCAGGTTGCGGGCCACGGTTCGCGGGTCCCGCATCGGGACGTCGTCCGGCACGTGAAACTCGGCGTCCACGACCGGGAAGTCGCACGCCTCCACCATGTCGTTGATCATCCCCTGAAGCCCCATGTCCATCCCCTCGTCCGGCGAGTAGATGTGGGCGATGCCGTAGTCCTCCAGCTCTTCTTTCTCCTCGGCCACGATGACCCCTCCGCCGCCGCCGTACACGCGCACGTGCCCCGCGCCCCGCTCCTCAAGCAGGTCGTGCATGTACTTGAAGTACTCCATGTGCCCCCCCTGGTAGCTCGACACGGCAATGCCCTGCGCGTCTTCCTCGATGGCCGTGTCCACGATCTCCTGCACCGAGCGGTTGTGGCCGAGGTGGATCACCTCCGCGCCCGTCTGCTGCAGGATGCGGCGCATGATGTTGATCGCCGCGTCGTGCCCGTCGAACAGACTCGTGGCGGTGACGAACCGAACCGGATGGGTGGGCTGATAGCGGTCGACGTCCATGGGGACAAAGGCGTTGTGAGCGAAATCCGAGGAAGGGGATGAGGGGGCCAGGAAGCGCTTCCGTAAGGGACTACGGGCAAGGCAAAGACACGTTGCACACATCTTCCCCGTTCCGCGAAGCACCCGCATCCGTGCGCCGTCTCCCAATCACGAGTCGAATGCACAGGCGAGATCCGTGCCCCCTCGTTCTCAGCCGTGGATCCCCGTCTCCGGGAACCCCTTCGCCCCTGCGTCGTCCGTGCAACGAGACGTCGTCCGACGCGTCTCGCATCGCATCTCCTATCTCGACCAAGTCTCTCGTCGTCCCGTGGCCAAACTCGTCGTTCCCGGCGGCAATGGGTTCATCGGCACCGCAATCTGCCGCGTCGCCGTGCAAAACGGGCACGAGGTGGCCGCCTTCGGGCGCACCGGCCGGCCCGCCCTCACTCCCGCCCGGCACCCTTGGGTTCAGGACGTGGAGTGGCGCGCGGCCGACGTGTTCGCCCCGGACACCTGGCAGGACCTGCTCGACGGCGCCGACGCGGTGGTCCACACCATCGCCACCCTCCGCGAGCACCCCGATCGCAGCGTCACGTTCGACCGCGTGAACGCGGAGTCGGCGCTCCGTGCGGCCGAGGCGGCGGTCGCGGCCGACGTCGACGCCATTGTCTTTCTGTCGGTGCGCGACAAGCCGCCCCTCGTTCCCTACGCGTTCCTGTCGGCCAAGCGCCGGGCCGAGCGGGCCCTTCGCGAAGACCACCCTTCGCTCCGGACCGTGACGCTCCGCCCCAATCTCGTCTACGGAGCCCGCAAGACGGGCACGCCGACGCTCGCCGCCGTCCTCCATCAGGCCCAGGGCATGCGGCCCCACCCGTACGCCACGGCCGAGGGCCGGCCGCTGCCCGTTGAGTTCGTGGCGGCGGCCGCCGTCCAGGCCGCCGTGACCCCCACGGTGGAGGGCACCCTCACGGTGCCCCAGATCGACGACATCGGGCGCACGAGCGGGCTCGTCGACCCAAACGCCGCATCCACGCCCTCCCTCACGCCCCTGGTGGTGGGCCTGGGCGGCACCGCTCTGGGGGCCTGGCTCCTCCGCCGGTGGCGGGCCTCGTAGCGTCTTTAGTCGCCCCCCGGAATGGCGCCCCAGCACACAGTCCGATCCCCGCAGCCGCTACGGGGCGGGCGCTGCGTCGGAGATCGGCGGCGGCGTCTCCGTCGACTCCGCACCGAGCGCGAGAATGATGCGCCGCTCCAGCGTGCGCTTCAGGTGGAGGATGTCTTCCTCCTCCCCCTGGTCGATGTACATGGTGTGGATGTAGAGGTACTCCCGGTCCTCCGACACGTCGAGGCTCAGCGTGCCCGGCGTCAGCGAGATGAGGTTTGCGAAGAGCGTGATCCCCAGGTCCGACCGCACGGACAGCGGCACGGCGAGGATGCCCGCCCGCATGTGATAGCCCGGTGTGATCGTCTCCCAGGCCACCCGGACGCTCGAGTTGATGAGCTCCTTCACGAAGAAGCCCGCCAGGGACGCCTTGTGCCAGATGCGCTGGTCGTAGCTGGCCTCCCCGAGCAGGGGCCGCAACAGCCGAAGCACCCCGTAGGCGAGGACGAAGCCGAGCGCAAAGTTAGCGAGCGTGAACGCGCCCTGTACGGCCGTCCACACCAGGGCGAGGACCAGCGTCAGCAGCAGATTTTTCATGGTTGAGCACCGCTTCGACGTATTCAGAGGAATTGTAGAGCTCGTCCGCCGAGCGCTCGGCGAGGTCGTACACCGGCCCGGCAAAGACACTAATCATGATTGTGAGGGCCGCAAGCCCGGCAATCGGCACGTACATGACGCGCGTGCCCAAGCCCATCGACGACACCGCGTCCGCCAGGTCGCCCCCGCCCCCCGGAAGAAAGGCCTTCACCCAGATCTTCGTCATCGAGAACATCGTAAAGAGCCCCACGGCGACGGCCACCGCCACAATCCAGTAGGCCCCCGTCTCAATGCCCGCGATCGTCAGGATCAGTTTTGCCCAAAAGCCGGAGAGCGGCGGGAAGCCGGCCAGCGAGAACGCCGGGATGATGAAGAGGGCCGCCAGCCAGGGATGATACGCGTAGAGGCCGTCGAGCGACTTGAGGCTAAAGGAGCCCCGCAGGCGCTTCGCCACCCCACTGACGAGGAACAGGTTCGCCTTCACGATGATGTGGTGGACGATGTAGAACACCCCGCCGAGGATGGCCAGCGGCGTGTACAGCGCGAGCCCCATGATCATGTAGCCGATCTGGCTGACGATGTGGAAGGAGAGCACGCGCCGGAAGTCGTTTTGCACGGCGGCCCCGAGCACGCCCGTCACCATCGTGAGCCCCGCCCCCCACAGCAGAAGCGTATGGGTGTAGCCCACGTCCTGGGTGAAGAGCAGCGTGAAGACCCGAAAGAGCGCGTACACGCCCACCTTGGTCAGCAGGCCCGCGAAGAAGGCCGAGACCGACGCGGGCGGCGTGTGGTAGGAGGCCGGCAGCCAGAAGAAGAGCGGAAAGAGCGCCGCCTTGATGCCGAAGGAGATCAGGAACAGCATCGCCACCACCGTCACCAGCCCCGGCTGGCCGACCTCGGACAGGGCCAGCGAAAGCTCGGCCATGTTGAGCGTGCCCGTCATCCCGTACACCAGCCCCACGCCGGACAGGAAGAGGAGCGACGACACCAGGTTGATCACGACGTACTTGACCGCCCCGGCGAGCTGCTCGTCCGTGTTGCCCAGCACGATCAGCACGAACGAGGAGATCAGCATGACCTCGAACCACACGTAGAGGTTGAAGAGGTCCCCCGTTAGAAAGGCCCCGTTGATGCCGATCATGAGCAGGTTGAAGAACGGGTAGAACCCAAATCGCACCCGCGTCTCGTCGACGTCCGGCACCGCGTAGACGGCCACGGCCAGGCCAATGATGGCGGACACGATGAGCATGACCACGCTCAGGTGGTCCACCACAAACACGATCCCGAACGGCACGGGCCAGTCCCCAATCGTCGTGACCTGAATGCCCTGCTCCGTGATCCGGGACAGGAGCCCCAGCGACGCCGCCAGGATGCCCCCCATGCTGACGATGTTGATGCCCTTCTGCACCGTGGGCCATCGGGCAAACAAGAGCGCCGCCACCGCCGCCACGAACGGGATGATCAGCGGCAGGATGATCAGAAGATGGGCGGACATGAACCAGAGCGGTCAGTTCAACAGGCAGAAGGGGTCGCAGGCGCTATCGGTCGCCGAGGGTCGCCTCAATGATGGAGTCGGCGTCGGCCGACCCGCTGGACTCGTGCAGCCGGTAGACGAGCACGAGCGAAAAGGCCAGCAGCCCAAACCCGATCACGATGGCCGTCAGGATGAGGGCCTGGGAGAGCGGATTCGCAATGACCTCGGGCGGGTACTTCTCGCCGGCCGGAATGAGCGGCGACGCGGCCCGCGTCACCCGCCCCATCGCGAAGATCAGCAGGTGAATGCCGTTCGAGAGGACGACCACGCCGATAATCTTTCGCACCAGGTCGCGCTGCAGCAGCAGGTAGACGCTGATGGCGACCATCGCGCCGGTGACGAGGGCAAGGAGGGTTTCCATCGAAAGCCGCGTGTGGCTTGTGAGAGAACCAGTCGCTCGGCGCGCCTACTCGGAGGCGGCCGACTGCGGAAAGAGCCCCGGATTGTGCTCCTCCAGCTCGTAGACGATCATGAGGGTCAAGCCGATCACCAGTAGATAGACCCCCACGTCGAAGAGCACGGGGGTGCCGACCTTCAACGGCCACTTCACCCACAGCCCTTCGAGCAGGGCCCCGCCCATGAACAGCGGGAGCACCCCGCTCAGCACCGCAATGCCCAGCCCCACGGCCATCAGCCGCGGGGGCGTGGCCCGCAGGGACTTGCGGGAGGCCGCCGTCCCGTAGGCAATCGCATAGAGGGAAAACGAAATGCCAGCCACGAGCCCCCCGATGAAGCCCCCGCCGGTCTCGTTGTGCCCGCGAAGGAGCAGAAAGATCGAAAACAGAAGGATCAGCGGCACGAGGAGGCGCGCCGCGGTGCGCAAAATGACGGAAAACCTCACGGTACCTGTTGGGTCTGTTCAGCCTGTTCGATCGGCGCGGATGCGTCCTCGGGAGGGGGATTCTCCTCGGCGTTGGGGTCCGGCGCCGTTCCCATGCGCAGAAGGGCGTAGATGCCGAAGCCCGCGACCAGCAGCACCGTGATCTCCCCGAGCGTGTCCAGGGCCCGGAAGTCGACCAGGATGGTGTTGACGATGTTATGCCCCTCCCCCTCGACGTACGTGTTCTGCGCGTAGTAGTCCCCCATCGGGTTCTCGAAGGGCAGCTTGAGGACGGCCAGGATCAGCCCCGACACGACGACCCCCATCCCGGCCGCCACGGCGCCGTTCGTGACCTTCTGCCCCATCGTGAGCGTCTCCTTCACGTCCGAAACGGCGGTCAGGATGAGCACGACGAGGATGACCGTCAGCGTCTCGATGAGGAACTGGGTCTTGGCCAGGTCCGGCGCGCCGAAGGCCAGAAAGAGCAGGGCAATGCTGAAGCCGGAGACGCCGAGCGACGTGATGAGGCCGATGCGCGACCGGAAGAAGAGGGTCCCGAACGCCCCGACCACCGACAGGATCGCCAGCACCCACTCGTGGCCCGCCACCCCGGCCACCGAAATCGGCCCGCCGAAGAACCCGTAGTGGTAGAAAGCGCCCCCCACGAGCGCGATGGTCGTCCCCAAGACAATCGTGAGGTAGCGGCGCAGAACCCCGCTCTGCAGCACATTTGTCTGCCACCGCCCCACGCTCAGGAGCCCGTCGACGACATTGTCGTACCCGTGGTCGAGGCCCGTCCCGAGCCAGCGCTCAAACTGCTGGAACGCCACGTTGGTGCGGAGGCCGGTCCAGGCCAGGTACGTTCCCACGCCCGCCGCGACGGTCACGGCGCTAAGCCCCAGTTCGAGCGTGACGCCGTGCCAGAGGGCGAGGTGCGGCGCAATGGAGGCGCCCAGCACCGCCCCGGCCGACGGGCCGAGGACCGCAGCGTCGAGCAGCCACGGCGCCAGGCCGAGCCCCACACTGAAGACCGCCAGGACGACCGGCCCGAACCAGAGCCCGGCGGCGGGCCGGTGGGCATGCTCCGTCACGTCGTTCACCTCGCCGGAGAACGGCCGAATCACCAGCAGGCCGGCGGACGCAACCAGCGCCACGTTCGCCAGCACCGAGGCCACCGTAACCGCCACCGCGGCCGGGTCAAAGTGGGTCGCCGCTTTGTAGATCAACTCCTTCCCCACGAACCCGAAGAACGGCGGAATGCCGGCCATCGACAGGGCGGCCAGGGCGGCCGCCGCCCCGGTCACGGGCATCCGGGTCCACAGGCCGCGCAGTTTCGTAATGTCGCGGACGTGCACCTCGTGGTCGATTGCCCCCGCCACCATGAAGAGGGCCGCCTTGTAGAAGGCATGCACCAGAACAAAGACCATGCAGGCCTCCACGGCGACCTCGGTCCCCAGCCCCAGCAGCATCGTCAGGAGCCCGAGGGCCATGATGGTGGTGTAGGCCAGGATCGCCTTCATGTCGGTGTACTGCAGGGCGAGCCAGGCGCTGAGGACCATCGTCAGGGCCCCGATCCCGCCCACGACCCACATCCAGAGGTCGGTCCCCGACAGCACGGGGTGGAAGCGGGCCATCACGTAGATGCCGGCCTTCACCATCGTCGCGGAGTGGAGGTAGGCGCTTACCGGCGTGGGCGCCTCCATCGCGTTGGGGAGCCAGAAGTAGAAGGGAAACTGGGCCGACTTCGTGAACGCCCCGGCCAGCACCAGCAGGACAATGGGCAGGTAGAAGCTGTGCTGGCGAATCACGTCGCCGGACTCTAGGATGGCGGAGATCTGAAAGGTGCCCGTCGCCTGCTGCATGAGGATGAACCCGACGAGCAGCGCGAGCCCGCCGGCCTTGGTGACCAGCAGCGCCTGCCAGGCCGCCCGCCGCGAGGGCGCCTCGTCGTGGTTGAAGCCGATCAGGACGAACGAGGCGAAGCTCGTCAGCTCGAAGAAAATGTAGAACGTGATCAGGTTGTCCGCCAACACCAGCCCCACCATGGCGGCCATAAACATCGACAGGTAGCTAAAGAAGCGGCCCAGATGGTGGTGCCCCTTCAGGTAGCCCCCGGCATAGACAAAGATCAGGGTCCCGATGCCGGTGATGAGGAGCGCGAAAAAGAGGCTCAGCCCATCGACGTAAAACGACAGGTTGACGTTCAGTCCCGGCACCCAGGCGTAGGACACCCGGAGCGTCTCCCCCGCCGCCACGCGCCCCACGAGGGTCGCCAGCGTCCCCGTGATGGCGGCCGGCAGCAGCCCGTAGACCCACCCCGTGGCCCGCCCTGTAAGCGGTGTCAGCCAGGGAGAGGCGAGGGCGAGCACAAAGCCCGAGAAGACGGCAAACAGAATTGCCATGATGCGTGGCGGTCGACCGAAAAAACGAGGCGATCAGAGCCCCTCTGAGGCGCGGTTCCCAGCGCTCAAGACGGGGAGCCCGAGGCGTCAGCCCCGTCCTCCGGGGCACCGGTTGAGAACAGCGCCTCCCCCCGGTGGTCCAGCATGCGGTCCACGACTGTTCCGTCCCAGATGGAAACCCCCAGTTCCTCCCGGGCAAAATAGGAGGCCCGCCCGATCATGTGGGCGGCCACCGGGGCCGTGAGGAGCAAGAACAGCACCAGGGCGAAAGCGCGCGTGAAGATGCCGAGGTCCGGATGAAAGACCACGAGGCCGGCCGCGTTCAGCGCTACGCCCAAGGTCCCGGCCTTGGTGGAGGCATGGAGCCGCATGTAGACGTCCGGCAGCCGCAGCACCCCGAGCCCGGCGACAAACACGAACAGGGTGCCCGTGGTCATCAGAAAAATGCCAACAATCTGCTGGGCGAGCATGGCAGAATTTGAATATTGGGGGGCGGGACCGGCCCGACGTGTTATTCTGACTTCTGAGCCGGCGTGTCCTCCGCAACCGAGAAGTACTCAATATACCGGGCAAACGCGACCGTCCCGAGGAAGGCCACCAGGGCCAGTACCAGCGACACGTCCAGAAAGGCAGGTTGCCCCTCGAGAACAGCGTACACGAGCATGAACGCGACGGCCTGGTAGGCGATGAGGTCCAACGAGACCACCCGGTCTGGCAGGGCCGGGCCTCGCAGCAGACGAACCACCGTCATCACGAGCGAGAGGGCAATCGCGATTAGACAGGCGGACGCAAACCAGGCCGGAGCGCCGCTAAGCTCTACCATAACACCGGGCCCAACTCTTGCAGATGACGACGACGCCGCGCCCCATTGCGCTCATGCGCGGTGGCGATAGGAGCGCCCCTGTAATTTTACAGTTTTCAGAGTAAGTGCTGGCTCGTGAAGTCTCATCTCATTCACCGAGACCTCATGGTTCCGCGGGCCCGGCGCCACCGCGAGCCCCCACTCGACCGCCCCAATTTTTCATCCATGAAGGATGAACGGACGCCCCGGGCTCGTGTACGTACGGTGGCATCCGCATCACAGTCTTTCCCGAACACCTCGCCCAACAATGCCCGACGATACGCTTTACGAATTCGAGCGAAACCTGTCGCGTGCGGACGTGGCCACCTACCTCCGCACCATTGCCGACGAGCTGGACGACTCCGGAGAGCTCGACTTTTCGTCCGACGAGCAGTCCACGACCGTCCGGGTTCCCGACCACGTGGAATTCGAAGTGGAACTCGAACGCGAATCGAACGACCGGGATTCCTCCGAGATCAGCCTCGAGCTGGAGATTGAATGGTACGAGACCCGGGACGGAAGCATCGCGGGCCCCGGGTCCCTGGACACGGAGTAGCCGTCTAATTGCGAGTAGGGCCGGCGAGGCCGCTCCGGTCCCTCAACGTCCGACATTCTCTTAACGACGCCCCACGCACCCCGTGTCCCTCCCGTTCTCTCGCCTGCTCCCCCTTCTCTTCTCTGTCGGCCTTCTCGGCCTCACGGCAACCGCCCCGGCGACCGCCCAGGAACGGGGCAACGAGGAGCCCCGCACCAGCCCCAACGCGGCAGTCTCTCAGACCATCGGCACCACCGAAGTCCGCCTCACATACGGCCGGCCACAGGCAAACGACCGGACCATTTTCGGCGAACTGGTGCCGTACGGTGAGGTCTGGCGCACCGGCGCGAACGAGGCCACGACGATCGCTGTCTCGTCGGATGTCACCGTCGAGGGCAAACCGCTGCCCGCCGGGACCTACTCGCTCTACACCATTCCGGGCCCCGACTCTTGGACAATCATCTTCAACAACGTGGCGAACCAGTGGGGCACGCAGTACAACCAGAACGAGGATGCCCTACGGGTGGACGTAACGTCCGGATCCGCCCCTCAGCACGAGATGATGACGTTCGTGTTCGAGGAGGTTACCAACACCTCCGGCACGTGTGTCCTCTACTGGGCCGAGGCACGCGTACCGTTCGAGATTCAGGTCGCCGAGAACTGACGCGCCCCGCCCCCTCATTCCGACCCCGCACGACTTGCTCCACCCGACCTGCTCCACCCGACCTGCTCCACCCGACCTGCTCCACCCGACCGGTTCGCCCCATGCCCGACGACGCTCACGACGAAATCACGTTCGTCTACGAAGACGCCGACACGGTCCCCACCATCGCCGCGACGGGGGCACACGGCGGCCCGGCCCCGGACGGCGCCTCCGTGGTGGCCAACCTGTACGTGGAGCGCAGCAGCATTCCCCACCACGTGAGTCACCAGATCGACGAGACCGGCCAGGTCGACCTCAGCGAGCGCAGCGAGCAGGTCACACGCGGGGAACTGACGCGCGAGGTGCAGGCGTCCCTCGTCATGACGCCCGAGCACGCCATGCAGCTCGGGCGGTGGCTCCAGAGAAATGCCCGCCAGGCCATGGAGCAGCGGGAGCAGACCTTCAGCTAACCGTGCAGTCCTGCCGGCAGGGCCGCCCTCCGTCAGGTCGCGTTTTACGAGTTGCCCCCATTGCCTCATGGAGCGCTGCCCTTCCTGTGGTGCCCGCCGTGAGCCGTCGGACGACTACTGCCCCGTCTGTGGCGAGACGCTCACGCAGGTTCACCTCTCCGAGGCCACGGGCCCGCCGTGGCACGAAAAGACCGGGTGGCTCGGCCTCCTCGTCCTCGTATGCTGGCCCGCGGCCCTCTACGGGGTGTACAAACGGGAGACGTGGACGCGCCCCGGAGACCTCCTGCTCCTTGGGGGCTGCGTGGGAATGGCCGTCGCGTGGGGGCTACTGCTCTGAGGCCGACGGCCCGTCGACCGCGTGGGGACGGATCATGTCCGTGCGTCATTTCGGGCCGGGCCCCGGCTTCGTCGCAATCGGGGCGCCCAGCAGGGCGTCCGGGATGCCGAACGCATTGACGAGGGCCTCCGCCTGGGGACGCACCTCATCGCAGAGGTCGTTCACGGCGCCCCGGATGGCCTTTGCCTTGGACCCGCTCACGTAACCGGCCTCCAGAAACCAGTCCAGATCAGCCTCGATGCGGGACAGTGCAAACAGGCGACGGAGCGTCGTGAGCGTACCGCGGAGGGCCGCGTCCTCGACGTCCTCGACCGCATCCGCGAAGCGCTCCAGGATCATCCGTTCGGCGTCCGCCCGGGCGCACTGCACGAGGTGATCCTGCACGTCCACGAACGCATCGAACGGCTCCATCCCATCGTCGATGCGGCGCTGGAGGCGCCGGCCGACGTTCTGAAGCTGTTTCTCGGCCCGGTACGTGAGCGCGCTCTGCTGAAAGGTGAGGGCCCGCAGGTGCTCATCGTCGGTCTTGCGCGTGACGACCGGGTTGAGCTCCTGCACCTGCGTGGCCACCTCGTCGGCCACGAAGCGCGCCATCCCCCACACGTTCATGTCCCGAAATTCCCGCTGGAAGTCCGAGAGCAGCCCCTTGGCCACCTGCAGCATGAGCACGGTATTATCGCCCTCGAATGTCGTGAAGACGTCCGTATCGGCCCGGAGGCGCCCGATGCGGGTGTCGGCCCGGTAGCCCTGGCCGCCGCACGCCTCGCGCGCTTCCTGGAGGGTGGCGCTGGTGTGCCACGTGGCGTACGCCTTCAGCGCGTTGGCCTCCGCCTCAATGGCCTCCAGCGACTCGCCGCGCCCGGTCCGCGCAAACCGCGCCGTAAGGTCGTCGAGCGCAACGTGGAGGGCGTAGGTCGTGGCCAGGCGCGGGAGAAGCCGCCGCTTGTGGGTGCGATAGTCGAGCAGAGGCACCTCCGGTTCGTCCTTCGGCCCAAACTGGCGGCGCCGGTTGCCGTAGCGGACGGCAATCGTAAGGCCCGACTTCGCCGCGCTCAGCCCCGCCCGCGCCACGCTGATGCGCCCCCCGATCAGGGTGCTCAGCATGGTGAAGAAGCGCTTCCCGGAACTGGGAATTGGACTGTCGTAGGTGCCGTCCGGGGCGACCTGGGCGTACCGGTCGAGCAGGTTCGCCCGCGGGATGCGCACCTGGTCGAACCAGAGGCGCCCGTTGTCGACGCCGTTGAGGCCGACCTTTTCGCCACAGTCCTCGATCCGGACGCGCGGCTTCGGGGTCCCGTCGTCGGCCCGTATGGGGACGAGGAAGGCGTGGACCCCGTGCTCTTCCCCGTCGGTCCGGAGCTGCGCGAAGACGGTCGCCACCTGCCCGTGCGCCGCGGCGTTGCCGATCCACTCCTTCCGGGCGCCGTCGTGCGGCGTGTTGATCACAAACTCTTCGGTCGTGGGGTCGTAGCGGGCCGTCGTCTCCAGCTCCCGTACGTTCGAGCCGTGCCCCCACTCCGACATGGCGAAGCAGCCGGGCAGGTCGAGGGTGCCCACCCGGTCCAGGTACTCCTCGTGATGCCGCTCCGTACCGAGGTGATGAATGCTGCCCCCGAACAGGCCAAACTGCACGCCAAACTTGACGACCAGGCTCAGGTCGTGGTAGGCGAGCGTCTCGAAGGCGACGATGAACTTTTCCATGTCGCCCCCCCCGCCGTACGCGTCGGGATAGGCCAGCGCCCCGAGCCCCTGGTCGGCCAGGTGCTCGCACCAGTGAAGGACCTGCTCCCGGTAGCCCTCCGTGCCCAGGCCGTCTTGGTACTCGAACACCGGATCCTGAAGCAGGGTGCGGATGTCCTCGCGCAGCTCCGCGTGGGGGCCGTCGAGGAGGCGCCGCATGGCGTCCGTGTCGAAGGGCGCCTCCGGCTCCACGGGCGACGGCTCGGGCCGCTCCCCGAGAAGGTCGCGCACGACCTCCTCCCCGTCAATGTCAAGGGCCGCCTCGATGTCTTCCAGGGCCCGTCGGGAGGCCTCCGGCAGCGCCGTGCCGTCCCCGCCCACGTTCGCGAGGGCCATTCCGAGCTCCGCGAGGGAGGACCGGGTCGTCACTGCCGCATCCCCGGCCCCGTCCCGCAGCGTGCGAATCCACCGGAAGTACTGTGTGGGCGTGGGGGGCGACTGGGGGTCGAGGTGGTCGCAAATCGCCTCACGGGTGGAGGCATCGAGCCACGCCTGCGTGCGAAGGTGGCTCCGGATCGTCTCCGCCTCCGACGGCGTGAGCACCCCGTCGGCCCAGGCCACGTACAGCAGTGGCAGGACGGCGCGGACCCGTGGTGAGTCGGTATCGAGCATGGCAGCAGAGTGGGTACGTGAAACGGAACGTGAGCGGCGCGATCCCGACCTCACCCCGCCCGTCGTCAAACGGTCCGCATGCGCCGGGAGTGTTCGTGGACGGCGTCGACGAAGGCGCGGGCGTGCTCGGGATCGTGGTCCGGCAGCATGCCGTGCCCCAGATTGCCAATGTGATGGTGCGGCCCGAAGCCCGCCAGCATGTGCTGCACCTCGCGCCGCAGAACGTCGGGCGGGGCATACAGCGCGCAGGGGTCGAGGTTGCCCTGCAGGACGGCCCGGTCCCCGACCGTATCGCGGGCGGCGTCTGGGTCCATCGTGGAGTCCAGGCTGATCACGTCGTAGTCCGTGTCCGCCAGCGCGTCGAGGGCGTAGTGGGCCCCCTTCGCAAAGATGACTAGCGGCACGTCGGGATGCGCCGCCTTCACCCGCGTGGCGATCTCGGCGAGGTACGGCAGGCAGAACGTGCGGAAATTCTCGGGGGTGTGGAGGCCCGCCCACGAGTCAAACACCTGAAGCACCTGCGCCCCGGCGTCCACCTGCCGAATCAGGTACTCGACGATCACATCCGTCGTGCGTTGGAGCAGGGCCTTGCTGGCGTCGGGGTGGCGGTAGAGCCAGCGCCGGGCGGCCCGGTAGGACTTGCTGCCGCCCCCCTCCACCATGTACGCCATGAGGGTCCACGGCGCCCCCGAGAAGCCAATCAGCGGCACCCGTCCGGCCAATTTGTGCCGCGTCACCGTCAGGGCCTCGAACACGTGACCGAGGGCCGACTCCACGTCCGGCTCCACGAGGCGCTCCATCTCGTCGGGCGTCGTGAGGGGCTTGGGGAAGGTCGGCCCTTGTCCCGACACCATCTTGACCGTGAGCCCCATCGCTTCCGGCACCACCATGATGTCGCAGAAGAGAATCGCCGCGTCGAGGGCAAAGCGCTCCACCGGCTGGATGGTCACCTCCGCCGCGAGTTCGGGCGTCTCCACCACCTCAAAAAAACTGTGCTCCTTCCGGACCGCCTGGTACTCGGGCAGGTACCGGCCGGCCTGCCGCATCATCCACACGGGCGTGCAGTCGGTGGGCTCCCCGCGGGCGGTGCGGAGAAGGCGGTCGTTGTCGAGGGGCGGAAAGGAGGCCATATACGCGACTGTGGGTCCAACGGAATGAACAGGTATTGAGCAGATCGGCCCGGTGCCGCTCCCGACGTGCCCGGCGGGCCCCGAGAACGCCTACCGGGTGAGGTGCGTCTGGAGAAAGTCGGTCGTGCGCGTCCAGGCCCGCTCGGCGGCCGCCCGCTCGTAGCTCTCCCCCGACGGGTTCGCGAAGGCGTGGCCGGCGTCGTACTCGTGGTACGCGAGCGATGTCCCGGCGCCTTCCATCCGGTCCCGAAATTTCCGGGCCGCGTCGATCGGGACGGCCTGGTCCTGCGTGCCGAAGTGGGCGAGGATCGGCGTCTCCAGCGCCTGCAGGGCCTCCCCGGAGAGGGGCTCCGGGGTGCCGTAGTAGGCCACGGCCGCGTCGAAGGCGGACGCCTCGTCCGCCAGGGTTCGGTATGTCATGCCCCCGCCGAAGCACCACCCCAGCAGGGCGGTCCGGGGCGCGTCGGCCTCCGAGGACAGGTGGGCCCGCCCGTCCCGTACGTTCTCGACAAGCCGCGACGGCTCCTTCATCGCTCGCCCCATCAATGCCTGTGCGGAGTCTGGCGTTTCGGCCACGGCGTCGCCGTACAGGTCCACCGCCAGGGCGCGGTACCCCTCGCCGGCCAGTCGTCGCGTCGCGGCCCGCACGTTGTCGTTCAGGCCCCACCACTCGTGAATCACCACGATGCCGGGGAGGGCGTCGCCCCCGCGCGCCGACCGCACCGAGTCCACGTCGGCGGGCGCGGCCAGATACCCGGTCCGGGCCGTCCCGTTCTGTTGCCCGTAGGTGACCGTACGCCCTTCCACCGGAATCTTGGGGGCCTGGGCGGCCTCGGTGGCCGTGGGCGTGTCGCCCTCGTGCTCCTCCGCCATGCGCTCGGCCTCGGAGCCGCTGTCGGAGCCACAGCCGGCGAGCAGGGGGAGCGTACACAGGATAAGGACGAAACCAGCGACGCGCATGGACAGAGGGGCGTTTTGGGGAAGGGGAGGAGGGCGGGCGGAGGCCCGCGGGCAGTCCAGGAGGTGCGTCGGCTTCGGGCCGGCCCCCCACCGCCACCGCGGGTCGTCTGCAGGGGCTCAAAACCAGGTGATGTCTGAACCATTGCCGACCCGGAAGGTTCGGGGGACGAACGGATTCCTACGCCTTACCTTCGCGGTCTCGTGTCCGCCTCCTCCCTCTCGTACACCGGCGAAGTTGGCCGGAAGGCCCTCCACCTTCTCGCCCTCTCCATTCCGTTTGGGGCGTGGGCGGTCGGAATGCCCACGGCACTATATCTCCTGGCTCCGGCCGCGCTCGTGGCCGGGGCCGCCGACGTGGCCCGGGCCTATTCGACGTCCCTCAACGCAATCATCCGGGGGATCTTCGGGGCCCTGATGCGGGCGGAGGAGCTGCCCGCACCGAGGACGGGGGTCCAGTTCAACGGGGCCACGTGCGTGCTGGTGGGCGCCGCCGCAATGGTGGCGCTGTTCCCCCTCCGGATCGCGGTGCCGGTGCTGGCGATGGCCATGCTGGCGGACGCCGCCGCCGCATTGGTGGGCCGCCGGTGGGGCCGCCACACGTGGGGGGCCCTCTCGGCGACCGTGGAGGGCACCACCGCGTTCGTCGTCACGGGCCTGGGCGTGATGGCCTTCTTCTCCTCCGTCGCCCTCGGCCCGGCCGCCGGCGGCGTGCTGGTGGGGGCCGGCATTGAGGCCCTCCCGCTGCCCGTCAACGACAACATCCGCGTGCCCGTGGCGGCGGCGGCGACGGTGGTCGTTGGCGAGGCGCTCGTCCTGGGCCGTTCCGTTTCGCTCCTCCCCGTGCTCTCGCTGTAGGCCCGTCGGGCCCATGAACCCGCCCGGTTCGGTTCGGGTACCATCCAGGCAGCGGCTTTTCCGAGCATCGCCCTCCCCCATGCCCGACGACCCGGACCCCACGATTCCGGCCTCCGCCCTGCGGCGCCTTACCGGCCTGGAGCCCTTTCCCCAGCCCGAGCTGATTCCGCTCCAGACCCCGGTCGTGCTCATGCACGGCTTCGGCGTGGGGGCCTCCTTCCGGCGGGGCGGGCACCTGCACAAGGAGGCCCTCCACCTGCGGTCGCGGGGCGTGCGGGCGGTGGCGCCCAACGTCTCCCCCTACAACACCGTCCGCGCCCGGACCGCCACCTGGAACGACCGCCTGCGGCGCGTCCTCGACGAGACCGACGCCGACCGCCTGCTGCTCATCGCCCACTCGATGGGCGGCCTCGATGCCCGCTACCTGATCTCGGCCCTGGGCTGGCACGAGGTGGTCGACGTCCTCGTGACGGTCGCCACCCCCCACCGCGGCTCCTCCGTGGCCTCCCTCGTGCTCGACCAGCCCGAGCTGGTGCGCGACTGGCTCGCGGACATGGCCGACTGGGTGGGGACCCACATTCTGGAGGACGGGTCGGCGAACCTCCGACAGGCCCTCACGGAGCTGACGCCCGAACACATGGAAAACACGTTCAATCCCGAGGTCCCCAATCACCCGGACGTCGACTACTGGTCCTACGGCTGCCGGGCCGGCAAAGGAACCGCCATTCCCATTGCCCCCATCTTCCGCTACCTCAACCGCTACCTGTACGAGGAAGAAGGGGAAAACGACGGCATCGTGAGCGTCGAGAGCGCCCGCTGGGGCGACTACCAGGGCACCGTCGACGCCGATCACGCCCGGCAGGTGGGCCTCTCGTCAGGCCTCGCCGCCGACTTCGACTCGAACGCCTTCTACACCGCCATCGTCCAGAATTTAGCCGACGACGGGTGGTAGAGGAGGGGCGCCCCCCCTCCCAGTGACGCTCTTCTGCACCTTTCTGCCCTCCCCTCGTGTCCTCCAACCAGCGCTTTAAGCTCTTCTCGGACCCGGTCCACGGGTTCATCTCTGTGCCAAAGAACGTGATCATGGACCTCGTCCAGACGCCGGAGGTCCAGCGGCTGCGCCGGATCCGTCAGCTCGGCGTCGGGCACCTCGTCTTTCCGGGCGCCGAGCACACCCGCTTCAACCATGCGCTGGGGGCGATGGCCCTCATGCAGGACGCCCTCGCCAACCTGACCGAGAAGGGCACGCCCGTGCGCCCGGAGGAGCAGACCGCCGCCCTGGCCGTAGCCCTGCTGCACGACGTGGGGCACGGCGCCTTCTCCCACACCCTCGAACACGAGCTCATCGAAGACTTTTCGCACGAAGACATGAGCCGGGTTCTCCTGACGGACCTCAACGAGCGCATGGACGGCGCGCTCGACCTGGCCCTCGCCATGTTCGACGACACCTACGACCGCCCCTTCTTCCACCAGCTGGTCTCGAGCCAGCTCGACATGGACCGGCTCGACTACCTCCGGCGCGACTCCTTCTACACCGGCGTGGCGGAGGGGGAGGTGGGGGTCCAGCGCCTGCTCAAGACCATGCGCGTGCATCCCCTCTCGGGCGGGGCCGACGCGGAGGTCATGATCGAGGCGAAGGGCATCTACGCCGTCGAAAACTTTCTCATCTCCCGCCGGCTCATGTACTGGCAGGCCTATCTCCACAAGACCGTGCTGGCCGGCGACGAGCTGCTCCGGGGCATCCTGCGCCGCGCACAGACCCACCTCGACGCCGGGCCCGCGCCCGACTGGCTGCAGCGGGGATCGCGCGCGCTGCTTTTCTTTCTCGACCACGACGTCCACGCCGACGCGATCGAGACCCCCGAGGTCCGCGACCACTACCTGCAGCTCGACGACACGGACGTCCTCTTCAGCCTCAAGCAGTGGATGCGAGGCCCCGACCCGGTGTTGGCCGACCTGTGCCACCGCTTCGTCAACCGGGTCTTCCTGCGCGTCCGCTTCCTTTCTGAACGTCCGGACGAGGCGCAGGTCGACGCCTGGCGCGCCGACGTGGCGGACTGGCTCGTGGACGAGGACCTCGTGCCCCGCTCCGAGGCCCGGGCGGCCGCCCGGCACTACCTCACCCTCAACGTGTCGCGCCACACCGCCTACGACAGCGACGAGGAGCTGATCGGCATCCTGGGGCGGGACGGCACCGCCCGCGAGCTCTCCGAGATGGCCGACACCACCACCATCTCGGACCTCACGGGCTTCGTGGAGAAGCCCTACGTGTGCTTCCCGAAGCCGGTCGACCTGGACCTGGACACAGCCTCTGAGGGGTGACCGTGGCTTCCGCGCCGGCGGACGGGCGGATCGCCTCTCCCGCACGGGCCTGAAGACCGGCCTGGGGGTTCTCAGGAGGGACCCGTGGTTTGTGAATGGCCCAGAGAAGCACGTCCGGGCGATTGATCGCACGAATCCGCCCACTCATCGCGCGCCCGGCATCTCGGACCCGAACTGCGCCGTAAAGCCCCCCGCAACCGAGGATGGACACGGCCTGTCCACCGCGGTTGTGCGACGGCCCATCGCCGCACTCGCTTGGTTCGTTTCATTCAGGGTTCCATCCATCGCGATGAATACCTTTCCCGCCTTCGAACGTCAGGTGTCCGCCCACGAGGATCAGGTCTACCGGTTCGCCCGCTCGATGCTCAACGACGACGCCACCGCCCAGGACGTGACGCAGGAGGTGCTGGTGACGCTCTGGGAGCACCAGGACGAGCTCGACGCGGACGGGGTCATCGCCTGGCTCATGCGCGTGACCCGGAACGCCTGCATCGACCGGCTTCGGGCCCGGCAGCGGCGGCGCAAGACCGTCCGGCACGACCCCGACGGCGTGGAGCGGGCCCCGAGCCCGGACCGGACGCCCGACCGCCACGCCGAGGCGGCCGACCTCCACGGCCACGTGCTCGACGCCCTGGACCGGGTCGATGATCCGTACCGGCGGGTGGTGGCCCTCCGTGAACTGCAGGGCCTCAAGTACAAGGAGATTGCCGAGGCCCTCGACATGCCGCTCAATACGGTCAAGGTCTACCTGCACCGGGGCCGCAAAAAGCTACGTGCTGAGCTCGACCGCGCCCTCGATCCGGTTCCCGCCTAGCGTTCGCCTCCTTGGTGTGCGTCCCGCATTGTCCTTGGGCGGCGGAGTTGATAATTTACGAGTCCGTTTCAACTCTAGAATCTCTCAGCCCGCCATGGAGATGGACACGATCATCGAGCCGTTCCGCATCAAGTCGGTCGAACCCATTCAGCTCACCTCTCGGGCCGAGCGGGAGCGAATGATCCGGGACGCGCACTACAACCTCTTCAACCTGCACGCCGACGACGTCATCATCGACCTGCTGACCGACTCGGGCACCTCTGCGATGAGTGCGGCGCAGTGGGCCGGCCTGATGCAGGGCGACGAGAGCTACGCGGGGTCGCCCTCCTACTTCCGGTTCGAGGAGGCGGTGAAGGACCTGATGCCGTTCGAGCACGTGATCCCGACCCACCAAGGCCGGGCCGCCGAGCGCATTCTGATGGGCATCGTGGCGGGCCCCGACGCCAAAATTCCCAGCAATACGCACTTCGACACCACCCGCGCCAACATCGAGGCCACGGGCGCCGAGGCGGTCGACCTCGTCGTCGACGCGGGGCACGTCCCGGACGCGGAGCATCCGTTCAAGGGCAACATTGATCTCGATCGGCTGGAGGCGCTGCTGGACGCGGACGCAGACCGGGTGCCCATCGTCATGCTCACGGTCACCAACAACACCGGCGGCGGCCAGCCGGTCTCGATCGCCAACATCCGCGGCGCGAAGGCCCTGTGTGACGCGCACGGCGTGCCGCTCGTCCTCGACGCCTGTCGCTTCGCGGAAAACGCCTACTTCATCAAGCAGCGCGAGGACGGGTACGGCGACCGTTCGGTCAAGGCGATCGTCCGGGAGATGTTTTCGCACGCGGACGGCATGACGATGAGCGCCAAGAAGGACGCGCTGGTCAACATTGGCGGCTGGCTGGCCCTCGACGACGACGCGTGGGCCCGGAAGGCCCGCAATCAACTAATCCTCACGGAGGGCTTTCCGACCTACGGGGGATTGGCGGGACGCGACCTGGAGGCCATTGCCGTGGGGCTGCAGGAGATCGTCGACGAGGACTACCTGGAGTACCGCATGGCCTCGACCCGCTACCTCGGCGAGGCCCTCACCGAGCTGGGCGTGCCAATCGTGAAGCCGGTCGGCGGGCACGCCGTCTACATCGACGCGAAGTCGCTTCTCCCCCACATCCCGCCGCTGGACTACCCGGCCCAGTCCCTCGCCGTGGCGCTGTACGTGACGGGCGGGATCCGCGGGGTCGAGATCGGCTCGGTCATGTTCGGCCGGCAGCCCGACGGCAGCGAGGAGCCGGCGGACCAGGAGCTCTTGCGCCTCGCCATCCCCCGCCGCGTCTACACCCAAAGCCACGTCGATTACGTAATCGAGTGCTTCGAGGCACTGGTGGGCCGCAAGGACGCCCTCTGCGGCTACGAGATCACCGAAGAGCCCCCTCAGCTCCGGCACTTCACGGCCCATCTCCGCCCGAAGGCGCCCGAAGCGGTCCACCACGAGACCGACGGTCCCGTGGAGGCCTCATAGCCCGCCGCTACCGGTACCCGGCCAGCCGCCGCCGCGTGCGGCCGAGGGCGGGCGGCACCTCCTCCGGCGGCGTCAACTCCCCTCGGAGGTTGTTCTGCACGAGGCGGCGCACCTCGTCGGGCGCGTGGTCCTGCTCGAAGAGGTAATACAGCTTGGCCAGCGCCGCCTCCGTCGTCATGTCGTAGCCGCTCACCACGCCCGCGTCCGCCAGGGCCTGGCCGGTGGCGTAGAGGTCGAGGTCCGCCGTGCCCCGGAGCGGCTGCGTCACCGCCACGATGACGACGCCCCGCGCCGTCGCCTCGCGCAGGGCTTCCAGAAACGCGTCGTTCTGGGCCGGCGCATTGCCCGCCCCGAAGCACTCCAGCACCACGCCCTGCACCGGCGGGGCCAGCACGTTTTCCAGGGACGCCACCCCGAGGCCCGGAAAGAGCCGGAACGCCGAGACGGTCGCCGCCCCGAGTTCCGTCACGGCGGGGGGACGGGGCGGCCGGTGCGGGGCCGGCACCCGCTCCCACTCCACGTCCAGGTCGATGCCCGCCGTGCCCACGGCCGGGAAGTTCGGGGAGTCGAAGGCCGCAAACGAGTCCGCGTTCACCTTCGTCACGCGGGTGCCCCGGTAGAGGCGGTTGTGGAAGAACACGTGCACCCCGCCCAGCCGGTCGGGGTAGGTGCCCAGGAGCAACAGGGACGTGAGCAGGTTGCCCTGCGCGTCGCTGCGTGTCTCGTCGAGGGGCAGCTGCGCGCCCGTGAGGAGCACCGGTTTGTCGAGCGGGTGCAGCATGAACGACAGCGCCGAGGCGGTAAACGCCATCGTGTCCGTGCCGTGGACGACCAGAAAGCCGTCGTACGCCTCGAAGCGATCCCGAATGGCCTCCGCGATGCGGAGCCAGTCGGCCGGCTCCATGTTTGCGCTGTCGAGCAGCGGATCGAACGCGTGCACGTCGTAGGCCGGGAGGTCTTCCGACTGAAACGAGAGGCGCTCCTCCATGAGGGCTTCGAGGGTGCCGGACCCCGGCACGTATCCCTCCTCGCTTTCCACCATGCCCAGGGTGCCCCCGGTGTACACCACCAGAATGCGGGGCGAAGACGCGGCCATCAAACCAATGTCGCAATTCAAGTAAAAACGCTCGGGCGAAAGGCCTCCGCCAAGACAGCCCGACGGATCAGCCTCCTCCCTCCCAGGCACGGTCGCGCCGCCCCCACATGCAGGCCTGTCGATCCGTGAACCGGAGCCGTGCCCCCATCATCCATCACCCTTCGTCGAGAATGTAAATGTCGGACAGGTTGCGCGCGAGCTGGCCGTAGTCGAGCCCGTAGCCGATGACGAAGAGGTCCGGAATGCGGAAGCCGACGTAGTCGAGCGTGAGGTCCGGCTCCGTCGCCGTGGGCTTGTGGAGCAGGGTCGACACGCGAAGGGAGGCCGGGTTGTACTCCGCAAGGCGGCGCTTCATGAACTCCATCGACAGCCCCGTGTCCACGATGTCCTCCACCACGAGCACGTCGCGGCCCTCCAGCTCCGCGTCGACGCTTTTGAGCTCCCGCACCTCCCCGCTCGACACCTTCTCGTCCCCGTACGAGGAGAGCTTGATGAAATCGATCTCGCAGTCGGTGTCGATGGCCCGCATCAGGTCCGCGGTGTACATGAACGCTCCGTTCAGGACGCTCACGAGGATGGGCGTGGTGGTGGCGTAGTCGCGGGCGATGGTTTGTCCCATCTCCGCAACCCGCTTCTTAATCCGCTCGGCCGACAGGTATCGGCGGAAGCGTTCTCCCTGTACGGTCACGGCGGCGTCGGTGGGCTGGACGGGGGTCTCCAAGAGGTCGCGCGTAGCGGGCATGTTTGAGGCCATCGGTGGAAAGAAAGTGAGGCGCGAGAACGACGATTGAAGCTAGGCGGCGGCTCCGAAGAGTGTCAATGGTCCGAGGGTTTTTCACGTGGTCGTAGGACGAGTCGGGCCACGCGGTCGGTGTCGGGCCGCACGCGGACCCGATGAGCGAGCCGGTGCCCCACCACCCAGGCAATGCGGTCGCCCCGGCACAGCACGGAGACGTGCGTTCGTCGGTGGGGCGGCACGCGGGCCTCGGTAAGCACGTCACTCACAAGTTTCGTGCCGTCCAGCCCCAGCGGCCGGAGGCGGTCGCCCTCCGCCCAGGGACGCACCGTGAGCGCCGTCCCCAGCCGGTCCGCATCCGCGTAGGCGACGTGCGGCGGGCCGGAGGCCAGCGACGCGGGCCGCCCGTCACACAGCTCCACCCGGAGGCGGCCCTGCGGAATCGCTACGGGCGTCCCCCAGTCGATGGGCGTAGGCGAGAGCGGATCGGGCATGGCGGCGTCGGGGACGAAGCGCAGCCGCCCGCGCTCCCGCCAGACAGTGCCTGCCCCCAGCTCCATGCGCCGGCCCACCTGCGCCTCGACGAGGGCCTCCAGTTCCTCGGCCACCGCCCGGGAGTAAGGGGCTGTGGGCAGCGCGCGACGCAGCGCCTCCAAGAGGAGGCGACGGCGCCAGACGGGCGGGGCCTCGCGCAGGGCCTCCACGGACAGGGCCCCGCCCGCCTCGTGATCGGTGTACGCCCGGCCCATCCGCCGCGTTAGGGCGGGCCGGAGGGCCTGGTCGACGTACTCCTGCATGAGGGCCGCCGACCGGGCCAGGGCGTCGGTCGCGCCCTCAAAGTGCGCTTCCAGCCGGGGAAGGATCTCGGTCCGGATCACCCCCCGGTCGTAGTCGTGGCGCTGGTTGGTCGGATCGGTCCGCCACGGGAGCCCCATCGACTCGGCGTAGGATTCGATCGCGTCCCGTCGGGCGTCCAGCAGGGGCCGAACGAGAGAGACGGACGGGTCGGCCTCCAGGGGACGGGCCGGCCGCATCCCGGCCCCCCCCTCCGGCCCGCTGCCCCGGACGAGATTGAGGAGGAGCGTTTCGGCCTGGTCGTCGCGGTGGTGGCCGGTCGCCACGACGGGCGCCCCGATCTCCGCGGCCTCCGCCGCCAGGGCGTCGTAGCGCAGTCGGCGCGCGGCCGCCTGGAGCGACTCGTCCTCGGATGCGGCGCGGGCCTTCGCGTCGAGGGCCACCACGGAGAGCGGCACCGGCGGCGACTGTTCGTGGCACCACCGGCGCACCAGGTCCTCGTCCCCGTCGGCCCCCGCCCGCAGCCCGTAGTTGACGTGCAGCGCGTGCACGTCGATGCCCAGGCGGCGCAGGACAGAGAGGCACGTCATCGAGTCCACACCGCCGCTTGCCGCCACCAGCACCGGGCCTTCGTCCAGCAGGGCGTGCCGATCACTGAACGCTGCGACCGTGTCGACGAGCGGGTGGGGCATCGGGGAAGCAGACGCGTGGGGGAGAAGCCGCCTAGCGCCCGAAGCGGTCGGCCAGCTCCTCCATCGAGAGCTTGACGATCGTGGGCGTGCCGGTGGGGTCGGCGTAGGGCATTTCGCAGTCGAACAAGTCGTCAAGGAGGGCCCGGCGCTCTTCTTCCGACAGCGGCTGTCCCCGGTCCACGGCACTCCGTTGGGCCATCGTCTTCGCGAGGTGCTCGCGGCGCTCGTCCTCGACCGCGTCCTGGGCGGACCGGTATTGCTCCAGGAGCTCTTCCAGGATCGTGTCCTCGTTGCCGTCCGGCACGTCGGCCGGCACCCCCCGCACCGAGACGGTACGCCCGCTGAGGCGCTCCAGCTCAAACCCGAGGGCGTCGAGGTCGTCCCGCAGTTCGTCCAGCAGCTCGATCTCGGCGGGGGACAGGTCGACGGTGTGCGGAAAGAGCAGGCGCTGCGACGCGCCCTGCTGGTCGCGGAGGTGGGCCCGGGCCCGCTCGTAGAGCACGCGGAGGTGGGCCGCCCGCTGGTCGACGAGCATCATACCGGTCTCGGTCGGCGTCACGACGTAGGTGTCGTGCAGCCCCCATACCGGACGCCGGCCCGACCGCTCCGCTCCGTCGGCGGCAGACGTTGAAGACGACTCCCCCTCCCGATGGGGGGGCGATGCCGGAGCGTCCCCCGATGAGGACTCGTCGCCCCCATCCGGCCGGCGGTAGAGAGCGTCGGACTGGTCCCCGGGCGACACCGACGGATTTTCGGGCCTGGGCGTCGGAGACTGGGGAGGCGGCCCGGACGACGAGCGCCCCGACGAGTCGGTCGCGTCCCCGGACGACCGTTGCGGCTGAAAGGAAGTCGGCGTGGGCCGGGGGGACGAGGTCCCGTCCCCCGACACCGACGACGCGGCGTGCTCTTCACCCTCCGGTCTGCCGGGCTCAGGGCCGGGGCTGTCTTCTCCATTGTCGGTCTCGTCGTCCCCGTCGTCCATCTGCGGCGACACGTGCACCCGGCCCAGCGCCCGCCGCACTGCGCTCCGCAGGAATCCGTAGATGCCGCTCTGGTCGTCGAACTTGACCTCTTCCTTCTGCGGGTGCACGTTGACGTCCACCCGCTCCGGGTTCATCGCCAGGAAGAGCGCAAAGAACGGGAACGCCCCGTCCGGGACCAGCTCGCCGTACGCCTTCTTGACCGCGTGGCTCAGGTACCGGTCCGTCACGGCCCGGCCGTTCACGAACAGAAACTGCTCGCCCCGCGTCTTGCGGCGGAACGACGGCGCCCCGACGAACCCGCGCAGCCGGAGGTCGCTCGATTCGTCCACGACCGCCACCAGCTCGTCCTCGTGGTCGCCGCCGAAGAGGCCGAGAATGCGGGCGCGGGTGGCGGCGTGCCAGTCGCTGTCCGGCGCCGCGGGCAGGTCGTAGTGCTCGTGGCCGTCGTGCTCCAGCCGGACCGCCGTGTCGGGGTTGGCGAGGGCCAGCGACTGGACGGTTTGCGTGAGGTGCTTCAGCTCGGTGGCCGGGGTCTTCAGAAAATTGCGCCGGGCCGGCACGTTGAAGAAGAGGTTGCGGACCGCCACCGAGGTTCCGTTCGGGATCGCGCAGGGGCGCTTCTCCACCTGCTCTCCCCCCTCCACCCGAACCAAGGTCCCCGCGTCGTCCTCCACCCGCTTCGTCTTGAGCGTCACCTGCGCGACGGCGGCGATCGACGCAAGGGCCTCCCCCCGAAAGCCGAGCGTTCGGATGCGCTCCAGGTCGTCCACCGAGCGGAGCTTACTGGTGGCGTGTCGCTCGAAGCAGCGCGCCGCGTCCCCCGGCCCCATGCCACACCCGTCGTCGAGGACCTGCACGAGGGTGCTGCCCGCGTCTTTCAGGAGCACCTCGATCGACGACGCCCCCGCGTCGAGGGCGTTTTCGATCAGCTCCTTCGCCACCGAGGCGGGCCGCTGCACCACCTCGCCCGCCGCAATCTGGTTGGCGAGGCGGTCGGACATCACCTCAATGAGGCCCCCGGACGGGGAGGACTCGTCGGACACGGCACGGACGGGCTGCGAAAATTTACAGCGAGTAGTAGAGGAGCAGCGTGAGAAACAGGAGGGCCAGGAAGAACAGCAGGCTGAGCGGGCTGCGCTGTGCCTCCTGGGCACGGCGGGACTGCATCCGCCGTCGGATGTCGCGGTCGTCGTCCTCCTCGGGATTGTGGTGGCGAGGTTGGTAGTCGAACGACCGGGGCCCGCGCCCGGCACTGAACAGACCCATGGTCGCGTCGGCTGGGTGTCGAAAGCCTGTGCACCGGACCGAACAGGGCGGTCGGAGCCGTCGTTCCCAACATGCGGCGTGCGGCGGCCCTCAGCAGCGGCCCTCAGAGGCCCTCAGCCCTTCTCGTCCCTCGACGCATCGTCCCTGTCTCCGGTGCCCCCCGCACGCTACACCAGGCCCGCAACCAGATGAAGGTAGAGCACGCTGAGCGGGGCCGCCACGGCCATCGCGTCGAACCGATCCAGCATGCCGCCGTGGCCCGGCAGGAGCCGGCTCGAATCGTCGACCGCCACCGAGCGCTTGAGCTTGCTCTCCAGCAGGTCGCCGAGCTGGCTCACCCCGCCCCCAATCCCGATCAGCGCGGCCACGTGGCCCCACGCAAGGAGGTCCACGGCGGTCAGCTTGAGCACGACGCCCACGACCAGGGCCGCCCCCAGGCCCCCAAGCGTGCCCTCCCACGTCTTGTTCGGGGAGATGGCGGGGGCGAGGGGGCGCCGGCCGACGCTCTTGCCGACGTAGTAGGCCGCCACGTCCGTCGCCCACACCACCACAAGGACAAACAGGACCAGCCAGAACGCCTCCCCGTCGCCGACGGCCGCACTCTGGGTCTCGCGGAGCCAGATTAAACTTCCGAGCAGGCCCGTCGGGTACACAGCGCCCGCAAGCGTCACCGCAAAGCTCACCAGGAACTGTTCCTGCGGCACCAGCAGCGGCGCGGCCACGACGAAGAGGAGCAGCACCGCCGTCCCGACGGGCCAGAGGGACGGGCGCAGGAACGTAGCCACGAGGAGGATGCCGACGAGAGCCCCCCAGGTCTGTTGCGGCCATGCGCCGCCCTGCTGGGCCATCCGGTACAGCTCCCGCTGGCCCAGCACCCCGATGCCTGCGACGAGGCCCGCAAACCACCAGCCCCCCAGATATGCCAGTCCCAGCACGACCGGTGCCGCCAGCAGGGCCGTGACGATCCGGCGGAGGTTATTGCTCACGAAGACGCGGTCTGGTCAATCCACTCCATGGCGTCGGTGCCCCTCTCTTACGCAGACGGATCGTCGGCAGCGTCCTCCGCGTCGTCTTCGGGCGGCCCCAGGTCCATGTGCTCGTGGCCGGAGTCGAGCTTCGAGTCCTGGTCGGGGGTGTTGGCCGGCGGGGCGTCGGGGTCGGCCCCGAGCGCTGCCGCCTCCAACTCCTCGTCCGTGAGTTGCTCCTCCAGCAGCGACACCGCCTTGTCGGCCTGCTCCGGCGGCACCATCACGTGCACCGACGCGAGGTCGCCCACGGTGAGGTTGAAGGCGTGGTCGCGCTGGGTCAGTACGACGGCGGGGATGCCGCTGTCGTCGAGCCGATCCCGAACGAGATCGGCCTCGTAGTCGGTGCTGGTCCGAAAAACACTCGCCCAGTCCTCGTGCGAACTCATGGGGGGTGGAACCGGTCAGTGAGAAGAGCGCTCCGTCCCGCCCTGGGCATCTCGAATGCGTGCAGCAAAGGGATGCATAACATAGAGAACACTCCCCACAATCACGAACCCAAGCCCCACCAGGGACCACGGCATGGAGGTCTGTTCGAGCGCGCGGACCGAGTAGTCGGGATGCGTCTCTGCGTACCGGGCCCCGACGACGGCCATGCCGTTGTGGGCGATGTGCACCAGCACGGCCGGCACGAGGCTGCCCGTGCGCCACACGAGGTAGGCCATGTACAGCCCGAGCACCGTGAGCGGAAGGGCCTGGGATGGGCGAAGGTGGTACAGCCCAAAAAGCCCCCCCGCCAGAAGAATCCCCCCGGCCGGCCCGGCGGCCCGCTCGAACTGCCGCTGGGCGTAGCCCCGAAACAGCAGCTCCTCGCACACCCCGGGGACGAGCGCCAGCATCGTGATGTTGAACACGAGCCCCAGGTCGCTCTGCAGCACACTCCGGATCATCTCCAGCTGCGACTGCTCCATCACCCGAACGGACTCCGGCAGCGGCAGCGCCCGGTTCACCTCGGCGAGCCACTGCGTCACAGGCTGCAACCCTACGATCCCGACCAGGGCCAGCGCCAGAAGCCGCCCGTCCACGCCCCGCAGGCGCAGGTACGCCGCCCACTCGGAGGAGTGCAGGCGCGCCGCCAGCAGCGCCGGCACCGCCAGCCCCAGCGCCTGCCCGATGCTGTTGCTGACCAGCAGCTCCTGCGTGTAGGACGCCATCAGGCGATCCGGATTCTGGAACGCCCCCATCGACACCCCGCCCTCCGCCATCGCGATCTGGGCGAGGAGCGCGATTGGGGTGAGGAGAAACTGAAACAGCAGAAACGCGGCCCCCAGCCCCAGCAGGCCCGTTACGAAGCTCAGGGTGGGTCGCCCCACCGATGCCCGCTCCAGCGGGCCATTCAGCGGAAGGCGCCCCCGTCGGGTCCACAGATCGATCAGGATACCGCCGGGAGCAGAGGAGGAAGACGCCACAGCGCGGAAGACCCAAGACGAGAAACAAGTGAGGCAGTTTGAAAGTGCGGCCTCCCCTCCTGTTTGCCCCTTTGCCGTTTCTTCGCAGGAACACTTTGGGGCGTCTCGCGAACACTGTAGTGGTGCTTTTGAACTTGCGCTCGTAGCTCAGTCGGACAGAGCATCGGTTTCCGGTACCGAAGGCCGGGGGTTCGAATCCTCCCGAGCGCACATCGTCATAGGCAGCTCCCCTCGCCGATTTTGGGCCCTGGCGCCCAAGATCGGCTTTCTGTTGTAGATGCATTTCTGGCCTGCGAAGCCCCAGAGGCGAAGACCTGAGCCCCGAGAAAAGACTCGCGTTGTCCGCTCCCCCATCGCTCGCGACCGGGGCCTACGATCGACCTTCGCCGTCCGCCCCGATTGACTCCAGGGCCCGGAGCGCCTCGGTGGGCACGGCAAAGATAACGGTGTTCGAATCGTCGCTGCTAAGGCTGTTGAGGGTTTGCAGGGTGCGGAGGTGGAGCGCCCCCTCTTCGTCGTTGAGCGTGTTCGCCGCGTCGGCCATGTTTTGGGCCGCCTCCAGCTCCCCCTCTGCCTGGATCGTCACGGCGCGGCGCTCGCGCTCGGCCTCGGCCTGCCGGGCAATCACCCGTTTCATGTTCTCCGCCAGGATGATGTCCTTCAGCTCAACGGACTGCACCTCGATGCCCCACGGGTCGGTGGCCTCGTCAATGATCTCGCGGATCTGCTGGGAGATGCGCTCCCGCTCGGCCAAGAGGGCATCGAGGTCCACCTCCCCGACGATATTGCGCATGGTGGTCTGCGCCAGCTGCTGCGTGGCGTACATGTACTCTTCGACCTCTAGGATCGCCTTCTCCGCGTCGCGCACCTGGTAGTAGATGACGGCGTCGATCTCGACAGTCACGTTGTCGCGGGTGATGCTCTCCTGCCGCGGCACGTCGACCGCCTTCACGCGCATGTCGACCCGTTCCCACGACTGGATCAGCGGGATGACCGTCCCGAGGCCCGGCTCCATCACCTTCACAAACTGGCCGAGCATGAACTTGACGCCCCGCTCGTACTCCTTCACGACCTTGAAGGTGCGCACGACGAGGACGACCGCCACCAGAGCGACGGCGGCCAGCAGATAAAACGAGAGCATGAAATTCGGGGCATTGGGGAAAGGCAAGTTGGCATGCAAGACACTAACGCCTCCCTCGCCCGATTGATGACGGGAATTTCATTCCCCTCACATTCTCAATCGGCGCTCCGGAGCGGACTGGGGCACGCGCCTGCCCGCAGGTCAAGAGCAGGTGAGGGGAATGGCAGAAATCAGTTATTCCTGGGAATGCATTCCTGCTCCGGCGGGCTCGCCCGAACAAGCCCTCGGCTCGGTGAGTGCCTACGTTCACGACACTCCAGGCAAATGGGTGTCGGTCCCGTCCACGCTGTTGTTCTGCTCCACTTCGCCTCTGTGCCAAATCCCATCCGCGCCACCGTCGAGGGCATCGGGCGCCTCCTCGTGCATCTGCACCTCATCACGGCGTCGCGGGCGCAGCGCATTGCGGACCTGGCCTGGCCCCGCATCCTGACGGGCCTGGCGCGCATGTCGAAGGCGACCGCCGACGTGGCGATGGTGGGCGTGGCCGTGGGGCCGGCCGCCATTGCGGGCGTCGGCTACGGGGTGCCGTACTGGACCATGACGTACATGCTCGGCGGGGGCATCGCGGGCGGCACGATTAGCCTCGTCTCGCAGCGGTACGGGGCGGGGCGCGAAGGCGAGATCGATCGGGCGGTGAAGACGAGCATCGGGGCCGCGCTCCTGGTCACCCTCCCGCTGGTCGTCGTCTTCTGGACCCTGCCGGGGCCGCTCATCCGCCTCATCGGGACGGGCGAGGCGGCCATCCAGTACGGCACGCGGTACCTGCGCGTCGCGAGCCTGGCGATGCCGTTCGCGGCCCTCAACCTGATCGGCAGCCGCACCCTCATCGGGACCGACGACGCGTGGACGCCCATGATCGTGCGGGCCGGGGGCGCGGTGATCAACGTGGCCGTAAACGCGGTGCTCATCTTCATCTTCGACCTCGGCGTCGTGGGGGCGGCGCTCGGGACCGTGATCGGGAGCATCGGCAGTGTGGGCATCCTTGGGTGGGGGCTCACCGCCGGCCGCCTGCCCTTCGTGGGGGCCCTGCCGGTGCAGGTCGACTGGTCGGCGCCCTACTGGGATGCCGCCGACGCCCGTCACCTGGCCCGCATCTCGACGCCCCTGGCCCTGCGGAAGGTGGCGCAGAACGGCGGGCAGTTTCCCCTGCTCGCCATCGTGGGCCTCTACGGGCCCAACATGGTGGCCGCCTTTGTGGTTGCGCTTCGCGTGCGGGCCCTCATGAACACACCCGGCTGGGGCTTCGGGCTGGCCTCCAGCAGCCTCGTCGGCCAGTCGCTCGGCGCAGGCAACGAACAGGACGCCGACGGCTACGCCCGCGACACCCTCCGCTTCACCGTCGCGACCTACGCCCTGGTGGGGGCCGCCGTGTTCGTGGTGGCCGACCCGGTCAGTGCCCTCTTCGTGGACGACGGCGCCGTGCGGGCCACCACGACGGCCCTCATCCGGGCGGCCTGCGTGAGTGTGCTGCTCTGGGGGGTCATGAACGGCGCCCTGGGGCCGCTCCGCGCCAGCGGCGATACCACATGGCCCTTCTACGGCCAGCTGCTGGGGCTCTTCGTCTTCGCCCTCCCCCTCGCCTACCTCGGGGCCGTCACGTCGCTCGGCATCTGGGGGCTCTACGGCACCCTGTTCGCCGAGACGGCCGTGCCCGCCGCCGTCATTTACTACCGCTTCCGGACGCAGAAGTGGAAACGCATCAGCCGGCAAAACCGGGAGGCCGCGATGGGACAGGCGTCGTAACGCGCCACAAGCCAACCTCCGCCCTTCCTCAGAAACGGAGCGTGAAGACGGGCCCGTCACCCGCCGCGGAAGGACCGCCGGTCGCAACCTCCCCGATGGGATGTCGTCTACTCAGGCCCGTGCCCCCAAGCATTATCCACTACCTGATCATTTCCGACCGCCAGATCTGGCTTATCGCCGCCAGCCTCATCGCCGTCGACCTGCTCGTGTTCATGATCCCCATCGTTCCCGTACTGGCGGCGTACGTCCTCGTCGCACGCCCGTCCTGGTTTAAAGACTTTATCGACGAGGTGTACGACCAGCCGGGGCCTTAGCAAGGCCCATAGCTCGCCATTGGAAATTGCACTGCTGGATTTTTTATTGCAATAACAGAACCTCTTCGCCAGACCACGTTCCAATCTCTATACTCTCATGTCTCTGAACAACCACCGCGTCGCCGTTCTCCTCGATCGTTCATTTGAGGACCTCGAATTCTGGGTCCCCACGATGCGGCTCCGCGAAGAAGGCGCCGAGGTCGTGGTCGCCGGCCGGGAGGCCGACGCCTCGTTCACCGGCAAACACGGACTCACGGCCACGACGGACGTGGCCGCCGGCACGCTGGACCCCGACCGTCTGGACGGGGTCGTCGTCCCGGGCGGCTGGGCCCCCGACAAGCTCCGCCGCGACGACGGGGTGCAACACCTCATTCGCGAAATGGACGCCCGAGAAAAGATTGTGGCCCAAATCTGTCACGCCGGCCTCGTGGGCATCTCCGCCGGCATCGTGGACGGCCGCCGGGCCACCGGAAGCACGGGCATCAAGGACGACCTTGTAAACGCCGGGGCCGAGTGGGTGGACGAGGCGGCCTTCCAGGAGGACCACCTCGTCTGGGGACGCGTCGTGAAGGACATTCCGGCCTTCTGCCGGACCCTCGTGCAGGCCCTCCAAGACGCGTAGGCGGGCCGCTTCGGCGGCCTGCCGCCCCAATGCCTTCCCCCTGCCCCAACGACGAAAAGGGATGGCCGGGCCACCGGCCATCCCTTCAGAACCCCTTTAGGCAATTCGGATCGGCCTTCTTAGGCCCACCGAAAGCCAGGACTACGCCGCCACAATCTCGTCGTAGTTCTGGCCGACGGCGTCCCAGTCGACGACGTTCCACCACTCGTCGACGTAGGTGCCACGCTCGTTCTGGTAGTTGAGGTAGTAGGAGTGCTCCCACACGTCAATCCCGAGGATGGGCGTGTGTCCCTCCAACAGGGGGTTGTCCTGGTTGGGCGTGCTGGTCACGGTCACGTCGCCGTTGGGCTGCGCGACGAGCCATCCCCAGCCGCTGCCAAACTGCCCGGTCGCCGCGTCGGCAAAGGCGTCCTTGAAGTCCTCATAGGAGCCAAAGGCGTCGTGGATGGCGTCCGCCAGGTCTCCATCGGGCGTGCCGCCGCCGTCCGGGGACATGACGTTCCAGAAGAGGCGGTGGTTGTAAAAGCCGCCCCCGTTCTGGCGCACCGGCGTCTGAACGTCCGCCGGGAGCGTGTCGAGGCCAGCAAGGAGCTCTTCAATCGAGTGCTCCTGGAGGTCGTCGTGCCCCTCCAGCGCGTTGTTCAGCTTTCGCGTATAGCCGGCGTGGTGCTTGTCGTGGTGGATCCGCATCGTCTGCTCGTCGATGTGCGGCTCCAGGGCGTCGTAGTCGTACGGCAGGTCAGGAAGGTCAAAAGCCATAAGCCGTTGTCTAATTTGTTGGTGAATACGCCGAAGCTTTTCACTGTGCTATCGTTTGAACAAACGCCCTCATCTGGATCTTTGTTTTGGCTTCCCAGAGAGTTCGCCCGCCTCAACAATCTGGTCGTTTTCCGGAAAATCTCCTGTTGTCCGGGGCGTTCTCTTAGCCAAGAAGGGCCCGCAGGAGAACCGTTCCGGCCCACAGGAAAAAGACGGCGTAGAGGACCCCACTGGCCCGGTTCCACCACTTCGCAGCCCGTGCGCGGCCCCGCTGGGTCAGCACGCGGCCGTACGCCGTGCAGCCGCCGGCCCCCCCGAGCAGTCCCAGCCAGGCGGCGTTTCGGTACTGCCCGGCCAGAAGCATGACGCCAATCCCAAAGACGAGCCCGGCGTATAGCGCCGCGATGGCCGTCCAGTTGAGATTCGATTCCGAAGCGGGGGGCGAAGCAGACACAACGAGCAGCGTGCTACGGGAAAGAACGTGGGGCGGGGCCCCCGGAGGAGAGGCGTCCTACGCCCTCGATGGTTCCTCAACGATTTGTCGCGACGTTCCGTCCACGGCGAGTGCAAAGTCCGCCCCGAGGGCAGTGGCCGGCGTCTGGTACCCGGCGGGGGCGGTTCCGTCGAGGACCCGCTGGAGGGCCTCCACCGCGGACCGCGCCGTGAAGGTGTAGGCCTCCGGCCCGTGGAGCCGGGCGGTCGTGACGCCTCCCTCCCGCCCCCGTGCCGAGGCCCAGACCACGGTGCGGCCTTGCTGGCGCTCCTCGGCGGACGGGCCGGCACGGCCCTGCTCCACGAGCCGTTTTAGGAGTCGCTTCAGGGGGGGCCACGTCAAAATCCCCTGCACGTGCCGGCTGGCCCGGAGCAGCGACTGCACGAGGAGCGGCACGGCGATGTAGGCGGTGACGTTGGGCACGTCGGTCGAGACCCCGCTCGTCACGACGCTGCCCTCGGGGATGGACGTGACCCCGCGGCGCCGGTCCCCAAAGTCGACGTTCCGGCTCGTCCACCCCGGCGGCACGTCGTGCAGCCGCCCCTCCCGGCGCACCACTCCACCCCGCCCCATCTGCTCGATGAGCGTCTTGAGGGTGCCCTGCGACACCGTCCCTTCGGCGTACAGTGCCACCTCAAGGATGTCGGCGTCCGGGGTACGCTCCGCCACGAAGCGTGACAGACAGTCGCTCGGCACCACGTCGAACCCAATGCCGGGAAGCACCATGCAGCCCGCAGCCTCGGCGTCCGCGTCGCGGTCGGCCAGTTTTCGGAATACGTCCACCTCCCCAGTCAGGTCCAGGTAGTGCGTTCCGGTCTCCAGGCACGCAGCAACCATCGGCGGGGCCGTGCGGACGAAGGGCCCCGCACAGTGGAGGGCGACGGAGACATCGTCGAGGGCCGTCCGGAGCCGCTCCGGGTCCGACAGGGACACGGTTCGGGTCGGGAGATCCAGGGCCGTGCCCAGCTCCGTCAGACGGTCGGCGTTCCGGCCCGCCAGCACGGGCTGGAGCCCGCGTTCGACCGCCGCCCGGGCGATCAGCTGCCCCGTGTAGCCGTAGGCGCCGTAGATGAGTGCAGACATTTGTGGTCCTGGTCCGTGTTGAGAAGACAGTTCACGACATCGCGTCCGGTGCAACGGCCCGAAGCCCCAATTCCAAGGTCCGAAACTGCAGGTGCATCGCCGTCTTCAGCGGGACGGGACGGATGTCAAACGGCGCGAGCAGCTCGTCCACGTCTTCGCCCCGATCGAGCCGCGCCTTGATGTCCGGAAGGCGCTCCCGAAGGTTGAGGTACCGTGTGGGTTGGTGTCCGTCCCCCTCCTCACCGCGAACAAGAAACAGAGGGAGTTCCGTCACGAGCGAGAGCGGGTCGCCCCCCAGCGACGCGACAAACTCCATCGAGCTGTCGTGGAACCGCTCGGCCATCGCGGCATTGCTCTGGGCCTGGAAGTACGTCCGCATGGCGTCGCCGCGCGGGGTGGTCTGGAAGCCCGGCTCGACCCAGAAGAATCCCTTCTCCCCCTTCCGGTTGTGGTCGTGTAGGGGCAGACCTTTCGCCGCGGCGGCGCTCGCAAAGTCGTCCCGAAGCGACTGCGTGCGGAAGGTCCAGGGCCGGTTGATGAGCAGCATCGCCCCCTCCCCCGCCGACATGCCGTGCAGGCTGGCGTGAAGGTCGAACGGCCCGTGCTCCCGCAAAAAGGCCGAGACGTGCGCGTTCTCGGGGCGCATGTTCGGGAATCCGTACTCCAGGTCGCGCCCCGGGCTTTCCCGAACGGCCTCCGTCAGGTACGCCTCCAAATCCGGCCACGCCTCCATCCAGGCCCGGTTGCGCGCCTCCCCGTCCGGGTTCGTGTGCGGCACGACCACGAACTGGAAGCGCCGGAGCATCGATTCCATGTCGTCCCGCCGCGCCAGCCCGTTGATGAGAAAGGACCGAAGGGTTTCCGGCCCCACGGGCTCGTCCGCGTGGTTTCCGGCAATGAGGCTTACCGTGATCGGCCCGGTGCCCACCACCGCCCCGTATAGCATGGTGCCGCCCTCGCTTGGGCCCAGCTCAAGAACGGTCGCGACATCGGGGTGCTGTGCACAGGCTGACTCAATCGGAGAGCGGACCGTGCCGTGCGCCCGGAAGGTGGGGGCTTCGTCGACGAGGCTCGTTAACGCAAACGACATGCTGACGCGAACAAATCTATGAACGGCGGGACGATTTTGAGGCCGGGATGGGTTCTTGAACCAGCCGCCCTCACGTTCTTTTGCTGGAAAAATTGACTTCGAGTTTTGAAAATTATATAATGGATCTCAGATGGCAGACCATTCACATCTGGCGCCACGCCATCGTGGTGTGTGCATCGGACTGCGGATGCTCTGCCGCGCAGCATACGTTCTTTCGACTGACCTTTCAGCAGCACCATGGCAGAGCGCGAAACGGGAACCGTCAAGTGGTTCAGCAACGAGAAGGGCTACGGGTTCATCGTCGCTGAGGACCGAGACGAGGATCTGTTTGTCCACTACAGCGAGATTGATACGGAGGGCTTCAAGAGTCTCGACGAGGACGATCGGGTCGAATTTACGGTCGGGCACACCGACAAGGGGCCCAATGCCCAAGACGTGGTGGTCATCGGATAAGGGCTGTCTCCGCTCGTCCCATCCCGGAACGTGCGCCCCATTCCACGCGGGATGGGGCGTCTCTCTTGTGGGGTTAGGGCCGAAACCCGCCCACACGGAGTAGGCGATCGGTGTTGTACTTGGCATCTCGGTAGTAGACGAGCGCCGTGTAGGTACTGGCCCGTCGGGGTTGCGTTCGGCGCATCTCCTCCGCAAGGCTCGGGTCCGACGTTGAGTAGAAATACTGGTGGCGGCCCTGCTTGAGGAGGACGCGCCCCTCGTACCGCCTCTGCCGCGCGTTCCAGTCCATGGAGGTGCCCCGGGCCGGGTCCATCCCGCTAAAGCTTCCAGCCACTACCAGGGGGGCGCCGTAGGGCACCTCGCCGGCGGGCACGAAGGCGAAGGTGGTCTCCACGTACTCGGCAGTAATGCCCGGGTCCGCCTGGGCCGAGAAGGCGCCCCGGACGACCGTCTGTCCGTTAAGGGCCGGCCCCCTCGATGCCTCCGTGAAGCGGGCGTAGTCGGGATCCAAGAACACCCGGATGGGCGACGGGGTGCGTTCCACCCGGGCAATCTGGGCGGTCGACCGGAGTGTGCTGAGGTCGAGTCTGTACTCCGCCGTTGCGGGGGCGTAGGCCCGATCCCGCTCCAGTTCAAATTCCAGTTTGGGCTGGCGCACCAGTAGCGGACGGTCCTCGCACCGGGTGTCCGCGAGGCGGCCGTTCCGGACAAAGCAAACGGCGTGCCCGAACGGGTCGCCTCGGATCGCGGACGGCGGGGCGAAACGAGCACGCGGACGGACGGACGGCTGTTGCTGCCCCGGTACCGGAAGCCCCTCGGCGTCCAACTGAAGCCCCCCCTCCCCCTCCGTCACAAAGAACGGCTGTTCGAAGAGAACCGAGTCCCGGCGCCCCCGCTCGGTCACCCGCAGAACGTAATTGCCACTGATCCGGAACCGAATGTCGTCGTTGGGGAAGCGGTACCGGTAGTGCACGTACGGCACTTTCGTCCCCCGAGACGGGCGGTAGTCGACGAGGCGATCGTTCTGGAACGATTCCAGGGTCTGTCCCGGCGAGAGGTCTCGGCGCCACGTCCGGTCGGCATGCTGAAAATAGACGGAAAGCGGGCGCCCCTCCGCCGCCAGGAGATCGAACTCTAGGGTCAGGCCGTCCCCTCCCGTCATCGACGTGACCGGCAGGCTCTGCTCGTCGTCCCCCTGATACAACTGAACGGTACGGACCGAGGCGGACGGCGGGGCCAGTTCGGGCTGAACTGTTGCCGGGGCCGGAGCGGACGAGTCGGCCTGTTCCACCTCCTCCGTTGACTTGCACCCCATCGTTAAAGCGACCGCTAGGGCACAAACGAGGAGCCCGAACGCCCAACGGGAGACGACGCGCATGTTACCGATTGCGTGGCTCATTGTGGTTGGCGAAAGGGGCACTGTTACACCGAGACGTCTCCGTTGGGGATTTGCTTGACCCAACCAGCAGTCGAGAGGCATGGTTCGGAACCGGACGGCGAGGCCGACCGGCCCGGTTCGGGGTCCCCGAATCGACTGCCCGCCTCTCCCACCACGCAAAGACGGAGGCTCGTTCCTCATCTCCGAGCGCCCGGGCCCGGCGTGCCCCCCTGGCGGCCCATCGCCGCGCCGCCGCCATCGAGTCCGCCCGCAGGGCCGCCTTGGCCCCCCACGCCGCACGCTGCAGTTCCCATGCCCGGTGCCAGGCCCGCGGCCGGCCGGCGCGTACCGGCACACCCAGCCCCTCCCACAGGGGCAGTGCCCGGCGGTACCGCCGTGCGTCCATCCACCGGACCGCCCGCCAAGCCTGTACCTCGGCGTCCTGGGCCCTCGCCCCCGCCAGGCGGCGGGCCTGCGCGGCTGCGGAGCCTGCACTCGTGAGCCCCCGAACGGCGGCGGGACGGTCGGCGATCGCGTCCCGGAGGGCGAGGCGGGCCCGAAGGCCATGGGCGTAGTCCGGCGCCTGTGCCCGGGCTTGGGCGTACAGCGCCCGGGCCGTGTCCGGGGCCCGTCGCAGCACAGCCGCGTCGGCCCCTGCAACCTGGAGCGGGACCGTCCGGGCCGCCACCGAGAGCGTGTCGATCTGGCGCCACACGGCGTCCGGCCGTCCCTGGGCGAGCCGGTGGCGGGCCAACGCCGCGTGGGCCGCCGCGTACTGCGGCTGTGCGTCGAGGGCCTTTTTCAGGTGACGTACCATCTCGGTGGTGTCGCGGCGCCGCGCGGCCCGCTGCGCCGTCTGGTAGTCCCGCCGCGCCGGGGGCACATGGTGGGGACAGTCGGTCTCGAAGAGGGACGGGCGCGTAAACTGCCGGGCGACCACATCGTGGGCCGCCCGCGACACGGTGGACGCCCGACGAAGATGGGCCGCCCACTCGTTTGCAAGCGTGCCCAGCGACCGTCCGTACACGGTTTCAAAATTCCCCCAGGCGTAGACGCGCCTGAGCCGCGCCGCGCCGTACTGGTCGAGCAGGTACCGGACGAACGATCCCATCGTGGCGTACGAGACGGGTCCCCGGCTCGTCCAGAAGCCCCAGGGCGACAGCCGCTGTGCCACCGCCCCCGCCTCGGCGGCGAGCGTGGTGGTCGTGTCGGAATGGGCCGCGGTGCGGACGAGGTCATCGGGGGGCGGCCCCGGCGACGGCGGCTCCAGGGCCACCGCCCATCCTTCGATGAGTCCCGGTGCCCAGGAGGCCTGAAGCCCGGGCAAGCCGTAGGGACGACTGACGACGTGTGCCAGCTCGTGGCCCAGGCTCTGCGACACCCGATCGCGGAGCAGGTGCACCTGCGGGGTGTCGAGCCACACCGGCGTCACGCTCGTCGTGCGGGCGCCGGTGAGACGCCCTTTCGTGTCTGGGTTCGGGTAGATGTAGCTCTGGATTCGAGGGCGTTCCGCGTCGGCTTCCAGGCCCAGCCGGCGCCGCACCCAGTCGTACTCCGCCTCGTGGGCGGCGGCGAGGTCTGCGGCGGCGGCCGCGTCGACCTGCGTCGAATCGTAGTAGAGGTCAAAGTGGGGCGTCCGCGTGTGCCCGGCAAGGCGCTCTTGCAGGGAGGCCGCCGTCGTGTTGATCCCGAGGGCAGCGGAGAACGCATACCCTATCCCGAGGACAAGGACACACGCAAGAACGCCCCCCCAGGACCCGTGCCCCCGCACCCGATGCCCGAGGAGCACAGCCAGCAGGGCCCAGAGCAGCGTCAGGCCCCGAAAGGCAAAGAGCCCCGGGCGAACGGCCAGTTGCTCGTCGTAAATGGGGCCCAGCACGCCTCCGAAGACATGATTGTAGGTGTAGAACTGCGGATGCAGGCCCAGGTCGTAGAGCGGCCCGGCCACGACGAGAAGCGCTCCGAGGCCGCTCAGCACCCACCCCGGTCGCGACACCGGCAGTCCCCGAAGCAGATACGCCACCGCCACCGCGAACACGACCGTGATCCCCGGAAACAGGACGTAGAAAAGAAGTCCCTGTCCCAGGGTGCAATTCGGCGCCCAGGCCTGCGCAAGCAGGAGTACCGCGAGCGGGACGAGAAGGGCCGCCGCCTGGCGCCCCATCACCGGCCACACCGACATCGACGTGGCGTCGAACGCCCGAACGGCCGCCCCCCCGCTGATGAAATAGGCCGCCAGGGCCACCACCGCGGCGGACTCGGCCTGCAACACGTTGAGGAGAGGGATCGGGGCCAACAACAGGCCCAGCACAAGATACGCAGCGGCGGCGCGGCGCATTGACGCATCAACGACAGACAAAACGACAACGCTGGGAGCCTACAGGAGCGCAAACGACACCCCGACCGATATGGCCTCCCTGATCTGGATTGCGCTGGAGGTGTCCTCGTCGAAGAGCGCAACGAACTCCAGGTCCGTGGTAATCCAGTCGTTCACTTGGAGGTTGATGACATTGTCCCAGACGGCATCGGGGGGATTGTCGAGCTGGTTCACAGCAAAGAAAACGTCGAGTTGCGACCGGTACCGGATGCTTTCGGAAAGCTGCTGGTCCAGGTTTGCAGAAAACTGTCCTCCGGCCTCCGACCGCACCAGATTGTCCGGATCCACCCCGTAGAGGACCCGAAAGTCCGGTTCGGCCACGACCGTCTGCTTCGCGGCAACGCCCAACCGGAGCGAGAGCGGATCGAGTGGATCGTAGGTAAGACCGATCGACTCCGTGACGGTCCCCGGGGCAAAAAACGAGGAGGTCCGGACGGGAAGGTCCTCATCGCTCCGCGCCGCTTCATCGGGATACGGATTATCGGAGTACGCAAACCCAGGCGCAAATTGCGTCCGAAGGTCCCCGGCCAGGGTGGGACTGAACGTGTTGAAAAAGCCGTCCCCCTGATACTGCAAGTTGGCCTGCAGGCGGATCCGGTCCTCCGCCTTTCGGACCTCTTGGTCTTCCTGATTGATGTAGCCGAGGGCGAACCGTGCGCTGTACGCCTGTGCCCAGCGGTCCCCCTTCTGCTCGGTGGCCCCGTCCAGCGAGGTCGTAAACGACAGCGAGTTGACCCCTCCCTCCTGCCAGTTGCGATACGCGGCCTGCGAGACGGAAATCTTGCCGGTCAGTTCTGACTCCCACTCCGCATCGGCCGTATCGGAGGTCGGACTCTCTTGGGGATTGGGGAGCGAGGGCAGTCCCGGCTGGGCCGAAGCGGGGACTCCCACCAGGACGAGACAAAGGACTGCGAGGGCGCTAGAAATGAGATGATAGGGCATCGCGTCGGAAAGCTAGAAAAAAAATAAAACGAGACCAACCGGCAACACTACGACCAGCCGCCAGCAGTCAAGGCCACTCCGCAACGCAAAAAGCCCTTGCCGACAAAAAGCAAGGGCTTCTTCCGCGACGTGAAACGTCGGATCGGTGACCAATTCGCCCCACCTGTGCGCTCCAGAAGTGTGGCGGTCGGGGGGATCGGATTGGCCCCTGAGAAGCTAAAGCTCTTCGTTCTTAATGTCCTGGATTTCTTGCCGGATTTCGTGGGACAACTTCTTCAGCTTCATGAGGCTCTTCCGGGCGCGTGTGCCGGCGGCCTTGTTGCCCTTTTCGTAAAACTTCATCAGGTCCTCCTCGGCACCCTCAAGGGTTTCGGACAGCTCGCTGTAGCGTTCCTCAAATGTACTCATGCGATAACCTCAACAAATGTGAGCGTGAATGACTCGATTGTGCAGCAAGAACATAATGGCCCCCTCAGCCGCTGTCAAGCCGGATCTCGGCCGGAGTACGGTCCCGATTGCGTCCGCGTCTGATTTGTCAGAAGGTTCAATCGGTGGGCTCCTTCGGGGGGCGGCTACGGCCGGACCCGCGTCCCCGTGGGCGCACTGCCGCCAAACAACCCTTGCAGGTTCGTGACCCGGACCGGCACCTCCGTCTCCACCAGGCGGCGCACGGCGGCCGGCTCCGGAACCGGGTGGTCGCCCAGGGCCGTGCTCTCAATCTCCGACTGCACCCCGCCCGTCTCGTCGGGCACCCCCGCAACGTCGGCGGTCGTCAGCACGCAAATCTCCGGCTCAAACGCCTCCCCCAGCGCCCGCGCCAACGCCCGCACGGCCGCCTCCGTCCCCACTTCGTGCACGGTTCCGGTGTCCGAGGCCTCGACAAGGGCGGACACGACCGGAACGACGTGTTGCTTGAGAAGGGCCGATAGCCACCCCACATTGGCCGCCTGCAGGGAGGCATCGTCGCCCAGCCGAAACAGACCGCGATCCACGCCCTGAATTCCTACGGTGGAGACGACCTCGTCGGTGAGTGCCGCCACAATGTCCTGGTTGACCTCCCGCACGGCCCGCTCCACCAGCCGCCGCTGGTCTTCGGTCTCCACGTCAATTACTCCGCCGCTGCGCTCCGGGAAATAGCCCTGCGCCTCCAGGGTGCGTTCCACCTTCTCGCCGCTTCCGTGCACCAGAACGCAGGTCGGCGCGTCCGTCCCCGCATTGGACAAGTGCTGGGCCAACGATTTGAGGAAGAGCTCGTCCCCAAGGTGATGCCGATCAAGGTACACGAGATAGAGGGATTGCATGGGGCGAAGACCTGCAGTGGAGCGTCGAGAGAAGATGCGCGTCGGTACACTACCAATGCACGCGGCACCGGCACGATTCGTCCCCGCGGCGTCTGCCGGTCCGCGATGGGCGGGGGACTGGTGGGGGGAAGGCGCAGTCATTCCCCGTCGGGCCCTGCCACGCCCACAACAAAAAAGCACAGTGCCGGGCCGTCCCCGACACTGCGCAGTGTTGCTTCGTCCGTATGGCGACGCGCCGGTGCCTGGCGGTTAGTTGTCCTCCGGGTTGGGTGCCGCGGTGGACTCTTCGGGCGCCCCGTCGCCCCGGTCCACCGGCTCGGTCATGTCGTCGACCATCTCGTCGAGGTCGAGGTCATCGGTGTCGCCCGGTTCGCGGTCCACCGCGCGGGGGTCCTCGCCCTCTCCCTCAAACTGCGGGATGTGCTCCTGCGGGTGCGCTTTGCCCGCGTCGCGCCCCAGGGGGCTGCCCTCGTGGATGTAGAAGTCGTCGTTGGGCAGGGTGTCGCTGTGCGCACGGGCGGCCTCCGCGGCGTCTCGCATGCTCTCGTCCGCATTGTCGCGCATCCTGCCGAAGTTGCGGTGGATCTTGCGCCTGAACCACTCGAAGAGGTACTCGAACGCGGCACGGTCCCGCTCGAATTCCGGCCCGAACTCGCCGGAGCGAAGCTGGTCGTCCATCTTTGAGAGCGACGACGCGAGCGCGAAGAGGTAGATGGCATTGTCCGCCACACGGGCCTGCTGGGCCTGGTGCTTTACCACGTCCTCCCGTTCCCACTTGCTTACGAGCTTGAAGTAGTGGGAGTGCTTCTGGACCAGCGACGCAAGCGTGTCGGCCTGTTCCTGAAGGGCCGGGTGGACGCCGTTGATTTCGGGCGCACGCGGCTTCAGCCCGAGGAACAGTTGGGCCCCCATCGGCAGGGCCTTCTGGATCACCGCCGGCGTGGTTGCGGCCGTCAGGATGCGCGAGAGGTTGTCGCCGATCGACTCGTCCGAGTCCCACAGCAGCGCCTCTTGGATCGACACCATCTTCTCGGCGAGCTGCTTCCCGCCGTACGCGAAGATGAAGGACTGCATGACCTCATTGGAGCCCTCCACGATGCCGTGGATGCGGTTGTCGCGCCACGCCCGCTCCAGCTCGTGTTCGGTCATGTAGCCCTCCCCGCCCATGACCTGCAGCGCCTCGTCGATGACGTTCCACCCGAAGTCGGAGCAAAACACCTTGGTGATGGCCGTCTCTACCATAATGTCGTCCTCCCCCTGGTCGAGAAGCCCCGTCATCATGTAGAGCATGGCGTCCATCGCGTAGGTCACCGCCGACATGCGGGCGATCTTCTGCTTCACGAGCTCAAAATCCGCCAGGGGCCGCTCGAACTGGTAGCGCGTCTGGGCCCACTTGATGCCCTGATCCCGCGCCGCCTTGGCGGCGCCGGTGACGCCCGCACTGAGCGTGCACCGTCCGTAGTTGAGGCACGAGAGCGCGACCTTCAGGCCCGAGCCCTCCTCGTGGAGGACATTCTCCGCCGGCACGCGGACGTCGTTGAAGCGGAAACGGGCCTGCCACGTCCCGCGGATGCCGGTCTTCGCGCGGTTGTTCTCAAACACCTCCACCCCGTCCATGTCCGGCGTCACGATGAGCGCGTTCACGCCCTGCTGCTCCAGCTCGCCCGTCTCGGGGTTGGGCACCATGTTCTTGCACATAACGGTGCACAGCCCGCTCATGGCGCCCGAGGTGGACCACTTCTTCTCGCCATTCAGGATGTAGTCGCCGTCGTCCGTCTTCACGGAAAAGGACTCCTGCGCCGCCGCGTCGGACCCCACGTTCGGCTCCGACAAGCAGAAGGCACTCAGCTCCTCCCGGGCGACGAGGGGCAGGTATTTTTCCTTCTGCTCCTCCGTTCCGAACATCACGATCGCCTTGCAGCCGATCGACTGGTGCGCCGACACCATCACGGCCGTGGACGCGCAGTAGCGACCGATCATTTCCAGCACCCGGTTGTAGCTCGTGACCCCGAGCCCGAGCCCCCCGTATTCCTCCGGGATGATCATCCCCATTACACCCATGTCGAACAGCCGGTCGATCACCCACTCCGGAATGTACTGCTCCTGGTCGATCTCGACCCGCGGGTGTTCGTTCTCCAGGTACGCTTCGAGCTCCTCCAGCAGGGCATCACACCGCTCTCGCTCCTCGTCTCCTTCCTGGGGGTAGGGAAACAAGAGGTCGTCGCGGAGGCGCCCCCAGAAGGCGTTCTTGATAAACCCCATGTCCTCCGGCTCGGGGCCCATCATCGTCTCGATGTTCTCAATCATTTTCTGGTCCTCTTCGGAGACCCCTTTGATGTCACTGAGTCCTTGATCTGCCATGGTTGGTCGGAGTGGTTTGTGTGCGAGACGTGAAGGGCGTCGGCGGACGTCGGCCAACGATACCCAACGGGAGTCCGAAGCGACATTTCCCGGGCCCCATTGTGTCCGAGGGGCACTTTGAAAGGGCTTCCACTAAGGCTCAAAGCTAATAATTGTCTGTTTGCATTCGGTTCCTTCCACAGGCCCTCCCCAAATCGGAATTCTCAGGGCCTTTTTGGACCGGACGGGGGGGTTGCGTGCGCCCGACCAAACCGCTACGTTTGGACGGCACGTCCTCCCGATCAGTCTGGCAGATGCATGTCGACTTCCTTCTCCCGCCGCCTCCGCCGCCTTCAGTCCCAGAAAGAGACGGCCGTCTGCGTGGGGCTCGACCCCGTCCCCGCGCGGTTTCCGCCCTCTCTCCAAGACGGCCGGCTCCGCACGGACGCCGTACGCGCCTTCTGCACGACCATCGTGGAGGCGACCGCCCCCTACGCCTGCGCGTTCAAGCCCAACTTCGCGTTCTTCGAGGCCTTGGGCCCGGCGGGCCTGACCGTCCTGGACCAGGTGGTGACGACAATCCCCGACGACTGCTTGGTGCTGGGCGACGCCAAGCGCGGCGACATCGGCCACTCGGCCCGCCACTACGCCGCGTCGATCTACGAGGAGCTGGGGCTGGACGCCTGCACCGTCTCGCCGTACCTAGGCCGGGACAGTGCGATGCCCTTTCTGGAGCACGAGGGCACCTGCACGTTCGTCCTCGCCCGCACTTCCAACGACGGGGCCGCCGACCTGCAGGAGGCCTGCACCTGCGACGGCACCCCCCTCTACCGGCACGTGGCGCGGCGGGTGCAGGCGTGGAATGCGGACGCCCCCGGGGATGCCGGCCTCGTGGTCGGTGCGACGGCCCCAGCGGCGCTGCAGGACCTCCGGTCTCTGTGCCCGTCCCTTCCGTTCTTGGTCCCGGGCGTCGGGGCGCAGGGGGGCGATGCGGCGGCCGTCATGGACGCGGCGGCGACCGACGACGGACCTGTACTCGTCAATTCGAGCCGCAGCATCCTCTACGCCTCCGAGGGGCCCAACTATGCCGACGCCGCCGCCGATGCCGCGCGCGCGCTCCGCGACGCCCTCAACGGCGGAGCGTCCTCTAGTCGAGGTGCTGCGTCGCCGCCTGCGTGACCAGCATGCCCTTTGCCCCCGTCAGATCGAGGGGAAACGGCTGGTCCGCCCCCTCCACGTCCGTTCCCGGAATGCCGCAGCGCGCGTTGGAGGCATCGACCCCGTGGTTCGTCTTAAGGAGCAGCGCCGTAGTGGCGGGGTCGGAGGCGTCGGCGGCCTCCACCGCGGCCATGAACCGTGCCTGCGCGTCCCGCCAGTCGGCAAGCGCCTGGCCCACGGGCTTCAGGGCCGCCGGGTCGGCCGGGGCGTCGTCCGTCGCGTCGGCGTCGTCCAGGGCGCCCACGAGGGCCGCCCGGGCGTCGTCGCACGCCTGGACGGCCGCTTTGATTTCGTCGATAGACTCGTCGGGGAGCATGGGCAAAGGGTGTTGGGAGCAGTGACGATTAGGCGTTGGGGGCCCCGTCCACGGAGGCGGGGACGGCCAAAACCGGGCACGGGGCGGTGCGCAGAACACGTTCCGTATTGCCGCCCAGAACGAACCGGTCGATGCCGGTCAGCCCGCGCGTGGCCATCACGATCAGGTCTGCCTCGCGGGCGTCCGCAACGTCAACAATGGTTTGTGCAACCCCGCCCGCCTCCACGTGACAGGCGGTGGGCACCCCCGGTCCGCCCACGGACGCGTTCAATTCATCGAGGGCCTCCTCCGCGTTGGCCACAATCTCCGGATCCATCTCCACAACGCTTACCCCCGGAATGCCCGTGTCACTGAAGGTGGGCTGCACGCGCGTCTCGGCGACGAACAGAAGGTGCTGTGTCGCCCCGCACCGCGAGGCCACCTCTTTGGACCGGCGCAGCGCCGTCTTCGAGTGATCCGAAAAGTCAATGGGCGCCAGGACGTTGTCGTACGCTACCGGCGGCGTCGCTCCGTTTTCCCCCCGCCGGACCGTGAGGACCGGGACCACCTCGCGCCGCACGAGCCGGTTGGCGACACTGCCCAGCACGAGGCGCCCAAGCCCCCGGCGGCCGTGCGTGCCCATCACCACGAGGTCGATTTCGGAATCGAGCACGTATTCCTCGATCGCACCGGCCACGCTTCCGTCCGGGTCCTGGGCGACGGCCGTATGCACCTCCTGCGACGCCCTCTCGGGGGCGAGCTCCGCGAGTTGGGCTCGGGCACTCGCCTCCGCCTCTTCGCGCAGCCGATCGGTGTGCGCCTCCGCAGTGCCCAGCCCGTACAGGTCGGTGTTGGTCTGGTGCACGACGTGAAGCAGGTGAAGGGGGGCCCCGAACCGATCGGCCAGCGACACGGCGTGGGCCAGCGCGGCCTCGGCACTGGGCGAAAAGTCTGTCGGAACCAGGATGCGGTGGGCCATCACAACGCAAGGGGGATTAGGAGTCGTCGGACGCCGGGAGCAGTGATTTCCCGAAGGACGGGACGGTGAACACAGGAACAGGGGCGCGGCGCAACACCCGCTCCGCCACACTTCCCAGTAGCATCCGCTCGAGGCCCGTTCGGCCGTGGGTGGCAATTACCACGAGGTCTACCTCGTTCGTCTCGGCGTAATCCAGAATGGTGGACGGGGCGTATCCGACTTTGGCCTCGACGGTGGCGTGCTCGTACCCGACCTCGGCCTGGACGAGCTCGGCGAGGCTTCCTTCTACCCGTTCGATGACCTGCGGCCCCGGCAGATTGGCGGGCTCCACCCCGTAGGCGGACGGGTAGACCACTTCCTCCACCGCGTGAAGCAGCGTGATCTGTGCCCCGTAGGTCAGGGCCAGCTCCTTCGCGTGCCGGAGCGCCTCCAGCGAGGCGTCCGAGAAGTCCACGGGCACGAGGATGTTGCGCACGGCCCAGGCCGGGGCCCTGTCCGCCGCCCCCCGCACCGTGAGAACCGGACAGGGGGCCGTGCGGAGCACCTCCTCGGCCACGCTGCCAATAAGCAGGCGTTGGAGGCCGCGTCGCCCGCGCGTGCCCGCCACGACAAGGTCAATCTCCTGCTCCTCGACGTACCCTACGATCGCCTCGGGCGGCGACCGATGCTCCCGCTGCTCCTGCACGAGTGTGAGGGCGTCCAGGTCAACGTGCGGCGGAGGGTCCCCGTCCCCCGACAGAAGCGCGGACAGGGTGGACGTGGGAATCGGGATGTCGGCCTCCGACGCGTTTCCCGATCGGCCCTCCGTCACGTGGAGCACGTGTAGCTCCGCTTCGTGCCAGGACGCGAGGGCCGCGGCATGTGGGAACGCCCGGTCGGCCCCTTTCGAAAAGTCGGTTGGCCAGAGAATTCGGCGGATGGAGAGCATCACGGCCCGCTGTGTTTGGGAGGGTTGACTCTTTAGAATGTAAAGAAGCTCTTTCAGAATGTGAAGGCCACGTCTGGTAGCGGGCCGCCATTGACGGGGCACTCCGTGCAGCCGGCCGATGCCCTGCCGAGAAGAGAAACTTTTTATCGGACAATCAATTGATCTCCAAAACAAACGGTTCACCATGACGACCACCAACCCAGACCGCCTTCATGCGTGGAGTTAGCTTCAAGCCGCAGGACGCCGAAGACTTTTCGACGGGCGAGATCAAGTCGTACGGTGGCATTTACGCCGCCACGGCCGAGGACTTTGCCGGGGCCTTCGAGATGAAATCCGAGGACTTCATTGAGGTGGTCCAGTCCTCGGACGTGGAGCCGCTTACCGAAGTGGGGGAGGACAAGGAGCCCGGAAAGTACAGCCTCTCGTTTGAACGAGACGAGTTTGAAAAGCTGACGGATCTTCTTCTGGAGCGGACGGAGGAGTAACGCCTCCCCCGCTTGCGTCTGGATGGCCCCGCTCGGAGCCGCCCCCGGCTCAGGGCGGGCTTCTTTATTGGACTGGGTGCCCCTTGGCGCACCCAGAGCGGGCTGGTTACGCCGCAGACGGGGCCGGCTCGGCCTCGTCGACCTGCGTGCCCACCAACACCGCGGCCCCCACCGCGAGCAGGCTGCCAATCCCAAACGGCACGATGAACCCGAACGATACGAAGAAGCCCGCCATCAGCTGGCCGGATGAGATGCCCAGCCCAAACGCCACGGTCAGGACGGCCAGCTGTGCCCCGGACTGTCCCTGCTCGGTGTGGTCGCCCGCCAGGGCCAGCGCCGGGGCAAACACCAGTGCGCCCGCCCCGCCCTGTAGCATCCGCACCACGATCATCTGCCAGGGCGCTTCGACGACGCCCTGTAGCAGCGTGGTGGGGACGAGTCCCATCAGCCCGAGCACGATGAACCACTTGCGCCCCATCCGGTCGCTGGCCCGTCCCACCACGGGCTGCAGGGCCGCGAGGGCCGCGATGAGGGCCACGAACTCGACCGCAAACAGGAACGGCCCCTGCCCCAGCCGGGCATTCACCTCCGGCTCGATGGCGGACAGCAGCGCCATGCAGCTTGCCATGATGAGGGTCGCGACCCCCAACGCGAAGATGGTGTCGAGCCGCCATCCCGATCCCGACCGGTCCCAGACCCGGAGGGCCAGGCGCCGCTCCGTGGGGGCCGTGCCCTCGGGATCCTGCACGAGCACCCCCACGAGGCCGGTTCCCAGAAAGGCCGTGGCCGCGGCCACGGCGAACGTCGCCTCGAACCCCGTCACCTCCGCCCCGCCCGGCATCGCGAACGGCCCCATCTCAAGGAGCACGCTCGCCAAGAGGGGACCGGCCCCGAAGCCGATGAGGCGGAAGGAGTTGTACACGCCCATGTTGCCGCCCCGGCTGCCCGCGTCGCTCAGCTCGTTGACGATGGCCAGGCTCGCCGTGATCGTGAAGGCCGCCGCGAGGCCCTGGACCACCCGCAGCACGAAGAGGTGCCAGTAGGCCGTGGCCGCGGCGAACGCCAGGTTGATGGCCCCGAGGACCACGAGCCCACCGATCACGAAGACCTTTCGGCGGCCGGCCCGATCGGACAGGCGCCCGGCCAGCGGCTGTGCGATGCTGCTCGCGATGCCAAACAGTGCCAGCACGACGCCCGCGACCATCGAGGCGGGAACGCCAAAGATGCGCCCCCCGACCGCCTCGCTCGCCACGTAGAGCGGCAGCACGATGATGAGAAACGAGTTGCCCACGGCGTCCGCCATGCGGGCCAGGGCAAGCGCAAGCACGCGCCGATCAACCCCGAAAAGCTGCCCCCCAGAAGACGTACGGTCGTCCATGTTCGGCTCGAAGACGCGAGAGGAAGTGGCGGGGGCGGCCTGCTACGAGTGGACCCGCTTGAGGGCACGGCGCTGGGTTTCCAGGGTCGTCTCCAGCTCGTCCTCGCCGTGGCACGTGCCGTAGAACATCGCCTCGAACTGGGACGGGGGAAGATAAATCCCCTCCTCCAGCATGGCGTGGAAGTAGGCGGCATAGGCCTCCGTGTCCGCGGTCTGGGCCGTGTCCTGGTCTACCACCTCCGCGTCCGTGAAGAAGAGGCTCCCCATCGCCCCCACCTGATGCGTCGTGTAGTCCAGCCCCAGCGCGTCGAGGTTGTGCTTCGTGCCCGTCTGCAGGGCCTCCGCGTAGTCCTCTAGCTGGTCGTAGATGCGATCCTTCTCCGCGGCAATTTTTGAGAGGATGGCGTGCCCGGCCCGCATGGCCAGGGGGTTGCCGCTCAGGGTCCCGGCCTGGTAGACCGGCCCCGTCGGGGCCACGTAGTCCATGATCTCCTGCCTGCCGCCGTACGCCCCGACCGGCAGCCCGCCGCCGATGATCTTGCCCAGGCAGGTCAGGTCCGGAATCACGCCGTAGCGCTCCTGGGCGCCGCCCGGCGCCACCCGAAAGCCCGTCATGACCTCGTCGAAGACGAGCACGATGTCGTGGGCATCGCACAGCTCCCGCAGCCCCTCCAGGAATCCGGGCTCCGGCGGGATGCAGCCCATGTTGCCGGCGATCGGTTCCACGATGATGCAGGCCACTTCCCCCTGATTGGCCTCCACGAGCCGCTGGACGTGACGCAGGTCGTTGTACTGGGCCAGCAGCGTGTCTTTTGCGTTGCCGTCGGTCACGCCGGGCGAGTCGGGCTTGCCGAGGGTCATCGCCCCACTGCCGGCGGAAATCAGGAAGAAGTCGCCGTGGCCGTGGTAGTTGCCCTCAAACTTGATGATCTTATCGCGGCCCGTGTACCCTCGCGCCAGTCGGGCGGCACTCATGGTCGCCTCCGTGCCCGAGTTCACCATCCGCACCTTCTCGACGGACGGGACGAGGTCGCAGACCAGGTCGGCCACCTCGATCTCAATCTCGGTGGGGGCTCCGAAGGAGGTGGACGCCTCGGCCTGATCCTTGACCGCCTCCACCACGTCTGGGTGGGAGTGCCCAAAAATCATCGGGCCCCAGGAGCCGACGTAGTCGAGGTACTCATTCGCGTCGGCGTCCTCCAGGTACGCCCCCTCGGCGCGTTCGATGAAAAGCGGGGTGCCCCCCACGCTGTCGAAGGCACGGGCGGGGGAGTTCACGCCGCCCGGGATGGAGTGCTGAGCACGCTCGTAGAACCGGCGGCTGGTCCGCAGGTCAACGTCGGAGGGAGCAACTTCCATGGCATCGGTGGCGTGGTCGGTCAAACAGTGACGAGCAGGGGGGAGTCGTCGTGGGCCTGTGGCGCAGCGTCTCGGCCGCGCTCATTCGGGGGTCGGCCGCTTTACGTGTCGGTAGAGGGCGTGAACCCGAACCTCTCCGTTTTCTTCGACGCGAGATGGGGCTCGGGACTCCACCAGTGCTATATCCAAAGCCCCGGCGTCGAGGTCCGCCGGTGCAAAACGAGTTACAGTGTCGTCGTGGGACGCCCCGTCGGGGCCATCCGTCGTCGCCGGAACGGTGAGATACACCCATCCGCCGGGCGCCAGCAAATTCTGGCTCTTGTTCAGGAGCGTTGCGAGGTCGGCCGGCGAGTCGACCAGGGCCTCCGTCCGGTCGGCAATGACCCAGTCGAAGGTCGCCTCCAGCTCGTCGAGCCCCTGTAGGGAGAGCTGCTGGACGCACGTCTCTGCGGTCTCCGCATCGACCAGATCGCGAACGACGGCCTGCGTGTCCTGCACCGCGTCCGGCCGGGGGTCGCAGGCGTGGACGGGAAACCCGAGGCGCAGAAGGGCCTCGGTGTGGTCCCCCGCCCCACATCCCAGGTCCAGAATGGGACTGGAGACGGGAACGGGTGCCAGGGTGCGCAACAATTCGTCGGACGGCGAAAGGCTCATCGTCGGCGAGCAGGTGAGTGCGGAAAATATACTGGGCCGCCCCCAGACAAACCGCTACGGGTCTTCCTTCGACCGCGACTCTGCGAGGGGACTTGATCGTTCGTCGGGGGGCGAGGCGGGGCGGTCGGTGGCGGTTGCCGACTGGGTCGGGCGGTCGGGATGCGTCCATCGTCGCGCCCCCCACTGCCGTCCACAGGTCGGGCAGGCGCCGTCGCGGGTCACTTTGTGGCGCGGAAGCTGTTGAAGGGGCCGGAGTGGGTAGGTCTGGGCGTGGCCGTCCTCTCTGTGGTGGCGTTGGTTCGTGTCGATGGGCACGTCGAGCTGAGCCATGGTGGCCTCCCCGAGTGCCTCAATGAACAGCGGATGGGTGTTGAGGCCGGCCGTCACTTCGAAGTGGTCAACCCCGTGTGCCGACGCCGTCTCGCGCACGTCCACGTCGAGGTCGTAGCGGACGTTGACGTGGTCGGTCACGAAGGCAATGGGAACGACCAGCACTGCGCGGTGGCCCTGCTCGGCGAGGGCGGCAATTGTGTCCGGGGTCGAGGGCGTGACCCAGTGGTTCGGCCCAATTAGGCTTTGGAAGGCCGTGCGGAAGGGCCGGTCTCGCCCTCGGTGTTGCATCACCCGATCCACGGTCGAGTGCACGTGGCAGCAGTACGGGGGCTTGCGCGGCCCCTGCGCGTTGAACACCGAGCCGTGCGCACTGAAGACGAGTGCGACCTCCTCGCGCACATGTCGCGGGAACCGCTGCAGGGCCTCGTCGATCCGTTCCGAAACGGCCTGCACGTACTTCGGATGAGCGGCGTATTCGGGCACGACGGTCGTGGGCCAGGACGGACGCTCCCCCCTCGCCCCCAGCGCCTTCCAGTACGCAAGCGCCGAGCCCGTCGTGCCGGCGGCGTACTGTGGGTACGAGGGCACCAGCACAACCTTGTCCACCCCGTCGGCCGCCATGTCGGCCGCCACCTTTTCCGGGAACGGACGCCCGTACCGCATCGCCGAGTACACGCGAACCCCCACACCGGCCGGGTCTCCGTAGCGGGCGTGGAGGTGGTCCTGGAGCACCGTGGCCTGCTCCCGGGCCAGCCGCGGGACGGGCGAGCCCCCTCCGATGAGCTCGTAGTGCTCACGGAGCGTTCCGGCCCGAAGGTAGGCGACCGACCTGGCCAGCCATCGACGCATCCGCCCCCCCACCGGAACATCAAGGAGAAGCGGGTCCATCAGCAGGCGGTACAGAAACGGCTCGACCTCCCCCAGGGTCGACGGCCCGCCTAGGTTGAACAGCACGACGCCCACGCGGTCGCCCGCGTCAATCGGGAGGGGGGTTCGGGAGGCACAATCCTCGGGACGCGTCCACTGACCGGGCTCATGGGCACGAAGAATGTCGAGTGGAGTCATACGGGCCGAGCGTACACTCAAGGGCCGACGTTGGGGACATGATGACAGCGGTAAATTGAGCGCTGGGCCCTCCGTCCCGTTCCCGCGACGCGTTGAAATTCACCCTAAAACACCCTCTCAGCAGGGTCTTCACGTGGTACTATCCGGCGCCTCGGCCTCCGTCACCGAAAGCCAATCCCGAGCCGTGAAGTACCACTGCGCATCGGCCTCGGGCGTGCCCGGCTCTGGCGTATAGTCGTACGGCCACTGCACCTGCGGCGGCATGCTCATGAGAATGCTCTCCGTGCGGCCGTCGGACTCCAGCCCGAACTTGGTCCCTCGATCGTACACCAGGTTGAACTCCACGTACCGCCCCCGACGGATGCGTTGGTACGCCTTTTCCTGTTGCCCATAGGCCGTGTCCTTGCGTCGCTTCACGATGGGAAGATACGACTCCAGAAAGGCGCGGCCGGCCTCCCGCGTGAAGAAAAACAGCCCTTCCGGATCTTCGCGGAGGTAATCGTAAAAGATGCCGCCCACGCCCCGCGCCTCGTCTCGATGGTCCAGATAGAAGTAGTCGTCACACTTGGCCTTGAAGGCGGCGTAGTCGGCCCCCTCGTGGCGATCACACACCTCCTTCCACACCCCGTGAAAGTGTTTCGTATCGTCGAGGCGGGGGTAGTACGGCGTAAGGTCGGCCCCGCCGCCGAACCACTGGTCCAGCGGATTCATGAGGTCGTCGCCCAGCGCAAAATACCGGAAGTTGGCGTGGACGGTGGGGACGTACGGCGAGCGGGGGTGCATCACCAGGGAGAGGCCCGTGGCGTAGAAGGGGGCCTCCTCGACGTCAAACTCGCGCGCCATCCGCTCCGGCAGCGGGCCGTGGACCGCGGAGGTATTCACGCCCCCTTTCTCAAATACGTCGCCCCCCTCGATCACCGCCGTGATGCCGCCGCCGCCCTCGTCCCGGGACCAGCGATCCACCTCGAACGACGCCCCCGGGTCGAGGTCGTCGAAGGCCCGGGTCATTCGGAGCTGCAAGGCCTCCACGAACCGCTTCATGCGGTGTGCCATCGGAAGGTCGTCCCGCGGGTCCTCGCGGAGGGTCTCGAGACGGTCGAAATCATCGCCCATGATCGTAGACTGCAATTCGTTCGGAGAGATCGGAAGACGCGTGACGGACCGGGCCCCGGGACAGCCGACGCTTCTTGCCCCTCTTGCCCCTGGCTGTCAGGACGGCTGCTCGCGGTCGAGCATCCGGTGGAGCACCGTGTTCATGCCGTCGGTGAGCACCCCCGACCAGTGCGTCGGGGGCGGCGCCACGAAGGTCTCGCGGCGCGGGCGGGCAGGATGGTCGGCCCGCAGGAGAACATGGTGCAGTGCAACGGCACGGTCCGGCAGCGAATCCGACGCGCCGTACCGGTCGTCCCCCACCACCGGGTGGCCCCGGCTTGCGGCCTGAAGGCGGATCTGATGCGGGCGCCCGGTCTGAAGCGTCACCTGGAGGAGCGTACGGGCACGGCTCGATTCGAGCACCTGCCAGTCGAGGGCGGCCCGCTTGCCCTCGGGATGATCGGGATCGACGAGCCGGGGCTGCCGGTCGGGCTTCGCGATGTAGTCCGTCCACGCCCCGATGCCCTGAAGTGTGCCCTCCACGGCCACCACGTACCGCTTCTCGACCAGCCGCTCCCGAAACTGCCGGGACAGCTCTCGGGCGGCCTCCGGCGACCGTGCCAGAACCATCACCCCCGAGGCGGGCCGGTCGAGCCGGTGCACCAGCCCAAGAAACGGCGCCCCTTCCGTCTCGCCGGACAGCATCTCTTTGCCGCGCGAGACGACGTCCGGATCGCCGGTCTGGTCGGGCTGGGCAAGCAGTCCGGGCGGCTTGCTGACGACCAAAAGGTGCTCATCGCGGTGCAGAATGGTCACGAGACCAACCGGGGATTTGAACGTAGCGGCTCATGCGGGCGCCTCGTGGTTCTCAAGCATCCGCCGCAGGACCCGTCGCGAAGGCGCGGGGGACGGGCAGGTCGGCCATGGTGTGCAACCCGGGCGGGGCATCAGCGACCCGCGGGGCCATATTCACCAGCATGCCCACCGTGGCGGTGTCCCCAAAGATTCCCCCCTGGAACCGGAGGTCGATGGGCGGGTCCCCGTCCACCGTCACCGCGTCGTAGGACGCGTCCGCCCCGACGAACATCTTAAGGTCAAGAGTAAGCCGGGACTCGCCGTCGACCCGCCCCTCGGCGGTGTGGTGAATGCCCGCCACGGCCCCGGGCTCGACCCGCCGGTACCCCGTGTCCACCGGGGCGTCGGCCCGGACCGGCCGAAGTTCCTCCTCGACGCCCCCCAGCGACCACCCAAGCCCGTCCGCCATCATGTGTAAAGACTCCCGGAGGCCGATATGCCCAAAGCCTCCCCCGGCCTTCTTGTCCGCGAATGCCTGCGGGGAGAGCCCGGCCCCCACCTTGGCCTGGAGCGGGTCGCGGCGCTCCCCCGCGTCGACAACCCGTTCGACGTGTACGGCCCGCACGTCGGTGCAGCCCGCCGTCGCCATGAGGGGCACCACGTCCATGGCGTAGCCGGGGTTTACCCCCGTCCCCACGACAGTGACGCCCTCCTCTCGCGCCACCCGGTCGAGCCGCTCGGCCCGGTCGGGCGATCGGCGAAACGGAAACGAAAGCTCCTCGGTGGAGGACACGACGTGGGCCCCGGCCCGGGCGCACTGGACCAGCTGGTCCGTCACCCCCTCCAGGAACGAGGTGGTGGTGTGGAGCACGACGTCGGGCGCCCCGTCGGCCAGGGCTGATTCGGCCTCGTCGGATACGTGAACGCCGGTGGACGCGGCCTCACCGTCGATCAGATCAACAACGTCGCGCCCCGCCTTGGCCGGATCGATGTCCACCGCCCCGACGAGGGTCAGGGGCTCCTTTTCGAGCACCGTCCGGGCGGCCGCCTGCCCGATGGGGCCGAGGCCGTACTGGAGAACACGAAGGGAATCGGTCGGCACGAGACGAATGGCTGTTTGGAGAGGGGACTGTACAGGGGGCACGCTCGATGCCCCATGGAGCAGGGGCCCAGCGTGTTACGGCGCCGGCCAGAGCGCGTCGGCGGTGCCGTCGGCCGGCACAATCGGGGTGCCCGGCCGGTCCGGCGCGACGATGGACCGCACCTGCATGGGAATGCCTGCGTCAGCAAGCGGGCGTAGCGTTTTGGGGTGCATCCCGAGCCCGCCCGACGCACTGCGTGCGAGGGCCGCCTCCATCGACAGGTGGTCAACCCGCTCGGCCGCCTCGTTCGCGTCCGGATCGTCGGTGTAAATCCCATCGACGTCGGTGTACCGGGTAAGCCCCTGCGCCCCGAGCAGCGCTGCGACGAGGGCCGCCGAGTAGTCGCTCCCCTCAAATCCGAGGGTCGTGGGCCTGCCGTCCTCCGTGGCCCCGATGAACCCGGCCACCACCGGCACGGCCGCCGGGTCCAGCGACCGGTACCAGGCGCGCACCCGTTCGGACGTGGCGTCGTGCTGTACCTGGGCCGCCCCGAAGGTATCATCCGTCACGACCAGGTCGGTCGCGTCGCACCGCGGGGCGTGGAGGCCCGCGTCACGGAGCGCAAGGGTAACCATCGGCACCGAGAGCTGCTCCCCCACGGCGAGCACCGCGTCCCGGGCCGCGGGGACATCTGCGTCCTGCTCGACCCGATCGAACGCACGTCGGAGGGCGTCCAGCCGCTCGTCGAGGATCGCTTCGTAGGTGCGCTTCCGGCCTGCACACAACACCGCCTCCGCCTGCTCGGCGTGACGGGTCCGGAGCGTGTCGGTCAGGGCCTCCACTGCCGTCGCGCCGTCGGCCCGGGTCGACACCGCCTCAAGTGCACTCGCCAGCTGTCGCGACACCCCCGAGAGCGCCGACACGACGGCGACGACACGCCCCTCGGCGGCCGCCTCCCGGATCAGTTGCACGACCGTCCGGAATCGGTCCGGCCGGCCCACCGACGTTCCCCCAAACTTGAACACCACGAGGGGCGATTCCGGGACGTCTGGCGGCGGGGGTGACGAATCGGGCACAGATTCACAACGGGCTCCAGGCAACAAGACACCGCGCCCTGCAACCACCGATTTTCGGGCAGTGTTCCTGTGTTCTCGGCCGCACCCTGCCCCCCACCCCGCCGCCCCGTTCATTTCTCTTCCGGCCGGCAGTCCGTATGATGAGAAGCGATTCGTGCCTGCCCCACGACGCCACGTGCCCATGCTCAACTACATCTGGAGTGGGCTCATTATTGGGAGCCTGCTCTTCGCCCTGACCGTCGACACCCAGGAGCTGGTCGAGAACCGGTTCCGGAACGAGACCGCCCTTCCGGTCGCGCTCCACTTCCCCGACGGCTACGCGCCGGACGCGCGTCGTCAGCCGGTCGAGATTCGGATCGACTCGGCCACGTACCGGGACGTGTACGGCGTGAATGCGGCGCCGGACCCGGTCTATGCCGGCACGCTCGTGCAGACCCAGGAGGGCCGAAAGGTGGAGTTCGACCCGGACGCCGATCTTCCCGAGCCGCTCGCCACCATTCAGTCGTTCCACGCGACGGACGACAATCCAGCCCTCCGCGGCGCCCTCCAGGGGACGTCCCGGACGACCGCCGGGGTGGGCCGGACCGAGACCGCCCTTCAGTTCGAGCCGGTTCGCTTTCGCAAACTAAACGACATCGCGCAGGCGGCCCTCAACTTTGCGGAGACGGCCGCCTCGCTCGCCCTCAGCCTCATCGGCGTCCTCGGGCTCATGCTGGGCCTCGTAAAGATCGGTGAGGAGGCGGGGCTCATCGAATCCCTCACCGGCATTGTCCAGCCCATCCTGAGCCCCCTCTTTCCCAACGTGCCGGACGATCACCCGGCCCTCGCCAACATCAGCCTCAACCTACTGGCGAACGTGTTCGGGCTGGGCAACGCGGCGACCCCGCTGGGGATTAAGGCCATGGAGGACCTGCAGGAGCTGAACCCGTCGGACGAGAAGGCGAGCGACGACATGGTGATGCTGCTGGCGCTCAACACCTCGAGCGTACAACTCGTCCCGCCCTCGCTCCTGGTGGCCATCATGGGCCTGCAGATCAACCAACTCTTCTTCTCCATCACACTGGCGACCCTCTGCTCGACCGTCGCCGGCATTCTCGGCACCCTGGCCCTTCACCGGCTTCCGTACTTTCGGGCGACGGCCCCGCACCGCACCGCCGACGCCGAAGACCCGGACGAGTAATTCTCGACTCGCCCTTCTGCCCCTATACACGCCCCCCCCTCTGCCGCCATGCTTGAAACCATCCGCTCTGCCGTTGGCGTGCTGTCGGCCTTCGTGCTGCCGGCCCTGCTCGTCGGCTTTCCCCTCTACGGCCTCCTCAAAGGCGTCCGGGTCTACGAGGTGTTTGTCGAGGGCGCCAAGGAGGGCTTCGACGTCGCCGTGACCATCATTCCGTACCTGATCGCCATCCTCTTCGCCATCGGGATGTTTCGGGCCTCGGGCGCCATGGACTACCTGGTGAACGTGCTCGACCCCGTGCTGGGCGTCATCGGCGTGCCCGCCGAGGTCCTGCCGATGGGCATCGTGCGGCCCCTCACGGGCTCCGGCTCCGCGGGCCTCGTGGCCGACATGATCAACCAGTACGGCGAGGACTCCCTCGTGGTGAAGATGGCCGCGACCATGTTCGGCTCCACCGAGACCACCTTCTACGTCATCGCGGTCTACTTCGGCGCCGTCAACATCCGTGATACGCGCCACGCCGTCCCCGCCGGCCTCTTTGCCGATTTCGTCGGCTTCCTCGCGTCGGTGTACATGGTGCAGTTGCTATTCGGATAGCGCAGGAATCCGGTCTGCGTCCCGCCCCAGGACGAATGGGGGGAGTGTCAGAGGGGCCGTTCGGCCAGCGCGTTCACGATGGCATCCTGGGCGGCCCGCACGTCCTCGGCGTCGGCCAGGTGGTGATTGCAGAAGATCACGAAGGCGAGCGGCGTGCCGCGGGGGGTGCGTACGTATCCACTGAGCGCACTGGCCCCGGTCAACGTGCCGGTTTTGGCGCGCACCTCGTTCCGGGCCGCGGCGCCTCGGGGGAACCGGTATTCAAGGGTGCCCTCTCGCCCCCCCGTCGGCAGCGAGTCGTAGAACGCCGCGCGGCGGTCGGACGGCGCCTCGCTCCACATGTGCACGAGGAGCCGGGTCATGGCACGGGGCCGCACGTAGTTCTTGCGCGAGAGGCCCGAGCCGTCCACGACCCGCACCCGACTGGTGTCGATGCCCACCTCCGACAGCTCCGTGCGCACGGCCAGGGCACCAAGTGCCGCCGATCCCGCCGTGAGGTCGTCGGCGGTGGTGTCCGGCGGCCCCACCACTGCGAGCGTGCGGAGGAGCTGCTCGGCGTACAGGTTCTGGCTCTCGTGGTTCATCGTCTGCACGACCTCCCGCAGCGGGGGCGACCGGTACGTTCCAACCCGCCGCACCGAGTCGGCCTCGTAGCGCGGCGTGAGGGGCGAATCGTCCACGTCCCGCCCCTGCCCCCCTACCGAAATGCCTTCCCGGAGCAGCACGGACCGCAGCGTGTGGGTGAAGTATTTCGTCGGCTCCGTGATCGTGAGGGTCTCCTCCTGAAGTTCGTTCGGGTGGATTCGCGAGCGGACCGTGAAGGTGTTCTCCGAAAAGGGACGGTCGTAGTCCTCGTCGGACGTCGAGTCCCGCGGCACCGTTCGGCTCTGATTGCGGACCCGAACGTAATCGGTCTCGAAGGGCGACCAGGCAACGCGGCCGGGCGCCCCCACCTGGCGGCCCCGCACCTCCAGGTCAATCGTGTTGCCGTTGAAGACGAGCCCGTTGATCTCCGCGGCGTACGCGTAGGGCACGTCGTTCCAGCTCCACCCGTCCCCGAGCGGCACGTCGCTGAACGGATTGTCGTCCCCCAAAATGTCGCCTTCGATGCGCGTGATGCCGGCCGCCCGCAGCGAGTCCGCCCAGTCCCGAAAGACCGCCGTGGGGTCGTCCCGCTGCGCGTAGCCGCCCAGCGTCGGGTCCCCACTCCCCCGCACGATCAGGTTCCCGCGCAGGACGCCGTTCCGCACCGACCCGTCCACGTACAGCCCCGTCTCGTACCGGTACGAGGGGCCCAGCCGGCGGAGGGCGGCGGCCGCGGTCAAGAGCTTGGTGTTGGATGCGGGCGTGAACAGGTGCTCCGGATTGTGCTGAAACAGGCGCTCGCCCGTCTCCAGGTTGGTCACCTCAATGCCCCAGAGTGCGCCCGTGTACGGGGCGGCCTCGATCGTGTCGGTGACGACGGACCGGATGTACGCCCGGGTCGACTGCGGCTCGGTGGCCGGTTGGGCGACGGCCGCTTTCGCCGCCCCCACGACGAGCATCAAAAGCCCAAAAAGGAGCCCCGCACTTCTTCCGAACGGCAAACCGGATCGCGACATGGACGTGGTGTTGATGGGTCAGAGGAGATGGACGGGAGGCCGTCAGCCGTCCGGCTCGGCGCCGGACGTGCGCGTTACCGGGAGGCGATCGGCGTTGCGGATAAGCTGCGTGTAGAACTGGACGACCGTCCGGTAGTCGTCGACCGCAATGCGCTCATTGGCCCCGTGGATGCGGCTCCGGTCGTCCGGCCCGAGCTGGTACGGCACGAATCGGTACACGGCGTCACTGTCGTCGGCGTAGTAGCCGCTGTCCGTGCGCCCGGGCAGGAGGTAGGGGGCCACGACGACCGAATCCGCCGTGACCTGCCCGATGGTTCGCTGCATCATCCGGAACGCCGGCGTGTCGATCGCCGACACCGACGGGGGGGAGGTCGACCGGATCGGCTCCACCTGGACGGACAGCCCGTCCAGGACGCGCCGGACGTGGGCCACGACCTCGCCAACCGACTGGCTCGGCAGAATCCGGAAGTTGACCACGGCCCGGGCCTCCGTCGGAATGACGTTGTCCTTCACCCCGGCGTCAAGGCGCGTCGGCACGGTCGTCGTCCGGATTGCGGCCCGGGTCGCCGGGCGGCGGTTCAGTACGGCTCGCAGGATTGGGGTGGTGAGCCACCGATTTGCCAGCATCGTCCGCATCGGAAGCGTCACCTCCGGCGCGAGGTAGTCGAACATGGTGCCCGCCACGCCCGTGAGGCGGGACGGCAGCGGGTTGGCCCGCAACCGGGTCAGCGCCTCGTTGAGCCCCTCGATGCTGGTCCGAGACGGCGGCACGGACGAGTGTCCCCCCGGCCCGTCGGCCGTAAGCGCCACGCTCAAAAACCCTTTGCCCGCCACCCCTACGACCGCAAGGGGGTCCGTCAGGCCGGGGAGCGCGCCCCGCGCAATGGCCCCTCCTTCATCCACCACCAGTGCCGGGGAGGCGTTTCCGGCCGTAATTCGCTCGGACAGGGCGCGCCCGCCCCGCGCCCCGCCCACCTCTTCGTCGTGCCCCAGCGCCACGTGCACCGTCCGCCGCGGCGTTACGCCCCGATTCAGCAGGGCCTCGATGGCCTCCAGGATGCCGAGGGCGCTCGCCTTGTCGTCCAGGGCCCCGCGCCCCCACACGTATCCGTCGGCGATCCGCCCCCCGAACGGCGGGTGCGTCCAGGCCGAGGCGTCTTCGATCGGCACCACGTCGACGTGCGCCATGAGCACAATCGGCGCGAGGGATGGGTCGCTTCCCCTCCAGGTGTAGAGGCGACTCAGCCCGTTGACGTGCATCGTGTCGAGGGCGGTGTGGACGGTCGGGAAGGCCTGGGCCACATGCCGATAGAAGTCGCGGAACGCCGCCGAGTCGAGCTTCGCAGGATCCCGCTGGGTGATGGTTCGGATCTTGAGGGCCTCGGCAAGCCGCCGGGGGGCATCGGCGGCGACCGCCGGGTCCACCGGCTCCGTCTCTGTCTGGCGCGACTCGACTTGGCTGGTCCGGACCGCGACGACGGCGAGCACAGCCCCGAGCGCCAGTCCGGTGCCGATCAGGAGATACGGTCCGGGGAGCCAGTCGGGGAGCATGCGGGGCATGTCGGAACGACGGAGTCACAGTGCCGGCGTTCGCCACGACCCGCCTGGGCACAAGTTCCGAACGAGGCGATCCTCCTGTGCTCGGATCTCTGCACTGCGGGTGTCTCTCCTCCGCATCCCGTTGCGCCGTCGGACACGCGGCCGTACACGGCCAAGCCCCGTTCCCATCGTGTTCGGTCTGTTTGGAGAGTCGCCTTTCCTCCCCCCCGACGCTAGTTCAGACACAGCGACCCATACCGGGTCACGTGGACGGGCATGAACGGGGCGGGAGGCGGCGCGGGCCCGTCGGCTTCGGCGTCGGCCTCCGGGGCGGGATCGGGGGGCAGCGCCTCCCCACTCGGCTCAAAGAACGCCAGCGCCTCCGCAATCTCGTTCCCCTCTTCGCCAAACAGGGTGGCCCGGACGTGGTAGCGGGGCGGCTCCGCAAGCACCACCTCTGCGTTGGCCTGGACCGATCCCTGATAATCGGGCTGGCTGACACTCATGTTGAAGCGCTCCAACGAAAGTCGCCCCTCTTTCTCGACTGAGCCCGCTGCCAGGGACGCGACGTCAGCCAAGAGTTGCTGGTGGGGGACATGGGGGACCACGGCGCGGTCCGTCTCTCCGTCAATCGCACCCACCACCTCGGCGTATCCGTAGGAGATGTCCACGGGGCCGGTGGCCTGCTCCGAAGAGGCGGCCGAGTAGAGATGCTTCAGACGCTGGTAGTGCTGCTGGGCAACCATACCGGACTGTAGGTTGTGAGAGCAAACGGGGCGAAAATGTTCAAACATCTTCGGCGGCCGAGCAACGACCCGACGCACGCAGTGGTATTGCCTTCCAAAAGCAATGCCAGGCAGAGAACCCTGCCCGAATGGCAGGAGCCCGGCAAAGGACCTGTGAACCGACTCACGTTTCTTCGCCCACAGGCGCGTTCCTGAAAGCCTGTCACCTTTTCTCCCCCCTCCTCCTTCCCTCGATATGCCTCTGACCCTAGAACAGCAACGTGCAGTAGCCAGTCACCTCAAGTCCCGGGCCCAGCCGCCACAGTGCCCCATCTGCGGCGCCGCCAACATGACGGTGCAGGAAGAGGTGACCCTCCTCTCGACAGATGGGGACAGTTCTTCGACGGTCCCCCGCATCAATGTGGTGTGTGAGTACTGCGGGTACGTGCTACACTTTTCCCCCTCCGCGGTCGGCCTGTCTCTTCAGTAGATCGGACCAGGGGGGCAGGCGCGTAACGGTGCGGTGCAGTCTCCACCAAAGGCGGTAGCGACGCCCGCTAAACGCTCGTCCTCGTACTCACAGCCTGTCGCCCTTCCGTGAAGTGGCTCAAGTCGATTCTCGTCGGCGTCCTCGGAAGCCTCGTGATGTTTCTGCTCATGATGCTCGGCATTCACGGAACGGGCATCGCCCCCTTCAACCTTCCCCCGTCCGCTGCCTTCTTGGAGCAACTCGGGCTGAATACAGGCCCCCTCCCGCTTCTCGTTCACCTCGGCTACGGGGCCACCTGGTCCCTGGTGCTGGTGGGCCTGTACGGATCTGACGCAAACGTTCGACGAGGCATTTATCTCGCCACGGGCCTCTGGGCCTTCATGATGCTCATCTATTCCCCGCTCATCGGGTGGGGCGTCTTCGGAATTGGGGGCTCGGGCCACACGCTCGCCGCGAGCGATCCCCTCCATCTCGGCTCGGCGGCCAAGTACATCGTCGCGACGCTCCTGCTTCACCTCGTTTACGGCTCCATTATCGGCGGCCTCAATCCGGCCTGGATCCAGTCCGAGAAGTCGTCGACACGGTCCACGGCGTAGACACGGCCGAGCGGGGCCTGCCCTAGCTTGCCGAGTCTCCGTCCTGGAGCTCCAGGTGAAGCGCAAGGGCCATCACGGTGCTCGTCACCCCGAGAAACGCAGGAATGACCCCAAGAACGAGGTACCAGTCGCCGGTCAGGCCCCGATCAGGCCCCACCCAGAGGGAAATGATTGCCCACGCGTAGAAGAAGACCGCACTGGCGTAGGTGATCGGAAAGAGGGTTTCCTTCGTGTCGTTGGTCATGACGGTTGCAGCGGTGGCTACGCAGATTGCGCGACCGTCGCAAGACGGTCTACCTTCTCAACATAGGCGTCCGGATCGGCCTTCCGATCCAGGCCGCCCTGGCTCATGTACCGCACCTTTCCGTACACGGGCCGTTCCTTCCACCCGCGGTCGTGGAGCCCAAACACCCACGCCACGTTCGCGAAGGAATTGGGATCGCGTCCGTCGAGGAAGTACCGGTTGTTGAGCCGAAGCGTGCGGTCGTAGGCCGTCTTCGGATCGGGGGACCATTCCAAAATCTTCTTGCCCCAGTACATGCGCATGTAGTTGTGCATGTAGCCGGTCTCCCGCATTTCTTTCATTGCCGCGTTCCAGTACGGGTCGTGGGTGGTCCCGTCCTCCAGCTCGTCCAGGCTGTAGACGTACTCACGCTCGTCGTCGGCGTGTTCGGCCAGGCTTTCACGGGCCCACTCCGGCAGGCACGTGTACGAGTCGTAGGTGTCGGGCCGGAAGTGGACGTGGTTCATCGTCAGCTCGCGCCGAACCACGAGCTCTTCGATGTAGGAGTCGATGTCCGACTCCGGGCCCTCGGCCCGGCGCACCTGCTGGGCCAGCCACACGGGCGAGATTTGCCCGTAGTGGAGGTACTTGCTCATGTGCGAGACCGCGTGGGAGTGGATTTGGTTGCGGTTCTCGTCGTACCCGTCCAGATGCTCCGCGAGAAAATCGTCCAGGATGGCCTCGGCCTCGGAAACGCCGCCCGGATACAGGTCGGAAACCGCCCCCACGCGCCGGTCGAGATCCATCTGGTTCGTGACGGCCTCGATGTCGTCGAGCGAGCGTCCTGAATCGATGTCCAGGTCGAGGGAGGGGGTCTCCACGGGCACCGGTTCCGGCAGCTTCAGACACCGCTCTAGGTGCTCGTGGATCTTCGGCCGGATGGTCCGGGCGGCGTACTCCGCCTTGTCGGTGACCGTCTCGACGGGCACCACCACATCGCCTTCCACCTGCTCCACCCGACAGGGGGCCTCCTCCGCCACGCGGGCCCGCCACTGCTTTTGGTGACGGAGATACCCGCGGTCGGTGACCAGGACCGCGGCCGCCCCGGCGTACTCGAGGGCCACGTCGTCCGGTGCCCCTTCACGCACGACCAGCTTGAGCCCGCGGTCGGCGAGGCGTTGTTTGGTTTCCTGGAGGCCCTCCAGAAGGAAGGTGTGGTGCCGAAGGGTGGCCTCCGGAAAATCGTCCGTGACGCCGCACACAACCAGCAGCGGCAGGCCCGTCTCGCTGGCATGGTGGAGGGCCCGTTCCAGGGCTGGGTTGTGCTGGGCCCGCTGCGACTGCTCCATCCAGTACAGGACGTACCGGGCGCCCTCCTGAACGCCCGTGTCGTTTAGCGGCTGGATGCGGTCAGGAAGAAGGCTCATGTACGGGAGGGGTAGTGATCAACTTGTGCACGGGCATGCAACGGGACGGGCGACGGCCGTTTCCCGGACGCGCGCCCCGCCCCCCGAACGTGACCCGATTGTTTCGTCCCTACCTCGCCGTTTCCTCGCGGACGCCGCCCTGCACGTCGGTCGTCGCGACGCTCACGCCGTTGGTGGGGAAGTTGAGCTGGTTTTCCGTGGCCGCCACGACGGACGCGACCATGGTATCGCCCGTGACGTTGTTGGTGGTTCGAAGCATGTCGAGCGGACGGTCGACGCCGAGAATGAGGGCGAGGCCGGCACTCGGCACCCCGATCGACTCCAGAATCACGACGAGCATCACGATGCCCGCACTCGGCACCGCCGCGGTTCCGATGGAGGCCAGCACCGCGATCAGGACGATGTTGAGCTGCTGGGTGAACGCCAGGCTGATGCCGAGCACCTGTGCGATGAAGACCGCCGAGACGGCCTGGTAGAGGGCCGTCCCGTCCATGTTGACCGTGGCCCCCAGGGGCAGCACGAACGAGGAGACCTGCTCCGAAACGCCGAGGTTCTTCTCCGACACCTCCATTGTCACCGGCAGCGTGCCCCCGCTCGACGACGTGGAGAAGGCGACCAGCTGTGCCGGGGCGATGGCCCGGAAGTAGTCCGGGATTGAGATGGACGTAAAGAGCCGCATAAAGATGGGGTAGACCACAAACACCATGATCGCGAGCCCGATCACCACCGTCAGGCAGTAAAACCCGAGGGCACCGAGGAGGCTGGCAAGGTCCGCGGGACTCTCGGCGGCAATCGAGGTAATCGCATCGGCCAGCAGCCCAAACACCCCCACCGGCGCCGTGAGCATGATGATCTCCACCGCCTTGATGATCGCCTCGAATAAGCTGTCGAAAACCGCCAGCAACGGCTCCGACTTCTCACCGGGAAGCAGGAGGAGCACGACCCCGAGGAACAGGGCCACGAAGACGACCTGGAGCATATTTCCGTTGTCCGAGGCCGACTCGAAGAAGTTCGACGGCACGATGTCGACCAGCGGTTGCAGGGGGCCACGCCCTTCCGCCTGTTCGGCCACCTCCATGTTCTGCTCAATGTCGCCCTGATACGTCTGCTCCAGTTGTGTGCGCATCTCCTGCGGCACGGTTCGGCCCGGCTGAAGGGTATTAACCAGGACGAGCCCAATCACGAGCGCGACGGTGGTGGTCAAGATGTAAATCCCCAGCGTCTTTCCCCCAATCCGCGACAGCTGTTCGAGGTCGCCAAGCGACGCCACCCCCACAATCAACGACGCCAAGATAAGCGGCACCGCAATGAGTTGGAGGAGGTTTAGGAAAATCGTCCCGAACGGCGCGACCCAGTCGCTGGTGAATTGGCCCCATCCGGCGGACGCGGCGACGACCCCGTAGACGAGGCCAAGCACGAGCCCGATGATAATTTGCCAGTGAAGCTTCTTGTACCAGGGCATAAGCACACTCTACTTGACGCGGAGGAGACAGAAAGGGCGCTCTGCGTTTCTTGACACGCCTAAACTAAAGGCACATCGTCCTCCTCCACAACCCCGCCGGCTCGGGAGGAGCGCAGGTGCCTGCCTTCAAAACGGCCCCCCTCCCGGCCGCAACGCGGCTATCCCACCAGCAGGACGCCTGCGAGCGCGATTCCGCCCCCTACGGTCGTGCCCACAAAATTGACGGCATTGTTTCCCATTGGCGCCCATCCCCGCACGGGCACGGCCCCTTGGGCCGGAGGCGTTTCCCTCCACTCCCCCGCATCGGCCCGGTACTGCGCCTGGAGGAAGGCCCCCACGAGGCTGTCGGTGGCCATGCCCAGCAGCCCCGCCCCCACGAGCAGGACAACGTCCCCCCGCACGTCCCCCGTCACAGGGCCGTTCGTGAGCACCGCCGCCCCCGCCACGCTCGCCGCGCCGAGCATCGCCGCGACTGTTCCCATGGCCGACACCGCCCCGGAGGTGCCGGCGGCGACTCGCTGCCCGGTGCGCAGCGACCACGGGGCCGTGGAGAAACGCGTGCCCACTTCCGTCGCCCACGTATCCGCCGCGGCCGCGGCCAGGGCCCCGACGAAGACGGGGTAGCCGCCCGCGAGCATCGCCCCCCCAGACGGCACGACCGCCGATCCGGCCAGCGCCGCCCACGCCACCCCTCCGTTCGCCAGAACCTGGGCCTCCGTCCGCCGGGGGGCGCCGGCCGCAGCTGCCTCGTGGCGGTCGTCCTGCACGTAGGTCAGTGCGCTCGACAACCCGAAGAACACCACCCCCGGAACGGCCCAGGCCGTTCCGCCGAGCCCCACCAGCGACGCGGCAAACAGTCCCCCAACGGCGGCGCCTCGCAGGTCCAGCGCATCCGCCCCGTGGGCGAGCCCCCCGAACAGGATGCCCACGAGGAGCGCCCCGCCGAGAGCGCCGATGCGGAGGGTCCCCTCCTGCACCGGCACCCACACGAGAACCAGCGCGACCGGCACGAAAAGGTTGTCCCAGCCCCGTCCACTGACCGCCTCCACGGGCGTCGCGATCAGGGCCGCTCCGGTCGCCGCTCCAACCACCGTCCCCAGGCCCCACGAGGTGCCGCCTCCGAGCACGAGCACCGACAGCCCGAAGGCGACGCCCGCAAACGTGAGGCTGCCCGGCACAGTGGCGTCCAGGGGAACAGCCTCCGACCTCGTCGACCGTTCGCCCACCCACGACGCCGCCGGGTCCGCCAGGGCGAGCACGAGGTACGCCCCCTGGAACGCGAACAGACGGTCCGGAGCGATGGACCACGTCATGCCCAGCGCCGCGATCACGGACATCGGCAGCGCAACCGTGCCCCAGCTCTCCGGCCGGGCCGCATGAATGCCGGGCCACCAGTGCCGAGCCCGGGCGGTCGCGTTCGCCACCGTGAAGGCCCCCGCCAGCAGATAGACCGGCAGTGGCCGCCCGAACAGAACAGGGGTGGCGGCCACGAACAGACCGACGCCCGTGTGGACGAGGCGGCGTGTGGTCGAGGCGCGGAGGCCCCAGGCACGGAGGCTCTCCCCGAGCCCGACAAGCCCCCCGAGCCCGACCAATGCCCCCAGAACCATCAGGCTCTCCGTTCCAGAAAGGGGAAGACCAGGCATTCGAACAGAGGGTTCGCTGTTGAACAACGACACCGCCCCAAAACAAAACCGCCCCGGCACGCTTGGGGACGCGACCGGGGCGGAAAGACGCTATGCAAAGTAGTGGAGGCTAGTTTTCGGAGCCGGACGCCTCGATTTGCTCGACGTCCTCCTCGCTCGGCGCACCGTCGCCGGCAGCCCCGTCGCCGCCCGGGCTTTCGCCGTCGCCGCCGATGGCCGCCTGCAGCTCTTCGAGCTCGGACTTCGAGCCCACGACCAGGTCGCGGTACTCGCGCTGGCCCGTGCCCGCAGGGATGGAGTGGCCCGCGACGACGTTCTCCTTGAGCCCCTCCAAGGGGTCCGTCCGGGACCGAATGGCGGAGTTCGTGAGCACCTTCGTCGTCTCCTGGAACGAAGCCGCAGAGATCATCGAGTCGGTGGCGAGGGACGCCTTCGTGATGCCGAGGAGTAGCGGCTCCCCAACCGCGGGTCGAGCCTCGCGGACCTCAATCTCCGGCTTGTCCTCGCGCTTCAGCTCCGAGTTGAGCTCACGCAGGCGCCGGCGGCCGATGACTTCGCCAATCTCGACGTTCGCGTCGCTCGGGTCCTTGACGACGAATTTGTCGTACAGGTCGTCGTTGATGCTCGCCATCTTCTGGCGATCCACCTGATCCTCCTCGAGGAAGTTGGTGTCGCCCGGCTCGGTAATCTTCACCCGCTTCATCATCTGCCGGATCACGACCTCGAAGTGCTTGTCGTCGATGTCGACGCCCTGCAGGCGGTACACCTCCTGCACCTCGTTGAGAAGGTGCTCCTGCACCGCCCGTGGCCCCTTAATGGACAGGATGTCGTGCGGGGCAATCTGTCCGTCACAGAGCCGGTCCCCCGCCTCCACGTAGTCGCCTTCGTGGACCAGCATGTGCTTCGAGAGGGAGACCATGTAGCTCTTCTCCATGTCCCCGTCGCGGCTGGTCACGATGACCTCCTGGGAGCCACGCTTCTGATCGCCGAAGCTGACGATGCCGTCAATCTCACTGACGACGGCCGGCTCGTCCGGCGTGCGGGCCTCGAAGAGCTCCTCCACGCGCGGCAGACCACCGGTAATGTCGCTGGTCTGAGCGGCCTGGCGCGGCATCTTCGCGAGGGTCTGGCCGGCCTGTACCTCATCCCCTTCGTCGACCTGGATGCGCGCGTCGACGGGCATGTTGTACTCCCGCTGCTCTCCATCGTCGGTCTCGACGATGACGGCGGGCGTGAGGGTCCGCTCGCGGCTTTCGACGATGACCTTCTCTTTGTGCCCGGTCTGCTCGTCGGTCTCCTCGCGGTAGGTGGTGTCCTCGATAATGTCCTCGAACCGCACCGTGCCGTTGGCCTCCGTGAGGATCAGGCTGTTGTAGGGGTCCCAGCTCGCCAGCACGTCTCCGTCCTCGACGTCTTCGCCCTCGTCGACCAGCAACTCGGCGCCGTACGGCACGACGTAACTGGTCAGCTCGCGGCGGTCGCCGTCCGTGTCCATAATTCGGACCTCGCCCTGCCGGGAGAGCACGACCTCCTTCGGCCCGTCGGTGTCCTCGTACGTGACCGTACGGAGGTTCTCGAACTCAAGCGTGCCGGCAAACTTCGCCTGAATGGTCGACTCGCCGACCTCGCGCGTGGCGGTGCCGCCGGTGTGGAAGGTCCGGAGCGTAAGCTGCGTGCCCGGCTCCCCAATCGACTGGGCGGCGACCACGCCAACCGACTCGCCCACCTCGACCATGCGGCCGGTGGCGAGGTTTTGGCCGTAGCAGAGCGTGCACACGCCGCGCTCGGCCTCACAGGTAAGCACCGACCGGATCTCGATCTCCTCGATGGAGGTCTGCGCGATGTCGTCGGCAATCTCGTCGGTGATGAGCTCGTTCGCCTCCACGATGAGCTCGTCGGTGTGGGGATCGTACACGTCGCGGACCGACACCCGCCCCGTGATGCGGTCGGAAAGCGGCGCGACGACCTCCTCGTTGTCCTTCAGCGCGCCAACGTTGATGCCGCGCAGGGTGCCACAGTCGTGCTCGGTCACCGTCACGCTCTGGGACACGTCGACGAGGCGGCGCGTGAGGTAGCCGGCGTCGGCGGTCTTGAGCGCCGTGTCGGCCAGCCCCTTCCGCGACCCGTGGGTGCTGATGAAGTACTCCTGCACCGTCAGGCCCTCCTTGAAGTTGGAGAGGATCGGGTTCTCGAGAATCTCACCGCCCCCGCCGCCTTCGCCGATGTTCTTCTGCGGCTTCGCCATCAGGCCCCGCATGCCGCCGAGCTGGCGAATCTGCTCCTGCGAGCCGCGAGCCCCGGAGTCGGCCATCGTAAAGATGGGGTTGAAGCCCTCCTTGTGCTCCTTCAGGGCGTCGAAGAGCACCTCGGAGACCTTGTTGTTCGTCTTCGTCCAGACGTCGATGACCTGGTTGTAGCGCTCGTTGTCGGTGATGAAGCCCATCGAGTAGTTCTGTTCGGCCTCCTCCACCGTCTCGTTGGCCTCTTCGATGAGCTCCTCCTTCTCGTCCGGAATGATGATGTCGGAGAGGGAGAACGTCATGCCCGAGGTCGTGGAGCGGCGGAAGCCCATGTCCTTGATCGCGTCCAGGAAGTCCGCCGTCTCCTCGAAGCCGGTCTGCTTCAGGACGCGGGCAATGACCGGCCGCACGTTCTTCGTGCTCAGAACCTCGTTGACGTAGTCGAGCGTGTCGGGCAGCGTTTCGTTGAAGATGACGCGGCCCACGGTCGTGTCGATCATCTCTCCGGACCCGTCGGGGTCGCGGAGCTGGATCTTGGCGTGGAGGGCCACCTGATCCTGGTCGAAGGCCTGCCGCACCTCCTGAACATTGGCGAAGCGCATGCCCTCGCCCTTCTGGTTGGACTTCGCCTTGGTGATGTAGTAGAGGCCCAGAATCATGTCCTGGCTCGGCACGGCGAGCGGGCCGCCGTCGGCCGGGCTGCGGACGTTGTGGCTCGACAGCATGAGCACCATGCTCTCGAGGCAGGCCTCGTGCGAGAGGGGCACGTGGACGGCCATCTGGTCCCCGTCGAAGTCGGCGTTGTACGCCGGGCAGACGAGCGGGTGAATCTCGATGGCCTTGTTCTCGGTGAGGACGGGCTGAAAGGCCTGAATGCCGAGCCGGTGGAGCGTGGGGGCACGGTTGAGCAAGACCGGCCTGCCCTGAATCACCTTTTCCAGGATGTCCCACACGTCCTCGGTCTTCTTGTCGACGTATTTCTTCGCGCTCTTGACCGTCTTGACGATGCCGCGCTCGATAAGGCGGCGGATGATAAACGGCTTGAAGAGCTCGACGGCCATCTCCTTCGGCAGCCCACACTGGTGCAGCTCCAGGTGCGGCCCGGAGACAATGACCGAGCGGCCCGAGTAGTCGACGCGCTTGCCGAGGAGGTTCTGGCGGAAGCGCCCCTGCTTGCCCTTCAGCATGTCCGAGAGGCTCTTGAGGGGCCGGTTCGAGGAGCCGCGCACCGAGTTGGACTTGCGGCTGTTGTCGAAGAGGGAGTCGACCGCCTCCTGCAGCATCCGCTTCTCGTTCCGCAGGATGACCTCCGGCGCCTTGATGTCGATGAGGCGCTTGAGCCGGTTGTTGCGGATGATGACCCGGCGGTACAGGTCGTTCAGGTCACTGGTCGCAAACCGTCCGCCGTCGAGGGGGACGAGCGGGCGCAGCTCCGGCGGAATGACCGGAATCACGCGCATCACCATCCACTCTGGCTTGTTGGTGCCGTCCTCGTTGGCCTCGCGGAAGGCCTCCACCACGTCAAGCCGCTTCAGCGCCTTCGACTTGCGCTGCTGGCTCGTCTCGGTTCGCACCTGGTAGCGGAGCTCCTGGGCGAGCTTGTCGAGCTCGAGCCGTTCGAGCATCGTCTCGACCGCTTCGCCACCAATCTTGGCGATGAACTTCTCCTCGTTGTCGTCCTGGAGGCGGTTGTTGTCGTCCCGGATCTGGTAGAGGATCTCGTAGTACTCCTCCTCCGTCAGGAGCTGGTTCTCCTCCACCCCAAGCCGCTCGGCCGTGCCCGGCTGGATGACGATGTAGTTCTCGTAGTAGATGACCTTCTCCAGGTCCTTGGACTTGAGCCCAAGCAGGTGCCCAATCTTGTTGGGCAGCGTCTTGAAGTACCAGATGTGGACCACCGGCACGCTCAGGGAGATGTGGCCCATGCGCTCTCGGCGGACCGCCTTCCGGGTGACCTCCACGCCGCACCGGTCACAGATAATCCCCTTGTACCGGATGCGCTTGTACTTTCCGCAGTGGCACTCGTAGTCCTTAACCGGGCCGAAGATCTTCTCGCAGAAGAGCCCGCCCATCTCGGGCTTGAACGACCGGTAGTTGATCGTTTCGGGCTTCATTACCTCGCCGTAGGACCGTTCCAGGATGTCCTCCGGGGAGGCCAGGCTGATGGTGATGCTGTCGAAGTCAGTTTCGATCTCCTTGGAATTACCGTACGGCATATGCGGTATTTAAATCTAGAATGGATCGTGCGGAGTGGGAGGGGGGGAGCGAACGAAGTGACGAACACGGCCCGCAGACCGAGTCGCCGGTTCGCACTTCGCACTCCGCAATTAGTCGAGCGTCACCTCGAGCCCGAGCCCCTGAAGCTCCCGGACGAGCACGTTGAAGCTCTCGGGGACGCCGGGCGAGGGCAGGTTCTCGCCCTTCACAATCGACTCGTAGGCCTCGGAGCGGCCCTCGACGTCGTCGGACTTGAAGGTGAGCATCTCCTGCAACGTGTTGGAGGCCCCGTAGGCGTAAAGGGCCCAGACTTCCATCTCCCCAAGGCGCTGCCCACCGAACTGAGCCTTTCCGCCCAGCGGCTGCTGCGTGATGAGGCTGTAGGGGCCGATGGACCGGGCGTGCATCTTGTCCTCGACAAGGTGCTCCAGCTTCATCATGTAGATCTGGCCCACCGTCGTCTTCTCGTCGAACGGCTCGCCGGTGCGCCCGTCGTAAAGCTGCACCTTTCCGTCGCGGGGGAGGCCGGCCTTCTCCAGCTCGTCGCCCACGTCTTCGAGCGACGCGCCGTCGAAGATCGGGGTCGCGTACTTGACCCCAAGCCGGTCGCCCGCCCAGCCGAGAAGCGTCTCGTAGATCTGTCCCAGGTTCATCCGGGACGGCACCCCGAGCGGGTTTAGCACCAGGTCCACAGGCGTGCCGTCGTCGAGGAACGGCATGTCCTCGACCGGCGCAATCTTCGCGATCACGCCCTTGTTGCCGTGGCGGCCAGCCATCTTGTCGCCCACCTCAATCTTCTTCTTCCGCGCCACGTAGACCTTCGCCATCTGCACGACGCCGGAGGGCAGCTCGTCGCCCATCTCGACCTGGTGCTTCTGGCGCTTGGTGGTGCCCTCGATGTCGCGGCGGCGCGACTTGTAGTTCCGAAGGAGCGTGCTGATCTGGCCATTCAGCTCCTCGTCCTCGGTGAACTCGGCACGGGTGCTCAGGTCGGACGGGTCGACCTCGTCGAAGGCGTCTTCCTCAAAGGCCGCGCCTTCCGTGAGGAGGACCTCGCCCTCACGGTCTTCGAGGCCGGCGCTCGTCGCGTCCTCGACCAGGGCAAAGAATTTCTCCCAGAAGCGCTCGTTGAGGTCGTCCAGCTTGCGCTCGTGATCACTCTCGATGTTTTCGAGGCGCTTCTCCTCCATCTTCTTGGAGGCCGGGTCGAGCTCACGGCGGCTAAAGAGCCTGGTGTCGATCACGACGCCGCCCTCCATGCCCGGCTTGGCCTTGAGGGACGCGTCCTTCACGTCCCCGGCCTTGTCCCCGAAGATGGCGCGGAGCAGCTTCTCCTCCGGCGTGGGGTCGGTTTCGCCCTTCGGCGTAATCTTCCCGACGATGATGTCGCCCGGGGTGATTTCGGCCCCCACGCGGACAATGCCCCGCTCGTCGAGGTCCTTCGTCGCCTCCTCGCTCACGTTCGGAATCTCGCGGGTCAGTTCCTCCTCACCGCGCTTCGTGTCGCGCACCTCGTGCTCAAACTCCTCGATGTGGACCGAGGTGTACACGTCGTCGGCCACGAGGCGCTCGCTGATCACGATGGCGTCCTCGTAGTTGTACCCGTGCCAGGGCATGAAGGCACAGAGCACGTTCTTGCCGAGGGCAAGCTCGCCCTTCTCCATCGCGAAGCCGTCGGTGAGGACCTCGCCCTCCTCCACGCGGTCGCCCGCCTGGACGATGGGCTTCTGGTTCATGCACGTGCCCTGGTTGGTCCGGCGGAACTTGGTCAGCTCGTACTCCTGAACCGGCTCGCCGAAGGTCAGGTCGGTCTTGTCCTGCTCTTCGTCGTAGCGCACGACGAGGCGCTCCGCGTCTACGTACTCGACGACGCCCTCGCCCTCGGCCACCACGCAGGAGCGGGAGTCCTTCGCCACCCGTCCCTCGAGACCGGTCCCGACGATCGGGGAGTCGCTTCGGAGCAGCGGCACACCCTGCCGCTGCATGTTCGATCCCATCAGCGCGCGGTTCGCGTCGTTGTGGGAGAGGAACGGCACGAGGCTGGCCGACGGCGAGACGATCTGGTTCGGCGCCACGTCCATGTAGTCGACCTCCTCCGGCTCGACGATGGGGAAGTCTCCCTGGTGCCGGCAGCGCACCTCGTCGCGCTCGAAGTGCCCGTCGTCGTCGATTGGGGCGTTGGCCTGGGCCACCGTGGCCTGGTCCTCCTCTTCGGCCGAGAGGTATTCGACCCGGTCGGTCACCCGGCCGTCCTCCACCACGCGGTAGGGGGTTTCCAGGAAGCCAAAGTCGTTGATCGTGGAGTGGACGCAGAGGGACAGCATCAGCCCGATGTTCGGCCCCTCCGGTGTCTCGATGGGACAGAGCCGCCCGTAGTGCGTGTGGTGGACGTCTCGAACCTCGAACCCGGCCCGTTCGCGGGTCAGCCCGCCCGGCCCCAGCGCCGACATGCGGCGCTTGTGGGTCATCTCGGCCAGGGCGTTGGTCTGGTCCATGAACTGGCTGAGCTGGTTGGTCCCGAAGAACGTGTTGATCACGCTCTCAATGGTCCGGGCGTTCACCAGGTCCTTCGGCGTAAACTTGTCGGCGTCCCGCAGATTCATGCGCTCCTTGATGGTCCGCGCCATGCGGGCCAGGCCCAGGGAGAACTGGGACCCAAGCTGCTCGCCAACGGACTTCACGCGGCGGTTGCTGAGGTGGTCGATGTCGTCGGCCGTGCTCTCTCCATTCTGGAGCCGAATGAGCTCACGGACGATGCCGACCACGTCCTCCTTCGTGAGGACCTTCTCGTCGGTGTCCACGTCGACGTCCAGCCGGGCGTTCATGCGGTGACGCCCCACATCGCCCAGGTCATAACGGTCCTCGTTGAAGAAGAGTCGCTCAAGGGCCTCCCGGGCGGAGTCGAGATCGGGCGCTTCGCTCCCGCGCAGCTTCTCGTAGATGACCTCAAGGGCCTCCTCCTCTGTGTGGGAGGCGTCCTTCTGGAGGGTTTCCACGAGCGTACTCTTGTCGAGTGCCTCGTCCTCAACATCCTCTCGCACGAGATAGAGGCGGCTCACGTCGTACTCGTCGAGCTCCTCCCAATCCCCCTCCTCCAGCTCGTGCTCGGCGGGCAGCAGCACCTCGCGCTCCATCTCTTCGTCGACCACTTCTCCGGTGTCCTCGTCGACAATCTCGATCGTCTTCTCGATCGTGACGCTTGTTGCGAGCTCGCGGCCGAGGTGCTCTTCGAACTCGTCTTGGTCGCCGATGTCAACCGCGTCGGCCAGGTCGAACATCTTCACGATCTCCTCGTCGCTGGAGAAGCCCAGCGCACGAAGCAGCGTGGTGACGGGCACCTTCTTCTTGCGGTCGACATAGGCCCACAGCACGTCACGGACGTCCGTGGAGAACTCCATCCACGACCCGCGGAAGGGAATCACGCGGGCGCTGAACAGCTCCGTGCCGTTCGAGTGAATCTCCTTCTCGAAGAACGCACCGGGGCTGCGGTGGAGCTGGGAGACGATTACCCGTTCGGCTCCGTTCACGATGAACGTCCCGCGGTCGGTCATGAACGGAAGCGTCCCCAGGTATACCTCCTGCTCGATCGCCTCGATCGCCTCTTCGCCCCCTTCCTCCTCCTTGCTCGTGAGACGGAGGGTGGCCTTTAGGGGAATCGAGTACGTGAGGCCCTGCGCGATGCACTCCTCAACCGTGTGCTTCGGGGCGTCGAGCTCGTAGTTGACGAACTCAAGGGTGTAGCGGTCCCGGTTGTCCTTGATCGGGAAGTGCTCGTTGAAGACCGCCTGGAGGCCAACGTCCTCCCGGTCGGCGGGCGGCACGTCGTCCTGCACAAAGTCGTGGAACGTCTTCAGCTGGACGTCCAGGAAGTCCGGATAATCCCACACCTCCGGAATGTCCGCAAAGCTTTCGCGCGGATCCGGGTCCACAAGGTGACCGGGGGTGGTGATGTCTCCGTTTAAAAAGGTCGGCATAGGCTGTAGGTATCGCTCGCGTGAATATACTGCGTTCGCAAAACATCCGACACGCCGGACGGCACGGGTGCGAACACCGTGCGTGGGGCCTCGGAAGCAGGGGGAGTCATGTCTGTCGTCGGGGGGCGCAGGCACGTGAGCCACCGGTCAAACCACAAGCCGCCGTTCCGGTGCTCGGTACGTCAGGATGCGCAGCGCCGTTCTGCGACCGGCCTTGCAGGCTCATTCGCGACAGTCCACGAGTCGGGCTCAAAGATGGAGAAGACGACCGCCGGAACCACCGCTTCCGGCATGAGACACAGGCCCTGGCTGAGCAAGAGGCCCCGCGGGCAAGGCTCACCCGAGAAAGTACACTCAGACAGGACGGCATCTACGGTCGTCCGTGACGGTTTGTTTCAGGGCCGCCCTTCAGGTTTTCGGGGGATTCCCCCCAAAGAAGCCAAAGGCCAATCCCGAGCACGTTCGGGACGGGACCCGAATCGTCCAGGATCGGCCTTCGCGGGCAAGAAGCCTCTCACCGGCGCGACAGGGCTCGTCTCCGCCCGGTCTTGGCTTTGCTCATTCATGTGGAGGCAGGCGCCTACTGGAGCTCAACCTCGCCCCCGGCGTCTTCAATCTGCGCCTTGAGGTCGTCGGCCTCCTCCCGGGAAACGCCTTCGCTCACCGGATTCGGTGCCTCGTCCACGAGCGACTTGGCCTCCTTGAGGCCCATGCCCGTGATGGAGCGGACCTCTTTAATAACCTGAATCTTGTTGCCCCCAATGCCGGTGAGCACAACGTCGAATGCCGTCTGCTCTTCCTCCTCGGCATCTCCGTCGGCACCGCCTCCGCCATCGGCCGCCACGGCAACTCCCGCCGAGGCCGGCTGGATGTCGTATTCCTCTTCAAGATGATTCGCGAGCTCGTTGGCTTCCTGGATGGTAAGCCCAACAAGCTGTTCGGCGAGTTCTTCGATGTCAGCCATAGGTTTGATTGTGTAGTTGGTCCTGCGGCGGTCTTGGCGCCGACCACAATCGGCGCTGCGCCGCGAATTAAGGCGAGTGTGGATGGTCGGGACGCCGGTGGACTGAACCTCGTTTGTGAGGCCGGAACGCCACCTGCGCTACTCGTCTTCCTCTTCGTCCGCGAGGGACTGGAGCAGGCCGGACAGACGCTGCCCGGGCCCCTGGAGGCCGCCGACCAGGTTCTGGGCCGGTGCCAGCAGGCGACCAATGACCTCCCCGATCAGCTCCTCGCGCGACTTCAGCTCCGCAAGCGTGTCGAGCGCCTCCGGATCGTCGTACATGTCGCCCTCAATCCAGGCGACCTTCAATTCCGGGCGGCCCAGCTCTTCCTCCTCCAAAAAGTCCTGGAGAACCCGAGCGGGCTTGGCCGGGTCTTCGCTGAAGGCGATGGCCGTAGGCCCCGCAAAAAACTCTTCCAGGGCGTCCTTCCCCTCGATGCGATCAAGGGCGAGGCGGGCCAGGGTGTTCTTGGTAACCTGATACTCGACGCCCGCCTCCCGAAAGCGCCCCCGGAGGTCGTTCGACTGGGCGACGGTCAGGCCCTCAAAGTTGGTTAGGTAGATAATCGGGTACTCGTTGAGCTTCTCCCCGATCTCTTCGATGATTTCGGCTTTCTCGGCTCGGTTCTTCGACATGGAATGGGCAAGTTGGTCGGTGTGCAACGACGACGGCCAGGGGCGACGGGGCTACCGGGCTTCACTGAGCACGGAGCTCCGCTCCACACGCACCGGCGGCCCCATCGTGGCCGACAGCGTGATCGAGCGCAGGTAGAGCCCACCCGCCGAGGCCGGCCGGAGCCGAATGACCTCGCGGAGGAGCGCCTGGGCGTTCTCGTACAGCTCGTCGGGGGAAAAGGACGCCTTTCCGATGGGGGTGTGCAGGTTGCCACTCTGATCGACACGGAACTCAATCTTTCCGGCCTTGATCTCTTCGATCGCGTCGGCCACGTCCATCGTGACGGTTCCGCTTTTTGGGTTCGGCATGAGGCCGCGCGGGCCCAGAATGCGCCCGAGCTGCCCCACCTGCCCCATGACGTCCGGCGTGGCAATGGCCACGTCAAAGTCGAGCCAGTTTTCCTCCTCGATGCGCTCGATGTATTCGTCGAGCCCCACGTAGTCGGCGCCTGCCTCCTCGGCCTCCTGCTGCTTGCCCTCACTGGCCAATACCAGCACGGTGACTTCTCGGCCGGTGCCGTTGGGAAGGGTGATCGACCCTCGCACCATCTGGTCGGCGTGCTGCGGGTCGACGCCGAGACGAAGGTCGAGGTCAATCGACTCGTCGAAATTGGCGGTTGCGGTTTCTTTCGCCAACTCTGCGGCCTCTCGCAGCTTCACAGGATCGCCCTGCTCCTCCACGAGCTCGTTGGCGTCTTGGTATCGTTTGCCTTCAATGTTTGCCATAACAGATGCGGTTGTGTGGTACGGACGTCCCCCCGATCGGTACCGAGGCGACTCCCACGTGAACAACGAATGCGGCGACAATACGGATCGGAGCGGTCGTCCCCCAAGAGGTCGTCCCCTAAGAGGACGGGGGGCCTACTCGTGGGCCGGCCTGCCCTCGACGGTAATTCCCATGGACCGGGCCGTGCCCGCCACCATGCTCGCCCCCTTCTCCACGGTGTGGGCGTTCAGGTCCTGAAGCTTCTGGTCGGCAATGTCCAGGCAATCGTCCCAGGTGACCGTGCCGGCATCGTCCCGAAGCGGGTCGCCCGCGGCGGTTTCGATGTCGGCCTTCTGCTTCAGAAGAACGGATGCCGGCGGGCTCTTGACGATGAAGTCAAAGGAGCGGTCGGCGTACACCGTAATCTCGACCGGGAGGAGCGTCCCCATCCGGTCTTCGGTGCGGGAGTTGAATGCCTTGCAGAACTCCATGATGTTCACGCCGTGCTGCCCGAGGGCCGGGCCGATGGGCGGGGCGGGGTTGGCCTGTCCGCCCTTGATTTGAAGCTTGATGGTTTGTTCGACCGGTGCTGCCATGTGCGTATGGGCGGTACAAACGTCGCCCGATGGGAGTCGGGCCCACTTCCGCCGGTTTGTTCGAGAAACACGAGAAAGGGCGACGGCTCCAGTGGCGCCGTCATTGCGAAGTGTGCGTTTACTCTTCGTGCTCGACCTGCAGGTAGTCGAGCTCAACAGGGGTCTTCCGCCCGAAGATGGAGACCATCACCTTGACCTTCATCTGATCGGGGTAGACGTCTTCTACAATCCCGTTGAAGCTGTCGAAGGGCCCGTCCACCACCTTCACCGGATCGCCCACCTTGAACGGCATTTCGGGCTGCTCCCCCATCTCCTCCGCACGATCCATCTTGCCGAGGATGCGCTTGATCTCCTCCTCGCGGAGCTGGGTCGGTTCGTCTCCGGTTCCTGTCGTCAAGAACCCGATCACCGACGGAAGATCCTCGGCAAGGTCGCGAAGGTCGGATGTGAGGGTGCAGTTGAGGAGGATGTATCCGGGAAAGAATGTTTTCTCTTTTGTCTTCTTCTCTCCCCCTTTCATTTCGAAGACCGTCTCCGTGGGAATCAGGATTTCCTCCACCTGATCCTCAAGCCCAATCCGCTCGATCTCACTTTCCAGGTACCGACGCACCTTTTTCTCATGGTTCGAGAACGTGCGGAGCACGTACCAGGTGTCTGTCTCTGTGTCTTCAGCCATAGCGGATGTCAAATGCCTGCAGCAGTCGATGCGCGGCCCACCATTTTGGGTTATACCCGGTAGAGGATCTCCAGGATTCGCTGGATGACCTGGTCGGCCAGAAATATAAATCCGGAGACGATCAGTGTGGCGACGATCGTGATGAGCGTGCTACTGATCAGTTCGTCACGGCCGGGCCAGTTCACCTTCTCCATCTCCGCAACGACGTTTTTCAGGTACTCACGTATCCAGGTCATGGGCAAAGAGTCAGATGAGCAGACCGTGGCCTGCGACAGAACGCGCTCGTCGGAGCGGCTTGCCAACACGAGAAAGGCCGATTCGAATGGGCATTTACCCGACCCGTAGTGCGGCACGGACGGGAGGACTCGAACCCCCAACCGGCGGATTTGGAGTCCGCTGCTCTCCCAGTTGAGCTACGTCCGCGAATGCGGTGTGGGGAACGCCTCGTCGGTGCGGCCCGCCCAGGGTCGGTGGACGAAACGCATCGAGGACCGCCCCGACACCGAAAGTGCCCTAGTCCAGGATGTCGGTCACCACCCCGGCGCCGACCGTGTGCCCCCCCTCCCGAATCGCAAACCTCAACCCCTCCTCCAGCGCCACCGGCTCAATCAAACTCCCCTCAAACGTCGCGTTGTCCCCCGGCATCACCATCTCTACCCCCTCCGGCAGCTCAATCGACCCGGTCACATCGGTCGTCCGAAAGTAAAACTGCGGCTGGTACCCGTCGAAAAACGGCGTGTGACGACCCCCCTCCTCCTTGCTGAGCACGTACACCTCACACTCAAACTCCTTGTGCGGCGTCACCGTCCCCGGCTCCGCCAGCACCATCCCCCGCTTGATCTCCTCCTTCTCAATCCCACGGAGCAAAATCCCCGCGTTGTCCCCCGCCTCCCCCTCCTCCAGCGTCTTGTTGAACATCTCAATGCCGGTGACCACCGAGTCCATCTTCTCCTCCTGCATCCCGACAATCTCAATCTCATCCTGCAACTCAACCTTCCCCCGCTCAATCCGGCCGGTCACCACCGTCCCCCGGCCCGTGATCGAAAAAATATCCTCCACCGGCATCAAAAACGGCTTCTCCACGTCCCGCTCCGGCGTCGGAATGTACTCGTCAACCGCCGCCATCAGCTCCATGATCTTCTCCTCATGCTCCTCGCTGGACTCGAGGGCCTGCAGCGCCGACCCCCGCACCACCGGCACCTCATCGCCAGGAAACTCGTACTCGGTCAAAAGCTCCCGGACCTCCATCTCCACCAGCTCCAGCAGCTCCGCGTCGTCGACCAGGTCGGTCTTGTTCATGAACACCACCAGGTAGGGCACCCCCACCTGTCGCGCAAGCAAAATGTGCTCCCGGGTCTGCGGCATCGGGCCGTCGTCGGACCCCACCACAAGAATCGCCCCGTCCATCTGCGCCGCCCCCGTCACCATGTTCTTCACGTAGTCCGCGTGCCCCGGGCAGTCGACGTGGGCGTAGTGCCGGTTCTCCGTCTCGTACTCGACGTGGGACGTCGCAATCGTAATGCCGCGCTCCCGCTCCTCCGGCGCGTTGTCGATCGCCTCAAAGGTCTGCTCCGCCGCCCCGCCGACACGCTCGGCCAGTACCTTCGTGATCGCCGCCGTTAAGGTCGTCTTCCCGTGGTCGACGTGACCGATCGTTCCTACGTTCACATGCGGCTTCTCCCGCGCAAACTCTTCCTTGGCCATAACGTCTATGTGGTGGTCGTATTCAGGGTGAATCGGAGTGGATGCAGGACACCCGCCGGGATGCGGCGGAAGGGGCCTTCGCCTCAGGGGCGTCCGCAGCAGACGCCCCCATAGCATTTGCTGTGCAGTCTGAAAAAACCTTCCATGTCATGCAGGGTTCCGGCGCGACACTGACTTCACTGGCTTTCCAACTCTGACGTTTTCGTCTCCGAGGTCTGCTCTTGGGCGCGTATCGCCACGTAGGGAGACTTCGGGGCCCAACGTTTGGTTCCGGCTCCCGACAGACGCAGAGGCGACTCGTGCCGTGCAGCTCCTGTGTCCCGCCAGTATTCGCACACTTCTTCCCGTTTTCCGGCGCGCATTTAGACCAATGGCGTCGCGTACCGGTTGCAGCGAAGGCAGATCTGCGTATACTTTCTCTTCTCCTATAGTCCGCTTCCTCATCGTATGGACCCACAGTTGCTAATTGTATTTGCGATCCTAGGGCTCACTGTCGCCCTGATTGTGACCGAGGCATTTCGGATTGACGTGGTGGCAATCCTGGCCATGCTCTCGCTGGTCTGGGCCGGCAGCATCACACCGGAGCAGGCACGGTCGGGCTTCTCAAGCAATGCTGTCTTCGCCATCATTGCGGTCATGATTATGGGGCGGGGCCTTTACAAATCGGGCATCACCGAGCGGATCGCAAATTTCATTCTGCAGGTTGCAGGGGCGGGGCGGCGTCAAATCATCTCCACAGTATCGGTCACCGTCGGGCTGATGTCCGGCCTCATGCAAAACCTGGGGGCGGCCGCCCTCTTTCTTCCCGTTATGACCGGCATTTCGAAGCGGGAACAAATTTCCATCTCTAGCCTCCTGATGCCGATGGGCTTCGCCGCCCTGCTCGGGGGCACCCTGACAATGGTCGGAACGAGCTCACTGATCGTTCTCAACGACCTCCTTACGGCCCGGGGCCTCTCGACGTTTGGTCTCTTCAGCGTCTTCCCCATCGGGCTCGTCCTGCTGATCGTGGGCGTCGGGTACTTTTCTCTTCTCGGCCCGTACGTGCTTCCCTCCAAGCGCGAGGAGAGCGACACGACCTCCCCCGGCCAAAAGCTACTGAACGTATGGGGCCTCTCGGATAGCATCTATACCTTCCAAATCCCCAGTGGCAGCGCCCTCATCGGGAAATCCGCCGAGGAGTCCCGAATGGGCGCCAACTACAATATCAACCTGTTGGAGGTGTACGACGACGAGCAGTCGGACTACGACATTTGGCGGGAGATCCGGTTCCAGAAGCAGCAGAAGATCGTCGTCCAGGGCCAGGAGGGAGACGTCGAGGCCTTCAAAAACACCTACGGCCTTGAACTGACCGAAGAGGAAGACAAGTCGGATCTTGGATCGAGCGGCGGGTACATAGAGGTTGTCATTCCGGCCCGGTCCAGTCTCGTGGGGAAGACCCTGCGGGACGTGCCGCTCCGCGACACCTACAACGCGCAGGTGGTGCTCTTTTTCAGTGAAAGCGAGGTGGTGGAGAAGGGCTGGGCCGACCGGGTCATTCAGGCCGGGGACACGATGGTCCTGCACGCGAAGTGGGAGAGCCTGGAGTTCTTCAGGCAGAGCGAAAACTTTATCACCGTGACCCCACTGGAGTATGAGCCCAAACATCCCGAGAAGGCCTGGCTGTCGGTGGGCAGCTTCGCCGGAGCGATCGGGCTGGTCCTCGCCCTCGACCTTTCCATCTCCATCGGCTTTCTTACCGGGGCCATCGCCATGATTCTTGGCGGCGTGCTGACGATCGAAGAGGCCTATCGGTCGGTCGAATGGAAAGTCGTCTTTCTGATCGCGGGCCTCATCCCCATCGGCATCGCCATGGAGGAATCGGGGGCCGCCTCGGTCATTGCCCAAACCCTGGTGGCCCTGGTCCAGGGCGTCCATCCGTTCCTAATCTTGTTCTCCCTGGGCCTGTTGATGACCTTCTTCTCCCTGGTCATGTCCAACGTGGCGGCCACCGTTCTCATGGTGCCCCTCGTGCTTGAGATGGCCGGCACCATCGACCTCACGGCACAGGTGTTGGTCCTTCAGGTGGGGCTCTGTGCGGCAAACTCGTTCATTCTGCCCACCCACCACGTGAACGCCCTCCTCATGACGCCGGGTGGCTACCGCGTCCCGGACTACCTCCGTGCCGGGAGCGCTCTGTCGCTCATCTTCGTGCTCGTCACCACCACAATGCTTTATCTGTTCTACCTGTAAGCGCCCGTCCCGAAGGGGATCGTCTCGGCACGTGCGCCTGCTTCACACAATGCACACAGAGAAACCCGAGGGCTCTTCCACTGGTACCTTTTTGTCCATACTGCAGGGGTTTGCTTGCGCCCGCAGTATCAACTTGACCCGCCGTCTTTCTTTTGACGACTCCGTTCATCCATGAGGTCCCGTTCCGCTAGAAGTCAGAAGGTACAACCTCATACCCGAAGTGGAGAGCTTACCTCCCAGTCCGGCATCATCACTGGACGCCTGGCCGACTGGGCCGATGCCCTGGAGACGACGAGCTCCGAGCTGCTGGACGCCATGGACCGCGCCGGCATCGAGCCCCTCATCGATACGGGGGCGTCCAAGGACGGAGAAGGCCACGACCGCCCGACCAACCCTGAACTCCGCTGCATCGCGATGACGGAGGCGGACGTGGGTCGCGTAAGCGCCGAGCTGCTCGAAATTTCTCCTGTGGCGCGCGAGTAGGAAGCGCCTCCCCCCATGCCCGTGCCCACCGCCGCGTTCAGGGGACACGGCCAGCTCGGGCGGGCCTTGCTCCGAGCCCACACTCGTCTTCGGACTGGACGAAGGGCAGTGGCCCGGGCTGCCTATCTGGGGACCTTCTGCCCCACGAGATTTGCGGCCTCGTCCATCAGGCGTTTGAAGCGGTGGGCGGTCGGCACGCTCTCGAACGAGAGCTCCCACCGATTCATCTCCACGCGGGTCAGCGTAAAATCCGACGGATCGAATCCTGCCGGTACGGCAAGGTGAATGACCGCGTACATGCGCTTCTTGCTGTCGGTCGTCACGGTTACGACGGCCCCGTGACGCTCGACATCGATCGGTATCATTGCCTTAACTGCTTTTGGGGAAATCGCGGGGATGTCACCGCCCCAACAGGGCCCTCAGGCCTCCAGAGGCGACGTAGGGATGGGTGTTTTACTCTTGAGGCGCACGAACCACCGCCCCGCCCGACGCCGCCCGGTGCACGGTTGCCCCCTGGGTGGGCGTCAAGGACTGCAACGAGGAGTTGGTCTTCGGGCTGGACTGCGTAAGAACCGTCTCTAGACTTCCGTTGGGCCCGTCTACGCTAATCGTCACGGCCCGAACCTCGGGCGGTTCGGGGTTGTCTTTCCCCTCCACATCTTTGACGACTCGGAAGGTGAAGAGGGTAAGGTCCTCTCTATTCTGGATGTCTTCCTTGCCGTAGCCATCTCCGTTTTCGTCTTTGAGTGCTGTATCGCCGAGAGTGACTTCGGTGCTGCCCACTGCCTTCACGTTCGTTCCCTCGGCTGTTACCTGAATGGACGTGCCCGGAGCCAGCGGATTCTCATTCTGCACGTCTCGCACCGTCAATTCGTAGGTCTGGGGCAGATCCGTCGGGCTCGGCTCGATTTTCATGGGATCAACCTTTACCTCCGGCCGCCCCGAGAAGACAACGGGAATCGTCTCGACGATCCTGTTCTCGTTGCCCGTCTCCGCCGGGTCGGGGCAGTTGTCGGGGTTCACGATTGTATTGACGTCGTCGGTCCCCACCGTACTGGCCTGCACGGTGGCAACCCCACCGAGCGGCAACGGATTTGCGGACGTGAGCGTGACAGATCCTTGTCCCTGATCGTCGGTCTGGACAGAGCCCCCGATGAGCCCCGCGTTCGTACTGAAGGAAACGGAGGTGCCCGGCACCACGGGGTTCCCGTACTTGTCCCCCACGAACACCTGGACCGGGGTCGTTACACCCGGATTCTCGAAACCAGGGAAGTTTGTCCGTTCCGGGGCGAGGCTGAAGTGGCATTTGTTGGGAAGCCCCCCGTGAATAGAAAGCCCCACCGGCTTGGACCGGAAGGTCGTCCCGTCGGGCCGTTCGGTCCGGGCCACCACCTGTACCACGCCCGCCTCCTTTCCGCTCGATACATTCACGGTGGCCTGCCCCTGCCCGTTGGTCTCCACGGTGCTCGGGGTCAGGCTGGCCCCTTCGGGCCGCTGTCCGAATCGGAAGTCCACGTCCACGGCCTGGTCCGCCTGGATGGCCTTCCCGGTCGAGTCGACAACCTGGAACGTCAACCGCGCGATGCTTGTCCCCCCGCTCTCCTGCACGCGAATCGAACTGGCCGACTGGTCCTGCAACACAATGTCGGTGGGACGTCCGGGCTCTCGGTTTTCTTCCCCCCCAATCTCGAGCGTAAAGCTCAGGTCGGACGCCCCCGCATCGGGCGATGCCTGCCGCGTCTGCTGAACATCCACCCCCTTTTTCGACACCGTGATGACGATCTCCGTGGGCTCGTCCACGTCGATTCGCTCATTGAAGCGCCCCGTCGAATCCGTTGTGGTCGTCTCTTCGACCTGCTCGCCCGTCTCGTCCGTGAACTGAATGACGACCTGCGCACCCACCACGGGGTCAGAGGCGGCGTTGAGCACTTGGCCGGCCACGGTCGCGTCGCCGGAGCCGCCCCCGCCGAGGTCACAGCCAAGTCCAACAGTCAAAAGAAGAACGGCCGCTAGGACGAGGGACAGCGGTCGACCGGCGCGGAGAGAACAGAACATGGAACCGGAGCGGGAGTCGGAAGCCAGCGCATCATCATGATGCGGCAAGAAGCATTCCGGAATCTGCCTGCCCCGCGTGGGGCGCCACACAAACCGACTGGGGACCGGCGGTTTCTCGGGTCGTCTCTGAGTTCAGCACGGCCTAAAAACAACAAACAGAAGAGCAATGCGCCCGACGGAAAGCAGGGTTTGCCCCGTGTCGCCGTAGAGACGGGTCCTCGGCCCGATTTTCGTGTACTTTTGGAGGATTATTTTTGACTCTTGATCATCCAAAAGATGACACTGCGGCCGGGCCGAACCGGGAGGGTGCCTTTCGTAACGGCAGAGCTGGTGTTTTTACACTCCGGGCCTTTCACGGCCTCGGGGCCGTGCGCCATCGGCCGCTCTCTCCCGGTCAGGGGCCGCCCGTTGGGAGGAGTGATGAAAGGGATGAATCAGAAAGCAGTGTCGGGATCCAGACGGTGGGCTCCCGTGGTGGGCCCGGACTGGGTGGACCTGGCAACGGACCGCCCGGCGCACATTAGAGCCCCCGCTGTCTCCTCCTCAAGGGTCGTCGGAGGCCCCTGAGCCTCCCCCGACGGCCCCATCTCCTTGGGGCCGAGAGCGATTTTGCTGGGCCGGATCGTCGGCCCGAAGCGACGTGTCGCCTCGTGCCTCCACGGAGAAGTCCGAGGCCCGCTCCTCGATTCGAAGCCGGAGATGTTGCTGTCGCGTCAGTTCCAGAAGCGCCAGGAAGGTCGCAATGACGAAGCCGCGCGATTCTCCCTGAATCAGGGCCCGAAAGGAGACCCGGGGCTCGCGACGCAGGCGCTCGATCACGTACTGCTGCTGTTCCTCGACGGTGTATTCGAGCGGCTCGACCTCATGGATGGGCTCGTCGGCCTCGTCCTCCTCGTCGGCCTCGAGGACTCGCCCGAGCGCCTCGACCAACTCGTAGACGGACGCATCGACCTCTGCGTCGTGGGATTCTTCGATGCGCTCCCGGTCCGAGGACGCGTCCCCCCGCACGAAGTGCTCGCGACGTCGCTCCCGACGGGTGGACAGTTGGTCGGCCGCCTCTTTGAAGCGCACGTACTCCAGAAGGCGCTCCACCAACTCGCGGCGCGGATCGACGGATTCTCCGTCCTCGTCGGCCTCCTGTGAGGGCAGGAGCATGCGGGCCTTGATGTTGATGAGGAGGGCCGCCATGTAGATAAAGTCGCCCACGCCGTCGAGGTCGATTTCCTCCATTACACGGACGTACGCGAGGTACTCGTCCGCGATGCGGGCGATGGGGATGTCGTAGATGTCGATCTCGTCCCGCTTGATGAAAAACAGGAGGAGGTCCATCGGGCCCTCAAATTGCTCCAGCTCAACGCGGTACATGTCCGCTCGTGCCGTTGTGGAAAGGACGACGGCGCTTGTCTGGCCCTCAGTGACGGAGCCGTTCACTGCAGTTCATCATACCCGCTCGGGTGGCGTCGGTGCCATTCCCAAGCGGAGCCGATGATGTCGTCGAGGGCGCTGCGTTCCGGGGCCCATCCGAGCTCCTCCCGGATCTTGTCGCTGCTTGCGATGAGGACCGGTGGGTCTCCGGGGCGGGGAGCGCCCTCCTCGGCGGGAATCTCGTGGCCCGTAACGCGGCGGGCCGTCTCGATGACCTCCCGCACGCTGTATCCCTTCCCGTTGCCCAGGTTATACACGCGGCTTCCATCGTCCAGGGCGTTCAGGGCCAGGACGTGCGCCTGCGCGAGGTCGAGCACATGGACGTAGTCGCGCACGCACGTGCCATCGGGGGTATCGTAGTCGTCCCCGAAGATGACAATCTTGTCGCGCTGACCAAGCGCGACTTCCAGCACGATGGGGATGAGGTGCGTCTCGGGGTCGTGGTCCTCGCCCTGATGGGGCCCGGCGGCCCCGGCCGCGTTGAAGTAGCGGAGCGCGGCGTAGGAGAGGTCCTCGGTTTCGTCGAGCCAGTGGAGGGTCCGCTCCAGAATAAACTTTGACTCGCCGTAGGGGCTTCCCGGATCGACCGTCACGTCCTCGTCGATGGGAATGCGTTCCGGGGTGCCGAACAGGTTCGCGGTTGAGGACAGGATGAAACGATCCACGTCGTGCTCCACGGCGGACTTCATCAGGTTAATTCCGCACCGCACATTTTCGTCGAGATAGAGGAACGGCTCTTCCATCGACTCCCCGACCAGGGTATGCGACGCGAAATGCATGATCGCCTCGGGTCGATGCTCGGCGAGGGTGCGATCAATCCGTCCACGGTCGTTCAGGTCCCCGTGAACGAAGGCCGCATCGTCCGGCACCGCCGCCCGGTGCCCCTGCGACAGGTTGTCGAGCACGATCACGTCGTTTCCGGTCTCGACGAGTTGGCGGGCGACGGTGCTTCCGATGTACCCGGCCCCTCCAGTAACAAGAACGCGCATAAACGTCGGCTCGGGGGTGTGATTCATTGCAACGGCGAACGGCCCCGATATACTTCGGGCCTATACAAAAGGCGAGAGCCCAGGGGCCCTCGCCTTTTGTGCAATCGCATGTGCCGTCGGGCCCCGGGCAGGAGCCGGGGCCGTCTCGGCTACTCGTTCTGCTCTCCATTTTCTTCGGAGACGAACGGCTTTCGCGTAAGGCGCATCTTGCCGTCGTCGTGGACCTCGAGGAGATGCACCTTCACCTTGTCGCCCACCTCAAGGTAGTCCTCAACGTTCTCGACGTAGTCGTAGTCGATCTCGGAGACATGGAGCAGGCCCGTCTTCTCGGGCATGATCTCGACGAAGGCCCCGAAGTCGCGGATACCCTTGACGGTGCCGACGTAGTCCTCGCCCTCTTCCGGCACGGCCACGATTTGCTTGATCCGCTCGATGGCGGCCTCGGCGTCGTTCTGATTGGTGGCCGCGATCGTCACGATGCCCACGCCGTCTTCCTCCTCGACCGTGATCTCGGTGTTCGTCTCTTCCTGAACGCTCTTGACGACCTTCCCGCCCGGGCCAATGACGGCCCCAATCCGGTCGGGGTCGATCGTGAGCTTGGTGAGGCGCGGGGCGTGGCTGGACAGCTCTGCCCGCGGCTCCGCAATGGTCTCCTCCATGCTGTCGAGAATGTGGTGACGCGCGTCTCGAGACTGCTTCAGGGCCTTCAGCATGACGTCGCGGGACAGGCCCTCGATCTTCATGTCCATCTGACAGGCCGTGATGCCGTCCCGGGTCCCCGTGAGCTTGAAGTCCATGTCGCCCAGGTGGTCCTCCTGGCCGAGGATGTCGGTGAGGACGGTGGTCTCGTCCTCCTCCTGCACGAGCCCCATCGCGATGCCGGCCACTGGCTTCTCGATGGGCACCCCGGCATCCATGAGGGCCAGGCTGCCGGCGCAGACGCTGGCCATGGAGGAGGAGCCGTTCGACTCCATGACGTCGGCGTTGATGCGGATCGTATACGGGAACGCGTCCTGCTCCGGGATGACCGGCCGCAGGGCCCGCTCCGCGAGCATGCTGTGGCCGATTTCGCGGCGCTTGGGACCCCGCAGGTAGCTGGCCTCGCCCACCGAGAACGGCGGGAAGCGGTAGTGGAGGTAGAACGACTTGTCCGTGTCGGCGAAGACCTCGTCGACCGGCTGCACGTCGTCCGACGTGCCGAGCGTAATGGAGCCGAGCACCTGCGTCTCCCCTCGCGTGAAGATGGCGGACCCGTGGACACGCGGCAGATAACCGACCTCCATCCAAAGATCCCGAACGTCGGTCTGGTCGCGTCCGTCGATGCGCTTGCCCTCCTCAACGATCATGTTGCGCATCTCGTCCTTCTCCACCTCCCCAATGGCGTCGCGGATGTCCGAGGCGGTGTAGCCCTCCGGGGTTTCGGACGCATCGCCGAGCACGTTGTCGACGGCCTGGTCCTTGAGGGCCCCGATCCCGCCGTGAAACGTCTCTTTGCTGTACGGCCCGTGGATGTGGTCGGCCACCTTCGGTCCGTACTCCTCTCGCATGCGCTGCACCAGTTGCTCCGGCACGCGGTCGGCCTCCCACTCAAACGGCTCGGGCTCGCCCGCCTGCTCCACGAGACGGTGTTGTCCCTCACAGAGCCGACGAATCGACCGGTGGGCCACGTCGAGGGCCTCGATCATGCTCTCCTCGCTGATCTCTTCGGCCTCCCCCTCCACCATGACGAGAGCGTCTTCCTTCCCCGCCACCACGAGGTCGATGTCACTCTCTTCGGTCTGCGGCATCGTGGGGTTTACAATGTAGTCCCCATCCACACGGCCCACGCGAACCTCCGCGAAGGGCCCCGCGAAGGGCGCCCCCGACAGCATGAGGGCCGCGGACGACCCCACCCCGGCAATCACGTCGGCGTCGAAGTCCTGGCCGGCCGAGATGACGAAGTTCACGACGTGGACGTCGTGGTAGAAGCCGTCCGGGAAGAGCGGCCGGATCGCGCGATCAATTAGCCGTGAGGTGAGCGTCTCCTTGTCGGTGGGACGCCCCTCGCGCTTGATGAACCCGCCCGGCACCTTCCCCCCGGCCGCAAACTTTTCCCGGTAGTCAACGGTGAGCGGGAAGAAGTTCGACTCGTTAACGGAGTCGCTGAGTGTGGCGGTGGAGAGCACCATCGTGTCTCCCAGCCGGGCCACGACGGACCCGTCGGCCTGCTTGGCGATGCGGCCGGTCTCCAGCGACAGCGATCGGTCGGGGACGAACTCGATGTCTTCAATGTGGGCTTCAGGCTTCATACGTCTCAATCTGCTACTCTCATAAGTCAACAAAAGGCGAAAGGGGTTCCGACGCGGGGCCGTCGGTTAGGGCACTCCGTATGCCCCCCGTATAGCAAACGGCCCCCCGGCGAGGCCGGGACGCCGCATTGCGGAGCGGGCTACTTTCGGAGCTCCAGTTCATCTCGGATGGTACGGTACCGCTCGATCTCGTTTTCCTGAAGGTAATTCAGCAACCGTCGGCGCTTTCCGACGAGATCAAGGAGTCCCTGCCGGGTGGAATTGTCGTTGGGGTGGTCTTCGAGGTGCTCCGTGAGGTGTTCGATCCGCTTCGTGAAGATCGCAATTTGCACCTCCGGGGTCCCTGTGTCGTTCGGTCCGTTGCCGAACCGGTCTATAATTTTCTGTTGCTCTTCTTGTGTAATCATCGTGCGGTGAAATACCTCTTTAGATTATGCCATGCTAAAGAAGAAACCGCGACTCCAGCGTGGGTTCGCGGGCGAACGTGCCGAACACCATCTTCGTCCCGGGACACCGGAACAGCGAGCAGCCGTCAAGCCTGTGTTCGGATAACGGTTCTGCAACGCTCTTCGTCTTCAGAAAGTTGCGCCGCCAGTGCCTCCGCGGATTCAAACTTCTGTTCGGCCCGCAATCTTTGCAGGAACTCAACAGAGAGGGAGGCCCCGTACAGGTCGCCCTCATAGTCGAGGAGATGCACCTCGACGGTGACGTCCATTTCGTCGAACGTGGGCCTGCTTCCGATATTCATCATGCCCCCCCGACGGTCCCCATTCGGAAGCGTGACCGCAGTGGCGTAGACCCCTTGCTTCGGGACCAACGTGCGGGCGTCCCCGAGGGCAAGGTTCGCGGTGGGGTAGCCGAGCTTGCGTCCGCGCCCCTGGCCCCTCGAAACGACGCCCTGGAGCTGGTACGGGCGTCCGAGCCGGTCGGTCGCCTGTTCAACGCGCCCCTCCTCTACCAGCAGGGATCGGATGGTACGGGACGATACAACGTCGTGGTCGACTTCCTGCGGGGGGATGACGTCCACCGAAAACCCGTATTCCCCCCCGAACTCCCGAAGGGCCTCCACGTCGCCAGCCCGGTCTTTCCCGAATCGATGGTCGTACCCGACCGTGATCTCCTGGACGCCGATTCGGTCCACGAGCACCTCTTCAACGTAGGCCGTGGGGCTGAGCTGCGCAAAGTCGTCCGAGAACGGAACAACCACAAACCGATCGAGGCCAAGGCGTTCGAGCAGGTCCGCCCGCTCGGCCACGGTCGTCAGGAGCGGGACCTCTTCGTCGTGCACTACGGCTCGGGGGTGGGGATCAAACGACACGAGCGTGCTGGGTCCGTTCTGGGCCTCGGCCCGGTCCTGCAGGTACTCGATGATCGCTTGGTGGCCACGGTGCACGCCGTCAAAGGTCCCAACGGTGACAACCGATTGGGGGTCACAGCTGATGGCATCCCATCCAATCTCACGCTTCATAGGGAATCGGCTCGTCCTTGGTCAGCGGATCCGGCAGGGGCCAGAGGCGGCATGCAGACGGCCTCGAAGTGGACGTAGGCCCCAAAAGCAGAGAAGGACGGTTGGCGAGAGGGGAGCGCGCCGTTCCTTCTTTCCGGCCGGCATGCTCATTCACGAGCACCAGCGGAATCTTCTCCGTCCTCGAGCCGCCGCTCCCGCTCCTCGCGGATGCGGTCAAACAGATTCTCCATCCGCTTGGCTTCTTCCAGCGACTCGTCGTGGAAAAATTTGAGCTCCGGAATTTCTCGAACCTTGTGCCGGATGCGAGACGCCAGTTGGTTCCGAATTTCGTCCGCGAGGCTCTCCAGCTGCCGGAAGGTGGCCTCCCGTTCTTCGGCGGTGTCCCCCATCACACTCGCATACAGGTACGCGATGGAGAGGTCGCCGGTCACTCGGGCGCGGGTGATCGTCACCATCGGCTGGAGCCGGTCTGCGTACTCGCGCTGCAGAATGCGGGCAACCTCGCGCTGGACGAGCTCCGCGACGCGTTCGGTATATACACTCATGGTGGGCGGGAGGTAGGGGTGAAACCATCAGAGGACGGGGCCGAGCCAGAAGCGGCGTCGGCGTGGCGGAGCGAAGTTAGACCTCAAGCTCCCGTGCCTCCTCAACAATTACGTAGGTTTCGAGCTCGTCCCCAACCTTCAGGTCGTCGAAGTTTTCGATCGAGAGCCCACACTCGTACCCGCTCTGGACCTCATTGACGTCCTCCTCAAAGCGCTTGAGCGAGCTGATCTCTCCCTCGTACTGCACAACGCCGTCCCGCACAAGACGCACCTTTTGGTTTCGCCCCACGGTGCCCTCGTTGACGTAGCACCCCGCCACCATTCCTACGTCGGGGACGCTGAAGGTGTCTCGGACCTCGGCCCGCCCCTTTGTCTCTTCGCGGCGCTCGGGGGAGAGCAGTCCCTCCAGGGCATCGCGGACGTCCTCGATGGCCGCGTAGATGACCGAGTAGGTCCGAATGTCGACCTCTTCTCGCTGGGACGCCTCACGGGCCCCGGACGTGGGACGCACCTGGAAGCCAAGGATGATGGCGTCCGAGGCGCGGGCCAGCATCACGTCGCTCTCGGTGATGGCCCCCACGCCGCTGTGGATCACATTGACGGCCACCTCGTCGGTCTTCAGCTTCAGGAGGGCGTCGGAGAGGGCCTCGACAGAACCGCCCACGTCGGCCTTGATGATAAGGTTGAGCTCGTGGAACTCGCCCTCGGCCATCTGGCGGCTGACCTGATCGAGCGACACCTGGCTCTGTCGCCGGAGCTCCTGCTCGCGGTGGATCCGCTGGCGCTCCTGGGCCACGTCTCGGGCCTCGCCCTCGCTGTCCATGACGACGAATTGGTCGCCAACCTCCGGCGATCCGTCGCACCCGAGGACAAGGGCCGGTTGGGACGGCCCCACGGACTCAATGCGGTTGTCCCGCTCATTGAACATGGCACGGACGCTTCCGCTGTGAATCCCGGCCAGGAAGGGATCGCCCGTCTCGAGGGTGCCGTTTTGCACAAGAACGGTAATCACGTTCCCGCGGCCCTTTTCCAGCCGGCTCTCGATGATGACGCCGGAGGCTTCCCGGTTGGGGTTGGCCTTCAGCTCCATGATCTCGGACTGCAGAAGGACCTTGTCGAGCAGCTCATTGATGCCGTCTCCCGTCTTCGCGGACACCTCGGCGGACTGCACGTCCCCGCCGTACTCCTCCACGAGCACGTTTTGGTCGGCAAGCTCGGCCCGCACTTTTTCGGCGTCCGCCTCGCGCTTGTCCATCTTGTTGATGGCCACCACGATGGGCACGTCGGCGGCCTGAGCGTGGTTGATCGCCTCCTTCGTCCGCGGCATGACGGAATCGTCCGCGGCGACGACCAGGATCACGATGTCGGTGGCCTTGGCCCCACGGGCACGCATGGCGGTGAAGGCCTCGTGGCCCGGCGTGTCTAGAAAGGCAATCGCCTCGTTGTCGTGATCGGTGAGTTCTACGTAGTGGGCCCCCACGTGCTGCGTGATGCCCCCCTCCTCCCCGGCCACCACGTTGGCGTTTCGGACGTAGTCGAGCAGGGAGGTTTTGCCGTGGTCGACGTGTCCCATCACCGTCACGACCGGGGCGCGCGGTTCGAGGTCTTCCGGGTCGTCCTCCTCAACCTCGACGGCCTGCGTGTCCCGCTCCGCGACAAACTCAACCTCGTAGCCGTACTCGTCGGCGACGAACTCAATCGTCTCCGTGTCGAGACGCTGGTTGATGGACACCATCATGCCCGCGTCGAACAACGTGTCGATCACGTCGCTCACCGGCTCCCCGATCAGATTTGCGAGCTCGCCGGTCGTGACGAACTCGGTCACTTCGAGAATATTTTCCTGCTCGCGCTTGCGCTCTCGGCGGCGCTGCCGCTCCTCCTCGTGTCGCTTGCGCCGGCGGCGCCGGCGGCGCTGGCGTTCGCGGCTGGCGCCCTGTTCCAGCTCCTGGAGCGTCTCTTGAAGCGTCTGCTCAATGTCCTCCTCGTCGGGGCCCCCACCACCGCCGCCCTTCTGCTTCTTCCCTTTGCTCTTGCTCTTCTTTTTACTCTTGTCCTTCTTGTCCTTTTTGCTGCTCTTGTCTTTGTCCTTGTCTTTATCTTTCCGCTTGCGCTTGCGATCCGGACGCTGAAGTTGATCGCTGTCCATCTTGCCGACCACGCTGGGCCCCTTGAGACGGTAGCGCCCGGCCTTGAGCGTCTCCCCCTCTTCTTCCGACTCGTCGTCCGCCGCTTCGTCAGCCCCTTCGGCCGGGGTCTCTGCCTCCGTCGTGTCGTCGGCCTCCCCTTCGGCCTGCGTCGATTCTTCCGGCGCCTCCGCGTCTTCATCGGAAGCGTGTTCGTCGGAAGCGTGATCGCCCGCCCCCTCGGCCGACGCTGTCTCCTTGTCGGCAGCCGACACGTCTTCCGCCTCCATCTCGGCGGCGGGCGTCTCGGGCTCCGCCTCGGTCGGTTCGGGCGCGGTGGATTCGGCCTCGGCGTCGTCTGCAGCATCCGCCTCCGTGGCCACGTCCGTATCGGAGGCCTCCTCGCCCGTGTCTTGGTCCGAAGCGTCCGCCTCGGCGTCCGGTTCTTGCGCGGCCTGCTCCTGCTCGTCCGCGATCGTCGCGTCGTCCTCATCGGCCGCGTCGTCGGGGGCCGTCTCGGCTTCGTCCGTGGGCGCTTCGTCCGCCGGTGCATCGTCGGCGTCCGCCTCGGCCCCGGAAGGCTCTGCCTCTGCGTCCGCGGGGGCCGTTGCATCCGGGGTGTCCTCTTCCGCCGGGGCCGCTTCCGGCGCTGCGTCCCCTGAGGCACGTGGTTCCTCCTCGTCGTCCGCGACAGCGGGCTCTGCCGCCTCTTCTGCCGCCTCTTCTGCCGCCTCGGTGGCGGACTCCGGCTCGGCCGCCTGTTCCTCATCAAGGGTGGCCACCTCGTCCCGCTCCGGGCCGCCGTCGTCCTCCTCTGAGCGGAGCTCCCGAATGCGGGCCGCCACTTCTGCGTCGTCGGCGTACTCCTCCCGCAGGACGAGGTACGCCTCCTCGTCGACAATCTTCGCGTTGAGGCCAGAACCGGAGAGGGCCTCTTCGTAGCCCTCCTCTTCCAGAAACTCTACCACGCGGTCCTCGGAAACATTCAGCTCCCGAACGACCTGAAAGAGCTTCTTCTCTTGAAAGTCTTTCGTCTTGGTTGCCATATGGCAATCGGTTGTTGCTCAGACTCACTACAAAAGCGACCGCCGAAGTCGTTTTCGGCGGCATGCGCAGCTAGGATCGAACCTCGGGCTCTTCGGGGGTCGACTCCGCTTCCTGCTGCTCTTCGGAGGGGCTTTGGGGAATCTCGTCCTGTTCTTCGACCTCTTCGTCACTGCCTTCCTCTGTTGCCTCGCTGTCTCCGTCGGCCTGCTCCGGCTCATTCGGGGCCGGCCCGTCGACGACCGTCTCCTCCCCGTCCGCGTCGGGGGCCGGGGCGCCGGTCTCGGGCGGCTCCTCGTCCGCATCGCCCCGGCTCTTCGAGTCGGCGGACTCGGTCGCCGCCTCGCTGGGAGTGGTGCCGTCCGTGTCGGCCCCCTCCGCCGCCTGCACGGACTCCACCGTGAATCGCCCCTGTCGGATCGACTCGATGATGCCCGGCCCCTTCTCAAACTCGGTCTCAATGATTTCCAGCACCTGCTCGGCGGTGTCGCGGTCAAGGTCGGCGCGTCGGGCCAGGGCGTCCGCCGACAGTTCGAGCACGGCCTTTCCGGTGTCGCAGCCGATCCGCTTCAGCTTCCCGATGGTTTCTTCCGTAAGTTCATCGCCAAACTGCTCGATGTCAATGTCTTCCTCGTCCGCCGGGATTTCGCGGTAGACATCGATTTCGTATCCGGTTAACTGCGAGGCAAGCTTAATGTTGACGCCGCGCTTGCCGATGGCCTGGCTGACCTCGTCGGCCGGCACCTCCACGCGGGCCCGCGGCGGGTCCTCGTCCTGGTTCAACGAAACGTTCGTCGGCTCGGCCGGCGACAGCGCCCGAGCAATCAGCTCCTGGGGGTCGTCGGACCACTGCATCACGTCGATGTTCTCGTCGGAGAGCTCCCGGACGACGGCGTTGATCCGGACGCCCTTGACGCCCACGCACGCCCCGACCGGGTCCACCTTTTCGTCGTGGCTCTCGACCGCCACCTTGGCGCGGTCGCCAGGAATCCGGGCCACCTTCTTGATCTCGACGATGCCGTCGTGCACCTCCGGCACCTCGACTTCGAAGAGGCGCTCCATGAACACCGGGGAGGTGCGGCTGGCCACCACCTGTGGATCGCTTCCCGCATCGCGCCGCACTTCCTTGACGACGGCCCGAAGCATGTTGCCCTTCCGGTAGTGATCCCCCGGAATCTGTTCGTCGCGGGGCAGCACGAGTTCGGTGTCCTCGTGCATCAGGAGCGTCTCGTGGCGACGGACCTGGTAAATCTCCCCGACGACGATTTCCCCGATGAGCTCCGTGTACTCCTGGTAGACCTGCTCCTTCTCGATGTCACGGATCCGCTGGCGAAAGGTCTGCCGCGCAGTCATCACGGCCCGGCGCCCAAACTCGCTGACGTCCAGCCCCCCCGCCACCTCGTCGCCAACCGCAAAGCCGTCGTCAATCTTCTTGGCCTCGGACTCCTTAATCTCGGTCACCGGGTCTTCCACCTCCCAGTCCCCGACGACCTCCTGAATGTGGAGAATCTGGATGTCCCCCTGCTTCGGATTGAAGATGATCTCGAAGGCCTCGTCCGACCCGTACCGCTTGCGAAGCATCGCACGGAACACGTCCTCCACGATGATCTGGAGCGTGTCCCGGTCCATGTCTTTGGACCGGGCTATTTCCCCAAATGAGGAGATCAGGTCTTCGCTTCGCATAATCCGTCTCGTCCTGTGAAGAAGTACGTTCCGCGTGGCCCGCCGCGTGTGTGTCCCGCTTCCCCTTTGCCAGGGCAGCTCAATTACCAGGGCAGCTCAATCCGAGCCTGGGTGATTATCGTGTATGGCAGCTGAAGGCGCTCCGCAGAGGGCAGCTCCAGTTCAATCTCTTCGTCGTCCGCGTCGGTCAAGTCCCCCACCACGATTTCTTCGTCGCCGTCGCTTTCGAATCGTACACGCAAGGTGCGGCCAACGTTCTTCCGATACTGCGCCGGCATCGTCAAAGGACGCTTAATCCCGGGGGAGGAGAGCTCCAGCTTGTAGCTTCCATCGACCACGTCCTCCACGTCAAGCAGAAACCCGATCTCTTTGCTAATGAGGGCGAGGTCATCGTGGCCCACCTCCTCCTCGGAGTCAATGTACACCTCCACGACCCGTGTCCCCTTGTGCCCCCGCACCTCCACGTCCACCAGAAAGTAGTCGGTTCCGACGATCACCTCTTCGGTCAGTCCGGAAACCCGGTCGGCAAGGTGTTGTTGCGTGGGGTTCACAAATGCAGTCGTCAATCGTCCAGAAGCACCTAGTGCAAAAAAGCGCCCGGCCCGACAGGCGGGACGAACGCCATGCGCGGCCCGGGATCGCCGAACCGCCTCTCCAATTCTCGGATGCCCGCAGGCATCAGTACAAAAAGGTGGCGTCGGGGCCACCTTCCTGCGCTGTTTCCCCAGCGGACCACGAAATACGCGTGTCAAAACGCTGTAACGTTGGGCCCCGCCCGATGTTTCTACGCGTCCGCCCCCCAGCAGCTGCGCTGCGCACCCCTATACTGGAGACGTGTCTCGGTCTTTCTTGCCTTTGAGGAGATAGGCTTTCATGAACGGGTCCAGTTGCCCTTCCAGCACGGCCTCCGCGTCGTTCCGCTTGGTGTCCGTCCGGTGGTCGTTCACCATCTTGTAGGGGTGGAGCACGTACGAGCGGATCTGACTCCCCCATTCGATGCTTTTCTTCGAACTCTCAAGCCGCTCTTTTTCTTCTTCTTTGAGCTCCCGCTCCGCCTGGTAGATGCGGCTCTTGAGCATCTCTCGGGCACGACGGCGGTTTTGGTGCTGGCTCCGCTCCTGAGTACACGCGGCCCGGACGGTGGCCTCCTCGCCGTTGGACAGGGTGCCGGTCCAGATCAAACGGACGCCCGTTTCGACCTTGTTGACGTGCTGCCCCCCCTTGCCGCCGGACCGGAAGGTCTGGAGTTCTATTTCGCCCTCACTCAAGTCCACCCCGATGCTGTCGTCAACCTCGGGGTAGACGAAGACACTCGCAAACGAGGTGTGGCGGCGGCTGTCGGCGTCGAACGGGGAGATGCGGACCAGTCGGTGCACACCGGTTTCGCTTTTCAGGCGGCCGTAGGCGTGCCGTCCCTGCACATTCAGGGTTGCGCTCTTGATGCCGGCCTCCTCCCCAGGCTGCTGATGGACGAGTTCCACGTCGTACTCTTCGTCCTCGGCCCACCGCATGTACATGCGGAGCAGCATTTCTGCCCAGTCTTGGCTTTCGGTGCCCCCGGCGCCGGGGTTGATTTCGACAATGGCGTCCCGCTCGTCGTCAGGGTCGTCGAGAAGGCTCTCCAACTCCAATCGATCGAGCTTCCGTTCGAGCCTTCGCGCCTCCGCGTCGATCTCGTCCGACATGTCTTCCCCTTCCTCTTCGGAGAGAAGCTGAAGGGTCTCAATGTCCTCGGCCTGCTCCTTGACGTCCTCCCACGCCTCGATCCATTCTTCTTCGCGGGCAATTCGCTTTTCGATCTCGCGGGCCCGGTCCGGGTCGTCCCAGAAGTCGGGGTCCATCCGCTCCTGGTTGAGCTCTTCGACGGTCATGCGGCGACCGTCTACGTCAAAGATAGCCCCCGAGCGCCTCCACGCGCTCAGCTAGCTGTTCGAGGTCTTCGTCCGAGTACGACTTCATGGTGGAAGAGAGAGTTTTGGTGAGGGGAAGCGGAGCCAACACTTTGTGGCGGCAGAAACTACGGTCCGAAGCGGGATGTTTCTCCAGACCGACTGGGAGCGGGCCTTCAGGACTGGTGCCGCGACACAAACCGGTCAATGCGGGTGAGCGCCTCCGTGATGTCGTCCAGGCCGGTGGCGTAGGAGCACCGCACGTACCCTTCCCCACTTGGGCCGAAGGCGGTTCCAGGCACGCACGCCACCTTTTCTTCTTCCAGGAGCCGCTGGGCAAATGCCTCGGACGTCATCCCCGTAGAGGTCACGTCGGGGAAGCAGTAAAAGGCGCCCTCCGGCTCGAAGGTGGGGAGGCCCGCGTCGTTCAACCCCGACACGATGGTGCGGCGGCGCTCGTCGTAGCTCTGCCGCATCTTCTCCACGTCGCTCCTGGCCTCACGCAGCGCGGCGATGGCCCCTTCCTGGGCCATCGTCGGCGCGCTCATGATCATGTACTGGTGCACCTTGAGCATCGCCTGCGCGAGCGGTTTCGGCGCGCAGGCAAACCCGATGCGCCATCCCGTCATCGCGTAGTTCTTCGAGAAGCCGCCCAGCAGCACCGTCCGTTCGCGCAACCCCTCAACGGTGGGGACGCACACGTGCCCCCGGTCGTGGGCGGTGCCGTAGATCAACTGGTCGTAGATCTCGTCAGAGACGACCAGCAGGTCGTTGTCGACCACGAGCTGGGCGATCTCTTGAAGCGTGTCGCGCCGCAGCACCGCCCCGGTCGGGTTGTTCGGATATCCGAGGAAGAGCACCTTGGTCCGGTCACTAAGGTGCGGCTCAATGTCGGCGGCCGTCACCTGAAAGTCGTTCTCGACGTGGGTCGGAACGTGCACGACCTCGCCCCCTGCAAATCGGGCGGACGGGCCGTAGGACACGAAGCAGGGCTCGGGGATCAGCACTTCGTCCCCCGGCTCGAGAAAAGCCTGCATGGCCAGCTGCATCGCCTCGCTGCACCCCACCGTGGCGACGATTTCGCTCTCCGGGTCGTACGAGAGGCCGTATCGCGCCTCGTAATCCGCCGCGATGAGCTCGCGGAGCTCCTCCATGCCGGCATTGGAGGTATAGCTCGTGCGCCCGTTCTCCAGCGCGTCGACGCCGGCCTCCAGCGCCGCGTCCGGCGAGTCAAAGTCCGGCTCCCCGATGCCGAGCGAGATTACATTGTCCATCGTGGCGGCAATGTCGAAGAACCGGCGGATGCCGCTCGGGGGCGTCTCACGCACGCGATCGGAGACGTACGTATCGAGATCGGGGGCAGTGGCGGGGGCAGCCATAGAACAGGTTTTGGGGCTGAGGTCAAACAAGCGGTTGGTGTAGGTGCGTACTCTGTCCCTCCCGTGAGGTTCAGTTCGTCCCCGGCGATGCCGACCGGGCGCCGGACAGCGGATTGTACTTTGAAGTTCTCGGCACCTAGGTTTGAAACGCACTGTTCCCCTCCAAATTGTCTCTCTTTGTGTCTGGTATGCCCGATACGTTCGAAAACTACATTGGCGGCCGCTGGACCGGCGCTGCCTCGCAGGCCACCTTCGACAATCGAAACCCCGCCGACCCCGACGACCGCATCGGCGAATTCCCGGAGTCGGCCCCCGCCGACGTCGACGCCGCCGTGCAGGCGGCCCAAGACGCCTTCTCGGACTGGGGCAGCACCCCCGCCCCGGACCGCGGGAAGATTCTGAAAGCCTCCGGCGACCTGCTCGCGGAGCGAAAAGACGAAATCGCCCGCTCGATGACCCGCGAGATGGGCAAGCCCTTCTTCGAGACGAAGGGCGATGTGCAGGAGGCCATCGACACGGCCTACTACGCGGCCAGCGAAACGCGACGGCTGTTCGGCACCACGGTCCCGAGTGAGCTGCCCGACAAGATGAACATGGCCATCCGTCGCCCGCTCGGGGTGTGCGGCATCATCACGGCCTGGAATTTTCCCGTCGCCGTGCCGTCCTGGAAGATCTTCCCGGCCCTTGCCGCCGGCAATACGATCGTCTTTAAGCCGAGCGAGGACGCCCCGCACAGCGGCCTGCGCTTCGTGCAGACGCTGATCGACGCGGGCATTCCGGATGGGGTCATCAACGTGGTCCATGGCGCGGACGAGGCGGGGCAGGCGCTCGTGGAGCACCCGGAGGTCGACGCCATCGGCTTCACCGGATCCTACGAGGTCGGCACCGCGATTGCCGAGACCTGCGGCCGCCTCAATACGCCGGTGTCCCTGGAGATGGGCGGCAAGAACCCGATGATCGTGATGGACGACGCCGACCTCGACCTCGCGCTGGAGGGCGCCATCTGGGGCGCCTACGGCACCACGGGCCAGCGGTGCACGGCCACCAGCCGCCTCATCTGTCACGAATCGGTGCACGACGAGCTCGTGGCGATGATTCGGGACGAGGCGGAGGCGCTCGTCCTCGGTGATGGAAACGACGCGGACACCGACGTGGGGCCCCTCATCAATCGGGCCGCCGCGGAAACGGTGCACCGGTACGTCGAGATTGGGCAGGACGAAGGGGCCACCCTGGAGATGGGCGGCGCGCCTGCGTCGGTTGACGGCCTCGACGGCCACTTCTACGAGCCGACCCTCTTCACGGACGTGACGCCCGACATGACGATTGCCCAAGAAGAAATCTTCGGGCCGGTGCTCGCGACGTTTGAGGTCGGGTCCTACGACGAGGCCGTGACGGTGGCCAACGATACCCAGTACGGGCTCTCTTCTTCCATCTACACCCAGGACGTGAACAAGAGCTTCCGGGCGATGCGGGACCTGGAGGCCGGCATCACCTACGTCAACGGCCCCACGATCGGTGCCGAGGCCCACATGCCCTTCGGGGGGGTAAAGGACACCGGCAACGGCCAGCGGGACGGGGGCTATGCGGCCTTCGAGTTCTGGACGGAGCACAAAACCCTCTATGTTGACTACTCCGGCCAGCTACAAAAAGCCCAGATGGACTCGGTGGAAGACTAAGTGGAGGGGGGCTTCTCTTTTGCGCATCTCGCTCTGCAATGCGGGTGGTGATGGAGTGCATCACCACCCGTTTTGTATTGCAGAAACGAGGATCCCTGGTGGAAGGACCTCCCGCGTGCACGGGACGCCGCTCTCAGTTACTCGTCATTTCGGAGGTACTCATCGTCTTCTCGGGCCCGAACGACGGCTTTGTAACTTTCGTCCTCCTGCTGGGCCGAACGCACGATCACGTTCTCCTTGCCGAAGCGGCGATACAGAAGGTTGCGAAGGTTTTGAATGTCGTTCTGCTCAAGGTCCGAGAGCACAATTGCCTCGTCGTCGCCAACGTCACTCCACTTCTGGGCAATCGGCTCGTACTTGGACGTACGGCCGCGTCCCCCACTCGCCCCGAGTTCACGTTCGGCGTCTTGCTGATCCATGACTTCCATTTGAAAATCTGCGTTCATAATTCAAAATATAATCGTTACTGAGATCCGCGTAGACACCGAATTTGAAATCAGGGGTATGGTTCCCTCCCTCTTTCGGCTTCATTTAATGTCTACACCTATCATTTCGAATCCAAACGTACTTCATCGTACGCATCCGCGGGATTGAGAACAGGCTCGTCAATACCCAAGGTGAGACTCATGTACCGACATTAAACACATATCCATGCTCGATATGTCCTGCCCGTTTCCCACCGATAAAGACGACGGATCGGAGGTGTTCAACGTGATCGAATCGTTCTTCCACTTCACAGTACGTGACCGTTGCCTCCGGGAACGCCTTTGAGAGTTGTCGGCAGGGGGGTTCCAGGTCGGCACGGTCTTCCAGGGCGCGCGTCGCCGCAAATTTAAGGGCCGGGCGCGTTTCTTCGGTCTCGTCTTCCTCAATCGGTCGCTCTTCGAGCTCGTGTTCGTCGATAAGCGCGTGGGAGCGGACGGCCTCGGGGTCTTCCGGGTTGGAGACGAGGAGGTACGTGACGGCAGTCGCCATCGGGACACTCTGAAGAATTTATTTTCAAGTCACTACGGAATTCAGGGGCGGCGCCGTTCCCCATCTGGGGGCCCACTTCCTACCAAGCCTCCCGAGAGCGCTCCCCATCGGGTCGGAGATCAACGACGTGCGCATCGGGGACGTGGCGGGCATGAACGAGCCCCTCCAACGGCAGCCACGCGTCGCGTGCATCGAGAACCGCGCTGTCGCTGGTCACAACTGGGGCGGATGCCCCCTTCAATGTGGCGTCTACCCCCGCGTGCGCAGTGAGGGTCCAGGGGCGCTCCGCCTCGGCGGAGAGGTCCGCAATCCGATCCGCCACGCGCCCGACGTTTGAGACCGAGCGATCGAGGTGCCACGTGACCCGCGCCGGGCGCAAGGCCTGCAGGGTGTCCGCAAGGTGCCGCAGGGCAGGCGCGGTCTGGTGGGCAATGCGGTAGGTGCCCTCCACGGGATCTACGTCGCGGTAGGCGGCATCGCGCCCCACAAACGTGTACGCCCCGCCGAGCATCGCCTCGATGGTAATGAGCACGTTGAAGCCGTCGAGGTGAAGCTCCTGCCCCGCGATGGCGTCCGGGGGCAGGCGCCCCTGAAGCCGGTGCGCTCGGTCGGCGTCGCTGCAGGACGACCGCGCGACCGCGTCGCGCTGGCGGCGCTTCAGTTGGTACCGGTTTCCCACCAGCTCCGGGGCACTGTCCCCGCTGTAGCCCCGGGTGCGAAGCCACGACAGATCCCGCACGGCGGCCCGGAGCCGACCACGCTGGTCGTCCCCGAACAGTCCGGGGTCCTCCGGATGGGCCCCACGATTCACAGGCATGCGGACGAAGCAGATCTCAATGCGGGGGACGCACGGGCGGGGTGGGCCCTGCCGGGCTCTACGTGCGCTTCCGGGCCAGCCCCTGCTTCTGGGCCGTCCGGGACACGGCGCTTGACACCTGAGCCACCACGTTCTCGTCAAACACACTGGGAATGATGTAGTCCGGCGTCAGGCTCTGATCATCGATTGCATCGGCAATCGCCTCGGCCGCCGCAATTTTCATGTCACTGGTAATGCCCTTCGCACGGCAGTCGAGCGCCCCCTTAAAGAGGCCCGGGAAGCACAGCACGTTGTTAATCTGGTTCGGGTAGTCGCTCCGGCCGGTGGCCATTACGGCCACGTGCGGGTAGGCCACCTCCGGCATGATCTCCGGACGGGGATTGGCCATCGCGAAGACGATGGGGTCGCGGGCCATGCGGTTCAGGTCCTCCACGTCGAGGATGTCCGGGACGCTCAACCCGATAAACACATCGGCGCCCTCCATAACCGCCGACAGCGTATCCCCGGTCACGGACGGGTCCGTCATTTCCGCGTACTGCCGCTTTGCGTCGTTCAGGTCATCGCGCTCCGTCGTCACCGGCCCGTGGCTGTCCACCCCAACGATGTTCTCAACCCCCATCTCCATGAACATCTCCGTCACTGCGGTGCCCGCCGCCCCGATGCCGACCGTCACGACCTTGATCTCGTCGAGGTCCTTCTCCACAATCTTCAGTGCGTTGAGGAGGGCGGCGGCCGTCACGACCGCCGTGCCGTGCTGGTCGTCGTGAAAAACCGGGATGTCGAGCTCGTCCTTGAGGCGCTCCTCCACGGCAAAGCAGCGCGGGGCCGCAATGTCCTCCAGGTTGATGCCCCCGAAGACCGGCGCGATGCGGCGGACCGTGTTGACGATCTCGTCGACGTCGGTCGTGTCGAGGCAGATGGGAAATCCGTTTACGTTCGCAAACTCCTTGAGGAGCTGCGCCTTGCCCTCCATCACCGGAAGCGCGGCGCCCGACCCAATGTCGCCCAGTCCCAGGACGGCCGTGCCGTCAGAGACGACCGCAACCGTGTTGCTCTTGATCGTGAGTCGGTGCGTGTCCTCGGGCGTCTCGTGGATCGCCTCACACACGCGGGCCACCCCGGGCGTGTACGCCATGGAGAGCTGATCGCGCGTGCGGAGCGGGGACTTGCTCTCCACCTCCACCTTCCCCCCAAGGTGCAACAGGAAGGTGCGGTCCGAGATGTTGACCACCTCGACGCCGTCGAGGTCGCGCAGCGCCTGAACGATCGATTCGGCGTGGTCGTCGCTCCGGGTGTTGATGGTAATGTCGCGGGTCAGCTCGTCCTTCTCGGCCCGGACAATGTCGATGGCCCCGATGTTGCCGCCGTGCTCCCCAATCACGGACGTGACTTTTGCGAGCATGCCGGGGCGGTTGGAAATGACCACCCGGACGGTGATGGAGTTGCTGGCACTTGGCAGGTACTCTTCGGTCTCTTCCATGGGATGGCGCGTCGTGGTGGGAGTCGTGGTGCAAACAAAAGGGAATCGTGGGAACGACGATTACGGACATTCCGCTCCCGAACCCCAAAGAAAAAGGACGGCTTCCGACCGGGAAGCCGCCCTTTGTGCGTCAGGAATACGTCGTCGTAGCCCGAGCGGACTAGCTGCTCACGGAGCCCGTCTCGTCTAACTCGTCGAGGGCGTCGGAGATCTCCTCCGCGTAGGCAGACCCGATGCCGTCGAGGTCGGTGAGATCGTCCACCTCACGGGCGTCCGCCAGGGAGGTCACGCCCGCGTTCTCGAGTCGCGAGACGCGTGGGAAGTTCTCCGGAAAGCCGGCCGTCTCGTCGAAGGTGGACGCATCATCGTCCTCCGACGGCGCCTCGGCGTCGGGCTCCTCACCCTCCGACACAGCCGCCTCGTCGTCGGGGGATTCGGCCTGAGCATCGTCGGCTTCAGCGTCGTCGCCCTCCGCAGCGGCCTCTTCCTCGGCTTCTTCTTCCTCCATCTCGCGGCGCAGGTCGGCCAGGCCGGAAAGCTCGCCGAGCGTGGTGGGGCCGGTCGTCGGCTCGTCCGGCTCGGGCTCCGGCTCGTCCTTGTAGTCGCGCACGGCCTCTTCCCGCTCGCGCTCTTCTCGGCGGGACTCGCGCTCTTGCTCGTCCTGCTCCTCTTGGCGTTCGGCCTCTTCCTTCGCCGTCTCGCTGAGGACGATGTCCTTCTGGTCCTTGTCGAACCGGATGACCTGCAGTTCAAGCTCGTCGCCTTCGTGGTAGTGGTTCTTGAAGGCCTTCGGGCCGTTCTTTAGCTCGCTGCCCGGGACGAAGGCCTCCACGTCCAGCGGCAACTGGACGACAAGGCCCTTGTCCTCCACGCGGACGACCTCGCCGGTCGTGTCGTTGCCCTCCTCGTAGGCGTCGGCAAACTGGTCCCACGGGTTGGTCTTCACCTGCTTGTGGCCCAGCGAGATCCGACGCCGTTCCTCGTCGATGTTGAGGATCACGACATCGAGCTCCTGTTCCTCATCGACCATGTCGCCCGGGTGGCGAATCTTCTTGGTCCAGGAGAGGTCCGAGACGTGCACCAGCCCGTCGATGCCGGGCTCGATTTCGACGAAGACGCCGAAGTTGGTAATGTTGCGCACCGTGCCGGTGAGCACCGTGCCCGCCGGGTAGCGGTCGCTAATGCCCTCCCAGGGATCGGGCTCCAGTTGCTTCATCCCGAGCGAGATCTTCCGCTCCTCCTGGTCGATGTTGAGAATCTTGACGTCGACCACCTGGCCGAGCGACACCATTTGGCTGGGGTGCTCGATGTGGCGCGTCCACGACATCTCACTGATGTGGACGAGCCCCTCGATGCCCTTCTCAATTTCGACGAAGGCCCCGTAGTTCGTGATCGAGACGACCTTCCCCTCAACCACGTCGTCCTCGTCGTACTTGTTGCCAATCTGATCCCAGGGATGGTCCCGAAGCTGCTTCAGGCCCAGGGAAATGCGCTGGCGCTCCTCCTCGTAGTCGAGGACCACAACTTCGAGCTCCTGGTCGAGCTCCACAACCTCGCTCGGGTGCGAGACGCGGCCCCAGGACAGGTCCGTGATGTGCAGAAGCCCGTCGACGCCCCCCAGGTCGATGAAGACCCCAAAGTCGACGATGTTCTTGACGGTGCCCTCAAGCACCTGACCAACCTCGAGCTGCTCAAGAATTTCTTGTCGCTGCTCCTCAAGCTCGTGCTCGATGAGCTCGCGGTGCGAGACGACGATGTTCTCGTTCTCGGGGTTGAGCTTGACGATCTTGAATTCCATCCGCGTCTCCAGGTAGGACTCGAAGTCCCGAACCGGGCGGACGTCGATCTGCGAGCCGGGCAGGAAGGCCTCCATGCCGTCGAAGAGCTCCACGATCATTCCGCCCTTGATGCGGCGGATGATCGTGCCTTCGATGACCTCCTCGTTCTCGTAGATCTCTTCAACACGCTGCCAGCGTCGGACCTTGTCGGCCTGCTCCTTCGAGAGCACGAGCTGCCCGTCGCGATCTTCTTTCCGCTCCAGGTACACCTCCACGGTGTCTCCGGGGTGAATCTCCTCCTCCCCAAACTCGTCGCGGGAGACAATCCCGTCGCTCTTGTAGCCGATGTCGATCACCACGTAGTCCTCGTTGACCCGCAGCACGCGGCCTTCTACAATGTCCTGCTCGCGGACATCGATGGAGGTCTCGTCGACGACATCGCGGAACTGGTCGTACACCGAGGTGTCGGCCGGGGCCTGCTCCTCGGTCTCCAGCTCGTCGAGCGAAACCGTTTGTCCGTAGGTTTCGCCCGTGAAGCCCTGCGCCTCTTCCGTCCGTTCGAGCTCGTCGGGCGAGACGGTGCCCGTTGGCTCGTCAAACTCGGACACGTCGACCGAAGCCTCGTCGCCCGACGGCATCGGGAGGTCCTGGGAGGCTTCCTCGACGGCCTCCTCGAGAATGCGGCTCACGAAGCCGGGCTCCGGCGGGGGGTCCGCAGGGGCCCCGTCGCCGCTCTCGTCCGCAGCATCCGCCGGAGCGTCCTCGGCGGGCGCCGGCTCTTCGGCGGCGGGCTCGTCGACATCTTCGCCCCCCGCGTCCGGAGTGGACGGGGCCTCGGGGTCCGCCGCGCCCACGTCGTCCCCCGAATCCGCAGCGTCGGCGGGCGGCGCTTCGGCCTCGTCCGCCTCTTCTGTCTCGGCGGGAGCGGGCTGAGCGTCAGCAGTATCTTGAGTGTCGTCCTTGGAAGCTACTTGTTCTTGTTCTGCCATATACGGTGTGGTAGGTTTGCGCGGCGCTGGCCCTCTCGCCGGCCAGCGACAAGTGCAATTTGTACCTGCCTGGTCCTGACAGTCCAGGAGGGAAGGTGAAGAGGGTGAAGGAAGCCTGCGGACGGATCCGTCCGCCTCAAAGCACAGGTTTGAATGTCAGGCGGGCCCGTGGCGAGCACGAGTGACTCGCTGGTAGGCGACAGTTGTATCATGCCCGGACCTCTACGTTCCACGGCCGTCTTGAGCTTTAACGCGATCTACGACAAAGTCAACCTGCTCCGCAATGGTACAGTCGGTCGTGTCGAAGATGATGGCGTCGTCGGCACGCCGAAGGGGGGCAATGTCCCGGGTCCGGTCCTGCTGGTCCCGCTTTTCGATCTCGGCGCGGACCTCTTCGAAGGTGACCTCCTCCCCTGCCGCCTCGTATTCCTGAAGCCGGCGCCGGGCCCGCTCGTCGATGTCGGCCACCATGAAAATCTTGACTGGGGCCTTCGGGAAGACGACCGTGCCGGTGTCGCGTCCGTCCAGCACCACGCCGCCGTGTCGGTCGGCCTGGGCGCGCCCAATCCGACGCTGCTGCTCCACCATGTACTCACGAACCGGCGCCAGGGTCGAAATGTCGCTCACAATGCGTCCCACTTCCGCGCTGCGGATGCGGTCGGTCACGGCGTCGTCGCCGAGGAAGACCTGCATCGTGTCGCCCCGGTACTCCACATCGACCGTCAGGGACGGGAGCACGGCCTCCGCCCCCGAGGGGGTAGCGGGCGCCTCGGCCCGCAGAAAGCCGAGGGCCACGGCCCGGTACATGGCCCCCGTGTCCAGATATACGTATTCGAGCCGGGCGGCGGCGCGGTGGGCCGTGGTGCTCTTGCCGGAGCCGGCAGGACCGTCAATGGTGACAATCACGTCGAAAGACTCTCAATGAACATAGCGGGCGCAACGAAGAAGAAGTGTGGCTAGCGCGTCTGGGCACCGCCCCCAACGTTTTTGCTCACGACCGTAATGGGAGACGGGTATTGGAGCGGCCCGAGCCTCGTGTCCACAGTCGGCTGCACGCGCAGCTTGAGGGTTTGCGGGGGCGCGTCGCCGTCAATGGCCGCGGCCAAGTCCACGAGGCCCTGTAGGTTGTCGTCAAAAAACCGGACGAGGTCGACCTCCACGTCGACCGGCACATCCGTGGGCTCCCCGGGCGGCAGAACCAGCTCCCGCTCAAACCGACCCGACACCGTCTCCTTGTCCTCAAGCAGGAGGGTCCAGTCCATCTGGGTGAGCCGTGCATCAACGCTGTTCGACGACGGGTTCTCGGCGTCCAGGTGAAGGGTGATGGACAGTGGAAGGGACCCGTTGGAGAGGGCCGAGCCCAGCCGAAGCACGTCGGTCGACCGGAGATCGTCGTAGGACTGCACCCTCGCCAGGTCTACCCCCGCCAGGCGGGGCTGCGCCACCCGATCGATTGCAAACTGGACCTTGCGCAGGTTGGCAACCTCCCGGAACGCCGTACACCCGGTGGCGGCCAGGAGGAGAAGGCCGAGGACACACGGCAAGACCCATTGGGACCGGAGAACGAACATGGTGCAGCGCCTACACGAGGAGCGCCCGGCAGGAAACAGGGCTTCGGAAAGTGAATTCAGGGGACGGATTAAGAACCCATCACCGTTTACAAATCTCTCTACCAGTTGCCTCATGCGCAAGCTTAGTTGGGATGAAATTGAGCGGCCGGCCCCCGAAGAGATCCCAACACTGCCAAAGCACCCCGTGCGGCTCGTCGTGCACAACGTGCGCTCGATCCACAACGTCGGATCGATGTTTCGCACGTCCGACGCGGCCCGCATCGAGCACATTCACCTCACCGGCTTTACCGGCACCCCGGAGCACAAAGACCTTCACAAAACCGCCCTCGGCGCACAGGACGCCGTGGAGTGGAGCCAGCACGACGAGCCACGCCCCCTCCTCCGCACCCTGAAAGACGCCGGGTACACGATCGCGGCCCTTGAGCAGACAGACCACACGCAGCGTCCCGACGCGGCCCCGGCCGATGCCTTTCCGATCGCGCTCGTGGTGGGCAACGAGGTGCGGGGAATCGAGCCGGATGTGCTGGACGCGGTCGACCTCGCCCTCGAAATTCCTCAGTATGGCGCCAAGATTTCGCTGAACGTGGGCGTCGCCTACGGCATCGCGGTCTACGACCTGATCCGTCGCTCGCGGACCCTCCTCGGACCGCCTGGAGACGAAGATCGTACGGGGTAAATCAGGGCGTATTCATCGCCCCCCTTCCCGCTTTCGGCAACCATCTCTCCTTCTCGCATGTCTGAATCGGAAGCGTTTCCACCGCTCTTCGACGAGTTCGACGCGGTCGCCCCTGCGGAGTGGCGCGAGCACGTGCGATCAGACCTCGGCGGCACGTCCCCGAAGGCGTTTCTGAGATGGTCGTCCCTCGAAGGGGTGTCGCTCCCGGCGTACCTCGGCCCCGAAGCCCTGCGGGAGGCCCTACACACCGACCCGGACGGGGGCCATCCGCCGCTGGCCCGCTCCGGGGACGGGCCGGCCAACGCGTGGACCGTGTGCCAGCCCATCGGACACCCCAACCCCGAGGTGGCGGGAGAACACGCCCGGGCTGCCGTCGGCGGAGGGGCCGATGCTCTTCAACTTGGCCCCCCGTTCCTGCACGCCGGCGCCCCCGGCACCGCGCCCCGCCCTGCGGACAATCTCGCTCCGATCCTTGACGGAATCGATCTGGCAGACATCCCCCTGCACCTCGGCGGGGGCTCGGCCGCCCCCCCGCTGTACACACTGCTCCGTGAACACCTCTCGGCCACGCCGGCCGATCCCAGTGCCCTCAGGGGATCGCTTCTGTTTGATCCCGTGGCGGCGGTGGCGTCGGGCGCCAACCCGGCCCAGGTGTTCTCGCTCGCCGACGACCTTGCGGCGGACGCGGCGGAGCTGCCCCACTTCCGCACGGTGACCGTCGACACCGGTCCGTACCACGACGCGGGGGCGTCGGCCGTTCAGGAATTGGCCTGCGCGCTCGGGGCCCTCGCCGAACGCCTCGCCCGAAGCACGGAACGAGGCCTCTCGCTTCCCGCCCTTCTCGACACCCTGCAGCTCCGCGTGCCCGTCTCGACCTCCTACTTCGTCGAGATGGCCAAGCTCCGCGCCCTCCGCCTTCTCGTGCCCCAGGTCGTCGACGCATTCGCTTCTGAGACTGGGGCGTCCCTCCACGTGGCCCCCGCCGACGTTTTTGTCCACGCCGCGACCTCCCGGCGTGTAGAGACGATCTACGACCCGTACGTGAACATGCTTCGGGCCACCACCGAGGCCATGGCTGCGGCGCTCGGGGGCTGCGATGCACTCACCATCCGGCCCTACGACGGCGCCGTGCGTCCTCCCGATGAGTTTGGCCTCCGCATTGCCCGCAACACACAACTCATCCTGCGCCACGAGGCGCATTTCGACCAGGTGGCCGATCCGGCCGCCGGGTCGTACTACATCGAGACCCTGACCGACCGGCTCGCCCAACGGGCCTGGGCTCAGTTTCAGGACCTCGAGGCGGAGGGGGGGATTGTACAGGCCCTCCGAACCGGCACCCTGCAGGCACAAATTGCCGAGACGCGGACGGAACGGCGACGGGCCCTCAACGACCGGGACCAGGTGCTCGTGGGCACCACGCACTATCCCGCCCTCGATGAACGGCGGCGGGACGACCTCGTGGCACGCGCCCCCTCGTCGGCGCACGGAGACTCCCCCGCCTCCCTCGACGCCTCGTCCACCGATGCGCTCCGAACGGCCCTCCGCGACGGCCACGCGCCCCAGGACGTGGCCTCGGCCCTCCAGTCGGACTCCTCCGGAATCGACCCGCTGCCCCAGGTCCGGCTTGCCGAGGAGCTCGAAGCCATCCGCCTCCGGACCGAGGCGTATGCCGAGTCCCACGACGGGCCGCCGCAGGTTCTGCTCGCCCCACTTGGCCCGCCCGCCGTCCGCAGCGCCCGTTCGAACTTCTGTCGCAACTTCCTCGGCGTGGCAGGGTTTGCAATTACGGAGCCCTTGACGTTCGAGTCCGTCGACGCGGTGGCCGACGCCGCGGTCGAGAAGGACGCCGACACCGTGGTCCTCTGCAGCTCGAACGACAGCTACACCGACCTGGCCCCTGCTCTCGCCGCGGCGCTTGCCGACCGCGACCGGGAGCCCCCCCTCGGGATCGCGGGTGCGCCCGACGACATCGACGTTGACGACGCCGCTGATTTCTTCGTCCACCAGGGCAGCCCCCTGGAAGAAACGCTCGAGATGCTCCAGGACCGCCTTGGCATCGATGTGATGAGTGGTCCGTGAGACGTGAGGGCCCAGTCTCTCACGCATCACGCGTCACGCCTCACTCACTCAACCCCACGAGCCTATGCGTCCCGACTTCTCCGACGTCCAGTACGACCCGCCCTCCGAGGCCGACGCCACGCCGACGGGGGACGCGACGTGGTCGACGCCCGAGCAGATTGACGTCGAACCGGTGTACGGGCCCGACGCGCTCGAGGACCTGGATCACCTTGACTTCGACGCGGGCCTTCCCCCCTACCTCCGCGGGCCGTACACGACCATGTACAAGTTTCGGCCGTGGACCATCCGGCAGTACGCGGGCTTTTCGACCGCGGAGGAGTCCAACAAATTCTACCGTGAGGCCCTCGCATCCGGCCAGAAGGGGCTCTCCGTGGCCTTCGACCTGGCCACGCATCGGGGCTACGACTCCGACCACGATCGGGTGCGGGGCGACGTGGGCAAGGCCGGCGTGGCCATCGACACGGTCGAGGACATGAAGCGCCTGTTCGAGGGCATCCCGCTCGGCGACGTGTCGGTCTCGATGACGATGAACGGGGCGGTGCTTCCCGTGATGGCCTTCTACATCGCCGCCGCGGAGGAGCAGGGCGTCGCCCACGAAGAGCTGGCGGGCACCATCCAGAACGACGTCTTGAAGGAGTTCATGGTGCGCAACACGTACATCTACCCGCCGCAGCCGTCGATGCGGATCGTAGGGGAGATTTTCGCCTACTGCGCCGCCGAGATGCCAAAGTTCAACGCCATCTCGGTAAGCGGCTACCACATGCACGAGGCGGGGGCCCCGGCGGACCTCGAACTGGCCTACACCCTGGCCGACGGCCTGGAGTACCTGCGTACCGGGCTCGACGCTGGGCTCGGCATCGACGACTTTGCACCGCGGGTCTCCTTCTTCTGGGCGATCGGCATGAACCACTTCATGGAGATCGCCAAGATGCGGGCCGGGCGGATGCTGTGGGCCAAGCTCGTAAAACAGTTCGACCCGGAGGCCCCGAAGTCGATGGCCCTGCGAACCCACTGCCAGACTTCCGGCTACAGCCTTGCCGAGCAGGATCCCTTCAACAACGTGGCGCGCACGACCATCGAGGCGATGGCCGCGGCGTTCGGCGGCACGCAGTCGCTCCACACGAACGCGCTGGACGAGGCCATCGCGCTGCCCAGCGAGTTCGCCGCCCGCATCGCCCGCAACACGCAGCTGTACCTGCAAGACGAGACCGACATCACGGAGGCGGTCGACCCGTGGGCCGGCTCCTACTACGTCGAGCACCTTACCGGCGCGCTGGCCCGGCGCGCGTGGACACTGATCCAGGAAGTGGAGGAAAAGGGCGGCATGACGCGCGCCATCGAGCAGGGCCTCCCCAAACGCAAGATCGAGGAGGCCGCCGCCCGCAAGCAGGCCCGCATCGATACCGGCGCCGAGACGATCGTAGGCGTCAACGCCCATCAGACGGAAGCCGACGAGCCCATCGAACGGCTGGAGGTGGACAACGAGGCGGTCCGGCGCGCACAGCTCGAGCGCCTCGATCGCATCAAGGACGAGCGGGACGACGCTGCGGTCCGACACGCGCTGAACGCCCTGACCGAAAGCGCCGAGACGGGCGACGGCAACCTGCTGGCTCGTGCCGTGGACGCGGCGCGCAAGCGGGCCACCCTGGGCGAAATCTCGTCGGCCCTCGAAGACGTGTTCGGGCGGCACGCGGCGCGGACGGAGACCATCTCGGGGGTGTACGCCTCGGAAGCCGACCACAACGACCACTTCCACGCGGCCCGCGACCGGGCCGACCGCTTCGCACGGGCCGCCGGCCGACGCCCCCGCATCATGGTGGCCAAGATGGGCCAGGACGGGCACGACCGCGGGGCGAAGGTCATCGCGACCTCGTTTGCCGACGTGGGCTTCGACGTGGACGTCGGCCCGCTCTTCCAAACCCCGGACGAGGTGGCCCGCCAGGCCGTCGAGAACGACGTCCACATCCTCGGGATCTCCAGCCTCGCCGGCGGCCACAAGACGCTCGTGCCGGAGGTCATCGACGCCCTGCAGCAGTACGGCCGGGACGATATTCTCGTGGTCGTGGGGGGCGTCATTCCGCACGACGACTACGAGACGCTCTACGACCAGGGCGTGGCCGCCATCTTCGGCCCCGGCACCAACATCGCGGAGGCCGCCACCCAGATCCTCGACGTGCTCCTCGACCGGTACGACGAGGAGGCACCGATCGGGGCGTAACCGACCGCACTTCTCCGCCGCAGGCACCTGCAGTTCCCTAAGTTGTGGCCCCCCTCAATCCCAACCTCGACCACCAGTCCCGGCCGTCCCGCTCAGACGCACGGTCGGCCGCCGACTACGTGACCGGCATCCTCGACGGAAACCGGGTCACCTTGAGCCAGGCCATTACCCTGCTGGAGAGCACCCGCCCGGACCACCGCGACACCGCCCGGACGGTCGTGGAGGACTGCCTGCCCCACAGCGGCGACTCGATTCGGGTGGCCGTCACCGGCGTCCCCGGCGTCGGCAAGAGCACGTTCATCGAAGCCCTCGGGCAGCGGCTCGTGGCGGCGGGCCGCCGGCTCGCCGTCCTGACGGTCGACCCCAGCAGCGAGCGGTCGAAGGGCAGCATTCTCGGGGACAAGACCCGGATGGGAACCCTGGCCTCCGAGGAGGACGCGTTTATTCGCCCGTCCCCCACCGCGGGCACCCTCGGGGGGGTGGCCCCCCGAACCCGCGAGGCCATTCTGTTGTGCGAGGCGGCCGGGTACGACACCGTGTTCGTCGAGACGGTGGGGGTCGGCCAGTCGGAGATCAGCGTGCGCTCGATGGTCGACTTTTTCCTGCTCCTCGCCCTGGCCGGCGCCGGCGACGAGCTGCAAGGCATCAAGCGAGGCATCGTGGAGGTCGCCGACGCCATCGCCATCACGAAGGCGGACGGGGACAACCGGGCCCCCGCCAAGGCGGCGCGCGCCGAGTACGAAAAGGCCCTGCGCCTCCTGTCGGCCCCCGACTCCGGGTGGACGCCCCCCGTGCTCACGTGTTCGTCGCAGACCGGCGCGGGCGTCGACGAGGTGTGGGGCGCCGTGGAGCGCTACTGCGCCTACACGCAGGAGACCGGCTTCTTTGAGGAGCAGCGCCGCCGACAGGCGCAGCACTGGATGGAGCAGGCCATTGAGCAGCGACTGCACGAGGAGTTCTTTTCCGATCCCGACGTTCAGGCGGCACGGGGGAACGTGGAGGAGGCACTCCAGGACGGACGCCTCAGCTCGTTGGCCGCCGCCGAACGGCTCCTGTCCATCTACCGCGATTCAGCGAGCTAGGCTGCGTCTGATAATTATCGCTTCAGGTATTCCTCGACGAACGCCCAGAGCACCATGGCTTTGTAGTGGCTTGCTTTCTTCTCATATCGGACGACGAGGCGCCGCCGCTCCTTCAGGTGACCAACGCAGCGCTCAACCGTATTTCGGTCGCGGTACCTCTGGTCATCGCAGGTTGGTGGGCGCCCAGGGCCTTCTCGAACACCCTTGCGAGCCGGGATGGCCGACTCGATGCCTCGTTCGGCGAGCCAGCGGCGGATCCAGGCAGCGTCGTAGCCACGGTCTCCAGCGACTGCCTCGGGGCGTTTGCGGGGCCGTCCTCTTTGGCGGGGGACCGATACTTCGTTCATTAGGTCGGTGAAGAAGGCCGACTCGTGGCGCTGCCCGGCCGACAGGACGGCTCCCAGAGGGAGGCCTCGTCGGTCTGTAAGCAAGTGTATCTTTGTAGAGAACCCACCTCGGCTGTAGCCGAGCGCCGGGCCTACGCCTTCGTCCCGCCTGCTTCGGGCCCCTTTTTATCATCGTTTGGTCCGCCAGCGGCGGCTCGGGCGGCCTGTACGATGGTGCTATCCACATTGAACTGGCTCCAATCGATACGGCCCTCTGCGTCGAGTTCCCCTTGAAGATGCCGTACGATCGACTCAAGAGTACCATCTTCGGCCCAGCGTCGGAATCGGTCGTACACCGTTTTCCAGTTTCCATACCGCTTGGGCATATCCCGCCAAGGTGCTCCCGATCGGAGGATCCAGAAGATTCCGTTGATGACCTGCCGGTGATCGTTGTACGGACAACCACGTCCCTCAACTTCCGGCAGGAGGTGTTCGATGCGTTCATACTGCTCGTCAGTGAGTTCATAGCGGCGTCTCGGCATGACAGAAAGGCCCAACCAGTCTAATAGACAGTGCGGGCCGTTCATACAGCCTTTTTATCAGACAGTGCCTAGCGCCTCGCGTCCCGGAACGCTCGACTCACTAAATTTTAACAATACTGCTTGATTTCCCAGACCGCCCGAACACGCTGTTTCCGTTTGCCATGCTCCCTCCCCATTGCATTCGGCTCCTCCTTCTGCTCGTTCTGGGGGCGGGGCTCGTGGGAGGATGCGCCTCCTCCCGATCGGCGCAGGACGAAGCCGCGGCCCGGGCCGCGGCGGTGGGCACGTGGTCGTACGAGGTCGAGGACGTCGCCCCCCTCGATCAGGGCCGCTTCCGTATCACCGTCCAGGACGGAGACCTGCGGGGCATCGTCCAGGATCGGCGACTCGGTCGGTTGCGCGCCAGTGTGAGGGTGCGCGACTCTCGTTTGGAGATTGACCTCCGCGACCTCCGCATCGCCGGGTACATCGAAGACGACCAGTTTACGGGGTTGCTCCGTCGGTCCCAATGGGAGGTCACGACCCGGCGCCAGTCCCGTGCCCGGTCGCGGTTCCGCTCGGCCTCGCTGTTCGCCCGTCGCATTCGGAGTGCCACCGCGGTGGACAAACCAGGGATTCTGGAGTGCCGCTCTCTTCTGCGGGAGGCTGGCGACTGCGAGTGACCTGCGAGGATGGGCGGATCTTTCGGGAAGCCGCGGACTTTCAATGGTCTGACTGTCTTCAAAAAACGCCTCCACTCAAGCCTTTCCCCTTTGTGAGCACGTCGGACCCTTCGGCCGAGCGCCCGCGCGACAACTTTATTTATGACATCATCGACGAGGACCTGGAGCACGGAACGCACGACGGCCGGGTCGTCACCCGGTTCCCGCCCGAGCCAAACGGCTACCTCCACATCGGGCACGCGAAGTCCATCGTCCTCAACTTTGGCATCAAGCACGACTACGCCGACCGGGCCGACACCCGCTGTCACCTCCGTTTCGACGACACAAACCCGGACACCGAGAGCACCGAGTACGTCGAGTCGATCAAGGAGGCGGTGCAGTGGTTGGGGTACGACTGGGAGGAGCACGAGTACCACGCCTCCGACTACTTCGAGCAGTTCTACCAGTACGCGGTGACGCTCATCGAACAGGGCGACGCGTACGTCGACAGCCTCAGCGAGGAGGAGATTCGGGAGTACCGCGGGACGGTGGACGAGCCCGGCACCCCGTCGCCGTACCGCGACCGGTCCGTCGAGGAAAACCTGGAGCTGTTCCGCAAGATGAAGGCGGGCGAGTTCGACGACGGGGAGCACGTGCTGCGGGCGAAGATCGACATGAGCTCCCCGCACATGATCATGCGGGACCCCCTTCTCTTCCGCATCAAGCACGCCCCCCACTACCGACGGGGGGACGAGTGGTGCATCTACCCGATGTACGACTACGCCCACCCCCTGGAGGACGCCATCGAGGACGTCACCCACTCGCTCTGTACGCTGGAGTTCGACAACAACCGCCGCGTGTACGACTGGGTGATGGAGCACTGCCTGGACGAGGACGAACTCCCATCCCGCCCCCGGCAGTACGAGTTCAACCGGCTCAACCTCGGCTACACGGTGATGAGCAAGACGAAGCTCCGTCACCTGATCGAGGACGACCTCGTAGGGGGGTGGGACGACCCGCGCCTCCCCACGATCTCGGGCCTCCGCCGCCGGGGCGTGCCCCCGAGCGCCATCCGCTCGTTTTGCCGAACGGTGGGCGTCACCCGCTCGCAGAGCCGGGTCCAAATCGGCCACTTCGAGCACGCGCTCCGCGACGACCTGAACGCGAAGGCCCCCCGGGTCATGGCCGTACTCGACCCGCTGAAGGTGGTGGCCACGAACGTAGACGCGGACACGGTGGACTGGATCGACGCGAACCACTGGCCGCGCGACATCGAGAAGGACGCGACGCGGCCGGTGCCCTTCACCCGCGAGTTCTACATTGAGCGGGACGACTTCCGGGAGGACCCGCCCGAGGACTTCATCCGGCTCGCCCCGGGGCGGGAGGTGCGCCTGCGCCACGCCTACTTCTTTACCTGTGAAGAGGTCGTGCGGGACGAGGACGGCGTCGTGACGGAGCTTCGCGGCACCATCGACCCTGAGACGCGCGACAGCACCGCCCCGGACGGGCGCTCCCCGGCGGGCACGCTGCATTGGGTCTCCGCCGCCCGCGGCCTTCCGTTCGAGGCGCGGCTCTACGACCGCCTCTTCGAGGTGCCCGCCCCCGACGCCCGGGAGGCGCACTTCACCGAGTTCCTGAACGCCGATTCGCTGAACGTGCGCACAGGCGTGCTGGAGCCGGCCGTGCGCGACCTGGCGGCTGACCAGCGGGTGCAGTTCGAACGGCAGGGCTACTTCTGGCCCGACCCCGAGGACTCGACGCCGGACGCGCTCGTGTACAACCAAATCGTGCCGCTCCGCGACACGTGGGGCGAGGACGAAGACCGACTTACACAGGCGGAACTGGAGCGCCGGCGGCGCGAGAAGGAGGCCCGGAAGCAAAAGCAGCGCGAGCGCTCGCTCAAAGGAAAGACCGATCCCGCCGAGTACCTCGACGACGATCAGCGGGACCGGTTTGAGCAGTATAACGAGGCCCTCGGGCTCTCCCGCAACGACGCCGCCATCATTGCCGGGGACGACGCCCTCGCCAACTTCTTCGATGTGGCGCGGGAGCACTACGATGCCCCGTCGGCACTTGCCAACTGGACCGTCAACGAACTCCTCGGGGCGTTGAAGGACGACCGGACGGTCGAGGACCTCCCGTTCGCGCCCGACGCCTTCGCGACCCTGGTGCGACTCGTCGACACGGACGAGATCACCACCCGCGGGGCCGACGCGGTGTTCAACGCGCTTCTCGAAGGCGGTGGCGACCCCGAAGCCATCGTCGACGCGCACGACCTCCGCCAGGTCGACGACACCGACGCCCTCCGCCCCACCGTTCAGTCCGTTCTCGACGCCCACCCCGACGAGGTGGCCCGCTACCGCGACGGCAAGAAAGGACTGATCGGCTTCTTCATGGGGCAGGTGATGGACGCCACCGACGGCGCCGCCAGTCCCGAGCTTGCCCGCGAGCTTCTGCAGGAGGAACTTGACCCCTCCGCTTGAGGCTGATTGGGGCCACGCGCCTCCCGACCGCTCCCTACCCGAGCGTCTCCACCGCCCGGTGCATCCGGCGAATGCAGGCCTCCTTCCCCACCGCGGCGAGCAGGCCGAACACGCCCGGCCCGTAGGATCGCCCACTCACGGCAAGGCGGGACGGGTGGATGATGGCGCCGGCCCCCACATCCTTCTCGTCGGCCAGGGCCCGAAGCTCCGTTTCCACCGTGTCCGTGTCGAAGGCATCGACCCCCTCCAGCCGATCGGCGTAGGCCAATAGCAGGTCGGCGGACTCCTCGTTCCAGCGCTTCTCCACGCCCGCCTTCTCGTACTCGTCCGGATCCTCGAAGAAGTAGCGGTTGTCGGTCACGACCTCCGGCACCACCTGGATGCGATCCTGGACCAGCCCGCAGATGGTCTGGAGGCGATCGTCACTGACGTCGTAGCCGGCCGCCTCCACGTGGGAACGGGCCTTGTCCGCGAGCGCGTCAACCGAGAGGGCGCGGACGTAGTGCTCGTTGACCCAGCGCAGCTTGTCGAGATCGAACTGCACGCCACTGGCCCCCACGCGATCGAGACTGAATGCCTCGACCATCTCGTCGAGGGCGAAGAGCTCCTCCTCCGTCCCGGGGCTCCAGCCCAGGAGCGCGAGGAAGTTGAGGAGCGCCTCGGGCTCGTAGCCGGCCTCCCGGTAGTCCGTGACGTAGACCGGAATGCCCAACTCGTTGGCGTCCCGCTTCGAGAGCTTCCCGCCGTTCGGGCTCAGAATCAGCGGCAGGTGCGCAAAGGCGGGCGGCTCCCAGCCGAGGGCATTGTACATGAGCACGTGCTTCGGGGTCGACGAGAGCCACTCCTCGCCCCGAATCACGTGGGAGATGTTCATGAGGTGGTCGTCGACGATGTTGGCCAGGTGGTAGGTGGGCATGCCGTCGGACTTTACCAACACCTGGTCGTCGATCTCCGAGGTGTCGAAGGACACGGTGCCGCGAATTTCGTCCTCGACCTGCACCGACTCCTGGCGCGGCACCTTGAGCCGAATGACGTAGTCGTCGCCCTCATCGATGCGCTGTTCGACCTTCTCGTCGGACAGGGTCAGCGAATTGCGCATCTGGCGACGCGTCGAGCCGTCGTATGCCCCATGCTCTTCCCGTAGCTCTTCGAGCTCCTCTTCCGTGTCGAAGGCGTAGTACGCCCGGCCGGCCGCGACGAGCGTCTGGGCGTACTCGTGGTAGTGCTCCGAGCGCTCGGACTGCCGGTACGGGGCGTAGTCCCCGCCCTGCTCGGGGCCCTCGTCGTGCTCCAGCCCCGTCCAGGCGAGGGCGTCCCGAATGTCGTCTTCGGCCCCGGGTTCGTAGCGGGCCTGGTCGGTGTCCTCGATTCGCAGCACGAAGTCGCCGTCGTGCTTGCGGGCGAAGAGATAGTTATACAGGGCCGTTCGCAGCCCGCCGATGTGGAGGCGGCCGGTCGGGCTTGGTGCGAAGCGAACACGAACAGGGGCGTCGGAAGCCATCGTGGACGAGGTCGGTGCGTCAGAGAAAGAAGTCGAGATAGGGCACGGGCCCATCCGCCCTGGCGTGTTTGATCGACCAGCTCTGATCAAACAGCACACGGTGCGGAATTGTCAGACGGCATTTTGTAAAAGGGGGGTCGCCCCCCGGTTCCCCCACACACTGGAATTGGCGGGGGATTTGCGAAGCACAATTCCCACTGTCGCCGAGACCCGTCGAGCATGGCGGCACGGCTTCGTATCAATCCCTGGTGCAGACGAGGGCTTTCGGTTGGAATCTGCGAGTCCGGATCGGTAGCATGTAAATGTTTCTCCAAGCCTCTCGTCAAACCGGTGCCCCATTCGTGCGGCCTCTCCCCATGATCCGTCTCGGACGTACGGTCGGCGTGTTCTTCCTCGCCGTCCTCGGCATGGCCTGCAGTGGCGGCCCCGAGGCCACCAAAATCGCCTCCAGCGCTCCGCCCCCCGACGACACGGTCGTCGCCCGCTACGCCGATACGACCCTCACGCTGGCTGAGTTGGACTCGGCCTTCGTCGACGCCGCGGGTGGCCCCCAGGCTGCGGCCGACAGCTCCCTCCGGGCCTACCGGGCCTTCCTCGATCGGTACCTCCACTTCCGCCTGAAGGTGCGCGCCGCCCGTGACGCCGGGCTGGACACCCTTCCACGCATCCGCCGGGAGGTCCACGACTACCGGCAGGAGCGGGCCCGGCCCCAACTTCTGCGGACGGAAGTGTACGCGCCCCTCGCGCGCACCCTGTACGAGCGCCGGACCCAGGCCGTGGACGTGAGCCACATCTTAATCCGCCCCGCCTCGTCCTCGGACACCCTCGCGGCCTACCGCGAAGCCCGGGCCATTGCCGACTCGGTCGGGCGGGGCGTCCCGTTCGGGGACCTGGCGCTACGAAACTCCGACGCCCCCGCGGCCCGCACGGAGGGGCGCCGCGGATACCGAGGGCGGCTCGGCTATCTCCAGGCCGGAGACATCGTGGAGCCGTTCGAGGATCGCATGTACGCGGTTCCACCCGGCGGGACGAGCGACATCTTTCGGACCAAGTTTGGCTACCACATTCTCAAGGTCCACGACCGACGGCCCGTGGCGCAACCCGTCGAGCTGGCCCACATCCTGCGCCGCCCGCAGGGCGATAGCGCCGCCTCCCGCCGCCGGCTCGACTCCCTCCGGACGGAAATTCGGGAGGGCCCTCTGTCGTTCGCCGCGGCGGCCCGAGAGTACTCCCAGGACCGGCAGTCGGCCTCGAAGGGCGGGGCCCTCGGGGAGGTCACGCCCCGGGCGCTCCCACCGCCCCTCCGCAAAACCGTAGCGACACTCGACTCGGCCGGTGCGGTGTCGGGAATCGTTCAGACCCGCTTTGGATATCACCTTCTGAAGCTCATCGACCGGTCGGAGCGGCCCTCCTTCGACGAGGCGTACAGCGACCTGAAGAACCGCCTCGTCGGCCGGCCGCGGGCCGAGCAGCGCACGGCCGCCTTCGCCCGCACGGTGCGTGCGGAGGTGGGGGCCACCGCGGACACCGCACGGCTTCTCACAATCGCACGGGCCGGCTCGGTGGATTCGCTCGCTCGCCCCCTTCTCACGCATGCCGATACCTTGTCGGGCGCTGCGCGCCCGGCGGCCACCCTGGGCGACTCGGTCTACACCGTCGACCAGATGGCCCGCCACCTCATGCAGACCGACGGGGGCGCCCAAACGACCGTCGCGGGGCTGATTGAGTCGTTTTTAAATGAGAAGGCCCTCCAGTACGCCGCGACCCGCCGCGCCCAGACCGACCCGGCCCTCCGTCGTGAGGTGCAAGAGTACCGCAACGGCACGCTTCTTTTCCACTACATGCAGGACTCGGTCTGGACGGCCGCGGCCCGGGACACGGCCGGCCTCCGCAAAACCTACCGGCAAAACCGCACACAGTATCAGTTTCCAGAGCGGGTCCGGACCCTCGTGCTCCGCACCCCCGCAGACTCGGTGCTCCGCCCCTACGCCACGCGTTACGAACGCGATTCGTCGATCACGGCCGTCCTCGATGCGGCCGCGACCGATTCCCTGGTCTCGACCGACACCGTATACGTCACCAACCGCTCCGCGGACGTCTACCGGTCGGTCCGTGCTGCTGTCGACGGGGAGGCCATAGGCCCGCTGCCCCACGGCGAGGAGTGGCTGTTCTTGATCCGGGACGCCCGCCTTCCGCCCCGTCCCATGCGGTTCGAGGAGGCCCGACGCCGCGTCGTCCAGGATCACCAGGACCGCCTTGAACGGCGGGTGCTGCGTCGGCTGCGAGCGCGCTACGCCGCGGAGGCATTCCCGGAACGCCTCCGCCCGCCAGTCAGTGACGCCCCCACCGCCCCTTGATCGCACGGCTTTCTCTGCGCCCATGACCGTCACCGCCCTCCATGCCACGCGCCTCCGTGTCCTCCTTGTGCTTCTTCTCAGCGCAGGGCTGGCCGGCTGCCAGACCGAGGCCCCGCCCGACTCGTACGTGGCCCGCGTGGGGACCCACTACTTGACCGGGGCCGACCTGGACCGGATGCTCGCCGGCATGGGCCCTGTTCGCGACTCCACCGAAGCCCGGAAACAGGCAGTCGACCAGTGGGTGACCCGCACGCTCCTGTACCGGGAGGCCGAGCGGCTGAACCTGAGTTCCAACGACGAGGTCCAGCAGCGGTTGCGGCGCCAGCGGCGCGCCGTTCTCGTGTCGGCCCTGCGCAGCCGGTTCGAAGAGGAGGCCGACGTGCGCCCCACCCCGGAGGAAGTGCGCACCTACTTTGAGCGCCACAAGGAGCAACTGCGTCTCCGGGAGCCGTACGTGCGGGTCCAGTACCTGGCCGCCCCGGACCGCCCCACGGCCCAGGCCGCCCGGCAGGCCCTGCGCACGCCCCCCGCGCCGCCCGATACCACCTGGGCCCGCCTTGTTACCGAGTACGCCACGGACACGACCCGGGCCCGCCGGCTGTCCCGCCGCTTCGTTCCGCAGAGTCGACTTGGGCAGCAGGTGCCCGCCCTCGCGGACCGGCTCGCGGATCTTCAGGAGGGGGAGACCACCCCGATCGTCCAGGCCAACCGGCGCTACCACGTGCTCCGTCTCGACCGACGGCTCCCGGAGGGCACGCCCCCGGAGCTCGACTGGGTTGAGCCCAAAATCCGCCGGCGCCTCCGCATTCGCGCCCGGAAACAGATCCACGCAACCGAGGTTCAACGCCTGCGCAACAGAGCCCAGGCCGACGGGACCCTCGACCTGCCGTAGCATTTCCCCACTGCGCCCCGTCGTTCACCCCCTTCGAATACGAGCTGTACTTGCATGCGTCACGTGTGCCGCGTTTTCTCATCTTCTTTCCGATACGGTGGAGGCATGCTGCTCGGGGCCGCCCTGCTCCTCGCCAGCCTGTCGCCCGCTCCCGCCCACGGCCAGAACGCTCAGGTGGTGGACCGCATCGCCGCCGTCGTGGGGAATGAGATCGTCCTGAAATCCGAGGTCGACCAGCTCGTCCGCCGCCAAACCCGACAACAAAACGTCTCGTACTCCAACTCCCTCTGGATGGAGGCCCTTCGGCAACTGGTCGACCAGAAGCTTCTGGCGGAACAGGCGCGGCGCGACACGACCGTCACGGTCTCGGACCAGCAACTGAGCGATCAGCTCGACCGCCGGATTAGTCAGTACGTCGAGCGCGCGGGAGGCGAGGAGCGCCTGGAGCAGGCGTACGGCAAGAGCATCCTCGAAATCAAAGAACAGTTCCGGGAGGACCTCCGGGGTCAGATTTTGTCCCAGCAGCTGCGGCGGCGGCGCATGCAGAGCATCGACATCACCCCCAGTGAGGTGCGCCAGTGGTTCGAGCAGATCCCACAGGACTCACTGCCGCGGCTGCCCAAGACCGTCCGCCTCTCGCACATCGTCCGGTACCCGAAGCCGACGGAGGCGTCTCGCCAGCAGGCGAAGTCGCTGATCACGTCCGTTCGGGACTCCATCGTCAACGGCGGCGCGTCCCTGGAGGCCATGGCCCGCCAGTTTTCCGCGCCGGACGCCGCCGGCACCGCGTCCGGGGCCCTCACGGACGTCAACCTCAACGACCTTGTGCCCGAATTTGCCGCGGTCGCGTCCCGAACCCCTGTCGGCCAGATCTCGCAGCCCTTCTACAACGAGAGTCAGAACGGCTTTCACATTCTCCGGATCGACGCCAAGGACGGAAGCACCGTGGACCTTCACCACGTGCTCATCAAGCCCAACGCCCCCACCGGCAAGCGTGCGAAGGAGTACCTGAGCGCCGTGCGCGACACCCTCGTCAACAACGCGGATGTCTCCTTCGAGCGCATGGCGCGGCGGCACTCCGAGGAGGACCGTACGGCCCAAAATGGCGGCCGCGTGACCGACCCGGAGTCTGGGGCGCGCGACCTGGTTCTGGATGCCCTCGGGCCCTCCTGGACCCGGACGATTCGGCCCCTGGAGGCCGGCGACATTAGCGAGCCCTCGCGCGTGCAGCTCCTAAACGACGACGAGGCCTACCACATCGTCCGCCTTGACCGCCGCGTGCCCGCCCACCGGGCCAGCCTCGAAACCGACTACGCGCAAATTCGCCAGCGGGCCCTTCAGGACAAGCGCAGTCGAAAGATGCGGGAATGGACCGATCAGCTCCGAGAGAAAATCTACGTAGACGTTCGCATTACGGAGTCGGAGCTGACGGCCATGCGCCGCCGCTAAACGGCCCCCGTCTGTCGCCGCTGTTCGTCCGGTCCGGTTGATGGGCCTTGCTCTGCTTCCGAGTCGATTTTCCTATGCCTCCTTCCTCGTCCTCTCCTCCGCAGGACCCCGAGACGCTCGACGACCTCAGCACGGCCTACGACCGCCTTCGGCAGGAGATCGGAAAGGTGATCGTGGGGCAGGAAGACATCATCGAGATGGTGGTGGTCTGCCTCATGGCCCGCGGGCACACCCTCCTGATCGGGGTGCCCGGCCTCGCCAAGACCCTCCTCGTGCGCACCCTCGCCGGGGCACTCGACCTGGACTTCAGCCGAATCCAGTTCACGCCCGACCTCATGCCCAGTGACATCACGGGCACGGAGATCATTCAGGACACCCAGGACGGGCGCCACTTCGAGTTTGCGGCCGGGCCCGTCTTTGCAAACGTGATCCTCGCGGACGAGATCAACCGCACCCCGCCCAAGACCCAGGCGGCCCTCCTGGAGGCCATGCAGGAGCAGCACGTCACCGCCGCGGGCGAGACACACACGCTGGACGATCCGTTCTTCGTTCTCGCCACGCAAAACCCCATCGAGCAGGAGGGCACCTATCCCCTGCCCGAGGCTCAGCTGGACCGGTTCATGCTCAACCTCTGGCTCGACTATCCCTCGTTCGACGAAGAGACCGAGGTGGTTCGGAGCACCACCGCCGGCCCCCAATCGGAGGTGTCCCCCGTCATGAGTGCCGACGAGCTGCAGTCCTACCAGGAGTTTGTCCGGCAGATTCCGGTCGCCGACAACGTCATCGAGTACGCCGTACAGCTCGTGACCCGCACCCGGCCCGACTCCGGAGAGGCCCCCGAGTTCATTCAGGACTACCTGAGCTACGGCGCCGGGCCCCGGGCCTCCCAGTACCTCGTCCTGGGGGCGAAGACCCTCTCCGCCCTGGACGGGCGAATGACCCCGGTGGAGGACGATGTTCGCCGGATGGCCGTGCCCGTTCTGCGGCACCGCATCGTTCCGAGCTTCAACGCGGAGGCGGACGACGTATCGTCGGTCGACCTGATCGACCAGCTCCTCGACGAGATGTAACGGCATTTTGAGGACGCGGGTCGGGGGAGCGAAAACTCGACCCTCAACCGGCAGTAGCACTTCTATGGCGGAAGGGGAGGTGCTCTCTTGCGAACGAGCGGGCCCGTCCCTGCCTGCCCCCGATGGTTTCTTCACGACGCTGCCGAACGCAGAATGGATGCCTCCCGGTACAGCCGGTTGACCTTTGTGGAACGGGTCGACTTTTCCGAAGAGCTTGCGGTGTTTCGTCTCCGTGCAGACACGCCCGTTGACTTCACGCCGGGACAGTACGCCACCCTCGGGCTGATGAACGACGACCGCGACCGCCCGCTGCTTCGCCCCTACTCGGTCGCCTCGGCCCCCGGAGAGACGGAGCTCGAGTTCTTCATTGAGCGGGTGGACGACGGGGCGCTTACGCCGAAGCTCTGGGACCTCAACCGGGGGGCAGACGTGTGGATGCGGAACAAAATCGTCGGCCGGTTCACCCTGGATCCGGACCGCACCCACCACCTCATGGCGGCGACGGTGACCGGCGTGGGGCCCTACGTCAGCATCATCCGGGATCAGCTCCAGAAACTTCGGGCCGGGGCCCTGGACACGCCGGCCCCGATGCTCGTCCTGCACGGGGCGAGTCGATCCTGGGAATTGGGCACGTACCTCGACGAACTTCAGGCGCTCTCCAATCAGGTGGGGTGGTTCGAGTACGTTCCCACCGTCAGTCGTCCCTGGGAGGATCCGGAGTGGGACGGCGAGTACGGGCGGGTCGAGGATGTCCTGCGGAAGCACCTGGACGCCACCTCGTTCGTCCCGTCCGACAGCGCCGCCTACACCTGTGGGCACCCAAAAATGATTGACAAGGCCCAGGGCATTCTCCAGCGGGCCGGCTTTGAGGAAGACGCAATCCACGAAGAGAAATACTTCGTGGAGCGCGACGGGGACGGATAGTCCCCGCAACCGCGAGCAGAGGGCCCCGGCAGGGAACCGTACACCAGACGGTAGATTTGCCTGTGGTCCACCGAGGACGGAGGAAGAGTCCCTGCCTGCCCCTCACCAGCCCCCTCACGGGATTGCCCCATGCTTGGTCGCCTGATTCTGCTCTTCTTGCTCACGCCCGCAGTGGAGTTGGCCCTCCTCATCCAGGTAGACCAGCTGATCGGGTTCTGGGCCACAATCGCGCTGATCATCGTAACCGGCGTCGTGGGGAGTCACCTCGCCCGCCGAGAGGGACTGTCGACCTGGGGCCGCCTCAACCGCCGACTGCAGGCCGGAGACCTACCCGGGGAAGAACTCGCCGACGGCGTCATCATCCTGGTAGCGGGCGCCCTGCTCATCACGCCCGGCATCCTGACCGATGTGATTGGGTTCTCGGGCCTGATTCCCATCACCCGCACCCGCTTCCGCAACGTGCTGATGCGCTGGTTCCAGGGCAAGGTGGACCAAGGGACCATGCAGGTGCAGTTTGGCATGTTCGGGGGCCCCACCGCCTCCGATTCCAAGGGGGCGAATGTTCCCCCTCATTCTCCCGGCGGCCCCCGCCGGTCCGCCCCGGACGACACGTGGGAGGGGCGGCCTCAGGACCGACCCAACCACGCGGACGAACCGCAGGGAGACGGGAACGGAACGGCCTCGTCCTCCCCCTAGTCCTGAGGCACTCAGACCGCCCAACGACGCTCACCCGCCGTGCCCGTTCATTCGCACGTTCACGTCCCAGGCCTGTGCCAGGGACGAGATGAGATCACGCTCGGTCCGGGTGAGGGGGCCGTCGGCCCGAGCCACGGTGTAGAGGTCGTCGAGGGCCGTCAGGCGGTGCGTGCTTGACAGCGCCTCTTTCAGCGCCTCCACCGAGTCGTAAATAAGGTCTTCTCGGGGCTGCTCCGCGTACACCTGCAGCGCCCGCCGCACCACGTCGCGCAACGCCTCCGGCGACCGCTCGGGTTGCCACTCCTGCAGCCGCTCCACCATCACATCTACCGTGCTCCCCGACAGATTCTCGTCGGCAGCGTGCCCCACGAGGATGTAGAGAAAGGCCAGCTCGTGAATGAGCCCCCAGTCCTCCCCCCTTCGCTGCACGACGGCCGACGTATTTTCCAGAAGGTCCTCGCTGAGTGCCTTGAGCGACCACGCGTCCGCCAGTGTGTGGATGAGCCCCTGTTCCCGCTCCAGGAGCACCCCGTCGGCCTCCGCAATGCGTATCAAGTGCCGAATTGTGTCGCGCCGCTCTTCGGGAGAAAGGGCCGACCTGAGGTCCTGAACGGCCCGTCGGAACTCCGCCTCGGCCTCCCGCTCGGTGAACACCGTAGCGGCCTCCACGATCAGATCCTGGACGGCAGGCTCGTCCATCGACTCCCACGCCTGAAGGGCATTTTTGAGGACCCGGAGCTCCTCGTCGCTGAGCTCGTGGTCGGTGCCGTAGGCCAGGGCAATGTATACGACCGCCAGGTCGTGGGTCGTCGTCCAGTCGTCGGAAGCGTTCATAGGAGCAGGGGCTGAATTCACAGGACGCCACGTCGCAAGTATACAGAACGACGGCCCCGAAACGCAACGGGGCCGGGACGGCCGTCCTGAAGTGGGAGGGCCGGCGCCGTCAAAGACAGCCAGGCCTCCGACGGTTTCCCTGTGAAACTGGTCGTGATCTATTCCCATCGGGGTTGCATTCGTCCAGATGTACCACCGATGTTGAATATGCTGATGCGCTCAGTTCCTGATGTGCTCTTCATCCGTCCCTTCTGCGATGCCCGCCATTGACCCTGACGCCCTGGAGTCTCAGGTTGCCCAGCGGCTTGATCCTCACGGCAGCGACGGCGTCCAGTCGGCCCTCTCCGGGGTTGTGGACCTGGAGGCCCTGGAGGAACGCCGCTACGGCGAGGTGCTTGGCGCCATCGACCAGCGCCTGACTCAAAGTCGGTACTCACTGCTGTCGATGGTCGTTGCCGGGATTTATTTTGGGCTCCTCGTGGGGTTGTGGCTGGTCGATGGGTCCACCTGGAGCCGCATCGCCCTCTGGCTCGCCCCCACACTCCTCGTGGCGGTGTATGGGCTGTACGCCACCCACCAGACCGTGCGCCAGATCCGCCACCTATCGGAAACGCGGGCCCTTCTCCAGATTCTGATGCACGGCCCGTCCGCAGACGGATGACTGGCTTTCCCACCACGCGTTAGCTGGGGGAGAAAGGAGCCTGAGCGCCTCTCCTACTCCACTCAGTGCCCCCGCCCAACGCCTTTCTCCTGAATTTCTCCTGGTTGATGTTCGCCCCCGCCACCTATCGTTCGCGGCGTCGCACACTCGTTGAACACGAGCGCCCGGACTCCGGCCTCGTCCTGCTGCTCGGAAATCGGCGGTCGCCGCGCAACTACGTCGACAACCCCCACCCTTTCCGCCAGGACGGCACCTTTCTCTATTACTTTGGGCTCGACCGCCCCGACCTGTACGGCCTCATTGATCTCGACGCGGGCGCCTCAACCCTGTACGGCGAAGAGGCAACCCTCGACGACGTCGTGTGGGAAGGCGAGCAGACCGCCCTCCGGGAAGACGCCGCCGCGGTCGGCATCGACACGGTCGATCCGCCTTCTGCACTCGATGCTCGAATCGCGCAGGCCCGCCAGCAGGGCCGCCCCGTTCACGTCCTTCCCCCGTACCGCGACGGGCACCGGCTCCGCCTGGAGGCGCTGTTGGGCCGTCCCCACACCCAACTCGACGACGCCGTTTCGGAGCCCCTGATTCGGGCTGTGGTCCGGCAGCGGTCGGTCAAGTCCTCGGAGGAGGTGGCCGAGATCGAAACGGCCCTCGAACGCACCGCCCAGGCCCACGCCTGTGCCCAGAAGCACGCGGTTCCCGGCGCGTCCGAGCAGGAAATCGTGGGCGCCATGACCGGCCTCCTGACGGCCGAGGGGAGCACCTTCTCGTTCACGCCGACCTGTTCGGTGCGGGGCGAGGTGCTACACAACCATTCGTATCCGAACACCCTTAAGGAGGGCGACCTTCTTCTGGTGGACGCCGGGGCCACCTCCCCACGCCACTACGCCGGCGACATCACCCGCGTAACGCCGGTCGGAGGGGGCTTCACGCCGCAACAGCGAGCCATCTACGACGCCGTGCTGTCGGCTCAGACCGCCGCCATCAACGCCGTTGCCCCCGGCGTCCCCTTCATCGAGATCCACAAGCACGCCGCCCGCACCCTCACGGAGCACCTCATCGAACTGGGGCTCATGCAGGGCGCCGCCGACGAGGCGGTCGCGGCGGGCGCCCACGCCCTCTTCTTCCCGCACGGCCTGGGGCACATGATGGGCCTCGACGTCCACGACATGGAAAGCCTGGGGGAGACGTATGTGGGATACGATGAGGACCAGCCGCGGCCGGACCAGTTCGGCCTCCACACCTTGCGCCTGGGGCGTCCCCTCCAGCCCGGATTTGTGATCACCGTGGAGCCGGGGTGTTACTTCATCCCCCCGCTCATCAAGCAGTGGCGGGAAGAGCAACGGTACGAGCGGTTCATCAACTACGAGCGGGTGGAGGACTTCCTCGGATTCGGTGGGATCCGCATTGAGGACGACATGCTGGTGACCGACGATGGAGCCCGGATCCTGGGGCCCGACATTCCGAAGGCGCCGGGCGAGGTGGCCGATCGGGCCGGTTCGTCCCGTGCCGCCTAGCGTCGAGGGGAGGACGTGCCCGCGAGCACGGCCGATCAGTCCGCAGCGCGACGGCCCAGGGACAGGGATTGCTCCTCCCCCGTGGGGTCTCCGACCAGGTGCGTCCCGGCGTCCGCAAGCCAGAGCCCCACCTCCGCGACGGGCTCGTTGACCACGGCGGCCCAGGCCCGCGCGTACGCCTGAAGCTGTCGGACATAGGTATGGTCGGGGGGCAGCGTCTCCGGCGGGCGTCCCTGGACACGATCGGTCTTGTGGTCGACGAGCATCCAGCGGCCGTCCGCCCGCCAGGCCAGGTCGATCACCCCCCGACGCACCACGGGGGGCTCGCGCTGAACGGTTTGGGCGATCGGGTACTCGGCGTACACACGATCGGCGCCCTGCACCCGCCCCCACACACGGCTGTCCAGGAACCGCTGGACCATCGTCGTAGCCCGCCCGACGGCGTCGGGCGTGGTCGCAGCCCCCGTCCGTTCGAGAACGGACGCCGCCACCGACTCGTCGGTCCACGGGGTGGGGCGGCCCGTGCGGACACACTGCTCCAGGAGCTGGTGGATTGCTGAGCCAAACGCCTCCCCGTAGCCCTCCGACGCCGGAGACGAGCGCACGGGGGAGGCGCGGTCGCCGTCGGTGACGGACTCCGTCCGGTACGAGGGACGGGACTGCACCTCAAGCTGAGCGTCCCGTTCAGTCCGTTTTGTTGTTAGGGCAGGGGCGGGCGCCTCCGGCCGGTCGCTGGAGGGCTCCGCGCCCGGGCGCCCCAGCTCGGGAACGTCCGCCGCGTCCAGGTGCGGGTAGAGGGGCGCCCAGGGGCCGTCGTCCGGCTTTTCCGGGTAGGTCGACACGACCAATAGATTCTGCGCCCGGGTGGCCGCCACGTACAGGAGGCGCCGCTCCTCGGCCGCCTCGTGGCGCTCTTCGCTCTCGCGGAAGCTCTCGTCCCGCCCGTCTACGGGCCTCTCCCACCCCAGCGGCGGGTGCGTCACCCGTTCGCGGTAGCCGCTTCCCTGCACGATTGGGGCGACGAGCTCGCCGGCCTCCCGGCGAAGGTGACGCCGCACCGACGGCCCGCTGCTCCGGCTGTACGGATCGGCCAGGAAGACGACCGGCGCCTCCAGCCCCTTGGCCTGGTGCACGTTCATCACGCGCACCGCATCGTCGCCGCCCGTCTCCAGGGTCATGCCGTCCACCTCTTCCTCCCCGTCGACCACCCGCTGCAGCTCGTCCAGCACCTCGGCCCACCCGAGTCCCTGGGCGGCAAGATCCTGCACGTAGGTCATCGTGCGGAGCACGCGCCCGGCCCGGAGCGACCCCTCGGCCGCGTCCGGCGGGTGGGCCGCCCCCGCGAGCAGTCCCAGGTCGTCGATGAGTTGTTCGATTGCGACGCCCGGACGCTGCGCGTGGAGCCGGCGCCGCGCCGCACGCAGGTGCCCGAAGGCCTCCTCGAACCGTTGCGCGGTCTCGGCCGGAAGGGCCCCCAGCACAGACGCCGGCACCGGCTCGTGCATGCGACCAAACGCGCCACCAGCCCGCGAAAACCGGTACAGGTCGTCGTCGCTCGCCCCCACGAGGGGCCCTTTCAGGTACGCCACACACGCCACCTCGTCGTCCGGTCGGAGGGCGCAGGTAAGCAGGTCCACGAGGGCTTTCAGCTCGGCCGCCTCGCCCAGGTCTTCACTCCCGGTCACGGTGTACGGGATGCCGCGCTCGGCCAGGGCCTCGGCGTAGACGGAAAGGCGCGACTTGGTCCGCGTCAGAATGAGGAAGTCGGAATAGTCCGCCCCGCCGGCGAAGATCGCGCCGTGCCGGTCGTCCCCCCCTCCGCTGCGCTCTTCGTCCCGAGCGCCTTGAATGAAGCGGGCAATGCGCCCGGCGTCCTGCGCGGCGATATCGGTTCCCCAGTTCCCCCGCACCTTGTCGAGGTTGATCCGCCGCACCCCGTCCACGTCCCGCTCTGTCGTGCGCTGGGGATCGAACGGGGTGTACGTGGCCTGACGGTCCATCAGGTCCGCGTCGTCGAAGAGGGCCCCGAATGCCGCGTCGCACCAGTCACAGATGACGTCAAGCGAGCGGAAGTTCTTGGTCAGTGTCACGGCCTCGCCCCCCGTGTCCTCGATGCGCTCGCCAACGGCCTCGAACACCTCCATGTCCGCCCGCCGGAATCGGTAGATGGACTGCTTGTCGTCCCCGACGATGAACAGGCTGCCGGGAAGCGGGCGGCAGTCGGTCCAGGTCGTCTCGGTCGGATTGCGGCTGGTGAGGTAGAAGAGCAGCTCCGCCTGCAGCGGATCGGTGTCCTGAAACTCGTCGACCAGCAGGCGGGGGTGGCGCTCCTGAATGGTCGTTCGGAGGCCGGGGTGGTCGCGCAGCAGGTCTCGGGTGCAGGCGAGCAGGTCGTGAAAGGTAAGCCGCCCCTCCGCCTGACGGAGAGACGCGAACCGCTCCACGGCCGGGCGGACGAACGCCACCACCTCCTGGTGGACGTAGGCCCGCCACCGGCGCAGGGCCGGCTGCACCACGTCGCGCACCAGCGCGGGCAGGTGCTCGTCTCGCAGGGTCCGCGCCCAGTCGTAGGCGTCCGTGTGGGGGCCGCGCCAGCACTTTAGCGTCACGTCCGCCGACTCCTCGTCGGCCACGCCGGCGAACAGCTCAAGGAGCTCCGCGCGCTGTGCCGGGGTCTCCATCCCGGTCTGCGCAATCAGCTTCTCCGCCCTGTCGAACGCCTGCATTGCGTCGTCGCGGCCTTCGGGCAGTGCATCCGGACGGCGGGCCTGCCACGCGTCGAGCTCGGCCCGCACCGCCGCGGCGGCCTGCTTCAGGGCGGGGGCGGTGTCCGGGGCGTTGACGTACGGGTCCAGCTCGGGGTGGTCGCACAGCCGTTCAAAGTAGGCGTCCAGGTCCTCCGGCTCCAGCCCCAGGCTCGTGAGCGCCTCCATGCGGGCCGGCCGGTCGGCCCGTACGGTCTGGAGGTAGTTCTGCCAGGCGCGGTCACGGAGCTCCCGTTCCTCGCGGTCCTCTAGGCCCGCGACGAAGCCGGGGGGCAGGTCTGCGGCGATCGGGCGCTCCCGCAGGAGGCGCGCGCAGAAGGCATGGATGGTGCCAATGAAGGCCTGCTGCGCATCCCGGAGGGCGGCCGTGACCCGTCGTCGCTGCGGGCCTTCCGCTGGCAGTGCAGTCTGGGCGCGCCGGAGCTCCTCGTAGAACCGTTTGCTCATCTCCCCGGCGGCCTTCCGGGTGAAGGTGATGGCCGTAAGGTCTTCCACCGGCACCCCCGAGCGCACGAGGGCCACCATGCGGGCCACGAGGGCCGTCGTTTTGCCGGAGCCAGCCGCCGCCCGGACGAAGAAGTTCGTATCCGGCTCGAAGGCCGAGAGGCTCGGCACGCCGTCTTCCTGCCACGGACCAATCCGCCGGCGGACGGCGGCGTCGTCGTACGTTGAGGAGGCCGAGTGGGGGGCGGACATGGGCGCGGTTCAGTGTGGGGGGAAACGACAGGTAAAACGGCCGGCGACTACCCGAAGGACGGTGGGGTGGGGCGCTCGTCGGGATACGCCTTCGCCTGAAGGGCCGTGCTCCGGGCCGCTAGATCGCGGAAGAGGCGGTCGTAGCCCCGGTACCGCCACGCGTTGAGGTACCGGGCACGAGGGTGCATCGGGAAGCTCCCCGAGGCGGCGAGGGAGCTCAGCCGGTCGAGAAGCCGCTCCACCTCAGTCCGGTACCGGCCCGGGTCGAAGGCGAGCCGCGTGCCCCGTTCTCGGGTCGTTGGGAAGTAGTAGCCGGACGTCCCCACTGTCTCGTCCGTGAGTGTGGAGAGTGCGTAGGCGTAGAGCGCCCACTGCAGTTGGGCGCCGTCGGCGACGGGGTCGCCCTCCTCGAATGAAGACGCACGCCCCGTCTTGTAGTCCCAGACCGCCAGGGTCCCATCCGGCCGGCGGTCCACCCGGTCGATCCGTCCTCGGAGCGCCATCTCGCGCCCCTCAACCGGGATTGTAACGGCCCCGAAGTCTTCCTCCTGGCGTCGATACGGGCCGTAGCCGAACCCGACCTCGTGGTACAACGGCGCGTGGGTGCGACAGTGCGCCGTCTCGGCCCGCAAAAACACGAGCGCATCCGCCCAGAGCCGACGAAACGCCGCCTCTTCGACGACATCGCTCGGGGGCGCGATCTTTTCGGTTTCCGCTTCGAACGCGGCCTGGAGCGTGTCTTCGAGAAGCGGTTCGTGCTCGGCCGCGGGCCGCTCGTCCCGCCCCCGGAGGGTCGTCATAAACGCCTCAAAGGTGGCGTGGAGAATGCTGCCGCGGCGACGGGCGTTGAGCCAGGGCTCGTCGTCCAGCGCGGGCTCGTCCAGGGGCTCAACGCCCAGGACGTATTTCAGAAAGTACAGATACGGGGTCTCGGCAAAAGTCTCCAGTCGACCCGCCGACATCGGCCCGCCGTTTTCGCGGTCCCGAAGAAAATCGAGCTCCGGATACGTGCCCGCCTCCAGCAGTCCGTCGTGTGCCGTGTACGCGTCGCTCTGGCGGGCCTGTCGCGCGTCCTCCCCACGCCGGAGCCAGGGATAGCAGTCGGAGAGCGCGTCGCGGGCAGTGCCCGTCCCTGCGCCCTCGCCGCCCCGATTCCGAGCGACCGTCAGCCACGCCTCCATGTCGTTGAGGCAGGTGCGCTCGCCGGTCGGCACGATGCCTTCGGTGCGCTCCGACTCGACCGTGGGGGCCTCCGCCAGCCGGAGAAAGAGCGGAGAGGGATACCGCTCCTCCCCACTGTCGAGGTCGAAGATGCGGGTGTACAGGGACAGGACCCCGGTGTGTCGCGCAAGGGCCTGTTCGTGGTGCCACTGCGCCTCGTCCGAGGCCGAGCGCCGCTCGGGGAGCTCGCCGTCCATCGAGTCGCTGAGCGCACGGCGGTCCGGGTCGCGGAGCATGGCCCCCGCCACCGCTGTCGTGGAGAGCGTGTCGCTATCCATCCCGACGACGTACAGGTGCGAGCGGGCGCCGTACCCCGCACTTTCGAGCGGCACGACGTGCGCGGTGCCGGGCCGCGGATGCTCAGCCCGCACGTACTGTCCCTCGAGCCAGCGCCGGAGGAGCGCGGCGAGTTGCGGGCCGGACGCCTCGTAGTCTACCGGAACGCGTGCGAGGCGGTCGAGGCGTTGCCAAAGCACGGTACGGCCCGCCTCGTCGAGCGTCCGCTCCGCCTCCGGTTTGTCCTCGGGGGGCGGGTCGACGGGCCCGAACCGCTCGACGAACCGCTGTGCCCGCGCCGCCATCTCCTGCACGGAGGCCTCTCGCGGGACGAGGGCCAACAGGGCCTCCACGAGTCGGGCGACGAACCGGAGTGCCCGTCGCCGCTCCCGATCCCGCTCCGGCTCGAGCCCCTGCCCCTCCAGCTCCACGATGCGGTCCTCGAGTTCTCCAATTGCGGCCCCGAGGGCCTTGGCGTATCCGTCCCGCCCGGGCTCGTATCGGCGTGCGGCCAGCAGGGTGGCAACCTCGTGGGCTTCGAGGGAACCCGCCCCCATCTCATTCTCCATCTCGGAACGCATCCGGTCGATGCGGAGATGCCCACTCCGCAGCATCCGGATCAGGACCGCCGGGTCGAAGTCTTCGGTCACCCACTCCAAGAACGCGAGGAGGGCCGTGCCCGTGCGGGTCTGTCCCGCAAACACCCCGGTCGCGATGGACACCGGCAGGCCCACGCGCGCGGCCCGGTCGGCGACCAGGGAGACGTAGGGCTGCTCCCCCGCCACGGCAATCTCCACCTCGTCGAACGGCACGTCGGCGTCGAGGAGGTCGCGGACGAGCGCATCCACCTCCCTGGCACTCCCGACCGCCCGCCGCACATGGACCTCCTGCACCGTCCCATTTGCCGTTTCACCGGGCGGCGGCGGGGCGTCCACAAAGCGCGCAGCGGCCGTCTGCGGAGGCGGGGCCTCCGGCTGCGGGCGGCCGATCCGGTAGAATGCCTCGGCCCCGGCCCGGACGGCCCGCACAAACTGATGGGCCTCTTCCGGCAGGTCCACGGCGTCGCACACCGCCACCACGGAGGCCGCCACGGCCGGGGGCGGGGCCTCTCGCACAGATTCGGCGGCCCACCGGAGGACCTGCGCGTCGTCGTAGAGGCCGTGTGCGTCCAGCGCGTCCAGGTACCCCTCGTAGCAGTCCGCCACCACCCGAAACGTCGCCGACGCATCTTCCGTCCTGGCGCGCGCCTGCACGTCTGCTAGCGGGGCGCCATTCCGCCGGAGGGTCTCGATGGCCTCGGCCACCGTGTCGGCCAGTTGACGGGGGCCCGGCAACCCGTCGAGCCGCCCTCGACGCTGCAGCTGCTTCAACAGGCGCGCCGCCAGGAACGACCGCCCGCCGACCGGCAGCTCGCGCCGCCCCGACGCCAGGATTCGGGGCTGGGCCACCTGTTCGGCGTGGTGACGCACGATGCGGGTCGAGACCCCGGCCCATCCGTCTGCGTCCCGCGCGAGGGCATCCTCGAGGGCGCGCCCGATTTGCGTCCGGGGCACGAGAACGACCTTCGGCGCGTGGGGGTGGGCGCGGCAGAGGGCCCGGAGCTGGGCGCCCGGCGAGGCAGAAGAAGCAGACACAGCTGGCATGGACGAGGGAGACGAACGCAGAAAATGGAGGGGGCGTCCGGCGAATGCGATGCCACGTACAACCTGCCGGTTGCACGGCACAAAGCAAAGCGGACGGACGGGCAATTCGTGAAACGTGTGGACTCGCATCCAGCACTACCGGAAATCCCGTCCCCGCCACGTCCACGGCGGCACCGGGTCGGGCTGCGCCCAGAGCCCCCGCTCGTTCGCCCGGGCCCGTTGCTCCAGGCGGCGATACCGATCGGCGTGAGGGGCCTGCCGACGGTCCCACCACGCGAGTCCGCGTCGAAGCAGGTGCTCGTTCAGCACGCGATCGTCCACGCGCACGACGAAAAGGGAACGGCCGTCGGGGCCGTCCGTCTCCGCCCGGGCCCGCACGTCCGTCCGGAAAACGATCCGTCGCACGGCCCGGGCCGCCGCGTCGGCGAAGGGCTGCCCCCGCTCCGGCGCATCAATGCCGTACAGCTCAACCCGCACGATCTGTCCCGTCTCGCGGAGGAGGTAAATGGTGTCTCCGTCCAGCACCCTGTGCCCTGTGCCCACGTACGACTGCCCCCGAGCGAGGAGGGGGCCCCACAGAAGCAATGCGAGGCCCGCGAGCACGCCCCACCACGCCCACGCGGTCACGGGCCGGCGGCCTCCAGAACCCACAGCAACAGGAATACGGGTGTGCACGGCCATCGAGCGGCGGGCATTATCAGACCAACAGTCCCACGAGTCCGCCCAGGGCCGCCGCGAGCCACACCGCAAGGCTCAGTCGACGCAGCGTCTTCTCTCCCGGCCGGCTCCGGCGCGCCAGCCATCCCCCCACGGCCCGACACGCCATGCCCAATCCCACCCCTACGAGGACCCAGGTCTCGAACGCGCGGAATGGATCGGTCCAGTGGGGCGAAAGCGCAATCTCCAACGCAAGCGCCCCGAGCAGCAAGGCGATGATCACACTGAACACCCGCCACGACGCCAGGTCCGGGGGCCTCCAGCGGTTGGGCGTGTCCATTCGAGGGTGGGTTGTCAGGAAAATCGTCGGGACCGGAGGAGCACGGGAGGGACCCTCTCGCCTCCCCATCCCGGCGACGTTATGATCGCATCGGGCAGGTGTCTGACACACAAAGACGCCAAACGATCCCTGTCCCCGTTCAGCCTGCATCATGCCGACGCTCGATGCTCCCCATCCCGGCTCTGGAACGCTGCACGAACCCGCCCCGGAGGCCGCTACGGTGCCGGAGGCACTCGTGCAGGACCTCTGGGCCCAGCAGCGCTTCGACACCGAGGGCCTCGAAACGACCGACGGGGAGCCCATCGCCATTCGCGATCCGGGGCGCCTCAACACCGATGCCGGGCCGGATTTTCAAAACGCCCACGTTCGCATTGGAGGGATGGACTGGCGCGGACAGGTCGAGGTCCACACGACCTCCGGCGGGTGGTTTCGTCACGACCACCACACCGACCCACGCTTCAACAGCGTGGTGCTCCACGTAACCCTCCACGCAGACATGTGGACCGGGGGCCTTCTGCGGGCCGACGAGTCTGCGCTCCCCGAACTCGCGCTCTATCCGCACCTCGACACGCCCCTCCGCGAATTGCTCTACTCCTTTCGGACGCGGGCCGACGACGACACGCTGCCCTGTGCGTCGCGCTGGGACGAGGTGCCCTCCCCCCTTCGCACATCGTGGATCCGCCGGCTCGCCCAGGATCGACTCACCGAAAAACGCGACCAACTGCCGGATCCACCGGATTCGTCTCCCGCTGAGGTTCTCCACGAGCGCCTGTTCGCCGGGCTCGGCTACGCGAAGAACGACGCCCCGATGACGACGCTCGCCCGACGGACGCCGCCGGCCGTGCTCCGCCCCCTCGACACGCCTCAGGAACGCGAGGCGCTCCTCCTCGGAACGGCGGGCCTCCTTCCCGAGCCCGGTGACTTGCTGGAGGCCGACCGCCCCACGGCCGACTACACCATGGCCCTCCGGGACCACTTCCGGCGGCTCCAGGTCCGCCTCGACATCCGGCCGATGGCCTCGACGGCCTGGACCTTCTTCCGGCTCCGGCCCAACAACTTTCCGCCCCTTCGTATTGCACAGGCGGCGGCGTGGTACGCCGAGGGAGGGCTGCTGCACGAGGCTCCGGTCTCGACGCTCCGCACGGCCCTGGGGCAGGGCACCCCCGTCGCGACGCTCCGGGAGGCGCTTGCGGCCTCTCCCCCTGCCTTCTGGCGCACGCACTATCACCTCACGAAGCGGGCCGCCGAGCACAGCCCCAGTCTTGGTACGTCTCGCCGCGACACGCTCCTCGTCAACGCCGTGGTGCCGGTGCTCCTGCAGGACGCCGATCGGCGCGGGAACGCGGCACAGGCCGACGCGGCACTGGACGTGCTCCGCGCCCTTCCGGCCTCTCAAGACCGCGTGGTCCGTCGCTTTCAGGACCTCGGCACCGACCCCGGGTCGGCGTACGACGCCCAGGGCCTCCACGAACTCTACAAAAATTACTGTTCGGCGGGAGGGTGTCTCGACTGCCAGATTGGCCAGCATCTCCTCGGTGACTGAGACGCCTCCAACCTACTCTCCCCCGATCCATAGAAGGCGACGCGCAAATCCTTCCAAGACGTCCAGTCGCCCGTGCTCGTTCGCATCGTTCGGATGACGTTCGCGCCCGACAAGGTCGATCGGTTCCTGGCCCACTTCGACGAGGCCGCCCCACATATTCGATCGGTTTCGGGCTGTCGGCACCTTGAGCTCTGGCAGGGCGCGGAGGCCCCCACCGTATGCACCACCCATAGCCGGTGGGAGCGTGCGGAGGCGCTCGACGCGTACAGGGACAGCGACCTGTTCCGGCGTACCTGGTCGACGGTAAAGCCCCTGTTCGCCGAGCGCCCTCGTGCCCGAAGCTACACCGTCGCCCGCCCGTCGGACGCGATTGATGCGGCCGCTCGGGACGCCACGAATCCGGGAAAGCCCTGAGCGCTTACCTCGGATGGAGGCGCCGAGTCCACCAAATCGACCCAGGCGCGCGGTCAATTCAGTGTAGCAGGTCCCTCAACGGTCGCCGAGGGCCTGCTCCATGCTCAACCGCTCCTCGTCTTGGAGCGACGGGAAGTTGACGGGACGGATGGTATATCGCCGCTCCGCGTCCGGGGCTGTGGGCCCCACCTGCGCCCCCTGAACGGTCGCGTGCACGGACCGCACCAGGTGTCGGTACTTCTTCATCATGATGTTCTTTTCCTTGACGGTGGCCCCATACCCGCGCTGAAGCGATCTGTAGGCGCTGCTGGCCGATAGGCGCTCAACGCGGCTTCGTTGGGTCTCCAGTAGGGCCTCATGTTCGTCCAACAGGGCCTGGTAGTCCTCCGCCAATGCCTGGAGGGTATCGGACGCCTCCGCGGCGTCCGCGAGGGTGCGTAAATCGGCCTCGGCCCGGTCGAGCTCGTCGGCGAAGGCCTCCACCGACCGCTGCATCGCCTGATAGGTCTTCGGCTTGGTGTCGTACCCGCCGTACGTGCGGCACCCACTGGCCAACAGCCCCACGAGGGCGAGCAGGAGTACGAAACGATTTGCGCGTAGCATAACGGAGACGAAGAAAATGTAACAGCACGCAAAGGGATCTACTGTAGGACTGCACGAAGGTGTCCGGCAAAGACGCTCCTTTCGTCGCGCGAACGCCAATTTGCGGCCATTTTCACGTTGCTTTTCCCCAGGCGGGTGCAAACCTGGTGGACCGCCGGGGGACACTCAGGATGAACACTCCGAGAAACACCAAACGTCACGGGGAGGTACGCTGACACGGAACGATAGAACGAACGTCTCTTGCCACTTGACCGTCTCGCCCACATGGGGCTGCCCTTATCGTCCTGCCTCAGCGGCAGCGCCCGCAGGACAACCTTCTTTGTCCCACCGGACATGCGCTTTCCGATCAGCTTTTCCCGCCCATGAGCGAACAGACGGCCCGACTCGTCGAGCGCCTTCGCACCCGTCTTCGCCGGGCGACGCGACGCATGTCGTGGGCGCAACTCGCCTTTGGGGGCGCCCTTGCCGGGGGCGCGGCGGCCGCCCTCTGGCTTCTGGCCGCCACGCTGGAGGCGGCGCTGTGGCTCCAGCCCAGCCTCCGGACCGGCCTGCTTCTTCTTGCCGGCGCCGTTCTGCTGGGCATCGGCGCGGCGTTCATCGCCCGCCCGGTGGGCCGCCTGCTTGGACTGCTCGACGGCCCGTCTGAGAAGGACGTCGCCCGGACGGTCGGCAGGCATCACCCAGTGGTGGCCGATCGGCTGGTAAACCTGCTCCAGCTGGCAGAGGGCCAGCGGTCGCACGCCCCCGCCCCGTACGTGGACCAGGCCGTCCGGCACCTCGCCGACCACGTCGACGAGGTCCGGTTCGACGAGGTGGCCGACTTCCAGCCGGCCCGGCGGGCCGCCCGGTGGGCGTTGTTTCCGGGCCTGGCCGTCCTGACGTTCGTCCTCGCCGCCCCCTCCACGTTTCTCGACGCCTCGGAGCGCCTCCTCGCTCCCCGGACCGAATTCGAGCGGCCGGCCCCGTTTCAGTTTAACGTGCGCCCGGGGGACGCCCAGCTCGTCCGGGGCGACTCGCTCCGCGTCACCGTCCGGGCCACCGGCACCGTCCCCGAGACGGCCACCCTCCTCCTCCGCCCCGCCGAGAACGAGTCGCCCCGGCGCGTCGCCATTGAGGCCGACTCGATGGGCACCTACCGCCACACCGTCCCGAACGTCCGCCGTGCCCTGCGGTACCGCGTGGCCGCCTCGCCGGTCCGCACGGAGTGGTACACGGTGGAGGTGGCCCGGCGTCCCGTCGTCCGACGGCTGCAGCTCCGCGTGAGCCCCCCCGCCTACACCGACCGCCCGGCCCGGGAGCTCGCCCCCAACGTGGGCGCCGTGACGGCCCTTCCCGGCACGGAGGTTACGGTGTCGGCGGCCCTCGGCGGGGCCCCGGTCACGGACGCGACACTCGACTTCGAAAACGGCCCGGCGCAGTCGCTCACGGTCACCGACGACTCGGCCACCGGTCGCTTCCGCCTTCGCCGCGAGGACGCCTACGCCCTGCGCCTGGAGAGCACAGGCGGCATTCCGAACCGCGATCCGATCCGCTACGAGGTCGACCTTCAGACCGACGCCCGGCCGTCGGTGTCCTTCCTCACCCCCGGCGATCCCGCCGAGCTGACGCCGGACCTCACGCAGCCGCTCCGGGTCCAGCTCAGCGACGACTACGGATTTCAGCGGGCGGCCCTGTTCTACCGCCGCACCGACGGAGGGGGTGCAGATTCGTCGTTTGCTTCCATCGACCTCCCTCTCCCCGACGGCCAGGCCGCGGACCAGGTCCTCTCGCACACCTGGCTTCTCGCCCAGGAGAGTGGGCTCGACCTGGAGCGCGGGGACGAGGTGGCCTACTACGTCCAGGCCTGGGACAACGACACCGTGAACGGGCCTAAGGGCGGCCGCACCGCCACCCAGCGACTCCGCTTTCCCTCCCTCTCCGAACAGTACGAGGAGCTCGACACCCTGCAGCAGGAAACCGGCGAGCAGATGCAGGCGCTCAACCGGCGGTCCAGGGACGTACAGCAGCAGTTTCAAGACCTTCGCCGGGAGGTTCGCCGCACGCGAGAGGCGGACTGGGAGGACCAACGCCAGCTCGAACGGTTGCGGCAGAAGCAGAAGTCGCTCTCGCGGAGCAAGTCGAGCCTCTCGCGTCAGGTGGACTCCCTGAACCGCGAGATGCAGCGCAAGGACTTGTCGAGCCCAGAAACCAGCAAGAAATTTCAGGAGCTGAAGCAGACCATCGACGAGATGGAGTCGAAGGACCTGCAGAAGGCGCTCGAAAACATGCGCCGGTCGATGCAGGACCAGAGCTTCCGCCAGATGCAGTCGGCCATGGAGCAGGCCCAGTCGCGCCTCAAGCAGCAGGAACAGCAGCTGGAGCGCACGCTCAACCTGTTCAAGCGGCTGAAGGCGCGGCAGAAGATGGAGGAGCTGAGCCGACGGGCGGAGGACATCCGGAAGCGGGAGGACCAGGTCGCCCAGGAGACGTCCGAGCGCATGGACGCGTCTTCCGAGGCCGACTCAACCGGCCAGTCTCAGGGGGAGTCTCCTTCGTCGGAGTCGCCGTCCTCGGACTCTTCTGCGGCCCCCGCCTCGCCCTCCGACTCCTCCCGGGCCGATGCCTCCCCACCGGGCGCCTCGGACTCCACGGGCACGCCGCCATCCGACTCGCTCGGCTCACAGCGCTCCCCGCGCGCCGACTCGTCGGCCAACCCGGACCTCGCCCGCGAACAGAAAGAGCTGGCGAAGGAGATGGAGAAGCTCATGGAGGAAATGCAGGACGCCCAGCAGGACATGAAGGACGTCCCGTCGGCCCCGAAGAAGGACCTTCAGCGGATGCGGAAGCAGATGCGGAGACAGGACCTGCCGGAGCAGATGCGACAGAACAGCCAACAGCTCCGGAAAGACCAGCTCCGGAAGGCCCGTCAGCAGCAGCGACGGCTGCAGAAACGCCTCCAGAGCATGCAGTCTCGGATGTCCCAGATGCAGCAACAGATGAAGGGACAGCAGCGCCGGATGAACATGACGGGGCTCCGCAGCGTCCTGGCAAACACCCTGCGCCTGTCCAACGATCAGGAAGACCTGCGCACGACCCTTGAAGGACTGGAGGGGGAGGGCTCCGCCGTTCGTCGCTTTGCCCCTCAGCAGAAGGAACTGCAGGACGGCCTCAACCACGTCGCCGACTCCCTGCAGTCCATCGCGAACCGGCTTCCGCGAATGTCGAAGGCCGTTCAGGAGAAGACGGGCAACGCGCTGCGGGCCATGGAGGACGCCACCACCGCCCTGGACGCCCGTGAGGGAGACGAGGCCACCGGCTACCAGAAAACCTCCATGATGCACCTGAATGAGTTGGCCCGGCTGCTCTCCGATCTGTTGGACCAGATGAAGCAGCAGCAAAGCAGTGGCGGAAGCGGCAAGATGTCGATGCAGCAGGCCATGCAGCAGCTGCAGCAGACCTCCGGCCAGCAGCAGAAGCTCAACCAGCAGATCCAGAAGTTCCTGAACAAGGCTCAGGGCGAGCGCCTCTCGAAAGACATGCAGGCCCGGCGGAAGCAGCTCGCCAAGCAGCAGCGCCAGATCAAGCAGCAGCTTGACGAAATGAACATGGAGGAGGAGGCGAAGCAGAAGTTGATGGGCGACCTGCAAAAGATTGCCGACCAGATGGAGCAGTCCGCCGACGATCTGCGGGGCGGCCGCCACAGCCGAGACCTCATCAACCGCCAGCAGCAAATTCTCAGCCGTCTTCTCAACGCCCAGCAGTCGCTTCGTACGCAGGGCAAGAAACAGCAGCGACGGGGGCGCCAGGCGGACGACGACTTTGATCGGCAGCGTCCCGGCGACCGCCCCGACTCGGAAGCCCCCGACACGCTCCGGCGCGGCCTCATTCGCGCCCTGGAGATGGGATACGACTCGGAGTACGAGGCGCTCATCAAGAAGTACTTTGAGCTCCTTGAGCAGCGCGAAGGGGCGGCGAAATAGACGGCGGCCGTTCACCTCGGTCCCTTCCGGCAACTGAGACCTTCAGTTCGCCGACCTCCATCATGCTCGTCGCACCGGTGCCCCTGGTGGCTCAGCACCTAGCACCCGCCCCACGGGAGACAAAAACGACGTAGGAGAGGCGACCGAAAATCCACATCGGGGGGCCGCGGGGCTACAGCCCAACTCCCTTCGGTCGTTGGGCGCCAAATAGCTCCCCCGACCTCACGTCAGCGACGACGCCCATCCCCGTCGAACTACAAAAACGGCTCCGTCGACTGACGGAGCCGTTCAGAACAAGTGCTAAAATCAGTAGCGGGGGCGGGATTCGAACCCGCGACCTTCAGGATATGAGCCTGATGAGCTACCACTGCTCCACCCCGCGGTGTAAAGCACGGTCTGGTATTTGCCCGGCCCCCTTCAGGTTCCGCCGCTTTTCGGTTTCACGGCGATCTAAAATCAATTCCACCTCGTCTCGAAATCCGGCCGGCACCAGATGCTCAGAGCCGCCTCCCGGACTCGAACCGGGGACTTCATCCTTACCATGGATGTGCTCTACCACTGAGCTAAGGCGGCAACTACAACCTGTGGGAAGAGCGGGAGACGGGATTCGAACCCGCGACGTTCACCTTGGAAGGGTGATGCTCTACCCCTGAGCTACTCCCGCAGGGCATTCTCAAGCGGGTGCACCCAAGCGTGCCTCGCTCGGGGCGTTCCGCTCGCGGTCAAGGTGGGCCGGGGAGGATTCGAACCTCCGAAGGCATAAGCCGGCAGATTTACAGTCTGCTGCGTTTGGCCACTTCGCTACCGACCCGGGCAGGGCGTCCGGCGTTCATCCAGCCAGTTGGTCAGCCCGGCGTTGCGATTTCTCTTCTAGGTTTTGACGGCGGAAAAGTTGCCCGGGAGGGGGGCGAATTTCAAATGAAGAGGGGAGCCGGTTCATCGTACGGATCGTCAGGGCCAGTGCTCGCGATTCCTCTGCCGGTGAACTCCGACTCCAATGAGTGGTTGGAGGAGCCAACTTAGTACGTTGATGTTCTCGATCCGTCTCCCCCTCCACGCATGAGCGTCATCGCGACGATTCTGGCCTACGCGGGCCTCGCGATCGTATCCACCGTCGTCGTTTGGAAAGGCAGCGAGCTTCTCGAATCGTCGACCGAGAAGCTGTCGGCGTACTATCAGCTTCCCCCTCTCGTGCAGGGGTCCATCGTACTGGCGGTCGGGTCGAGCTTCCCTGAACTCTCGACCGCCGTATTGTCCGCCGCCCTGCATGGCGATTTTGAGCTCGGGGTGGCGGCCGTCGTGGGCTCTGCCCTCTTCAACATCCTGATGATTCCGGCCCTTGCCGGCCTGTGGGCGGAGGAGCAGCTGGAGTCGACCCGCGACCTGATCTACAAGGAGACCCAGTTCTACCTCATCTCGATCGTGGTGCTCCTGTTGATGTTCTCCTTCGCCGTCATCTACAACCCCCTCGCGGGTGGAACGGACGCCCAGGTTGGCGGCGTAACTCGGGGACTGGCCCTGCTCCCCCTCGCGCTCTATGCCGTCTACGTATACCTGCAGTACCAGGACACGCGAGACCATCGGCCCGAGGCCCCGCCCGAGGACATCCACCTTCCGAAGCAGGGGACACGCCTCGTGGGATCGCTACTGATCATCCTCATCGGGGTGGAGGGGCTCATCCGGTCGGCCGTGGCGTTCGGCGACATCTTCGGCACGCCGAGCTTCCTGTGGGGCATCACGGTGGTCGCGGCCGGCACCTCGGTCCCGGATGCCTTCGTGAGCATCCGTGCCTCCCGGGCCGGCAATCCCGTGACAAGCGTGGCGAACGTGTTGGGCAGCAACATCTTCGACCTTCTCGTCTGCATCCCTGCCGGGGCCCTCGTCGCCGGCACAGTCGCCATCAACTACTCTGTAGGAATGCCCATGATGGGAGTGCTTTCGCTCGCCACCCTGATTGTCCTCCTTACGATGCGATCGGAGATGGTTCTAACCACCCCTGAGGCCTGGGGGCTCATTGCCCTGTACCTGGCGTTCGTGGTGTGGATGGGGGCCGAGACGGTGGGGACGGTGGATCTCATTCCCCACCTTCCCCCGCCGGCCCACGCCCCGTGACGTCCCAGGCGAGCGATTGTGCCGGCGGGAACCGGCGCCTGCTACTCGTCCCCGTCAAAGGCGAGGGCCGCAGAGTTGATGCAGTACCGCTGTCCGGTGGGCTCCGGGCCGTCGTCGAAGAGGTGCCCCAGATGGGCCCCGCACTCGTCACACACCACTTCGGTCCGGCGCATTCCAAGGCTGTGGTCGGACGTCAGATGGACGTTTCCGTCCTCCACCACGTCGTAGAAGCTGGGCCAGCCGCTGCCGGATTCGAACTTGGTGTCGGAATCGAAGAGGGGCGTCTCGCAGACCACACAGCGATACAGCCCATCGCCCTTGTGGTCCCAGTACTGTCCACTAAAGGGCTTCTCCGTGCCCGCCTCCTGGGTCACGTGGTACTGCTCCTCGGTCAGCTCATCGCGGAGCGTGTCGTTCGACGGGCGGGATGAGTCAATTTCGGCCATATCGGCAATGCGGGTTTGAAGCGTGATCCATTCGATGCGGGACGGGCGGGGGCTACGATCCGGAGGCGTCGGCCGACCCGGATGCCCGGCCCTCCCCTGACTCTCCGTCCTCTTCGATCACCGTAGCCTCGTCCGGCTCGTGGTCGTCGGCAGATCCATTCTCCTCAGACGCGGCTGCGCCGTTGGTCGTGGGCATGTGGCCAATCTCGTCGGTGTCGCCGTTGACCAGGTTGAGCACGTCTTTGCCGGGGACCTCTTCCCGCTCAATGAGCATCTCGGCCAGCTGGTCGAAGGCCTCGCGGTGTTCGGTCAGGGTATCCACGGCCCGCTGGAAGGCATCCTCCGAGATGCGGCGGATTTCCTCATCCACCTCTCGGGCCGTGTCGTCACTGTACTCGCGTCCCTTCGCAATCTCGTCCCCGAGGAACACGTTTCCTTGATCCTCCCCTAGGGAGATGTGCTTGAACTGATCGCCCATTCCCCAGTCGAGGACCATCTTTCGTGCCATCTTGCGGACCTGCTTGAGGTCGTTCTCGGCGCCGCTGGTCGCGGTGTCGAAGATGAGTTCCTCCGCCGCCCGCCCGCCCATGATGACGGCCAGGCGGTCCAGGATGTAGTCGAGCCGGTAGAGGTACTTGTCCTTCTCGGGCAGTTGCTGGGTCACCCCCATGGCCTTCCCCCGGGGCACGATGGTCACCTTGTGCACCGGGTCGGCGTTGGGAAGCACCGCCCCGACGATGGCGTGGCCGGCCTCGTGGTAGGCCAGCAGCCGCTTCTCCTCGTCGTCCAGCACCATGCCGTCGCGCTTGAGGCCCATCATGACCTTGTCCCGTGCCTCCTCGATGTCGCTGTACTGAATGGCCTCGTGCTCGTAGCGGCCGGCCAGGAGGGCCGCCTCGTTGAGGAGGTTTTCGAGGTCCGCCCCACTGAACCCGGGGGTGCTCCGTGCAATCTCGTCCAGGTCCACGTCGTCGCTCAGCGGCTTATTCCGTGCGTGGATCTTCAGGATCTCGTGGCGGGACTGCTTCGTGGGCAGGTCCACCGTGATCTGACGGTCGAAGCGGCCGGGCCGCGTGAGGGCCGAGTCGAGGATGTCGGGCCGGTTGGTCGCCGCCATTACGATCACGCCTTCGTTCTCCTCGAAGCCGTCGAGCTCCGACAGCAGCTGGTTCAGGGTCTGTTCCCGCTCGTCGTTGCCGCCGCCGAGGCCGGCCCCCCGCTTGCGGCCGATGGAGTCGAGCTCGTCGATGAAAATGATGGCCGGAGACGTCTCCTTGGCCTCGCTGAACATGTCCCGGACCCGAGAGGCCCCTACGCCCACGAACATCTCCATGAAGTCGGATCCCGATACGCTAAAGAACGGGGCATTCGCCTCCCCCGCCACGGCGCGGGCGAGCAGGGTCTTGCCGGTGCCCGGCGGGCCCACCAGAAGGACCCCCTTCGGCACCTTGCCGCCCAGCCCCTCAAACCGCTTCGGGTTCTTCAGGAACTTGATGATCTCGCGCAGCTCCTCCTTCGCGCTGTCGGCCCCGGCCACGTCGTCGAACGTGGTGTCCTCCTCGTCCTTGTCGTAGAGCTCCGCCTTGCTCTGGCGGACGGAGAAAAGCCCCTGGCCCTGCGACTGCATGCGACGGAGGAAGATGTATCCCACCCCGAACAGAAGCAGGACGGGCAACAGCCCCATGATGACCAGTCCCCAAGGGAAGCTGCTCTCGGGCTTCGTCACCACGTTCACGCCCTGCGATTCGAGCAGGTCCATCAGCTGCTCGTCCCCGAACGAAGGGAGATAGGTCACAAAGTTTTGATACTCGACCGTATTGCCCTGCTCGGACCGGGTGGCTTGCGACTTGAGCGTGCCGTTAATGGCGTTGCCCTTCACCTCCACACGCTCCACGTTCTCCTGCTGCAGCTGCGTGCGGAACTCGCTGTAGCTAATGCGCTCGCCCCCCGACGCCCCCATGCCCCAGTAGCTGTACGCCCACAGGGCAAGCAACGTCCCGGCGATGACCCAGATGATGAGACGGCCCCGTCCGGTTCCCGAGGACCCTCCCCCGGGCAGCCCGGATCCGTTCTGATTGTCATTCTGAGAAGTTTGGTCAGCCACGTCGACTCAGTCAGTTAGGAATGATCATCGAGGGCTCTCCGGCACGAGGACGGTGTCCGAAGCGCGGAGGTAGACCCAGAACACTAAGCACACCCTCATACACCCGTGGACACGGATTGTGTCCCGCCACGAGCCTGTGGGGAATGTTCTTTCATACAAAGAATGTACGTTACACAGACGTTTCGGCGATGGGTCCGGAGATGTCGGTTGCTTCTATTCCTCGGTATGGATTATTGTGTAAGCCCTTCCACACCGCCTCTTTTCTGTTCACTGGTTGTCCCCCCCTGATGTCCACCGACATGTCGCCCGCCCCTGACTCTTTCCCATTCGGCCAAGACGTGGTATGGACCCCCGATCCGGAGGTCGTCGCCGACTCGAACCTGCGACGGTTCATGGACCGGCACGACCTGGCGGACCTCTCGGCCCTCCGCACACGGGCCGCCTCGGACGTGGCCTGGTTCTGGGAGGCGGTGCTCGACGACCTGGACATCGAGTTTTACGACCCGTACGACCAGATCGTCGATCTCTCGAAGGGCATCGAGCGACCCGCCTGGTGCGTGAACGGAAGCATGAACATCGTCCACAACCTGCTCGACAAGTGGCAGGGCACGCCCGCGGAGGACCGCGCGGCACTGCGCTGGGAGGGAGAGGACGGGGCCACGCGAACCCTGACGTACGGCGCGCTCCACCGGCGCGTTTGTCGCTGTGCAAACGCGCTGCGGGACCTGGGGCTCGGACGGGGCGACCGGGTTGGGCTCTTCATGCCCATGACCCCGGAGATCGTCATCGCGTTCCTGGCGATCGCAAAAATCGGAGGGGTGTTGCTGCCCCTCTTCAGTGGGTACGGGGTCGGCGCGCTGGTCACCCGGCTCCAGGGGGCCGAGGCGGACGCCCTCTTCACCGCCGACGGCTTTGCGCGCCGGGGGCGCCCCATCGACATGAAAGAGACCGCGGACGAGGCGGTCGCCCAGTGCCCGACGGTCGAACACGTCATTGTTCACCGGCATCTCGGGCGCGACGACACGCCCATGACGACCGGGCGCGATCGCTTCTGGGCGGATTTCGTAGCGGGGCACGACCCGGAGGCCCGCACGGCCCGCACCGGGGCCGACGACCCGGTCATGGTCATCTACACCAGTGGGACCACCGGGCCGCCGAAGGGGACCGTCCACACCCACTGCGGCTTCCCCATCAAGGGCGCACAGGACATGTACCACCCGATGGACCTGAAGCCCGGGGAGACGATGTACTGGATGAGCGACATGGGCTGGATGATGGGGCCGTGGCTCGTCTTCGGGACGCTCACCGTCGGCGCAACGATGGTGCTGTACGACGGGGCGCCGGACCACCCGGACCCCGGCCGCCTCTGGCGACTGGTGGACGACCACGAGGTGACGCACCTCGGCGTGTCCCCCACTCTCATCCGCGCCCTCAAGACGCACGGCGACGCCCCTGTGGAGGCCTCCGATCGGTCCAGCCTGCGCGCCATCGGGTCGACCGGCAGTCCCTGGGACCCCGAATCCTGGTCGTGGTGCTTCGAAACGGTCCTCGGCGGCGAGAAGCCGATTCTCAACTACTCCGGCGGCACCGAGATCGCCGGCGGCATCCTCTGTGGCAACGTCCTGGAGCCCCTCAAGCCCGCCGCGTTCTCCGGCCCGGTCCCCGGCATGGACGCCGACGTGGTGGACGAGGACGGCACGCCGGTTCGGGAGGAGGTCGGCGAGCTCGTCCTGCGGGCGCCCTGGATCGGCATGACGCGCGGCTTCTGGGGCGACGACGACCGTTACCACGACGCCTACTGGGACCGACTCGACGACGTGTGGGTGCACGGCGACTTCGCGGCCGTGGACGAGGACGGGCTCTGGTACATCCTGGGCCGCTCGGACGACACGATTAACGTGGCCGGCAAGCGCCTGGGCCCGGCGGAGATTGAGGCGCTCCTCAACGCCCACGAGGCAGTCGCCGAGAGCGCGGCCATTGGCGTGCCGCACGACGTGAAGGGCTCCGAGATCGTCGCGTTCGTGGTGCTGGAGCCGAACCACGACGAAACCGCGGCCCTCCGCGAGGCGCTGATGCAGGGGGTCGTGGACGAGATGGGCAAGCCCCTGAAACCGCGCGAGATTCTTTTCGCCGACGCCCTGCCCAAGACGCGCAACGCCAAGGTCATGCGGCGCGTCATCCGGGCGGCGTACCTCGGCGACGAGCTCGGCGATACGTCGAGCCTGGAAGACCCGAGCACCGTCGACGCCATCCAGGAGGCGCGGTAGAACGCCTCCCCCCGTTCAGTGCCTCACCGGGTCCAGAGGTGCCTCGCCGGGTCCAGAGACGAACATCCCCCCTTTCTCTCCCATATACTTGCGCAAACGTATTAAGCGTCGATGAACCAAACACGCCATGTGGGTGCGTTTCGTTGCGGTTCTGTTCGTCGTGGCGGGTGTGCCTGACCCCGCGACCGGGCAGTCCACCGGCGTCATTGAGGGGCGCGTGCTCGACGCCGACTCGAACGCGCCGCTGCCCCGCACCCACGTCTTTGTGGTGGAGTCGATGCACGGGACCGTGACCGATTCGAGCGGGTGGTTTCGGCTGGAGGGGGTCCGCCCGGGCTCGAAGCGGCTCTACGTATCGCGGGTCGGACATAAGCGGCGTGCGCTTGCCCTTCGCCCCGCCCCCAACCGTCTCCTGACGGTGACCGTGCGCCTCGATCCCAAGGTGCTCGACTCGCCGCCGGTTACGGTCTCCGCGGAACGCGACGAGGAGTGGTACGAGCGCCTGGACCACTTCAAGAGCCTGTTCATCGGGCGCTCGGACCTGGCCGAGGACTGCACGCTCGTGAACCCCGACGTCCTCCGCTTCGACGACAAGTGGTGGGGGCGGTTCGAGGCGTGGGCCGAAAAGCCGGTCGTCATCGAAAACCGGGCCCTGGGCTACCGCCTCACCTACTTCCTGAAGGAATTCGAGGAGCGCGGATCCGTGGTGCGGTGGGACGGGGAGCCGCTCTTCGCCCCCCTCACGCCGACGGACTCTGCGGAGGCCGCCCGGTGGCGACGGAACCGGCTGGAGGCCTACCGGGGGTCCCTCCGTCACTTCCTCCGTGCCCTCCTGGACGACCGGCTCGACGAGGCGCAATTCGACCTCTACCGCCTGCCTCGGGCCTCCGCCTTCCGCCACGCCGCACGCGCCGACCGCTTCCCCGCAGAGCGCGATAATATTCTGGAGGCCGGCCCCGACTCCACCTATCTCCTCACCGCTCACGACCGGCTCGAAGTGGTCTACCACGGCATGCCGGAACGGCAAGCGTACCTCGAGTGGGCCGACCTTCGTCGACGCACCCCCCGGGACCACCAGACCTCCCAGATCGAGCTCAACGAGCGGCCCCTCCACATCGACCCGTCCGGCGAAATTGTAGAGCCCTACGGGGCCACCCTCTACCAGTACTTTGCCTTTGCCGCCCGGATGGCCGAGCGCCTGCCCCGCGAGTATGAACCGCCGCGGTAGTCGGGCCCCTCAGCCGGCCCAGAAGGCATTTTCGTAGTGTTGCACCTCCGGGGCCCCGCCGGTGAGCATGACCGCCACGACGTCGAAACGGGCCGGAGCCCCCTCGGCCCCATGCTCGTGAAGGTAGCCTCGGGCCACATGTTGTAGGGCCGCTCGTTTCTTGGCGGTGATCGACGCTTCCGGCGCCCCAAATCCCGTCCCGCTGCGGGTCTTCACCTCCACAAAAACATACTCCTCCGCATCGGTCCCTCGACACACCAGGTCCACCTCATTGCGACCGTGGCGGTAGTTGCGGGCCAAAATCTCATAGCCCGCCTCGTCGAGATGAGCGGCGGCGATCTCTTCCCCACGGTCCCCGATGTCGTTGGTCGTTGCCATGGCGGCAGGGAGACGTTCCCTCAGGATGGGTCGGAAGAGGAGGGCGTACTCTCGGACTCGCCCCGCCGGAGCGCCACGGCGAGGAGCTGCTCGATCTGGTCGACGTCTCTGTTGCGGACAAGCGGAAGCAGGGCCTCGGAGACGCCTTCGAGCACCTTCAGAAGGTCGATGAGGCTGGTAAGGCGCTGGTGGAGGGTCCGTTCGGGCCCCGGATGGTCCGCCCCCGACGCGCCATCCTGGACCAGCAGATTGGCACACTCTTCGAGGCGGGACCGGACGGGATGGACCTCCCGGCGCTGACGTTCTTCGATGATGCGGGCGGTGATCTGCCACACATCGGTCTCTGCCCGGTAGTAGTCTTTGCGCGAACCGGAACGATGCGTTTTGTCTACAAGGGTCCAGTCGACGAGCGACCGGAGGTTCATGTTGGCGTTGCCCCGGCTCACGTCCAGGCACGCCATGACCTCGTCGGTGCTGAGGGGCCGCTCTGCGCAGTAGAGCAGCGCGTGAATTCTCGCCATGGTACGGTTGATCCCCCACGTCGATGCCATCTCCCCCCACAGGGAGACAAACCGGTCAACCGCGACCCGGGCCTGCGAGCCGCGGTCAAGGTTCAAGGGATCCAGTCCGGAAGGCTCAGGGGATGGCATGGGGGACTCGCGCTGTAGGCGGCCGGTCTCTTGGGAGGGAGCCCGCCGGGGCGGTAGGCCCAACTCCTAAATCCCTCCGAATTGTTTCTCTCAGGCGGAACGGGGCTACACATCGCGGTCCGCGGTTCGTATGCTCATATTCAATCGTATTCAATCGCTAGGGCAAACTGTCTCTGCCGTCGCCTTCCCGGAGCCCTCTTTTCACATCCTTCGAGGTCCATGCCCACTTCCGCCCCTTCTTCGCCCCCCATCGTCACCCTCACGACGGACTTCGGCACGGAGGATGCGTACGTGCCGGCGATGAAGGGAACGATGCTCTCCATCTGTTCGGACGCACGACTCGTGGACGTAACCCACGAGATCAGCCCCCAGGACGTGATGGAGGCGGCCTTCGTGTTGCAGTCGGCCCGCCCCTACTTTCCGGACGGCGCCGTGCACCTGGTGGTGGTGGATCCAGGGGTGGGCACCGAGCGGCGCGCCGTCGCCCTCCGCGCCGAGGGGCAGTGGTTTGTGGGGCCCGACAACGGCGTCTTTCCGCTCGTGCTGGACCAGGCGTCGCCGGACGCCATCGTGGAGCTCGACGACCCGACGTTCTGGCGGGACGACTCGCCAAGCACGACGTTTCACGGCCGCGACATTTTTGCCCCCGCCGCGGCCCACCTCGCCGACGGCCGGTCCGTGGAGGCCCTCGGCACGTCAATCGACACGCTCGAACCGCTCCGGTGGGCCCAGCCGTCGACCGGGGCCCAGACGGTGCAGGGCTGGGTGGTGCACGTGGATCACTTCGGCAACTGCATCACGAACATCCGGCGCCCGGCAATGGCCGAGGCCGCCGGCCTAGAGAGTCCGACCCCGCCCCTTGACGCCTTTCCGCCCCTCAAAACCTACGCGGGCAACACCACCCTGCAGGCCCTCCACCCGACGTATGGGGCCGTGCCCGAGGGCGACCCGCTCCTGCTGTTCGGAAGCACGGGCTACCTGGAGATCGCCGCCAACGGGGGGAACGGCGCCGAACTGCTGGACATACGAAAGGGCGATTCCGTAAAAATCGTCTTCGAGGAGCCGCCCGAATAGTCCTGGTCCTCGGCCGCGTCCTCAACGCTCCAGGTGCTCTTTCCCATGGCCCTCGCGTCCACGTCGCCCGACCCCCCCTCCCCCCTGAAGAACCTGGATGCCCTCTACCCGCTCGCCTGCACACTGGTGGGCGACGAGGCCGCCCCCTCCCTCCTCGTCCAGGTGTACGAACGGGTGGCCGATGCCCCCCCAAACGAACGCCCCGAGGCCCCGGAAGACTGGCTCGCCCTGCTCCTCCGGGAGGCCCCGGAGCAGGGACAAGCGCCAAGCGACCCGGGAGCCCCCGACGCCTCTTCCACGCCTGATGCGGGCTCCCTTCGACGCGATACCGCGGAGCGCCTCGCCCGCAACACCCTGCCCGTTGCTTTCGCAACCTGCTCGACCGCGGAGCGATTTGTTCTCGCCCTCAGCGCGTCCCGACTGTCTGAGCCCCCCCAACCTGCCCGGCTTGCCGACCTCTTCGAAGCCCCCCTTCCATCCTCCCCCTCCGCACTGTTGCGGGAGAAACTTCGGGCGGTGCTGTCGGCCCCCGAGGCCGACCTGATCGACGAGACCCTCTCCGACACGGAGCTCCACGGGGTGCTGCGCGACGTGCTCCGGGATCGATTTGCCCCGGTGCCCAGCTCGCTCCGCGCCCGCCTCCGGGCCGTCCGGCCGTCGTCGCCCCCCACGGCGGGCACGGACGCGGAGGACGAGAAGGATCCCGAGGGATCTGCGTCGGGCGACACGTCGGGCGGCCTGCTCGACCGGCTTCCATCACGACCGAAGCCCCGCACTCTGCTGTTCGTCCTGCTGCTGGGGGGCCTCGTCTTGGGGGGCGGGCTCGGGGTGTCGTACCTGACCGGGTCCTCGTCGTCGACCTCCGCCCCAAGCCCCCCACCCTTACGGCCTTCTCCGCCGAGCAGGCCGGGGCCGTAACGACCGAACGCGCGACCGCACAGCCGGCCGAGGCGGAGGCCTATCTGGACTCGACGTGGGGCCGCCGGGTGCGGCTGCCGTCCATCGAGGGCGCACAGCTGCGGGGCGTCGGGCGGCTCCAGGCGGCCGGCAATACCGAGATCCCCGTCGTGCTATACACCGGCGACGAGGGGGCCCGCATCGCGGCGTTTGTGTACAGCTACGCCCTCATCGACCGACTCGACGACACCGCCACCCTGAACACGCAGGTTCGATCTCAACTGGCCCAGCGCAACCAGCTCGTCGCCAACGGGCAGGCCGCCGGGCCCGGCCTCTTGTGGCGCAACCGGGCCAACATCTTTGTTGTCGTCTCCCCCTCTCTTTCCCCCGGCACACTCCGGGCGCGCGTGCAGCCGTAGGGCCTATTCCGCCCTCGCCGCCGGAATCTCGATGCGGAAGGTCGCCCCCTCCCCGACCGTCGACGACACGAGCTCGAGGCGTCCGCCGTGGTAGCTCTCGATCACGCGACGGGCAAGGCTCAGGCCGAGTCCCCAGCCGCGCTTCTTGGTGCTGTAGCCCGGCCGGAAAATGTTATTCCACTGCTGCCCCTCGATCCCGCGCCCGGTGTCCTCGACCTCGATGAAGACCTGCCCCTCTTCCTTCCAGGCCGTCACCGTGATGCGCCCCTCCTCGTCCTCGATCGCGTCAAGGGCGTTTTTGAGAAGGTTCTCGAGCACCCACGCGAACAGCTCCTCGTTGGCCTCGGCGTGGAGCCGCTCGGGCAGGTCCGCGGCCAGGGCAATGGACTGGCCCTGCTGCGGGATGCGCCGGCGGAGGTAGCGGGCCGTCTGCTCAATGATTGGCACCAAGTTACAGCGCTCCAGCTTCGGCTGTGAACCGATGTCCGAGAACCGATCCGCCACGCGCTGCAGCCGCTCCACGTCGTTCTCGATCTCCGTCAGGGCCCGCTCGCGCTTGTCCTCCGCCAGGTCGGGCGTGCGCAGCATCTGAATCCAGCCCATGAGGCTCGACAGGGGCGTCCCGAGCTGGTGGGCCGCCTCCCGGGCCATTCCCATCCAGAGGCTGCTCTGCTCGCTGCGGCGGATGTAGGAGAACCCGAAGTAGCCCACCATCACGAACAGCCCGACGAACACCAGCTGCACCCACGGAAACACGCGGAGCTCCGTAATGAGGGCCGACTCGTCGTAAAACACGTACTGGGTGAGCCGGTCCGACGACGCGCCGGGTTCCTGCCCCGGCGTCTCGGACACATCGATCCGCACCGGGATCGGCTCAAAGGCCGACCGCATGTTGTCCAGCTCGTCTCGGAGCCGTTCCCGAACCCCCGCGGCGTCCCCCATGGCGGGCACCGCAGCGGTGTCCGGCACCCCCACGTTCTGCCAGCTCAGCGGCCGGCGGCGCGTCGAGTCGGTGATGATGGCCGGCACCTCGAACTGATCCGGCTGCAGGATTTCGTTTAGGATGAAGTTAAACTCCCGTGTGGGCGGCATGGCCTGGGCCCAGTCGACCGCCTCCTGCAGGGCGGCCACCCGTTCGGCGGAGAGGGTGTCGCCGGCGGGGCGGGCCTCCAGGGCCTGCAGAAGCGAGTCGAGCCGGCGGAACTCCTCCCGATGCGGGTTCGACGCCTGCTGGGTCTGCACGACCTGCTCTAGCGCGTCGGCCCAGAGCTGGATGACCGCCTGCTCACGCTCCTGCAACCGATCGACGAGCCGCTGGGTGTACCAGAGCGACGCCAGGGCTATGCCGACGGCAAAGACGATGAGGCCGAGCTTGAGCTGGACCGACCACCGATAGGCGTCCATGGCACCGCGGGGTTGTACACATGTGGGGCCACCACGAGGAACAGGCGTACGAACCGAGCCTCCTACGACACGTGCGCCCCGCCCTCCGGCTCAGGCCGCGGCCATCGGCTGCACGTCCGTGATGATCTGGCTGCGGCGCGGCCCGTTCGAGACCAGTCCGATCTCTACGTCGAGGTAGTTCTCGATGAAGGCGAGGTAGTCTTGGGCCGCCCGGGGCAGGTCGTCGACGTGGCGGACCTCCGAAATGTCGGCCTCCCACCCGGGCAGGGTTTCGTACTGCGGCTCCACGCGGGTGAGATTCTGCGGCTCACTCGGGAAGCGCCGGGTCGTCTTGCCGTCGTACCGGTACTCCGTGCACACCTTCAGCTCGTCGATCCCGGAGAGGATGTCGAGCTTGGTCAGGGCCAGCTCATTGAAGCCGTTCACCATGCAGGTGTAGCGCAGGGCCACCAGGTCAAGCCAGCCGCACCGACGGGGGCGGCCCGTCGTGGCCCCAAATTCACCGCCCTTCTCCCGCAGCGCCTGCCCAACCTCGCCGTCGAGCTCCGTGGGGAAGGGCCCGTTGCCGACGCGCGTGCAGTACGCCTTCGCGATGCCCAGGACGCGATCGATCTCGGTGGGCGAGACGCCGAGCCCGGTGCAGCATCCGCCGGCCGTGGGGTGACTGGAGGTCACGTACGGATAGCTGCCAAAGTCGACGTCAAGGAGCGACCCCTGCGCGCCCTCGGCCAGCACGCGGGCCCCGTCGTCGAGGGCACGCGAGAGGTACGCCGAGGTGTCGGTGACGTAGTCGTCAATTTTCTGATCGAACTCGACGTACTCCTCCACGATGCGGTCGACGTCCAGCGCCTCCGCGTCGTAGACATCCCGGAGAATGGCGTTCTTCTCCTCGATGGAGCGGCGGAGCTTCCGGCGCAGCACGTCCTCGTCAAGCAGGTCCACCACCCGGATGCCGGTGCGGGCGAACTTGTCGGTGTACGCGGGCCCGATGCCGCGTCCCGTGGTCCCGATTTCGTCGTCGTCGGACGCGGAGGCCCGATCCTCCTCCTGTGCCGCCTCGATCGCCTTGTGGTACGGCATGATGAGGTGGGCGTTGTGGGAGATCTTCAGCCGCCCCTCCACGTCGATGCCCAGGGACTCGATCTTCTCGATCTCTTCCAGAATGGCCTTCGGGTCCAGCACCACCCCGTTCCCGATGACGCAGGTGACCCCTTCGTGAAAGATCCCGCTCGGCACGAGGTGGAGAACGAACTCTTCGGTCTCCCCCTCCTCGTCCCACACGATGGTGTGCCCGGCGTTGGCGCCGCCCTGGTAACGGGCCACGATGTCGACGTCCGGGCTGAGGAGGTCTACAATTTTCCCCTTCCCCTCATCGCCCCACTGGCTTCCAATTACGATAGAGACTGGCATGGCACACGGTATTGATTCAACAAGCAGGTCGGTGTCGTCGTCCGCGCCGCCCCTTAGGCCGCACTCTTTTCGAGACGACGGTTCAGTTCCACAATCGTGGGGGAGGCGACAAAGATCGACGAGTACGTTCCGATCACGACCCCGACGATGAGCGCAAACGAGAAGCCCCGCAGCACCTCGCCCCCGAAGACAAACAGAATCGTGACCACGATGAGGGTCGTCACCGAGGTCACGACGGTTCGGCTCAGCGTCGCGTTGATCGACCGGTTGACGATCTCGTCGAAGGCCTCGGTCTTGAACAGATTGACGTACTCCCGCACGCGGTCGAAGACCACGACCGTGTCGTTCAGCGAGTATCCCACGATCGTGAGGAACGCGGCGATGAGGGACTGGTCGATCTGGACGGAAAACGGCGCGATGCCGGCCAGGACCGAGAAGATGCCGAGCGTAATCGTCACGTCGTGCACCAGGGCCGCCACGGCCCCAAGGCTGTAGCGCCACTCAAAGCGCACCATGATGTAGAGGAACACGACGAGCAGGGCCCCCAGCACGGCGTAGATGGCCCCCCGCTTCAAGTCCTCCGCGAAGCGCGGCCCCACCACGTTGGTGCTCTCGATCGCAATGTTGCGCCCCGAGAACTGCGCATTGAGCGCCGACACCACCTGATTCTCCATCGTCGTGATGTCTCCCTTCTTCGAGATGCGGACCAGGTGGCCGACGTCCCCAAACCGCTTCACCTCCGGCTCCTCCTCAAACGATTCGGTGAGGGCGGACCGGACGTCGACGGTGTTCAGGTCCGTCGTGTTGCCCACGACGAACTCCATCCCCCCGCGGAAGTCGATGCCCAGGGCGAGCCCCTTCGTGAGCAACGAAAGGATGCTGATCGCAAGCAGCGTCCCCGAGATGATGTAGCCGATACGGCGGTTCGGGATGAGACTGTAGTCGGCGTTTTCGAAAAGACGCATGGTAATCCGTCGTTGAAGAAAAATCCCGTCGTGATGACAGCCTGGGGGGAGGGCGGCGCCCTACCCGTAGCTCACCTGCATTCGGCGGTCCTCGACCATGTAGTCGAAGAGGAGGCGGGTGACGATGATGGCCGTGAAGAGCGAGGCGAGAATGCCCGCCATGAGCGTGACGGCAAAGCCCTTAATTGGGCCGACGCCGAAGGAGTACAGAATGACGCCGACGAAGAAGGTCGTGATGTTGGCGTCGAGGATGGCGCTCAGGGACTGCTCGTAGCCGGCATTGATCGCGGCACGGAGGGTTTTGCCAGTGGCCTGCTCCTCGCGCACCCGGTCGTAGACCAGCACGTTGGCGTCCACGGCCATACCAATCGTGAGGACGATCCCGGCGATGCCGGGCAGGGTCAGGGTGGCGCCGAACCCGGCGAGGATGCCCATGATGAGAATCAGGTTCAGCAGCAGCGCAATGTCGGCCACGACCCCGGCCGTGCGGTAGTACATGATCATAAAGAGCACGACCAGCAGAAATCCAGCCACGACGGAGATGAAGCCGGCCCGCGTCGACTCCTCCCCGAGGCTCGGCCCCACCGTCCGCTCCGAAATGATGTTCAGGTCCGTCTGGAGCCGCCCGGACTGCAGGACCGTGACGATGTCCTGGGCCTCCTGCCGCGACTCAAGCCCCGTAATCTCGGTCCGCCCCCCAGAAATTCGGCTCTGGATGTTCGGGCTCGAGTAGACGATGTCGTCGAGAACGATCGACACCCGGTTTCCGATGTTCGCCGCGGTAATTCGGTCCCAGCGCCGCGCGCCGTCCGAGTTCATCGTGATGGAGACCTTCGGCTCGTTTGTCTGCCGGTCGAACTGGACCGACGCCTCCGTCACCACCTCGCCGGTGAGCTCCGGCTCCGCCCGGACGGCCAGCAGGTGAAATGCCTCCCGCCCGTCCTCGGTGGTCAACACGGGACTGGCCGTCCACATCGGCTCGATCCCCGGGGGCAGCATGTTCTGAACCGACGGGTCCTGAAGAAGCTCGTTCACCCGCGACGTGTCGGTCGCGAAGGCCCGCCCGATGATCGGCTGCTCCTGGCCCGGCATCGGCTGCATCGCGGCCAGAAGCGAATTCTGGGGCCCGGCCTGCATGCCCTCCCCAGGCTCCGTGAGGGCCGTTCCCTGCTGCTGGCCGCCGGACGCCTCCTGTCCCGACGACGCCGCGAGCTCGGTGCCCTCCGTCACTTCGGACGTGTCGGTCGAGGCCTCCATCGCGGCCGTGTCGGCGGCCTGGGCCTCCGCAATGCGGGCGGAGTCCTCCGCGGTCGGCTCGTAGTACTCAATCATGCGCTGTACGGACTCCCCCAGCTGTTGGGGGTTCGCCATCAGGTGAAAAGTGAGCTGCGACGCGCTCTCCAGCAGGTCGCGGACGCGCTCCCGGTCACTCACCCCTGGTAGCTCCACCACAATCCGCTCGTCGCCCTGCCGCTGGATGGACGGCTCCGTCACCCCGTACTGGTTGACGCGGTTGCGGACGACCTGAATGCCATTCTGAACGGCCGTGTCCGCCTGGCCCTGGAGGTACTCCTGCACCTCGTCGTTCGAGGAGCGTCGCGTGATGTCCTCGCCCTGGTTGCGGAAGTACCGGGAGAGGCGACCGTCCGGGTTTTCGGCCTCAAACTCTTCGACGAACGCCTCCACGACCGACACATTCTCTTGCTCCGCGCGCTGCTCCGCCGCCTGGAGGGTCTGTTGGAAGGCCTCGTCCTTGTTGACCGCCAGCTGGTCGAGGAGATTTCCGATTTCCACCTCCAGCGTCACGTGCATGCCGCCCTGCAGGTCAAGCCCCAGGTTGAGGGAGCTTGCGTCGACCTGCTCAAGCCACTGGCGGTTGTCCTCCCGGTATTCCACCCGCTCCTCCTCGGGCATGTTGTTCATTTTGTAGCTGACGTACAGGTTCTGCACCGAGGGAAAGAGGTAGAACCCGCACAGCCCGACGAAGAAGATCGTAAGTCCAACTTTAAAGCCGTTCCCCTGCATAGAAGACACTCGTTCAATTCAAGGTAGAACCAAATTCAGAGACGGGCCCGTTCGCCAAGCCGTTGCAACGGTCCACGGGAAGGGCCGACACGGGCCTCTCCCACGACGTCCCGTCGCGGCGGGCCCACGGGACGAGAGACGGAGGAACGACCCTACGGGCCCAGTGGGCGGGACGCAACCAGCACGCGGGCCAATCGCCGTGCCTGAAGGGGAAGGAGAACGGCCCGTTCCGCCGGTGGGTCTTTGAGGATCCGAGACTGGGGACGGAGCGTGTCCCAGATGGGCCGCTGCTCTCGTCGCACACTGCGGCCCTTGGACACCGCCCACTGTGAGAACTGCTGGACGAGGCGGACGAGCCTCCGGAACGGCAGCGCAACGAGCGCCGGGCAGGTCCAGAACAAAAGGAGGAGACGCATGAAGAGGGCTCGCCGTCCAGTTTAGAGTCGACGGTTACCAGAAATAACAGGGTCGACGTAATTGTTTCCCCGGCGGCGGCCCCGCCTTCTTCTCAACTCCAAATTGTTGGGGGTTTCACCCGCCGGAATCCCGCTTTTTTGTTGCTTCTCCGCCGGGCCTGTCCCTTTATGGAGCATCCCCATCCGGCTCTCTTTTCCGCCCCCTCGCCCCCCCATGCCTCCTTCCGTCGAAACGGGCACGTTCCGCACCCACGACGGCCTCTCGCTCGCGACGCGACGATGGACGCCGAGTGCGGCCCCCGACGCACACGTCCTTCTGGTGCACGGCTACGCCGAGCACTGTGGGCGGTACGCCCACGTCGCGACCGCCCTCGCGGAGCAGGGGGCCGCCGTCCACGCCTACGACCAGCGGGGCCACGGGCGCTCGGACGGACGGCGGGCCTACGTGGATCACTTCGAGCAGTACCTCGCAGACCTCGATGCGTTTCGGCTCCACGTCGCCCCCCCAAAGGACAAGCCGGTGTTTCTCTTCGGCCACAGCATGGGCGGGCTCGTCACGGTGCTCTATGTCCTGAACCGCCGTCCCGAGGTCCGCGGCCTCCTGCTCAGCGCCCCGGCCCTCGAGGTCAACCCCGACCTTGCCCCTCTTCTCCGTCGCATATCCCAAGTCCTGGGCCGCTTTGCCCCTACCCTGCCGACCGTGCGTTCTCCGCAGGGATCCATCTCTCGGGATCCGGCGGTCATAGAGGACGCCATGAACGACCCGCTCAACTACCACGGGCGCACCCTCGCCCGCACCGGCGCCGAGCTCCTGCGGGCCGGCACCGAGGCCCAGAAACGCCTCCACGAGCTGACGATCCCGTTTCTGGTGTTCCACGGCACGGCGGATCCCCTGGTCTCCCCCGCCGGAAGCCGGCACCTCCACGAGCGGGCCGCCGCCGCCGACAAGACGCTCAAGCTCTACGACGGCCTCTACCACGAGACCTTCAACGAACCGGAGCGGGAACGCGTCCTTGGTGACGTGAGCACCTGGCTCGCGGAGCGCTTGCCTACCGATCCGGCCCGGTGAGGAGATCAAACGTCACCTGCACCTGGGCCGACACCTCGATTTCTCCGGCGGCGTAGGCGTCCGGCTCCGCCTGTGCGGCGTCGCCGGCCTTGGCCATCTCCGTGCGCGCCAGCCGCGGCTGGGGGCGCACGAAGTCGAAGCTCTGTTCGTTGATGGTCCGTACGGAGCCGAGCTGCGCGTCGAGCGTCGCGGCCAGGAGACGGGCCTTCTCACTGGCTGCCTGCGCGGCCTTCCTCAAGGCGTCGTTGCGCAGCTGCGATCGATCGCTGAGCCGATAGTCGATGCCGTCGAGCTCGTTCGCCCCGCCCTCCACGACATCGGCCACGAGCTGCGGCACCACCTCCAGCCGGCCCAGCTCGACGATCACCTGGCGGGTGGCCTCGTATCCCACGAGCTCGCGCCGGTTTTCCTCGTCGTTGTATTCGTACCGGGGCTGGAGGCGCAGGCGCTCCATCCGCATTTTTTCCTCGGGGACGTCCAGACCGCGCACCGCATTCATTGCGGTCTTGGCCGCCCTCGCGTTCTGGGTCCGCGCCTCCCCGGCGGTCTCGGCGCGCGTGGCCACCCCGAACCGGACGACGGCCTGGTCGGGCGGGGCCGTGACGGTCCCCTCCCCGCTCACGGACACCGTCGACCGATTGTCATCTTGCGCGGCGGCGGGCACGACGGCGACGACTGCAAGCAGAAGCGAGAGGGCGGCGAGCGACAGGCCTTGGGAGCGTCGGGACATGGGCGCCGGGGAAAGTTGAGAAATGATCCGAGGGATCCGTGGCTCGACGAACGGTGGCCCTGCGTCGATTCGTATGCGTTGCTGCGAGGTCACCGGTCATTTCCGAGCAGCGCCGGCCAGAAGTTGCGGGAGCTGTCGGAGAGGGGAATGCGGACGGTGAGGCGGCCGTAGGAGAACTGCTGGAAGGGGTCCTCGTCTCCGAGCGTCCACGATGCATCGAGCGAGACGTAGTACGCGTCGAGCCCAAGCCCGAGGGCCGTGTACTGCCGGCTCCCGTTGTCCTCATTCTCATGAAAGCGGCCGAGTCGGATGGACAGAAGGTCCAGAGCGCTCATCTCCAGTCCGGCGTGCTTCGTGATTCGCCCCCACGGACTCACCTCCGCCCGCTCTCCCCGAGACTGCGAAACACCAGCCGTAGAGCCCCACCCCGTAAACAGCGCTTTGAAAGGCCCATCGGCCTCGAAATGTCCAGTGCTGTCTCTGAACGCTCCATTCACCAGCTGATTTGAAAGCGCCCCATAGAGTCCGATCCGCCACTCGGGACGCCCAAACTGCTTGGATCGGGAGACAATCTGAAGGGCACCCCCACCCCGGATCATCGTGGGAGCCGCCAGGTCGCCGGACCGATTCTCGTAGGAGACATTTCCCCCAAAATCCGTCAGGGATAGTCCAAGCGCCGGGCGAAGTGTTGCGAGGTCTTTCTCAACCTGAGTCTGGTACTGCACACCCAAGTCGAAGGTGAAATGATGTTGGATATCGCGTCCGAAGCGAAACGGGAGACGGCTACGGATGAGGTTTATGCCCGCACCGACAGTCACCTTCGGGTTCACCTCATACGCGGTCGCCCCCTTGATCGACTGCTGGTGGGCAGTGGTTCCTATGGTCTCTCCCTGAGAATTTTGGAATTCTCGATCCTTCCAGTCGAAGTGTTTGAGTTGGAGCCCAGCGGCCCAGCGGCCTACTTTCACCGTCGCTGAGGGGGCAGCAATCGAGTTGATAAGCGGGGACACGTTCCAGGGCGAGCTATACAGCGGGCCTCTACTCAGATTGAGGGTGCTGCCGATCCGTACGGCCCCGTCCGTCCCGATGGCCGCCGGGTTGATGCCTATCGCACCAGGGTAGCCGCGGGCAGCCACTGTAGCATTGCCCAGCGCGTGTATCTGGGGGTGAGGCTGAATCGTCTGGAAGCGGTAAGCGGTCTGTGCCACCTGGGCCGACGCCGGGCGCAGACTGCCGACCCCGAGAAAAACGAGCGCGAGCCCCGCGGCAGCGAGGGCAGCGTGGTGTGCGGAGCGCATTGTACGGAACGGAGGTGTTGCGGAGTCAATGCGCTTCCTTGGCCGCTCCGTTTTGCTCCTAAGTAACACACCACATCGCCGTTCCTCTATGGGTGCAGCCGCGCGATCGTGCGCGGGAAGGGAATCGTTTCGCGGACGTGGTCGCGGCCGGTGATCCAGGAGACGGTCCGCTCCAGTCCCAGGCCGAAGCCGCTGTGGGGGACCGAGCCGAAGGTGCGCAGGTCCAGGTACCAGTCGAAGACCTCCTCCGGCAGGTCGTGCGCCTCGATCTGTTCCTTTAGAAAGTCGAGATCGGTCGCCCGCTCGCCGCCGCCGATGATCTCGCCGTAGCCCTCCGGCGCGAGCACGTCGATCCCCATCGCCAGGCGGTCATCGTCCGGGTCCCGCTTCATGTAAAACGCCTTGATCTCGGCAGGGAAGCGGTGGACGATCACCGGGCGGTCGAAGTGCCAGGTGAGCACCGTCTCGTCGTCGCCGCCGAAGTCGGAGCCCCACTCGAACGTCTGGGCCGACTCCTTCCAGTCCGGCAGGTTGCGGAGCGCCTCCTCGATTTCGTCGACGCGCTTGTTGATCTCGATCTCGCGGGCGTCGATCTTGCGCTTCACGTGCTTCTTCGCCTGCCCGCGGCGTGTCTGGTTCTCCTCTTTTTCCTCCAGGAGTTCGGCCTTCTCTTCGTTCAGGGCCTCGATGCGCTCGTCAATCATGTCGGCCGTCTCGTCGCTGCGGAGCAGCTCCACCGCCTCGTCGTAGCTGATGCGGGGGAACGGCGTCTCCACCTGTTCGAGAACACTCGTGTCGCGCTCCAGCGCCTCCAGCTCCTCCTCGCAGTCCTCCAGGACGGCCTGGACGATGTGGGCCACGAAGTCCTCCGCGAGCTGGGCGTTCATCTTTAGGTCGTAGAACGCCATCTCCGGCTCGATCATCCAGAACTCGGTAAGGTGGCGCCGGGTGGCCGACTTTTCGGCGCGGAACGTGGGGCCGAACGTGTAGACCTTGCCGTAGGCCATCGCCATCGCCTCCCCGTGCAGCTGCCCACTCTGGGTGAGGTAGGCACTCTCGTCGTCGAAGTAGTCCAGGTCAAACAGCGTAGACGTCCCCTCCACGGCGTTCCCCGTCAGGATGGGCGCGTCGGTCTGGAGAAAGCCCCGCTCCTGGAAGAACTCGTGGATGGCCGTCTCGATGCGGTTGCGGATGCGCATGACCGCCCACTGGCTCTCGCTCCGGAGCCAGAGGTGGCGGTGCTCCATCAGAAAGTCGATGCCGTGCTCCTTCGGCGTGACGGGATAGTCGCCCGACTCCCCGATCCGCTCGATGGCGTCGACCTGTAGCTCATACCCCCCTGGTGCCCGCTCGTCCGCACTCACCGAGCCGGTAATCTCGAGCGCGGCCTCCTGCCGCACGTCATCGGCCACGGCCCAGCTGTCCGCGTCCACCGCGTCCTGCGGCACCACGCACTGCACGAAGCCGGAGCCGTCGCGCAGGATCAAAAACTTGATGCCCCCGGAGCCGCGCTGGTTGTGGAGCCAGCCCTTCAGGGTGACCGTCTCATCGACGTGATCGGCGAGGTCCTCGATGCGGGTAAAGTCCTCGATGGTCCCGTCCTCGCGGTTGGGACTGAGCATCGGGGCGGAGGAGTCGGCGTCGGACATGCGTCGAAGGGGACTGGGTGAGAACGAGTGACGGACGAAACAGGGTGCCGTGCGGACGTGCGCACCGTCCACGTGATACACCGGCGCGGGCTGAGGTTCCTCCCCGCGACGGCCTTCGTCAGACGATCATCCATGCCGCGAGCCCAGGGACCACGGGCCACGCCACGACCAGGTCGGCGAGGAAGGCGTCGCGGGGCCGCGTCGGGTCCATCCCCCAGACCGTTCCTCCCATGAGCAGGAGGCCCACGGCGTCGATCCCCACGAGTACCGGGGCCCTCGCAACAACGGCCCACCCCAGGGCCCCAAGGGCCGCAGCGGCGAGCCCCCCCGTTGCCGTCCAACGCACCCGTCGCAGCGTCCACCGCGGCGCCCAGGGCGCCAGGCCGGCCTTGATGTCGCCCCGGCGGTCCCCCCAGTCTGCAAGCAGCAGGTTGGGCAGGATGAACAGCGTACGGGCCCCGAAGAACAAGAGCGCCCCAATCCCGACCGGGGCCCCCGCCTCCACGAAGGGAAGCAGTGCCCCCCCGGCAGCCCAGGTCGTGGCGATGGCCCCCGGCTTCGCAAGCCCCACCAGAACGGGTCGCTCCCCTGCCCCCCACCGCACATGGAGGACCGCAACGCTCCCCAGCACCGCCGTCCACAGAAGGGTGGGCCACGCCAGGTACGGCAGCAGGGCCCCGCCCACCGCGAACAGGCCCATCGTCTCGACCGCCAGCCATCCCTGATGCGCCCGAACCCACGCCACCCGATCCGGGCGGTTGACCCGATCTTCGGGGGCGGGGCCCCACACCCGATCCGCCGCGTAGATCAGCGTGACGCCGCAAAAGCCCACGACCAGCAGCGGAAGGTCCACGGGCAGGCCGAAGAGCCCGTACGTGCCCGTCAACAACGCCACGGCGACGCCGCCCACCGGCGCCGGATCGTGGTATAGCGCATCGACCGGTCGGAATTTCGACGAACCGACGGGACGTGGTGATGACATACAGCGGGGAGCGCGTCGTGGATGCCGCCCTGTGCCCGGTGCGGGGTTTTTAACGAAAGCGTAAAGTCGTACTCCAATTTCCCCACACCCTTCCGCCCGGTCGGGGCCCCAACGAATTGTTCATGGCAATTCTCCGTCGAAACGATTAGGATAAATGCTGGCCAATACGGAAGCGCTTCCAAAAGCCGTCTCGTCTCCTGCCGACCCCTCCGGGGGGAGGCGCTTCTCGCATGGACTTCACGGACCAACCCGATGCCACGATGCCCCTCCCCAACCACGTGACGTCTCACCTCCGTTCCCTCCAGCTCGCCCCCGCCGCGGTGCACTACAACCTGAAGCGGCCCCGCCTCTACGAAGAGGCCCTCGATCGCAACGAGGGGCAGCTCGCCGCGGGCGGCCCGCTCGTGACCCGCACGGCCCCGTACACGGGCCGGAGCCCGAAAGACCGGTTCATCGTCCGGGACGCGTCGGTGGCCGACCGGATCAACTGGGGCGAGGTGAACCAGCCCACGGACCGGGCCACGTTCGATCATCTGCACGAGCGGATGGCCGAGCACGCCGAGGGGCGCGATCTTTTCGTGCAGGACCTCTACGCCGGCTGGGACGAATCGTACCGCCTTCCCGTCCGCATCATCACCGAAAAGGCGTGGCACAGCCTGTTCGCGCGCAACATGTTCGTGCGGCCCGACGGCCCTGTGCCCGACTCGTTCGAGCCCGGCTTTACCGTGGTGGACCTCTGCGAGTTCGAGGCCGACCCGGAGCGGGACGGGACCCACTCCGAGGCCGCCGTCTTCGTCGACATCGCCCAGAGCCTGATCCTGATCGGCGGCACCCACTACGGCGGCGAGATCAAGAAGTCCATCTTCTCGGTCCTCAACTACATGCTCCCCGAGGAGGGCGTACTGCCCATGCACTGCTCGGCGAACGAGGGCGAGGACGGGGACACCGCGGTCTTCTTTGGCCTGAGCGGCACCGGCAAGACGACCCTCTCGGCCGACGCGAGCCGCACGCTCATCGGGGACGACGAGCACGGCTGGAGCGACCGGGGCGTCTATAACTTTGAGGGCGGCTGCTACGCGAAGATGATCGACATCACCCCCGAGCGGGAGCCCGAGATCCACGGCACGACGGAGGAGTTCGGGACCATTCTGGAAAACGTCATCGTGGACCCCGATACCCGCGAGCCGGACTTTTCGGACGACACGATTACCCAAAACACGCGCGGCTCCTATCCCCTCCACTACATTCCCAACACCTCCTCGGACGGCCGGGGCGGGCATCCGGACCACGTTCTCTTCCTGACCTACGACGCGTTCGGCGTGCTGCCCCCGGTCTCGGAGCTCTCGCCGGCGCAGGCAATGTACCACTTTCTGAGCGGCTACACGGCCAAGGTCGCCGGCACCGAGGCAGGGGTGAACGAGCCGAAGGCCACCTTCAGCACCTGCTTTGGCGAGCCGTTCATGGTGCGCGACCCGTCGGTGTACGCTGAGCTTCTCGGCCAAAAGATCCGCCGCCACGACACCGACTGCTGGCTCGTGAACACGGGCATGACCGGTGGGCCCTACGGCGTGGGGCACCGAATCGAACTCGACCACACCCGGGCGATGGTCGACGCCATTCTGGACGGCACCCTAGGAAACGGTGCCCGCACCCGTGATCCGGTGTTCGGCCTCTCCATCCCGGACCGGGTGCCCGGCGTGCCCGATTCCGTTCTCACGCCGCGCCAGACGTGGGACGACCCGCAGGCCTACGACCAGCACGCCCGCGACCTGGTGAACGCCTTCGCCGACAACTTCGAGACCTACGTGGAACAGGTTGGGACCGAGGTCCGCACCGCCGGCCCGTCATTGGAAACCATCCGTGGCTGACGGCGCAGGGAGCATCCGCGGGGAAGGGGCGTATGCCTCAGGTCTACCAAAACCCAAAGACTCTTGGGACTTCTGTCACGCAATGAGTGGGTGCCCCATACATTCCAACGACGAGTCGCCCTCTTCCAACCGGCCCGTCTCCAACCGGCCCTCCTCTGTTCGGTGGGACCTCATCTTCCTGGGGCTGGCCGCGGGAATGTTGACGCTGGTTCTGGCCGTGGCCCTACAACTGCCCTAGCGGCGGACGCCCCTTGCCGGCCGACGGCCCACACCGGGGTGACTCTCTGTTCTCGGTGGATACAGGGACCGGCCTAGAGGCCGCAGCAAAAATAGAAAACGCCCCGCTCTCGATGAGAGGGCGGGGCGTTGCGACTTGTCTGTATGTGGAGCGGGCGATGGGATTCGAACCCACGACCTTCTGCATGGCAAGCAGATGCTCTAGCCGCTGAGCTACGCCCGCATGGTAATGCAATCCTTGAGACGAGGCTGTCTGGGGAGCGTTCCGCTAAAAGCCAATCTTTTTGGATCCTTCGTCGTCCGTCGCGTCCTCGGCGCCCTCGTGCTCAACCGCCAGCGTCACGGTGAGCGGACGCGCCTCCTGCGCGGCCCAGAAGGCGCGGGCCTCTTCATTCGCGGCAAGGACATTGAGGCGGAGGCGCTGCGCCCCAATTCGGCCCGTCCAGTCGCGCACCGCCTGCACGAGTTGGCTCCCCAGGCCCTGCCGCCGGTCGTCCGGCCGAACATACAGCTCGTCGATGAAAACCTCTGAGCTCTCCGCGTAGATGGGCGGCGGGCCCCACCGATGGGCCGTGGCGAAGCCCACGACCTCGCCGTCCACCTCCGCCACGTATATACGGTACGTCTCGTTGTCGAGCCACTGCGGGAAATCATTCTCCCACCGGTCCCGGGCGTCCTCCGCGACGCCGAAGCGCTCCTCCATCGCCTCCTGCTCGTCGAGAAGCTGTGCCCACAGGTCCCCCACCGCGGTTTGGTGGTCGGGCTGGGCGCGTCGCACGTCGGGGTAAGCCATGGGGATAGGGGGTGAGAGTGGAGGGTGCAAGAATGGGATGTGTAGGCGGAACGGCCACGGGCAACCCGACAGGCCCCGCTACCCTGCGGCGGGCTCTGTGGCGGCGTCGGCACGGGCGCGATCCAGGTAGCCCTCCGACGCCAGCAGCTCGGCGTTGAGCAGGGCCCCGCCGGCCGCCCCGCGCACGGTGTTGTGCGAGAGAAGAACGAACTTGACGTCGTTGACGGGACAGTCCTGCACCCGCCCCACGGACACGGTCATGCCGCCCCCGGCCTCCACGTGCCGCTGCGGCTGGGGCGCATCGGGCGCGTCCAGCACCTGCACGAATGGGTCGGGGCGGCTCGGGAGCGACTCGGTCACGGCGGGCGCCCGGAAGGTGCGGAGCACGTCGGCGACGGTCTCGGCCTCAATGTCATCGCGGAACCGCACGGAGGCACAGGCCAGGTGCCCGTTTCGGACCGGCACGCGCGTGCACTGCGCACTCAGGGTCAGGGCCGCCGGCTCGATGCGGTCGCCGTCGAGCGTACCCAGGATCTTGCGGGGCTCCGTCGCCAGCTTCTCCTCCTCCCCGCCGATGTGGGGGATGACGTTGCCCACCGCGTCGAGCGACGGCACGCCCGGATAGCCGGCCCCGGACAAGGCCTGCAGCATCGTCACCTGCACCGCCTCCAGGTCGAACGCGTCCATCAGGGGGTGGAGCCCGCAGATGAGCCCGGTGGTGGAGCAGTTCGGGTTGGTGACGATGAAGCCTTCGGAGTCCCACGACTGCTCATCGATCAGGGCAAGGTGGCCGGGGTTCACCTCCGGGATGAGAAGGGGCACCCGGTCGTGCTGCCGGTAGTTTTTGGCGTTGGAGACGACCGGGACGCCCGCCCTCGCAAAGGCTTCCTCAATCTCGCCCGCCACGGAGGAGTCGAGCGCAGAAAACACGAAGTCGCAGTCCATGGCCTCCGGCTCCGTCGACTGCACCTCGAGGGACGCGACGGACGGCGGAATCGGCTGTCCGCTCAGCCAGTTCGCCGCGTCGCGGTACGGACGCCCCGCCGAGCGCTCGGACGCCGCCACGGACGTGACCGTAAACCACGGGTGGTCGTCGAGCAGGCGGATGAACGTCTGCCCCACGGCGCCCGTCGCCCCCAAAATGCCAACCCGATAGTCGTGCTCGTGCATGATCATGCAGCCGGCTCGAAAGAGAGTACGAAGAATCGTCCCGCCCGGTGGGCCACTTGCAAGCCTCCGTTGCGAAATCAGTTGGCTGCAACCCCGCGGTTTTCGGGCATGTTCCTCTCCCCGAGACCGGCCCCGCAATCGTCCCCAATTCTTCGTGTGCGGCGGTTTGCGCGTGCCCGGTCGTTTTGTAGATTGAAAGTGCCATTCTGCCCTGTTCTCACGACCCGCCTCCCCGTTCTTCCATGCCCGACGCTTCCGACGCCGACCTGCTCGACGGACAAGCCCTCTCTCAGGCCGTTCGCGACGAGGTCAAGGCCGACATCCAGGCCTGGACCGACGACCACCGCCCCCCGTTTCTCTCCGCCGTCCTCGTTGGGGACAACCCGGCGTCGAAGGCCTACGTGCGCGGCAAGGAAAAAGACGCCGCGGAGGTGGGCATCGAGACCGACACGCATCACCTCGACGCCGACACGTCGCAGAGTGAGCTCCTCGACCTGGTGCACGACCTAAACGCCGACGCCTCGGTCGACGGCGTCCTCGTACAGCTTCCCCTCCCCGACCACGTCGACGAGCGAACCGTGATCGACGCCGTGGACCCGTCGAAGGACGTGGACGGCTTCCATCCCGAAAACCTGGGCCGCTTGATGCGCGGCACCCCGCGGTACGTCCCCGCCACGCCGTACGGCATCATGGAGATGCTGTCCCGCTCCGACATCGATCCGGAAAGCATGGACGCGGTGATCGTAGGGCGGTCCAACATCGTGGGCAAACCCCTCGCCAATTTGCTTCTGCGCCGCACGGCCAACGCCACGGTGACCGTTTGCCACAGCCGAACGAAGGACCTCGCCGCCCACACCCGCCGGGCCGACCTGCTGGTCGCCGCCGCCGGCCAGGCCGCCTTTATCGACGCCGACATGGTCAAGGAGTATGCCGTCGTGATCGACGTGGGCATCAACCGGGTCGACGACCCGTCCACCGACCGCGGCTACCGACTCGTCGGCGACGTTGACTTCAAAGGGGTCCGGCCGAAGGCCCGCCGGATCACGCCGGTGCCGGGGGGCGTCGGGCTCATGACCCGGGCGATGCTTCTGAAGAACACCCTCAAGGCGGCGCGACTGCGGGCCACGTCGGCGTAGCGCCCGCTGTTCTCTTCCATCCTGCCCTCCGGCGCCATGGTGGCTCCCCAGTCTATTCCCCAGCGGCTCCAAACACGGACGGACACCACGGCCCAGTCGGGGCCCGTCGGTGAGGCCGCCAACAGGTTCAACAACGCCTTTAGCGACGGCCTCCGGCTCTTTCTGGATGGCAACTGGGAGGGACTCTACGACCACCTCACGTCGGGGGCCTTGTACCTCCTGGGGCTGCTCACCGAGCGGGGCCTTCAGTCCCTCGCGGCGTTTCTGCTGTTGTACATCATCTACCGGGCGCTGTACCTCGCGTCCGAGCGCGCCCTGGATCGCAGCGACAGCATCGAGCCGGGCCTCCAGAGCCTCCTGCTGAAGACCTTCCGGGTGGCGTCGTTCTTCTTCATCGGCACGGTGGTCCTCGACCAGCTCGGCGTCAACGTCGCGGTGCTGGTCGGCGGTCTGGGCATTGCGGGAATCGTCGCCGGATTCGCGGCGCGGGACTCGCTGGAGAATTTCATCGCGGGCGTCACGGTCCTCGTCGACAAGCCGTTCCAGGTGGGCGACTACATCGAGATTGGCGACCAGTACGGGCAGGTCGACGAGATTACGCTCCGCTCCACGCGCCTCCGCACGGTCCGGAACCGGACCATGGTGCTGCCCAACACGCACATGATCACGCAGGAGCTGATGAACCACACCAAGCGGAATGTGCTGCGGATCGACGTCTCCTTCGGCATTGCCTACAAGGAGGTGCCCCACGAGGCCCGGGCGGCGCTCCTCTCTCTGTTCGAAGGCGACGACCGCGTCCTAACCGAGCCGGCCCCCAGCGTGGTCGTGACGGAGATGGCGGACTCCAGCGTCAACATGGCCCTCCGCTTCTACACCCGCAACCCGGATCAGGAGGTGCCGTTGCGCTGGGAGTACACGGAGAAGGTCCGCGAAAAACTGCGCGAGGCAGACATCGAGATCCCCTTTCCCCACCGTCAACTCTTTCTCGACGAGGCGAAGGCGCTCCAGGGGTCGGATCTTCTCGCCCCCGTGGACGACCCCGCAAACGGAGAGGACTCATCGGCAGAGTGAGGGGCGACTCAATCTCCCCGCACCGTTGCCACGACGGTCCGCTCGCGGGGCGTGACGTCGCATTCGAGGTGGAAGATCTGCTGCCACGTGCCGAGGATCGGCGCGCCGTCCCCGACCGGCACGGTGATCGACGGACTCAGCGTGGTGGCTTAGAGATGGGAGTGGCCGTTGCCGTCGTGCCGGCGCTGCTCGTGGGCGTAGGTCGCCTCCGGCGGAAACAGCGCGTCGAGTTTTTCGGGCAGGTCCTGCTGAAGGCCCGGCTCGAACTCGATGGTGCCGACGGCCCCGGTGCTGCCGACGTTGTGCACGTGCACGAGTCCTGCGTCAATGCCGGACGCGCGAACGATCTCCGTCACCGGGTCCGTCAGGTCGTGCATATCCCGGTGCCCGTCGGTCGACAGCTCGATGCGGTCCTGGTGGGTGGCCATGAACGGGCTGACGACTGTCTGCAGGAAACAGCACTACTCAGAGCCATCGGGGCCGGCCGACTCGTCCCAGTTCCACGTCCCGAAGGCCTCGAAGGCGTCGTGGGCCGTCATGTCGTGCTGGATCGGGGTGACGGACACATAGCCCTCTTCGATGGCCGAGAGGTCCGTTTCCTCTCCGTCGTCGAGGTTCACGAAGGTCCCGGCGAGCCAGTAGTAGGGCCGGTCCGCCGGGTCGGTCCGCTCCTCGAATCCCTCCTCCCATCGTGCCCGCGCCTGACGGGTGAGCGCAACCCCCTCGATCTCCTCCGCCGACAGTGCCGGCACGTTCACGTTCAGGAGCACGCCCTGCGGCAGCCCCCGATCGAGCGCCCACTCCACGATGCGGCGGGCCCACTGCCCCGCCACCTCGAACTGCGGCTTCGACCATTCGCACAACGAGATGGCCAGGGCATCCAGCCCCAGAATCGAGGCCTCGGTGGCGGCGCTCACGGTGCCCGAGTAGAGCACATTTACGGCCGTATTCGGGCCCTGGTTGATGCCACTTACCACCAGGTCGGGCGGCGCGTCGAGCAGTTCGTGGCAGGCAAGCTTAACGCTGTCGGCGGGCGTTCCGGTGACGCCCCAGGCGGGAATCGGGCCGGACGGCACCTCAAACTCCTCCCGGTGCGCACGAACCGGATCGCGGACCGTGATGGCGTGCCCCACGGCGCTCTGCTCGGTGGTGGGGGCCACGACGAACAGCTCGCCCAGCCCGTCGAGGGCCGACGCGAGCGACTGGATGCCGGGGGCGTGGATGCCGTCGTCGTTGCACAGAAGGATGCGGGGCTCGTCGCCCGACGCAGGACTGCTCATGGGGGGTGGGAAACTTCGACGTGAAGAAGAACAGACGCCCCGCCGTGAACGCAGTTCAGCGGCACGCACAGGGATCAGTAGCTTTCGCCCTCGTCGGGGAACGACCGGTCCCGCACGTCCGACACGTACGCGCCGATCGCGTCGATGATCGTCTCGTCGAGGCGGGCGTAGCGGCGCACGAACCGGGGCTCAAAGTCCGTCGACAGCCCGAGGGCGTCGTGGGACACCAGGACCTGCCCGTCCGTCTGGTCGCCGGCCCCGATTCCAATCGTCGGGATGGAAAGGGACGCGGTCACCTCCGCCGCCAGTTCGGCGGGGATCTTTTCCAGCACGACGGCGAAGCACCCGGCCTCTTCGAGCCGTTTGGCGTCGGCGCGAAGCGCATCGGCCTCTTCCTCCTCGCGGGCCCGCACCTGGTAGGTGCCATAGTCGTAGATGCTCTGCGGCGTCAGGCCCAGGTGGCCCATCACCGGGATGCCTGCCGTCACCATCCGCTCCACGGCCTCGACCACCGGCGCGCCCCCCTCCAGCTTCACCGCGTGGGCCCCGGCCTCCTTCATCACCCGGATGGCCGAGTCGAGGGCCTCCGTCGGGTCCCCCTGGTACGCGCCGAACGGAAGGTCGACGACCACGAGCGACCGGTCGATGCCCCGCACCACGCACTGCGCGTGGTAGATCATCTGATCGAGGGTCATCGGGAGGGTGGTCTCGTGCCCCGCCATCACGTTCGCCGCGGAGTCGCCGACCAGCAGCACGTCCGCGCCGGCCCGGTCCAGGAGCCGGGCCGAGGTGTAGTCGTACGCCGTCAGTGCGGCGATCGGCACCCCTTCCTCTTTCATCTCCTGAACGGTCTTGGTGGTCACGCGCGGCACGTCCGCAACGTCCGGGGGGGAAGAGTCGGCACCCATAAGGTCGTGGTGTCAAGTAGACGAGACGGTCCGCCCCGACGGCACAACGCGTCGGGGGGCCTCCGCCCGGGGCCAGACCGGTTCGCTTCACCGATCCGGCCCGCTCGGAGGGAGGGGCGCTTCGTTGAAGACCCGGGCCCTAGGGCTACTGGCCGCCCCCGCTCCCCCCAGCCGGCGGCGCGTTCTGATCCAGGGTCGGGGACGGCTCGCCGGGCGACTGCGTGAGCGAAATGCCAAGCTCCCCGGCGACATCGCGCGTGATGTCGGCCACACGCTCGCTGGTTTCGTCCTCGTAGAGAAGGACCTGTCGACGTAGAACCATGTCGAGCTCCTGCTGGGCCGCCACCTTGTCAATCGCTCCCTGGAGCTTCTCCAGAAGGGGCTGCATCATTTTGCGACGCTTCTTCTGCATCTGCTGCTGGCGCTGCTGGGCCGCTCGCCGGAGCTCCTGCGAACGCTTCTGCAGCTCGCGCTCGCGCTCGGCGCGCGCCGAATCGTCGAGCAGCGACTGCTGCTGCTGAAACTGCTTGACCCGCTTCTGAAACTGCTGCCGCTGCTGCTGGAGTTCGCGCTGCTGCTGCTTCATTTCCTGCTGCACCTGCTGCTGTACCTCCTGCATCTCCGGCATGCTCACCAGGACGGCCTGCTGGTCGACGTACCCGATCTTCTGGGCCTGTACCGGCATCGCGGCCATCGCCGCGAGGAGAAGAAGAAGGGAGAGGGACTTTGTAACTCGATTTGACATGGCCATAGGATCTGTTCCGAAAGCTGGTTTTCTGATGAATGCAACGTGTTCGTGCGAATGGGGGCTCGGTCATTGCCCCTCCGTCTGTTGCTCGGGGGTGATCCCGAGTGCCCGGAGCACCCGGCGGTTCAAGTTGTGGTCCTGCCGGGCGTACATGAAGAGCACCTTCTCGCTCTTGTCAAAGACGTAGTCGTACCCTTCCTCCGTGGCAACCTCCTCCGTAGCGTCGAGAATGCGCTCCTGAATGGGGCGCATGAGCTCCTGCTGCCGGGTGTAGAGCCGGCCGTCCGGCCCAAAGTATCGCTGGCGTAGCCGGTCGACCTTTTCCCGGGCCTTCCGAATGGCCGCCTGCTTCTGCCGACGCTCCTCGTCGGTGTAGAGCAGCTCCCACGCCCGGTACTCGTCCCGCAGGACTTGTACTTTTTCCTCCTGGGCCTCGATCTCGGCGCGCCACTCCTCCTCCAACTGGTCGAGCTTCTGCTCCACGCTCGCATATTCCGGAAGCTTCTCCAGAATGGCCTGCGAGTCGATGTACCCAATCTTCTGCTGGGCGCGTGCCTCGCCCCCCCACAGCACGCACAGCGCGGCGGCCATCACGATAACGCGGGCCAGATGTCGCGTAGGGGGACCGAAAACGTCCCGGACCGTGCCCCCTCCACCGCATCGCTGATCCTGCATGGCACTCGGGTCGGCAACCGGCTTTGTGTACGCGAGCGATCGTCCCTCCTCCCTCCACTAGCGTCCGCCCCCGCCGAAGCCCTGCCCCAGCGAGAACTGGAAGGACCAGCCCGGGGACTCGATGTTGCCCGTTTCGAGCGAGCGGTAGGATTCAAAGTTGTATCCGTAGTTAAACTCGATCATGCCCACGATGGGAAGGAACAGCTTCACGCCCACTCCGGCCGACCGGTACAGGTCGTTGGGGGTGTACGCGTTCAGGCTGTTCCACGCATTGGCCGCGTCGAGGAACAGGTACGGACGCGCCTGCAGCTGCTGCGACTCGACCGCCTTCCACCGAAACTCGGAGGTGTACTTGTTCATCACCTGGCCGCCCTGGGGCTGCAGGTTGCCCCCCCGGGTGCGGTTGAGCGGACCGATCACGCCGCGCGGGTATCCGCGCATGAAGACCGGGTCCGTCCCGAACGTGCCGCCCTGGTAGTCGAACGGCGTCCCGCCCACCTCGAAGGTCTCGAACCGGACCGGATCGCCGGTGATGGAGCCGATGTAGCCAAAGTTGGTCCCGACGCCGAACGAGAAGTTCTCCCCAATCGGGACGTTCCAGCTCGAATTGAGCCGCCACTTGTGGTACTGAACCAGGTCGCCGATCGGCGGGGCCACCTCCACCGAGAGCGACACCTTCGATCCGGTGCGGGGGAAGGTGGGGTTGTCGACAGAATTGCGGCTCAGCGACTGCCGGAACGTGATGGACTGGTTGGTGCCGTACGGGACGCTGCCGAAGAGGGGACGCCGATTTCCGGTACTCGCATCGCGGCCCCGGTTGTCGTAAAGCTGAAATCCCACGCGCGACCCGACCATAAACTTGTCGTCGGGCCAGTTTAGCCGCTGGCGGACGAACAGGTTGGCCGAGATGTTCTGAAACCGGCCGTCGCGGATGCCACGAGAGGCGCTGCGTCCCCCGAAGACCGAGCGGGTGTACTTCGAGTACGACACCGAGCCCCCGACCGGCGTCGGGCTGCCCCCGAACCAGGGCTCCGTGAAGGAGAGCGAATAGTTCTGGTAGTAGGTGCCGTTGGTCCGCACGTTCACGCTCAGCTTCTGGCCGTCGCCGGACGGAAGCGGGCGCCAGGCGTCGCCCTCGAACAGGTTCTGGGCCGAGAAATTGTTGAACTGAAATCCGAGCTGGAGGACGAGCCCGAACTGCCCGAACGTTCCGGAGAGCTGGAGCTGGTCGCTCCCCACCTCCTCAACGCTGTAGCTGACGTCCGCCTCTTTTTCCTCCTGATCGACACTGATGTCGGGCCCGCCGGACAGGGACTCCTGGCTGAAGTAGTCCAGCTGGTTGAGGCGGCGAATCGACTCCTGAATCGCGCTCCGGCTGAACCGATCGCCGGGCACCGTGTACAGCTCCCGGCGAATGACGTAGTCTTTGGTCTTCGTGTTGCCGGTGATGTTGATGTCGCCGAAGTTGTAGATCTCTCCCTCCCGCACGTCCATTGTGATGTCGAGCGAGTCCCCCGCTGCGACCCGCACCGTTGGCTGCACGTCCGCCCGCATGTAGCCGCGGTCCATGTAGAGGCCCAGCACCCCGCTCTGCCGCCCGCTGCCGTATAGGTTCTCGTCGAGGGCCTTGCCGTTGTACACCTCGCCCTCCGTGAGCCCCAACTGCTCGGACAAGACCCGGTCCGGGTAGACGCTGTTGCCCTCCCAGTCGACCTCGCGCACGTAGTACTGGTCGCCCTCCCGCACCTTCACGTCGATCCCGAGCCCGCCGTCTCCCATGTAGTATACCGAGTCCCGGACGATCTGGGCGTCGTAGTAGCCGTGCTCGCGGTACAGATCGATGACGAGATCAAGGTCGTCCTCGTAGGCGTCCCGCTTGAACTGCTCCCCCTTCCAGATGCGCCACCAGCGGTTTTCGCGCGTCTCCTCCATCGCCCCCCGCAGGTCCCCATCGTCAAATCGTTCGTTGCCGAGGAAGCGGATGCGCTCGACCTCGATCTCCTCCTTCCGGTCTACGTTGAAGACCAGTCGGACGCGGTTGTCCTGGGTGCTCGTGCGCTGCACGCTGACGTCCGTCCGCAGATAGCCCTCGTCCTTGTAAAAGTTTTTGATGATCTGCTTGGCCCGCTCCACGTCGGAGGGACGAGCGGGGCTTCCCTTCAGGAGGGGGATCTGCTTCTTCAGGTCCTCACGATCCCCATCGTCGATGCCCTGTAGCTTGTAGGCGGTAAGGGTGGGCTCGGGCGTCACGTCGATGACGAGCGTCACGTTGCCCCCCGATTGGTCGGTCCGGTGAATGGACACGTCCGAGAACGTTCGGAGGTCGTAGATGGCGCGGATGGCCTGGCTGATGGCCTGGCCGGACGGGAGCGTCACTTCCTGGCCCGCCGCCAGGCCGCTCGACTGGATAACGAACTGGCGCGTCTGCGCATCTTCCACCCCACGCACCTGGATGTCTTCAACCACGAACGTGGGGCGTGGCCCGGCCGCGCTGCCCGATCCGGACGCGGGACTCGTCGTCTGTGCAGTCCCGGCAAGGGGCGCACCGACAAAGAGCACAGCGAGAACAAAAGCGGGCAGCCGTAGGCGCATGCTGATTGGGCGCTCGTTGAAGAACGTCGTTGTATGGCAATCAGCCCGGTAAAACAGGAGTCCACGCGGGCAGTTTCGGGGGACCGGACGTGCGCACTTCCTTTAACGCACCTTCCCCGGGAATTATTCTCTCCCCCGACCAAAGACCGTCCAGGCCGATCGCCTCCCGCTACGTCCCATGGCCGGGATCGTCGGCGGAGGCGCGCTCGATGCGGCCGAACCGTCGGTCTCGGTCCTGGTAGCTGCGAATGGACGCGTACAGCTGGGGCCGCCGAAACGCCGGCCAGAACTCGTCGGTGATGTAGAACTCCGTGTAGGCGCTCTGCCAGAGCAGGAAATTGGAGAGACGAAACTCGCCCCCCGTCCGGACCAGAAGGTCCGGGTCCGGCATGCCCGACGTGTCGAGCTGCTCCTCGAACAGGGCCGCGTCGATGTCGTCCGGCGAACACTCTCCCTCTTCGACCTTGGTGGCAAGGTCCCGGGCGGCCCGCACGATCTCCCAGCGCCCGCTGTAGGAGAGCGCGAGGGTCAGCGTCATGCGGTCGTTCTCCGCCGTGTCCCGTCTGGTCTGACGGAGGGCGTCCTGGCACGACCCGGGAAGCTCGGACAGGTCGCCAATGGTCTGCAGCCGCACCCCATTCTCCATCAGCGTGTCCCGCTCCTCCTTCACGGTCTGTACCAGAAGTTCCATCAACGCATTGATCTCCGCGTCGGGCCGCTCCCAGTTTTCGGTGCTAAACGTGTAGAGGGTAAGGTAGTCGATGCCGAGCTCCGCGCAGGCCTCCGTCACGTCGCGGACGGACGTCACGCCCTCGTGGTGCCCCACGACCCGGGCCTCGCCCCGCTCCTGGGCCCAGCGGCCGTTCCCGTCCATGATACAGGCCACGTGGGCCGGGAGCTCTCCCCGGTCCCGGAGGGCACGCTGCCGCTGATCGTCACTGAGCTCGGCCGCTTCACACTGGGCGGATCCGTTCGCTGAGGGATGCCGAGACGATGCCATGGGACTACGTCGCTCCGTCCGAATGTACGCACGATGGGGGACGCACTCTCCCCGGTGTTGCGAAGTGCAACAGGATGGTAACCTACGAGGCGCCACCTCGAAGGTCAACGGCCCTGCCTACGCATTTTGTGTCAACCGCCCTTTGTGTCAACCGCCCTCCCGGAGAGCCCCCCGGCCCCTGGACTACAGCCGCAGAATGTCGTTAAAGATGAGGAACGCCATGAACCCAATCAGCAAAATCATCCCCACCTGCTGGGCCACGAGCCGCACCCGCACGGAGGGGCGGCGGCGCGTGACCGCCTCGTAGAGCAGAAACAACAGCTGCCCGCCGTCCAGCGCCGGGATGGGGAGGATGTTCATGATGGCCAGCGTGATCGAGAGCGCCGCGATGAGCCGCCAGTACGCAGTGGCCCCCGCCGCCGCTGCCTCGCTGGTGACGTCCGCGATCATCACCGGCCCGCCGAGGCTGTCGGTCAGGCTGTCGCGCCCCTCCGCAATCCGCTTCAGGGTAACGACGATGTTGCGGCCGTAGGTCCAGGTGTCCACGGCCCCTGCCTTCAGCGCGGCCAGGGGGCCGTACGTCACGGTCCGGATCCCAAACTCGTCGAACAGGGCCTGCCGCGTCACCGAGCTCGCCCTGGGACTTCGAACCCCGAGGAGGTACCGCTCCCGCTCCGAATCGTAGCGGGCGGCGACCGAGTCCGCAAGCACGACGCCTTGACCGGTGCGCCGAACGACTCGTGGCGACCGCGACCGGTCCGACTCCCCGACGAGAGAGTCTGGACGAACCCACCGCATCGCCACCCGCGCCCCCTCTGCCTGCTGCAGACGTGCACTCATTTCCCGCCAGAACCGCACCGTATCGCCCTGGAGGGCGTAAATCCGGTCTCCCGTCTGCAGCCCCACCGAGTCGGCCGGGCTGCCGGCCTCCACGGCCCCAATGAGCGCAGGCTGAAACCCGAGCCCAAAGCCCTGCTCGTTGCTCCGGGCGCGGCTCAGCCGCGAGATGAAGTTGGGGGGGCCGGTAATGGTCTGTCGCTCTCCGTCCCGGACGACGGTGATGGTCAGCGTGTCCGCCGCAATGAGCGACGACGGCTCCACCTGCCGGAAGCGCTCAAAATCGCTGCCGTTCACCTGGACGATGCGGTCCCCCGTTCGCAGCCCCAAATCGTGGGCGACCGATCCCGCTTCCACGTACACCTGCTCTACGTTCTCCGCGGGGATGTACGTCTCGCCCTCGCTCCAGCTTAGCCCGCCGAAGATCACGATCGCCAGGACGGCGTTGAATATCACCCCGGCACTGATCACGATGATGCGCTGCCAGACGGGCTTTCCCCGAAACTCCCACGGCTCGGGGTCGGCCTCCACGTGGTCGGTGTCGAGGCTCTCGTCGATCATGCCGCTAATTTTCACGTAGCCGCCCAGCGGCGTGGCCCCCACTGCGTACTCGGTGTCCCCGTACGTCCGCCCGAACAGCGTCGGCGGAAACCCGATCGAGAAGCGCTCGACCCGCATGTCGAAGTACTTGGCCGTCAGGAAGTGGCCCAGCTCGTGGACGAACACCAGGATGGTGAGTGCGAGGAGCACCCAGAGGGTGGACGTGAGAACGCTGACTACAAGCTCCATACAGCAGCAGTGAGGACCGGGAGGCCAGTACGCCTCAGTAGAAAGGCAGCGACAGATTCATCCTGTCGTTCAATTTGATGTCGGTAGGGGGAGTTCCTCGACCCGCCGGCGGGCCTCCGTGTCCGCCGCCACCAGATCGTCCAGGGTGGGACTGGGCTGCACGGGGAGCTGCTCAAGCACCCGTTCAACGGCACGGGGAATGTCCAGGAAGCCCAGTTGGCCCTCCAGAAAGCGCCCGACGGCCGCCTCGTTGGCGGCGTTCAGGAGGGCCGGGGCCGTGCCCCCTGCCTCCAGGGCGTCGTAGGCGAGCCGCAGGCACGGAAACTTCTCCAGGTCCGGCCGCTCGAAGTCGAGGCGCGAGAGTTCGTCCCAGTCCAGCCGCTCGTGGGCGGCGGGCCAGCGGGACGGGTAGCTCAGCGCGTACTGAATGGGCACCTTCATGTCCGGGACGCCGAGCTGCGCCTTCACGGCCCCGTCGGCAAACGACACCATCGAGTGCACAATGGACTGCGGGTGGACGAGCACCTGAATGCGCTCGACCGGCACGTCGAACAGCCACTTCGCCTCAATCACCTCCAGCCCCTTGTTCATCATGGTGGCGGAGTCGACCGTGATTTTCGCCCCCATCGACCAGTTCGGATGGTCGAGGGCCTCCTCCACCGTGATGTCGCCAAACGTCTCGGCCGGGCGGTCCCAAAACGGCCCGCCGGACGCGGTCAGCACGAGCTCCTCGACCGCCCGCTCGGACTCGCCCGCCAGGCACTGAAAAATCGCCGAGTGCTCGCTGTCGACGGGCAGTAGCTGCCCGCCTCCGTCCGCCGCGGCCTGCGTGACCAGCGCGCCCCCCACGACCAGCGTTTCCTTGTTGGCGAGGGCGACCTGCTTCCCCGCCCGCACCGCCCTCAGGATGGGCCGGAGCCCCGCAAAGCCGACCACCGCCCCCAGCACCACGTCCACGTCCGACCGCGTGGCCGCCTCGCTCAGCCCCTCCGTCCCCACGAGGACCCGCACGTCCGGCGCGTCCGCCGGCAGCGTTTTCTTGAACGCCTCGGCGCTCTCGGCGGACCCGACGGCCACGCACTCGGGACGAAACTCCTGCACCTGCTTGGCAAGGCGCTCCACATTCTGTCGGCAGGTGAGCACCCGCACGTCGAACCGGTCCGGAAAGAGCCGGACCACCTCGAGCGTTTGGGTGCCGATCGACCCGGTCGCCCCGAGGAGGGCGAGCCGGCGCGGCTCCGGGTCCGTCGTTCCGTTCTGAGAGAATGCGTCCATGAAGATGTGCCACACTAAACGAGGAAAAGTTGAACCTGCCGCGCCGCCGGTCGCCGCGTCGCGAGGTTGGCCCGGGCACGGAAACGTCCGTCTCGGGCGTGCCGTAGGGTACCACTGTCCACCACCGGGATGCCCCCGTCGCTGGACGTACCGGATTTCCCCGCACGCCTTCTCCCCCTGCCGTGCCCCGCCCCCGACTGCCACGGGTCCTTTCCGCCGAAGGCATGCGCTGCCTGCTGATCGTGCTCGCCCTCGGGCTCCTGCTCGGGCCCGTGGCCGGCCCCGCCCATGCCCAGCGGTCCGACAGCACGCAACTGAGGAAATTCCAGCGGGCCAACGAGTTCCTCCGTGCCGACCGGCCCGAACGCGCCCTTCCCCTGCTGGAGTCGCTTTACGCCAACGCCCCGGAGAATGCGGCGTTCTACCGAAAGCTGAAGCAGGCCTACGAGAGCCTCAAGCGCTACCGCGACGCCCTCCGGCTGGTGGAGGAGCGCATCGGCTCCCCCCCGACCGTTTCCCGCCTCGCCGAAAAAGCCCGTCTCCAGTACCAGAAGGGCGAGGGGGACGCCGCCGATGCCACGTGGGATCGGGCGCTCGCACTCGCCCCTAACGAGCCCCAGACGTACCGAACCGTCTACAACACCCTGGCCGAGCTGCGCCAGTTCCGCAAGGCCATCGCGGTCCTCCAGAAGGGGCGCGCCGCCCTCGACCAGCCCGACGCGTTCCGGACCGAGCTCGCCCACCTGTACGGCCTGGACGGCCAGTTTGAGGCCGCCATGCAGGAGTACGTCGCGTTTCTCGCCGAGGCCCCCAACCGCCTCAACTACGTTCGGAGCCGCCTTCGGACGTTTGTCGAACAGGGGCAGGGCATTGCGGCCAGCATCCAGGTGCTCCAGCAGACGGTTCGGGAGAACCCCCTGAACGAGGCCTACCGGACGCTCCTGGCGTGGCTGCACACGGAGCAAGACAACTACGCGGCGGCGTTCGACGAGTACCGGGCCCTGGACCGTCTCGGGGACCGCCAGGGGCAGATCCTCTTCGGGTTCGCCCGCCGGGCCGCCGACGCGCAGCGCTACGGCGTGGCCACTCGGGCCTGCGAGGCCATCCAGGAGCAGTATCCGCGGTCGGGCGTCGCCCCGGAGGCGCAGAAGCTCCGTGGCGACCTCTACCGCCGCTGGGCCAGTGAGGGGGCCGACTCCACCACGGCCGCCCAAGACTCTGTCCGGTACGCCCGAGCCCGGACGGCCTACAAAACGTTCCTTCGCCAGAACCCGGGGCACGCGGACTATCCGGCAGCCCTTCTCCGGCTCGGGACGCTCCAGATCGACGCCTACCGCAACCTGGACGGCGCCCAGGAGACCCTCAGCCAGCTCGTGTCGAATCACCCAGAAACCACGGCCGCCGAGAAGGGCCAGTATCAACGGGGCCGCATTGCGGTCCTTCGGGACTCGCTCGACCGCGCCCGCCTTCTTTTTTCCCGCCTGGCCGCCAACGCGCAGTCGAGCGACCTCGCCGACCAGGCCCAGTACGAACTGGCGCTCCTGCACTTTTACCAGGGGGAGTTCGACGCCACGGCGGCCCGGGCCTCCTCCATCAGCGAAAACCCATCGGCGGACGTGGCCAACGACGCCATCGCGCTGAAAACCCTCTTGCAGGAGGCCCGCGGCCCCGACTCGCTCGACACGCCCCTTCGCACCTTCGCTCGCGTTCGGCTCTACGATCGGCAGCAGGCCCACGGCCGTGCGCTCGACTCGCTCGATGCCCTCCTGCGGCGGCACCCGCGGCACCCGCTCGCCGACGACGCTCGGTTCCGGCGGGCCCACATCCACCTCGCCCGCCACGACACCTCGGCGGCCCTCGCGGCGTTTCGGGCCGTGCCGGAGCGGCATCCGCGCAGCCCCTACGCCGACCGCAGTCTGTTCCAGAGTGCGTCACTCCTGGAGGCAAATGGCCGCCCCGCGGCGGCCGTCGAGGCCTACGACCGCCTCTTGTCGGAATACCCCACGTCCCTCCTCGCAGGGGATGCCCGGAGCCGCCTTCGTGTCCTCCGCCGGTCTCAGGGCTGACGCCCGGTGCTCCCGAAACGCCTTTTCCCAACCCGCTGCCTCTACGATGCGCCTCCGGTCCGTTTGTGCTCTTGCCGCTGCGTTCGTGGTCTGCGTCGTCACCACGCCCCTGGCCGCGGCGCAGGACCTGCTCATCCCGATGGACGACCAGCAGGAGAACCACCTGAAGGCCTACGGGGCCGTCTACGCGGCGCTCCAGGACGGCCGGACGGTCGACTGGCTCCTCAATCACCGCGGCGGGGCGTTCCTCGCCGAGGCCAGCGATGCTGTTCGTCAGGAGCTGCAGGTCCGCGGCGTCACCTTCACGCCCGTGAGCGCCGGGCGGGCGTCGAAGATTATCGCGGAGGTGGAGGCCGACGGCAGCAACAAGTCCGTCGTGCCCCTCGAGAAGGCCCCTGAGATTGCCGTGTACGCGCCGGAAGGGGCCGTGCCGTGGGACGACGCCGTGCGCCTGGCCCTGGAGTACGCCGAGGTGCCCCACGACGTGATCTACGACGCGGAGGTGCTCAACGGCGACCTCGCGTCCTACGACTGGTTGCACCTGCACCACGAGGACTTCACCGGCCAGTTCGGCAAGTTCATCCGCTACCGCAACGAGCCCTGGTACATCCAAAAACAGAACAGGGCCGAAGCGGCGGCCGAAGAGTTTGGGTTCCGCAAGGTGAGCCAGCTGAAGCTGGCCGTGGCCGAGCGCCTCAAGCAGTACGTCGCGCAGGGCGGCTTCCTGTTCTCGATGTGCTCCGGCACCGAGACCTTCGACATCGCCCTCGCCGCCCACCAGACCGACATTGTGCCCGAGGAGTACGATGGGGACGCGGTGGACCCGAACGCGCTGGACCAGCTCGACTTCAGCAACACACTCGCCTTCCGCGATTTCACCCCCAACCTCAACGCCCGCGAGTACGAGCACTCCAACATTGACGTGGGCCCGCCGCCCCCGGAGATGCGGGACCCCTCGCTGGACTACTTTACCCTCTTTGAGTTCAGCGCCAAGTGGGACCCGGTCCCCAGCATGCTCACGCAGAATCACGTGGCGACCGTCAAGGGGTTCGTGGGGCAGGCCACGGCCTTCAACGAGGACGTGTTGAAGGAGGACGTGGTGGTGCTCGGGGAGGCCCCCGACCGTCCACAGGTGCGGTACATTCACGGCACGCACGGGCAGGGCACGTTCACCTTCTACAGCGGCCACGACCCGGAAGACTACCAGCACTTCGTGGGGGACCCGCCCACCGATCTGTCGCTGCACCCCAAGTCGCCCGGCTACCGGCTTATTCTGAACAACATCCTCTTCCCCGCCGCCAAGAAAAAGAAACAGAAGACCTGACGCCCGCGGCGCGCTGCCTCTGTTCGCTTCCCTTTCTTCATTCCCACTTCCATGAGCTCGTCCCGTCCCCCCAAACCGGTCTCGGCCTCCAAGTGCAAGATGACCGAGATCGTCCTCCCCAACGACACGAATGGCCTCGGCAACATGATGGGCGGCCGGCTGCTGCACCTCATGGACAAGTGTGCGGCCATCTCCGCCCAGCGGCACGCCAATCGCGTCTGCGTGACCGCCGCCGTGGATAGCGTCGAGTTTCAGTCGGCCATCCGGGAGGGGGAGGTGGTCGTGATTGAGAGCCATGTCAACCGCGCCTTCCGCACGTCGATGGAGGTGGAGCTCAACGTGTGGGCCGAAAACCCACTCGAAGAGACGCACCGGGCGTGCAACCGCGCCTTCTACACGTACGTGGCCCTGGACGAGGACGGCGGCACGGTGCCCGTCCCGGACGTGGCCCCCAGCACGGACCAGGAGCAGAACCGCTACGAGGCCGCCGCCAAGCGGCGCGACATTCGCCTCGTGCTCGCCGGGCGCAAGGAGCTCGAGGACGCGGCGAGCCTGAAAGAAGACATGCTGACGGCACTACAGCACTCGACGGATGCCCCTGCGTGAACCGACCGGCGCTGCGCCAGGGCATCGCCGAGCCCGGGTACCGGCCCCCATGCTGCTTGTTCTGGCCCTGTTGATTGCCGCCGCTTCTCCGGCCGTGGCCCAGCGACAGCCCGGGGCCCTGGGCGCCGGGTTCCAGGTCGGCCGCCCCGGCGGGCTGGCCCTCAAGTGGTACCGCTCGTCCCCCGTCGTGTACGACGGGATCGTCAGCACCGACGGCGACGACTTTGTCGTTGGTCACGTGCACCGGCTCTGGGAGCGCCCCCTTCCCGATTCCCCCCTTCACCTCTTCGCGGGCCCCGGCGTGGTCGTTGGCCCGTCCCGGCTCGCACAATCCCCCCGTCTGCGCCTCGGCCTGAGTGGGGAGGTTGGACTCAATTTTTACGCCGAACGCTTCGAGGTCTTCTTGCATGTGACGCCCGTCCTCCGGTTCTTGCCCAGTACTCAGGTGTCGGTTGACGCCAATGCCGGCCTCCGCTACTACCTCCGCTTCCCCTGACCCTTGCGCCCCTACTCCTGACGGGCGTCCCGCAACGGCCCCCTATGCTGTTCAACCGCGTTCTCCTTACCGGCGCCAACGGACTGCTCGGGCAGGCCCTGGTCCATCGCCTCAGCCAAAACCGCGAGTACGACGTGCTCGCGACCGCTCGGGACGACGCCCCCCGGTTCGAAAACGGGTCGTGCGGCTACGCCCCGCTCGACGTGACGCAGCCGGACGACGTGGCCCAAATCTTCGAGGACTTTACCCCCAACGTGGTCGTGAACTGCGCCGCGATGACCGACGTGGGCCGGTGCGACGAGCGCCGAAGCGAGGCGTGGGCCGTCAATGCCCGTGCCGTCAAAACACTGGCGAAGCACTGCCGCACCAGCGGGGCCCGCCTCGTGCAGGTCTCGACCGACTTCGTCTTCAACGGCAAACGCGGGCCCTACGACGAACAGGCCCGCCCCGACCCCGTCAACTACTACGGGCGCACCAAGCTGGCGGGCGAAAACGCCGTGCGGGAGGCCGGGCGCGCCAACTGGGCCATTGTGCGCACCGTCCTGCTCTACGGCACGGGCCGGGACCTCCGCCGCTCGAACATTGTCCTCTGGGTTGCCGACCAGCTGTCCCAGGGAGAGTCCCTCCACATCGTCGACGACCAGCATCGCACCCCTACGCACGTCGACGACCTGGCCGACGGCATCGAGCGCCTGCTTCACCACGAGGCGACCGGCATCTATCACGTGTCCGGGGCCGAGATGGTCTCGGTCTACGAGCTGGCCTGTGCGGTGGCGCAGGAATTTGGGCTCGACGCCTCCCTGGTCGAGCCCGTGCCGAGCAGCTTCTTCGAGGACGCCGTGGAGCGCCCCCCGCGCACCGGCTTCGTCATCGACAAGGCCCGGGAGGAACTCGACTACGCCCCACGCCCGCTCGACGCCGGCCTCCGCGACGTGCAGGAGTCCCTGCAGGGCTTCTCCGGCTCGTAACCTGTATCGTTTCCCTCGTCCGTTCCACTCTGGACCCCGCACTCTCATGCTCGACCTCGACACCGTCCGCAACGATCCCCGCCGCGTCAAGGAGGCCCTCCGGGCCAAAGGCATCGGCTCGCCCGACCTCGTCGACACGCTCCTCGAGGTCGACGAGACGCGCCGGTCTGCCATCACGGAGCTGCAGGACGTGCAGTCCCGTCAGAACGAGCTCTCGCAGCAAATCGGGGCCTTGAAGCGAGAGGGCAAGGACGAGGAGGCCGAGGCGATTATCGAAAAGACCGGCCGGATGAAGGAGAAGATCAATCGCCTGAAGGAGGAGGTTCAGGAGGCAGAGGCCCGGCAGGAGGAGCTCGTGCTGGAGCTCCCCAACATTCCGCACCCGAGCGTTCCGGTCGGGGCGGACGAGGACGACAACGAGGTCGAGGCGACGGTCGGCGAGATGCCCGCGTTCGACTTCGACCCGGCGCCGCACTGGGAGCTGGCCGACCGGCACAATCTCGTGGACCTGGAGCGGGGGGCAAAGGTGGCGGGAAGCGGGTTCCCGTTTTACCTCGGCAAGGGGGCTCGGCTCCAGCGGGCCCTCCTGAACTTCTTCTTGGACCGCGCCCGGGAGCGCGGATACACCGAAATGCAGGCCCCGCTCTTCGTCAATCCGGAGAGCGCAAGGGGCACCGGTCAGCTTCCGGACAAGGATGCCCTGATGTACGAGATTCCGCGCGACGACTTCTACCCCATCCCCACCGCCGAGGTGCCCGTCACCAACTTTCACCGGGACGAGATTCTCGCGGCCGACGACCTGCCCCGTCGGTACTGCACCTACTCGCCCTGCTGGCGGCGCGAGGCCGGAAGCTACGGCTCGGACGTGCGCGGCCTCAACCGCCTGCACCAGTTCGACAAGGTCGAGCTCGTGCGGATCGTGCCCCCCGACCAGAGCTACCGCGCGCTCGACGCGCTTCTGCAGGACGCCGAAAGCGCCCTCGACGCCCTCGACCTTCCCTACCGCCGCCTCCTCATGTGCACCGGCGACATGGGCTTCACACAGGCCAAAGTGTACGACCTAGAGGTGTGGAGCGCGGCACAGGAACGCTGGCTGGAAGTGTCCTCCGTCTCCAACTTCGAGGCCTTTCAGGCCCGCCGCGCACAGATCCGCTACCGGCCCGAGCCGGAGGCCAAGCCCGAACTCGTCCACACCCTCAACGGAAGCGGCCTCGCCTTTCCCCGCATCGTGGCGGCCCTCCTCGAAAACAATCAGCAGCCCGACGGCTCCATCGAACTGCCGGCGGCGCTCCACCCGTACACCGGGTTTGCCCGAATCGGGGCCGAAGCGTGATGCGGAACGCGTGTCTCGTGGCGTGATGCGTGACGGAATGCGTGACGGAGGCCCCGAGGATCCCCCACTCTCCGTTCACGCCCTCACCGTTTACGCTTTTCACGCATCATGCCGACAGCGCTCGCTCCGGCTCGCCCTGCAGGAACGCCTCGGCCCGACGAACCATCTCTTCGCTGCCGATGAAGAGCGGCGTGCGCTGGTGAAGCTTGTCCGGCTCCTTTTCCAGGATGCGCCGGTGCCCGTCCGACGCCGCCCCGCCGGCCTGCTCGGCAATGAAGCCCATCGGGTTGGCCTCGTACATCAGGCGAAGCTTCCCCGCCGGACTGCTCTCGGTGGCCGGGTACATGTAGATCCCTCCCTTCAAAAGATTCCGGTGGAAGTCCGACACGAACGAGCCGATGTACCGCGTCTTCGCGGGGCGGTTGGTCTCGGGGTCCTTCTGCTGGAGCCAGTCGAGATAGTCCCGCAGCCCCTCCTCGAAGGAGTGGTAGTAGCCGCTGTTGATCGAGGAGAGCCGCCCTCGGGACGGCGTCTGGATGTCGGGGTGCGACAGCAAAAACTCCCCGATCGACGGATCGAGCGTGAAGCCGTTCACGCCATTCCCGGTCGTGTAGACCAGCATCGTTGAGGAGCCGTAGACGACGTAGCCCGCGGCCACCTGCTCGGTCCCCGGCTGGAGGGCCGCCTCCGGATCCGGCTCCTCCTTTTCGTAGCCGTCCGGCAGCCGGTAGATGCTGAAGATGGTGCCCACCGACACGTTCACGTCAATGTTGGAGGAGCCGTCAAGGGGATCCAGAAGGACGATGTACTTTCCGTCGCCCTCCTTCGAAACGGTGCTCAGGGGGATCGCCTCCGCGTGCTCCTCGGAGCCGATGAGGCAGCACTCCCCGCCCCGCCGCAGCGCCTGCACGAACTCGCGGTGGGCAAGGGCGTCCATCTTCTGCTGGACCTCCCCCTGCACGTTGCGCTCGCCGGTGCTGCCGTACACGTCGAGAAGCCCGGCGCGGCGCATGTCGCGGTTCACGATCTTGGCCGCCAGGCTGATGTCGCGCAGCAGCCGCGAGAACGCCCCGGTGGAGTGTGGAAACGAGTCTTGTCGATCAAGAATGAATTGCTCCAGGGTCTGAAACGTGCCCAGGTCGTCCTCGGGCGCGCCGTCGCCGGCGTGGGATGTGCGATGGGATCCGGTCATGACGTGCGTCGATGGGATGTGAGAGGAAACGTTCGGGAAGCAGGGCTTCCGTGTCCGGAAGATACAAGATTTCGGAAGCGGTTCCAAATGGAAGCGGCCCCCCACTTCTCTTCCGCTAGGCGAGCGCCTCAAGCCCGAGCCGATCCGCGACGCGCCGGGTGTTCGGGGCGTCCGCGGGCCGGTCGTCCAGGTCCGTCAGCAGGCGGTCCAGATCGCGGGGCCGATCCACGTCGTACCACTGCGGGAGCACCGTCACGTCCGCCCCGGTGCCCTCTGCCCGCGACAGGGTCTCCGCAAACACCTGACCGTGACTGTAGCTCATCTCGTCAAACAGCTGCGGGAAGAAGGCGCTCATGCCTAGCAGGTAGAACCCGCCGTCCTCGGTGGGGCCGATGCAGAGCGATCCCGAACCCTGAAGGGCCTGGTCCGCCCGTTGCAGGAACGAACGAGGGAGGGTCGGATGGTCGCTCCCCATCACGAGGACCTGCCCGTAGCCGTCTCCCAGCGTCTCCCGGAAGGCCTGCTCCATGCGGGCCCCGAGCCCGTCCCCCGTCTGCACGTGCACGCCCACCCCGGACGGCACCGCGTCGGGCGCCTCGTCGGGCACCGGCGGGGCCAGGTAGAGCCGCACGTCGGCGTCCAGCCGCAGGACCTGCCGCAGCGTGTCCCGCAGGAAGGCCGTGTAGAGGCGGGCCGCCTCGGCGGCGCTGAGAGCCGGCGTAAGGCGTGTTTTGACCTCTCCCGGACGCGGGACCTTGGCAAAGACGAGAAGGGCAGTGTCCATGGAACGGGAAAATAAAGCGGGGCAACGGATCGTGGGACGCGACGGGAGGCCACACAGCGCCCGCCGTCAGCGCATGCGTTGCAGCGTAGAGTGGAGGGCGTCGAGGGCCTCATCGATGTCCTCCTCGGTCGTCTTCGCCCCCAGCGAGAACCGAACGGCGGCGGCGGCCGTCGGGCGGTCGAGGCCAAGGGCCGTCAGGACGTGACTCGGTTCCAGCGCGCCGCTGGTGCAGGCCGACCCGGCCGAGACGAGTATGCCCTGCATGTCCAGATTCAGAATCAACATCTCCCCGTCGAGGGGCTCGTCCCCGACCGGCGGAAAGGCCACGTTCACGACGTGAGGCGCAATGGGGGCCTCGTCCAGCGGCGTGTTACAGACGTACGGCCCGGGCACCGCGTCGTCGAGCCCCTCCACGAGCCGCCGCTGGAGCCGCGACAGCCGTGCCGCCCGTTCTTCCGCCTCCGCCGTGGCCCGCTCCAGCGCCTCCGCCAGCCCGATGGCCCCGGCCACGTTCTGGGTGCCGCCCCGGCGGTCGCGCTCCTGGGAGCCCCCCTCGACGAGCGGGCCGAGATCGACGCCGTTCCGGACGTACAACACGCCGATCCCCTTCGGCCCGTAGAACTTGTGACCGGAGAGGGAAAGCAGGTCCACGCCGAGCGCCCCCACGTCGAGCGGCTGCAGGCCTGCCGCCTGCACGGCATCGCAGTGCAGCAGCACGTCGTGCGCGTTGCAGACCGACGCCACGGCCGGAATGTCGGTCTGCACCCCAATTTCGTTGTTCGTGTGCATGAGGGACACGAGGGCGGTGTCCTCGTCGAGCGCCGCCTCCACCTGCTCGGGGGTGACGGCGCCGTGGGCGTCCGGCGACAGCAGGGTCACGGGCCGCCCCTGCTCCATCATGCGCCGGGCCGGCTCCAGGACGGCCTTGTGCTCGGCGGCGGAGGTGACCAGGCCGGCGTCCTCCCCATTGGTCGACGCTGCACTCAGCGCGCCCTTGAGGGCCAGGTTGTCGGCCTCGGTGCCGCCGCTGGTGAAGACAATCTCGCTCGACTCGGCCCCCAAACAGCCTGCGACGCGCTCTCGGGCCCCCTCCATCGCGACGCGGGCCTGCCGCCCCAGCTGATGCACCGACGACGCGTTCCCGTATTCCTCCAGCAGGTACGGTTTCATCACCTCGAAGACCTCGGGGTCGAGGGGCGTGGTGGCGGCGTGATCGAGGTAGACGCGCTCCATCAAACGGAGTAGATCGGTGCATCGAGGGACGATAGGGCCTGCGAAAGCACTCAGGAACCTGTTCAACGAGGCAGTGGGTCGGCTGATTCGGACGCGACAGGGACACGCTTTACGTAGTTCGTCGCCCCTGCCGACGAACAATTTCACGCATCGGCGTTTTCATCCGGCACCATTTTGACTTCACACTCGGTCCAGCCCCCTTCCTCCCACCAGCATTGCTGCCCCATGGACAAACTCGTCGTCCGCGGAGAGTCGTCTCTTCAAGGCCCCCTCACCGTGAGCGGATCGAAAAACACAGCCCTTCCGCTCATGGCCGCTACCCTTCTGGCAAAGGGCCCTTCGACCATCACCAACGTACCGGACCTGCGGGACGTGCGCACCTTTTCGAAGGTCATTCGGCACGGGGGCCCGGCGGTCGCCTTCGATGCCGACGCCCACACCCTCTCGGTGGACGCGACCACCATCGAGACGCCGGTGGCGCCCTACGAGCTGGTCAAGAAGATGCGGGCCTCCTTCTACATGCTCGGCGCGCTCCTGGGGCGCTGCGGGACGGCCAAGGTGTCCCTCCCCGGAGGCTGCGCGTGGGGGCCCCGACCGGTCGACCTGCACATTGAGGGCATGAAGCAGTTCGGGGCCGATATTGAGCTGGACGAGGGCTACGTGCACGCCTCCACCCCAAACGGCGGGCTCGCGGGCGGCACCGTCCGGCTGGAGCCCGTGAGCGTGGGGGCCACCATCAACCTTCTGCTCGCCGCCGTGACGGCCCAGGGCGGCTCCAAGATTGAGAACGCGGCCAAGGAGCCAGACGTGGTGGCCTTCGGGCGCGCCCTGCAGGAGATGGGGGCTCAGATCGACGGCCTCGGCACCCGGACGATCGAGGTGCAGGGCGTCGACGCGCTCAACGCGGGCGCCTTCCGCAACACGCCCGACCGCATCGAGCTGGGCACCTTCATCCTCATGGCCGCGACCGCCGCCGAGCCCGGCCGCCCCGTCGACATCCACGAGGGCACCCACGAGCACCTGGGCCCGGTCTTCAAGGAAAAGCTGGCCGAAACGGGGGTCGACGTGTCCTACGGCGACGAGACCGTCACCGTCACGCGCCCCGAGACGCTCCGTCCGGTTTCCGTCGAGACGTCCCCCTTCCCCGGCTTCGCGACCGACCTGCAGGCACAGTGGACCGTCTTGCTCAGCCGCACCGACGGCACGGCCACAGTGACGGACACGATCTACGACGACCGGTTCAAGCACGTGCCGGAACTGCAGCGCCTCGGCATGGAGATCGAGGTGGACGGAAACGCGGCGACAATCCATGGGGGCGCGCCGCTGAAGGGGGCCAAGGTCATGAGCACGGACCTGCGGGCCGGCGTTTCCCTCGTGATGGCCGGCATGCTCGCCGAGGGCCGCACGGACGTTCTCCGCGTCTACCACCTCGACCGCGGGTACGAAGACCTCGAAGACAAGCTCCGCGGCGCCGGAGTCTCCATCCACCGCGAGGCGTACGACGAGTTTGCGGAGCCGGACCGGGCCCCCGCTCAGGACGGGTAACTCGCGTTCGCGGCTTTTCCTTGGGGCCGCGAGGTGCGCCTACACAGGAGCGGGCGTCAAAACGAGGCGTTGACCTGCACGCGCACCGTATGGATCGGATCGGTCGTGGCCGGGGCGCGTCCGTCGTAGTTCAGCGTGGCACGGAGGCGGTCCGTAAACGCGTACTGCCCCTGCAGCCCCCAGAGCAGCGAGGTGCCGGGCCCGCGTCCATCGGTCAGTTCGAACTGCGCCCGCCCGACAGCCGTCCCGTTGAGGTCGACCCGCGCCACCTCGGCGTTCGCCGCAAGCCGCAGGCGCCCCGCGCGGCGCCACGTCAGCTCGAGCGGCACCGTGTACAGGTCGACGCGACGCCCCTTCGCCCGGTCCCGCTTTCGGGCATAGACCCCCGCCAGCGTCACGTCGAGCGCAGGACGGGGCTGGTACGAGACGCTGGGCCGCATTCGGAGCGTGCGGATGTCGAAACTACGGGCCTCGTCGAAGGCCTCGCTCTGCACCCGGTCGCGTTCCGCCGTGCCCGTCGCCCGGAGCTGCCAGGACGACGCCGGGCGGAGCCGTCCCTCCACCTTCCACCGGTTCAGGAACCGCCGCTCGCCCCCCGCGGCGCGCTCCGTAAGGCCCCGCACCTGCCGCCAGGAGGCATCCAGGCCGTATCCCCGCTGCGTCCGAAACACCTCCAGGCGCTGCTCAAGCCGCAGTGCGCCGTCGGTCGTGCGCCCCGGGCGCCGAAATTCATCCGGATCCAGCCGGTAGAGGGCCGTGGGAGTGTCGGTCCGGCTCTGCTCACGGACCTGGACGCGCGTCTCCGCGGTGACCCGGCGCAGTCCCTCCTTCCACCACGCGTCCCCGTCCGGCCACAAGCGCCGGGGGCGCAGCGCGAGGCGGGTGCGCAGTTGGAGATCAACGACGGACTCGAGCGTGTCGGACGGCACGAAGCGCTGCACGTACGTGCCCTCGTTGGGGGTTGTCTCCGGAACGAACTCGTCGACCTGCTGCACGCCATCGTCGTTGGCGTCGCGCCACACGTACTGCCCCCGCTCGGGCGAGGTCTGGACGTACACCTCGCGCTGAATGGGGGTGCGCTCGGTCGCCGCGTCGTAGAACAGCCGCGCGTCGACCGCCCGGTCCAGCGGCCGGGCGCGGCCGTCGATCCGCATGAGAACCGACTCGGTCTCGCGCCGCTGCTCGGTGCGGCGGAAGACATCGGTGACGTCGCGGCGTCGCAGCCCGCCCTCCACCGACACCCGGTAGGGCGCCTGCGGGTCGAGGGCGAGCTCTGTCTGGGCCGTCCACGTCCGCGACGCGTCGCGAAACGAACCGTCCACCACGCCCTGCTCGGTGCGGCGCTCCAGGCTGGCGGACGCCTCGACGGGCCCGTTGGCGTACGACAGCCCGGGCCGAACCTCCAGAAACCGAACCGACCCGGCCGTCAGGCTGTCCGTGCCTCGCGCTCGCTGGCGGCGGCGCTCCCGCCGTACGTCGAGCCGCGGCTCCAGGCGCCCGTCCCAGAGCGGCTGGCGCACCGTGGCCGCCTGCCGCCGCCAGGCCCCCTCGACCTCCGCGGAGCGATCGGTGCTGGTGATGGAGACGGCCTGGAGTGACAGGCGGGGCCATCCGGGCTCCTGGACGGAGAGCCTCCCCCGCCGCCGCCACGCCTCGAAGGCCGATCCGACCGTCAGCCGGCCGCCACCGGCCTCCAGGGACGAATCCCGTCCCCAATCGACGCTCACCTGCCCTTCGTCCACCGTTTCGTCGCCGCGATCTAGAAGGCGGTCCGGGAGCCCCGACCCGCCGCGCGAAAGATTCCACCGCCGCCCGTATTCGATGGGACGCGTCTGGTCGAACGTGACAAAGTTCTGGCCCCGCTCGCGGCGCCGCACCCGGCCCGATACCGTTCCGAGCGTCGTGCCTGCGACCTCCATCCTCATCGGGGCGACCCGCACCCCGGCCGTGTACGCCCGGCCCCGATCGTCGCCCGCATCGCGCCCCGAGAACCGATTTTGATCGTTTAGCGACCCGGCCCACTCCCCAAACACCTCGACACCAGCCACCGGCTCGACCGAGCCGGTCAGGTCGACGAGGCGCTGTCGGGTCGGGGCCGGAAGCGGTTGAACGGGGGCGTAGGCCCCGCCCCCCGGCCCTGCATACGCGTAGACAACCCCGTTCGTCTCGGCCCCGGCGCGCTGGTAGTCTCCCTCTCCGGCCCCCACTCGCGTGAAGCGGACCCGGAAGACCGGGGCCTCCGGGGGCGGCGCGTCCTCCACGGCCACGAAGATCGTGTCCTGCGTCCCGTCGGGCGACGCGATCGGCTCGCGGCGGTAATGGACGTAGGGCGCATCCGAATCGAACTCCACGCGGCGCGCCCCGCTCCGAACCGCCGACGCGTCCCCGGCCCGCGCGAGGCGGAGCGAGTCCTGGCGGGACAGGTCGAAGGCCGTCTGAAAGTCGCGGCCGTCGGCCTGCCGGACGACCGTGGCCCCCACGTTGACCCGGGCGTCGCCGTCGCGTCCCCGCCACGCCCCCGCCGTTGCCCGCCCGCCGACCAGCGTCCGCGTGAACTGCGTGGTCGAGTACTGAAACTCGACGGCAATGCGCCGGTCGTCCGTGATGAGGCGGTCGGCGGTAAATGTGATCTCGGCCTGCGTGTAGTCGATCACGTAGTCCTCGGTTCGGCCGCGCGTAAGGCGCTCGCCGTCCAGAAAGACGCGCTCCGACCCCGCGACGACGATGATGGCCTCCTCCCCATTCGCTCCCCGAAGGCGATACGGCCCCTGAACCCCGTCGGTCGGCGCGATGTCCTGCGTGCGGAACTGCCCCCGGCTCACCGCCCCGAAGGCGGTGACCTCCCCCTCCGCCAGCCCGGCGGCCGCGCCCAGCCCGTCGCTCTCGACAGAAACGCCCTGCACCTTCTGCGAAAACGGGCCGAACGTCCCACCGTCGAGATCCACGTCCACGTCCCCGAGGCGAGCCCTGCCCTGGGGGGCCTCCACCGATAGAAAGACACGGTCGAAGTCTTGAAGGCGCTGGGTCGTGCCCTCGGGCTGGATGGGCGTGTTCTCGTCGGTGAGCAGGGCCTGGACGAACACGCTGTCGGCCACCTCGCCCTGCAGTTGCATGCGGAGCCCCGACTCCACGCTCACGTCGCGCTGCGTGCCGCCCACCACGCCCCGCGAGATGGAGCCGCTCCGCTGAATGTCAATGCCGTCGAAGGGATCGAACCCAGTGGTGTCGGGCCGATTCTCCTCCACGACCACCGTCGCCGAGTCCGCCGCGGCACTCGTGTCCGGGGCCCGGCGGCGATACACCTCCTCGAAGGCGAACGGATACGTCCGGTAGCGGGCGAACAGGGTGTCGCGGGCCCCGAGGAGGTCGTCCCGACGCACCCACAACCGCCCGGTTCGCGCCTCGATCCGGTACTCGGACGTATCGAGGCGGGTCGGGCCGACCCGAATTGTCTCGCTGCCCGGCAGCACAAACCGGCGTAGCTGATACGGCTGCGGCTGAAAGGTGTCAATCGTGTCTCGGTGACGCCCAAGGTCCCTCAGCACCTGCGTCGTGTCCTGCGCCGCCGCCTCGCCCAGGAGCAGCCCCCCTACGCCACACAGCAGCAGCACCCGAACAATCGACGGAGCGTACGACACGAGCGGTACCGCGCCAGCGGAACGAAACGAGCATTAGTGATTCCCCGAGCGACGCTGCTTCCCGACGACGTTCGTCTTTCTGCCGCTACCAGGCCGGGCGCCGAAGCAGCCGCGTTTCGGTAAGCAGGTACGCGCGGTCCTGGTACACGGCCACGTCAACGAGCGGCTCGCCGAGGTCGACCGTGTGCTCCGCGACGACACCCACCGCCCGGTTCCACACGAGGACGCGGCGCGGGCAGACGATCCACAGCCGGCCGCGATGGACGGCGAGGGCCTGCACGGCGGCCGGGGCGAGTCCGGGCACGCGACGGCGAAACGTGCCGACGGCATCGTAGATGAGCACCGCTTCGCGACCGGCGTCGGCCACGTACAGGCGGCGGTCCGGCCCCAGGGCCAACGCAACCGGATCCTGCAGCCGCCCTCCTCGCCCAGACACGACGGCCTGCACCTGCCCTACGTCACTCCACTTCCAAACTTGGCGGTTGCGCGAATCGAGCACGAACACGGCCCCCTCGTCGTCCCGCGCCACCCCGATTGGCCGCCCATCGCCCTGGACCGAGGCCCCTCCTTGTCCGTCCCGAACGGTCCACTCCCCGGCCGTCCGCCGCCCGGCCTGCCCGACGGGCAGCGACTCGAGATACTGCCCCTCCGTCGACAACCGCTGGACGCGACCGTTGTAGGTGTCGGCCACGAGGAGAGTTTGTCCGTTCGTCGGATCGATGGCCGAGGGCGTGTCGAACGTGCCCGGTCGCGTGCCCGTCCCGCCCAGCACATCCCGGCGGGTGCCATCGGCCTCAAAAATGCCTACCACGTCACGCCCCGCGTCCGCAACGTAGAGACGCCCTCGCGGATCAACGGCGAGCGCCCGTGCTTCCTCAAACTGCGCGAGGACCGTTCCCGCTGCGCGGTCCGTCCCCTGCGCATGCGCCAGCCCTACGGTCCATACGCCTCCGCCCCCCCACAGAAGCAGGACCCCGAGCCCAGCACACAGCAGATGGCGGCAACGCATACACACAGGGGGACCTACGATGCATTTAGGTGAGCCAGCCCCTTCTCGCCAATATCGCGGCGGTAGGTCTTGCCCGCAAACTCGACGCGGTCGACACCGTCGTACGCCCGATCGAGGGCCGCCGGCAGGTCTCGTCCGGTGGCGGTGACGCCGAGCACGCGGCCCCCGCCGGTCACGAGCGTCCCCTCCGGCGTGAGCCGGGTGCCGGCGTGGATGACCGACACGTCCTCGAGGGCCTCCGCGTCCCCAACCCCGGCAATCTCAAAGCCCGTCTCGTAGTCGGTCGGGTATCCGTCCGAGGCGAGCACGACGCAGGCCGCCGCTCCGGGCGTGGTCCGGAGGTTGCCGCCCTGCAGGTCGCCCTCCGCGAGGTTCCGGAAGAGCGCGGCCAGGTCCGACTCCACGAGCGGAAGCACGACCTGGGCCTCGGGATCGCCGAGGCGGCAGTTGTACTCGACCACCTTCGGCCCCTCCTCCGTGATCATGAGGCCGCAGTAGAGCACCCCGCGGTACGGCGTGCCCTCCTCCTGCATGCCCTGAAGGGTCGGCTCGATGATCTCGCGGCAGATGCGGGAGAGCAGCGCTCCGTCCACGATCGGGGCCGGGGCAAACGCGCCCATGCCCCCTGTATTCGGGCCGGTGCCGCCCTCCCCGATGGGCTTGTGGTCCTGGGACGGCGGGAGAAGAACGTAGTGCGCCCCGTCGGTGAGGGCCAGGACGCTCACCTCCTCCCCGTCCATCTTTTCCTCGATCACGACCTGATCGCCCGCCGCCCCGAAGGCCCGCTGGTTTGCGATCTGGCCCAGCGCGTCGTGGGCCTCGTCCAGGGTGGAGCACACGAAGGCGCCCTTCCCGCCCGCCAGGCCGTCCGCCTTCACCACGACCGGGGCCCCCACCGCATCGAGGTGGGCCGCCGCGTCGTCGGCCTCTTCCGCGTCAAACACCCGGAACGATGCCGTTGGCACGTCGTGGCGCGCCATGAATTGATCGGCGAAGGCCTTGCTGCCCTCCAGCTGCGCGGCCGTCTTCGTGGGCCCCACGATGGGCAGCCCGGCCGCCTCAAACCGGTCGACGATGCCCGTCACGAGCGGCCGCTCGGGCCCCACCAGGGTCAGATCGATGGCCTCCGTCTCCGCAAAGTCGACCAGCCCGTCCAGGTCGGTCGCCTCCAGGCCCACGTTTGTGGCCTTCTGGGCCGTGCCGGGGTTGCCGGGCGCGGCGAACAGGGCGGACACCTGATCGCTCTGGGCCAGGGCCTTCACGAGCGCGTGCTCTCGTCCTCCACTTCCGACTATGAGGATTCGCATACGGTTTTTGATGACTGACCGGGAAGAACCAGTTACACTGAAACCTCCCCCCTCGCCGCGCCGTGCGGCAGGATCCATTTCAACATAGGTGACGGCTCCCACTGATGCACACGCTCCTGTCTCATTTTGCCTCCTGGGGATCCCAGACGCGTTTTCGCCAACGCGGTCTGCGGGCCGCCTTCGCCCTTCTCCTCGGCGGGATAGTGGGGCTGACGGCGGCGCCGGCGGCCGGGCAGGCGTTTCCAGGGGCCCTGGACGAGCCCGCCATCAACCTCCGGCTGTATCCCCTCGCCACGTGGAGCCCACGGGTCGGTGGGGGCGCCGGGGCCGGACTCGTCGTGCATCACCTGGGGCGTCGGCACGCACAGGCCCTCCTCACCGCAGCGCCCGCCCGGCACGAACAGGTGGCCACCGCGGCCTGGGCCAGTGCCAATCCCGAGCGGGCCCGCCAGTATGTGCTGGTGAATGCCCGGGGCCTCCACACGAACCGGGACTGGTTTTATGGACTCGGGCCTAGGTCGTCGTCCGACGCCCGGCAGCCCATCGAACGCTCCGCCGCCCGGGTCCGCATTCGGGCCGGACAGCACTTTCTCGACCGGCGACTGCTCCTCCAGCCCCACGTCGGCCTCTCGGCCCACCGGGTCGATCGCGTTCCATCCCCCGCGGATCCGAGCCTGGACGCGGCGTCCCGGCGGCACCTCCGGCAACTGGCGAGCAGTCGGATCGGCCCGTTGGCCCCGAGCCATACCGCCCTGCGCGTGGGGGTCGATGTGCAGTACGACACCCGTTCCCCTCGTCCTCGGCCCACGCGCGGCCTGCTCCTAGACGGCGGCTGGGAGCGATACGGGGCGGTCTCCTCCTTCGTGCAGTACGATCGCCTGGACCTCAGCGCCGAAGGATTGGTGCCCCTCGGCGGCGCGCATCACCTGGTGGGACGGCTGTCCCTAGCCCGCACTGTCACGCGCGGCGAGGCGTCGGTCCCCTACTACCTGCGCCCGATGCTCGACGGCACCCAGGTCCCCGGGTTGGCTCGGCACCGCTTCGTCGACTCCGACCGCCTGATCGGCAGCATGCTATACCGCTTTCCGCTCGCCCAGCCCCTACGTGTGCTTCGCCTTGGCGGCCACGTGGGCCTTCACGCCGCGAGCGTGTACGACGACGTGTTTGCCGACGCGGCGCTTGACCTCACGTTTGACGACGCCGCAGACGTGGGGGAGGCGTCCGTGCCCCTGCGGCCGGCCGCGTCCGTCGGGCTTCGGATGGGGCTCTCGTTTCGCGCGGTGCCTGCACTCGACCTGGCGCTCGGCGTCGGCCCGGAAGGGGTGACGGGCGTCCGGTTTGCCCTGCACCAGGACCTGCAGGCCCTGCGTCCGCCCCACCATCAGTTGCGCCAGCCGTAAGCCGGCGCTCCTCGTCCACTCGGCCGCCCCGTCGATCCTCCCGTTTTTCATGCCGCCCGTCCTCGTTGCTATTCTCTCCGGCCTCGTCGCAGCGTATGCGCTTCTGGCAGGGGCCGCGGCCCTGGGCTTTCTCGCCGCCCGGCGCGGGTCGCCGCCGAGCGCGCCTGCCGAGTGGCCGTCCGTCGCAATCGTCCCCGCCCGCGACGAGGATGCGGGACGCCTCCGGGACGCCGTGCAGTCCTGCGCGTACCCCACCGACCGCATTGCGGTCGCGCGGCCCGGTGGGCCGGTCCCGGGCGACGTCACCCTGACCCTTCCCGCCGGGGCCGACGCCCCGCCCACCTGGCCGCGGTCGATGGTGCGGCACAGCCGGGCCGACGCGCCCGTCGTGATGGGCCCCACGCTGGTGGAGCACGACGACCTGTTCCTGCCCCGCCTGGAGGCCCTCCAGCACCTGGGCCGCCTGACGCTCCTCGGCGGGGCCGCGCATCTGGGCCTTCCCCTGGGCCCCGGCACGGCCAACCGGGCCCTCGACGCCAAATCGCGGCCCCCCGGCTCGACGTCCCCCAAGGCCTCTGTGCCGCCCGCCCCTCTCGCCCCCGCTACGGCCGCCTTCAATCCCGAGCCGGAGGCCGCCGTGACGCGTCCCCCTGCGGATTCGTTCGTCGATCTTCTCCGGAACCAGGCCGAGTGGTTCCGCGAGGCGATCCGCGCGCCGTCCCGGGTCGTGCAGGCCCAGGCCGTGGGGCTCTGGCTGGTCCACGCCGCACTGCTTGCCTGTTGTGCCGCCGCCCTCGCGCTGCCCGCATGGCGCCAGCCCACCCTCCTCGCCCTCCTCGGCAAGATGGGCGCGGACGTGGTGCTCGCCCTTCCGGCCGCGTCCCACTTCGGGCAGCGCCAACTGCTCCGGTCCACCGTCGCGACCGTCCTGATGCTGGTGCTCTCTCTCCCCCTCGCAGGCGGATGGGCCCTGGTGGCGCCGTCACGAGGGCGGCAGGCCGGACGGAACGCCCATGATGAAATACGAGCGTCCTGACCCACCTGCTCGACTCGCGCACCAAATCCCGTCGCACGCCCCCCGCAATGCGCTTCCTCATTCCCTACCTGGCCACCCACGGCCCACGCCCGTTCCACCGCTTCGTTCCGGACCTCCTCTGGCGGGTCGAGGCGGGGGCTAAGACCGCGTACCTCACCTTCGACGACGGCCCGACCGAGGAGCTCACGGACGACCTGCTCGACCTGCTCGCGCAGTACGACGCGCAGGCCACCCACTTCCTCGTCGGCCAGAACGCGGACCGGCACCCAGGCCGTGCCCGCGCCATTGCTCGGGCCGGGCACCTCGTCGGCAACCACACCTATACCCACGTCGACCCCTGGTCCGTGCCCCACGAGCAGCTGCAGAGTGAGGTCGCCCGCACCACGCGGCGGCTGCAGTCCCTCACGCAAACCCGGCTCCGGGCGCTCCGCCCGCCCTACGGCCACCCCACGCAGGGGCTCCGCCGGTGGTGTGCGGCCCAGAACCAACGGATGGTGATGTGGGACGTGATGCCGGGCGACTACCTGAAGACCGCCCGGGCCCAGCGGGTGGCCCACTTCGTGGTGCGCCACGTGCGCCCCGGCTCCGTCATTGTCCTCCACGACAATCCCGTCTGCGAGGACGTCACCCTCCCGGCCCTGGCGACCATTCTCCGCACGCTTTCCGCCGAGGGCTGGACGTTTGACGCGCTCTGACGGCGTTCTCCCACACAGACGTAGGGACATGCCTGGCGGGACGACACGGGGTCGTCCCACGGATTCGGCGGAGCCTCAGCGGGCCCTTCGGAATTGAAGGGGGCCCGCGCAGCCTCCTCGCCTTCCCGTCCCTTTCGGCTTATGTCTGCCCCCGCTGATCTCGCCCCCGATCCCTTCGACGCCCTCGACACATTTGAGACCGGCACGGGGCCGGCGTACCTGTACCGCCTCTCCGCGCTGGACGGCGTCGATCTCGATCGGCTTCCCGTCTCCATCCGCATCCTCTTGGAGGGCTTGCTCCGGCAGTGGGACGGCGACCTGGTCACTGAGGAGCACGTCCGCCGGCTGGCGCAGTACGACCCCGCCGCCCCGACCGAGGCGGCCATTCCGTTCACGCCCTCCCGCGTGCTGCTGCAGGACTTCACCGGGGTCCCGTCCGTGGTGGACCTCGCGGCCCTGCGGTCGGCGATGGATCGGTTCGGCGCCGCCCCGGACGGCATCAGTCCGGAGGTGCCGGTCCACCTCATCATCGACCACTCCGTACAGGTGGACCACTTCGGCCTGCCGAACGCGGTCCAGCTCAACAGCGAGCTGGAGTTTCGCCGCAATCAGGAGCGGTACACGTTCCTGAAGTGGGGCCAGCAGGCCTTCGACGACTTCAGCGTGGTGCCGCCGGCCAGCGGCATCTGCCACCAGGTGAACCTGGAGTACGTGGGCCGCGGGGTGTGGACGCGCGACACGGCGAACGGGACGCCCCTCGCGTACCCGGATACGCTCGTGGGCACCGACAGCCACACCACCATGATCAACGGCCTGGGCGTGCTCGGCTGGGGCGTGGGCGGCATCGACGCGGAGGCCGCCCTGCTGGGGCAGCCCCTCTACATGCTGATGCCGGAGGTGGTCGGCGTCGAGCTAACCGGCGAGCTGTCGGAGGGGGCCACGGCGACCGACCTCGTGCTCACCATCACCCAGATGCTCCGCGAATACGGCGTCGTAGGGCGCTTCGTCGAGTTTTTCGGCGCGGGCCTGCACACCCTCACGGTGCCGGACCGCGCCACGATCGCCAACATGTCGCCCGAGTACGGGGCCACAATGGGCTTCTTCCCCATCGACGGCGAGACGCTCGACTACATGCGCCGCACAAACCGCTCCGACGAGCAGGTGGAGCTCGTGGAGCGCTACACGAAGGCGCAGGGCCTCTTTCACACCCCGGACACCCCGGCCCCCGACTACCTGGACGTGCTGGAGCTGGACCTCGGCACGGTGACCCCGAGCGTGGCCGGCCCCAAGCGCCCGCAGGACCGCATCCGCGTGCCGGAGCTGCCGGACGCCTTCGCGGACTCGCTGACCGCCCCGTCCGGCCCCACCGGCTTTGGGCTCGACGCGGACGACCTCGGCGCCACCGGCACGTACGACGACGGCACCCACACGCTCGACCTCACACACGGCGACGTGGTCATCGCGGCCATCACCAGCTGCACAAACACGTCGAACCCCTCCGTGATGTTGGGCGCGGGCCTGCTCGCCAAGAACGCCGTCGAGGCCGGGCTCACCGTCCCGCCCTACATCAAGACGAGCCTCGCGCCCGGGTCGAAGGTCGTGACCGACTACCTCCAGGAGAGCGACCTGCTGCCCTTCCTCGAAGAGCTCGGCTTCGCCACCGTCGGCTACGGCTGCACCACCTGCATTGGCAACAGCGGCCCCCTGCCCGACCCGGTGGCGGACGCCATCGAGGAGGGCACCCTGATCGTCTCCGGCGTGCTCAGCGGCAACCGCAACTTCGAGGGCCGCATCCACCCGCTCGTGCAGGCCAACTACCTCGGCTCGCCGCCGCTGGTGGTGGCCTACGCCCTCGCCGGCACCGTCGACATCGACCTCACCACGGACCCGATCGGCGAGACGGCCGGCGGCGAGGCGGTGTACCTGCGGGACCTCTGGCCGTCGAGCGAGGCGGTGAAGCGCCTGGTCGACGCGGCCGTGAAGCCCGACTTCTTCGCCGCGGAGTACGAGGGCATCGAGACCTCCAACGAGACGTGGAACGAGATCGAGATCCCGGAAGGGGCGGTCTACGACTGGGAGGAGAACTCCACCTACATCAAGGAGCCGCCCTTCTTCGTCGACCTGACGCCCGAGGTGCCGCCGGTGGACGCCATCGAGGACGCCCGCGTGCTGGTGAAGGTGGGCGACTCGACGACCACCGACCACATCTCGCCCGCCGGCGCCATCCCGCCGGACAGCCCCGCCGGGACGTACCTGATCGAGCGGGGCGTGGAGCCGCGCCAGTTCAACTCCTACGGCGCCCGCCGCGGCAACCACGAGGTGATGATGCGGGGCACGTTCGCCAACATCCGCATCAAGAACGAACTGGTGCCCGGCACGGAGGGCGGCGTTACGAAGAACTTTCTGCGGGACGGCGAGGTGACCAGCGTCTACGAGGCGGCGATGGACTATCAGGCACACGACGTGCCGCTGGTCGTGCTCGCGGGCGCAGACTACGGCATGGGCTCCAGCCGCGACTGGGCCGCGAAGGGCACCGACCTGCTCGGCGTGGAGGCCGTGATCGCCGCCAGCTACGAGCGCATCCACCGCTCCAATCTGATCGGGATGGGCGTGCTGCCGCTCCAGTTCGCCGACGGCGCGGACGCCGACAGCCTGGGGCTCGACGGCACAGAAACGTTCGACATTCCGCTCGACGAAGACCTGGCGCCCGGACAGGAGATTGCGGTGACGGCCACGGCCGCGGACGGCACGGCGACCACCTTTCCCACCATCGCCCGGTGCGACACGCCCGTCGAGGTGCGCTACTACCGCCACGGCGGCATTCTCCACTACGTCCTCCGCGAGACGCTGCGGGGGGCGCCGGTGACGGCGTAGCGGGAGGCCGTCCGAACGGCCCGGCGCACCGCTGGGGGCGGGCTACTCATCGAGCTGGTCGCGGAGTTCAACGAGGAACGCCCGGAGCGCTTTCAGGTCGTCCGCGATGTCATCGCCTGCCTCCGCCCCGGCGTCCTGGCGGGCAATGGCCTGCCGCGCCCCCTCGATCGTGTACTTTTCGTCCTTCAGGAGATGACGAATGCGTTCGACCGTTTCCACGTCGTCCTGGGTGTAGACCCGCCGCCCGGCCCGGTTCTTTCGGGGACTCAAGACCTCGAATTCCTGCTCCCAGTACCGGAGGACGTGGGGCTCCTGGTCGACGATCTCACCGACCTCCCCGATCGAGTAGTAGAGCGTCTCGATTTCGTCCTCGGGCATGGGGGTAGCTGACCGGCAGAAAGGGCGTGTGCGAAAGACGTGTGCATCCGTACGACGCTGGGCCGTCACCGTTCGGGAGACGCCCCGTCGGACTGGGTCTCGGCGGCGGGCTACGCCCCGACGAGCTCGAAGGTGGAGCCGACGGAGGGATCCTTCTCGACCTCGATGCGCACCGGAAAGGCCCGCTTGAGCCGTTCGAGGTGCGTGATGACGAGGATCTTAGCGAAGTCCTCGCGGATCGCCTGAATGGCCTCCACGAGCCGCTCGATGCCGGCTTCGTCCTGCGTGCCGAACCCCTCGTCAATCACGAGGGTGCGCACCCGTACACCGCTGCGCTCGGCCAGCAGCTGCGCCAGCGCGACACGGAGGGCAAAGTTGACCCGGAAGCTCTCGCCACCCGAGTACGTCTCGTAGGGGCGGGGTGCGCCGTGCTCGTCGGTGATGATGATTTCGAGCGTTTCTTTGGTCCCTCCGCTTTTCTTCTCTTTGAGGGTGTCGAGCCGCACGTGCATCCGGCCGTCGGTGAGCCGGTCCAGGATGCGATTTGCGCGCTCTTCGATGTCGGGAAGCGTCTCTTCGATGATGAGCGACGGGATGCCGTTCTTGCCGAAGGCGGCCCGGAGGTGCTTGTACCGCTGGCGGGCGGCGGCGGCATCTTGGCGCTCTTTTCGGGCCGCCTCCAGGGCCTCCCGGTCCGCCGCGGCCTGCTCCAGCTGCGCGTCCAGCTTGCCGAGGCGCTGCTGCAGGTCGGTGAGCGCCTCTTCTTCGGCCTCCACCTGCTCCGATACGCTCTCCTGCTCGGCGACCACCTCCGGCTTGTCCTCTAGCGCCGACTCGCACTCCGCAAGGCGCTCATCCAACCCCTGCTTCTCCTCCTGGGCCCCCTCCATCCGGTCTCGAATCCGGGTGCGCTGTTCCGCCCACTCGGTGCGGTTTTCCTGAGCGTTGACGAGGGCGTTGTGGCGGTCCGGCACGTCGCTCAACGCCTGCAGGCGCTCTCGGATTTCCTGAAAGCGGTCCGGGTCGAACTCCAGGGCGTCGATCTCCGCCCGCAGATCCTCCATGTCTTCTTGTAGGTCCTCGGCCACACGGTTCTCGTCCAAAGCCGTCCGGAGCTGCTCGATCTTCTCGTCCCGCTCGTCCCGTTTTTGCGCCAGCTCCTCCCGTCGTGCGGCTGCACGCTCAATCTCGGCCAGCCGATCCGCGTACCGGTCGAATTGGGCCGCCCGGTTCTGCAGCGCCTCGAAGGCGTCCGTGTCGACCTCCGTCTCCGCGAGGCGCTGCTTGCAGGCCTGCCACTGCCGCCGCGCGGACTCGGCGTAGCGCCCCTCTGTGAGGCGTTGGCCAAGGCGTTCGGCCTTTTCGCGGTGGGCCGCGAGCGCCTCCGCCGTCGCCTCCAGTGCCCGCTTCTGCTCCTGGGCCGTCGCGAGGGCCTCCCCGACGTCGTCCAGGGCCTCTCGTTTGTCCTGAAGCTGGCGGTACGTCCGCCGCAGTTCGGCCCGTCGCTCTTTTTCTTCATCGAGTTGTGCCCGGGCCGACTCGATGGCCGTGTCGAGCTCATCGATGTGGGACCGGAGCGTGGCCTCCGCCTCCTCCCGGTGGGCGTCGGTCAGCTCGGTGCCACAGGTCGGGCACACGTCCCCATCGGCTTCTCGAAACCGCCGCAGCTCCTCGGCCTCCCGCTCGCGTTCGTCTCGCAGCGCCTCCAGCTGCCCCGCCTGCTCCTGGACGGCCTGGGACCGGGCCGTCCCGTCGTCTTCGATCTCGGCCATGCGCTCGTCCAGGGCCGCCCGCGTCTCCTGCTTCGAGCGAAGCGCGTCGATCCGCGCCTCGATCTGCTCCCTCCGTTCCAGCGCCTCCGCCTCCTCTTCGATTTGGGCCCGGAGGGTCTCAATCTCGCCCCGAAGCTGCTGCCGCGCCCCCACGATCGCCTCCCGCGCCTCGGCCTTCCGCTGCTCCAGCCGATCCCGACGCCGGCGCACCCGCTTCCGCTCCGGCACCTGCTGCCGGGCCGCCTGGGCGCGCCGCAGGCGCGTCTCCACCTCCGCCCGCTGCGCGAGGGTCTCCCGGCAGTCGTCCAGCGACTCTTCGATCCCGGCCCGCTCGGCCCTCAGTCGCTCCAGGCGACGCTCGACGTCGTTGCGCCGCTCCTGGAGGGACGACGACAGGTCGTCCATCTTCTGTTTAAGGGTCCGGTGGCGTTCGCGCGTGTCTTCGAGGGCGTCCCGCTCCGCGACGAGGGACTGATGGTCGTCGTACGCCTCCTCGATGGCGGTGCGGTCCTCCAGGAGCGCCTCGGCCTCCTCGATGCGTGCCGTGAGGGCCTCGATCTCGTCGCGGTGCTCCTCGATCCGGTCGTCCAGGCTGGCCATCGACTCGCGAATCGACTCGGCCTCCCGGGCCGTTGCCTCCAGGGTGGCCCGCTTCTGGGTCAGCGCCTTCTCTCGGTCGCGAAGGCCGGAGAGGGCCTCCGTCTGCGCCTCAATGTCCGCCTGCACCGCCTCCCGCTCCTCCTCCCAGTCCGGTACGTCCTCCAGGGCCGTCTCCAGCCGCTCCACCTCCGCCGCGGCGCGCTGCTGCCGCTCCTTCGCCTCGCGCCAGTGGTCGCGCGCCTCGTCTTCGAGCGCCTCGTACCGGCCGAGGTTGAGGATGCGGGTGAGAATCTCCTTGCGCTGGCTGGGCCGTTTCTGGGTAAACTCGTCGGAGCGGCCCTGCAGCAAAAAGGCCGAGTTGATGAACGTGTCGTAGTCCAGCCCCAGCGTGTCCTCAATCCGGGCCTGCGTCTCGCGCTGGGTCGCCCCCGTGAGGGGACGGTAGTCCGTGCCGGCGGCGTCGTGGAGCTGAAACTCAAGGTCGGACGATGTGGTCTTGCCCGTCTCCGACCGGGAGAAGGAGCGGACCACCCGGTAGCGCGTGTCCTCAAGGTCGAAGGTGAACGCCACCCGCATGTGCCGGGTCCCGATCCGGATGAGCTCCTCGTCGGGCTTGCGGCGGCCGCTCGACTTGCGCGCCGCTCCCCAGACGGCCCACGTCATCGCGTCGAGGAGGGCGGACTTGCCCTCTCCATTGCCGCCGGACAGGCAGGCCACGTCAAAGTGATCGAACTCGAGGGGTGGGGCCTCCGTGCCGTAGCTCAGGAAGTTTTTCAGTTCCAAGCGGACCGGGACCATGCGGGGGACAAGCGCGGGGGAGAGGACGAAACGCCAGTGGGACTACGGGAAATTCCCGATGCGCCCGCGCTGTTTCCAGAACGCGCCGTCTCACCGAAATTCTACGGGCGTTACGATCACGGTCGCGTCCACCACGTCGGTCAGTTCCCGGTCTCGGAGGCGGTCGTTGAGCTGCGCCTCCGCGGCGGCGGCAATCCGCGCCCGCTCCGGGGCGTCCAGGGCATCGTCCGCCGCCGCCAGGGCGGAGCGGTCGGCCTCCACGTTCAGGTCGGCCTCCACCCGCTGGCGCGGCGCCCCCGGCACCCGCTCCCGAACAAGATTCAGGTCGACGCTGAGCGCGCAGTCTTCCGCGCCCGCCCCATCCAAAATCTCGCGGGCCGTGTCTTCGATCGCACGCTGCAGGTCCCCGGCAAGCTCCGGGCGCAGGCGCCCGTTCTCCTGCACGAGGCCGCGGATGGTGTCAAGCTCAACGTCCCCGACAATGTGAAGGTCGATTGAGATGTCGCTGCCAAGAACGGGCATAGGAACGAGCAAAGGTAGTGAGCCCACGCGGGTGAACGAACTGGTGCCGCCAAAAACACAACCCTCATTTCCTTCCTTCTCCAGGGCCCCCACGCGCCCCAGCGCACATCACTGAATTCCGGATTGGAGGCCCGAGCGGGGGGTCCCCGAATCGGACGACTCCGGAACCGCGTCCATGCGGGACCGCACCTGTCGGCCCAGCTGATCGGCCGCCCGTTTGGCCGCGGGAAACCAGGATTCGGTCGCCTCGATCGTCCTGGGCAGAAGCTGCGCAACCGGGCGGTAGAGGGCCGAGTCGGTTCGCGTCTCCTTCTCCGGGAGCTCCAGGCCGGCGAGGACCAGAAACAGCAGGCTCAGGAGCAACGCCGCCTTGGCCCCCCCAACCGCCCCCCCGGCCGCCCGGTTTAGAAACGAGAGGGATAGGGTGTCAAACAGCTGCTCCAGGAGCCGGGCCAGGACCAGAAACAGGAGGTAGACCCCCAAGAACAGCACCGTGAAACCAGCGAGCGGGGCGACCGACTCGGCGAGGCCCAGGCTCTTGACGATGAGTGCCCCCACCGCCCCCATAAACTCCACGGAAAAGAGAAGCGCGGCCACGAGCCCAAGGAGGCTCGCCGCCTGACGCACGGCCCCCACCAGGTACCCGCGGATGAGCCCCGCGAGGAGCATGACGAGGATAAACCAGTCGAGCACAGTCAGCATGGCAACACCGCCGGCGATCCGGAAACAGGGTCCTACCCGAAAAGATGAAGAAGAGATGCAATGATGTAAAGCGCCCCCCCGGAACAAGGTTCACGGCGGAGAGACGGCCTCGCGACGCAAAAAGAGGCCCCGACTGATTCCTCCGGAAGCCGTTTCAGTCCGAGAGGCGATCCTGTACCATCTCCCGCACCCGGTTGCCGTCCACCCGGCCGCGCAGCTCGTCCATGGCACGCCCCATGACCGGCCCCATGTCGGCCATCGAGGTGGCGCCCACGTCGTCGATGAGTGCGTCAAGCCGCTCGGCCAGCTCCTCGTCGCTCAGTCGGTCCGGCAGGTAGTCTTCGAGCACCTCAATCTCCTCCCGCTCCTTCTGTGCCAGGTCGTCGCGGTCCGCCTCCTCGTACTGTTCGATCGAGTCGCGGCGCTGCTTCACCTGTTTCTGGACGACAGCCAGCTCCTCCTGCTCTTCGAGGCTGGCGTCGGTCCCCGCCCGTCGCTTCGCAATCTCCTTGTTGGCGAGGGCCGCCCGGAGGGATCGGAGGGCGCGCCGGCGCACGTCGTCCTGCGCCTTCATGGCGTCGGTGAGGTCCTGCTTTACGCGGTCGAGAATGGAGTCGGACATGGTGTGCGGTAGGAAATGACGGGAAGGTGGTGAGAGTGAGGGGCGGTGACGCGCCGGGAACACACTCAACGCCGCCGCGGGTCATTGGTCCGGCGCGTCCGGCGTCGAACCAGCAGTGTCGGGGGACGGGAGATGCGTATCGACCCACGCCCGGGCCCGACGGCGCACCGCCGGCGCGTCGTCTGCCTGCAACACGTCACGGGCGAGGTCTTTGGCCGCCTCGTACCCAGTTGCCCGGACGATTCGGCGCACGGCGGGCAGCGACGGGGGCGCGACGCTCAGGGTATCGACGCCGAGGCCCAACAACACCGGCACCGCCTGCACGTCGCCCGCAATTTCCCCACAGACCTCCACCGGGCAGCCGGACATTCGGCCCGCCTCGACGACGCGCAGGATCAACCCGAGGACGGCGGGGTGCAGCGCGTCGTGCCGCGCCGCCACCTGTTCGTCGGCCCGGTCCACCGCCAGGACGTACTGGGTCAGGTCGTTCGTGCCGATGGAGAAAAAGTCCACCAACTCGGTGAAAGCGGGCGCCTGCAGGGCCATGGCGGGCACCTCCACCATGGCGCCGAGGGGGACGGTCGCATCGTGGGGCACGCCGTTCTCTGTGAGGCGGGTGCTCTCCTCGTCCAGAATCCGCCGCACGCGCCGCACCTCCGCCCCGTCCGTCACCATCGGCAGCAGGATCCGGAGGGGGCCCTCCCGGTTCGCCCGCAGGAGGGCCCGCAGTTGGGGGCGCAAGAGCTCGTCGGGCCGATCCAGGAGCACCCGGAGTCCCCGCCGGCCGAGGGCAGGGAGGCCGTCGTGCGCTCCGGCAGCCCCCTGGGAACGCCCGTCGTCGCCCCCCACGTCCAGGAGACGAATCGTGGCCCCTCCCTCACCGGCGGCCTCGATGGCCTGCCGGTACGCCTCCACCTGCCGCTCCTCATCGACCGAGCGCGGGTCGCCGTCGGGCCGCAGAAACAGTTCGGTGCGCAGAAGCCCAATGCCGTCCGGCGGGGCGGGCCGGAGCGGGTCGAGTTCGGCCTCCAGCCCCACGTTGGCCCGCAGGGTGACGGCATGGCCGTCGGTCGTCCGGAGGGGGCGCCCGGGCGCCTGCTCCCGTTCCGCCGTCGGGGACGGCGCGTCGGCCGCTCGCTTTCGATATTCCTCCTCGGTGGCCGGGGCAGGGCCGGCAATCAGACGCCCCTCGTCCCCGTCGACGACGACACGGTCTCCCGACGAGACGGCGCCCAGCGCCTCCCCGGCCCCGACGAGGAGAGGCACCCCGAGCGCCTGGGCGACGATGGCGGTGTGCGAGGTGGGCCCGCCGCGGGCCGTGACGCCCCCCAGAAGGTTGTGGCGTCGGAGGCGAAGCAGGTCGCTGGCGGTCAGGTCCTGGGCCACCACCACCGAGTGCCCGTCGATGGGGGCCGCGGCGGCCCCGCGCCGGAGCGCCCGCAGGAGGCGGCGCTCAAACGCCAGGAGGTCGTCGGCCCCAGTGCGCAGGTGCGCGTCCCCGTTGTCTTCGAGTCGTTCGCGGTGGGCCGAGAGCACCGCCTGCACCGCCGCCCCCGCCGGCTCGTTCGCGTCTCGAATGCGCTGCCGAATGGCCTGCAGGACGTCCTCGTCGCCCAGCATGAGGGCCTGCGCCTCAAAGATGGCGTCGGCATCCGGCACGAGGGCGTCCGGCGCCCACACGCGGTCGGCCTCCAGCTCCTGCTCGGCCCGCTGCACGGCGTTGGCCAGGCGCTCCAGTTCCGCGTCCACCGCGTCCGGCGCGATGGCGTCGCGCCGGGCGGTCGGGGCGGCGGCCGCGTACCGGTACGCGGTGCCCAGGACCACGCCGGGCGCCGCACCGGTGCCCTCAATGACCAGTTCGTCGTCGGATGTGGATTGCGGGGGCGGTTCTTCCATGGCGTAAATGGCTGGCAATGGCGGCCTACACTGCGTCCGGCCTGGCGTCTCGACCAGGCCGGGCTAAAGCTCTTCTCCAAATCCGTCCGCAAAAAGCGCCTCGATCGCGTCGGCGGCCTCGGCCTCGTCCGCCCCCTCCACCACGAGCGTGAGCGTCGCCCCCTGCTCGGCGGCCAGGGTCATGACCCCAATGACGCTCTTTCCGTTGATTTCGTAGTTGTCGCGCCGCAGGTAGACCTCCGCCTCAAACTGGGACGCGGTCTTGACGAGCATCGACGCCGGCCGCGTGTGCAGGCCGGCCCGGTTGCGGATGGTGACCTCGCGTTCAATCATGGGGGCGTGAGGGGCGGGACGACGGCGGACGATCCGCTTGTCGGGGTGCATTCCGGCCCCGCGGCACGACTTCGGGGCCCGGGGCGGCAGCAGGGGTCAATGCCCGCGCGCCTGCAGGCGGTCGAGGAGCCAGTGGAGCGTCTCCGCCGCGGCCGTCTCCGGCAGGAGGTGCAAGTAGTCGTGGGCCTTCTCCGTGTACGTGTGGACCGCCTCGCGGGCCTCTTCGAAGATGCCCAGGTCCGCCATTCGCTCACGGGCCTCCGGCACGTCGTCCCCCGGGAGCCCCCCGTCGGTCACGAGGCGGGCGAACCAGTCGTGCTCGGCCCCTTCGGCCCGCTCCAGGGCCCGCAGGGTGAGGAACGTCTTTTTGCCCTGCACGAGGTCCCCCCCCACGCCGCGTCCCCAGGCCTCATCGTCGGCGGTGAGGTCGAGCAGGTCGTCCTGGATCTGGAAGGCCCGCCCCACCAGCCGGCCGGCCGTGCCGAGGCGATTGCGCTCGGGCGCCGGGGCGCCTCCGATGACGCTTCCCAGCTCGAACGCGGCCGAGAGAAGCGCCCCGGTCTTGCGGTCGATCATGTCCAGGTACGCCTCCACCGTGACCGCATCGTCGGTCTCGAACGACGCGTCGAGGGCCTGGCCGGCACAGAGCCGCTCCACCATCGGGTGGTATACCGCGTAGAGGGCCTCCGCGTCCGTTCCCTCCACCTGGCCCAGCAGGTCGTAAGAAAGGCCCATCATGAGGTCCCCTGCCAGGATTGCCGTGCCGGGGTTCCACTTCGCATGCACGGTTGCGCCCCCGCGTCGCTCGTCGTCCTCGTCCATCAGGTCGTCGTGGACGAGCGTGAAGTTGTGAAACACCTCCACGGCGAGGGCGGCCGGCAGTGCCCGGTCGACGGGCGTGCCGTACGACTGGGCCACCAGAAGGAGCAGGACGGGACGCACGCGCTTCCCGCCGGCCCGCAGCACGTGCTCCACGGCGTCGTAGAGCGAGGCGGGCGACCGCCCGTCCACGACCGCCGGGAGGGCCTCATCGATGCGCGTCCGCAGCGCCGCTACACGCTCGTCGGACGACACGCTTTGGGTGGAGGAAGCCATCGGGAAGTTGGGATCGGCCAACGGACTCAACAATTGTGCTCGGTGCGGCCCCTAGCGTTCGAGGGCGTCCAGCGCCTCCTCGATGCGGCCGAAGACCTCGTCGATGCCTCCGGTCCCATCGACCGGGACGAGCAGGTCTCGCTCCTCATAGTATGTGGCCAGCGGCGCAGTTTCCTCGCGGTACACGTCGAGCCGGTTCTGAATGGTCTCGGGCTCGTCGTCGGAGCGTTGAACAATGAGGTCCGGGTCCACGTCCTCGGGGGGTGGGTCGTGGTCGAGGTGATACGTTTCCCCCGTTTCCGCGTGCACCCGGCGCCGGCTCAGCCGACGCACGAGCACGTCGTCGGGCACCTTCATGCTGAGGACGGCGTCGAGGGGCGTCTCGTTCGACGCCAAAAATTCGGTCAGCCACTCCGCCTGCTGGTCGGTGCGCGGGTAGCCGTCGAGCATGAAGTCGTCGTGGCCCTCGTCGGCAATGGCCTGCTCGGCGAGATCCCGGACCAGCGCGTCCGGCACCAGCTCCCCCGCGTCGATGTAGGACTTTGCCTTCTGGCCGAGCTCGGTCTCCTGCGCCATGGCCTCCCGGAGGATGTCTCCGGTCGAGATTTGGACAATTCCGTGGCGCTCTTCGAGCAGCCCGGCCTGCGTGCCTTTTCCGGCACCCGGCGGGCCAAAAATGATCAGTCGCATGTGTGTCGGTCGGTCGTACAAAAAAGAGTGGTCGGATGGGAGCTGCTGGCGCGGCCCCTATTCGAAGAGGTCGTCCCCCAGGCCCTCTACGTCGGTATCGTCGAGCCAGGAGAGGATTTGGTCGCGGATCACCTCGCGGGCCACGAGGCGCACCACGAACCCGAGGGTGTCGCCCCACACACTTCCGCCGGAGCGACTCGCCTCGGACGCGTCCGCCCCGTTGCCCCGGTACACCACGAGGGGGGCGCGCCCTCGCAGGGCCTTCTCCACCGCCTCCCCCGGCGTATCGCCCGTCGCCATCGCCTCCTCCACCTCCGTGCGGAGCGCGTCGATGTACTGATCAAGCAGCTCCGCGTGCTCGGGCCGCCGCGACCGGCCGCCGCCGACGAGGGCCCCCACCGCCACGCCGGCCGCCAGCATGCCGCCGACGCTTTTCAGCGGGTTCTGGACGACCCAGTCGCGCAGCGACGACCCGGTGGTCGACACCTCATCTTGAAGCGAGTCGAAGCGATCGGCCATGGCGTCCGCCGTCTCGCGGAGGCGTTCCTCCACGTCCGCTCTGGTTGAATCCGAGTCCATAGGGCAGAAGGGGTCGTAAAACAGAGTAACCGAAAGGGCCTGGGGGCCGGATCCCCGCTACGCCTTCACGTCGGGCGCGGACGCTTGCGCCTCGGCGCCGTCCGCCTCGTCGACCGCGGCCGAGGCGGGGCGGGACGACGGGCCCTCGTCCGGCACGGCCCGCTCTCCCCGGAGGGACGCGAACAGGTTGGAGGGCGGCACCAGGGCCGGCTTCGTCACGCGGAGGGTCACGATGATTAGGATGAGCGCCACCGAGACCGCGAGGAACCCCCAGAACGGGTGCCCGAGCAGCCACCCCACCCCCAGCGCTACGGTCGTCAACGAGAAGAACGCGGCGAAGAAGGCAAAAACGGCGACCGTGAGCCCGAGGGCCAGGTCGTTCTTGAACGCGTCGAGCCGCTCCTCCATCTCCAAGATCGCGAGGTCGACCCGCAGGTCAATCCACTCCCGGAGGTCCGCGAAGAGCCCCTGCGTGTGGGACGCGATGCGACTCACCTTGCCGCCGTCGGGGGACTCCTCCACGGGGCGTTCGGCGTTCGGGGCCGACGGGCGGTCGTCGAGGGACTCCATGGCCGGATGCGGAACGTGACGTTGGAAGGATGAAGAGTGGTAAGATACTATATTCTGCGGAGGACGCAAGTGAATTCACCGTACAACCCCGGCACTCGTTCCCCCGTGAACTCGTCCGTACGGTTCGCGTTTTGCGACGCCCGACGCGGCTCGCTCTCTCTTCCACCCCCCCGATCCCGAAGCGCCCATGGCCACCACGCAGGCGGAGTCGACCCCCAATCCGAACAGCCTCAAATTCACGACGGACGACGGCCCCTTTCTCAGCGGGGGCGTGGCCGCGTACGCCTCGGCGGACGAGGCCGCAGAGGATCCCCTGGCCCGTCGCCTCTTCGGCGTGTCGGGGGTGGACGACGTGTTCATCACCCCCCAGTTCGTTACCGTCTCGAAGGCCCCCGCCGTCGACTGGGGCAGCGTGAAGCCGGACGTGGAGGCGATCCTGGCCGAGCACCTGGAGGCGGCGTAGCGTCAGCGCAGGGCCCGCAAAAAGGTGGCGACGGCCTCCCCCTCTTCGTCCGCGAGGGGCGGCAGGTGAAGGTCGCCCGGCGTGCGGAGCGGCCAGGACTCGGGCAGCTGGTCGTGCAGCGGCTCACGGGCCACGACCGCGCCGAGCTCCGTCCGGTGGGCGTCGATCCAGTCGCCAACCGCGTTGAGGCCCCCGTACTCCGTCCACCGGAGGTGGCCCTCAGGGCTCGGCTCCGTCGGCTCGCCCCGGCTCACAAGAAACTCAAGGCCCTCGGCGAAGGCCCGCGGCTCGTCCCGGGCCTCGAGGAACGCCTTCTGCATCTGGAGGGCGCCCGGTGTATCCTCGTGGGCCGGAAAGACGCCGCGGAAGCGCGCCATCGCTTCGAGGTACGCGTCCGGCGACAGGTCGGTGGGGGCCCACAGGAGCGCGAGCCGCCGGTGCCCACCGCCCTCGTAGAGCAGCGCGTCCTCCGCCAGCCCGCCCTGGGCGTCGTCGCCCTCGTGCCCGTCGAGGACCGCCACGGCCCGCTGGGAGGGGCGCACGAGCCGACGATCCGCCGGAATGCGGTGGTCGGCGCACGCCTCGCGGATCGCGCCGGCGTCGGCTCGGGCCGGCTGCGCCGCGACCGCGGAGGCGTGGTCGAGGAGCGCCGCCGCCTCCACGAACGTCGCGTCGATGCCGTCGGCCCGGTCCGTCACGGCCCGCGCAAATGCGGGAAGCAGGGCGGGCGAGGCGTCGGGCACGTGCCCGAGGTACGTGTGCCCCTCGGCCCACACCGCCACGGCGTCCCGGAGCCCCACGAGGGGGCCGGACGGGCCGTGCAGAACGCCCACCGTCGCCTGCGCCGCCGGCCCCCCGTCGCCGAGCCAGTCGACAAGGGCCTCGGGCGTGAGGCGCTGCATCCACCGGTTGAGGGCGTAGTCGAGCGCCTCTTCGGTCCAGCGGTTGGGCGCCTCCAGGGTGTCGGCGACGGCCGTTTCGCGCGGCGGATGGTCCGGCTCCCGCCAGTCCGCGGCGGCGTCGGCAATGGCGTCGATGCGGGCTTGTTTTGAGCTCACGTACAGACAGGGGGGTCGGGAAGACATGAGGCGCGGTTTCCTGCGCCCTGCACGGGCACCCCGGCACGGGTTGTTCCTCCTTCACGGCCTCCACACGTCGCCCCCCATGCCCCGCCCCGAATCACCGGCGGCCCCCTTCCGTAGGACCGGACGGAGTGTCACTGTTCTCCCGCGACTTCCGACTGCCCATGCGCCAGTTCGACGTTCCCACATTCTACAAAAGCCCCATCATCTCGACGGTCACGGACGCGCGGCAGGCCACCGACCCGCGCAAGAAAGACCTGTCCCCGTCGGTGATCGACTTCGGGCCGGTGCGCTTTAAAATCGCGCGGCACTTTGGCTTCTGCTTCGGCGTGGAGCAGGCGATCGAGATCGCGTACGAGGCGCTGGAGGAGAACCCCGACAAACGGATCTTCCTTCTTTCGGAGATGATCCACAACCCGCACGTGAACGAGGACCTGCGGGACCGGGGGATCCAGTTCCTGCGCACCACGCAGGGGGAGCAGCTCATCCCGTTCGACGAGCTCACGCCCGACGACGTGGTCATCATTCCCGCCTTCGGCACCACGCTGGAGGTGGAGCAGAAACTCGAAGAGATTGGGGTGGACACGGAGGCCTACGACACCACCTGCCCGTTCGTCGAGAAGGTGTGGCGCAAGAGCTCCCAGATCGGGGACGACGACCACTCGATCGTGGTCCACGGCAAGCGGTACCACGAGGAGACGCGCGCCACGTTCTCCCACGCCAAGGAGGAAGGCCCCGTGGTCGTCGTGCGGGACATGGAGGAGGCCGAAGAACTGGCGAAGGTGATCCGGGGCGAGAAGGACGCCGACTTCTTCTACGACTACTTTGAGGACAAGTACTCGGCGGACTTTGACCCGGAGCGGGACCTGCAGAAGCTGGGCGTGGTCAACCAGACAACCATGCTGGCGGAGGAGACCGCCGCCATCGCCGACCTGATGCGCGACGCCATGCGGGAGCGCTACGGCGAGGCCCACGTCGAGGAGCGCTTCGCCGACACGAGCGACACGCTCTGCTACGCCACCAACGAAAACCAGAACGCCACGCAGGCGCTCATCGAGGACGGGGCCGACCTGGGCATCGTCGTCGGCGGCTACAACTCCTCGAACACGAGCCACCTCGTGGAGCTCTGCGAGGAGCACATGCCCACCTACTTTATCCGGGACGCGAGTGAGTTTGACGCCCCGTCGGAGATTCATCACTTCGACGTCCACGCGAAGGAGGAGGTCGCGACGGACGACTGGTTCCCCGCCGAGGACACGCCGGTCGACGTGCTGCTCACCTCCGGGGCCTCCTGCCCCGACGCCCTGCTCGACGAGGTCGTCCGCAAAATCATCAGCTGGTTCCCGGACGCCCGTCCCGTGGAGGAGGCCATCGCCCCCTTTAAGGAAGAACTGGAGGACGAGTAGTGCGTCCCCGTAACCGCCGCGCCGGATGACCGATGTCCCCGGGGGAGACCGCGGTCGCCCCTCCCCCCCTGCCCCTCCTTCCCTCTACACATGTCCTGGTACGAAGAATGGTTCTGGAGCGACGCGTACACCCGCGTCTACGATCACCGAGACGACGCGGAGGCTGAGCAGCTGGTCGACCTGATTGAGCACGAGATCGCCCCGGCCCCGGGGGCCCACATCCTGGACATCGGCTGCGGCCGGGGCCGACACGCCCGGGCCCTCGCCCGGCGCGGCTGGCAGGTCACCGGCCTCGACCTCTCGGAGGACGCCGTCGCCGCGGCGCGCTCGCGGGTGGCCGACGACGACCTGGACGTACGGGCGTCCTTCCGGGTGGGCGACATGCGCACCCCGGTGTGCGACGGGTGCGCGGACGGCGTCGTCAACCTGTTCACGTCCTTCGGCTACTTCGACGCGGACGCCGAGAACGAGCGTGCCCTCGCGGCCATGGCGACGGCCCTGCGGCCCGGCGGGTGGTTTCTTCAGGACTTCCTGAACGCCCCTCAGGTCGCCGAGTCGCTGGGAGCCTCCGTGTACGAGACCGAAGACGGACGCACCATCCACCAGGATCGCTGGATCGAGGACGGCCGGGTCAACAAGAAGATCACCGTCCGCCAGAACGGCCACACGGAGACCTTCCAGGAGAGCGTGCGCCTGTACACCCGGTCCGACCTGACGGCAATGTACGAACGGGTGGGCCTGGAGGTCGTGGCCCTGTTTGGGGACTACGACGGAGGAAGCTACGTGCCCGACGCGAGCCCGCGCCTTCTGCTCCACGCCGTGCGCCCGACGTGACCGGCCGAGTGGGGGCCGGGTCGGGGGACGCGGTGCCCGTTTCGTGAAACGTCCGGCCGGCGCCCCTGGACACGCGGTCTCTTTTCTTGTATTCTCTGATCCCCCGGCGCCGAAAATCATACGGAACACCCGCCTCGTTTTCTTTCAACCGTCGCCCATCGCAAGTTCACACCGCCCATGGACACTGCGCTCACCTACGCCGACAGCCACGCCGACCGGTTCGTCAGTGAGCTCGAGGAGCTTCTGCGCATCCCGTCGGTCAGCACCGACTCCGCCTACGACGACGAGGTGGAACGGGCCGCCGCGTGGCTCGCCGACCACTTCGACGGCATCGGGATGGAGCACACCGAGATCATCGAGACCGACGGCCATCCCCTCGTCTACGCCGAGCACATCACCGACCCGGCGAAGCCGACCGTCGTCGTGTACGGCCACTACGACGTGCAGCCGCCCGACCCGCTGGAGGAGTGGTCCACCGACCCGTTCGACCCAACCCGGCACGACGGCGCCCTGTACGCCCGCGGCGCGTGTGACGACAAGGGCCAGATGTTCATGCACGCCAAGGCCGCCGAGGCGTACCTGTCGGCCGAAGGCGACCTTCCGGTCAACCTCAAGTACATCATCGAGGGCGAAGAGGAAACCGGCTCGATGGCAATCGAGACGTACGTCCGCGAGCAGGGGGAGCGGCTCGACGGCGACGTCGTCCTCGTCTCGGACACGGCCATGTTCTCGCCGGAGACGCCGTCGATCACGTACGGCCTGCGCGGGCTGGCCTACGCCGAGATCACCCTGGAGGGCCCGAACCGCGACCTCCACTCCGGCAACTACGGCGGCGCCGTGGACAACCCGGCCAACGCGCTCAGTCGCCTCGTCGCCGGCCTGCACGACGACGACCATCGCATCGCCATCCCTGGGTTTTACGAGGACGTGCGCGACCTGACGGCGGCCGAGCGCGAGACCTACGCCGCCCTTCCGTTTGACGAGGCGGCCTGGCGGGATGCCATCGGCATCGACGACGTGCGGACCGAGGGCGACTACACGACGCTGGAATGCCTCTCGGCCCGCCCCACGCTCGACGTGAACGGCATCTGGGGCGGCTACACCGGCGAGGGCGCCAAGACGGTGCTTCCGGCGAAGGCCCACGCCAAGATTTCGATGCGCCTCGTGCCCGACCAGCAGCTGGGGGACATCTACGACAAGCTGGAGGCCCACCTGGCAGCGGAGGTGCCCGATACGATGACCCTCTCGGTGCGGCGGCTGCACGGGGGCGAGCCGGTGCTCGTCGACCCGTCCGCCCCGCCGATGCAGGCCGCCAAGGACGCCATGGGCGAGGTGCGCGGCACCGATCCGGTGTTCGTGCGCAACGGCGGCACGATCCCGGTGGTGGCGGACTTCCAAAACCACCTGGGCCTTGACAGTGTGCTCATGGGCTTTGGGCTCGACTCCGACGCCATCCACTCGCCCGACGAACACTTCGGCCTCGACCGCTTTCACCAGGGGATCCAGGCCCTTATCCGGTTTCACGACCACTACGCCGCGATGGCTTGAGTGCCCGTCCGGATGGCGCCGGTTGAGCCGGGGGCGCACTCGCGCGCCGCTCCGTCAACGGCACCGTGGGGACGGTGTGGGCCCCGCCTGCCGTCCGGGTGGCTTGTGCGCTCCGGAACCTGACGGCTGGGCTACGAATTGGGGCCTTTCGAAATTGACCGCTTCCCCACCGCTTTTCTTCGAACAGGCCCCGGCGGGGTCGGCCCCCCTCCTGCCCGAGTGGCGGAATTGGCAGACGCGACGGATTCAAAATCCGTTGTCCGCAAGGACGTGAGGGTTCAAGTCCCTCCTCGGGCACTGACATTTTTAGCCTCAAGATGCCCCTGAACGCCGTCAAACGGCGATGTCAGGGGCTTTCTAATTTCGAAGCCTCTCCCTCGAAAATGCAACTCCTTGCAAAGCGATGAAATAGAATGTGTAAGATGTGCGTAAGCTGAGTTTCTGGAAGGAGACTCATCTCAGTGCCATCCCGGAACCAGTTGCTCAGCTCTCCTCGAAGGCATCCTCCATGGCATCTGCTACCTCATCTACTCGGATATGACTGTACCGCTCTGTCGTCGTAATCGAGGAGTGGCCCATGATTTCTTGAATGATGCGAGTAGAAACACCCTTACGCGATAGCAGAGAGACACATGAATGCCGGAGGGTGTGGAAACTGATACGCTTATCTAGGCCAGCTTTGAGTGCAAAATCTTTGAACCGTCTTGTCATCCGGTCTGGCTTTATCGGTTCGCCTCGCTGATCGATAATGACGGCTTCGTCCTGTTCGACCCCCTCTCTCCTCTTCTTAATCTTATTCAGCCGGTCAAGGGCTCTCCCGCGAAGCGGCACGGATCGCTCGTCTCCAGTTTTCGTCCGAAAGTCCTCCCGGTTTCGAACCGATAGGACTCCAGATTCGAGATCCACGTCTGCCCAAATCATACTTGCGAGCTCTCCCCTCCGCAGGCCCGTGTACATGGCAATAACAATCGTATCTTTGAGCCACTGAACATCCGGCTGACGTCCAGCTACATCAGTTGTGGTTCCGCGATGCTTATCAATCGCGCTGAGTAGATCCTTGATGTCGCCAGGATCTAAGATCGGCGTCTCCCGATCTTCTTTGCGCGGTTTCTGAATTTGCTTTATTGGATTTTCCTCTAGATACCACTCGTCTTCACACCAACCGAGAAAGACGCTCAGGTGCCGGTATCGCTTCCGCTGAGTCGCGTTGGCAATTTCCGGATCATAGATGTAGCCTTTGACGTCCTGAGGCCTTAGGTCGAGAACGTGGTACGTAGCTGGCAGCTCCCCAGCCCATGCCTCAAGCTGCTGCCGATACGTGTCAATCGTGGACGGCTGAACTGTTTTTTCTTTGTCGCGCAAGAACTGCCTAATGGCATTTTGAATAACCACGGGTTCAACTCTTTCTTCTCCAATCCATGGATCTCTCTTCCACGGATCATACTGACCCTCAGCCTGAGCTTCCTCTAACTTCTTCAGCTTCTTCTTAGCGGTATCTTTCAGACGTACCCGCAGCGGCACGCTCTTTCGTTTCGGAGACCGGTTTGGGTCATAGAAGTATGCGTAGTAGTTGCCATTTATTTTTCTCAAATTGGCCATCGGGTAGACTTATCTGTTCAAGAATCACGGCCCCGTGAGAAACGCGCACGCATCTCTGCTCCCCCCAACAACGGGCTCTCTCAGTCTGGCTACGTTGTATTGCCCCCTTTTATGATCGAAAGCGTCACCTGCTGATAATCTCTTCGCCCGATAGCTACCAGGCGCTGTCGGGTGATTCATAGTAGCAGACGTTCTGCCTGGTTAGCTCCAGTCTTTTCAGACCATGGAGCCATCTTCAAAAACCTCCTCCCAGAAGGCAGAGATTCTCGAACGCTTCCACCAATCGGATAATCTAACCGAAGAAGATGCTAGACTAATCGAGGATTTAGTAGATTGGGCCATCGATGAAAAACAGGACACTCCAGATCCCCTCTGGACGATTGAAGACGTATTCACTCGTCTAGACGTCGGTAAGCGAACCGTCGAGAAAATTATTGACGCTGGGGAGATTACCCCTATCTGGGTTCGTGGACAGCGCCGGTTTGAGCCAGAAGCAATTGAGGCTTACTTGCGCAGAAACGTTGGCAAGAAATAGCCCTCCCTGCCCTGATTTAGGCCTTCTGGCGCAGAGTATGGACTATCCGAGACGGTGAGTCCACCATCCGCCCACGGCCGCAGCCAAGAGGTCTCGCGTCACGGGGTTTTCGAGCTCCGGCCTCCGCCCCGGCGGAAGCCCCCATAACCACCCGATTGCAGCACCACCCCTGGCCGCAGAGTTTTCATACTGGGAGTCTGCAAGTTCGAGGACGTCTCCCACCACCGTCAGTGCCTCCTGGTCGAGACGATCTCCCTCCGCTGCCCGATGGGCGTACAGCGCGGCCTCGTTCGGCGCGTCTATGATTTCGCGGAAAACCGTTTGCATTGGGTCCGTCGGCTGGGTCAGCTCGTAGAGCACCCCGATCTTGTTGGCCTCAAGCAGCAACGCTTCACTGGGCACACCTAACGCCCTTGCGATTGCCTCCACAACGCCTAGTCGAAGGCCTTTTCCTTTCTCGATTTTTAGCAGGGTCTGGCGCGTGATCGCGCCTGTCTTTTCAGCTAAGGCCGTCTTCGAGAGTCCGAAAAGCTTCCGGACCACCTGGACGTTCCGTCCCACGACGTAGTCGATCTTGCTTCCCGCATTGCGCCGCTGGCTAAGGGCATCTAGGGTCTCCTCGCGGCGCGCAACCTCCTGTTTTACAGCCTTGAGGCGACGTTTGGCCTCCACCGTGCCCATTTTCACCTTCGCTCGCAGGAGGTCGTGAAGCACGTTTCTCGCTTTCTCATCGTCGCCGTCCTGGTAAGCACTACTCAGGCGCCGGATCTGATCGTCACTGGCAACCTCGCGGAGGTCGCCTTCGATTTCAGTCCCGCGGTGTCGCATGTCCTGTTTGAGCTTCTCGAAGTACTCGACGGCGTCCTTAGGTATTTCCATGCCAGCTTGTGTTAATATAAATGTCGGTGCGTCGAATAGGTTAACGTCGTGCTCGGTGGTAGTCGTCCTCGGCCGTGGTGTTTCGGCAGGTAGAGCGCAGGGTCCTTCCATGCCCACCTATTCTCACCGGGTCTAGGTGGGCGTTGGAGATGTCTTGAGTTGTCCATCGGCCCTCAGCGCCGCTGGGAAGGGACAACAAAGCCCTTCGCTTTTCTCCGTTGGTTGTTATTAGAGAGGATCAAACCTCAAGGCGAGCAGGAAGCTCGTGCCTCTCTCGCTTGCCGCCTTTGTGCGGTTACTAAACGTCAAAGCCAATGAGAGTAGCTTTCACCAGTACACCGAGCACCCTGAAGACACTTTTCAAAGACGCACTTTCTGAGCGCACAGTCCTCTGGAAAATCGAGGACATCGACTTCGACGACGACCGCCGGGAGGAAGTGATCAATTACATCGGGGAGCGCTACGGAGAGGACCGGGTCACGGAGGTGATCACCTTCGACCGGTATAAGCTCAAGTCGTCCGTGAGGAATCTAGGCCGCGTCTTTGGCCTCAAGCCCACCGAGCAAGACGCGGTGGCTGATAAGATCGAGCAGGTCGAGGAGGAAGAAGGCATCGATACCGTGGAGGAGGCCCTAGACGCGAGCCCGGATCTGCGCAATCGCAGAGAGGAGGACGAACGCTTCGACCGCATCTGCAAGCGGGCCGACGACCTCCAGGGGCTTGCCCGCCACCCGGGCCGCCATCCGGCCGCCGTCATCGTGACGCCCGGGGAGATGACCGACTACGTCCCGACCCGCACGATGAAAAGCGGCGGGGAGGAGCACACCGTCACCCATTTCGATGGGGACCAGCTCGAGGACATTGGCCTGCTGAAGATTGACGTGCTCGGCCTGGCGGCCCTAAACGAGATCGACACGGCTCTAGAGATGGCCCAAGACTTGGGCCACGACATCACCGAGGAGGACCTGGATGGCCGGGACGATCCGGCGGTGTACGAGAACATCTTCGCGGAGGGGGATACTCGCGGCATCTTTCAGTTCGAGAGCGGCGGGATGCGCCAGTTTCTCGCGGAGATGGAGCCGACCGAATTCGTCCACATTGCGGCCATGAATGCCCTGTATAGGCCGGGCCCGATGGAGCAGATCCCGAGCTTCATCGACCGGATGCACGGAGAAGAAGAGGTCGTCTACATCGATCCCTCGATCCACGACGCGATCAAAGACGACGTGGCCGACATCCTGGACGACACCTACGGGATCATGGTCTTTCAGGAGCAGGTGATGCAGGTGTGCCGACGGCTGGCCGGGTTTGACCTCGGGGAGGCGGACATTATGCGGAGATGCGTGCCTGGGGATACGGAGGTTGTCGATGCTGAAACTGGGGAGCGGAAACGCATCGACTCGATCGAACCGGGCACGTCAGTTCTCACGATGAACGACGAATATGAGCTGGCAGAGACGACCGTCGCGAAGCGATTCGAGAACGGCACCAAGCCGACGTTTCGGGTCACCACGCGCAGCGGCCGTACCATCGAGATGACGAAAGACCACCCCCTTCGCACAATTGGGGGTTGGGAGCATCTGTCCGACTTGTCAGAGGGAGATCCCATTGCCGTTCCATCATCCCTACCGGCAAGCGGCACCGAAAGCCCGCCCGACGAGCGAATGCGCGTTGTTGCAAGTTTGATCGGAGACGGTCAGACGCTAAGAGGCAATGGAAGAGCTACGGCGCGGTTTTACAGCAGCGACCCTGACCTGCTTGACAGTTACTGCGATGCTGTGTCTAAACTGGGAGGGAATACGACTTCTTATGATCATCCCACCACTGACGTGAAGACCGTTACGGCTCGTGGTCCAACAGAGGGGCAAAACCCCATCATAAACCTCGTTCGGGAGACGGGAATTGACGAGAAAGCGGCGGACAAGCGCCTGCCCGAAGAGGTCTTCCGATACGACGCAGAGTCGCTCGCCCGATTTCTCGCGTATCTGTTCGACACAGACGGGGGGTTTGAAGAAACCCGCGTCTCGTACAGCTCGGCAAGCGAAGGCCTCATCGAGGATGTTGCTCACGCCCTCCTCCGCCTCGGTATCGTAACCATGCGGTTCCACCGCGAGATGTCAGACCATCAAGACAACTTTGAGCTCATAATCGGGGATCAGGAGGACATCGTACGGTTCGCGGATGTCGTTGGACCGCACCTCTGTCCCCGGAGGAAGAAGGCGCTTAAGCCCCTCAAGGCCGACGCTCTGGCCAAGTCTCGCAGCCACTCTATGTACAACCTTCCGGCCGAGATTACGCACAAAGTTCAGGAGGCAAAGTATGCGAGCGGACGGACGTGGAAGGAGGGCGGTGAGATTGTCGGAAGGGAAGGGCGCAATTTATCCTCCGGGCTCAACTTCACCAACCCAAACCAGAAGCTCAGTCGGCACCGGACGGAGGAATTGGGCCGTGCTTTCAATAGCGATGAGCTCGTCAACATCGCAGACGGAGAGGTGCTCTGGGACCCGATCGTCGACATTACGCCCGTCGGCGAGAAGAAGGTCTACGACTTAGCCGTGCCTCCACATCGTAATTTCGTAGCGTCGGATATCGTCATCCACAACTCGATCGGCAAGAAGAAAAAGAAGCTCCTGATGGAGCAGCGAAAGAAGTTCGTGCAGGGCTGCATCGATCAGGGCTACGGCCGGGAGCTGGGGGAAACCATCTTCCAAAAGATCGAGGAGTTTGCAGACTATGCGTTCAACCGCGCACATAGCTCGTCCTACGCCGCGCTGGCCTACAAGCAGGCCTACCTCAAATTCTACTGCCCGGCGGCCTTCTACGCCGCGGCGGTGCAGGCGGAGGGGAACGACGAGAAGCGAGCGGCGCTCATCCGGGACCTAAGCGAGCGGGGCGTCAAGGTGAAGCGCCCCTCGATCAACGAATCGAAAGCCGGCTTTGCGGCCACCAGCGACAACGTGGTTCGATTTGGCCTCTCCACCATCAAGAACGTCGGCAAGCAGGCGCAGGTGTTTCTTGAGGAGCGGGAGAGAGGCGGCCCGTTCGAGTCGTTCATGGAGTGCTTGTGTAGGTGCACGCCCAACGCCCGGGCGGTCAAAAGCCTGATCAAAGCGGGGGCCTTCGACGATTTCGACCTGTCGAGGGCGACGATGATGGAAAACCACGACAAGGTGCTTACCTACGCCCGGAAGCGCCGGGACTACAGGCAGGGCAGCCGGAAGTCGATGCCCGACGCCCCGAGCATCCATGAAGTGTCGGAGTTTCCCCGCAAGAGCCGCTTCCGGCAAGAGCGGGAGGTGGCGGTGACGTACACGTCCGGCGCCCCGACCGACGAGGTCGAGTGGCTCGCCCGGCACCTGAGCGGCCACGAGCACGTCCACAAGGGCACGAAGTACCGGCTGGAGCTGGCCACGATTTTGGAGGTGCGAGATGCCACCACGAGCACCGGGAACCGGATGTGGTGGGTGACCTACCGCACCGCCGATGGCGAGGTCCCCGACTCCGCCGCGATGTGGGACAGCACCTACGAGGCGATCAGCGAGCACCTGGAGCCGGACACGCCCGTGGTGCTTGTTCTTGAAACTGACGTGGCCGGGGACTACGCCGGGAGCTACACCGTCGAGAACGCGGTCCCTGCGCGGCAGATTCCGGCCCGCCTGGGGCAAGTCGCGTGCGTGGAGACCGATTCCCCGGAGGCGGCCCGAAGGGCTTTAGAGCGGCTCTCTCAGCTTCCGGAGGGGGAGATGCGGGCGTAGGTGAGGGGGCGGTTCTACTCGGATACGGGTCAGCGGAAGATCCTGACGCTCGGGCGCACTGTCAGCGCCGACGCAGAAGCGCTTGAGGAGCTCTCCCGGATCGGAAACTTGCATCTCGTCTAGTTTCGCCGGACCTGCGAGAACCTTTCCTGCGAGAGCCCTCCAGCCATCGCCCCAGTAGCAGCAAGCCGGGCAACAACGGGCTCAGAAGGACTGGCTACCTTGGCAGGTGTAACGGAAAAAAGCAGAGGATGAGCGGTGTTCAGCCGACGAGTCACGGCCGGCCCTTCTTTTTAGATGAAAAAAAAACTGAACATTTGAAATAATCCCAGCTGGGACAAACCTCACCACATTCGTTCTTCCTGGAATTAGCATCAACCTGATCTATGATCGAACGCACAGAGAACCGTATCAACAATGACGAGCTGGCGATCCCGTTTGTCGGGACTCGGAATCCGGAGAAAGCCCCGCACCAGTCATCACCCCGGAAATACGCCTACGGACACGGGAGCGGGGCTGGCTGGTCAAGCAGGCGTGGAGGAACAGAGTCCAGCGAGAGCGGCCGTCCCTTGAGCGAGGAGCCACAGATAAGCGAGCGGCTCGAGGACTTGGCCCGTCCGCTCGTGCGGATCTACGAGCGACAGCCCCCCGGGACAATACAGGCAAAGCCCCCCCTGCCCTCGCTGGACTGCCCGACTGGCCGGGCGTACCTGGAGACCGGGCTCGTCGTAAGCGAGCTCATCGGCCGCGACCAGAAGCAAGGCCAGATCCGTGCCGGGGCCATCTACGACCGCCTCTCCCGGCGCGCCTGCCGGGAGCTGCGCTCGTCCCATGGGCCGAATTTGATCAGTGCGGGAGGAGATGCGGAGGTCCTTCGTGTCGCCTGGACGCCGAGCCCTATCGACGCCACGACGTACCTCCACTTCTCACGGGGCCCTTTGCTAGCGCGGGCACACGCTACGTGCCGACAACTCCAGGCAGGGGCCGCCGAGATTGCCGAGGCGACCGCTACCCTCTTCGAAGACGGTGATCCCAAGTCCCTAGAGATACTGCTTTCCACTTTCTGGGAAACGAAGGCTTATGGGAACCCCCGCCGTCCCGTTAACTCCCCGCCGCCCACTTATCCTTCCGCCCCATCCCCTTCCACCTCCTCCTATGTCCTTGAAGCCCTTTCGGATCTATCCCCATCTCTCCATCCTCCCTCGGCTAATACACCCCACGTACGGGAAGTACTGAAGGAGGTCCAGAATAAGAAAAGCCTGCTTCTGACGCCGATTGAGCGGGAATGGGCGGCAGCTACAGAGGACGTATCGGATGTAAAGCTTGTACGGGCATGGAAGCACGAGTCCCTTCCCAGCGGCAGAAGCCCCAGTGGCGCGCAGGGCGTGTCCATCCCCCCGAACGTCTCCGAGGGGCTCTACTGGAAAATCGAGGACCATCTTCCCCGGGTTGCAGCGGATGCGGAGCTCCGGCGTGCTCTGGTGTACCTCAAGATGGTCGCCCGGCCGGACCCGCGATCCGGGTACCTGCCGTTCCACGAAACTGCCGTTGCCCACATCCGGGGCGCGCCCAGCCTCGCAGACCGGCACGAGGCGCGGGTATACGACCTGGCCGAGCGGCTCCAGGAGGCCGTCGCCAAGGACATGAAAATAGGGAACGCAGGTCCTCCTCCCTTTCGCGTCGTCGGGCACGCAAAGGGCCAAAACTGCGTGCAAATTACCCCATTCGCTCTCCCCGATCCTCTCGAAGAGGCATTTTCCGAGGAGGCCAGCCGGGCCCTCCTGGCGATCACCACCGGCGATCTCCGGGCAACGGTCAACCTCGAGTCCGGCAACAGGGGCCGCCCAGAGCGGCGGCAGAAGCGCAGGGAGCGGCGGCGAAGGAAAGCAGAACGGACCGGCAAGCGGCACGACGTACCCGACCGTGCCCAGTGCTTGCAGCAGGAACTCCACGACCTCCCTCAGAGTCGCTTTCGGAGCAACCTCAAAAGCGCGAAAGACAAGCTTCTCGCCTTAGCCGAGGAGCGAGCCGAAGAGCAGCCTGAAGCGGGGGCCGCCCCGAAAGTGCTCCCCTACCTCGGACAGCTGCGGGCCATCGCCGACGTGAGCGTTCCCCTGTATAAGTTTACGGGGAGCACCCTCCGGCTCACTCCGGCGGGCCCCTCGCTCGCGGCGCTCCCGAAGAAGATGCGGCGGGCGGTTTTCAGCGACTACCTCGAAGTAGACATGTCTTCCGCCCAGCTTGCGCTGGCGGGGTCCCTGTGGGACTTTCCCGCCCTGCGGGAATTCCTGAGAGAGTGCACAGGAAGTGACAGGAGCTGGTGGTCGGAGCTGGCTGGGCATCTGGCCGAGGAGCTCCCTGCCCCCCACTACGACCCGGGCAAGCACTTCGAGGCGGTCAAGGGCACGCTCAAAGCCTTCACATACGGCCTTTTTTTCGGGATGCAGCGGAAAAACCTGCGGCGACTCGGGAACCCCAAGGCCGCCTCCACCGACGAGGCCCAGTACCACGAGTCGGCCCGTAAGATGAACCTTCTCTTTCTCGGGAAAGCCCGTTTCCCGCACGAGAAGAGAGCCATCCAGGCGAGGGCCGGAAAGGTTGGGAGCGCGCTCCTCAGTCACCCCCTGATCGAAGGGCTCCTGCGGCGGCGCGAACAGCTGCTCTCCAAAATTCGGAAAGATGGGAGCATTACCGACTGCTTCGGCCGCTCTCTCGACACAGGCGGGGGCCGAGACGCGAAGAGCATCCTCGCCGAGTATATGCAGAACGCCGAGCTGAGGGTGATGCTGCCGGTCGGGGAGACGGTCTTGGGCGACCCGGAGCTGAGGTTCGGCCTCTGGCAGCACGACGGGGTGACGATCGCCCCACGGCGGCGGAAGCCCTGGGCATACCGCGGGGCTGTTGAGACGACGCGTGAGGCGCTTCAACGAGGCCGAGAGGGGCTGGCCGAAGAGATGGACGTGCCACCGATTGAAACCGAGCTAACCGTCGACTACGGGAAAGAGTACCTGGCGTCTTGAGAGCTGAAGGAAGAGGGCAGTGTCGTTGCCGAGTCATTACCGACCTGTGGAAATTTTGGGGCTCGCACAGGTCTGCTGATCCGAATCAGTTTGGTGAAGTGCAAGAATTTGGACCACCTTCCCACCATATCTATGAACCGGAGGAGTTATTCCAAAAAACGATGGCACCTAATCCGAAGCTGAACGTTTTTCGGCATTTACTGTCGTCCCTGAAGCTATCGAACTGTTCGGTCTTGGTACTCAAATCACGCATGAGGGCCGAACACTCCAGCGAGGAGGCCCTCCGAGTACTTCACAAGTGTCATGATGAAATGGAATTCCAGACAGACAACGAGATTAAGGAGCTTGAAGACGGGTCGGTTGGCGTGCTTGCTGTGCCCCGCAGCCATTACGAGAAAGTGCTTGAACGACCCACGTTCGGTAAGCTGGCGTAGTTTTTTCCTAAGTCAGTTCTGTTTGGAAAAGGATTCTACGGCATTTGGAAAACTCTTGCTATTCCACAAGGGTATCAGAATCGTTCTGAACCCCAAAGACGGTAAGAACAGCTGCTTCGCTCGGCTCAAAAAATGCTCATCGGCGGTTTTCTAGGGTGCAACATCATGAATGACTCACGTCCCGAGGGAAAAAGCTCAACAATATACGATGTCGCGGAACGTGCCGGAGTGGCAATCTCGACAGTTTCTCGCGTGTTAAATGATGACGAGGACGTTGCTGAGTCTACTCGGGAACGGGTTCTCGAGGCAGTAGAGAAGATTGGTTATACTCGGAACCGTGCAGCAAGATCGCTAGCAATACAGACATCAAAAACTATTGCTGCTGCACTACCGACATTCACGACTCCTTTTCACAATGAGCTTTTAAAGGGTGTACGGGACCGATTAGAGGACGAAGATATTGACCTAATGATATGTGACCTAGAGTGGGAATCTATAAGGTCGTCTCTCGAAAGCTTTCTTTCTAGGGGAGCTATAGAGGGTCTAATTTTTGCGGGACATATCAGCGACGCAAATGTTATCAATCGCCTTAAAAGCCTAAGTATACCAGTCGTAGTTATAGGCACAAAGGTAGATGGACTAGAATCCTTTCATTGGGATAACAGGTCAGGAGCTCACATGGCCGTTGATCATCTAGTTTCCATCGGACACGATAGGATATTTATGATTTCTTCTCCGACCGAAAATATACCATCAAAAAGGAGAGAAGAAGGGTTTTTCTCAGCACTGGATTCCAAAGGAATAGAATACGAAAAAGACTCAGTATTCTACGGTGAGACACTTAAACATGATGGTTTTAGCGAAGAATCAGGCTATGAGGCAATGAGCAAAATACTTGACTATGACAGTAGTGTATCCGCGATATTCGCTAGTAGTGACGTACATGCACTTGGCGCCTGGCAAAAAATAAATGAAGAGGGCATTAGTGTTCCATCAGACATTGCCATTATTGGTTATGACAATATAAAAGTCAGCAGGTACGCGGGACTAAGTAGTATATCCCAAAACATACTCCAAGTTGGATTTGAGTCCACAAATAGTCTACTCGAAATAATGAAAAGAAGTAAAACGGAAACTAGATCAAACAAAGTAGAAATATGTCTTATAAAAAGGAAATCGACGGCTGGTAGGGACTAATGAGAAATTTCTACAAGTAGACTTTCTTTCGTAAAAAACCTTGCGTGAAATGCCGGAAACAGATTCCGAATACCAATACCCGTTGGTCTCTCTCTTTACAGGTGCAGGGGGGCTAGATATAGGGCTTGAGAAGGCTGGCTTTAATACAGTTTTTGCGAATGATAATAAAGATTGGGCATGTGAAACAATAAAGAGAAATAGAAGGCTATCTGGACTAACAAAACAAGAATTTGGAAATTGGTTTAATAAGCAGATACAGCAAAGGTGTCACAAGTATGCCTCTGACGAAGAAATAGAAAACTTAAGGAGACGTGTAGAGCCTTCCAGAAAAAATAAGAGTTTCTTAAACGATGCTAATGTTGTCCAGGGTGATATCTCCGATATCTCCTCGCAGCAAATAATGGACGCCGCGGGTATAGAAGTAGGTGAGGCCTCGGTAGTGGCGGGTGGCCCCCCGTGTCAGTCTTTCAGCCGCTCTGGTGACAGAGAATCTGTAGAGGTTGATAAAGGACAGTTGTTCGTTGAGTTCGTGCGTGTGGTGGATGACTTAGAGCCATCCTGGTTCATATTTGAGAATGTCAAAGGGCTGGAGACCGCTAAAACAGATGTTCTTTACGAGGTCTGCTTAAATTGCGGAAACCAAGAAATACCCCTCTTCGCCAAAAGACAAGAATGGACCCCGGAAGCCTCTCCTCCATCTTCTACTTGCAGTACTTGTGGTAGTAATAAATTAGAGTGGGAGCTTGAGGAAGAAAAAGGCGGATCGCTAAAAATTATAATCAACGAGTTCGAAAAGAGAGCCGGATATGATTGCCAGTACAAGGTTTTGAATGCAGCAAACTTTGGCGCTCCGCAAAAACGCAAGAGACTGTTCATAGTAGGGTCTGAGGACGGGTCAGATTTTTCTTGGCCTTCTCCCACACACATGGATCCCAATAAAAACGGATTTCAGGTTGACGCCTTTGCAAGCAGCAACGGTGCTCGTCGACCCTGGGTCACGATGTGGGATGCTATTTGGAAGGATGGACATTTCAAGTATGGTGAGTTGGATCCTGATGTGGCTCGGTTATGGGTACGTAACGTCGTTCGTCCCAAGGACGAGCCTGTTACGTGGAGATTGGACAAACGCCCTTCCCCGACTGTTGGAGCTCATCAAGCTGCCAAGTTGTCGATTGCGCCTAACGGCGTTCCTGAAAAACAGATCGAACGCCAACAGTGGCACACGAAAGGAAATCGGCAAGGGGATACTCCACCCGTAGAGGTCGAATATGAGTTTCTAAGCGATGGTGAGTTACTGATGCTCCAGACTTTCTCTCAGAACCGGTACCTATACGGAACCCGAATGCAGCGTGCTAAGCAGATTGGTAATGCAGTACCGCCCCTCTTAGGGGAGGTTGTCGGGGAGGCAGTAGCAGAAGCTATGGAAACGCGGAAAGCTTCTTCTTACTGTTGAGAATTCAGGTGGCAGGTCGAGTCTTTGAATTAGCTCTCAGGATCATGCATCGCTCGGGAAAACGGCTGACGGCAGACCACAAGTTTTCTTTAGTACTCATCAGCGGTCTGCTGTCGGCCGATCCCGTTCCGTGTATACTGAAATAGTACTCCCGCAGTCCACACGCACTGCTGAGGTACGACCAGAATTGAAACCAAGGAATCAGCCGCTATTATGTAGGGGGCATAAAACTGTCATTTGGTACGCACCCTCTGATGGCTGGACCAACTGTTGCTGCATTCACCGATACTGAACACCAACGGGCTTACAAGCTTCTGGCCTCCAAAGTCGCTACGATGGGTGGTCGTAAGCTGGAAGAGGATGATTGGAACTCAGTTTATTTGCAGACAAAGCGTTTTCCAGAAAGCGGATGGAGCAACACCGATCTCGATATCAACCATGAGGGTCTTGGAGTTGAGTCGAAACTTCTGAAGTCGACTCGTAAAGGTGGGGTCTCATCATACTTCGGGGATACAGTCATGCACCCTGCTGGTACTCGGGCCGTAGACACACCCGAGTATGGTTTTGGGAACGGTGATGCCGACGAGGCTGCTCATTTCATGGTTCAAGAGTACGCGGACTACATCCGTAGACGACAGAATGAGGTCAGAGAGAACTCTTCCGACGGTGAGGCTGATCTTAGGCTGTCTCTGTTGATCTGGGAAGAGGATCTTTCAGAGTTCATCTATTTTGAGCGCCGATGGACTCCTCCTGATCCTGATGACTTCTATGGTGAGTGGTCCCATAACCCCCGAAGTAGCAGTAAGAGACAGTCTAGTACCAGCCTACATGTTTACAGAGAAGCTAACGACGAGAAACGTTACTCAGTGACAGATCCAAGTAAGGGGGTAAAGGTCCAACCGTATATCGACGTACCAGAAGAGGACAGCGACCATCTATACCACTTCGTGGCCCAGGGGGAGACGCCTGGAGCCTCAATGAAAAGACGGGTGTGGGCTCCACCCACTCTTGATACGTATTTGAAGACGAAGCTTGGCGATGACGTAGACGGAGAGATGCTTAGCAATAAAATCTATGAGTTCGCTGACAGAGTCTCTTCGGGAGAAATCGACCTCAGTTCTGACGATGGTGTAGAGTCCATCTCCGTTGCTGAGCCTTTCGATATCACTCAGGAAGCTTACTCGATACTCCAAGAATTGTCGGAAGCAAGCGACACCGACGCTCTCAGGCTGGTTGCGAGAAAGCTGGAGCGCAACCAAACTGGGACTTGAACGCGGATTAATGATGAGAGTAGCCGCGCTCAGAGCAGATCGGGTACACACATACCGTGAAGTGTGGTACTCAGCCACAACAGTTCCATCATCTATCCTTTTCGCGAACCTGTTACGGAACTGCACCTCTTCGGCGTGTTTTTGAGACAGGTACACATGCGTCGCGCAAGCTCGGAAAGCGTAACAATCGGTCTTTTCTCCCCAAACCTGCTCCCCTGTGATACGCCCCGATAAGCTTCCGAAAGTGCTGACCGAGGCCGAGACGGAGTGTCTCATTCAACAACCGAATCAGCGATACTATGGCCTCCACCGCGACTACTTACTTCATGCGGCTAATGCTGGATGCGGGACTTCGAGCATCGGAGGCGGTCTCCTCTCGGCCTGAACACGTGGACCTGATGAGCGGGAAATCAATGGTCCGAGAGGGCAGAGGTGCAAAGGACCGCACACTCTGGGTTGGAGGAGATTTGCTCGACGAATTCCAGGAATGGATGAAACGTCACCCAGAACCAGACCAGTTACTCCCAACGCGAAGCGGGAAGAATGTGGCGACCTCGCGCCTCCGTCGGTCGGTGAAGCGGTACACTCGTGATGCGGAGATTGAAGAAATAGAGCGGGTTTCTCCGTACCTTCCGACACGCCTCTTGCTATACGACTACACCGGGACACTGTAAGCAGGCGACACTAGCACCCTACGTCTTCCGAAACTAAAATGGCAAGGGTGAATCTCGGAAGATGTGTAAGATATGCGTAAGAGTGATTAGGGTGTCTCCCGCAGATCGGTGCTCAGCGCCTGTAAGGTATAGTTTGCGGTGCCATCCAGGTTGTATTCAAAATCCGTTGGTGCTTACGCACCGTGAGGGTTCAAGTCCCTCCTCGGGCACCCCCATTCCCCTCGAACATCGCCCCTGAGCGCCGTTTGCCGGCGCACCCAGGGGCTGTTCTACCGTTGAGGGCCCCTGCCGGGCGGACAGCTCTTCGAAAAGGCCCGTCGTGACGGAGGCGTCCGCGGGAGGCCCACTCCGGTCCCCGCGGGGATCGCCACTACGGGCGTCGGTGAGGCGGACGCCAAGGGGCCCGCGCCCCGGCTTCCTTCCATTCTCGGGCCCGTTGGCCGGCGGCCCACGGCAACGAAAGGCCCAGACGACCGGGCAACGAGCTCGCTGAACTCAAGACTTCTTCCCGCATCGGCTGTCCGCCCTTTCGCCCCTCTGTTGAAGAGCATTCCTCTGCACCGACGAAGACGAGGGGGAGGTCCCATTGCCCGGTCGGCGCCCGCCAACCCAACACAGATGGGCTTAATTTTGGCTTTACGAGTCGCCCAAACCTTTCCGTATAACACAGGTAGGACGTGACGACATTGGGGCGGCGTTCCCTCCCAACGCGTCGCCTCCTGCGATGGGGCCCCCTCTGGTGTTCTCCTTTCGATGTCTTCTCCTTCGTCCGTCACGTCCCCTCCTCCATCAAGTGACGAATCCCCCCAGGACTCGTCTCGGCCCCGCACCGCCGGCTCCGCCCGCAACATTGTGGTGTCCCTCCTGCTGAGCGGGCTGGTGCTGGCCGGGGTCGGGTACGCCACCTTCGACGCCGGCGCCTTCCGCCGCCTGATCCAACACCTGCGCCCGGGACTGCTGGCCGCGGCCCTCGCCGTCGCCATCGCCCGCATCGGCCTCGGGGGGTGGCGCCTCCGCCAGGTCTCGGAGGGCCGCCTCTCCCTCCGGAGCGGCACCCGCGGGCAGCTGGCCTGGGACTTCTTCTCCAGCGTCACCCCCTCGGTCGTCGGCGGCGGCCCGGTGGCCGCCTTCTACGTGGCCCGCGACGAGGACCTCGCGGTTGGGGAGTCGGCCGCCCTCCTGTTCTTCTGCGTCCTGCTGGACCAGCTCTGGTTCCTGGTCGCCATCCCGCTGCTGGTCCTGGCCACCTTTACCATCGACCTGCTGCCCCGCGCGGCCGGCGCGGTCGGGGGGTGGACCCTGCTTGCCTACTTCGGCGGGCTGGGGGGCTGGGCGGCCCTCTACGCCTACGCCACCCTGGTCCGCCCCCGCCTGCTGGTGGCGGGGGCCGACTGGTGCGTCCGGTGGCCCTACCTGCGCCGCTTCCGCAAGACGGTCATGCCGGAGATGCGGGCCTACTTCCGGCGGGCGCGCCACCTCGGGAGCCGCCCCCCTGCCTTCTACGCCTCCGGCTTCGCCCTGACGGCCCTCACCTGGATCGCCCGCTACGCCCTCGTGGTTCTCGTCGTCCGCAGCGTCTACGCGGCCGACGCCCTGCTTCTCTTTGCCCGCTCGGCGGCAATGATGCTGGTGGGCCTGATCATGCCCACCCCCGGGGGCTCCGGCGGCCTGGAGGGCCTCTACGCCCTCTTCATCGGCCCGCTGATGCCGGAGGCGCTCCTGGCCCCCACCCTCCTGACCTGGCGCCTGCTGGGCTACTACCTCTTCATCGCGCTCGGGGCCTCCCTCTTCCTCCACCAACTGCACCAAAGACGGGCCGGCGGGGCAACCCGGTGAACACACCGCAGACGCATCGGCGGCGGATGGGCCCTAGAGGAGCGCCCAGGCCCCCACGACGAGCATGCTTCCGGCGAGGGTGCTCCACACGGCGTGATGGCAGACGTTCCCGAGCCGTCGGGCGGTGGGGCCCGATTGGGAGTCCGGCCGCACGTCGGCCGCGCGGTACAGTTCACTGCCCCACCCGCACCGCGGGAGAAAGTCGATGGCCACATGCAGAAACAGCCCCGTGGCGGCGCCAAACACGACGGCGTGGAACGCATCGCTCGTGGGCGGGTCGATCAGCCCAACGGGGACCGCAGCGAGGCAGACCGCCGCGGCGGGCCAGAGCAGAAGCAGTACAGAGGCCCCTCGTCGCCGGAGCCGCCGGGCCGCGGCGTACCCGGCGGGGCCTTTGTGGGACACGATGGCGAGACCGAGGACGGCCCCGAGGGCCGGCATCGTCGCGTAAACCGCCCCGATGACGAGACCGGCCCCCAGCGCATGCATCGACAGCACCCAGACGACCGGAATCGACGCGGCCCCCCTCTCGGGCTCTTGGGGGGAAAGGCCGGTATGAATCGCGAACCCACCGACGATTCCGAGCGCGATGCCAAGCCCCCCGAACGACACGTCGTGCGACACGGCATTTGGCACCAGGAAGAGGGCGGCACTCGTGATCATGGCCCCGCTCGACAGCCCGTACGCCCAGGCCAGACGACGAAGCCGCCGCGCCACCGTCCCAACGACGTACGTCTCGGCCCGACGGCCCATCTCTGCCCCCGCCATCATGACAAGGAAGGCCGTCCAGCCGATCGCCAGCAGCTTCATCAGGCCCGCGACGAGGCCAAAGACCGTCACCAGCCCCATGCCACACGCAACGAGGCCCGTCGTCCATTGGACCGCACGGTGAGAGGGCGTCCGGGTCGAAGTTAGAGAACTCATGGCAGCCGTTGTATTCTGTGTACCGTGGAGAACCCAAGGTCCGCCTACGCCTGTGACAGGTGAGTGCCCCACGTCGGAAACGGGTCGGCAATGGCGCCCTCCCCGTCGAGACAGGCCTGTTCTTCGTCAACCGTCATGCGGCACGCATCCAGACGATCCCGCAGCTCGGCCTCGTCCATGTCGACGCCGATAAAGACGAGTTCCTGCCGCCGGTCGCCGTACTCCTCGTCCCAGCGGTCAGTGATAAGCGCTCGGGTCTGCGGATCGTCCGGCCACTCCTCGTCTGGAAGGGCCGCCCACCAGTAGCCGGTGGGGCGCTGGTCTCGCATCCGTCCCGCCTGCGACAGCTCGCCCACCATGGCGTCGCGCGTGCCGAGCCAGAAGAATCCCTTCGCGCGGATGACGCCGGGCCACGGCCCCTGGAAAAAGTCCCAGAAGCGCCGGGGATGAAAGGGCGCCCGTGCCTGGTACGTAAAGCTTGTGATGCCGTATTCCTCCGTCTCCGGCACGTGCTCGCCGTCCAGTTCCTTGACCCACCCCGGCATGCTCTGAGCGGCCTCAAAATCGAACGCCCCCGTGCCCATGATCGCGCCCAGATCGACCTCCGAGTGCTGGGTCGGGACGAGCGTCGCCTCCGGATTGAGCGTCCGCAGCACCTTCGTCAGAAAGTCGACCTCTTCCGCGGAGACGAGGTCCGTCTTGTTGACCAGGATGACGTTCGCAAATTCGACTTGATCGACGAGCAGATCGACCAGGGTCCGCTCGTCGTCCGGCCCGGTCTCCTGTCCCCGATCCGCGAGCAGATCGGTCGAGTTGAAGTCCTCGGTAAACCGGTGCGCATCCACGACCGTCACCATCGTGTCGATGTTCGCAACCTCGGAGAGGGTGTGCCCAAACTCGTCGGACAGGTCGAACGTCACGGCCACCGGCATCGGCTCCGAGATGCCGCTCGACTCAATCACCAGATGGTCGAACCGGCCGTCGTCGGCCAGCGCCTTAACCTCGGTGAGCAGGTCCTCCCGCATCGTACAGCAGATGCAGCCGTTCGACATCTCCACCAGGCGCTCGTTAGTCTGGACGAGGTCCGACTGTTCCTCGACGAGCGAGGCATCGATGTTGACCTCGGCCATGTCGTTCACGATCACGGCGATGCGGCGGTCCTCGGCGTTGTGAAGAATGTGCTGGAGGAGCGTCGTCTTGCCGGCGCCGAGGTAGCCGGACAACACGGTTACAGGAAGTTTGTCATTCATGTACAGAAGGGGCAGGAGGGACAGTCAGACGTGCATGAGATTCCACGAGTGAGCGGGCGGTGGAACCAGTTCGCTCCCGGTCCCACCGCGCAACGAAACTCACTCGCATGTGCCGGCCCCCGCGACTAGAACGTCGTGGAGAGGCTAAACTGCACGTCGCGGCCCGGCGAGAGGGCGTACCCCTTGTACGTGTCCAGGAAATCGCGGTACGTCTCGTCGAGCAGGTTGTCCACGCCGACCGAGACGGTGAGGGGCGCGCCCAGGCCCAGCGCCAGCGTGGTGCGGGCCTCCACGTTGACGACGCTGTAGGCGCGCGTCGAGGCGGTCCCGAACGGCGGATTTGGCCCCTGTGTATCCAGCGCATCGAACTGCGCGAAGGGCTCAAACCGGCCGGCGGCGTCCTTCTCAAGCGACCGCTTCAGCGAGAGCTCCACCTGCGAGTTGCTGAGGGGGCCCGTGTCGGCGGGAACCCAGCGCACAAAGCCACTGACGGTGTTGGACGGCAGCAGCGGGAGCTCCCCGTCGCCCCCCTGCGCCCCCAGGCCGTCGCCGGTGCCGTCGAGCACGGCGGCGGAGCCGCCCACCTGCAGCCACGGCAGCGGGCTCGTCTCGACCGTCGCCTCGATGCCCGGAATCAGGGCGTCGGTCTGGTCGGCGGCAAATTTCGGAAGGTTCCCATTGGGGCCCCTCTCACCCGTATTCTCCAGGTAGATGTAGTCCTGGATGGCGTTGACGTAGCCGGTCACCTCGGCGGTAAGGCGGTCGCGCCGCACGCGCAGCGACAGATCGGCGCTGTAGGAGCGCTCCGGCTCCAGGTCCGGGTTGCCGACCTGGAAGGCCGCCACGCCGCCGTGCACGCCGCTCGCGTAGAGCTCAAAGATGGAGGGCGCGCGGAAGCCGGAGCTCAGGTTCGTCGCGATCGCGATCCCGTCGCCGAACGCGTAGCTGGCCCCCACGGCTCCCGAAAGGGTGGTGTACGTGTTGTCCAGCTGGTCGGAATCAGTGGTGCGGTCGTTGGGCACCGCCTCCACGGTGCGCACGTCCAGGCGGCTCCCGAACGAGACCGTGATGGGGTCGAGGTCGAGGTCCTCGAAGAAGAAGACGCCGGTATTCCACGTGCGGGCCGACGGCTGCAGCTCGGCCGGGCCGCGCGTGTCGGCGTCCTGGTGCTGCACCTCCGCCCCGATCGTGCCGCTGAGGTTTCCGATCGAGGGGTGCGCCACCTCGAGCCGCCCGGTGTAAATGTCGGTCTTGAGGTCGAGCGGGTAGTCAAACCGCGCCAGCCCGCCGCCGTCGCGAATATCGCCCAGGTTGGTGCCCGGCGCCCCCGACTGCCGGATGGAGCGCTGCCAGCTGAGGCGCGGCTTGAACACGAAACCGTCGGCGACGATGTTGCCCTTCAGCACGACGTTGCTGTGCGCCAGGTTCTGGCCGAGGCCGTTGGGCGGCGGCGAGGTTGGATTGTCGTCGTCCGGGCCGCCGGTGGGCAGCAGAAAGTTTTGGGCGTTCGACCAGTAGTCGCCGTACAGCTGCAGCGTCCCGAACGCGCCCTGTAGGCCCACCTGGCCGTACGTGCTCCACTGCTCGAAATTGGTGAACGGCACCTCGCCGGTGTACTTCGGGTCGCCGAACGTGCCAGTGTCCGGATTCTCCTCAAAGAATGTGGAGGCGTCGGGCGTGTGGTAGTTGTCGGCGATGCGGCGCTCCGCGCCCACGCGCCAGCCCACGTTTCCCTGCGCCGCGCTCAGGTCGAGGGAAACCGCCCGCTCGTTGTTGTTCGTGTAGTACTGGGTGGAGGCGGACCCGCCCACCTCAAACGCGTCGACGCCCGTGGTGGGGGCCGGCTTGCTGATGACGTTGATGGCCCCACCCAGGGCGTCGGAGCCGTAGAGGATGCTGCTGGCCCCGCGCACCACCTCCACGCGCTCGGCCTCGCTCGCGTTGGTGGTGGGGAAGTGCCGCACGCCGAACTGGTAGTACTCCTGGGCGATGCCGTCTTTCAGAAGCACCACCCGCTTGCCGCTCAGGCCGCGGAGGACCGGCTTGCCGGCCTGCGCGCCCGTCTGGATGGACGAGACCCCGTCTACGTTTTCCTGCAACAGTTCGCCGAGGGCGGCACTGCGGCCGCTCTGCAAGTCTTCGGTCCCCATCACGTCCACGTCCTGCGGCGCGCGGAGCGTACTGCGGGCGCGGGCCGTGCCGGTGACCGTCACCCCGTCCGTCTCCAGCACGCGCTCTTCGAGCGACACGTTCATTTCGCGGGTCTCGCCGGCCTGAAGGGTAACCTCCCGGACGGCCGTCTGGTAGCCGACGAACCGAATTTCGAGGGTGTGGGGGCCGGGCGGAAGGCCATCGAGCGTGTACCGGCCGTCGGGGCCGGCGGTGGTGCCCCGCTGAAACGCCACGTCGGCAATCTGGGCGCCGGGCAGGGGCGCCCCGTCGGCGTCCGTGACGGTGCCGGTCACGGTGCTGCGGGTGGACTGGCCCTCGGCGGTGGGGACCAAAAAAGTGAGAAGAGAAAGAACAACAAGAATACGGGTCGACATAAAAGCAGGACAAACAGGTGCGGCGGAGCAAACAGATCGGGGCCGCCCATCGGGGACGGGCGGGAACGACGGAAAGGAGGCCTGTTCGTCGCAGTCGCGACGCCCTGGGGCACAGACGCACACCCATTCCACGGGGCCGGGGGGGCGGCCCGGGCGGACGCCGGATCGATGGCGGTGGCCTGCAGACACGCAGGGCACCCAGTGCGTCCGGGGGGCGGGCGCTGGCGAGGGGGAACCGGGACTACGCCGGACGGGCCTCAGAGAACGATGGAGGCCCGCGGATGAACTGATCCGCCGCCACAGGGGCGACGGCTGCGTGCGACCGGACCTCGACGGCCAGGCCCTCAACCACACGTGGGGCCGTGGGGGGAATGGGCGTGGGCGGCACGACCAGGAGCCGGGTGGCGCAGAGGTCGCACTCCAGCAGCGCACGGCCATCGGTCGCGCCCGTCCAGAGGGGCCCCTCCGCGGCGTGCACATCCGCCGGGTGACAGGACGCCTCCGTCTGCGTGCTCCGTTGCGCCGCCCCGTGCTGAACGAGGTGTACAGTCGGCCCGATGACCCCGCCCGTGGCGAACGCCACGAGCAGCAGCCCGACCAGAATGGGACGGCGTCCCTGCATGGGAAGACGAGGGGTTGTTGGGAATCACCCTCCCTATTGCCACGCCTCCCCCCTGGTTCCTCACTTGAAAACGACCACACATGCACATCCGTTCAGACGACCCGTCCCGCGGCGCCCCCGAATCGATACTCTCGGTGCCGATGGCTACATTGGCCTGCGAACCGTCGGTCGTCCAACCGCCCTCCGCCATGCCCGGATCTGTCGTCCGCGTCGTCGACGTGTATCCGTACCGCGAGTCGGCCGTCAACCCGGAGTTTCTGCTCCTCCGCCGCGCCCCGGGCACAGAGTACGCCGGGCAGTGGCGCATGGTGGGGGGCAAGATCGAATCGGGGGAGGCCGCCTGGGAAACCGCCCGCCGCGAGGTCACCGAGGAAACCGGCCACGCCCCCGACCGGCTCTGGACGCTCCCGTCCGTCAATGCCTTCTACGAGTGGCAGGACGACCGCATCAATCTGATTCCGGCCTTCGCCGCGGCCCTTCCCGGCGCCCCGGTGCTCGACGACGAGCACGACGCGTTCGCCTGGCTCCCGGCCGAGGAGGCCGCCGGCCGACTGGCGTGGCCCGAGCAGCAGCGCCTCCTTCGCCTGGCCGACCAGACGCTCCGCGCCGGCATCCCGCCGCAACTGGTCGTACGGACGCCCCCCGAATGATCGGTCCGCTTCAGCCCGTTGTTCACACCATGTAGTCGTCCGTGGGCACGTCGAGGAAGTCCATAAGCCAGTCGAGCGCCCACGTCTGGTTGTCCTCGCCGCTCCACTCGTAGCCGGCCTGCACGTCGTCGGCCACCGCGGGCCAGTCGACGGTCCAGTCCTTGTAGACGTGAAAGGAGAACTGGCTCACGTCGGTCTCGAAGTAGACGCAGCCCTCGTCGGGGTCGTAGATGGAGGTGGCGGTGTCGTCCGCGCGGGCCTGCTCGGCGGCCCACACCACGAGTGGGACCTTGAAGCGGTAGTCCATCTCGTGGACCCGCTTGGCCTCGCTGTTGAGGTAGTTCGCCAGGACGACGCTCCCGTCGCCGTGCTCGATGGCCGCCTCCGCGGCGTCGCGGGTCGAAGGGTCGGCGTCGATCTTGTCGAGGGCGGCCTCGATGAGGGGCCACACCTCCACGGACTCGGGGTCGTCGGCGGCGTCTTCTTCGCGGGGAATCGTAACGGTACAGCGGTCGAGGTCCACGGGCAGTCCGGAATTGGTGAAGGAAATCGGGCGCGTCGGTCCGACAGTCGGAATCCGACAGGGCCCCATCATATGCACGCCCGGCCCAAAAGATCGCGCCGGGGGACCCGCCCCTTCTACTCGATCGGGCGGACCTCTCCGCTTCCAAACGAACTCGTGGAGACGGAGGGCTGCCCGCGGTAGTGCACGTCGCCGGAGCCGAAGATGGAAGCGTCCAGCTCGTCGGTCACGTGCACCTCCACGTCTCCGGACCCGGCGATGCTCACCTCCACCGTCCGCGCCTCCAAGTCCGCGGCCTGCAGATCGCCCGACCCGGCGATGTTGGTGGTGAGGGCGTCCGTCTGCCCTTCCAGCATCGTGGTGCCCGAGCCGGCCACCTGCACGTCCAGCGCCTCCGCGTTCACGTCCAGGCGCGTGCGGCCCGATCCCGCAACGCTGAGCTCGAACGTCTCCCCCTCGATCTGATTCTCGCCCACAATCTCGCCCGACCCGGCCAGCGATACGGATTCGATTGTCGGCGCGGTCACGTAGACGTCCACCTTCTCGTCGACGGACGCGTCGTCGCCGAAGAGGCCGCCGAACAGGGGGTCGTCCGAGTCGACCGGGAGTTCAAGCGTCCCATCGTCGACCCCGGTCTCGAACTGGTCGAGGACGGCCGGCGGGGCCTCAATCTCGACGGACCGTTCGCTTCCCTGCCGCAGGTGCAGGGTGCCGGGCACCCGAAACTCGACGGCGGCAAACGCCTCCACCGAGCGCGTCTCTCGGGCGCTCTCCTGGGCGGCGGCGACGTGGAGGGGCAGGGCGAAGAGGCCCACGAACAGCGCGGTACGCAACACAGATGGGGGGCGGAGCATGGCGCAGCGGACGGATGGGTGGCAGAATGCGTGGATGCCTGCAAGGCATGTCCACCACGGTCGGCCGCGCGCCGATGTTACACCGTCCTCGCTACCGCGATTTTTGCACCTCGGGAGGCACGTCGCAGGCCTGCCGCCGGGTGTCCGTCAGCTGGAGGATCCGCCAGCCGTCGGGCCCCCGCACCAACTGCACCGCGTTCACGCCGCAGTGCGACCGTTCGTCGCCGCGATAGAAGACGTACGGCACCCAGGCGCTCGCAAGCGGCCCGTCCACGCGGACCTCCACGTTCCAGGTGCGCTCGTCCCACACGCGCTCACGGGGCTGGCCCACCGACTCCACGAACGCGTCGACCGGGGTTTGGCTCACGCCGGCCGTGTCGCTCGGGCCCACCGCCGTGTACAGGCGGGCGCCGTCGTGAAAGACGTCCCGCACCGCGGTGCTGTCCCCGGCCCGCATTCCGTCGAAGAGGGCGTTGAGGGCGGCCCGCACCGCCGCTTCCGCCGCGGGGGCGCGTCCCCCGTCGGGCTGGGCGGACGCGACCGGGGCCAACAGCCCCGCCACCAAAAGAAGCAGGAGGAGACGGCGCGTCATGGGCGTCGGGCGGCTATTGGGCGCGGCGCATCGACAGCTCCGCGAGGAGATCGGTGTTGGGGTCGAGCGTCACGGACGACGGCGCCTGCGGGCAGTCGACGCGCGACTGCGCCTCCCGGCCCCGCATGAAGAGCGTCGTGGTGCGGGACGGGGACTCGCCAAGGGCCACCGGCACCGGCACCACGAACGGCGGCTCGTCCTGGGTCTGGCGCAGCGTCACGACACACTCCCCCGCGGCGGCGTCGTGGCGCCAGGTGCCCTCGATGACCGGATGGCCCGGGCGACGCGTCCACTGGTCAAAAAATGCCTCGAGGTCCTGCCCCGAGACATCCTCCATGACCGCCCGGAAGTCTCGGGTGCTCGCGTTGCCGTCCCGGTAGCGCTCGTAGTAGGCCCGCAGGCCCCGCCAGAAGGTGTCGGTGCCCACCTCGCGACGGAGCATGTGCAGCACCCAGCCGCCCTTCTGGTAGGGATTCGTGTTGAGGAGCTCGTTCGGGTCGCTGTAGGTCGTGTCCACGAGGGGCGTGTCCGGATTTGCGTCGTGGAACTGCACGACCTGCCGCCGCGCCGCGGCCATGTACCGCGTCAGGGCCGCCGCGCCCCGGGCGTGCTCCAGATACAGGCCCGTCAGGTACGTGGCAACCCCTTCACTAAGCCAGAGGTGCGGCCAGTCCGCCTCGGTGACGGTATTCCCGTACCACTGGTGCGCAATCTCGTGGGCCAGCAGCGAGGTGTCGTCCTCGCCGTCGGCGACCGCCGTCTCGCTGTAGAAGATGGCGGCCGCGTTCTCCATCCCGCCGTAGCGCGTGGTGGACTGCACGTTGGCGAGCTTCGCGTAGGGGTACGGCCCGAGGTTTTTCTCGAAGAACCGGAGGATGGGCGGCGCCTGGCCCAGGTCCTTGAGGCCCGGCCCTCGGTCCTCCGGGTAGACCCAGCTCTGCACCGGCACGCCGTCGACGGTCCCGGCCGAGTCGACCGCAAAGTCGGCCACGCCAATCACCATCACCTTTGGCGGCAGCGGCACGTCGGTCCGCCAGTGCGTGTGGCGCGTGCCCCCGCTCGTCGAGTCGTGCACCCGGGCCCCGTTGCTGACGACGTCGTACCGGGCGGGTGCCGTCACCCGAAACTCGACGGTCGCCTTGTCGGCGAGGTGGTCCACCACCGGCAGCCAGTGGCGGGCCCGGTTCGGCCAGTTGTCGCCGAAGAAGGTGCGGTCGCCGTGGCGGTTGGTGCCGATGATGAGGCCGTCCTCGGGCACGCCCGCGTACTCGATGCGGAACGTGCGGGTCTGGCCCGCCGCGAGATCGGGCGGCCGGATGCGGAGGAGGTCGTCGGCGTGGCGGTACGACACGGCCCGCCCCGCCTCGGACACCGACTGCACGCGCATGCCCGTCTCGCCCTCCGGCGCCCGGCCAATGAGGTCGAGCCGCACGGCCGTGAGCGTATCGGTGTCGATGCGGACGTGCACCGTGGCCGTGCCCTCAATCCGATCCGTGGTGTCGGAGAGGGTGAGGGCAAAGTCGTAATCCTGCACGTCGATGCCGGGCTGGGGCTGGGCGGCGGGGCCCGGGGCCGGTTGCGCGCAGGCCCCGCGGCCCCCGATCAGAACGCTCCCCCCCACCATCAGCAGGAGGGCCCAGCGCCACAGGGACAACTCAAGAGTCATCATGCAGACCTCCAAGAGGGCTTAGCGTTCAGAACGAACCTCAATCTCGCGGGTCGTGTCGTTGAACGGCCCCGGCACGACACTGCCGTCGCTCCCGATGAGCTGGAGGGTCACCTCGTAGGTCCCGTCCGCCAGTCCCGTCACGAACGCCGGGGCCCATTCGGTCAGTGTCGTCGACGCGACCTCGCTCCCTTCCGCGTCCCGGATGGTGTAGCGGGCCTTGTAGCCGTCCGCGCCCAGCTCCACGTTGTGGAGATAGAAGTCGAGCATAATCCGGTCGGCGCCGTCGCCGCTGTACGTGCCCTTCGGTCGGCTGTAGATGAGGGCCGGCTCCCTCGGGCCCAGCATGAACGCGCCGGATTCCTCGCCCACGTAGAAGTTGACCAGGTCATATGCCTCCTGTCCCTTCACGCTTTCGTGGTACGACCGGCTCGGAAAGGCGACGAGGGTGTGCGCGCCCGGTTCCAGGTCGCCGAGGTCGAAGGGCGTTCCGGCCTCGTAGTTGGCCATGTAGGGCTGGTTGTCCACGATGATGTGGAAGTGCTGCCCGTTTCCGGAGTTGGCAATCTCGCTGGCCCGCTCCGTGTCGGTCTGGATGCCCGCCTCAAAGTTCTCGGCCTCCACCGTCACGTCCACGCCCGCACTGTCCACAACCGCACTGTCGGCCGGGGCCGTCACGCGGGCCATCGCGCCGTCAATCGACGGCGAGCGGTCGCCCGCCTGAATTTGCACGCCGTTGCCGCCGCCCCCGCCGCCGCAGCCGGCCAGGAGCAGAAGGGCGCCGCACACGAAGGCGAGGGGAGGAGCGAGGAAGCGAGACTGGAGCATGGGGCCTCGGGGGATTGATGGAAGCAGCACAGGAGAGAGACGGATGCGCAGGTTTTTGGGATGCACGGTAAGAATAGGCAGTAGGGCCTCGCCTGTCAACGCGCCCCGGACGACGCCGGCGTCCGCCCTCCGAGAAGGCCCTCGTGGGACTCGTCAGGCGTGCAGGCCCCACCACGCGACAAAGACGACCAGCCCCCCCACGAGGGCGCTCGCCACGGCGTGGAGGCGGAGGCGGTCGAGCAGGTGATGCTGCGCGTCGAACTCATCCTCGCCCGCCTCCCCCTCCGTCAGCCCGGCGGCCTCCGACACCTCCCCCCCAATTTCACACCGGGGGAGGAAGTCGAGCGCGACGTGCAGGAAGACGCCCGTGGCGATTCCGAAGACGAGGGCATGCACGACGTCGCTGCCGGGCGGGGACACGAACCCGACCGGGACCGCCGCGGCGGCCACGGCGGCCGCCGGCACCAGGAGCACCGACACGGGCCGGCCGGCGCGGCACAGCCGCCGTGCCGCCGCGTAGCCCGCCGGTGCCTTGTGCGACACGATCGCGAGGCCGAGCGCAGGGCCCAGGGCCGGCATCGTCGCGTAGACGGCCCCGATGACAAGCCCGGCGGCGAGCGAGTGGGCGGTCAGCTCCAGCGTCGTGGCGTCGACCGGAAGGTGCAGATGAGCCAGCTGGTGCTGGGCCGCATGCAGCAGGAACCCCACAAACACCCCGGCCGCAATCCCAAACCCGCCCACGACCGGATCGTGCCCGATGGCACTCGGGATGAGAAAGGCCCCCGTGCTCGTAATCATGGCCCCGCTCGCCCCCCCATACCCCCAGGCGAGCCGGCGGGCCTGCCGCTCGCCCCCCGACCGGCCGGCGGCCTCGGACTGGACGCCCAACCAGGCGCCCCCCGCCATCGCGACGAACGCCGTGGCCCCGATGGCGAATAGTTTCCAGAGCGACGCCGCCCCCGCAAGCCCCAGCGCAACGACGAGCACCCCGGCCCCGCCCCATCCGACCGGCGACATGGAGCGCGCAGGCGACGGCAGAGAGAAAGAGGACATTGCGCACCGGAGCAAGGCGAAGACAGCGATGGGGGCGGTCGCGACCACGCCGACGACCGACCTGCGAGGCCGTAGGGGGATCCGAAAGGCCCGGGCCGGCGTCGGGCCCCCTGTAGCACCCAAACGACAAAACCCTCGATTCCGGACGAGCGGAACCGAGGGCTGGGCGGTCCGGACGGGACTCGAACCCGCGACCTCTGCCGTGACAGGGCAGCATTCTAAACCAACTGAACTACCGGACCGTCGATTTCAAAATTACACCTATGTCTAAAACTGAGACCCGATCGGGTTCCGGACGCGAGGAATGTTCACACAGGTTCAACCCACGCCTCAATCCTGAGCGCTCCGATACGAGGCATCCGGGGCTCCTTGAATTTCTCTCAGGACTGCCCACGGCCCCGGAAACAATTGAAATTCAAAAAGTACCAGGGGCTGGTCCTCTCACGCAAGGGCGGGCCCACGTGTCGTTCTTGAACGCGCCGATTCTCTCAGACCGCCGACAAACCCGACAATGCCGACCTACACGTACCGCCGCGAAGACGGAAGCACCTTCGAGGTTGATCAGCCCATCACCGAAGACCCCCTCGACACGTGCCCGGAAACGGGGCAGGACGTGGAACGGATTATCACCGACAACCCCGGCGTCATCTTCAAGGGCGAAGGCTTCCACGTGAACGACTACGACGACCACGGCCCCAAGGAGGAGGCCCCGGGCGCCGATGACGAAGACGCCGGGGCGGAGGCGTCGTAGGCACCGGTGGCGCCGTGTCCCTGTGTCCTTCCCGGAACGCGGGGGGCTCACTGCTGCTTGAGCCTCTCGATCGAAAACCACTCCGCGTCCGGCTCCACCATGAGGGCCGGCTCCGGGCCCGCATCGTCCCACCCCTGGTCCTCTACCGTCATGAGGGGGGTCAGCGTCATGTCCCGATCCACCACGATCTGACAGGCGAGGCGCATCTCCCCAAGTTGGCCGATGTCGGTAAGCTTGTCGTACTCGGCCTCGGTCATGACGGGAGGCTCCCCTGCTGCGAACTCCACGCGGCACGTGGTGCATTGGGACTGCCCCCCGCAGCGGTGCCCCACCGCCGCCCCGCAATCCTCAATGGCCCGGACCAGCCGCGTGCCTTCTTCCACTTCACAGGGACCGAGGCCTTCGATCGTAAGCTCGTGCATAGGAGGCGTCGTTATCTGCGAGGGTGTGGGCGGGGGCGGCCGAAGATTCGTCTAGCCTCAAGAGACAAATCCGAGGCGAGCACGTCAAGTGGAGGCCGGCGGGCCTGTCTCGTGGCGAGGGCGTCCCCCCGCGGGCCGGACTGAACGCCCCACTGGCCCTTGGACGCTGGAGGGCTGGCCTCCCCCGGTCGGGAAACGTTCTGGGATAAACCCGTAACGTGTGGCGCCTTCGGGCAACGAGGGCCGGCCCCACCATTCACATTGTGGATGGTTCCCCACCGCTTTCCCCCGCCTTTGTCCCATGTCGCACCCTGTCGTACTGGTCAACGAAGACGACCAATCACTCGGCACCGCCGATAAACTTCGGGCACACGTTGAGGGGTGGCTGCACCGTGCCTTTTCGGTGTTTGTCTTCGACCCCACCGGTCGGCTCCTCCTCCAACGGCGCACCGACGACAAGTATCACTCCGGCGGCCTCTGGTCGAACACCTGTTGCAGCCACCCCCGGCCGGAGGAGCCCGCGATCGACGGGGCCCATCGCCGGCTGCCCGAAGAGCTCGGCTTTACGGCCCCCCTCACGCCGGCCTTCCAGGACCGCTACGAGCTTCCCGTCGGGGACGCCCTCATGGAGCACGAGCACAACCACGTGTTCGTCGGCACGGCCGATACGCCCCGTATTCGCCCCAGTGCCGACGAAGTGGACGACTGGGCGTGGGTCGCCCCGTCCGCTCTGCGCGACGACGTGGCGGCCCGTCCGCACCGGTACACGGCGTGGTTTCGGCACCTTCTTCCCGCTGCCCTCGCCGCTGCCCCGTCCGGCGACCCGTCGGCGTCCGCCCCCACGGCGTAGCCCGGGCCGACGGGCGGAGCGGCCCGGAACTCTTGGCGACGAAACCCCTCCGATACGCCCTCGGTGTTCTCTTCTCTTCACCCCCCCCTTCTCGTGCCCAACGGTCGCCCCCCGTATCGACAGTACGCCGGCCTCGCCTTCGTCATCCTGACCTACGTCGGGGGCATCATCGGTTGGTCGTGCGCCGTACAGCAGGTCGAATCCACTTCCCCTCCCAACGGCTCTGCTCAGGTTCAGGCCGTCTCCGTTGGGGCCGCTCCCTCGGCCGCCGTCTCCGTCCCAACCGTCTTCGGTAATGGGCCGTCTCCGAAACGCCCCGTCCCGGGCTGGCGGGCGCGGGGCGGCCTCCATCTTCTGTCGCCTCTCGTGTCCTCCCACCAGACCCTGACGATCACCAATGACCGGGCGGATGTGGATGCTCGCAGTGCTTCTGTGCGTCGGTAGCGGCGCCCCCCTTGCCGCAGCCCCCACGGGCGCCGCCCCTCCCGGGTCGGATTCGACCCGGCACGCCGCCCTGGACCGCCTGCTGCAGCGGTTCGTGGACTCGCAGGGCGACGTGGACTACGCGGCCCTGCAGGCACAGGCCGACACTGTACTCGCCCCCTACCTCCAAACGCTCGCGGAGGCTCGCCCCTCTGCCCTGGATCGGGAGGCCCGCCTTGCCTTCTGGATCAACGCGTACAACGCCTACACGCTGAAGCTGATCGTCGACCACCGTCCGGTGGCGAGCATCCGGGACATCGACGGCCCGCCCGACGGCGGCACCCCGTTTGAACGCCCCGTCGGCCCCGTCGCCGACACCGTCCGGACCCTCGACGAGATCGAGCACGAAATCATCCGCGCCCGGTTCGATGAGCCGCGCATCCACTTCGCGCTCGTCTGTGCCGCCAAGAGCTGCCCGCGCCTCCGCCGGGAGGCCTACACGGGCCCGCAACTCGACGCACAACTCGACGCACAGGCCCGCCGGTTTCTGCACGCGTCGTCCAAAAACCGCATTCCCGACGGCAACGGCACCATTGCTCTGTCTCGCATCCTCAAGTGGTACGGGGCGGATTTTGGGCCCACCCCCACCGCCGTCCAGCGGGCCCTTGCCCCCTACTTCGACGGGGCGGTGCGCGACTCCCTGGCGGAGGGCGCGTATGACGTCCGCTACCGGCCGTACGACTGGACCCTGAACGCCCCCGCCCTCGATCGGGGCGACGGGGACCCCGACATCGCCGCCGACTCGTGATCCGCGGGCCGGGACCGAACATTTTCCCGCCCCCCGGGTTTTCACGCCTACGCACCCATCGGGGCATCGCCGCCCCCGTCCACGCATTTCGTTCTGACCCTGTCCAACACGTATGGCCTACGAGAGGTACGAGCCGGTCATCGGCCTGGAGGTCCACGTCCAGCTCCAGACCAACGCCAAGATTTTTAGTCCCGACGCCGCAGCGTTTGGGGCCGCCCCCAACACGCAGGTCGACCCCATCAGCCTCGGCCACCCGGGCACGCTGCCGGTGCTCAACGAAACGGTGGTCAAGCACGCCCTCCGGCTCGGCGTGGCGACTCACTGCTCCATCGCGGCCCGCTCGGCCTTCGCCCGCAAGCACTACTTCTATCCGGACCTGCCGAAGGGGTACCAGATTTCCCAGTACGACACGCCGATCTGCTATGACGGCTACCTGGAGGTCTTCCCGGGGGAGGAGGAGGACGCGTCCCCGTCGGCCCCCAACTCCCGGCGCGTCGGCCTGACGCGCATCCACATGGAGGAGGACGCGGGCAAGTCCGTGCACGCTTCGGCCGGGGGGAGCACCCGACTCGACTACAACCGGTGCGGGGTGCCGCTGCTGGAGATGGTGACCGAGCCGGACCTCCGCTCCCCGCGGGAGGCGGCCCTCTTCTTGCAGCGACTGCGGCAGCTGGTGCGCTACCTCGGCATCAGCGACGGCAACATGGAGGAGGGCTCCCTGCGCTGTGACGCCAACGTGAGCGTGCGCCCCCAGGGCCGCGAGGCGTTCGGGACACGCACCGAGCTGAAGAACATGAACTCGATGCGCCATGTGGAGCAGGCGCTCGACTACGAGATTGCCCGCCAGATCGCCGCCGCGGAGCGGGGCGAGTCCATCACGCAGCAGACCCTGCTCTGGGACGCCGACGCGGGCACGACCCGGCCCATGCGCTCGAAGGAGGAGGCGCACGACTACCGCTACCTGCCGGATCCGGACCTGGTGGAGGTGCGGATCGAGGACGCCACGATCGACGAGGTGCGCGCGAACCTTTCCGAACTGCCACGGGCCCGCCGGCGTCGGTTCGTCGAGGAGGTGGGCCTGCCGGCGTACGACGCTGGCGTCCTCACCGAGGAGCGCGCCGTGGCCGACTACTTCGAGGAGGCCCTGCGGCACCTCTACAAGCGCACGAAGGGCGGCGACACCGACGCGCAGGCCAAGGCGGTGTCGAACTTCATCATGACCGAGGTGATGCGCGTGCTCAACGAGCGGGGCCTGTCCATTGGCGCGCTGGGGGTCGGGCCGGAGCGGCTGGCCCAGCTCGTGTTTTTGCGCCTGCAGGACAAGGTCAGCTCCAACGGCGCCCAGGAGGTCTTCGAGGCCATGCTCGATGCCCCCGACAAGAGCGCGGGCCGCATTGCCGACGAGCGGGACCTCATTCAGGTCACCGATCGGGGCGCGATTGCCCCCGTGGTCGAAGACGTCCTAAGCGACAATCCGGACAAGGTAAACACCTATCTCGGCGGCAAAGACGGCCTCCTCGGGTTCTTTATCGGGCAGGTGATGCAGCGCTTCGACGGCTCCCCCAATCCGGAGCTGGTCCGGTCGCTGCTTCGGGAAAAGCTCGATGCGCGGCGGGACGCGGCGAATGTCGACGAGTAGCCGGTCCGATGCTCTCCTTCCCTCTCGCCCCCTCCCGTGCCGCCCTGTCGGGGCGGTGCGTCCTGGGGGCCTTCGTCCTCGTCGTGCTGTGCGGGGCCTGCCAGCCGCCCTCCTCGTCGGTCCGGAGCCACCTGACGGGCCGTGTCGTCGTCGACTCCTCGGCCGGGGCCCTCGATGCGGACCGCGACGTGCGGCTCCTCGTGGTTCGGCCGGACGGGCGCCGCCTCGACACGCTGGGCCACGCCCGCCCCGGCCCCGACGGCCGCTTCCAGATGCCGATTTCCGCACCGGAGCGGGGCCTCTACGCCTTGTCCCTCTGGGGCCGAGGCGGCCGGGAGCAACTCGCGAGCACGGAGTACGTGGTGGCCCCCGGCGACACCGCCACGCTTCGCGTCTCCCTTCCGCTCCGGGGCGCGGGGCTCCGTCCGGTGTCGCCGGAGAACCGGGCCCTGCAGGCGTACCGCAACGCCATGACCATGCACCAACGCCTGCTCACGCGCCGGCTCCGGACGGCGCCGCCCAACGCGACCATGCAGGTCCAGAACATCCGCCTCACCAGTAGCGTCCTGTGGGGCCTCCGGGACCGCTATCCCGGCACCTACGCCGCGGGATTTGCCGCCGTCGAGTCCCTCTCTCTGCTCGAAGGCTGGAACGACTCGCTGGTCGTGGCCCGCGCCCAGCAGATCGACGCCGCCAGCCCACGCTACGCCGACGCCGCCCACATTGCCCGACGGGCCGAGGCCCGCCTCGACGGCCACCGGGCGGCACTCGCCCTTCTCGATACCCTCGAGGCCCGGGCCGCCACTGCGCGGCAGCGGGCTGGGGTGCAGGCCGCGCGCATCCAGGCCTTCCTGGACAGCGCACAGGTGGAGGCGGCCCTCTCGGCGTCTCAACGGCTCCGGGCGCGCTTCCCGCACACGCCCTGGGCCGAATGGGCCCGCCGCACCGAGTACGAGGCGGCCCGGCTCCGACCGGGCATGACGGCGCCGAACCTGACGATCCGGACGCTTCGCGGCGACACCCTCTCCCTCCACGGCCTTCGGGGCCGGCCCGTCGTCCTCGAATACTACCGCCCCGGGCTCGACCTGTACGCCCTCCAGCGCCCCCTCCGGAACGCCCTGTACGACGCCACCCGGGCCGACTCCGTCGCGTTCGTCTCCGTCTCCACCGAGCCCGACACGCTCGTCAACCGGGCCTTTCTGCACAACCGACGACTGCCGGGCCATCGGGCCATCGCCGCCGACGGGCCGCAAGACCCGCTCGTCCGCCGGTACAACGCCACTCGCCTCCCCCGGTGGGTTCTCATCGACGACACCGGGGCCATCGTGGACTCCTACTGGGCCGGCGATTTTCCGGCCCTCCGGCAGGGCCTCACGCAGCTCCTCCACGCGAGGCCCACGGCGGCCGCCCCCCTCTCCCTCCCCTAACCTTTTCCGCGGTCCTTCATGGAGTCGGAACGTGACGGCCTTGAAACATGCCCCGCTGTCCGCGTACTTGGCTCGTGCTGGTTCATCGTTGGTCTTCTGCGATAGCTCCACCCGTGCCGTGCCGTCTGCTCTCTCCGGGACCTTCTCCTACATCAAGAACTTTCTTCAGGATCAGGATGTCGCGGCGATCGTGCCTTCCTCCTCCTTTCTGGTCCGACGCGTCTGCAAGTGGATCGACTTCGGGGAGGACCAGGTCGTCGTCGAGTACGGCCCCGGAAACGGGGTCTTCAGCGAGTTCATCCTCGACCGCATGACGGCGGACTCGACGCTCCTTCTCGTCGAGAGCAACCCCGACTTCGTGGGGATGCTCGAGGAATGGACGAGCGACGACCCCCGGGCGCTCGTCGTGCAGGACCGGGCCGAGCGTATCGTCGACATTCTCGACGCGCACGACGTGGACACGGTCGACTACATCGTGTCCGGGATTCCCTTCTCCTTCCTCGACGAGGGGGCGCGGGAGGAACTGCTCGCCCGAACCCGAGACGTCCTCGCGGAGGACGGGAAGTTCCTGGTCTATCAGAACTACAACCACCTGGAGGCCCCGCTCCGCAAGCACTTCTCGGCGGTCACGAAGGAGTACGAGCCCCGCAACATCCCCCCGACGATGTTTGTCTACGAGGCGCAGAAGTAGGGCTGCGCCCTGGCTGATTCGATTTTCCGCACAACCCGTTCCCGTCTATGCTGGTCGCTGGCAACTGGAAAATGAACACCGACGTCCCGGAAGGCCGGGCGCTCGCCGACGCCATCGCGGAGGGCCTGTCGTCCACGGCCGCCGACCGCGGCGACGTCGACTTCCTCGTCTGCCCCCCATACGTCCACCTGCCGGCCGTCCGCGAGGCGCTGGCGGACGTCCCCGTCGCGGTGGGGGCCCAGGACATGCACGCGAAGGACGAAGGGGCCTACACGGGCGACGTGTCCGCCCCCATGCTGTCGTCCATCGGGTGCGACGCCGTTATTCTCGGCCACTCCGAGCGGCGCACGTACTACGACGAGACCGACGCCGAGGTCAACGCCAAGGCCCAGCAGGCCCGGGCCCACGACCTTGTGCCCATCGTGTGCGTCGGCGAGACCCTCGAGCAGCGGAAGGCGGGGGAGGCCGACACGGTCGTCCGGAGCCAGGTGGACGGGGCGCTGTCGGATGTCTCGATCGATGGCGCGGACGAGCTGATCGTGGCCTACGAGCCGATCTGGGCCATCGGCACGGGGGAATCCGCCGCCGCCGAGCAGGCACAGGCGATGCACGCGGTGATCCGGGAGGACCTGCGGGAGCGCTACGGGGGCGAGGTGGCGGACGAGGTGCCGCTCCTCTACGGCGGCAGCATGAAGCCGCACAACGCCTACGGCCTTCTCTCCCAGCCGGACATCGACGGGGGCCTTATCGGCAGCGCCAGCCTTGAGGCGGAGAGCTTCCTCGGCATCGCCGAGAAGGCGGCCGAGGTGCTCGAGACGTCCGGGCACTGACCCTTCCCGTCCGTCAAGCCGTCGCCGTGGCCCGGAACGGCGACGGGGCCGCAACGGGCCCCACATGGTCCTGGCGGGCCGATGTGCACGCCGCCGCCCTACGTTCCTGTGCGTCCTGGCCTGTGCGTCCTGGCAGGGCGATGACTTTCCTGCGTCGCCGACATGGACGAAAACCTTTTCTCTTCTTACCATGTGAGGTAGGCCCTCGCCGTCCACATCCGACCGAGGCCTTCCCCTTGTCGTTTTGTCCTACAACCCTCCCCAACCGACCCATGGCCCAAGCAACCCGCACCCCCATTGCCAAACACCTCGGCGACGAAGCTGAGGACCTCCTCGACCACGAGTGCGAAACCATTCCGAAGGACCAGATTCACCTTCCCGGCCCGGACTTCGTGGACCGCGTCTGGAAGGGCTCGGACCGCAGTCCCCAGGTCCTCCGGTCGATGCAGCAGATCTTCAACCACGGTCGCCTCGGCGGGTCCGGCTACATCTCCATCCTGCCCGTCGACCAGGGCATCGAGCACTCCGCCGGCGTCTCGTTTGCGCCGAACCCAATGTACTTCGACCCCGAGAACATCGTCACGCTGGCCATCGAGGGCGGCTGCAACGCCGTGGCCACCACCTACGGCGTGCTCGGCTCCGTGGCGCGGGACTACGCCCACAAGATCCCCTTCGTCCTCAAGATTAACCACAGCGAGCTGCTCTCGTACCCGAACCGGTACGACCAGGTGCCCTATGCCCGCGTGGAGGACGCCTACGAGCAAGGCTGCGTCGGCGTCGGCGCCACGATCTACTGGGGCTCCGAGGAGTCGAACCGCCAGCTGCAGGAGATCTCAAAGATCTTCTCCCGGGCGCACGAGCTGGGCATGACCACCATCCTCTGGTGCTACGTGCGCAACAAGGAGTTCGTCCTGAACGGCTCCAACTACGAGGGCTCGGCCGACCTGACGGGGCAGGCCAACCACCTCGGGGCCACCATCGAGGCGGACATCATCAAGCAGAAGCAGCCGACCCTGACGGGCGGGTACCAGGCCGTGCGGGCCCACAAGGACGAGGGCTACGCGAAGGACCCGTCGCTCGTCGACGAGAAGCTGCTGACGGACCACCCGATCGACATGACCCGCTACCAGGTGGCCAACAACTACATGGGCCGCTGCGGCCTCATCAACTCCGGCGGGGCGAGCGGCGAGAACGACCTGCAGCAGGTCGTCCGGACGGCCGTCATCAACAAGCGCGCCGGCGGGATGGGCCTCATCACCGGCCGCAAGTCGTTCCAGAAGCCGATGGAGGAGGGCATCGAGATCCTGAACGCCATCCAGGACGTGTACCTCGACGACGACATCACGATTGCCTAGCCGCGTGATGCCGAGGGCAGATCAATTTGTACCAGGCCCCGCAGCGTGCCTCCACCGCCCGGTGGGGGCACGCTTTTTCGTGTCTCAGAACCCGGCATGTTGATTTTTCCTCGCAAGAGGGCCCTCTCCCCAATCCTGTCGGGGACGACGACGTGCAGGCCATCGCTGCCGCCCGCAGCCTCGGGACACGCACAAAAAACGGGCTCTCAGGGCCCGGTGGCTTCGTCGGCCGTCCACCTCACGTGCCACGCCCGCTGCGGCTTTGCGTCGCGGCTTCCGCAGCTGTGCGGAAACGGCGTTCCCTCCTGCTCCGGCCACACGTGCGCCGTTCGCGTCTCGCCTTCGGCCCGCACCCGCACCGTCCAGCCCTCACCGGTCTCCTCCAGGCCCGCGCCCCGCACGGCCTCGAGGGCGGTCGCGCCCCGTCGTTGCCGAAGGGACAGACACGCCGCCTGGACCGGACGCGGCTGGTGGACCGCCCCGCGCACCCGGCCCAGATCATACAGGTGCCCGTCCCGGTGCGCCCCCACCAGGTCGGCCATGTCGGCGGGGCGGAGCCAGCCGTAGTGCGTGCCGTCGGGCAGCACCAGGGCGGTGGGGGCGAAGCGGTGTCCCCCGAGGTGCGACGTCTGCCACGCGGCGGCGGGGGCGGCGTCGGCCACGGCCTGGGCGACGGGGCGCCCCCACTTGGCACAGCAGGCATCCCGGCGGCCATTCACGCAGGTGAGCACGAGCGGCCCCGCCTCAGGGGCAGGCCCAGCGGCCCGGAGCGCCTCGGGCACCCGCAGGGCAGGGAGGTCCCCATAGGCCCCGAGCGACCACTCGCGCACGACCGGCTGCGGCCCGGCCCGCACGGCGATGCAGCGAATGCGGCCCGGGTCGTCCCACCGCTGAAGCCCCCGACGGATGAGCTGCACGCGCAGGTCGGGCATCGCGTCCGTCCACTCCGCGATGGCCTCGTGCACGCTCGGCCCCCACCCCGCATCCTCGACGGCATCCGTGCTCCACGGCGAGGGGTCTTCGATCAGGAGCCAGTGGGGGGCCTCGGTGGCGGTGCCCCTCGGCGAGACGCCGTGGGAGCGGGCCAGCCGTGAACAAAAAGCGGACGCCATACAATCCTCCTCGACGAAACAGGTACGGAATTCGCGCCCCGTCCGGACGATCGGGGACGACGCCGGAGTCCTACGATCGGCCTCCGGGCTCGGGTGCTTCGTTGAACCCCGCGCCGCCCCCTCTCGTTCGCCCCACCACGTCGGTTTTCCCCCAAGTTCTTCGTGTCCATGCCCGAGCCCGAATCGCCCGAGCCCGACGCGGCCCCGCCCGCAGACGAGCCCCCCGAGGCCGCCCCCGACACGCCGCCCCTAGACCCGTACACGGCCCACTACCCGCCGTGGGCCCGGGAACTGGCACGGAAGTACTTCACGAAGACGGTCTCCACCTTCATCCTCCACGGCGACATTCGCGACGTGGTGCCGACCGAGGACCGCGACGGCGCCCGCATCTACCCGCCGCTTCGGCGCTTCCTGACCGACGACCTGTTCGCCGCCCGCGACGTGGTGGTCTTCTACGACCGCAGCGCCGGGATCCACTTCGCGGACGCGGCCTCCCGACGCGACTTCAGTCGCGCCCTGGCCGGGGAGGAGCGCCTCGCCGGCACCGAATACGAGAACAACCTGCCGAAGGCCCCCAACAAGGTCTTCGAGCTGCTCGAGGACTACTTTCGCCTCCGCCTCTCGAACGGCACCCGGGTGGCCTGCGTCATCGACTACGCGGAGACGGTGGCCCCCATGGCCGAGGCGTCGATGTACTCGGCGCAGGACCGGCAGTCGCTCGTGTACCTGCAAAAGTGGTCCCGCGACTCGCTCTTTCTGGAGAGCGACTTTACGCTCACCCTCCTCACCGAAAACCTGACGGACCTGAACCAGCAGCTCGTCCAGAGCCCCCACACCGCCGAGATTTACGTCCCGATTCCCGAGGGCGACGACCGGCAGGCGTACATCGACTGGGCCCTGGACGAGCGGGGCGACCGGTTCCGGGCACACTCGGACGTGCCCCCGGAGGCCCTGGCCCAGAACACGGCGGGCCTCAACTACACGCAGCTCCGGACGATCCTGGCCGACGTGCTGGAGAACCAGAACCGACTGACCGCCGCCACGCTCTCCGACCTGAAGAAGGAGTTCATCGAGGCGGAGGCGTACGGGATGCTGGAGTTTATCGAGACGGACAACTCGCTGGATCTCATCGCGGGCCACAACGAAGCGAAAGACCACCTCCGCCAGGCCGCCCACGCCGTGCAGACGGGGCGGCACGACGTGCTCCCGATGGGGTACCTCGTGAGCGGGCCCGTGGGCTGTGGCAAGACGTTCCTGATCAACTGCTTCGCCGGGGAGATTGGGATTCCGATGGTGAAGCTCAAGAACTTCCGCTCGCAGTGGCAGGGGGTGACGGAGGGCAACCTGGAGAAAATCTTGAACCTGCTGGAGGCGATGACGCCGGTGGCGGTCCTGATCGACGAGGCCGACGCGGCGCTCGGGGACCGCGACGCGCAGGGCGACTCGGGCGTGAGCCAGCGCGTCTTCTCGCAGATCGTCTCGTTCATGAGCGACCCGGCCCACCGGGGGCGTGTGATCTTTTTCCTCGTCACCGCCCGCCCCGACCTGATGCCGGTGGATCTCAAGCGGCAGGGGCGCGCCGAGGAGCACCTCTCGCTCTTCTACCCCCACACCCGCGCAGACCGGGAGGAGCTCCTCCGGGTGATGATGCGCCGAACGGGCGTGGACCTGCCGATTGAGGCGGCTCCCCCTGAACTGCTGGAGGGCGAGCGCACCTACAGCGGGGCCGACATGGAGGCCGTCCTCACCCGCGCCGCCTTCCGGGCCGCCGGGTCGAACGACGGCACCGTGACGCCGGCCCTCCTGCAGGAAACGGTGAACGACTTCATCCCCCCCACCTACCCGACGGAGGTGGAGCTGCAGCAGCTGGCCGCCGTGCTGGAGTGCACGAGCCGCGACCTGCTCCCGGAGCGCTTCCGATCGATGAAGCGGAGTGAGGTCGTCGAGCGGCTCGAACAGCTTAAGCGAATGGTGGACTAGCATCGCCCCCCGGTTCGACGAAACGCATCCGGAGACGATGGATGACCGGATGGGCGCCACGACGTGGATGACACTGTCCGTCGGCGCCCTTATGTTTCGGATGATTTGGTTTCCCGCTCCCCATTGGACGCACGCCGCCCGCATGACTGCTTCGACATTTCGCCGCTACGGATTCGGCCTTCTCAGCCTCGTCCTGTTGGTCCTGCCGTCCCGCCTCGCTGCCCAGGACTACGAGGTGCCGATAGTGACCGACACGTACGCCCTCCAGAACGCCCGGGTCGTACAGGCCCCCGGTCAGGTGCTCGAATCGGCCACTGTCGTCGTGCGGGATGGCGTGATCGACGCCGTGGGGTCGGACGCCGAGGTGCCCTACGACGCCCGCACCATCGAGGCCGACTCGCTCGTGGTCTACGCTGGGTTTATCGACGGGCTCTCGCACGCGGGGGTCGAGATGCCGGAGGACGAGGACACGGACGTCGAGGACCCCGGCACCCCACCCCCCGACGCGGCGGGCATTCAGCCGGACCGGGCCGTCCGCCCGTTTCTGTCCCCCGACGAATCGGCCCTGCAGTCGCTGCGGAAGGCCGGGTTCACCCTCGGCCACGTCGCTCCGGAGGGACAGATGCTTCCCGGCACCAGCGCGCACGTCTTCTACGGCGGGGAGACGGCCAACGACATGGTCCTGGAGGCCGGCCCCACCCTCTTCGCCCAGCTCCAGACGGCCGACGGCTACGTGTACCCGGCCACGGGCATGGCCGTGATTGCGCAGATGCGGCAGCTGTACCGCGAGGCGGAGCGCCGCCAACAGCTTGAGGCGGCCTACGAACGGGACCCCACGGGCCGCCCGCAGCCGCCTCAGGACCCGCAGCACAGCGCCCTCTTTCCCGTGCTGGACGGCGAGCAGCCCCTCGCTTTCTACGCCGACGAGGCCCTCTCCCTCCACCGCATCCTCGCGCTCCGTCAGGAGCTCGACTTCCCCCTTGTGCTCGCCGGCCTTGGGGAGGGTCACGAGCTGGTGGGCGCCCTTCAGGCGGTCGACGCGCCCCTCTTCCTGACGCTCGACCTGCCCGAGGAGCCGACCCGAACGAGCGGCTCGGACACCACGGTGGCCGACACGACGAGCGCCCCCTCTCGATACTACAGCCCTGACCTGCAGACCCCGTCGTACGAGACCGTCGCCGAAGAGGAGAAAAACCTGGAGCTCCGCCACGCCATGGAGCGGCAGGACTACCTGGAGACGGCCGCCACCCTGCACGACGCCGGGCTTGAATTCGGCTTCACCACCCGCGAGGCCGCCCCGGGCGACGTCCGCAGCAACCTCCGCACCATGATCGATCAGGGCCTGCCCGAGCAAACGGCCCTGGCCGCCCTGACCACCCGCCCCGCCGCCCAGCTGGGCCTGGACGACCGCCTCGGGACCGTGGAGGCGGGCAAGATTGCCAACCTGGTCGTCACCGACGGGTCGTACTTCGCGGAGGACACGAAGGTCACGCATGTTTTCGTGGACGGCCGGCTGTACGACTACAGCGCCGACGGCTCCGACGAGGGGGAAGTCAGCGGCGACGTGTCCGCGGTCCTCGGGACGTGGTCGTACACGCTCGACACCCCGCAGGGCGAGCTTTCCGGCGAGGTCACGATTGAGGGCGACCCGTCGGGCCTGGACGGCACCTTCGTCGGTCCCCAGGGCGACGAACAGTCGCTCCAGTCGGTGTCGTTCGACGGCACCACCCTCTCGTTCACGGTGGCCTCCCCGCAGGGCGGCTCCGTCTCCGTCTCGGTGACGGTCGAGGGCGACACCTTCGAGGGCTCCGCCTCCACGTCCGGCGGCTCGTTCCCCATCGCTGGGGAGCGCACCAGCGCCCCGGACGCGACCCGGAAGTAGCGTTCGCCCCCCGGTGCCCCACGGCGGCGTAGGCTCTCCCCCAGCCGATTCCGCACCCCGGCCTTTTCCTTTCGACGATGTTTTGCGTTCTGGCTTTCTGCTCCCCCATGCTCTCCCCCGTTCCCTTCCGCCTCTCCTCCGCCCTCGGCGCCCTCGCCGCCGCCTTGCTGGTCGCCACGCCCCTGCGGGCCCAGGACCAGCTGCGGGGCGACGCCCCCGATGACTGGTTCATCCAGGACGCCACGGTGCTGACCGTCACGAACGGCACCATTGAGAACGGCGACATCCTGATCCGCGACGGCGACATCGCCGAGGTGGGCCCGGACCTCTCCGCCCCGAGCGGCGTCGAGACGTACGACGCCAGCGGCGAGTACGTGATGCCGGGCATCATTGAGGCCCACCAGCACATGGCCATCAGTGACGTCAACGAGGCCACCAACCCCGTCACCGCCGAAGTGGGCGTGGGCGACGTGCTCAACCCCTACGACATCGGCATCTATCGCGCGCTGGCGGGGGGCGTGACGACCGCCCACGTGATGCACGGCTCCGCCAACCCCATCGGCGGCCGCAACGAGACCATCAAGCTGCGCTACGGCGTCACGAACCCGGACCGCCTGCAGATGGACGACGCCCCTCGGACGATCAAGTTTGCCCTCGGGGAGAACCCGACGGGGCTGTACGGCCAGGGGCGCGACCAAGTGCCCCGCACCCGCATGGGCGTGGAGCAGGTCATCCGGACGGCCCTCACCAAGGCCGAGCGCTACATGGAGGCGAAGCAGGCCTACCAGGACGGGGAGCGGGCCCGGCCGCCGGCCCACAGCGAGCGGATGGAGGTGCTCGCGGGGGTCCTCCGGGGCGACATTCTGGTGCAGACCCACGGGTACCGCGCCGACGAGATGCTCATGCTCATGGACGTCTTCGAGGACTTCGGCATCCAGGACCTCGTCTTCCACCACGCGAACGAGGGCTTCAAGATTGCCCCCGAACTGGCGGCCTTCGGGGACAACGGCGCCGGCGCGACGGTCTTCTCGGACTGGTGGTCGTACAAGTTTGAGGTCTACTACTCCACCGCCTACAACGCCGCCGTCCTCGCGGAGAACGGCGTCAACGCGTCCATCAACTCCGACATTCCGGGGGAGCAGCGCGACCTGTACCTTCAGGCCGCCAAGACGCAACGGTACGGCGACCTCTCGGACACCCAGGCCCTCCGCCTCATCACCATCAATCCGGCCCGGCAGCTCGGCATCGCCGACCGCGTGGGGTCGATTGAGGAGGGCAAGGCCGCCGACTTGGCCCTCTTCAGCGAGCACCCGCTGTCCGTCTACACCGAACCGCAGCGGACCTACGTCGACGGGGTCGTGCGCTTCGACCACGAGGCGGACCCCGACGACATGCGGCTCCGCGTGGACCCGGAAGGGACCGTCAACCTGGCCCGCGACGGCTGGAGCCGCCACGCCGCCCACAGCTGCCTGAAGGGCGTGGCCCAGCTGCGCGCCACCCGCAACGGCGTGTCCCTCGAAAACACGGGCCGGTAAGCCCCGCCTCCCTGCCTCTCTGATCGCCTGCTGACCAACACGTTTGCTCATGCTTTCTCCCTCCTGCCCGCAGCCGATGAGGATCTCCGCGGTGCTCCCCCTGCTCGCCGCTCTTTTTCTGGCCCTGCCCGCCCACGCCCAGAAGCAGCCCGGCTTTCAGGGGCCGTTTGCCCTGACGAACGCGCAGGTGCTCGTCGCCCCCGGCGACACCCTCGCCGACGGCACGGTCGTCATCCGTGACGACTCCATTGCCGCCGTGGGCCCGAACGTGTCGGTGCCGTCCGACGCCCAGGCGTTCGACCTTTCGGGCCAGATGGTGTACCCCGGGTTCATTGACAGCGGCACGCACCTCGGCCTCGCGGAGATCGGCTCCCTTCCGGAGACCCGGGACTTCAACGAGATTGGCGACCTCACGGCCCACATGAACGCCCTCACGGCCGTCAACCCCAGCACCGTGCACGTGCCCACGACGCGGGTTCACGGGATCACCTCCGTCATCACGGAGCCGGAGAACGGGATTCTGCCGGGCACGGCCGCCCTCATCGGCCTGCACGGCTACACGCCCGAGCAGATGCACCTGGGCGGCGTGACGCTCACGAAGCTGAACTTCCCGTCCGTCGGCCGGCAGGGGCCGTCGGACGACCGGTCGCCCGAGACGATCCAGAACGAGGCGGAGAAGGCCCTCACCCAGCTCAACGACCTCTGGGCACAGGCCGAGCGGTACGCCCGGATCGACTCGGCGGTGGCGGAGCAGCCCGAGGCGCGCCGCCAGCCCGAGTTCGTGCCCGCCATGGAGGGCCTGCTTCCGGTGATCCGCGGCGAGCAGCCCCTCATGATCTCCGCCAACGCGGCGGCCGACATCTCCAAGGCCCTCGACTGGGCGGAGGGACGCGGCGTGCTCGACCAGGTCATCCTGAGTGGGGCCCTGGAAGGGTGGCGCGTCGCCGACGAGATCGCGGCGGCCGACGTGCCGGTCCTGGTCGGCTCCATCATGCAGCCGCCGAGCCGCGAGAGCGACCGCTACGACAAGGCCTACCGCACGCCTGCCCTGCTCCACGACGCCGGCGTGACGGTGGCGCTCCGCTCCGGCAAGACCGAAAATGTCCGAAACCTCGTCTTTCACGCTGGCTTCGCCGCGTCCCACGGCCTCGGCAAGACCGAAGCCCTCCGTGCCATCACCACCACGCCGGCGCGCATCTTTGGGGTCGAGGATGAGGTGGGCACCATCGAGGCCGGCAAGCGGGCCAACCTCTTCGTCGCCGACGGCGACCCGCTTCAGCCCGCCACCGACGTGCAGCACCTCTTCATCGACGGGTACAAGCTGCCGCTCGAAAACCGGGCCACGAAGCTGTACGACGAGTTCCTGAACCGGAACCCGGGACTGACGAAGTAGCGGCCGCCGTTCGGGGCGGAGGGTCAACTCGTTCAGCACGTCGAGCTAGGTACGGCCGGGGGGTCGGACGGCCCCCAGGATGTACATCGAGGCCCCCGGGGCGCACGGGCCGAGTCGCTCGTCAGTGCGTTATCCAATTTCGAGCATCCGCTCCACCGCCTCTAGGGCCCCGAGGCGCACCTCCTCCTCGATCTCGATCTGGTACTGGTTGTTCGCCAGATTGCGGTAGGTGTCCGCCAGGGTGATCTGGTTCATGTGCGGGCACCGCTGCCAGCACATCCGCAGCAGGTTCTTGTCCGGGTTGGCGCCCATGATGTTGTCGCCCATCGAGCACTCCGTGAGCAGGAGGTAGCTCTCCGCGTCCGTGTTCTCGACATAGTCGATCATGGACGAGGTGCTGCCGGAGTGGTCGGCCTCCTCCACGACCTCCGGGCTGCACTCGGGGTGGGCCAGCACCACGGTGTCGGGGTGCTCCTCGCGGGCCTGCTGCACGTCCTCCACCTGAAACATCTCGTGGACCACGCAGCGCCCCTCCCACCCGATCAGGTCGGCGTCGGCGGCCTCGGCCGGGGCCCCGTCGCCGCCCGTGGGCGCGCCGTCGCCCCCCACGTCCTTCCGCTCGCGCTTCTGGGGGAAGAGCACGTCCGTTCCGGTCTCCTGGGCCACGTTCTGGGCCAGGAACTCGTCCGGGATAAAGATGACGGTGTCCGAGTCGAGCGATTCCACGACCTGCGCCGCGTTGCTGGAGGTGCAGCAGATGTCGCTCTCGGCCTTCACGTCGGCGTAGGTGTTGACGTACGTCACGACCGGAAGCCCGGGGTAGCGCTCGCGCAGGCGCCGCACGTCCTCCGCCGTGATGCTCTCGGCCAGCGAACAGCCCGCCTCCTCCGCGGGCAGAAGCACCGTTTTGTTCGGGTTCACAATCTTGGCCGTCTCGGCCATGAAGCGCACGCCGCAGAACACGATCGTGTCCGCCTCCGCCTCGGCGGCGCGCCGGCTCAGCTCCAGCGACGAGCCGGTGTAGTCCGGGATCGTGTGGAAGAGGGCCGGCTCCATGTAGTTGTGGCCCAGGATCACCGCGTTCTGCTCCTGTTTGAGCGCGTTGATCTCGGCGGCCATCTCGGCCTTGTGGCGGAGCTCCTGGTCGCTGGGCCGATCTTCAAGGCGCTCCTCGAGAATGTCGTAGAGCGCGTCGGGGTCGGTCAGGGTGGCAGCGTCGTTCATCATGGCAGTAGGCTACGTGTGTCGGGGAGGGATCGGGATGCGGCGGCAGGACCGTCTCAGTGGATCCGCATGCTAAGGTCAAGCGTCTCGGGCGAATGTGTGAGCGCCCCCACGGAGATGGCGTCGACGCCCGTTTCGGCGATGGTCGAGACCGTATCGAGCGTCACCCCGCCGGAGGCCTCCAGGGGCACGCGCCCGTCGGTGCGGGCCACCGCCTGGCGGAGCGTTTCGGGCGGCATGTTGTCGAGCAGGATGGAGTCGGGCCCGAGGGCAAGGGCCTCCTCCAGCTCGTCGAGGGTCTTCACCTCCACCTCGATCGGATAGTCGTCGCCATGCGTGTCGCGGGCGCGGCGTACCGCGTTGGCAATTCCGCCGGCCCCGTCGATGTGGTTGTCCTTGATGAGGACCCTGTCGTAGAGCCCCATGCGGTGGTTGCGGCCGCCCCCGTGCCGCACCGCGTACTTGTCGGGGCGACGGTGCCCCGGAAGGGTCTTTCGGGTGTCGAGGATGTCCGCCTCGGTGTGCGAGACGGCGTCGACGAAGCGACGGGTGAGGGTCGCGATGCCGGACAGGCGGCCGGCGAAGTTGATCGCCGGGCGCTCGGCGGTGAGGAGCGCCCGCCCGGGCCCCTCCACGGTGGCGAGGAGCTGTCCGGCCTCGACCCGGTCCCCCTCGTCTACCGCCGGCGTGAACTGCAGAGCGGGGTCCACGAGCCGACACAGCGCGTCGGCCAGCGGCAGCCCCGCAACCACGCCCGCCTCCTTCGCCACGAGCCGGCCGTCCAGTTGGGCGTCAGCCCCCAGGGTGGCCGTGCTCGTGACGTCCCGGCGCGACGGGGCCTCTCCCCCGAACGCCCACTCGCCATCGGGGCCTACGTCCTCCGCGATGCTCAGCCGCAGGAGCGACAGCACGGAGGGGGAACGAAGGGCGTCCGGCAGCGCGCGCCGGGCCCGCTCTCGGGGCGACGCGACGGTCGTAGGGTCGGTGCTCACAGTGTTGCGGGATCGAACAATCGTACAGCGTGCGAGGGGGCCTACGGGGCCGGCGGGGCGTCCGGGCGTTCCATGTAATGGCACCCCACGGAGGTCTCGTTCGCCTTGGCCGCCTCGGCAACCAGGCGGGCCCCCGTGCAGGCCGATCGGAGTTCGTGGACGCCGCGCCGGGCACTGGGGTCCGTCCAGGCCTCCACGTCCGCCTCCAGGGCGTGCAGGGCGTCGAGGGCCCGTTGGAGGCCGTCGGGCGTACGGCGAAGGCCCACGTGCTCGTCCATGACCCGCTGGAGGCGCTCAACGGACGCGTCGAGGGCCGCGTCGGACGGCGGCGATCCGGCCGTCGTCGACAGGGAGACCTCCTGATCGGTTGGTGTCGACCCCGCGGCATCGGTCCCCGCCCGCAGCCCCCACACCAGGCCTTCCAGGAGCGACGTGGAGGCCAGTCGGTTCGCCCCGTGGACGCCCGTCCGGGCACACTCGCCCACGGCGTAGAGCCGACCGAGCGACGCCCGCCCATGGGTGTCTACATCGACGCCGCCACAGAGGAAGTGTTCGGCGGGCACCACGGGAATGCCGGTCGACGGGTCCACCCCGTGCTCCGCGCACATCGCCGCGAGGTCGGGAAAGGTCCCGGCAAAGTCGAACGACGACACGTCAAGCACGACGCGCCCGGTGCGTTCGTGCGCCTGCTCCACGGCGCGGGCCACCACGTCTCGGGGGGCCAGCTCGGCATCTTCGTGGACCGCGGGCATGAAGCGCTCCCCGTTCGCGTCGCGGAGGACCGCGCCCTCGCCCCGCACCGCCTCGCTCACCAGGAACGGATCGCCGTCCGCCACGCAGACGGTCGGGTGGAACTGCACGAACTCCATGTCGGCCGTCGCGGCCCCGGCGCGGTGCGCCATCGCGATGCCGTCCCCCGTCGCCCCCCCGGGGTTCGTAGAGCGGCTGTAGAGGGCCCCGATGCCGCCGGTGGCCAGGACGGTCGTCCCCGCGTGGAGGCGCTGCACCGCGTCCCCCGATTTGAGCAGGGCGCCGTGGACGTCGCCGTCCTGCTCCAGCAGGTCGATCGCGGCGGTGTCCCCCCGAATCTCCACGCGGTCGTGGGCGGCGAGGTAGCTGAGGAACGGCTCGTGGATGTGCCGCCCCGTCGACGCGTCGACGTGCAGGATGCGGTCTTCGGAGTGGGCGGCCTCGCGTCCATAGTGAAACGACGCGCCGTCGCCCCCGGTGTCGAAGTCCACCCCGAGCGTGTCGATGAGCACGTCCCGGACGGCGGCGTCGGCGTTCTGCACGAGCACGTCGAGGGCCTCGGGGTCGCTCGTGCCGCTGGAGGCCGTGTGGATGTCCTCCTTGAACTGGCGCGGCGCTGTGCGGGCCACCGCGATGCCCCCCTGGGCCCACCACGTGGAGGCGCCTTCGGGCTGTGTGGCCTTCGTGGCCAGGGTGACGGCGGCGCCCTCCCGGGCGGCCCCGAGCGCGGCGGACAGGCCCGCAATGCCGGAGCCCAGCACGAGAATGTCGGTCGTGGAATGCGTCATCGGGGAAGGGGCACTTGTGCTACCGGACAGGGACGCGCCGCAGCCCGCCGTTGCCAACCAGACAGCAACGGCCTGGGCACTGCTTCGGCTCGGTGGATTCATTTCTAAGTCCCAAAAGAGCGCCTGATCCGCACACGCAGGGACGGGACGCCGATGTTACCCACTCCCTACACGATCCACAGGGTCTTCTCCAAACCATCCAGTGCGGGTCACCGCGGAACTTCAGGATCTGATCAAGGCCGAGGAGGCAGACTTGGAGGGATACAAGCAGGCACTTCCGCGGAGGTTTCGCTCTCTCCGCCCTCCCGCACCGCGGTTGCCCGGTAGTAGTAGCGCGTCGCGGCGCCAACCGGGTCGTCCGTCAGTGTGGGCTGCCCAGTCGGGGTGTCCCCGTTTACCGGGGTCCCAAGAGCTATTGGCCACGGACGGGGATTACGGCAAAACACCCGTTCCGGCGTTTCTGCCGTGGACTGGGTCGAGATTTCCACATGCCGGACTGGCTGCGACGCGTGGGCCCACGCCGACGTTTTCAAGAGCAACGTTCCTTCATACCAGCCACACGGCTACTGACAAGAACCCCGCCCTCATGTCCAATCAGGAGTGGGATTCGCATCTACGAGGGCTCTTCGGGGGAGAGCGAAATGACGAACACATCCCGCTGCTCGTTGGCAATGCGGAGCGTGTGGGGATCGTCCCAGGTCACCGCCTCGGCCTGCTGTGTGCGCTCGGTGGACAGGCGGATCCGGCGTGGTTCCGACGAGAGCCACTGGTCATTCTCTTCCGGACGGGGGTAGAGCCACACCCCACCGGAGCAGAGGACCGCCAGGCGGTCGCCACTCGGGCTGAGGGCGGCGGCGGTAGGCGGGGGGATGGCATCGTGCCGGTCCACGAGCGTCAGCGTATTCACCCGGTGGGTCTGCTTCGTGTCCAGCCGGTACAGCTTGGTCCCGGGCTCGAGACCGCCGATCTGCTGCCCCTCTCGGTGCTTGGTGAGGACGTAGGGCGTGCCGTCGTCCACGAACAGGCCTTCCGCGTCGAAGTGCCACTGCTGCGCCGGGAAGGTCTCCTGGTCCGGATACCGGAGGGGCAGGTGCCTGACGGGTCGGGTCCGTCGGTCGTACTGGAAGGGCTCGCGGATGACGTAGATGCCCAGGTCGCGCCGGGCGTTGCCGTTGTTGCCGATGTCGCCGAGGTAGAGGGTGCGGTCCTCCACCGCGATGTCCTCGTAGTCGATGTGGGCGGCCGCCCCGATCTGGACGCCCGGCCACGGTGGATTGGCGCTGCTGTCGGCATCGCCCCCCGCCGCGTAGTCGCCGGCGTGCCAGGGGGCCACGTGCACCGCGCCGGTGCTGTCGATGGCGAAGAGGCGGGGGCGATCCCCGCTGTCGTTATGCACCCACCACACGTTCTCCTGCCACCGACTCCGCACGATGCCGCTGATCTCATCGATCGGAGAATGGGCCGCGCGGCCAGCGTGTGTCAGGGCGACACTGTCAGGGGCCTGGGCGTATCCCTTAAGAGGAAGTTCTCCGCCTAACAGAAAGAGCACGCAGATGAGAAGAGAAGCTCGACGAGATGTGGTCATTGCGATGGCCATTGACGAGAAGTGCTGTGATGCCATTCAAGCAGACGCTCCAAAAACACGAAACGGGCGGCCGCCTCGCGACGACCGCCCGATCCGTAGAGGATTCAATTTCTCACAGGACTTAGAAGTTGTAGCGGACGCCAAACTTCATCTGCCACTGCGAGCTGTAGGTCGAACCGGTCCGGATCTCGTCGAAGATCTCGTCCTGGTTGAGCGTGCGGATTTGATCGGCCACGCCGTCGCCGTTGGTGTCCACCGCATTGTCGATCACGCCCTGGGCCGTGTAGACCGGCGTCAGGTTCATGCCCGCGGGGTTCCCCTCCTCGGGGTTTTCGCCCGGGGGATTCTCAAACCCGTTGAAGGAGGTCAGATTCACCTGGTTGAGCCCGGCGTAGCGCTCGCCCCAGTCCGTGCCGAACACATCGCCCAGCAGACTGGAGAAGTTGAACACGTTCGCCGTCAGCTCCACGCTCTGCCGGCGTCCCAGCAGCTCCTGGAAGATTTCGAGGCGGAGGTTGAGGTCCACGACTCCTTCCCACGGCGACCGGTCGGCGTTGCGCGAGGTGTACTCGCCACGCTTCCGGCTCAGGTAGTCGTTCTGGCGGATAAACTGATCAAGCGCCGCGGCCTGTTGCTCGGCCGTGATGGTCGGTCCGGTCTCTTGATCAATGTCCGAGAACTCCAGACTGCTGGCCGTCCGCGGCACGTAGAACAGCGAATTCGCCTCGCCTCGCTCCTGGACCATGTTCTCGCTGCCGCCGATCACGTAGGAGAACGGCCGTCCGGACTGGCCATCGTAGATCAGCGTCGTCGTAAGGGCAAACCGGTCTCCCAGCTGCTGGCGGTAGGAGAACCGCCCCAGGACACGGTGACCGGGCGAGAAGTCCGACCGGGCCAGGTCGAGGCTGTTGGCGCCGTCGACGTGCTCCACACCGTCCCAGAGCGAGTTCACCTGGGAGGAGAGCCCGTCGTTTACGGAATAGGACTCCCCGTAGGTGTAGGACACGTCGGTCCGCAGGCCGCTGTTTTCCGTCACGATGCCCTCAAACGTTTTTCGGAGCCGGGCCGTGAGGTTGTAGGAGTATCCGCGGCTCGTATTCCCCACGCGGTGGATGTTTGAGTAGCGCGTGTCGATGCGCTGGTCGCCGGCCTGTGTGTACTCGCTGTTTCCCGGGCCGTACTCCTCCGGCACCCAGATGGGCCGGTTGTCGGGCCCGTTCAGCGTTTCGTTGGCCGGGCGCAGGTTCACGTTCGTGACCAGGACGTTTTTGAGGGTGTTGGAGTACTGCGCCTCAAACGTTCCCACGATGCCGCCCGGCAGTTCCTGATCCACTCCGATCGAGGTGCGCCAGAAGCGAGGGTTGAAGTAGTTCTCCTCAAACATTTCCAGGCGCCCGCTCGGGATGAGGTCCGTGGGGCTACGGTCCGAGACGTCGGCCACCGTCAGCCCGTTCTCGGGATTCGGCCGGAACGGCACGTCGTCCACGATGAAGTCCACGCTTCCGGTATTCGTGCCATTGTTGAGGTACATGCCGCCGGGCCAGACGAACGGCTGCCGGCTGGTAAAGACCCCGGTTCCGCCTCGAAGTTGCGTCTGGTCGTCCCCGAACACGTCGAAGTTGAAGCCGAAGCGCGGCGCCCAGTGGAGCACCGGATCCGGCGTGTCTCCCGGCCGGGCCCCGTTCATCGAGTAGTAATCCTTGATGGCGGGAATCGTCGTGTTGCGCGGGTTCAGCTGTGGGGAGGCGTCGTCCGGAACGGCCGGGTTGTCCTGGTTGGCGTACGCCGGATCGTCCAGGTACACCGGGATGTCGACCCGAAGGCCCCCCGTGATCGTCAGGCGCTCACTCGCCGTCCATTCGTCCTGCACGTACAGGCTGGTGTTGAGCGCGCGGAAGGCGCCCTCTGCGCTCGTGTTGTCGCCGACCACCTCTTCGAACTGGCCGGATCCCGGGGTATTATCTTGAAGCGAGAAGGCGCGGGCGAAGAGGCTCGTCGCGGGCTCGTTCGGGTACTGCCCGCAGTCGAAGAACGGATGTCCTTCGACCCCCTGCGCCCCACTTGAGGCACACAAGGTTTGGGCGAACTCGTCCATCGAGGTGCCGTTGTCCCCGGCCAGAAAGTCCGAGAACTGGTACCAGCCGTAGTTAAAGGGGACGAACCGGTTGGCCAGGTCGTAGAGCTCGTTGTGCGTCCCAACGGTGACGGTGTGATCCCCCAGGAAGAAGTTGAAGTCATTCGTGAGGGTGAAGACCTCCTGCTTGAGGAAGTTGACCGTCGAGAACGGCTCGCCGCCGAGCGAGATGTCTGCCCCGCCGTCGAAGATATCGATGGTCGGGAAGGGCTGACTGAGGTTCGTGTCCCGGTCGTCCTCTACGTTTTTGTAGCTGAGAATCAGCTTGTTGGCGTAGTCATTTCCGAACGTGCTGTTCAGCTCCAGCGCGCCGATGTGCGTCGTGTTCGGGAAGACCTCATTCCGGCTGGAGAAGGACAGTGCACTGTTGCCGCCCCCGAAGGCGTCCACGTTCTCGGAACTCGAGTAGCTGTAGCGCGCACTCAGGCGGTGATTCTGGCTGATGTTCCAGTCAATCTTCCCCAGGAACTTGTCGCTGTCGAGCGTGGTGGTCTGCCCCCGGAAACTGCCGGGGTCGTACCGGTTGCCGACCGTTCGTTCAAGAAAGGTCAAGAGGTCCTGCACGTCCTGCTCCGTCTGAATGGCCGTTCCCTGGAAGTCGCCGTCCGGTCCCAGCGTGCTCTGGAACGGCTGCGGGGAGGACTCTCGATTGATGTCGAAGTTGACGAAGAAGAAGAGCTCGTCCTCGACGATAGGGCCGCCGAAGCGTCCCACGTAGCGCTCATTGGTAAAGTCCGGAAACCCGCCGTCGGGGAGGTCCTCCGTGACGTTCTGGTCCCGATACTCGAAGGCCACCGACCCCTTGTACTGGTTCGTCCCGCTTCGCGTGATGGCGTTGATGGCCCCGCCGCCAAAATAGCTCTGCGTGACGTCGTAGGGGGAAATCTCAATGTTGAAGCTCTTGATCGCATCGGTGCTGATCGGCGAGGCGCCCGTCTGCCCGCCATCGGTGCCCTGCGCCGAAAGGCCGAAGACATCGTTGCTCACCGCCCCGTCAATGAAGATGGAATTGTACCGGTTGTTCTGGCCGGCAATCGAGATTGAGGAGCCGTCGTCGTCGCTGTTGCCGACGATGGCCTGGGGCACGAAGCGCGCGAAGTCCGCAATCTCACGGTCCATGGTCGGCGCGGTCTCCACCTCCTCCTCCGAGATGTTGGTGGAGAGGCCTTTGCGGCTCTCGTCGAACACGGCGCCCTGTTCTCCCACGACCGTCACTTCGTCCATCTGCTCGGTCTGCGGCTGGAGTTGGAAGCGAAACTCTCGCGTCTCCCCAAGGTCAAGCTGCACCTGGGTCTCGCGCCTGGACTGGTAGCCGACGAACGAGGCCGTGATGGTGTAGGGCCCCCCCACGCGCACATTGGCGAGGGTGAACTGCCCGTCCGCACCGGTCGATGTGCCGTAGCGCGATCCGCTCGGCTCGTGCACGGCCACGACATTGGCGCCCGGGAGTGGGGCCTCGTTCTCATCGAGGATCGTGCCACTGATTGTTGCCGAGGTGACGCCTTGACCGTGGGCGGCCGGCGGCCAGGCGAGAAGGCCCGCGAGCAAAAGCAGGGGTATGATTGTAGCCCAACGTTTCATGATGGACAAAGGAGTTGTTAAAGCGAAAGCGAATAGAAGGAGTGCCAGCGACAAAGTCCATGGCGGCCCGCTCCCCGCGCCGCCCGGTGTGCCTCATGGGCTGAGGCTTGAACATGAACCACTCAGACGATACGAACCATGCCCCGCTTTTGCCACCCATCTTTTTTAAGATATTGTGCCTCGCACGTCCTTAATGTCGGGATAATGGTTTCGTAATGGTCGATTACGTCTCGGATACAAGCTTTTCAAACTCCACGCCGGGCCGGAGGGGACGTGCCACGACATTGCAGCGTTCTCCAGCGTGTCGCCCTGACGCACTGGTGGAGGACCTACCAGTCGTGTCCCGAGGTGCGACCGGCTTCCACACTCAGGGCGACGGACGGCCTACGGTGCGCGATGCGCTCCAACGGTGCGCTACAGCGCCCCCGGCACCAGCAGCGTCGCCACGAGGCCCGAGAGGACCACGCCGTCAAACGTACCCGCCCCGCCGATGCTGGCCATCCCGGTGCCGATGTCGGCGATGTCGCCGAGGTGCAGCAGGTCGGCCCCGATGAGGGGCCCGAGCACGCCCGTCGCGAAGGCGACGGGCGGGGCCCACGCCGGGGCCAGCACCAGCCCCGAGAGCGCCGCCGCCCCCGCGGGGATGAGGGGCTGCATGGCGATGCCCTGCTGGGGCACCGGCGTGGCGAAGGAGTAGCAGAGCCCCACGTTGAGGACGAGCGCCGGCCCGAGGGCAAAAAGCGTGGAGGGCGCCTGCAGGGCGATGCGCGCAACCTGGTACCCAGCGAGGGCGGTGGGGACGGCGTTGGCCAGGAGGAACGGGAGCGCCAGCACCAGGCCGAACATCAGAAGCGAAAGGCACCCCGTCGGAGCCGTGCGCATGCGGATCGGGCAGTTTCATTCAACAATTCGACCAACAATTCGACCGGGCCGTGGGCGCTTCCTGGTCAGAGCGGGCGCACCTGCACGCTGTCGACCTCCACCTCCGACACTCGCTCCAGGGCGCCTTCTTCTAAAAGATCCGGGTACTGGGCCATCTGGTCCGCGGTCAGCGTGTCGGCGGTGTAGTTCTCGTAGTCTGCGACGCGGACGCCGGTGCGGCGGCGCATGTTGTACGCCGCCCGGAAGCGGGTGCCCGCCTCCTCGTCGGGGCCCTGCCCGTAGGCGTAGGCCAGGTAGTCCATCGCGTAGGTGTCGGTGCGAAACCAGTACACGAACACGTCCTCCCAGTCCGCCCCGCCGCCCTCTTGGCGGAAGGTCACCCGCACGCGGTGGTACGGCACGCCGCCGATCGTGTCGCGGCCGCTGTAGGACGGCTGCACGGCCGGGTCGTCGAGGGGCGCGGGCAGCAGGGTGAAATACGCCACCGAGTTGACGGTCGTCTCCACCGCACCCTGCCCGGACGACGAGAGCGTGACCGTGTCCCCCTCCACCACGCGGTAGGGCCCGTCGTTCGTGAGGCCCTCTACGACGGGGCGCCCCAGCGAGTCGGTGTGGGCGCGCCGGTAGTGAAACGTCCCGCCGTCCTGCCGGAGGCGGTACGCGTCGCCCCGGAAAGCGAACGTCACCAAGGCCCGGTCGAGCACCGGGGCCCCGTGGGCGGCCCGGGCGCTGTCGATCACGGCCTCGGCGGACGGCGACGGGGCCGGGGCCCCGCAGGCCCCGAGGAGAAGCACGAGGGCCGCGGCGGGCAAAAGAGCAAGATGGCGCATGCGAGACAGAGGGAGTGTGCGGTCGGAGGACAGTGCGCAGCATGTCTAATCGCCCATGGGGAGTGGAGTTGCGTCGGGAGGGTCGGGGGACGTACGGCCGTCTCCGTTCCGTCTCACGACGAACCGCGCACCGGGGCGGTGCGTAGGGAAGACCTTGCCGAGTTGAGTGCGGCCCCGAGACGCCTCCTGCATCACGTTCCTCCCCATGGCCCTACCGAACGCGCTGCCAGTCCGGGTGCTGAGCATCCTGGCCGGGGTGTGCATAAGCGGAATGGTTCTGGGCGCCTGCTCGGGTCCGGGGTCCACCGGCCGGTCGTCTGAGGGGGAGCCGGGCACCCGCATCTACCACGTGCAGCTTCGGCTTACGGAGGACAAGGGCCGGGCGACCGAGGCCCTCGGGCGGGCCGAACGGTGGTGGCGCGAGCGCCCCCCGGCGGACCGGCCCCCGCTCGTTCAGGGGACATCGTCCTCCGGGAGGCCCGTCACCATCACGTGGAAGGCGCCCCTCTACCGCGTGCGGCTCGGCCCGTTCGCCACCGAGACGCAGGCCGAGGCCGTGCTCGACGCCGCCCGCCCGGCGTTTCCGGACGCCTTCGTCGCCCCCGACCGGTCCGAGGCCGCCCCCCGGGAGCGCTGACAGGCCGCTCACACGCGCTCTTCCCGCTATCTTCCACCGCCGACCATGAACATCGCCCTCGTGCAGCACGCCCACTCATCGTCGCCCGCGGCCGCCGTCGATCGCGGCGCACGGGCGGTGCGGGCGGCCGCCGACGCCGGGGCCGACCTCGTCGTCTTCCCCGAGCTCTCGTTCACGCCCTTCTACCCGCGGGTGCCGGTGGCGGACCGGGACCGAAGCGCCCTCGACCTGGCCGAGCCGGTGCCGGGCCCCACGACGGAGGCCCTCGCCGAGGCCGCCGCCGAGCAAGGCGTGGTCGTGGTCTTCAACCTGATGGAGCGGGCCGGGGACCGCACGTTCGACACCTCGCCCGTACTCGACGCCGACGGCACGCTGCTCGGGCGGACGCGCATGATGCACATCACCGCGTACGAGCACTTCCACGAGCAGGGCTACTACGCCCCGGGCGACACCGGCGCGCCGGTCTACGACACGGCCGCCGGACGGATCGGCGTGGCCGTCTGCTACGATCGCCACTACCCCGAGTACCTGCGGGCGCTGGCCCTGCAGGAGGCCGACCTCGTGGTGGTGCCGCAGGCGGGCACCGTCGGGGAGTGGCCCGACGGGATGTACGAGGCCGAGCTTCGGACGGCTGCGCTCCAGCACGGGTTTTTTACGGCCCTCGCCAACCGAACGGGACCCGAGGGCGACATGCCGTTTGCGGGCCGCTCCTTTGTTACGGATCCTTTCGGTGAGGTGGTGGCGCAGGCGCCGGGGGCCGAAGAGACCATCCTGCACGCGTCACTCGATCTTTCCCGGACCGCCGACGCCCCCGCCCGCCGGCTGTTTCTGCGCCACCGCCGCCCGGACCAGTACGAACGGGGCGCCGTGGCCCTCGCGTCGGACCGGACGGACTGAATGCGTCGGCCGCGCCCGCACCGCCCTCCTGCTAAGCGAAGTACACGCCCAGGTACCGATTCCAGAGCATGAGGACGAGCATGACGACCCAGAGCAGGTGCCCCACCCCGGTCCCGATGGCCACCTTCTTCCGCGCCGCATCGGCCGCGTCGGCCCCGAGCGACGCGCCCCCGCCCCCCGTCACGAAGGCCTGGAGCGTATTCCAGCCCGGCCGGATGACGAAGAGCTGATCGGCCGCAAACAGCACGATCAGGGTGACGGACGTGTGGTAGAGCGGCCCGTAGGCGACGAAGTGCCCGCCCGCCACGAACGCGCCGAGCGAGAACACGAGGGTCAGCACCGCGAAGATGTTCATCTGCCACACGGTGGACGCCCCGTCGTTCGCGAGCGCGATTCCGGCCTTCCCGCCCTGGTCGAGCACCGTGCGGGCCCGCCCGGCAAGGCGGAGGCCCAGCCCGAACCACGCGGCGGCCGTGATAATGTGGAGCGTGACGAGAATGGAGAAGATCATGGAAGCGACGAAGGGTCAGTTTGAGTCGTGCTCGGTGCCCTCTCACGCGCGGTCCAAGGGAGAGTTTTGTCCCCCCTCTTCGTCGTCTCGAACCGGGCCCGAACGAGAAGGCCTAACTCAGGTTAGAACGGACCGCTGCGAGCATACACCAAAGCCTCCTCTCGCATGGACGCCAGCACCCTCGGCCGCGGACTGATGTACCTGGGCGGCGGGCTCGTCGTACTGGGCGGGCTCGTCGTGCTTCTCGGACAGGTTCTCGACCTGGGCAACCTTCCGGGCGACCTGGTTTATCGGGGCGACGGCGTCCGGGTCTACGTGCCGATTGCCACCATGGTGGTGCTGAGCGTCGTGCTCACGCTTCTCGTGAACCTGGCCCTCCGTCTCTTTCGGTAGGCCCCCAACGGATCTTCTCGGCACGACGGTGATTGCAGATTCACCCGTTGGGGCCAGGAGCCTTGTTCTCGACGAATCCCTCTCGGTCTTCCCTCCTCGGCTCGACCTGCGTCGTGCGGTTCCGGCCCCCCGAGCGCCCGCCGTTCTCGTTCTGGCCCGTCGCCCCTCCCGGCCTCGTGGGCTTCGGGTCGAGCCCGGCCCCCCACGGAGCCGATCTACGTGGGCACACTTCCCTCCCGTACGACGGCGAGCGCCCCAGAACGCTCGAGGAGACCGCCCACCACGACGGGGCGAATCGGTACGCGCCTCGCGCAAAATTGCCGTCGTGCGGTAGCGCCGCCGGTGCGCCCGGCACGTCCGTCCCAGACCTCCTTGCACCCTCCCTGGCGGCTTCCTTTCTTTCGAACGCCCCCACGCCCCGCCCAGGCCGCTGCCCCGACCGGCCTGCGGCGGCTCCTTCCTCGCATTCGCCTTCGATCTTATGTCTACGTCGCTCGACAACTCCATCCTGACCGTCATCCTCGGTGGCGGCAAGGGCACCCGCCTCTATCCCCTCACCAAGCTGCGCGCCAAGCCGGCCGTGCCCCTCGCCGGGCGCTACCGACTGATCGACGTGCCCGTCTCCACGAGCATCAACTCGGGCATCACCCGCATCTTTGTCCTGACCCAGTACAACTCGGCCAGCCTCAACCGCCACCTAGCCCGGGCTTACCAGTTCGACCGCTTCAGCAACGGCTTCGTGTCCATCCTGGCGGCCGAGCAGACCCCCTCGTCGAAGGACTGGTTCCAGGGCACCGCCGACGCGGTGCGCCGCAGCCTGCCCCACATCGAGGGCCACCGGCACCGCCACGTGCTCATCCTGTCGGGGGACCAGCTCTACTCGATGGACTACCGCAAGATGCTGGCCCACCACCGGGAGACCGACGCGGACGTCACGCTCGGCACCATTCCGGTGACGGCCGACGACGCCACCTCCTTCGGCATCCTGAAGACCGACGACGAGCACATCATCACCGAATTCCACGAAAAGCCCGACCGCGACGAGCTCAACGGCCTGGACAGCCCGGTCGGCCCCGCCCTCGACGACGAAGGCCGCGTCTACCACGCCTCGATGGGCATGTACATCTTCGACCGCGAGCCCCTGCACGAGCTGCTCGACGCCAACCCGAACGACCACGACTTCGGCAACCAGATCATCCCGAAGGCGATCGACAAGATGCGGGTGGCGAGCTACCCGTTCTCCGACTACTGGAGCGACATCGGCACCATCCGCTCCTTCTACGAGGCGAACTTGATGCTGGCGGAGCCGGAGCCGCCCTTCAGCCTCTACGACCCGAATCGCCCCCTCTACACCCGCGCCCGGATGCTGCCCCCGGCGAAGGTCCAAAACTCGACCGTCCAGGACTCGCTCATCACGGAGGGCAGCCTCGTCGAAAACAGCCAAATTTCCAAGTCCGTCGTCGGCATCCGCTCGTACGTCGGCCCCGACACCACCCTCAAGAACACGGTCATGATGGGGGCCGACCACTTTCGGTGGCACGACATGGAGGAGCGCGGCTTCGTGGAGGGCCCGGCCAACCCCGGCATCGGGGAGAACTCCTATGTCGAGGGCGCCATCATCGACAAGAACGTCTCCGTCGGCAAGCGGTGCATCATCAAAAACCGGGACAACGTGCAGGAGGCCGAGGAGGACCTCTACCACATCCGCGACGGGATCGTCGTCATTCCGAAGAATACGCGCATCCCGGACGACACCATTATCTGAGCACGGGTGCGTGGGGGGAGCGTGTGGCTGGGGGACGCCTTTCCTCCCCACGCTCCCATGCCCCCGCGCTCTCCCCCCCGCGTTCTTTCAAGCCTCCAGTGGCAATGAGCGCTCCCCTTCCCTCTCTGCGGACCGACCCCCCGACCCTATGAAAGTTGCGATCCTCACCAACGAGTACCCGCCTAACGTCTACGGCGGGGCCGGCGTGCACGTGGAGTACCTGACCCGCGAGCTGGCCACCCTGGACGGCGGCCAACACGAGATCGAGGTGCTCTGCTTCGGCACCCAGGACGAGACCCACGACAACCTGCGGGTGCGGGGCGTGGCGCCCGACTTCGAGCTGCCCCGCCAGGACGAGCGCCACGCCAAGTTTATGGACGCGATGGCGCGCGACCTGGTCATGGCCGGCTCCGTGGCCGACGCCGACATCATCCACGGCCACACCTGGTACTCGCACCTCGCCGGCTGCCTCGCCAAGCAACTGACCGGCGGCCGGCTGGTGCTCACCACCCACTCCCTGGAGCCGCACCGCCCCTGGAAGCGCGAGCAGCTCGGCCGCGGCTACGACGGCTCCTCGTGGGTGGAGCAGACCGCCTACGAGACCGCGGACGGCGTCGTGGCCGTCTCCGGCGCGATGAAGGAGGACGTGCAAGACCTCTACGACGTGGGCGACGCCGACACGCAGGTCATCCACAACGGCATCGACGTCGACCAGTACCGCCCGCGCCCCGACCGGTCGACGCTGGAAGAGTACGGGGTGGACCCCGACCGGCCGTTCGTGCTCTTCGTGGGCCGCATCACGCGGCAGAAGGGCATCCTGCACCTCGTGGAGGCGATCCACCACTTCGACGACGACGTCCAGGTCGTCCTCTGCGCGGGCGCCCCGGACACCGACAAGATCGGGGCGGAGATGGAACGACGGGTCGAGACGGCCCGGGCGGAGACAGACAACCGCATCGTGTGGCTCGCCGAGATGCTGCCGCGCGAGGACGTGATCACGATGTACACCCACGCCTCGGTCTTCGTCTGTCCCAGCGTGTACGAGCCGTTCGGCATCATCAACCTGGAGGCGATGGCCTGCGAGACGCCGGTCGTGGCCTCGCGCGTCGGCGGCATCCCCGAGATCGTGGTGCCCGACGAGACGGGCCTCCTCGTGGACGTGGACCCGACGGGCGGGGACGACGTGGAGCCCGCCGACCCCGACGCCTTCGCCCACGGCCTGGCCGACGGCGTGAACGCCCTCATGCGCGACCCGGAGCGGCGCGAACAGATGGGCACCGCGGCCCGGCGCCGCGTGGAGGCGCAATTCAGCTGGACCGCCATCGCGGAGCAGACGCTCGCCTTCTACAAGTCGTTGGTGGGCGACGGGCGCTCCTGACGGCCGCACGCCCCCGGCCCGTGTCGCGCCCCGGTCGGGGGGTGGCGGAGCGCCGTCCCCAGGTCCCGCCCCATGGTCGCCCCGTCGGTTCTATACGGCACCCCCTGTACAGGATTGCTTCCTTTTGCAACGCTCTGTACGCGAGTGGCTTGGGACGGATCGAGGTCTGTACAACCCGTCGACCGACGTATAATCGCAGTCCATGCGGACGCCTCCACTGCGCCCCGGTGCCCGCACAGCGGCGGCGACCAGCTCGCCGCCGTTATGCCTTGCGAGTAGAGTGACTTGAGTGAGGAGGGCAATCTCGTAGTTTTCACGTATGCTCATCTACCTGGATACCTGCTCCATTCAGCGTCCGTTCGACGACCAGTCGCAGCTCCGCATCGCAATGGAGTCGGAAGCGGTGCTGCGAGCGATTCAACTTGTCGAGCAAGGAGACCTGGATCTACTCGCTTCCGAGACGCTCCGGATTGAAACGGAGCAGAACCCTCATTCGAGGCGTCGCCGTTTCGCCTTCGGCGTCCTTGCGCACGCTACCCGCTTCGTGGAAACGGATTCACAGATCGAATCGCGAGCCCGTCAGTATGGAACTGCTGGCCTGCATCCCTTCGATGCGTTGCATCTGTCGTCTGCAGTCGAAGCGGAGGCCGACATGTTTTGCACGACGGACGATCAATTGCTCCGGCGTGGGAGCGAGGCCGAAACCGAACCCACGCGAGTGCTCACACCTATTGCTAGAAGAGATCGAGTCATGAATGCTGAGACTGAACCGCTCGACGATCTCAACGACGAAGCCCTCGAGCTCCTCATGACAGAGTTGGGAGTGGCAAGGACGGCGCGATTCCTCCAGCAGTTTACCACCGGATCGGGAAACTACACTGAGGAACGAAAGGAGCTGTTCAAGGACTGGACGCTTGAGGACGTGCTTGAAGAAACGAGGCGCCGTCGCGAGAACCGCAATGCATAGCGCTACGGCTGAAAGTAGGCCGGTGCCGTTTTCAGGCGAGGGCAGTCGGTGGGTTCTGCTTCGCCGGCCCGGAGCGATGAGGCCGGCGGATAGGAACGTCCAGGACCGATGCTGGCGTACCGGTGGGTATTTCATTAACCCTTTTCCCGAAGGGCTGGTCGGCCGGGCGGCCCTGGTCGGCGCAGCGAGGAGACCATTTGTTGCGCATTGGTGCGCGTGCGGACCTGCCCCCACTGCACGCCCCACACGCCCTTCCGTCCAGGGGTCAACATTGAATTGATCAGGCGGGCGCGGGCGGCACGGGATCGTCCCCCGCGTCCGCCCCCCCGGGCGGCGGGGCGCCATTCTCGGTCTCGGATCGAACCTCAGCCCAGGTGTCGTTGCCCGCGAGGAGCCGCTTCGCCTCGGCGAGGGACACGTCGAGCGTGTCCAGGATCCGGCGGAGGGCCTCCAGGCGCGAGTGGCCGTCCCGGCGCAGCCGGCGGAAGGTCGTCTCGATTTCTTCGTCGCCCGGCGGGGCCGGGCGGTCCGAATCCGTTGGCATGTGGGGGAGCAGGGGCTATTCGTTCGCGTCGAGGCGGCCGGCGTCCCGGAGGAGCGAGCGGAGGCGATCCAGCGGCAGGGCCGCCTGCGTGTGGCCGTCGCGCCCGGTCACGGTGGTGGCGGCCGTGAGCGCGTTGTAGACGGCCTCCTCCGTCGCCTCCACGGTGGCGAGGAAGAGCGGGCTCATCTGGTCGTTCGGGAGCAGCGAGTCGGGACGGGGGACGTCCTCGCCGGCGCGGCGGTTCTGCGTCGAGAAGGCCACGACGAAGTCGCCGGAGCCGTTGCTCGCGTAGCTGCCGGTGCGGGCCAGCCCCAGCATCGCACGCTTGGCCATCCGCTCCAGGGTGCGGGGCGAGACGGGGGCGTCGGTCGCCAGCACGATCATGCAGGACCCCGCGTCGTCGGGCCCTTGCGTCTCGCTGTCCCCCTCCCCCTCGACGACGGAGCGGAAGTCGTAGCGGCCCAGCCGCTCGCCCACCGGCACCCCGTCGATGCGGAGCACGCCGCCGTAGTTGGCCTGCACGAGGGCCCCGACGGTGTAGCCCCCGTACTCGTCGGGCAGCAGGCGCGAGCTGGTGCCGATGCCCCCTTCCACCCCAGGGCGCTGGTGCCCGTGCCCGCCCCCACGCTGCCCTCCGCCACCGGCCCGCCCGACGCCGACTCGATGGCCCCAATGACGTCTTCTCCCGTGACGTGCTGCCCGCGGATGTCGTTCAGGTAGCCGTCGTTCGTCTCCCCCACCACGGCGTTCACCGACCCCACGTCCTCGTGGCCGGGCCGGTCGAGGGTCCAGGCCACGGTGGCGTCCACGGCGGTGCCCACGTCGAGCGTGTTCGTGAGCACGATGGGCGTCTCGATCGTGCCCAGCTCCCGCACCTGCAGGAAGCCCGCGGCCTTCCCGAAGCCGTTGCCCACGTGCACCGCCGCCGGCACCTTCTCGCGGAAGAGGTCGCCCCCGTGCGGCCGGATCGCCGTCACGCCGGTGCGCACCGCGTCGCCCTCCCGAAGCGTGCGGTGGCCCACCTGCACGCCCGCCACGTCGGTGATGGCATTGAGGGGGCCCGGCTCGAAGAGGCCGGGCTCCACCCCGAGGGCACGGAGGCGCGTGGACTCAGACTGGGCCGCAGCGGTCATGGGGACGATGCAGAGCAGGAGCGAGAGAACGACGCAACGAATCGACATGGGGGGCCACCGTGCGGACTGGGGCAGAACAGACCGATGTGTCGTCGAAATCTTATCCCCGTGTTAGACTTCTGTGATAACTCCACGCCGGGGCCAAGGTAGACTTAAGGGACGACGGAGACAAGGACTCGCGCCTTTTCCACCCACCCCAGTCCGTTTCCATGGAACTGCCCCAGCCCTGCACCGCCGACGACCCGACGATTGAGGCCCTCAAGGCCGGCAACGAGCACGCGTTCCGGTGCCTGTTCGAGGAGGAGCGCGAACGGCTCCGCCGCTTCGTGGTCAAGCTGATCGAGGACGCCGACGAAGCGGAAAACATCGTCCAGGAGACCTTTGCCGAGGCCTACCGCCAGATCGAGGACTTTCGGGGTGAGGCGTCGGTATCGACCTGGCTGTTTTCCATCGCGAAGCACCTGGCGTACGGCCACCTCCGCACGAGCGACCGGCACAACTACCTCGAGCACGACACCATCGAGTTTCTGCAGGTCGACCGGGACGACTCCGTCAGCGGGACGCAGCAGGAGGTGGAGCGGTCCGAGCGCAAGCAGATCGTGCACGATGCCCTCCAGGAGCTGCCGGACCACTACCGGCGCGTGGTGCAGCTGCGGGACCTGGAGGAGAAGTCGACCGCGGAGGCGGCCGAGCAGCTCGACCTCACGGAGGTCAACGTGCGGGTTCGGCTCCACCGGGCCCGGAAGGCCCTCCGCGAACACCTCTGTGAACGGATGGGGTGTTAAATCGGGGGCGGAACGAATCCATGGGGGGCCTCCCGGGACCGCCTCTCCTCGCGCAGGACTACTCCGCCCCCGTCAGCTCGGAGAGCAGCTCCCTGGGCTCTACGACCATTTCCGGCACGCCACAGATGCAGAGGTGAGATGGGCCCGTGCCGTCAACGCCCCCCGGACGGGGGTTCTGTACGTGCCCGGTGCGGCCGTGTACGGACTGATCCGCTGATGTGCGGATGGGGGCGCCGGAAACAGCCCTGAGGCCTCGTCTCGTTGGGAGGGCGGCCCGGGGCCCTGCTCGCATCCACAATGGAGTCGGCCACTCTAGGCATTCGTCCCCGAGCGCTCGTGGGCCTCGGCAAACGCGTCGGCCTCGTCGGCGTCTCGGAAGAGGGTGATCCGCGGGTACCGCGGCTTGCCAATCCATGCGTGATGGGCGGACACCGCGTCCTCCACGAGCACGCGATCGGCCTCTGCGTCCTCGAACACCGCGGCGGACCCGTCCATCTCCGTGTCGGCGAGGGCGTCGCGGAGCGCCTCGACAGAGCGGTACCGCCCCACCTCGTCGCCGTCGTCGGGCTCCGCCACCTCGGTTCGGGCAGAGTGGGCCTGGATCGAAAGCCACTCCCCCGACGAGGCCCGGACCACCACGAACAGGCCCGGGGCGGGCTGGGCCTCGGTTGCGTCCGGGTCCGGTCCCGTAGGGGACCGGACGGTCTGCCCCGTCTCCGTTTCTGGGTCGTTGCCGCGGTGGGTACCAACGTCACTCAGGTCGTCGGGAAGGTCGGCCATGGGCACAGTAGAGGGGGCTTCATTTGTATTTCACGAAAGACAACATTATGATTACACCGTGGCCGCCCTGAAGGCAGAGCCCCACGGACCGTTTGGGAGTCCATCCGGTGGGACCATCGGGAGTTGGGGGAACGCCCACAACACAACGCATGGTCATGGCCCGCGTCGTCTGTCTTGTTTTCCTGATCGGGACGATCGGGGCCGGGATCGGGCCCCGGCTCGTGGACGCACAGGCGAAGCGTACGCTCTCGCCGGGGGCGCCGGGCGAGACGGTGATCAATCTATTCGAGACCCTCGATCCGAGTTCCTCGATCGACGGCGTTCGGCTGGACCTCCCAAAACGCTGGACGGTCCGGGATGCTCACCTTCTCCGATACGGGACGTCGCCCGTTCCGGTTCGCCTCCAGTCCGGCCCCGAACCGGGCGTCGTATTTCTGGCGCTCAATTCGTCCGTTCAGGGCCCGCACGAGTTGGTGGTGCAAGTGAAGCCGGGCGACCACACGGGCACATACCAGTGGCACCTCACCCCGTTTACGACGCCCTCCTCTGCCCACGTCCCGGCCCGGGACTCCTCGAACCGACGGATGCGCCGCACGGACCGTCTCACGCGGACCGTGGAGGTCAATCCGCCGTCTCGCCCCCGCGGCCCGAATCAGGCCCTCGCCCTGACCGACGCAGCGGCGCCGCCCCGCCTCCAGGTGCCGCCCGACCGGGCCCCGAGCCGGCGCCGCTCGTTTACCGTCGAGTTCTGGGTACGAACCCACAGCCTCGACCGGGTCATCCTCTCCTCGTGGACGGGCAACGAGGCGGCGCCCTACCCGCTTGAGGTTGTGACCGACTCGGGCGGGCGTCTCCGGTTCTATTGCGGGCGGGGCGGGCGCCACCAGGCCCTCCGCAGCACGAGCCCCGTCGCCGACGGCCAGTGGCACCACGCCGCCGTCGTCCACGACGCGACCGCGTCTGTGCTCCGCCTCCTGCTGGACGGGATGGTGGTCGACTCGGCCCGGGCCCGGGCCCTGCCCGCACAGTCGGGCGCCCTGCCCCTTGCCCTCGGGGGGCGCCGGCGGGCCGGCCCCGAACGGGCCCCCTCATCTTCCGACCAGCGCTTCGTCGGGCGGCTCGACGAGCTCCGGATCTGGCCGAGCGCCCGCTCCGCCTCCGCAATCCGCCGAACGCAAAGCCGTCCCTTTCCCCCCGCCGGCGACGCGGGGCCCTTTCGCCTTGGCTTCGAGGAGGACGCGCCGCAATCCGGCCTCGATGCGGCGGAGGGGGCCCGGCGGGTTCCCGCCCGCCTGTCGTTCCGGCCGCCCCTCCGGCGGCTGCGGGCGCGCACCGACGGGCAGTCCGTCACACTTCGGTGGAACGCGCAGGGGGTTGCCGACGGAACAAAAAGCGGGGCAACAAACGCCGGGGAGTTTGTCGTCGAGCGCTCCCCCGACGGCACGTCTTTTACGCCCGTCGACCGCGTCTCCCCGGCCGAGGCCGCGTCCCCCTCTTCCGGGGCGGCACAGGCGTTCACGTACACGGACGATGGGGTCTCGGGGCAGGTCGTCTTCTACCGGGTCCGATACGTGCCGTCCGCCCCGGGCGTGGAACGCAGCACGAGCACGATCAAGATCGGGCTGGGGGGCGAGCCGGCCCCTGAGCGCGCGGTGGACCTCGTCGGCAACTTCCCAAACCCCTTCGAAACGTCCACCACGGTTGCGTACCAGGTCGAGTCGCCTCGGCCCGTCACCCTCACGATCTGGAACCTATCCGGGAAGCGCATCGCCACCCTCGCAGACGGCGTGCACGAGCCCGGCTACTACGAGCAGACACTGACCGCGGACGGGCTGCCCAGCGGAACGTACTTCGCCCGCCTCGAAACGCCCGAGGGCATCCAGTCGGCCCGGATGGTGCTTCTGAAGTAGCGGGGCGGGCCGGCGCATGCTCCGCCCCGTCCGTGAAACAGGTCGGGTGGCGTCCCCCGTTCCACCGCGCAGCTTCGCTCCGACATCCTGATCACACGAGACGATACCGACCGTCATGGACCTCACGTACTTCGGGCACTCCACCTTCCAGATCGAGACGGAGGACGTCACGCTGCTCTTCGATCCGTTCTTCGAGGAAAACCCGCACACTGAGACCGATCCGGGGACGCTCGCCCCCGACGTGCTCCTGATTACGCACGCCCACTTCGACCACTTCTCCGACGTTGAGGCGGTGCTAGAGGCCAGCGCCCCCCTCGTCATCAGCAACTTCGAGATTACGCAGTACGTCCAGGAGGAGTACGGCCACGACGCGATTCAGCCGCTGAATGAGGGCGGCAGTGTGGAGTTCGACTGGGGCTACGTCGAGTCCACCCACGCGCGGCACAGCTCGTCCTTCCCGGACGGCTCCTACGGCGGGGTGCCCAACGGCTTCGTCCTGGAGCTGGGGGACGACGTGGTCTACAACACCGGCGACACCGCCCCCTTCGCCGAGATGAAGTGGGTGGGCGACCTGTGGGACGTGGACGTGATGCTGGCCCCGGTCGGCAACGTCTTCACGATGGGCATCTACGGCGCGCTCCACTCCACGGAAATGGTGGGGCCGGAGCTGGTCATTCCCCTCCACTACGACACCTTCCCGCCCCTCGAAACGGACCTCGACGCGTTTGCGGACGCCTTCGACGAGGCCGGATACGACACGCGCGTGTTCGGGGCCGGCGAGACGGCTGCGCTGTAGCGACCGCCTCGTGCATGCCTCCGCCCTCGGCCGTACGATGGACTGCGGGCCGCTTCCCTGCGGTCCGCGGTCGGCCGTCCGGTCGACGACGCCCCCTCTCATTCTGTTCTATACCGTCGCGTGACCACACTCGGCATTGTCTCGGACACCCACGGCTACTTCCATCCCAACCTGGCGGACGACCTGTCGGGCGTGGACCGCATTCTGCACGCCGGGGACGTGGGCGACCCCGCCATTCTGGATGGGCTGGAGGCGGTGGCCCCGGTCACGGCCGTCTGGGGCAACATCGACGACGCCTCCCTCCGCCGCCGGCTCGCCGAGCACGAACGGTTCACGGTGGCCGGGCTCGACGTGTGGATGACCCACATCGCCGGCCGGCCCGGGCGCTGGCAGGACGGAATGGGCACGAAGCTGGAGGCCACCCCACCCGACGTGCTGGTGTGCGGGCACAGCCACATCCTGCAGGTGGAGCGGGTGGCGGCCCTCGGCGACATGCTCTACGTCAATCCCGGTGCCGCGGGCAAACAAGGCTTCCACCAGACGAAGACGTGCCTCCGGCTGGCCGTGGCGGACGGCCGGGCCACGGAGGCGGCGGTGGTGCACCTCGACCCCGACGCGTCGCCGGCCCAGGCCCCAGACCCATGACGACGCGCGACCCGCGCCATCGAGGCCGTCGCTACGACGGGGCCGTCGGGCGACGCGCGTTCACCCGGTGGATCATCCGGGGCATTCGCGTGCTCGCCGTGCCCACCGCGGCGCTGAGCCTGCTGTTGGCCGTGGACATCGTCCTGCCCGGGACGGCGGAGACCGGCATTACGTACCGCCGGGCTCTCACCTCTCACTGGGTCGCTCCGGACGGAATGGAGCTCTCGGTGGGCTGGCCCGACCGCCCCAACTGCCTCGACGAGCGCCCCGAGACGGGCCGCCGCCTCCTCTTCACCACCCGCCCCGGCTGCGCGGGATCCGTGGCGGTGAGCCTCGACTTTGGGCGCCGGATTGCGGGCCACGACACCCTGCGGGTCGTCCGAACCCCGATGTTCGGCCGGGTCCGCGCGGTCCAGCGGCCGGCCGACGGACGGCAGGACCGGCGTCCGCTCTGGGGCCTCGGCGCGTACGTGGTGGTCGGCCTCGTGCCCCTCCTGAGCTTCGGCCGCGGGTTCGGGGTGCTCGGGGGGCCCCGCGAGGCCCCTCGCTACCACTTCGCCTACCTCCTCCCGGCCCTCGCCGCCGAGGCACTCTACGCGTGGCTTCTTGTGCAGGCGGTTGGCGGCTCGGCCCTGCCCTGACGCCCTCAGCCGTGGCGGTCGGCCCGCTCGGCCCGCGTCCGATCGAAGAGCCCGGCCAGAAGCGAGCGGTCGGCCGCCGTGAAGGGCGTGTCGCGGCGCCCCATCACGTGCTCGGCCACCTCGCAGGCCTTGTCGAGCCGGTACGTCGTGAGGCCGGAGGCGCCCCCCCACGAGAACGGCGGCACGTAGCGCGGCGGAAAGTCGCCCCCGAACAGGTTGCTGTTCGTCCCCACGACCGTGCCGGTGTTGAACATGGTGTTGATGCCGCACTTGGAGTGGTCGCCCATGAAGAGCCCGGCGAACTGGCGACCGGTGTCGACGAAGCGCCCCGCGTCCGGCGCGTAGGCGGACACCGTTCCGTAGTCGTTCTTGAGGTTCGAGGTGTTGGTGTCCGCCCCCAGGTTGCACCACTGCCCGAGGACCGAGTGGCCCAGGAAGCCGGGGTGCCCCTTGTTCGAAAAGCCCTGCAGGAGGGCGTCGTGCACCTCTCCCCCGATCTTGCACCAGGTTCCGGTGGCGGTGCCTTCCACGTTTGCCCCGGTTTTGACGTGCGTCTTCGGCCCGATGTAGCACGGCCCGCGCAGCACGGCCCGCTCGTGGACGGTCGCGCCCGGGCCGAGGACGATGGCCCCATCCTCCGCGTTGAGTAGGGCCCCGGGCTTGACCGTGGTGTCCTTCCCCAGATGAATCTGTTCGTCGCGGACGGCGACGACGCTCTCGTGCACCGTGGCGTGGGGCCGCTCCGCGAGCGGCGCCCCGGAGGACGCGTCGACGAGCCCCTCCGCGTCGCGGGCGAGGGCGGGCCGCAGGGTGTCGAGCAGGTCCCAGGGCCGCCGCAGGAGCGTCGCGTCGTCGAGGGTCGTGACCGGCAGCCCGTCGAACGAGCCCGCCGTCAGGGCGGGGCGGGCAAGCAGGTCGTCGGGCAGGCGGGCCGCCGCGGCGGGCACCCACGCCGCCACCAACGTATCGTCCTGTACAAACGCGCGGGGGCCGTCCTGGGCCGGCGCCGCCTCCAGTTGGCGGCGCGCCGCGCCGCCCTCCGCCACGTATCGCCCGTTGAGGAAGAGCACGTCGCCCCCGTCCGGCAGCGCGTTGACGACCGCCCCCGGGTGGGCGCGGCGCGTCCCCTCGGCGACCAGCGGGCGGGCATGGAGCACCAGCGCGGCGGGCTCGAACGCGTCCGCGGCGGTCGCCAGCACGGTGCGCCCCGCCAGCCGCAGGTCGTACGCGGCCCGCGTTTCCACGAGCGGACGGAGGCCGGCAACGTGATCGTCCTCGAAGAGACAGAGGTGCATGGCAGTAGGGGCCTGTGTGGAACGTGTGACGGGCAAGCATCCGTGCGCCGCCTGCAATCTAGAAAACAAACGCGGCGATGTCACGACGAAGGACGCCCCCCGCTCGCGTCCCGTGGGCGCGGCCCCTAAACTCCGCCGCCGATCGCTCGTTAGGGGCTTCTCCCTTAAAGCGGGGAATCTCCTCCGTGCTGTTACGCCCACTGATCAACGCCGCCTCCACCATGCAATTTTTCGTCGACACGGCCGAGCTGGACGAGATCCGTGAGGCAAGCGACATGGGCATTCTCGACGGCGTGACCACGAACCCCTCGCTCGTCAAGGAGCAGGGCAACGTCGACTTCCACGAGCACGTCTTCACTATCTGCAAGATTGTGGACGGGGATGTCTCCGCCGAAGTGACGGCGACAGACTTCGACGGCATGATGGAGGAGGGCCGTCGGCTGCATCAGATCCACGAGAACGTGGTCGTAAAAATTCCCCTGATTAAGGACGGCATCAAGGCCCTCCGGGCCCTCGACGAGGAGGGCATTGAGACAAACTGCACCCTCTGCTTCTCCCCCACCCAGGCTACCCTCGCCGCCAAGGCCGGGGCCGATTACATCAGCCCCTTCATCGGGCGCATCGACGACATCTCGTCCGACGGCATCGGCCTGGTCGAGGACATTGTGCAGATCTACGACACCCACGACTTCGACACGGAGGTGCTGGCAGCCTCCATCCGCCATCCCACCCACGTGAAGCGCGCGGCCCTGGCCGGGGCCGACGTGGCGACGATGCCGTTCGACACGCTCCTCAATCTGCTGGAGCACCCCCTCACCGATCGGGGGCTGGAGCGCTTTCTGGCGGACTGGGAGGAGTACAAGGACGCCCGCAAGGCCGAGGCCGGACTCGCGTAGGCCCCACGGCGGCCCCGTCTCCCGTCTCGCCTTCATCCCAGCCCCCCGTTCACGCCCTCGTTGTCCCCGCCACGGCTGCGCTTCCGTGTCCCGGCCGGCCCCGCCCTTTCCCGCTCACGACCTGCGACCCGTACATCCTACATGAACTTTCTCGCTCTCGGAGACACCGACGGCATCGGCGCAAGCTGCCACTTTCTCGACCTCAACGGCAGCGGCATCGCCCTCGACGCGGGCACCGACCCGCAACGCGACGGCCCCGACTCGCTCCCTCGGTTCGACTGGGTGGGGGACCGGGCCGACAGCTACGTCGACCACACGCTCGTCACGCATGCCCACCACGACCACATGGGCAGCCTGCCGGTCCTGGTGCGCCGCTTTCCCCACGCCATGGCGCACATGACCGACGCGACGAAGAAGCTGCTCGACATTCTGCTGCCGGCCTCGGCCCGCCTCCAGGAGAAGCGACGGGACCGCGGCGAGACCACGCACGAGCCGCTCTTCACCGAGGATGAACTGGAGGCCCTGCACCACCTCTACCTCACCCACGACCTCGGGCAGGGGTTCGACCTGACGGGGCCGAAGGGACAATCGTCCGTCACGGGGCGCTTCTTCTCGGCCGGGCACATCCTCGGCTCGGCGGGCGTCGAGCTCCAGTTTGAAGAGGGAGGCCGCGACCGGCGGGTCTTCTACACGAGCGACACGAACATGCAGGCCCAGACCATTATTCCCGGGGGCGAGTACCCGGACAGCACGGACGTGCTGATCCTGGAATCCACCCAGGGGGCCGAGCCCGAGGCCGCGGCCACCAGCCGTCCGGAGGAGCGCGATCGGTTTCGGAAGACGCTCTCGCAGGTGCTCGCCCGGGGGGGCACGGCGCTAATTCCCGTGTTCGTGATGGGGCGGGCGCAGGAGATTTTGGTGTTGCTCGGCCAGCTCAAGCGGGAGGGGGCCATCCCGGCCGACGTGCCCATCTACACGGCCGGCTCCATGCGGGCCATTGCGGGGGTGTACGACGACACCCGCACGACCACCCCCCGCGTCGACGCGAGCGACGAGGTCTACGCCGTCGACCAGGAGCGGGTGCCCTACGAGTCGGAGGCGAAGCGTGAGATTCTGGACGGCCCCGGCATCATGGTCGTCAGCAGCGGCATGATGATCGAGCCGACCCTGTCGAACGTCCTGGCCCGGCGCATGGTCGAGAACGAGGACGACGCCGTGCTGCTGGTGGGCCACCCGGCAGAGGGGACGCCCGCGCGCCGCCTGCAGGACGCCGCCGCCGAGGGGGACGGGGCCCCGGTGATGCTGGCGGACGGGCACGGCCCACAGCCCGTGTACTGCACGGTCGAGCGCTTTCGCTTTTCCGGCCACAGCGACCGGCGCGAGCTTCTTTCCCTGGTCGAACGGATGACTCCCGAGACGGTGCTCCTCATCCACGGCGATCCCGACGCCAAGGATTGGATGGCCGCGCACATCAAGGAGGCCCACCCGGAGACGGAGGTGCACCGCCCCGAGTGGGGCAGCGTGCTCGACGTGTAGCCGGCCTCGGGGCCGGCGCCCCTGCACCGGCCGGCCGCGTTCCGGAACGACACGATTTTGAGACACCGGGGACCGTGTGGCGGGCCGCGCGTGGACGTAACCTCTTGGAAACACCGCGGCGAGCGCCGAGCACTGTCGTCGGTTGCCCATTGGTACGTATGACGAAGATTCGGCGAAAGAGGCCGGCGGGCGACGGTCCGGTCCGTCCTGCGCCGCCGCTCGCGGAGGCCCTCCGGCCGCGCATCTCGGGCACGATCCACACCGACGAGATGACGCGGGCCCTCTACGCGACAGACGCGAGCATGTACGCGATGTCGCCCGTCGCCGTCCTCGTCCCCGAGACGAAAGCGGACGTGCAGACGGCCCTGACGGTCGCCCACGAGCAGGGCGTGCCCGTTCTGCCCCGCGGGGGCGGGTCCTCCCTCGCCGGGCAGGGCGTCAACGAGGCCCTGGTGATCGACTTTACAAACCACCTCAACCGCATCCGCGAGATTGATCCAGAGGCCCAGACGGCCCGCGTGGAGCCCGGCGTGACGCTCGCCGAGCTCAACCGCGCCGCCGCCGAGCACGGCCTCATGGTGGGCCCCGACCCCGCGAGCGCCAACCGCGCCACCCTGGGCGGCATGCTGGCGAACAACTCGACCGGCACCCACTCCATCGCGTACGGCAATTTCATCCACCACGTCCGCGAGGCCGAGGTCCTGCTGGCCGACGGCACCGCCACCACCGTCGGCCCCACCGACCCGGCCACCTGGCAGGACAAGATGCGGGGCGATGGGCTGGAGGGCGCCATCTACCGCGGCCTGAAGGCGCTCCTGGCCGACGGCGGACGCGAGACGATCCGAGAGGACACCCCGAGCCACTGGCGTCGCAACAACGGCTACCGCCTGGAGGCGCTGCTGGACGAGGCGCCCAACCTTGCCAAGCTGCTCTGCGGCAGCGAGGGCACCCTGGCCGTCACCACCGAGCTGACCTGCGGCCTCGTGGAGAAACCCGCCGCCACCGGCCTCGGCGTGGTCCACTTCGAGTCGCGTGACGACGCGCTGCGGGCCGTCACGACCGTCCTCGACACCGACCCGTCGGCCGTGGAGCTGTTCGACGGCGTCGCCATTGAGCGCACCCTGCAGACGCCCGGCTACGCCGAGCGCCTCACGTTTCTGGAGGGGACGCCCGGCTCCGTCCTCATTACCGAGTACGCCGGCGACACGGACGCCGAGGTCGACGCGGCCCTCGACGCCCTCGAACAGACGATGGCGGAGGCGAGCCGCGGCTACGCCACCGTGCGCGTGACCGAGCCGGACGCCGTCGACAACGTCTGGTCCATCCGCAAGGAGGGCCTCGGCCTGCTCATGGGCGTAGAGGGCGACTACAAGCCGTGGGCCTTCATCGAGGACGCCTCCGTGCCCGTCGAGAACCTGGCCGACTACATCGACGAGCTCTCCACGTTCGTCGACGCCACCGACACGCGGGCCGCCTATTACGCCCACGCCTCCGCCGGCTGCCTCCACGTGCGCCCCTTCGTCAACACCAAGGACGAGACGGAGGTCGAGAAGATGACGGACATCGCGAAGGAGTCGCTCGACCTCGTCACGAAATATGGCGGCGTCGTCTCCTCCGAGCACGGCGACGGCATTGCGCGGGGCTGGGCCAACCCCCACATCCTCGGCGAGGACCTGTACGAGCTTTGCCGGGAGACGAAGGCGCTCTTCGACCCGGACGGCATTCTCAATCCCGGCAAGGTCGTCGACGCGCCGCCGATGGACGAGAATCTGCGGATGGGCCCGACGTACGAGACCGATCCGTTCCGCACGGAGCTCGACTTTTCGGAGGACGGCGGCTTTACCGGTGCCATCGAGAAGTGCAACGGCAACGGCGCGTGCCGCAAGCTGCGGGCCGGCACCATGTGCCCCAGCTTCATGGCCACGCGGGAGGAGCCGGACTCCACCCGGGGGCGGGCCAACGCGCTCCGGAGCGCCCTGGCCGGCGACCTCTCGGAGGACGCCATGACGGGCGACGACATGCACGAGGTGATGGACCTCTGCGTCCAGTGCAAGGCCTGCAAGACGGAGTGCCCGTCGAACGTCGACATGGCCAAGATCAAGACCGAGTGGCTCCACCACTACTGGGACGACAACGGGGTGCCGCTCCGCACTCGCCTGTTCGCCCGCCAGCCCGACGCGGCCCGGTGGATTAGCGGCACGCCCCTGGCGTCGCTCGTCAACTGGGCGAGCGGCCAGTCCGCCCTCCGCCAGGTGGGGGAGGCGCTCCTGGGCGTCAGTGCGGAGCGGCCCCTCCCGCCGTTCGCCCGCGAAACGTTCCGCCAGTGGTTCCAGCATCAGCCCCCTCCTGTCGGCGGGGACGGGGCGAGGGGGCCGCGCGTCGTCCTCTTCCCGGACGCGTTCAACGCCTACCACACGCCGGCGCCCCTCCAGGCAGCCACCCGTGTCCTGCGGGCCACCGGGCACCGCGTCGAGCTGCCTCCGGCGTCCGTCGGAAGCGCGCGCACGCTCCTGTCGAAGGGGTTCGTTCCACAGGCCAGGCGCCGTGCGCGCCAGACGGTCGATGCGCTGCACGCGTACGCCGAAGCGGGGGTGCCCGTGGTGGGGCTGGAGCCCAGTTCCATCCTCACCCTCCGGGATGAGTTTCTGGACCTGCTCCCCAGCGACGCACGCGCCGAGGCCGTTGCGGACGCCGCCTACACCTTTGCGGAGTACCTGGCCGCACGGGCCGAGGACGGGGCCCTCGATAGGGCATCGTGGCGGGGCAGCGGCGACGTGCTGCTGCACGGACACTGCCACCAGAAGGCCCTGATCGGCACGACGGCGACCGAACAGGTCCTGTCCCGGGCCGGGTACGACGTGACCGCCGTCGATGCCGGATGCTGCGGCATGGCGGGGGCCTTCGGCTACGAGGCCGAGCACGTGGGCGCCTCGAAGCAGATGGCTGAGCTCCGCCTCGCCCCGGCCGTCCGCCAAACCGACGCGGGAACCCGGGTGGCCGCCCCCGGCTTCTCGTGCCGCTCCCAGATCAAGGATGTGACGACCCGCACGGCCCAGCATCCCGCCGAGCTGCTCTGGGACGCGATCGAACACGACCGCTCCCCAGCGGCCGCCCGTTCGTCCCGGCCCGCCCGCTAGCGCATCACAAGCAGGCGGGCCGGGCGTCCAGTCTCGGCACCGCTAGTTCTGCTGCATCGTCGGCGCGGCCGTCTTGTGGTAGGCCGCCAGGTCCTGCGAGGACGGCCATAGCGACATGGCCTCCTGGAAGATCGGATCGGCCCGGTTCAGGATGGGCCGCGCCACCCCGCGCCCGTAGATCAGGCGCGCCAGGTAGCCCTTCACCCGGGTGGCCACGAACGCCTGCTCCTCCTCCGCCGTCTGTGCCGCGTAGACACGCTCCGCGGTGTCGACCGAGTCCGGATTTTCCGTGATCTGCACGCCGTTCTTCTCCGCGAACGACCAGAAGGCGTCCATCATGTTCTCCGACGGCTCGAAGGAGGACTGGAACGCCTCGGGCCGGTCCTGCCACGTCTCGCGGAGGTCGGTCTCGTTCTCCGTAAACCACTTCCGCGCGAAGGCGTAGTCGAGCCCGCTCTGCACGAGGTGGGTCAGCGCCGCGGTGTCCGGCTGTACCACGTAGTCCGGAAGGATGCCCCCGCCGCCGAATACCGTCCGGCCGTGGTCGGTCTGGTAGGCCAGCGAGTCGGGGATGCTCTCACGGTACTCGTTGAGGTGGTAGGTCGCCTGGTTGATCGTGGAGAATTTCTCCTCGTAGTAATCCTCCCGTTCGCCCCGCTCGTAGGGCGACTGGATGAGGCGGCCTGCCGGCGTGTAGTAGCGGCCCACGGTCATCTGCAGCACGCTCTTGTCGCCGAGGTCGAACTGCTTCTGGATCAGCCCCTTGCCGAACGTGCGCCGGCCCACAAGGAAGGCCCGGTCGTGGTCCTGTAGCGCCCCGCTTAGGATCTCACTCGCCGACGCCGACCCGCGGTTCACGAGAACGATGATGGGCTGGTCCGCGAGCATGCCCCCGGGCCGCGCCGAGATGGTCCGGTTCATCTGCTCGCTCCGGCCCTTCGTCTCCACGATCGTCATCTCCTCCCCGAGCATCTCGTTCGCGATCTGCCAGGAGGAGCGCATCACGCCGCCCGGGTTGCCCCGAAGGTCGAGGACGAGCCGCTCCATGCCCTGGTTGAGCAGCGTCGACGCCGCCTCCCGAAACTCGTCGTGCGTCTTCATGGTGAACCGGGTGATGTTGATGTACCCGGTCGTCTCGTCGACCATGTACGGCGACCGCACGGACTGCGTCTCGATCTCTTCCCGTGTGAGGGTGAAGTCGAGGCGATCGTCCATCGTGGGACGATAGACCGTGATCTGCACCTCCGTCCCGATCTCGCCCTTCAGGCTGTTCTGAATCTCGTTGGACGAGAGCCCGACGGCGGACGAGTCTTCAATCCCGACGATGCGATCGCCGGCCATCACGCCCATTTCTTCACTGGGCCCTCCTGCTACCGGCGAGATGACACGGGCCGTGTCGCTCGGCACCTCGAAGACAATCCCAATGCCGCCAAAGGAGCCCTGATACTGGTCCTTCACGTCCTCGGCCCGATCGGCGGGGATGTAGGTGGAGTGCGGATCGAGGCTGCTGATCATCCCCTCAATGCCCTCCTCCGCCACGTCGGCCGCGTCCAGCGGGTCCACGTACTCCTTGTTCATGACGACGAGGGCCTGCCGCATCTTGTCGAGCTGCGTGCCCAGATCGTCATCGGTCAGGTACGTGTCAATCTGCACGCCGAGCACCGCCCCGAAGGCGATGAGAAGAACGGCCGGGAGAATGTGGTACTTGCTGAGACGCTTCATAAAATCGGCGGAGAGATCCGTGTCAAACGACAGCGCGCGAACGGTGTGGGGTGCCGAAAGGATCCTTCGACCTCATCCCCCACAAGCGGCCTTTGGGGAGGCCTCTGGGGATGACATCAACCTTTTTCTCATATTTAGGGCAGACGGCTTTGTTGCGGACTTGGCCGTGGTGGGACCGACCAGAGAACGTTTTCCGGGAATCCGCTTATCAAATGATGCCTGTTCGTGCAAAAAGTACAACCCATCTTTCCCAAGACCAGGAGCGGGGCCATGTCCCCCACAACCAGAATGACGGACGCAAAGGCGGACCAGTACTACTATATTTTCGACAGTCGCACGCATCGTCCGCTCGTGCTGGACCGGGCGACGGGGGAGCACTACGCCTCCGGATCCGACCCGCGAGGGCCGCTCATCGAGCACGTTTCGGCCCGGCGGGGCCCCGAGGTCCCGCGCCGGTTCGCACGCTGGTGTGCCCGGCAGGTGAACCCCAGTGCGGCGTCCGCCCACACCGCCGCCGGTCGGCTTTGGGCCGCCGCCCAGCGCGACGCCCCGGAGGCGTGGCGGCGCGTGCGGCACGAGACCGCCGACGCGGCCCTGCTGGCCATGTCACTCGGCCTGCCTCAGCGCGAGCCCCGGGCCGCGCGGCTTCTTACCCTGCAGGCCTGCACGCACCCGGAGGCGCAGCAGGCGGCCCGCGATGCCGCACACATGAGCGAACGGTGGGCCGAGTTCAGCGCTTCTTCCGCCTCGGCGGAGGAGGCAGAAGCGATGCGGGCGCGCCACGTCGATTGGCTTCTCGACCGGGTGTCCACTCCGTAGATTGAGGAACCGCGTCGGTTTCCCCAGCCGGCCCGTCCAGATCGGTCGTATGCGTTTTTTTACCATTGGCGCCGGGATGCGACTCGGCGCATGTGCCCGGCGGGTGGGACCGCCCCCGTCTCATTCTCTCCCCTCGTCCTCGTCGACCAGGGGCACGAAGCGGAACGAGTGCAATTCCTCCTGCTCGTAATCGTGGGGGCCCGAACCGGTCCGGCGGACGCGCGTCATGGTCTGCCCCTCAGGCCCCCCAATTGGAATGACGAGCCGCCCCCCTGGGCCGTCGTCCGCCCCGGACGGCTCACGGAGCTGGTGGAGAAGCGGAGCGGGAATCTCGGGCGCCCCCGCGGTCACCACGATCCCGTCGTAGGGCGCAAAGGCGGGCCACCCCCTCGTTCCATCCCCGTGCCGCGTTCGCACGTCGTAGCCGAGCCCGTCGAGCACGGATCGGGCCCGCCGGAGCAGGTCTTCGTGGCGCTCGACCGAATAGACTCGCGCCCCCATCTCGCACAGCACGGCGGCCTGAAACCCACTGCCCGTGCCCACCTCCAGGATGCGATCGTCCGGCTGCACGTCCAGCAACGCGGTCTGATACGCTACCGTGAAGGGCTGGGAGATGGTCTGGTTGAGCCCAATCGGGAGGGCCTCGTCGGCGTAGGCCCGATCGCGGAGGGCCGGGTCCACGAAGGCATGCCGGGCCACCGCCCCGACCGCCGACAGGACCCGGTCGTCGTGGATGCCCCGCTCGCGAAGGGTCTCAACGAGCCGTTCGCGTTGGTGGCGGTATTTCCGGTCGTCCGATGGGGTGGCAGTCATGGCGGCAACAAGGAAACACGTTGCAGGAGGGCGGCGCCTTTTTCTCAGGCCGAGGCGGGTTCTTTCAGGCCGAGGCGGGGACCGCGGCACTCGCCTGGGAGGCGGACTGCCCCGTGAGGGCGCTCGTGAGGTACGTCCGCAGTTCCTCCGGGGTGATGTTGGAGATGAGGGCCCCGTCGCGCGAGACGCTGATGTCGCCGGTCTCTTCCGATACGACCACCACGAACGCGTCGGTCTGCTCGGTGAGGCCCACGGCGGCCCGGTGGCGAAGGCCGAGCTGGGGGCTCAGCTTCATGCTCGTGGAGACGGGCAGAATGCAGCGGGCGGCCTCCACGCGGCGGTTGTTGATGATGACGGCCCCGTCGTGCAGGGGGTTCTGGCCGTAGAAAATCGTGAGCAGCAGGTCGCGCGAGACCTCCGCCTCCAGCAGCTCGCCCGTCTCGACGTAGCTCCGAAGGCCCGTGCTCCGCTGGAAGGCCATGAGGGCCCCGATCTGCCGTTGGCTCATCTCCTCCACCGCCCCCACCGTTTCGTCGATGACCTGACGCTGGTCGGTCGTGCTGACGAAGCGCCGCACGATCGGGTTTTTCCCCAGCAGCAGAAGCAGACGGCGGATCTCGGGCTGGAAAATAATGATGACCGCCAGCACGAAGACCTGGTTGAAGTAGCTGAAGACGGTCGTCAGCACCGTCATGTCGGCCAGCTCCACCACGAACTGAATCAGGAAGAGCGCCCCGAGGCCAAGGGCAATCTGCACGGCAATCGTCCCGCGCATGAGCCGGTAGAGCTGGTACAGGACGTAAGCGACGACGACAATCTCGATGGCGTCGCCAATCCCGAAGCCGATAATCTCGAAGACCTTCACGGAGGAATTCGGCCGGATGCGAGGAGAGGAACGGAACCGGAAATGCCGGCGGCACGCGCGCTACCGTTGGCGGAGGGTCACCCCGAGCACCGTGAGCATCTCGACGGTGGGGGCGATGTCGTGGGTGCGCACGATGGTGGCCCCCCGCGCCACGGCCGCCGCCGTCGCCCCGAGCGACCCGAAGAGCCGCTCGTCCACGGGCGCGGGGTCGTCGGGCGTGCCCAGCGTGGCCCCGATCGTGCTCTTGCGGGAGACGCCCACGAGCACGGGGCAGTTGAGGGTGAGAAGCTCGTCGATCTCGTTGAGCAGGCGGAAGTTTTCAGCATCGGATTTCCCGAAGCCGAAGCCCGGGTCGATAATGATCTGCTCCACGCCGGCCTGCTCGGCGGTCTCCACCGTCCGGGCCAGCGCGTCGCGCACCTGGGCCGTCACGTCGTCGTGCTCGCGGGGCCGCGTGAGGTCGCCGGGCTCGCCCATCGAGTGCATGACCATGAGGGGGGCCTTCCAGTCGGCCGCGGCCGCGGCCATCTCCGGATCGTGCCGCAGGCCGGTGACGTCGTTCACGATGTCCGCCCCCGCGGCGAGGGACGCCCGGGCCACGTCGGGCTTGTAGGTGTCGACCGACACCACCGCCTCGGGGAACCGATCCGTGAGGGCGTCGATGACGGGCACCACCCGGTCGCGCTCGTCTTCTTTCGAGACGGGATCCGCCCCGGGCCGGGTCGACTCGCCCCCTACGTCAATGATGGAGGCCCCCTCGCTCAACATCTCGGCGGCCCGCGACACGGCCTTCTCGACGGTCACGTACTGGCCGCCGTCGGAAAAGGAGTCGGGGGTCACGTTCAGGACCCCCATCACGTGAGCCCCTGCGGCCTCCGGACTCCCGGGCCGGCAGTCGAGCGTGTAGTCGTCCCCACCAAGCACGAACCGGTCGGCGGGAAAATCGTCAGGGTTCAGCGACGGGGTTGAGTGTGACATGCGGGGCATCGGAGGAGCGGGAGGAGGCGTTTCAAGAAGCGGAGAGCCACGAACACTTGTTGGGGCAAGGTATACACAGAGCGCTGTCGGAACGAGATCCATCGCCTGTTTTTGTGGAAACTTTCCGGCCGGCCCGTGTATCCTGCGGGGAGTCTCACGAAGCGGCTTTCACGACCTGCTTTTTCGTTGATGGACGACATCGTACGCTCGGCCCTGCAATGGATGGGTCCCCTCCGGCGGGTCAAGGAGTTCAAGGCTCGCCCCGTCGCCACGCAGCGCTCGTTGCTTCGCCGCCTGCTTCGCCGCGCCGCCGACACCGAGTGGGGGCGCCGGTTCGGGTTTTCCGAAATCGACGAGGCGTCCGATGTGGTGCAGGCCTACCAGGAGCGCGTGCCGCTGCACACCTACGCGGACATCGCCGACGATGCGGAGCGGATGCGGAACGGCGCTGCCGACGTGATGTGGCCCGGTACCGTCACCAACTTCGCCGTCTCCAGCGGCACGGTCTCCGACGGCAAGGTGATCCCCATCAGCGACGAGACGATCGACCACAACCGGTCGTTCAGCGTGGGGGCCGGCGTGAATTACCTCAAAGAGAGCCTCGACCCGAGCTTCTTCGGCGGCAGCCACCTGACCCTGCCGGGGCGCGTGGAGGAGGATCCCAACTACCCGGGCACGAAGGCGGGGGAGATCAGCGGCATCCTCGCAGAAAATGCCCCTGGGTTCTTCCGGGCCCTCTTTCAGGCCGTCCCTAACGAGGTCACCTTCCTCCCCAGTTGGGAGGAGAAGCTTCAGGCCGTCGCCGAGCGGACGGTCGACAAGGACATCCGCCTCCTCGTGATGGTGCCCACCTGGGCCCTCAACCTGTTCGACCTGCTGATCGACCTGCACAACGAGCGACACGGCGGCACGGCCACGACCGTGGGCGAGGTGTGGCCCAACCTGCAGGTGTTTATCTCGGGCGGGGTCGCCCTTCGGTCGTACCGCGACCTGATCGAGGAGAAGATCGGGCACGACATTGACTTCGTGGAGACCTACGGCGCCTCCGAGGGCTTTTTCTCCTTCCAGGACGAGCTCGACGACCCCTCGATGCTGCTCCATCTCGACAACGGGGTCTTCTACGAGTTCGTGCCCCTCAAGGAGCGCGGCGACGAGGCCCCCACCCGCCACACGATCGCCGACGTGGAGCCCGGCGTGCGCTACTCCCTACACGTGACCTCGTGCAGTGGGCTCTGGGCCTACGAGGTGGGCGATGTCCTCCGGTTTACACAGACCTTCCCGCACAAGATTACCGTGGCGGGCCGCACGAGCGACATGATCGACGAGTACGGCGAGGCCATCTACGGGGACGAGGTCCGCGCCGCCCTGAAGGCCGCCTGCGAAGCCACCGGGGCGCACGTCTCCGACTACCACGTGGCCCCGCGCCCCGCGACCAACGGCACGCAGCCGGGCCACGAGTGGCTCGTCGAGTTTGAGCGCCCCCCAGACGCCCCGGCGGCCTTCGAACGCGCCCTCGACGAGCACCTGCAGGAGGTCAACCGGCACTACTACATTCGCCGGGAGGGCGACGCCCTCGACGGCCCGGACGTGTCGGCCCTTCCGGAAGGGACGTTTTATCGCTGGCTCCAAGCGACCAACGACGACATCAGCGGCCAGACGAAGGTCCCGCGCATGAGCGACACCCGCGAGGTCGCCGACGGCGTGCTTGCGGCCGCTGAGCGGGATCGGTGAGGGCATTCCTGCAAGGATTCCCCACAAGTGGTCTCGCCGCTGCCCCTGGAACAACCGGTCACGTCGCTCGTGATGGCTCTTCGGAATGCAGATCGGATCCTCCGCAGACTCGGTACCGGTTGAGTTTCGGCGTACTTTAATCCCGGTTGGAAGCGCACGCCGCCCCGACTGCCCCCCGATCGTTCCCGGGGACGTGCCGTTCTCACCATCACTGCCACCGCTCATCACCCACAACCCGACAGGACCATATGCAAGTTTCTCGCGAACAACGGATGCTGGACCAGTACCTCCAGGAGATCGGGAAAATCGATCTGCTTGAGCCGGAGGAGGAGGTCGAGCTGGCACGACGCATCGAAGATGGTGACGAAGAGGCCCTTCACAAGCTCTGTCGCGCCAACCTGCGATTCGTCGTCTCGGTCGCGAAGAAGTATCAGGGACAGGGCCTGTCGCTGGCCGACCTCATCAACGAGGGCAACTACGGCCTCATCAAGGCCGCCAAGCGGTTCGACGAGACCCGCGGCTTCAAGTTTATCTCCTACGCCGTCTGGTGGATTCGGCAGGCCATCCTGCAGGCCCTCGCCGAGCAGAGCCGCGTGGTGCGTCTGCCGCTCAACCGCATCGGCACCATCTCGAAGATCCGGAAGGCCAGTGCCCGCCTGCAGCAGGACCTCGACCGCAAGCCCAACATCGAGGAGCTGGCCGAGGAGCTCGAGATCGACGTCCAGAAGGTGCGGGAGGCGATGAAGCACACCAGCCGCCACCTGTCGATGGACGCGCCCTTCAACGAGGAGGACGACAACAGCCTCCTCGACGTGCTGCCGGACGAGGACAACGACTCCCCGGACGAGGAAATGCTCTCCGAGTCGGTCAAGATTGACATCGAGCGTGCCCTCAGCGCCCTGCACGACCGGGAGGCGGAGATCACGCGCCTGTACTTCGGCATCGGGCGCGAGCACCCGCTCACCCTCGAGGAGATCGGCAAGCGCTTCGACCTCACGCGAGAGCGTGTCCGTCAGATTAAGGAGAAGGCCCTCCGGAAGCTTCGCCAGCGACACAGCAAACAAGACCTCCAGCCCCACACTGATTAACGCTAACACGGCCCCTCCTCCCGATTCATCCTTGCGATGAACGGTCCGGGCGCGTCCCGACTCCTGTCGGGGTGCGCCCGTTTTCGTTGGGGGCCGTTGTCATGACCTGTTGGCGCCGATCGAGTTGGCCTCCGTACACTCATGTCGATTCCGTTTTTCTCAGCCCGTCGCGTCCTCCGGGCGACGGCCCGGAACCGGGTGGTTGTGGGCTACGCGGTGGACCCGGCCCGCGTGGCGCCCCTTCTCCCGGACGGCCTCTCTCCCGTTCGGGACGACGGGACGACGCCCATCAGCCTCGTGGGGGTCGAGCTGACGAACCTGCGGGTCCTTGGCGTCGGGGGGGCCGGGGCCCGGCGGGTGCCGGTGGTAGAGCTTCGGGTGCACGTTCGGCCGGACGGGGCCCCGTCCGGCCCGGCGGGCACCTGGACGGCGCAGGCCTACGTGCCGCGGCGCCTCGTGACCTGGGGCGCTCGGGTGCTCTATGGGGAGCGGGTGGCGACAACGTCCATGCAGCCCATCCAGCGGGAGCCGGTCGACCAGGTGGAGGTGACGTACCGCTTCGACTGGAAGGGACGCGAGCAACGGGTGCGGGCACGGGGCGAGCAGCCTCCTGTGATGCCGGCCCCCGGCGCCCGGGCCCATGCCCTCCTCCGTCCCCACTGGCGATACAGCACCGCACGGGACGGCACGCTACTGCAGACCCGCATCGAGCGCCCGGCCGTCCCCATCTGCCGCGTGCAGGAGCACCACGTGACCGTGCAGTGGTCGGCCGCCTGCGGCGACATCGGGGCCCTCCTCCAGGACCAGTCTCCCTCTCATGTCCTTCTTGCCCCCCGGACGCCCGTGGCCGTGCACGGGCCGGCCCGGACGTAGCGACCGGCCTCCGTGGTTGCATTTTGCCCCCTCTGTTAATACACTCTTTATCCGAAGGAGGAAAAGTCCATCCACGCGCGTTCATCCTTCCGGACCACTTTCGAGGAACTGCTCGTCTCCGATCACAGCTGAATGCGTTGGAAGCCCTTTTCGTAGCCCCCGTCCTTCCTGCCGGGTGGGTGACTGCCCTTTCGTTCGCCGCTCGCCTCGTCTCTCCCCGCCTCCATTCATGCTTCTCCGTCCTCGCCTCCGTGCCCTCTGCCTGACCCTCGCCATATTTATGGGTGCCGGACTGTGGGCCCCGTCGCTCGTGCAGGCGCAGGGGTTCGGGGTCTACGAGCAGGGCTCGTGCGCGATGGCCCGGGCGGGCGCCGCCGTCGCGGACGGCTGCGGCGACGGGTCCTCAATCTACTTCAACCCGGCCCATCTCGCCGGCGCGGACCGACTGACCGTCTCGCTGGGTGCCACCCTGATCGACGCAAACGGGGAGTTCACCTACGACTACGCGGCCCGCCCCCCATACACCGGCGCGGAGGTGTCGCTCGAAAACGACCCGATCCCCGTCCCCCACGGGTACGTCACGTACGGGGTCACAGAGCGCCTCGGGGTGGGACTGGGCACCTACGTTCCGTTCGGCCTGGAGACCAACTGGCCCACCCGGCTCTCGGACGGGAGCTACTTCGACGGCGCGTTCGAAGGGTTCGAAAACCGCATCCAGAGCATCTACGTGCAGCCCACGGTCGCCTACCAGGTCACCCCGACGTTGCAGGTGGGCGGCGGCCCCGTCCTCGCCATCTCGTCGGTGGAGCTGAACCAGGCGCTGGACCTCTCGCAGCAGCCGACCCCAGGAGGAGGCCCTACGTTTGGAGAGCTCGGGGTGCCCTTCCACACCGCGTTTGCCGAGTCCACGCTCGAAGCGACCAACGAGGTGGGCTACGGCGCCAACATTGGGGCCTCGTACCAGGCCACCGACCGAATCTCCGTGGGGGCCCGATTTACCACCCCGATCACCGTGTCGTACGAGGGCGACGCTGCGTTCGAGCAGGTTCAGACCGGACTCGTCTTTCCCGCCACCAGTCCCCTCGCACAGGACCTCCCCGCCGATGGGAACCAGGACGGGAATCCAGACCCCACCCCCGCCGACTTGTTGCTCGCGGGTCAGTTCGATGAGGGCGGCGTTCTCGACCGGTACCAGCAGCAGGCCAGTGCGGACGGCACCCTCAGCACGCAGACGATCGAAACCGAAATCACCTTCCCGTTCCAGCTCGTCGCCGGCGTCAGCGTGCAGGCCAGCGAGAAGCTCCTCCTGCTCGCCGACTACCAGCTCACGGGCTGGTCCGCCTTCGACGAGATTCCGCTCCAGTTTGACCGGCTTGGTGACCGGGCGCGGGAGGAGAACTACGACAACACCCACGCCGTCCGCCTCGGCGCGGAGTACGACGTGCTCGACCAGCTCACGGCCCGCGTGGGGTACCTCCACAACACGGCCGCCGCCCCGGACGAGGTGGTCACCCCGCTGCTTCCGGAGTCGAATCGCAACCAGCTGACTGTCGGCTTCGGCTGGCGCCCGATCGAGCGGGCCGAGCTCACCGTTTCGTACCAGCTGCTCCAGCAGAACGACCGCCGGGGCCGTGTTCGCAGTCCCCGGGCGGGCGAAGCGCTCTCCACCGACCTCAATCAAGGGGTGTACAGCTTCGGCGCCAACCTCTTCGGCACGACCCTCACTCTCTACCTCTAAATCATGATGACTGCCTCTCGCATCCGCCCGCGCCTGTCGGCCGGCGTTCTTCTGCTTCTGGCCCTCACCCTGCCATTGGTGTCGGGGTGCGACGACGAGTCCCTCACGGCGCCGGAGGTGCAGAACGACCGGTTCAACAGCTACGTGGCCCTCGGGAACAGCATCACCGCAGGCTTTCAGGCCGACGGCATCAACCAGACGCTGCAACAGCAGTCTTATGCCGTGCGACTGGCGGACCAGATGAACACTCCCTTCGGAATCCCTGCGCTTCAGGATCCGGGCTGTCCTCCTCCCCTTACCAACATCTTTCCGCCCGAGCGAACCGTCCCGCTTGAAGAGATCACCCCCCCGGGCTGTGCTCTGCGCTCTTCCCCGACGCCCACACAACTCAACAACGTGGCGGTGCCAGGGGCGTGGATACAGGATGCCCTTACGAACAGTGCGGCAGCCGGTGCACACCCAAACGAGCTTACCTCCTTCATTCTGGGTGGAAAAACACAGGTGGAGGCGGCTATGGAGGCCAACCCCTCGTTTGCAACTGTCTGGCTCGGAAACAACGACGTCCTCCGAGCGGCCCTTGCTGGGGACCCAAGTCTCTCAACCTCCGCCTCGAACTTCTCGTCCCGCTACACGCGTGTTCTCGACAGCTTAGAGGCTGCAGGTGCGGAGAACGGGGCACTTGGTAGCGTCGCGAACGTGACGCTCATTCCGAACCTGTCCCCCGGCCAGGCCTACGCCGCCGCCGAGTCACGGATTAATCAACTCGGCCAGCAACGCGCTGCCAACGACGGCGACCCTAACACGAGCTGGGGAAGCTACAGCGTGGCTGCGAGCTGTGCCTCAGGTCCTTCAGCTACCCAATCACGAATCTCATTCCGCTATGGCTTCGAGGGGCTCTTCACACTTGCCCTCTCGGGACAAGACGTAGAGTTGGACTGCACCGACAACCGCATCCTCGCCGAGATCTATGGTCAAGGCACGCTCGACCAAGTTGGCATTGGCAGCCTCGGGGCGCTGTCAGTGCTTACGGCCCCGGAGACTCAGCAACTCGTGGAACGGCTCCAAACGTACAACACGTTTCTTCAATCGGAAGCCGATGATCGGGGCTGGGCATACGTCGACGTAAACGCGGCCCTCGGCGCCCTCTACAACGCCGGCACCGAAACTCCGAACGATCCTTCCGACGACCTGGTGCCTAAATTCCCCAATCTCGCCCCCGACCAGCCAACATTCGGTCAGTTCTTCAGCGAGGACGGCGTGCACCCGAGTTCGTCGACCCACCAAGTGGTGACCAACCTCTTCGTCGAAGCCATCAACGACGAGTACGACACCTCCCTGCAGACCATCGACGCGCCGGACGTGCCGGGATCGCAGCGTTCCAACCGCGAATTATGAGGTCGTGTCCGCGGCGGTCGTGTCGGTCTGAATGGTATCGGGCGCCATCGTCTCGGCGGTGTCCGCGCTCGGGGGCGGGGCCACGGTCGTGTCGGACGACGGCACGGTGGCCGGCGTCGACGTGGTGTCCATCGCGCTCGTATCGGCGGCCTCGATCAGAACATTCCCGTTTTGGGTCCGGAGCTCGAGGGTCGGCCCGCCGTCCCCCGTCTGGGCGTCGTAGCGCGCCCCGGCATTGATGGGGGCAAACTGCTCGTTGGTGAACGTGAGCCCGCGGGTCCGAATTGTGCCCGCGTCCGTCTCGGCGTCGACCTGAACCGTCTCGTCCGGCGGGAGGCGGAGCCGCAGGTCTCCGTTCGCCGTCTCGATGCGGTGCGTGCCCCCGGTCGGAAGAGACTGAAAGCCCACCGCCACGTCCCCGTTCTTGATCCGCACCTCCGCGGCCCCCGCGGCCCCCTCCACGGTCACGTCGCCGTGCGCGTGAGAAACGGTCAGCGCCCCCTCCACGCCCGCCACATGGACCGGTCCGCTGAGCCGATCAACGCGGAGGGCCGTCCGGCGCGGCACCCGGCCCCGCACGTCGACGGCGGCGTAGTCCTCCTGGTCGGCCGCCAGGGTGTAGGCGTACTCGGCGTCGGTGCCACGCTCCGTAATCGAGATGCCCTCCACGACCGACTGCCCGGCCTCGCGTGTGTCTCCACGGCCGCGGCGCACGAACGAGAGGTCCGCGGTCGTTTGCCCCGCTCCCGTCAGCCGGACCGAGCCGCGCAGTCCCTCCACCACCAGGGGCCGGTCGCTAGGGGCCACGGCCCGGGCCACCGTGTCGACCACCTCCACAGGGCCAAGCCGCAGCACCCCGTCGTCCGACCGTGTGATCTCCGACTCTTGGGCGCGCTGGCATCCTCCTCCGAGCGCCGCGAGTCCGAGCATCCCGAATAGGGCGAGTGCCGTCGAGAACCACCGCATGGTACGCATCTATCATTTGAAAGACCGAGCGCGAAGAGGACCCGTGGACTCAATGGAGCTCAATGTTTTGGATGAACCGACGGGCGGCGAAGTAGGACCCGAGCCACCCGAGCAGAACGCCGCTCCCCACGAGGCCGCCGAAGAACAGGAGCTCCGTGTAGAGCGACAGGGGGGTCTGATCGATTTGCTGAAAAAACAGCCGGTAGAGCCCCCACACCACGCCCCCCGCAATGGCTCCTCCAGCGAACCCCTGCACGATCCCCTCGACGAGGAAGGGACGCCGCACGAAGCGGTCCGTGGCGCCCACCAGCTTCATGGTTCGGATGAGCAGCCGCCGGGCGTAAATGGTGAGCCGGATCGTGTTGGCCACGAGAAAAATGGCCGCAAGCACGACAATGACGCCCAGCGACAGCCCGATGGCATTGATGAGCTGCCGGTTCTGTGCCACCCGCGTGAGCAGGTCCCGGTTGAGGACGACCTCCTCCGCCCCTCGCCACCCGTTGATGACGTCCGCGGCACGGGCCATGCTGTCCGGATGGGCGTGGCTCGGGGCCATCTCGATCTTGATCGAGGCGGGCAGAAACGTCGGGTCTTCGAAGGCGGAGGCCCCCTCCCCAAACTCCTCCCGAAAAATCTTGGCGGCCTCCTCGTGAGAGATGAGCTCGGCCTGCGCGACCCCCGGCATCGTCTGCACGCGAGCGTGGAGGGCCTCCTGGACGTCATCGGTCGCGTCCTGCTCGATAAAGACCTCCATCTGGCTGGCCTGCTCGCGCAGCATCTCCGACACGACCGAGGCCTCGTACCCCACGATGCCGAACACGCCCACCAGCACCAGGGCGACCGCGATGGCGCTCGTGGACGCCACGGCCGAGAACGTGGCGCGTCGGAGGTTGGCAAAGCCTTCCCGAATGAAATACGGCAGCACGGCAGGAGGGGTCGAGTCTGAAGGAATACGGCCGCAGTGACAACCTACGAAGACCGGGTCGGAAAGGACAAGCGGAGGCGCACAGAACAATCGCGTGCACGAAATCCGCCGTGCCCCGCTTAACCTGGAGCTCTTCTGACGATTGTGGGCGCCTCCTCACCCGGTCGGATGAGTCCGGGCGATGCGAAGACCGACGGTCATGCCCTTTCGAAGCTGACTGGCGCAGCCAATCGGGGTGGAGGCGACAAACGAGGGCGCTGTTTTGCACCCTCCGCCTCGGGAGGCAGCAATACGAGAATCCGTCGGGACGAACGGGCAGTTGATGCGGTGGGCCTGCGGGGGCCAGAAACGCGTCGGGGGCCCGGGCCGCGCTCCAGAGCGCCCTGCTCTGGCCGCTTCCGTTTGCCGCCGGGCGGGCACCTACCGCTCGGCCCCGTCGGGATACGTCGCCCCACGGGGGTAGGAGCCGAGCACCTGAAGCTCCATCGTGATTTCCCGGAGGTGGTCCAGCGCCCGGGCCACCGCCTCGGCCTCCACGTCCCCGTGCACGTCGAGGTAAAACCGGTAGCGGCCCGGCTGCCCCACCAGGGGCCGGCTTTCGATCTTGGCCAGGTCCAGTTCGCGGAGCGCGAAGACAGCGAGGCTCTTGAAGAGGGCCCCCGGCACATTTTCCTGTAGGACGAACGTGATGGACGTCTTCGGCTCGCCGGCCCCCACCGGGGGCGCGCCCGCGTCCGCCGGGGCCAGCACGAGGAAGCGGGTAAAGTTCTGGTCGTTGTCCTGGAGCCCTTCGGCGAGGACCTCAAGGCCGTAGCGCTCGGCGGCTCGTCGGGAGGCCACCGCCGCCGTTGTCGGGGCACCGGTCTCCGCCACCCCCCGGGCCGCCCCGGCCGTGTCCGGCGTGGCCTCCGGCGTCGCGCCCGGAACCTGGGCCCGGAGCCAGTCCCGGCACTGCCCGAGCGCCTGCTGATGGGACCGCACGACCTCCAGCCCGTTGATCGTCGCCCCCGCCGGCGCCATCAGACAGTGGTGAATGCGCAGCTGGAGCTCCCCGATGATCGTGACGGCGTGCGTGCGGAGGTGGTCGTAGTTGACGCGCACGCTGCCGAACACCGCGTTTTCGATGGGCACCACCGCACGGCCCACCGCGCCTCCCTCAACGGCCTCGAAAACATCCTCGAACGTAGCGGACGGATGCACCTCGGCGGCATCGAAGACGCACCGGACGGCTTCTTCGCTGAAGGCACCGGGCTCTCCCTGAAAGGCAACGCGATGGGCCATCGTCGTGTGTAGACCGCTGCGGGCAAAGACGTGAGACCGGGACGAAATGAATCGGCAGTCCCACGCCCGCAATGGCCCTGCGTTCCGTTCCGCACCAGAAAAAGGAAACGCCTGACCGGACCGGTGGCCCGACCAGGCGTCACGATGCGCTTACAGGTCTCGTCCGGCGGCGCGGGCGGTCTCGTCACGCCCCCACCCCGGACGCTCCCTGGCAGGGGAGAACAGAAAGCGCCGGAGACGTGCCGCTACTGGATCTCAATCTGACGGCGCGTGCTCGTCTCCGTCTTCGGGACATTGATTGCCAGCACGCCCTCGTCGTAGGTGGCCTCCACGCGGTCCGGATCCACCGCGTCCGGAAGGGTAAACGTCCGGTGGAAGTTGCCAAAGGCGCGCTCCACGCGCACGTACTCTTCGCCGTCCTCCTGCCGCTCACTGGACCGCTCGCCGCTCACAGTCAGCGTGTTGTTCTGGAGGTTGATGGCGATGTCGTCCTTCGTCATGCCGGGCACGTCGAGGCGAATGTGGAACGCGTCGTCCGTCTCCGACAGGTCCGTCCGGGGGGCCCAGACGGCCGACGTGTCGTCGTCGCTTCCTCGACCGAAAAACTGGTCGAAGATGCTGTCCACCTCACGCTGGAGGTCGCGAATCGTGCGGTTCGGGGTGCGGCGTGTGAGCTGCGTCATGGGTGATCACCTCTGTACAGGTTGTTCGAGAGTCTCACGAACGTGTCAACCAGGGCGTCGCACAACGCCCCGTCGTTTGTCGGTGCACCCACATTTAGCATCAAGACGTGTACCAGCCGGTGTCCTCCCTGTCGCCGACCGAAATTTCGGCAAGCCGCCCCCTGCCGTCGTGACAGCGGCCTGTAGATGTGACGGTCCCGCAACGCGTGTGCCCTCCTACCGCGGCGTCACGTCAATCACGACGGGGAGGTGATCGGACGCCGTCGGCGTATCGTCCGCCCGGAGCCCGTGGGCCGAGCGCACGTCGGCCGGCAGCGCCGGGGTGTGCAGCACAAACGCGTGGACGACCTCCAGTACGCTGTCGGTAACGAACGCGTAGTCGAGCCGCCCCGGCGGAAACGAACTGCCGGGCGCGATCCAGGTGGTGTGCAGGGGCGACGCCACCTGGCGCGGCCTGGTGTCCAGCAGGGGCGATCCGTCCCAGTCCGGCGCCGCCGGCGATCCGTACCGGTCGGTGTGTACGATCTCCCCCGTCCGCAGCGTCCGCGGCTGCTGGGCGTCCCCGACAAAGTTCATGTCCCCGAGCACCACGATCGGGGTCTTCGGCGGAACGTCGAACGGCCCGTCCCCCTGTTTTACCTCTCGCAGGAAGGCCACCACGCCGTCCACCACCCGCTGCCGCTGTGCGTTGCGGGAGGGCTCGCCGTCATCGGGGCCGTAGTTGCAGCAGGGCGGGTGCATGTTCACCACCAGGAGGTCCGTCCCCAGCGCACCGTCCGCGTCGAGCAGGAAGGCGCCGCTCACGTTGTTCTCGTACCCTGGAATGGTGTGGGTGTCGAGAATGGGGTATCGGCTGCCGAGGACGAGATCCTGGCCCTCCTTGGCCCAGTCCCACCCGCCCGGCAGTCCGAGCGCCTCGTCGGCGACCGTCGCCACCTGGTCGGCGGTCTGGTCGTAGACCTCCTGAAACGCAATGACGCCCGGATCGGTGGCGTCGAAGATGCGCCGGAAGCTCGGCTGGCGGGTTTCGAAAAAGATTGCACTCCGTTCGCGGTCAAAATCGTTGACCGAGTTGTACGAGAGCATCCGCAGGGCCGAGGCGGTCGGCGCGTCGAGAGACGGCGCGTCGAGGGGCGTGTCGGCATCCGAGAGGACGTACCCGAGCCCCCCGTCGGCGTCCGGCAGCCGGTCCCCGTCGGTCGACAGGCCCACCCGGAGGCTGTCTCTCTCAAACAGGGGCCCGTCGTTGGTGGGCGTCGCCGACCGGTCGAAGGCCACCTCGAACGTCTCGGACGTCACCGTGGGCAGGGACGTGAACCCGAGGGCCGCGTGCGTCACCTCTTCCGCGTCGCCGTCGCGAACCACTCGGCCGGACCGCTCGCCAAACGTCCAGGCCAGCTCCGCCCCCAGTCCCAGTGCCTGCTGCCCCGTCCCGGGATTGTTGTCCGTATCGAGATAGAGCGTCAGGTCGTTGCCTTCCTGGAGGTTGACGGCCTCGCCGAGCTCGAGGCGGAGGAAGAGGTAGTCGTCATCGTGGGCGACCCACACGCGCTTGAGGTCGACGCCCGCCCCGTCGTCGGGCGCGTCGGTGTGACGGACCGGGAGCTCCGCCCAATCGCCCCGTTCGCCATCCACGTAGATGCGGGCCGGGTGCGAGGTGTACCCGTCCACCGGCGCGGCCGTCGGGGGCGCGTCCTCCGACGGCGACTCGGCCTCGCCCTCGTCGGCGGTTTCATTCAGTCCCCCGCACCCCCCGGCGACAAAAAGAAACAACAGCGCAACAGAGAGCAGGAGACGCCGAGACATGGACAACGAGGGCGTTTGGGATGAACCACGCGGGAGACAGAGGCGCTATATTGCGTGTCCTGAGGGATGTTCGGGAAACGGGGCGCACGCAGAACCGCGGCCGCCCCAATCGTCGTGCTTTTCATATCCGTCGTCACGAAACGAATGCAGACCCTCTGGCTCGCCCGCCACGCCAACCGTCAGGATTTCGCGGATCCGGACTGGGCGGCGACGGCCGACTGGCCCGACGACCCCGGCCTCTCTCCCGACGGCGTCGAGCAGGCCCGGCAACTGGGCCGCCGCGTCGATGCCCTCGACGTCGACCGGATCGTCGCGTCTCCGTACCTCCGCACCGTCCAGACCGCCCACCACGTCGCCACGACGACCGGCCACGGCGTCCTCCTGGAGCCGGGATTGGGGGAGTGGCTCAACGACGACTGGTTCGACGACGTCCCGAACACACGCGCCCCCACGGCGCTTGCCGATCGGTTCGGGTCGGTGCTGCCGTCGTCGGCACCGCCCTGCCGGACCCCCGCCTACCCAGAGTCGAGGCACCGGGCCCTCGCCCGCCTCGGGGCCGCCGGCACGTGCCTCGCCGACCGGTACGCCGGCGAGACACTGCTCCTCGTGGGCCACGGCATCACGGTGCAGGGCGTTCTGCACGGCCTCGTGGGCAGCGACGTGCCCGACCCCGGGTGCCCGCTCGCCAGCCTCACGAAAGTTGCGCGGCGGAACGGAGACTGGACCGTTTCCCTCCGGAACGACACGAGCCACCTCGAAAACGGCACCCGCGCCCCCGACCGACTCGCCTGACTCGGGGAGGGGGCAGCCTCCGTCCCCACATGCCCCCAAGGCACGAGGCACCCAGCTTTTCAGGAGCCACCGGCCCCGGCGATGCGCGTCCAGAGATCCAGCGTCGGCCGGTCGGGGGTCGGGGCCGAAGGCTGCTGCCTCTGCTGACGCCGGCGTCCTGGTCGCCGCCCCCGCGGGGACCGGCCCCGCCCTCCGCGCCCCGTCACCGACGGGATGCCCCGCGAGGACGGGGTCACAAGATCGGTATCGTCCGGATCGGGGGTCTGGAGCCCGACCGCGACGGTACTGCCCAGTTCTCCACGCAGGCCGTGCTCCCAGCGGTCGCCGGTCGTTGACGACCGGGACGGGGACACGGGCACGGCCATCTCGTAAATGAGCGATCCGGTGTCGAGCGTGGCCTGTGCCCTGAGGGCCGAGGATAGCCCCGCAGGCATCCGGTAGCGGACCGTGTCGTTCCGGATGACCGCAAGGTCCGACGGAAACAGATCGTCGAGGGGCGCCCCCCCTCGCGGCACGTCGCCCCCGGATGCCCCACCCCTCTGATTCGCCCCGGCCTGCTGGGCCCGACGCCCGAGCGGGTACCGGACCCCGTAGGTGTGCCGCTCTTCGCCGGCCGGGTCGATCCACACGATGAGCCCGTTCTCGGCCACAGACCGGATGAGGTCGCGGTCCGGAATCACGACGGCCAGATACAGCAGGCTATCGGTCGGCGCGGCGCTCATGGACACGGAGCGGCCGTCCACCCGGGCAAGCGCCCCGCCCCACTCCGAAAGCGCCCCGTCAATGGCCGGGGCCTGCGACAGCGAGTGCGACTGCAGCGTGGGCGGGCTGCTGCAGCCTCCCCCGAAGACACCGGCGAGGACCATCAGGAGGAGGCCAAACCAGACTCTAGACATAGGCGAGTTCATTCGATGAGAGAGAGGCGGGATGCGTGCCGGCGCCGAGTGCCCTGCCGCCCGGGCGCAAAAGGTATCTACACCGGTCGCGAATTGCCAACCGGAATGGGCGCTCGAAACCAGCCGATGGATCTTTCTTGCGAAGGGCTCTTCCGAACAGACGCCTGCGGGGGAAGTGCCTCGATCCGTCGCCGTACGGGAAGAGTGCACCGGGACGAACGGCCCCACTCCACCTACGAAAAACAGCCCATCACACAACTGGAAGGGACGGCGGGCAGACGTTGCATTCTCTGCCCCCCGACACCCCCAACTAAAACAACATTTCATCGGCATCATACGTACCAATCAGGTACGACTTGTAACAGACAGAGGCGCGGTATCGTCCTTCCGATGGTATGACCTGAACAAGGAAATTCCCCTCATTTCCCCGATACAGAGCTCCCATGTCGCTATGCTCTATTCTCGGACCTTGAGTTGGGCGGTCATTCTCCTCCTGGCTGCTCCGTGTGCTTCCGCCCAACCCACGACGGATTCTTCGCCGTCCAGCCCGGCTCCGCACACGGCCCTTGATAGCACCGACTCCGGTGTGCCGGCTTCCGAGGAAACCCCGTGGGGCCGCACCGAATCGTACGCGGGCGATCACGCGGGCGACTATGTCGGCACGACGGGGGGCTGGACAAGCCCGTTTGGACAGGCGTCTGCCGTGTACCGCGCGCCGCCGCCGCTCCGCTACAATCGCGTCGAGGGGCTGGTGCTCGGCCTCCGGCGCAGTCCGCTCTCGCTCCGCGACCCGGACGACACCGCGCGCATCTACGGCCAACTCGGCTACGCCTTTGCGCTGGGGGACCTGCGGTACACGATCGGGGTCGAATCGAAACTGATTCGCGACGCAGAGACAGGATTAAAGCTCGGGGCGTCCTACCAAAAGCAGACCCGGACCCCCGACCGCTGGAAGACGTCGTACGCGGAGAATTCGCTCGGCGGCATCGGGCTCGGGTACGACTTCTTCGACTACTACGAGGGCGAGGGGCTCTCCCTCTACGCAGTCCAGGCCCTCCCGGCCACGTTCCGCCTAACCGCGGGCGTTCGCTTCGAAGAGCACCGCCCGCTTTCCCGGAATACCGGCTGGTCTCTCTTCGAGGCCACCTCGTTTCGCACGAATCCCAGGGCTGAGGCGGGCCGCCTGCACGCCGGAACAGTGAGTCTCGAGGGGGGACACGTCGAGGACCGCGACGACCTTCCCACCGGTGCTGCCTTCCGGACGACAGCCACGATTGGGACCGACTTCGGCGGCGACCTCCGCGCCAACCGCTACGAGGTGGACGGGCGCGCCTTCCTCCCCCTCTCGAGCAACACACGTCTCGGGCTTCGGCTTCGCGGCGGATACGCCACGAGCGACGCCCCGCCCCAGCAGCAGTTCACGCTTGGCGGCATCGGGTCCGTTCGGAGCTACGACCAGAACGCGCTCCGCGGCACGCGCATGCTGCTGGGCAACGTCGAGTACATCGTCGACGGCGCCACGCTGGACGACGACTTCCTCGACGACCTCTTCCTCGTGGGGCTGTTCGATGCCGGGTGGGTGGGGCAGCCAGGCACACGGCTCCGCACGGAGGACGTGCTGCCGTCCGCCGGGGTCGGAATCGGGCTGGACGAACGGGACGTGCGCCTGGACGTGTCCTGGCCGCTCCGGTCCGTGCCCGCAACGGGCTCTCGTCCGTCGATTTGGCTCCGCATCACCCCGAACTTTTAGGGCGAGCCGCACGTCGACCTGGCCCCGCGTCCTACGCGGTCCCCGTCGAGCCGAAGCCGCCGGGCCCCCGCACGGTCTCTTCGAGGGCCTCGCGGTGCACCCATTCCACGCGGGCGTGCCGCGCCACCACGAGCTGGGCGATGCGCATGCCGCGCTCAATCGTGAACGGCTCGGCGCCGTGGTTCACGAGCAGAACCTTGACCTCCCCGCGGTAGTCGGCGTCGATGGTGCCCGGACTGTTGAGGACGGTCACCCCGTGATCGTGGGCCAGTCCACTCCGCGGCCGGACCTGGCCCTCGTGCCCCTCCGGCAGCGCAAGTTTCAGGCCCGTGTCCACGAGGGCGCGGGCGCCCGGATCCAGCACGACCGGGGCGTCCGTCGGCACCGCCGCCCGCAGGTCCATGCCCGCACTCGCGGACGTCTCGTAGCTCGGCAGGGCGAGCCCCTCGGCGTGGGGCAGGCGCGTGATGGAAACGTCGATCATCGAAGCGTTCGGGATCGGAGTGAGAGATTGAGAAGGAACGTGCGGCCCCCCCGCCGGTCCGTTATTCGATGTCGCCCATGAGCCGCTTCACGGGCGGCGCGGCAAGCATCGCGACCAGGCCGCCCCCGCCAATAATGAGGGCCACCGTCGTAAACAGCCCGGACGGGTCGAGCGTCTCCAGCTGCCCGGCAATGAGTCCGGCGAACAGGTTGCCGAGGGCCGTAGAGACGAACCAGACGCCCATCATCTGGCCCACGCGGTTCTCCGGCGCGAGCTTCGTCATTGACGACAGGCCCACCGGGGAGAGGGCCAGCTCGCCGCAGGTGTGCAGGAAGTAGGTGACCACCAGCCAGTGGGCGCCCACCGGGTTCTCGGCGGTCGCCTGCGACGCGCCCCAGGCGATCACGAAGAAGCCCGCGGCCAGGCCCAGGAGGCCGAGCCCAAACTTGACGGGAATGGAGGGGTTGGCGTTGCGGTTGGCAAGCCACGTCCAGAACGACCCGAAGACCGGCGCGAGGAGGACGATGAACGTCGGGTTGATGTTTTGCAGCATGCTGGCCGGCATGGTCCAGCCGCCCGCGATCTGGTAGGCCAGATAGCCGAGGAAGCCGACCACGAGGGCGCCGAGCAGGCTCACGCCCGCCCGTCCCACCCACCAGAGGTTCTCGCGCCGAAACATGCGGTAGCCGATGTACGCCGCCGGCAGGCCGATTAGGACGAGGGCCCCCATCAGGGCCGAGGTCTGCGAAAGCGCAAACGGCCCAAAGTCGCGGGCCGTGAGGTCTCGGGCGAACAGGTTGAGCGAAGAGCCCGCCTGCTCAAAGCCGGACCAGAAGAGGGCCGACAGGAGAAACAGCCAGTAGATGACGAGGTACCGCCGCCGCTTCAGCGACACGTCGTATTGCGGGGCTGCAAGGCGGGCAATGCTCACCAGCACGAAAAACAGGACCGTCGCGCCGACCCCAATCTGGGACGCCAGCGCCGCCCCGTCCACGAACTGATTTGTGACGAGGCTGGCCACGACGAAGAAGGCGGCCATTGTCCCCACGCCCGCCCACTCGAGCGTGAGGTAGGCAAAGAAGAGGAGCGTGACGAGAATGATGCCGATTCCCACCGCCTCGGCCACCTGGGTGAGCGTGATGCTGATGACCCCGGACGTGGCCAGGAACCCAAACGCCACGATCAGGGCCGTCACCAGTGCCGTAAGGCGGTAGAAGGTGCGGCTCTTCTGTTGGACGGCCTCCTCGTCGTCGGCGTCGAGCAGCCCGGCCTCCCCCAGGTTGGGCGCGCCCAGCTTGTAGGAAATGAGCCCCACCAGCATGCCGAAGCCCGCCAGCGAGAAGCCCCAGTGCCAGCTGTAATTCTCGGCCAGCCACCCGCAGAGCGTCGGGCCCAGGATGGCCCCGAAGTTGATCCCCATGTAGAAGACCGAGAAGCCCGCGTCACGTCGGGCCCCGCCCTCCGGGTAGAGGTCCCCGACCATCGTGCTGATGTTGGGCTTCAGGAGGCCCGTGCCGACGACGATCAGAAACAGTCCGAGGTAGAAGAAGGACACGTCCGGGAGGCCAAAGGCCGGCATCGCCAGGCTGAAGTGCCCCGCGGCAATGATGCAGCCGCCGACGAAGACCGACCGCCGCTGGCCCCAGATGTTGTCCGCCACCCAGCCACCGGGCAGGGCCAGCAGATAGACAAACGCCGTGTACAGGCCGTAGACCGCCGTCGCCTTTTCGGTGCCGAAGCCGAGCCCCGGGTTCGTCGCTGCCGCGCCGGCCGGGGCCGTCATGAACAGGACGAGGAGCGCCCGTAGTCCGTAGTAGCTGAACCGCTCCCACAGCTCTGTAAAGAAGAGTGTGGCGAGGCCGCGCGGGTGCCCGAAAAAGTCCCGCCGACCGGCCACGGCCGTGGCCTCCCCCCCCGACGGCGCCCGGGCCCCTCCATTCTGCATCGACTCGTCGGACGAGGGACCGCTGGCTGCCATTTGGGACCTAGAAATCAATCGGAAAAACGCGTCGGGGGACGAAAGGGCGTGTTCAACTGGACCGTTACAGGATCCGTATGAACGCTGGGAATATAGGAGACACTCGCTGCTCTGTCTAATTCTATGTCTAAATTCACGGTGAGGACGAACTGGGAATTGACTCTGCCGTTCGGGGTGGTGGTTTTATTGCACTCGCCTTTCCCTCCGTCTTTCGCACCCGAACACCCGCGTCCACCATGGAACGCTCCTCCCGCGCCGATCTCATTTCGGAGGATTCCCATCCCGCCCGCACCCACACCTGCGGCGACCTCCACGCCGACGACAACGGCGAGGCGGTCGTCCTGAAAGGGTGGGTCGACACCCGGCGCGACCACGGCGGGCTCGTGTTCGTGGACCTGCGCGACCGCTACGGCCTCACCCAGGTCGTCTTTTCGCCGCAGGACAACCAGACGGCCTACGAGGTGGCCGGACAGCTGCGCCGGGAGGACGTGATCAGCGTACAGGGAACCGTCCGCCCGCGGGGCGAGGAGGCCGTGAACCCGGACCTGCCGACCGGGGCCATCGAGGTCAGTGCCGATGACCTGGCGGTGCTCAACACGTCCGAGACGCCGCCCTTCGTCGTGAGCGCCCACGAGGAGCGGCAGATGAACACGAACGAGGACCTGCGCTTGGCGCACCGCTACCTGGACCTCCGGCGGCCGGCCCTGCAGGAGAACATCGAGCTGCGCCACCGGCTCTACCAGACGACCCACCGCTACTTCGACGCCCACGACTTCTTGGAGGTGGAGACCCCGGTGCTCATGAAATCCACCCCGGAGGGCGCGCGCGACTTCCTCGTCCCCAGCCGCCTCCACCCGGGCCGCTTCTACGCGCTGCCGCAGTCGCCGCAGACCTACAAGCAACTGCTCATGGTGGGCGGGCTCGACCGCTACGTCCAGATCGTAAAGTGCTTCCGCGACGAGGACCTGCGGGCCGACCGCCAGCCGGAGTTTACGCAGATCGACGTGGAGATGACGTTCGCCACCGAGGAGCAGGTCTACGAGCTTACCGAGGGGCTCATGGCCGACCTCTGGGACACCCTGGAGGACACGACGCTGGAGACGCCCTTTCCGCGCATGACCTACGACGAGGCGCTGCGGACCTACGGCACCGACAAGCCGGACCTGCGCTTCGACTTGGAATTGCACGACGTGAGCGACTGCTTCGCCGGCAGCGGCTTCCGCGTCTTCGACTCGATCGTGGACGACGGCGGACACATCGTGGCCCTCCGGGTGCCCGGCGAGGGCGACCGGGGGCGCGCCGCCATGGACCGGCTGGAGGACCACGTGACCGACGAGATCGGCGCCGCCGGGCTCATCTACTTCCAGCTGCCGTCCGACGGCTCCGGGATCGAGCAGAACCTGAGCAGCGACGCCCTGCCCCACGAGTACGGGCGGGCCGCCGCCGAACAGGTGGGCGCCGAGGCGGGCGACTTGGTTCTCACGCTGGCCGGCCACGCGCCCACCGTGTTCGAGCAGGCCGGCGCCCTGCGCCTCCACATGGGCGAGGAGCTCGGCCTGCGCCCGCCCGCCGACGAGGGCGAGGACGCGTTCCTCTGGGTCACCGACTTTCCGCTGATGGAGTACGACGAGGAGGCCGGGCGCCCCGTCTCGATGCACCACCCCTTCACGGCGCCCCACCCGGACGACCTCGACCACCTCGACGAGGACCCGACGCAGGTGCAGGCGCGGGCCTACGACCTCGTGCTCAACGGCACCGAGATCGGCGGCGGCTCCATCCGCATCCACAACCACGAGACGCAAATGCAGGTCTTCGATGTCCTCGGGATCGACGCGGAGGAGGCGCAGGACCGATTCGGGTTTTTGCTCGACGCCCTCCGCTACGGCGCGCCGCCGCACGGGGGCATCGCACTCGGGCTCGACCGCCTCGTCATGCTGCTGGCCGGGGCCGATTCGCTCCGCGACGTCATCGCCTTCCCCAAGACCCAGAGCGGCAAGGAGCCAATGGTGAAGTCGCCCGACTGGGTGGACCCCGAGCAGCTGGAGACCCTCGCCCTCCGCCTCGACCTGCCCCCCGACGTGGAACCGCCGGCCCGGATCGCCCAGCGCAAGCGCCTGGCGTCGTAGGCCCTGCCCCATGTCCGACTCGCTTTATCCCCCCTTGGACCTGCAGGCCCTCCGCTCGGCCGCCCACGAGCACCTTCACTGGGGGACGTGGGCGCGGTGCATCGAGGACAACGGGATTACGATCGAGCGGCCCCGCACGACGGCCCACCCCGACCATCCGTCCATTGTCTACCCGGTCGACTACGGATACGTGAACGGCACGCGGGGCGGCGACGGCGACGCACTCGACGTGTTCGTGGGCCGCGGCACGACCGGCCTCGTGGGGGCGCTCCTGACGACCGATCACCAGCAGCGGGACCGGGAGGCCAAGCTCCTCTACGACTGTACGCCCGCCGAGGTCTACACGGCCCACGGCTTTATCAACTACGACCGGACGCTGCTGGAGGGCGTGCTGGTGCTCCGCCAAGAGATGCGGGCCCTCTGGGACGAGGGCAACGGACCGGCCCCACCCTCGGCGCAACGACCGTAGGCGGGACTCACGTCTCTTTACGCTCGTCGTATCGTCACCGTGGCCCCGACCCGATCGGCAAGCGCCCGGAGCTGGGACGGTGTGACGCCGATGTAGACCGTGTCGACGCCGGTGCGTCCCGGGTGCGCGTCGGAGCGGATCCGGTTCGTCGAGCGGCCGGCGTGGTCCGTCCCGCGGTGCCCATTGACCATCACGAGCGTCTCGACCGCGTCGTCGCCGTCCACCGCCCGAATGACCTCGGCGCGAGACGCCTTCAGGGCCCGCGAGTAGACGTAGGCGGAGCCACAGATGATGCCCCCGTATCGCTTGAGGCGGCCCGGCGGGCCCGACGACGAACTCTCGGAGCCGTTCGCAGAGTCGTGGTGCATCCCGTCGTGCCTTCGCTGTGCCGATTCCAAACCCATCGAAAGCGGACGGAGCAAGCCCGGCGGTCGTTCCATTAGTCTCGGTCTTGGCTGAGACGCCCAATGCACGCCGCCCCCCGCCCCCTAAAACGCCAGCAGGTCCTCCACCTTCGGCCGCAGCCGGGCCTCCGCAGAAAAGATCTCATCTTCCAGCGGCTTGGCGTTGGGCACCGGGAGGTCCTCGGCGGCCACTCGTGTGATGGGGGCATCGAGGAGCTCAAAGCCGATCTCGCCAAGCTCCGCCGCCACCTCGGCCCCAAAGCCGGCGGTGCGCGACGCCTCGTGCAGCACGAGCAGGCAGTTTGTTTTGTCGAGCGACTGACGGACCGTCTCCCGATCCCAGGGCACGAGCGTGCGCAGGTCCACCACCTCCAGCTCCACTCCGTTTGCTTCGGCCTGGTGTTCCGCCTCCGCCAGCGCCCAGTGCACCCCCACCCCATAGGTGACGATGGTCGCGTCGGCGCCCTCCCGCGCCACCCGTGCCTCCCCGAACGGCAGCGTGTACGCCTCCGTCGGCACCGCGCCGCGGACCGAGCGGTAGAGCTTCTTGTGCTCGAAGAAGAGGACCGGGTTGGGGTCGGCCACGGCGGTGCGGAGGAGCCCCTTCGCGTCGCGGGGCGTGGCGGGCACCACGACCTTCAGGCCCGGCGTGTGGGCGAACCAGGCCTCCCGCGACTGCGAGTGGAACGGCCCGGCCCCGATGCCGCCGCCGAAGGGCGCGCGAATCGTCACGTTGACCGGCTGTCCCCACCGGTAGTGGGTGGTCGCCAGGTTGTTGACGGTCTGGTTGAAGCCACACGAGATGAAGTCGGCGTACTGCATCTCCACGACCGCCGGGAGGCCCTCAATGGACAGCCCCATCCCGGCCCCGAGGGCGCCGTCTTCGATGATCGGCGTGTTGCGGACGCGCTCCCTGCCAAACTCGTCGACGAAGCCGTCGGTCACCTTGAACGCCCCGCCGTACTCGGCAATGTCCTGCCCCATCACAATCACCTCGTCGTCGTCCCGCATCGCCGCCCGCAGGCCGTCCTGAAGGGCGTCGATGAAGCGCGTCTCCTCCGGGTCCGCATCGGGCGACGGCAGGTCCGGATCGGGCGACGGGGCAAAGACGGCGTCGCGCTCGGCCTCGGGGGTGCTGGTCACCGCCGGCCGGTCGAGGGCCCACTCCGCCAGCTCGTCGACCGCGGACTCGAGCTCGGCCCGGATGCTCTCCATCCGGTCGGCCCCGAGCAGCCCCTCCTCCCGCACCCGAGCGGCAAAGCGGTCGAGCGGGTCTTTTTCTTTCCACTCCTCGATGAGCTCGTCCGGGACGTACGCGGTGCCGGAGGCTTCCTCGTGGCCCCGCACGCGAAACGTTTTCATCTCCAGCAGCACCGGCCCCTCGGTCCGGGCGTGCGCCCGCGCCTCCCGAACCGCCTCGATGACAGCAAACACGTCGTTGCCGTCCACGATCATCCCCGGCATGTCGTAGCCGGCGGCCGCGTCGGCGATGTCGTCGGGGGCCACCGCCTCGTCGGTGGGCGTCGAGAGGCCGTAGCCGTTGTTCTCCACCAGGAAGAGGACCGGCAGGTCCCACACCGACGCCAGGTTGAGCGCCTCGTGGAAGTCGCCCTCGCGGGTGCCCCCGTCGCCACAGAACGCGCAGGCGACCCGGTCCGCCTCCCGGAACCGAACGGCCTGCCCCAGCCCGCACGCCACCGGCAGCATGGCGGCCATGTGCGAGATCATGCCCACCAGGTTTTTCTCCGGCAGCCCGAAGTGAAAAGTCCGGTCCCGGCCGTTCGTAAAGCCCCCCTTCTTCCCCATCAACTGGCAAAAGAGGCGCTCCCGGTCGACGTCGCGCGTGGTCCACACGCCGAGGTTGCGGTGCATCGGCAGGATGTAGTCCCGGTCGTCCAGCGCCCAGGCGGTGCCCGCGGCGACGGCCTCCTGCCCGTACCCGCTAAACCATTTCGCGATGCGCCCCTGCCGGATGAGCGTCAGCATCTTTTCCTCGATGACGCGGGGCTCGAGGAGCGCCCGGAAGAGCGCCTCGGCGTCGAGGGCAGGGCCCGTATTGACAGATGACTCTGGGGAGGACATGTATCTCGTAGTTCGGAACGAAGACTGACGATGAGCGCTGCGAACAGAGGGCGGGCGAGACAAGGGCCGCTCGAAGCATGCCCCCTCGGCTTGCTTCTATTCCAGTCGGAAGGTGAAGGTGATCGTGCCGGTCTGGGTTTCCTGGGGCGCCCCCGGCGGCAGTGCGTTGAAGCGCCACTGTTGCAGGGCGTCCATGACGGCGGCCTCCAGTTCGGGATTGCCCTTGAGGAGGGGCACGCGCCGCACGATGCGCCCGTCCGGGTTGACGGTAATCCGAACCCGGATGCGGGCGTTCACCTTCTCGGCGTACTGCGGAAGGGGCGCCCGCTCGGGATCCCGGTCCAGCCCCTCAATGTCGTAGGGCGCAGCGGCCTCTTCCTGGGAGCCCGACCCCGGATCGCCCGATTCGTCACCGGGCTCCTCACTCGGCTCCTGCTGGTCGGCCTGCTGTTCCGTCTCGGGCTGGGCCTCGGCCTCCGGCACGGTCGTCTCCTCCTCGGTCGGCGGCACGGACTCCTCGCTCTGCTCCTCCTCCGGAAGGTTGACCGGCTCCGACGCGGGCTCCTCCGCCGTCTCGTCGGGCTCGGCCTCCGGCTCGGGCGCCTCCTCCCGCGGCTCCGGCGTCGTCGTGTTCTCCACCGGCTCGGTGGCCTCCACCGGCTGCCCGGGCGAGAACTCGCCGAATTCCACCTCCACGTAGCCGAGCTGGGCCGGGCGGGGGCGCGACGCCGTCAGGGAGGCGAAGAGAAGGGCGAGCCCCCCGTGGAGGATAACGGTGGTGGCGACCCCGATCCAATCGCTACGGGACATGGGACGCGCGCAGTTGTGGAAGCAGGCGGGCGATCAGTGTTGCCGGTCGTAGAGACGTTGGACGGCCTCGGCCCCACAAAAGTTCGTCGCGTCGGCCCTTTGCTGCGACCTCAGATCTCGTCAGCCGGCGTGGTCGAAGCGCGTCACGCCGTCGCGGACGAAGCGGCCCTCGTCGGGCACGTACCGCCGTTCCTCCACGGAGAAGGCCTCCGGCCCCACGGAGACGACGTTGTAGAAGTTGATCGGGCCCGTCGGTTCGCGCCAGCGATTGCTCGTTGCCGTGCCCGCGCTGGCAACGACGATGCGCGGGGTGCCCGGGATGATTTCGAGGGGCTGGATTGCGGAGATGTGGAGGTGCCCGCAGAGAATGAGGTCGATGCCCACCTCGCCCGCCACCGCGAGGGTCTGCTCGGCCTGCCGGGCCACGGGGTGTGGGCTGATGGGCCCGATGGCCGTGGGGTGGAGCTGGTGGTGCACCACGAGCACCTTGAAGCGGTCGTCCCCTGTCCCCGAGAAGAACGTGCGCATGGCACTCCGGTCGGCCGGGCCGATGCGCCCCCCTTTGATCGACGGCCCGTACGCGGACGTGAGGCCGAGGACCGATACGTCCTGGGCCTCGAAGGTCGGGGCGAGGTCGTCCGTAATGAACTGCTTGTAGCGCTCCAGGGGCGTCCGGAGTCGCTTTAGGGGGCGCCACCACGGGTAGACGTCGTGGTTGCCCGCCACGACGAGGGTGGGCGGGGCCAGCGCGTCGAGCAGGTCTCGGGCCGCCCTGTACTCCGCCGGACGGGCCCGCTGTGTGAGGTCGCCGCTCACCGCGACGAGGTCGATGCCCGCCGCGTTGATCTCGTCCAGAAGCGCCTCCACCACTCCGGCGTCCGCAATGCGCCCGAAGTGGAGGTCGGAGATGTGAGCAATGGTCATAGCGCCGAACGCGGGCCTCGTAACCGTTCCACGCTACAGCAACAGGTTCATCGGCTCCTCCAGGTACGACTTCACGGTGTCGAGGAAGTGAGCCCCCTTGGCCCCATCCACGACGCGGTGGTCGCAGGAGAGGGTCACCTTCATGCGCGTGCCCGGCACCACCTCGCCGTCCTCCACGACGGGGGTGTCGCGGATTTCGCCGATCGCCAGGATGGCCGAGTTGGGCGGGTTGATGATGGCCGTAAACTCCTCGATGCCGAACATGCCGAGGTTGCTCGTGGTGAAGGTCGCCCCTTCAAACTCCTCCGGCTCCAGGTCGCGGTCCCGCGCCCGCTCGGCCAGGGCCCGCGTCTCGCGGGCGAGCTCCGAGAGCCCCTTCCGGTCCGCGTCACGAATGACAGGGGTGATCAGCCCCTCGTCGATGGCGACGGCAATGCCGATGTGCACGCGGTTGTGCTTGTGGATTTCGCCCTCGTCGGGACGGTAGGCGGCGTTGACGTACGGGTGGTCGTGCAGCGAGAGGGCACACGCCTTGGTGATGAAGTCGTTGAAGGAGATTTTCGCGCGGCCCTGCTCCTCCGCCAGCTCGTTGAGGTCCTCGCGCACCTCGATCGCGCGCTCCACGTCGATGTCGACCGTCAGGTAATAGTGCGGGGCCGAGTACTTGCTCTCCGCAAGGCGCCGGGCGATGGTCTCCCGCATCTGCGTAATGCCTTCGGACTCGTACGCGGCCTCCTCGTCCGGCATCGCGTAGGACGGCGCCTCGGGGACGGACGGCTCGGGCTGGGGCGCCGGCTCCGGTTCGGGCGTCGGCTCCGGTTCGGTTGTCGGCTCCGGTTTGGGCGTCGATTCGGGCGCGGCCTCCTGCTTCTCGACATGGGTTTCCACGTCCCGACGCACGATGCGCTCCTCGGGCCCCGATCCCTCAACCTGCGCCAGTTCCACGCCGTGCTCCTGCGCAATGCGGCGGGCCAGGGGAGACGCCTTGATGCGGCGCCCCTCCGCGTCGGTCCCGGCGGGCACCGGCTCCGGCGTCCGTTCGGACAACTGCCCGTCCCCACTCGGCTCCGGCGCGGGCTCGGGCTCCACCTCCGGCTCGGCCGATGCGTCCTCGGCGTCGGCGTCCGGCTCGGCGTCGGCGTCCGGGTCGGCCTCGGGCTCCGCGGTTGCGGCCCCGTCCCCGCCGGCGTCATCCACGAGGTCGGAGATGTCCTCTCCGGCCTCCCCAATCACGGCGATCAGCTCCCCGATGGGCACGGCGTCGCCCTCCCCAATCACTTGTTTGAGCAGCACCCCCTCGTCAAAGGCCTCCAGGTCCATCGTGGCCTTGTCGGTCTCCACCTGCGCGAGCACGTCGCCCGCCGACACCTCCTCGCCCTCGTCCACGAGCCAGGCGGAAAGCACCCCCTCCTCCATGGTGTCGCTCAGCTTGGGCATTTCGATTGGAATCGCCATAAATCAGTGTCGATTTTCGGGTTGCGAATGTCGAATGTGGGTTGACCGGAGTGTCGAACGTCCAATTCGAAATTCGACACTCGCAATTCGTCATTGAGCGTACAGGACCCGGAGGCACTTGTCGACCGTCTCGTCGGCGCCCGGCATGTACGCGTCCATGAGGTTCGGCGCGTACGGGGCCGGGGTGTCCGGGGCGGTCACCCGCAGGATGGGCGCGTCGAGGTAGTCGAACGCACGGTCCTGCACCTGATGGGTGATCTCCGAGGCCACGCTGGTGAAGGGGGTGCTCTCGTCGATGACGACCAGCCGATTGGTCTTCACGACCGACTCCACGATCGTCTCGATGTCGAGCGGCTTGATGGTGCGCGGGTCAATCACTTCCGCCTCGTAGCCCTGCTCTTCGAGGGCCTCCGCGGCGTCCATCGCGATGTGGTAGCTCTTGCTGTGCGCCACGATCGTCACGTCGTCGCCCTCCCGCGCCACGCGGGCCGAGCCGATCGGGATCGTGTAGTCGCTTTCCTCGCTCACCTCCCGCTTCATGCCGTACATGAGCTCACTCTCGAGGAAGACCACCGGGTCGTCGTCCCGGATGGCCGTCTTGAGCAGCCCCTTGCCGTCGTCGGGCACGGAGGGCGACACGACCTTCAGGCCGGGAATGTTTGAGTAGAGCGCCTCCGTGGAGTTGGAGTGGGTGGCCCCGAGCTGCCCGGCCGCCCCGTTGGGGCCGCGGAAGACAATCGGGATGTCGAACTGGCCGCCCGACATGTAGCGCATGTTGGGCGCGTTGTTGATGACCTGGTCGAAGGCCACGAACGAGAAGTTAAACGTCATGAACTCGACGATGGGCCGGAGTCCGTTCATCGCCGCCCCGATGCCGAGCCCCGCAAATCCGAGCTCGCTAATCGGCGAGTCGATGACCCGGTCGGACCCGAAGTGATCGAGCATGCCCTTGCTTACCTTGTAGGCGCCATCGTACTCGGCCACCTCTTCCCCAATGAGGAAGATGTCGTCGTCGCGCTCCATTTCCTCGGTCATTGCTTCCCGGAGCGCCGTGCGGAATTCCAGCGTAGCCATATTCAAGTGCGTGTTTCGAAGTGCAAATGTCGAATGGGGAGAGCGGGGAGGGGCGGGCCGTCGGTCCGGCCCCAACACTCAGACGTTCACGGGACCTAGGCGATGAAGGGGTAGTCCTCCTGCGTGTAAATGTCGTCGTAGATGGCCTCTTCGTCCGGGAAGGACGCCTCGTTTGCCGCGTCGATGGCGTCTTTGACCCGCTCCTTCACCTCCTCGTCGATCGCCTCCATATCGGCCTCGGTGGCCAGGCCCCGGTCGAGGATGTAGTCCTGGAGGCGGTTGATGGCATCTTGGCTCTGGCGCTGATCGAGCTCGCCCTCCCCCCGGTACTCGGCCGGGTCGGTGATGGAGTGGCCCTGGTAGCGGTACGTGCGCACCTCCAGGAGCGACGGCTGCCCCTGCCGGGCGTAGTTCTCCACGTGGTCCCTCACCGCCTTGTTGACGCTGAACACGTCCATGCCACTGGCCAGGGACGCGGGGAAGTCGAAGTTGTAGCCGTGCTTGAAGAGGTCGGGCTTGCTGAAGGCGCGGTCCACGGCCGTGCCCATCGCGTACTGGTTGTTCTCGCAGACAAAGACGATGGGCAGTTCGTAGATGCCGGCCAGGTTGCACGCCTCGCGGAACGCCCCCTGGTGCATCGCCCCGTCCCCGAAGAAGCAGAGGCACACGTTGTCCTCCCCCCGATACTTGTGCGCGAAGGCGAGGCCCGCGCCGAGCGGCAGGTGGGCGCCGACGATCGCGTGCCCCCCCATCATTTTCTTCTCGGCGTCGAAGAAGTGCATCGAGCCGCCCTTCCCCTTGGAGCAGCCCGTCTCTTTGCCAAACAGCTCCGCCATGCCCTCCTCGGGCGTGATGCCCATCGCCAGCCCCATGCCGTGGTCGCGGTAGGCGGTAATGACCGAGTCGTCTCCCAGCTCAATGGCGTTGACGCTGCCGGTCGAGACCGCCTCCTGCCCAATGTAGAGGTGCAGGAAGCCCGAGATTTTCTGGCGCTGATACATCTGGCGACACCGGTTCTCGAAGCGCCGCTGCAGCAGCATGTTGCGGAGCAGGTCGAGCACCTCATCGTCCGCAATGCCCAGCTCGTCGTGCCCGTACGTGTCGGCGGGATAGGTCTCGTAGGTGACCGTTTCTTCGAGCGGCCCCTCGGGAATGTCGATGGTCTGCCGGGTGGCCGCCCCGCCCGCGGGCGACTCGGACTCCTCTTCCGAGAGCGGGCTCGGGCGCTTCTCGGTGGTTGCGGCGCCGGTGGAGGTGCCGTTGGCACTTCCGGTGGCCGGGGCCCCCGTGCCCGCTCCCTCAAGGGCATTCTGGATGTCTTGGGCGTAGGCCGGGCCGATGCCGGACAGGTCTTCCAGCGACTCTACGTCTCGCAGGTCGGCGAGGCTCGTGACGCCGGCCTGCTTGAGTCGGGACGCGTGCGGGAACCCCTCCGGAAAGTCGGCTCCCCCGTTGAGGCTTCCATTCGAACCGGAACTGGAGTTTGGGGCCGAGGTGTCATCAGCCATGACAAGCGGCGAGGTTGGGTGAGTAGAATCATGCGTCGGCGAGTGCCGGCCCCGTGAGTCAGGAGCAACACCGGACAGTCGCCGCGTGAAGCTGGACGGATGTACAATGCCAGCTGAAGAAGCAATTTTGTCAAACCCTTGTATCTTACTATTCCCCCCTCGGTTTCAACACATCCACGCCCGCTGAAACCCGTTTTCCATTAAAACCTGCCGGCGGACTCGGAAATGCCCCGGTGCATCATTTATGTAGACTTCCCCTGTCGGCATACGGTCCGTCAACGGCCGCGCCGCGGCCGGTTCCGCACCCTCGTCCGTTCTCACGCTTTTCCCTCTCCTCCGGTGCCCGACCCGCCTCCGTCCTCCTCCGACGCGTCCCCGCCCGACGCCCTGGTCATCATCCCCACCTACAACGAGGCCGATAACATTAGCCCGGTAATCGACCAGGTGCTGGAGCAGTCGCCCCCTCTTTCTGTCCTCGTCGTGGACGACAACTCGACCGACGGGACCGCCGACCTCGTGCGGTCAAAGAAGACGGATGCGCCCGACCGGGTTCACCTGATCGAGCGAAGCGGCAAGCTGGGCCTGGGCACCGCCTACCTCCGCGGCTTCCGGTACGCCCTGGCGCAGGACTACACCTACATCTGCGAGATGGACGCCGACCGCTCCCACGACCCCAACGACCTGCCGCGCCTCATCGAGCCCGTGCAGAACGGGGAGGTGGCCCTCGCCATCGGGTCGCGGTACGTGGAGGGGGTGCGCGTGATCAACTGGCCGCTCTCTCGCCTCGTCCTCTCCTACGGGGCCGGCGTCTACACCCGCGCCATTACCCGCCTGCCGCTCCTGGACGTCACCGCCGGCTTTAAGTGCTTCCACCGGCGCGTGCTGGAGACCCTGCCGCTCGACCGCGTCAACTCCGACGGCTACGCCTTTCAGGTCGAGATGCACTACCGCACCTGGCGGGCGGGCTTTCAGTTCACGGAGGTGCCGGTCGTCTTCACGGAGCGGACCGAGGGGGAGTCGAAGATGCGACGCGAAATTGTGGTGGAGGCGGCCCTGAAGGTGTGGGAGCTTCGGCTCCAAGACCTCCTCGGGCGGCTGTAGTCCGCAGCCGCGGGGCCCACGCTTCTCGCCGTCTTTTCGGTTTTCTAATGAAGGGAGTCGCCGCCGCGTGTTACCTTGGCGGGTGCCATTGCGTCTGCCGCTCCTGCCTCTTCATTCTTCCTCTCCCAACAACTCCTCCCAACCATGAGCCCCTCCGGCGAACGCATCACAGTCGACGACGGCACCCTCCACGTCCCCGACACCCCCATCATCCCCTACATCGAGGGCGACGGCGTGGGGGCCGACATCTGGGCCGCGGCCCGTCCGGTGTTCGATGCCGCCGTGGAGACGGCCTACGACGGCGAGCGCGCCATCGAATGGACCGAAGTGCTGGCCGGCGAGAAGGCCAAGGAGCACACCGGCGACCTCCTCCCCGAGAACACGGTGGACACCATCCGCGAGCACCGCGTCGCCATCAAGGGCCCCCTCACGACCCCCGTCGGCGCCGGCTTCCGGTCGCTGAACGTCGCCCTGCGCCAGAAGCTGGACCTCTACGCCAACGTCCGCCCCACCTACTACATCGACGGCGTGCCCTCGCCGATGAAAAATCCGGAGCAGATGGACATGGTCACGTTTCGGGAAAACACCGAGGACGTGTACGCCGGCATCGAGTGGGAGGCCGGGACCGAGGGCGCGGAGCAGGTCCGGGCGTTCGTTGAGGAGCAGATGGGCTTCGACGACACCATCCACGACGGCCCGGTGGGCATCGGGATCAAGCCGATCACCGAGTTTGGGACCAAGCGGCTCGTCCGCGAGGCCATCGATTACGCCCTGGAGTCCGACGGCCACCAGTTTGTCACCCTCGTCCACAAGGGCAACATCATGAAGTTCACCGAGGGCGCCTTCCGCGATTGGGGCTACGAGGTCGCCCGCGAGGAGTACGGCGACGCGGTGATCACCGAGGACACCCTCTGGGAGGAGCGCGACGGCGACCCGCCCGCGGACGCAGTGGTCGTCAACGACCGGATCGCCGACAACATGCTGCAGCAGGTGCAGACACGGACCGACCAGTACGACGTGCTGGCGATGCCGAACCTGAACGGCGACTACCTATCGGACGCCTGCGGGGCTCAGATTGGCGGCCTCGGCGTGGCGCCGGGCGCCAACTTCGGCGACGCCGCCTGCCTGGCCGAGCCCGTTCACGGCTCCGCCAACAAGTACGCCGGCCAGGACAAGGTCAACCCGTCGGCGCTCATTCTGTCGGGCCGCCTCATGTTCGAGTACATGGGCTGGGACGAGGCCTCCGCGGTGATCCTCGAGAGCCTGGCGGAGACGATCCAGCAGAAGCGCGTGACGTACGACTTCGAGCGCAACCTGGAGGGCGCCGAGCTGCTCAAGTGCAGCGAGTTCGGGCGGGCCGTGGTGGAAAACATGGGATAATGGTCCCGGACGACCGGCTTCCCCCCTCAGTGAAAGAGCGGCATCGTGGCGGCCCCACGATGCCGTTTTTCTGTTTCCCCCCTGCTCTTTTGATACACTGCATTCGCTCATGGCCTTCTCGCTCTCCCGCCTCGTGCCCCGCCTTGCCGAGCGCCTGGGCGGCCCGCTGCCGGGCCACGAGGCGCACCTCCGCATGGCCCCCCGAAATCCGAGCCGGCGGGCCGACCTCTCGGTGGAGGCGCGGGACTGTCGGGACGCCGGGGTGCTCCTGCTCCTGCACCCGGACGACGCGGATCCGTCTGTGGTGTTGACCGTCCGGCGCGACCACCTTCCCGACCATGCCGGCCAGGTTTCGTTTCCGGGAGGGCGACGGGAACGCGGCGAGTCGCTCTCGGCCACGGCCCTGCGGGAGGCGGAGGAAGAGATCAACCTGCCCCCGGCGTCCGTGGGCGTGCTCGGCGCCCTGACGCCGCTCTTCATCCCACCCTCCAATTTTTGCGTGCACCCCTTCGTGGGCCACACGCCGTCCCCCGCGTCCCTCCACCCCACCGACGCGGAGGTCGGACGGATTCTGCAGGTTCCCCTCGCGCGTCTCTTGGATCCGGACGCCCGCACGACCGAGACGCGCCCCCTCAACGGAAGGGACGTGGACGTGCCGTACTACGACGTGGCCGGTCATACCGTGTGGGGGGCCACCGCCATGATGCTGGCCGAGTTCCTGGCCGTGGTGCGGGACGCGACGGCGTCGGCCGAATAGCCGGCCGCCCCTATTCGGGGCCGTCGGGATCCGATGCCGCTTCCGCCCCCACGAGGGAGCGCCAGCCCACCCGCCCCCACCGCTCCGGCGCGTAGCGCTGGATCCACCGCCGGTCGACCCAGTGCTTGAGCCGGAGGGACCACGTGCGGGCCGTCCACAGGGGGCCCGCCGTCCAGATGGCGCGGCGCGCTCCGGTGGAGAGCAGCAGCGGCGCGACCGGGTACGGGCGAAAGACGGCCAGGTCCGACGCGACCGGGGCCGAGCCGTCCCCCGCGAGTCGACGTAGGGTGGTGTCGAGGTTTGCCCGGAGGTCCGGCCCCTGCTTCACGGCGTGCACGCCCACCTTGTCCAGGTTCAACCCCGGAATGGTCCCGCAATCGCCGGCGGCAAAGATGCGGGGATGGGTGGGGGTGCGCAGGCGCCGGGTTACATGCAAAAAGCCCCGCTCGTCCGTCGACAGCCCGCTTTCACGGAGCAGCGGCGGAGCGACGGCCCCGGTGCTCCAGAGCACCGCGTCGGGGTGGATCGTGTCGTGTTCGCCCGTGTCCGCTCGCATGTCTACCTGAGCGCGACCTTCGTCGGGTCCGTGCACCTCGTCGACGGTCGTCGCCGTCCGGAGGGTCGCGCCCCGTTCCCGGAGCAGCCGGGCCGCGTAGGCGCGCATGCCCTCCGGAAACCCCGGCAGGATCTTCCCCGACTGCTCCACAATCGTCAGCGAGAGGTCCGCCGCCCGTCCGGCCCCGGCGAACCGTCCCGTGATGTTGAGGGCCACCTCCACCCCGGCTGCCCCGCCCCCTACGATCGTCAGGCCGAGCGTCTCCGTCGGGGCGTCGAGCACCTGGTTCAGCTGAGGACGGAGGGCACGGACGCGGTAGATCGGCTTGGTGCCCACCGCGGCGTCGGGCAGGGCCGGATTCACCCCCCCGACGTCGATCGCCAACACGTCGTAGGGGATGGTGTCCCCCTCAGCCGTCGTGACCGTGCGGGCCTCCGGATCGAGGGCCGTGGCGCGGGCCGCCACGTGCGTGGCCCCCGCCTCCCGGGCCATCTTCTTCAGGTCCACGCGGATGTCGTCGACCGCATACACCCCGCCCAGGTGCTCCGGCACCATGCCCGAGTAGTAGAGCCAGCGTTGGGGATCAACGAGGGTTACCTCGACCCCCGCGTCGGTCCATTCCCGGGCATGGGCGAGGCTGGGCAGCATGGCGTGTCCCCCTCCGACGAGGACGAGATGCAACGGCTCAGACATCGGACTGCGATCCGTCAAGAACGAAAGGCGGCAAATGCGCACACGAGATTGGGAGCAGTTGTGGCGTACAAAACCTCCATCAGCTGCGCTGCCCGTGTCGCGTCGAGAGCCCCACGGGGAGGTACACAGGGCACGTTCCGACGAAACTCGTTAGGAGAAACGCCACGGCCCCGACGCCCAGGACGAGCGCCGTGGTGCCGCTGAGGGTGCCCGTGGCGTACAGCACGCCAACCACGAGGGCGGCGACGGTGCGAAGGATTCGGTCGAGAGAGCCCATGTTCTGGGTCATGACGGGGGGGGGGATGGGTTCGGAATAGACGCAGCGAGCGCCGTACCGCACTGGCGGCGGCGTTGTGAGTGATTGATCACTCACGACGGACACCGGTACCAATGTGAGAGGTTCCGGTAGGGATGCGCGATTCGCCCGACACGACGGAATCGCCCCCCTTATTTGAACTCCTCACGAACCGCTGAACCTGCACGAGTAGGCAGCATAGAGTGGTTGTGAGTGATCACTCACTCATTCCTCCCTCTATTTGGGGCTTTCTCTCCCACTCGCCTACGCCCATGACCAAGCGAGATGACATTTGCGAGGCCGCCCTCACCCTCTTTGCCGAGAACGGCATTGAGGCCACGACGACCCGTGAGATTGCGGAGCAGGCCGGGGCCGCCGAGGGAACGCTCTACCGCCACTTCGACGGCAAGGCCGACCTCGCCCAGTGGCTCTACCGGCGCTGCCTGAATCAACTCCGCGACACCCTTACGGACGCCGACGAGGCGACATCGACCCCGACCGATCGGCTGGAGGCCCTCGTGCGCGGTATGTTTGACTTTTACGCCTCGAGGCCCGCCTCGTGCACCTACCTGCTCTCGGCCCGGGAATCGGGCGCCGTGGGCACGAGTGAGAGCGACGCGCCGCCCTCTCCAGTCCACCTGTTTGCGAGCGTGCTCGACGAAGGCACGCGGCAGGGCGTCTTTCGGGAAACCTCATCCTCCCTCGTCGCCGGATGGATTCTCGCGATGGTTCAGCGTACCGTTCTCTTTTTGAAGACCGAGGCCCTTTCGTTGAGCACGCAGGCCGCAATCGACCAGACGGTCAACGCGGCCCGCCGGCTGGCGATGCCCTCTCCGGGCTGAGGCGCGGGGGCGCCACGACCGTTTCTCCACTACGAACCCGACCCCTCACATGTATTTTCCAGTTGTGAGCGAACGATCACTCACGCTCAGTCCGCGAATCGGAGGTGCGCTGTGGATGCTGACGTTCGGCATCATTGCACTGCTTCCCGTTCGGGGGGCGGCGCAGCCGGCCGCGGTCGTCGATGACGACACGTCCGCCACGTTGTCTCTGTCGCTGGACGAGACGCTGGCCCGGGCTCAGGAGGCGAGCTTCCCGGCCCGGTCGGCGGACGCGACCCAGCGCGCCGCGACGGCCCGCAAGCGGCAGTCGCTCGGCGTCTTCCTCCCCCGGATCACCGCCCGTGAGCAGGGGCTCTTTACGACCGACCCCGTCAATGCCTTCGGCAGCAAGCTGCGGCAGGAGGGCTTTGCGCAGCAGGACCTTCGGTTGGGGGCCCTCAACACGCCGGATCGGGTGGACCAGTACGGCACGCAGTTGGCGATCGAGCAACCGATTTTGAACCTGGACGGTCTCTTTGAGCGGCGCGCAGCGTCCGACGCGGCCCGCGCCGCCGGCCACAAGGCCGAGCGCACGGAGGCCGTCGTCGCGTTCCGGGTCAAGAAGGGCTACTACGGACTGCTGCTGGCCGAGCGGCGGGTGGGCGTGATCGACTCGGCCCTCGCCGCCGCCCGTGCCACGCGCGACCAGGCGCAGGCCCTCTTCGACGAGGGCATCATCAACCGGGCCGACCGGCTGGCGGCCGCGGTGCGCGTCTCAGAATTGGAAAGCCGGCGCAGCGAGGCGGTCGCTCGACGCGACAACGCCGCCGATCAGCTGCGGGTGCTCATCGGACTGGAGGATGACGTGCGCATTGAGCCCACCGACTCGCTGACGCGCGAATCCGCCCTGGTGGGCGCCGTCTCCCTCGACGCCGTCAACCAGCGACGCTCCGACATGCAGGCCCTGCGCGCCCGGGCCGAGGCGGCCCGGGAGACGACCCGGTCCCGGTGGCTCGCGTTCGTGCCCACCCTCAACGCCCGCGGCACCACGGGCTGGTACGACGACACGCCCTTCGGCACCAACGGGCAGAGCTGGACGGCCGGCGTCTCGCTGTCGTGGAGCCTGTTCGAGGGCTACCAGCAGATCGGACGGGCCCAGGAGGCCGAGGCGCGGCAGCAGCGCGCCGAGATTGCCTTGGAGCAGCAGGCCCTCGAGAACGAGGTCGAGATCACGTCCGCGCGACGCGACCTGCGGGCCGCGCAGGAACGCATCGACCAGGCCCGGACGGCCGTGGCCCAGGCCGAGGAGAGCCTGCGCATCCGGTCCGACCGCTACGCCGAAGGCATGGCCCGCACCACGGATCTGCTTCAGGCCGAGGCCACCCTCGCCGAACGGCGCCTCGCCTACCTTCGGGCCCTCTACCAGCACAACGTGACCGTCTACCGCCTCGAGCTGCTCACGGAGCAGTCGATGACCCGATAATCCATCTTGCCTCTCGTTCCCATGGCTTTTTGCACCGCCTCCTTCCCGCCCATGACCGCACGTGGCTCCCTTGTCCTTCCGCTCGTTCTCGGTCTGCTCCTCTCCGCCTGTGGTGGGGACGCCCCCCCGCCCCCCGCGGATGAGAGGGATCCGGTTGCCGTGGAGACCGCCACCGCGGCGACGACGACCACTCCCCAGGCCGGGCGCTACACCGGCACCATTCAGGGCACACGCCGGGTCCCCCTCTCCACCAAAATGATGGGCACCATCACGCGCCTTTCGGTCGAGGAGGGCGACCGTGTACAGAAGGGGGAGACGCTCGTCCGCATCCGCAGCCAGAACGTGGAGGCCCAGCGCGAGCAGGTGCAGGCCCGCCTGCGGGAGGCCCGCGCCGCCCGCGACAACGCCGAGACCCAGTTCGAGCGGATCCGGGCGCTCCGCGAGAAAGACAGCGCCACGGAGCAGGAATTCGACAACGCGCAGACCGCCTACGAGCGGGCCCAGGCGCAGGTGGAGGCCCTCCAAAGCCGCCTGGCGGAGACCGAGGACATGCTCACCTACGCCACGTTGGAGGCGCCCATCGACGGCTACGTGGTCGAGAAGCAGGCCGAACAGGGCGCCCTGGCCGCCCCGGGCCGCCCGCTGCTCACCGTCGAGACGCTCGACGCCCTGAAGGCCGTGGTGCAGGTGCCGGCGGAGGACGTGAATCAGTTCGCGGTGGGCGACAGCGCGACCGTCACGATCGGGGCGGCCGCCAACGTGCACAAGCAGGGCGTGGTCACGCAGGTGAACCCGTCCGGCAACGCCGTGAGCCGGCAGTTCACCGTGCAGGTGCGCCTGCCCCGCACGGCCCCGGACGACCGGGCGGCCGCCACCGCCCTCAAGTCCGGGATGTACGCTGAGGTCCGCCACCAGACGGGGACCCATTCGACACTGACGGTCCCGCAGGCCGCCCTCGTCGAGCACGGCCAGCTGACGGGCCTCTACGCCGTACGCGATGGCCATGCGCTGCTGCGCTGGGTACGGACCGGATCGCAGCGCGGGACCCGCGTCGAGGTGCTCTCGGGCCTGCGTCCGGGCGAGACCTACGTGACCGACGCGACGCCCCGCATCGCAAACGGGCAGCCCATCCAGGCCGAGTAGCCCCGTCTCTCCCTCCCGTCGCTCCACGCACCAGTCGTTTCGTTCCATGGCTACGACCTCCGGCATCGCGGGCCGCATCGCCCGCACCTTCATCAACAGCAAGCTCACCCCCCTCCTGATGGCGGCCTTTCTCGGCATCGGGCTCTACAGCGCCTGGGTAACCCCGAAGGAGGAGGACCCCCAGATCGAGGTTCCGATGATGGACATCGCCGTGCAGTACCCGGGCGCCACGCCGCAGGAGGTGAAGAGCCGCGTCGCGGAGCCGATCGAGCGGCTGGCCTCGAATATCGACGGCGTGGAGTACGTCTACTCGACGGCAATGCCGGGCCGGGCGATGGTGTCGGTCCGCTACTACGTCGGCGAGGACCCGTCGACCAGCACCGTGAAGCTCTACGAGGAGCTGCTGAAGAACATGGACGAGATGCCCCCGGGGGCGAGCCGCCCCCTCATCAAGAGCCGGGCGGTGGACGACGTGCCCATCCTGACGCTCACCCTCCACAGTGAGACGACGGGCGACTACGAGCTGCGCCGGATCGGGGAGGAGATGGCCGCCGACCTCAAGACGACCGACGGCGTGGCGGAGGTGAGCGTGCACGGCGGCCGTCCCCGGCAGGTGCGCGTGGCGCTTCAGCCCAACCAGCTGGCCGCCCACGAGCTGGACCCGCCGTCCGTCGCCGAACAGCTCCGGGCCGCCAACCAGGAGACCGACGCCGGGGCCTTTCAGCGAATGGACGAGTCCTACCTCGTGGAGACCGGCGGCTTTCTCACCTCGGTCGACGACGTGAAGACCCTCGTCGTGGGCATGCACCAGGGAAGCCCAGTCTACCTGAAGCAGGTGGCCGAGGTGACCGACGGGCCCGCCGAGCCCAAGAACTACGTGTCCTTTTCCTACGGGGCGGGCACGCCGCAGCCCGACAGCCTGGCACAGGGGGGTGCGCGATCGGCCGTCACGGTGGCCGTCGCCAAGCGCAACGGCCGCGACGCGATGACGATCGCCGAGCACTCGCTCGATAAGCTGGAGACGCTGGAGCAGACCCTCGTGCCGGAGGACGTGACCGTGAGCACAACCCGCAACTACGGCGAGACGGCCTCGGAGAAGACCAACGAGCTCATGCTCCACCTGCTCGCGGCCATCCTCGCCGTGACGTTCGTCGTGAGCCTCGCCATGGGCTGGCGCGGCGGCCTCGTGGTCTTTCTGTCCGTGCCCATCAGCTTTGCGCTCACCCTCTTCGTCTACTACTTCTTCGGCTACACGCTGAACCGGATTACCCTCTTTGCGCTCATCTTCGTAACGGGGATCGTGGTCGACGACTCCATCATCGTGGCCGAAAACATCGAGCGCCACTTTAAGATGGGGCGCCTGCCGAAGCTGCAGTCGGCCCTCGCCGCGGTCGACGAGGTGGGCAACCCCACCATCCTCGCCACGCTAACGGTCATCGCCGCCGTCCTGCCGATGGCCTTCGTGTCCGGCCTCATGGGGCCGTACATGAGCCCGATGCCGATCGGGGCCTCGGTGGCCATGACGTTCTCGCTCGTGGTGGCGCTCGTGATTGCGCCCTACCTGGCCTTTCGGCTTATTCCCTCGCACGAAGCCCTCACCGGCGAGGAGGGCGGCGGGGACGACGACAACGACGAGAACGACTCCGAGTACGAGCTCGAAGAGACGGCGGTCTACCGCGCGTACGCCGCCACCATCGAGCCCCTGCTCGACAGCGCCTGGAAGCGGTGGGCCTTTCTCGGGGGCACGACCCTGCTGCTGCTCGGCTCGGTGTCCCTCTTCTACTTCCGGGCCGTGACGGTGAAGATGCTGCCCTTCGACGACAAAAACGAGTTCCAGGTCGTGGTGGACATGCCGGAGGGCACGCCGCTGGAGCGCACGAACGCCGTGCTGCGCGAGATGGCCGCCACCCTCACCGACCGCCCCGTCGTGACCGACGTGCAGACGTACGCCGGGGACGCCGCGCCGGTCAACCTGAACGGGCTCGTGCGCCACTACGACCTGCGCTCGGCCCCGCACCAGGGCGACCTGCAGGTGAACCTACGTGCCGCTCACCACCGCACCCGGCAGAGCCACGCCATCGCCAAGGACCTGCGCGGCCCGCTCCAAGAGATTGGGGAGAACTACGACGCCGCCGTCAAGGTCGCCGAGGTCCCGCCCGGCCCGCCCGTGCGCGCCACACTCGTGGCCGAGATTTACGGGCCGGACGGGGCAACCCAGCGCGCCCTGGCCGACAGCGTCCGCCAGGCCTTTGAGGCCACCGAGGGCGTGGTGGACGTGGACTGGGGCGTGGAGGCCGACCAGACGAAGTACACCTTCACGGTCGACAAGGAGAAGGCCATGCGCGTCGGCGTGCCCACCGCCCGCGTCACTCAAACCATGAAGATGGCGCTGGACGGGCGGGAGGTGACGACCCTGCACGATCCCGACGAGCGCGATCCGGTGGGCGTGCAGCTTCGCCTCGGGGCGGAGCGCCGGGCGAGCCTCGCGGACCTGCAGAACGTACCGGTCCAGTCGCCGGCCGGCCCGACCGTGCCGATGGCCGACCTCGTCGAGGTGGAGGAAACCACGCGCGACAAGCACATTAGCCGCAAAAACCAGCGGCGCGTCATTTACGTGACGGGCAACGTGGCCGGGGCCATCGAGAGCCCGGTCTACGCCATGCTCGACATGCAGGAGCGCCTGGACGCCATCGAGGCGCCGCCGGGCTACTCCTTCGACCAGCTGTACACCGGCCCCCCCGAGGCCCGCAGCAACTACGCGCTGAAGTGGGACGGGGAGTGGCGCGTCACCTACAAGGTGTTCCGCGACCTGGGCATCGCCTTCGCCATCGTGCTGCTGCTGATCTACATCCTGATCGTGGGGTGGTTTCAGGACCTCACCGTGCCCCTGGTGATGATGATCGCCATTCCACTGTCGCTCATCGGCATCGTGCTGGGGCACTGGCTCCTGGGCGCGTTCTTTACCGCCACCTCCATGATCGGCTTCATCGCCCTCGCGGGCATCATGGTGCGCAACGGGGTCTTGCTGATCGACTTCGTAAACATCAGTCTCGATCAGGGCGCCTCGCTGCGTCAGGCCGTCATCGAGGCCGGGGCCGTGCGGACGCGCCCCATTTTGCTGACGGCCGGCACGGTGGTCATCGGGGCGACGGTCATCCTGTTCGACCCCATCTTTCAGGGCCTGGCCATCTCGCTGATCGGGGGCGCGATCGCCTCCACGGCGCTCACGCTCCTGATCGTGCCGCTCGTCTACTACATGATTGAGCGACGCCTGGCCGGCTCGGCGCTGACGGGCGACGACGCCTAGGCGCTCGGCCTCTCCATTGCTTTCTCTCAACGGACCTTCCCCGGACCATGAAACTCGTGGCCATCATGACCCTCGATGCCTACCGCGACGACGTGCACGCGCTGCTCCGCGAACGCGAGATCGAGGTCTTCAGCGAGCTCGACATCGAGGGCCATCATCAGTCGTCCGCGGCGGGGGCGGCGCCCGCCTGGTTCGGCCACGGTACGCCCCCTGCGGACTCGACCCTCACCTGGGCCTTCCTCGACGACGACCAGGCCGACCACCTGCTCAACGCCATCGCGGACTTCAACGAGCGCCGCGACCTGGAGCGCCCGGTCCGTGGATTCCGACTGGACGTGGACCGGGCCGTCTGACCCCCACTCGCATTCGCCGTTCTCCCCCCCTTTCCCCCAGTTTCGATGTCCGCTACCGCCCCTACTTCCCCCGACACGTCCGACGCCCCAACGTCCGGCGTCTGCCGCGTGCCCTCGACCGAAGAACAAATCGTCCGCCTACTGGCCGGCACCGTCTCCCTCACGGGCCTGGCCCTCGGCTTCTTCGTGAGTCCCTGGTGGTACCTGCTCACCGTCTTCGCGGGGCTCAACGTCATCCAGAGTGCCTTCACCGGCTTCTGCCCCCCCGAGATCGTCTACCGCTGGATCAACCAGTAGCGAGGCGCCGCCCGGAATGCCCCCGGCGCTACTCGTGCGGATGGGCGCCCCGGACGAGGTGCCAGTGGTGGCGCTGATGATGCTGCCCGTAGGCCAGCAGGCCGATGTAGCCGAGTCCGCGAATTTTGTCGACCTCCCGCGGATTCGGGGTCGTGACGCGCAGAACGTAGGCGTCGCCGTCCTCAGTGACCGCCATCGTCCAGCCCGTCTCCTGGCGCAGCATGTGCGGGTGGGCGTCGAGCACCCGGTCGAGCGACGCACGGGCCGCCTCCTGTGTGGGCCGTACACGAAGGCGGACGCCCCCGTCGATGGGCGTCTGTGCCTCCACGGCCACGTCCATCGCCACGCGCTCCATGTCGAGCAGATGCCGGCGCAGGGCCGCCATGTCGACCCGGGACCAGTCCGTCGTTGAATCGGCTTCGAGCCGCCGGATCGCCTCCTGTACCGTCCCGAAGACAGACTGCCCTGGGGCCTGGAGTACGGGCGAGGGGGACGACATTGCGCCTCCCGAACCGTGATGCCGTCCCTGGCCGTGCTGCTGTGCCGAGGCGACCGGCCCAAAGAGAACCGGTCCGGCGACAAGAACGAGGACGGACATGCAGAACCGGAATGACGATGCGGTCATAAGGGATATCGGGTCCATTGGGACAGAGAGTCTACGAGGTAGACGGCCGGCCCCACACCAGACGCACCGTCGCCGCGGGGCCCCGGTGCATGCCCTCGTCGAGGGTCGGCTCGGCCGCCTCAAGATGGTCGATGCCCGCCTCGGCGAAGTGGCCACGGAGCTCGTTGGCGGTGACCATCATGGCAGGATCGGGCGGGCCGCCGCTCGTGTAGCCGTCCGTGCGCTGCTCCGGACGAAACCACTCCGCCACGAGGCGCCCCTCGGGCCGCAAGCAGCGCTGAACGAGGCGGTACAGGCCCGGTCGCTCGTCGGCGGGAAGGTGGAGAAACGTGACGACGACCGCGTCCCAGGTCCGGGCGGGCGTCCACTCGCGCACATCGGCCTGGATCGCCTCAACCTCCACCCCGGCCTCCGTCGCGAGGCGTTCCGTCTTGCGGAGCCCCTCCACGGCGTAGTCAACCGCAGTGACCGTATGGCCCTCCCGGGCCAGATGCACGGCGTTGCGCCCCTCGCCCGCCCCAAGCAGGAGCACCTCGCCGGCCTCCGGCAGCCACGTCCGGGCGGCGCTCGCGACGAAGCGGTTTGGGGCCTCGCCGTACACGAACTCCTCGTTGGCAAAGCGGTCGTTCCAGAACGCAGCGGGCTTGGGCATGGCGGCCATTGACGGTTCGAATGTTGACGGGACAGCGCGAGAGAAGACTACTTCTGGCTCAACGGCCTCGTCACCGCCCCAAAGTTAATGCGATCGGCATCCTGGGCCATCACCCGGAGGCGCGTGGCGCCAGCCTCCGGCACGGAGACCGTCCCCGCGTACTCGTTGGTGGTGCCGGCGAACGCGAGCGGCGCCTCGGCCACGACGGCCCCGTCCCGAAGCAGCTGCGCGCGGATCGTGTACCCGTTCGCGTCCCACATCCCTCCCGGCTCCGTGGGGCACCCACACAGCATGCGCACCCGGGCCCGGACCGACAACTCCGCCCCCGGTTGGGGATCTGCCGACGAGGGCTTTAGCACCTCCACGATGAAGCCGTGCAGGGTGAGCGTAATGCCGTCGCCCGTGACGTCCTCCCCCGGCACGAGAAGCACCGTTTTCGAGGCCGTCTGCGTCGCCTGCGGGTAGTCGAGCGGCCCCTCGGCGGTGACGCGCACACGGGTCGGCTCGGTCAGGGCGAGGGTCGTTTCGTACTGGGCCGCGCCGGGCACGTCGTAAGTGGTTGCGCCGCGCTCGCGGGGCTGCCGCATGATCTTCTCGGTGCTGCCGGAGTCCCCCGTCTGGCGGCCCTCGGCGAGCACCTCTCCGGTGCGGGCGTGTTCGATCGTGATGCGGGCCCCGCCCACCGGGTCTTGAATGAGCTTGGCGTCGTTGGAAACGGCCCGGACCACCACCGTGGTGGGAACGGGCTCCTGTGCAACCGCCGGCGGAGCGAGCAGCAGCAAAAGGGGAACGATGGCAATCCACCGAAGACGATGCATGGGCGGGGGATGGGACGTGGAACGGGGACGAAAAATCGTGGGCCCTCTATATCTGCGACTCGGGGAACCGATCCCACGCCGTCCGCTCCCCCCTCGCTTTGACGCGTGCTACAAGAATGCACTACGACCATGCCGGGAAAACTCCTACAACAATCCTGCTTGAAATATGTGAAATTTGTAACGCTTCCTTCCTCCCATTCATCAACCAGAGGCCGTTCAACCATGGACCGCGTAGACGGAAAGTGTGCACTCATCACAGGCGCCGGAAAGGGCATTGGCCGGGCCGTCGCCGAGCTCCTCGCCGAAGAGGGCGCCCAGGTCGCCATCACCGACATCGACGCGGAGGGCGGCGCGACGACGGTCGACCGCATCACGGCGGCCGGGGGCGAGGCCGCGTTCTTTGAGCACGACGTGACCTCGGCGGGGGACTGGGAGCGCGTGGTCGACGCCGTGCAGGGCACGTTCGGCGGGCCGGACATCCTCGTCAACAACGCCGGCATCTACCACATCGAGCCGGTCGACGAAATGGACGTCGAGGACTGGAAGCACCTCATGGACATCAACGTCACTGGGGTCTTTCTGGGGCTGAAGCACTGTACGCCCCTCATGCGGGAGCAGGGCCAGGGCTCCGTCATCAACCTGTCGTCCGTGGCGGGCATTATCGGCCTGTCGGGACACACCTGTTACGGGGCAAGCAAGGGCGCGGTGCGCACCATGACAAAAGACGCGGCGATCGAGCTGGCGGGCACCGGCGTCCGGGTCAACTCGCTCCACCCGGCCTACATCGACACCCAGATGGCCGACTACGGGGCCGAGGTGCAGGGCGCCACGAAGGACGAGCTCGACGCCATGCACCCGATCGGGCACATGGGCGAGCCGGAAGACGTGGCGTACGCGGTGCTCTACCTGGCGTCCGACGAGTCGAAGTTCATGACCGGCTCGGAAATGGTCCTCGACGGCGGCCTCACGGCGCAGTAGTACGGCGGGACGGTCTCTTCCCCTTTCTCCTCTCGTTCTGTTCACAACTCTCCATCTACCCCATGCTTTCCATTCGACGCATTCTTTTTCCGACCGACTTCTCGGACGGGGCGAAGCGCGCCTTTCCCCAGGCCGCCCACCTGGCCGACTGGCACGACGCCGACCTTCACATCCTGAACGTGACGGGGCGGCACCGCCACGACTACGAGGAGACGACAGCGAACTTTCCCATCGCCACCGACACGCTCACGAAGTGGCTGCGCCGCCCCGAAAAATCGGTGCGTGGCGCCAGCTGGCCGGACCTGGAGGCCCTCCCCATCACCCAGAAGCAGGTCGAGTCGGCCGAGCCCGCCGAGCGCATCCTGGCCTACGCCGAGGACGAGGCGATCGACCTGATCGTGATGGGCACGCACGGCCGCCGCGGGGTCGACCGCATGCTGTTCGGCAGCGTCACCGAAGAGGTGGTCCGCAAGGCCGCCTGCCCCACCCTTACGGTCCGGGCCGACACGGACGTGGCGCCGGACCAGGCCGTCCGCCGCGTGCTCGCCCCGGTCGACTTCTCCGACGCCTCCCGGTCGGCGGTCCGGCACGCGAAAGAGATTGCCCTCACCTACGGGGCGGAGATTGACCTTCTACACGTCGTGGAGGAGCCGTTCTACCCGCCGGCCTACGGCCTCGGCGAGACGGGCTTCCCCACCGATAAGGTGATCGGAAGCGTGGAAGACGAGCTTGCCGACCTGGCCCGGTCGGAGGTCGGCTACGAGCACGCGATGATCGAGGCCCGCACCGGCGTGCCGTCGCGCGAGATTCTCAACTACATCGACGAGAACGAGGTGGACCTCACCGTCATCGCCAGCCACGGGCGCACCGGCCTGGACCGCATGCTAATCGGGAGCGTGGCCGAGCGGGTGGTCCGCCAGTCCCCCACGCCGGTGTTTGTCGCCAAGCCGGACCGCGCGTCGCTCGTGTCATCGGACACGGCGGAGGCCGCTGCGGCCCGCGACTAAGGCCGGGCATGCCCCTTCGCCGCCCCGAAACAGCGCCCCGATGCCCATGTCGCCCGCCCCCACGTTTGTGCGCCGCTTCGACACGCTGACCAACGACGACGTCCCGCTCGTCGGGGGCAAAAATGCGTCCCTCGGCGAAATGATTGGCGCGCTGAAGGACGAGGGCATTCGCGTGCCGGACGGCTTTGCCACGACGGCCGACGCCTACTGGCACTACCTCGACGCCAACGGGTTGGAGGCGGAGATCCGGGCGCAACTGGCGGCGCTCTCGGCCGGCGAGCAATCGCTGGCCGAGACGGGCGCGGCGATCCGCGAGCGGATCCGCGGCGGCACCGTTCCCAATGAGATGGCGAGCGCGGTCCGGGCGGCCTACCACGCGCTCAGTGCCGGCTACGACGCCGACGCGATCGACGTGGCGGCCCGCAGCAGCGCCACCGCCGAGGACCTGCCCGAGGCCAGCTTCGCCGGGCAGCAGGCAAGCTTCCTCAACGTGCGGGGCGACGAGGCGGTGCTGGACGCCTGCATAAACTGCTTTGCCTCCCTCTTCACCGACCGGGCCATCACGTACCGCGAGGAGCAGGGCTTCGACCACATGGAGGTGGCCCTGTCAGTGGGCCTCCAGAAAATGGTGCGGGCCGACAAGGCAGGTGTAATGTTTACCATCGACACCGAGAGCGGCTTCCCCGACAACGCCATCATCAACGCCGGCTGGGGGCTCGGGGAGACCGTGGTGAAGGGATCGATCAACCCGGACCAGTACACGGTCTACAAGCCCTTTTTGGAGGACGAGGCGCTTACGCCCATCGTCGGCAAGACGCGGGGCGACAAGGCCAAAAAGACCGTCTACGCCGAGAGGGACGGAGAGCCCACGAAAACGGTCGAAACGACTGAAGAAGAGCGGAATGCCTTCGTCCTGTCCGACGACGAGATCCTCACGCTGGCCCGATGGGGCGCCCGAATCGAAGAGCACTACGACCGCCCCATGGACATCGAGTGGGCACGCGACGGAGAGACCGAGGCGCTGTTCATCCTGCAGGCCCGGCCCGAGACGGTGCAGTCGCAGCGGGCCGCGAGCGTCCTGCGCACGTACCGGCTGCAGGAGACGGGCGAACGACTGGTGACGGGGCTCAGCATCGGCCAGTCGATCGCCGAGGGCGAGGTCCAGCTCATCCACAGCGCGGACGAGATCGAGAACTTCGAGGAAGGGGGCATCCTGGTCACCGACATGACGGATCCGGACTGGGGGCCCATCCTGAAAAAGGCCGCGGGCATTGTCACCAATCACGGCGGCCGCACCTCCCACGCCGCCATCGTGAGCCGAGAGCTCGGCATTCCGGCCGTCATCGGCACGGGGAACGCGACCGAGACGCTCACCGACGGGCAGGAGGTCACGCTCTCGTGTGTGGAAGGCACCGAGGGGGACGTCTACGAGGGCCTTCTGGAGTACGACACCACGGAGCTCGACCTGGGCGCGCTCCCGGAGACGGAGACCCGCATTATGCTCAACGTGGCCAGTCCGGCGGCGGCGCTCAACTGGTGGCGGCTGCCGACAGAGGGCATTGGGCTCACCCGGATGGAATACCTCGTCAACAACGTCATCGAGGTGCACCCGATGGCCCTCGTGGCCTTCGACCAGGTGGACGATGAGGCGGCCCGGGCCCGCATCGAGGAACGAACGCAGGGCTACGACGACAAGACCGAGTATTTTGTGGACCACTTGTCGCGCGGAGTCGGATCGATTGCTGCGACGCAGTATCCGCACCCGGTGCTCGTGCGCCTCAGCGACTTCAAGACGAACGAGTACGCCGACCTCATCGGCGGACAGGCCTTTGAGCCCCGCGAGGAGAACCCGATGCTCGGCTGGCGCGGCGCCTCCCGCTACTACAGCGACGAGTACCGGGACGGCTTTGCCCTAGAGTGTCGGGCCCTCAAGCGGGTGCGCGAGACGATGGGCTTCACGAACGTCGTGCTCATGATCCCCTTCTGCCGCACGCCCGCGGAGGCCGACCGGGTGCTCGACGTGATGGCCGAGAACGGCCTCAAGCGCGGCGAGAACGGCCTCGAAGTCTACGTCATGGCCGAGATCCCCTCCAATGTCCTCCAGGCCGACGAATTTGCCGAACGGTTCGACGGGTTCTCGATCGGCACCAACGACCTGACGCAACTCGTGCTGGGGGTGGGGCGCGACGCGGAGCGGCTGTCTGACCTCTTCGACGAACGGAATCCGTCGGTCATCCGCATGGTTGCGGATCTGATCGAGCGGGCGCACGCGTCGGATCGGCCCGTCGGCATTTGCGGACAGGCCCCCAGTGATCATCCCGACTTCGCGGAGGTTCTGGTCGAGGCGGGGATCGACTCGATTTCCGTGATTCCGGACAGCGTCGCCGACGTGATCCGGCAGGTGGCCCGCGCCGAGCAGGCCAGGCGCGACGCAGTTGGCTGACGCCCGACGACGTGCTCGGCGCCAAGCCGTGGGCGGGGATTGAGGGGGGGGACCGGTAGGTGCCGTCGGGGAGGCGATCACGCCCCCCTCAAACCCATCCCGTCCCTTCCGCCTCGGCCCCGGGACGCGGAGCGCGAGGTGCATCGAGCCGACCGGGCGATCGCCCCCGTGATGGTCTGCCCGGGTCCTTTTCGACAAAAGCAATCGGCGGAAGGGGGGTCTACGAGGCCCTCAATCTGCGTCTCACCTCATTTTGGCTGGTTCGCCGCTGACCCACTGTTCCTGTGACCGATCGTCTGTACTGGTTTCTGGGCATCGTCGCCGTTGCCGCGGTCGGCATCACGGTGTACTGGCTCACCGCGTCGCCGACGGCGGCCGAGACGGTTCGGGTCCAAAAGCGGACGGTCGCTGAAGTGTACGTCGCCACCGGTCGGGTCGAGGCGCCCCGCACCAGCAACCTGAGCGTCGACGTGGCCGGAACCGTCCGGCGGGTTGCCGCCGAGGAGGGAATGCGGGCCGAAGAGGGCGACCGCCTGGTCGAGCTCCACCGGCACGATGCCGAGCTGGCCGTTCGAAAGGCCCGGGCGCGTGTCAACATTCGTCGCAGCGAGCTCCAGGAGGTCAAGCGCGGCCCAACCGACGCGGACCTCCGGGCGGCCCAAGCCGAGATCAACCGGTTCGCCGCGCAACTCGCCCAGGCCGAGCGCGAGCGAAAGGATACGGAGGCGCTGTTCGAAGAGGAGATCGTGAGCGAACGGGAACGCGACCAGGCCCGCACCGCCGCCAAAGAAGCCCGCGCCCGGCTCAACAACGCCGAGGCGCGGCTCGACCGCCTTCGCGAGCGTCCACTCCCCGAGGAGCTTCGTGCCGCCCGTGCTCGGCTTGAGCAGGCAAACGTCGATCTCGAACACGCCCGGGACGACCTCGCCGAAACGACCCTTCGGGCACCATTCGATGGACTCGTGCTGGCGGTCAAGACGACGGAGGGAGAGCGCACAAGCCCGGGCCAGACCGTCGTCAGGATGGCCGACATGTCGAGTGCAGAGATCTACGCGGAGGTCGACGAGGACTACTTCGGCCGTCTCAGGTCCGGTCAGCCGGCGACGCTTCTGTTTCCGTCCATGCCCGAGAACACTTTCTCGGCGACGGTTCGTCGGGTCGGGCCCGAAATTGCGACCGACCGGGGCGTCGTGGGCGTGCACCTCGCTCCCGACGCGCTGCCGGACAGCGCCTTCCCCGGACTGACCGTCGACGCCAACATCGAGGTGGCCCGCCTCAAGGAGGCCCTGGCGGCCCCCACCGACGCCGTCGTCCGCGACCCGATGGGGGCCTACGTGCTGACGGCCGAGGGCGGCGAGGCCGTCCGCCGGGCCGTCGACGTCCGGGCTCGCGGGGAGGACTGGATGGCCCTCGAAGGGATTGAGGCCGGGACACGCGTCCTGCGAAACGCCGCCCGAGTTGACATCGGCCAGGCCGTCGCGCCGGCCGGGGGGGACGGATCGTGATGCCCGATCGCCTCTCCTGGAGCGTCGCCTGGCGCGGGCTCGTGCGCTCGAAGCGCCTGACCGCCCTGACGCTGGTCGTGCTGTCGGTGAGCGTCATCCTCGTCATCTTTCTGACGGCCCTGATTGACGGGCTGGAGCGGGACCTCGTGGAGGAGACCACCGGGGCCATCGCCCACGTTCTCATCGAGCCCCGCGAGCGGGAGCCGCTCGCGCTATGGAATCGAGAGCAGCCCGCCGCGCCCGACGACGGGCTGCTCTACCTTGGCGAGCGGACGACGCTCACCAGCCAGAAGGGCGCCATCGACAACTGGACGCGCTGGACCCGCCTCGTAGACCGGTTCGGTCCCGAGATTCAGGGCGTCTCGCCGGCGGCCGAGGGCCAGGGGTTCGTCATCCGCGGCGAGAAACGAGAGGCCGTTCGCCTTTACGGCATCGAGCCGCGCCGCTACGACCGCCTGGTGCCGATTCAGAAAAACCTCGTCGAGGGACGGTTCTACGAGCTCGGGCCCGGCGAAGTCGCAATCGGATACAAGCTGGCCGAAACCATGGGCGTGGACACGGGCGATCGCCTGCAGGTGACCACATCGGCGGGCACGGGCCGCAGCATGCGGATCGTCGGCCTGTTCGACACGGGCTTCGGCGGGGTCGACAATGCGGCGGTCTTCATGCGGCTGGGAGACGGCCAGTCGCTGTTCGGCCTCGGGGCGTCGGTCAACGCCATCGGGGTCGAGGTCCACAATGTCTTTCAGGCCGATCGCGTGGCCGAGCAGCTTCAACGTCAGGTGCCCCACGCGGTCACCAGCTGGATCGCCGACAACGAACGGCTCCTGCGCGCCCTCGAAGGACAAGGGCGCTCCAGCGACCTGATTATCTTCTTTACCGCCGTCGCTGCCGCCTTCGCCATCGCCAGCATTCTGATTGTGCTGGTGACCAACAAGCTCCCGGAGATCGGCATCCTGAAGGCCATGGGCGCAACCCGCCGCCAGATTCGGACCGTCTTCGCGCTGCAGGGCGCCTTGCTGTCACTGGTGGGAGGCATTCTCGGGGCGTCGGTCGGGGCGCTGACCGTCAAGCTGCTGTCGAAAATCGAAGGCCCACCGACCGCCAGCGGCCGCACAGAGCCGCTCTTCCCGTTCGAACTCAGCCCCGAACTGGTCGCGGGCACCGTCGTGGGGGCCGTGCTCATTGGCTTCGTCGCGTCGCTGGTGCCGGCACTCCGTGCCTCCGACGTCGATCCCATCGAGGTGATTCAAAATGGATGACGTGACCGACGAACAGCGCTCCGGACCGACCTCTGAAGCCGAGGACGCAATTCTGCGCCTCGACGACATCCGGAAGACTTATACCAATGGGGTCGACGAGGAGGTGCTGTTCGGTGTCGATCTCAAGCTGCGGACCGGCGACTTTGCTGTGCTGGTGGGGAAGAGTGGGTCGGGCAAAACAACCCTGCTGAACATCATCGGCCTCCTCGATACCCCGACCGCCGGGCGGCTCTTCCTCGACGACCGCGAGACCTCGACGCTCGACGAAGACGAGCGGGCACAGCTCCGCCGGGAGTACATCGGGTTTATCTTTCAGTTTCACCATCTCCTCTCCGACTTCAACGTCCTCGAGAACGTCCTGATGCCGTGTCGCATCCGCGGGAAAGAGCATGAGGAGGCGGCCCACGACCGGGCCGTCGAGATGCTTCAGATGGTGGGCCTTGGGGAGAAGATCCAGACCCCTGTCAACGAGCTCTCCGGGGGCCAGCAGCAACGCGTTGCCACGGTTCGCGCCTTCGCCAACGACCCGACGGTCGTGCTGGCCGACGAGCCAACCGGCAGCCTCGATTCGGAGACCTCACGGTCGGTCATGGATTTGATGCGGGACATCAACCGCGAGACGGGCACCGCCTTCCTAATGGTGACCCACGATCCCGAGCTTACCGACTACGCCGACCGCGTCGTCGAACTCCAGGACGGCCGCATTGTCGGCAACGAGGGGTAGCATCGGGCTCGGTTGTCCGGCCGCCGTTCCGCATTGCCGCCACGGAGGTAGCGGGGTCCGTTTCCCCGCCCCTTCATTCATTTGACCCGCAGGGAGAACGGACGCACCGGGTTCTCCGATCGTCTGATCTGCCTGGGTGCCGTCTTTCGCCCTCAAAAATTTGGGGTTCGTCCATGCCGTCCGTGAGCGCAGGCGCGCTTCTCGTGTTTCTGATCATTCTCGCGGCGCTGATCCTGTTTGTCACGGAGCCGGTGCCGGTTGACGTGACGGCCCTCGGCGTCATGGTGACGCTCATGGTGCTGAGGCCGTGGACGGGCATCTCGCCGAGCGAGGGGGTGTCCGGCTTCTCGAATGCCGCCACCATTACCATCCTCGCCATGATGATTTTGAGCGAGGGCGTGCGCCGAACCGGCGTGATCCAGCGGATTCAATCCATCGTTTCGTCCTACACCGGCGCGAACGTCCACAAGCAGCTCGGGGCGACGATCGGTCTCGCGGGTCCGCTCTCAGGCATCATCAACAACACCGCGGCGGTCGCCATTCTGCTGCCGATGGTAAGCGACCTCGCCCACGAGAACCGCACCTCGCCGTCGAAGCTCCTCCTGCCGCTGTCCTACGCGTCGATGGCGGGGGGCATGCTTACGCTCATCGGCACGTCTACCAACCTGCTGGCCAGCAGCATTTCCGGGGAGCTCATCGGGCAGTCCTTTTCGATGTTTGAGTTCACGCACCTCGGCCTCATCGTTTTCGGGGCCTGTGCCCTCTACCTGCTTACCGTGGGGTACTGGCTCGCGCCGTCTCACGTCATCCCCCGCAGCGAACGGGAATCGACGCGGCAAGACGTTTTTCTCACGGAGGTCACCGTCGGGGACGAGTCGCCCTTCGTGGGACAGGCGCTGGAGGAAGCGCTCGACCGGGTCGACTTTGAGGCCAATGTGACCCAGCTCATTCGCGACGGGGGGCACCGGCGGGAGCCTCCGCTCTCGACGACGATCCAGGCCGGGGATGCCTTCACGATCCGGCTCACCGAGGACGCGCTTCGCACCCTCTTCGACGTGGACGGAATCGACCTCGTGCCCGACGTGGCGACGGAAGCGGACCTGCAGACCCTGGGGCCCGACGAGACGCTCGTCGAGATCGTCGTCACGTCGGGGTCGGACCTCGTCGGGGAAACGATCGCGTCGGCGGGGCTTCAGGACTTCTATCGGGCGGCGGTCCTCGCCCTCCGACGCGGGGCCGAGATCGCCCACGAGCGCCTCACCGACTTCGCGCTGCGGCCGGGCGACGTGCTCCTCATCGAGTCGAAGGCCGAGACCGTCGACCGGCTGGCGAACGACCCGAACGTGCTCGTGGCGGGGGAGCTCGAGCTTCAGCGCTTCCGCTCGGCAAAGCTGCCCCTCGCGGTCGGGACCGTCCTGGCGGTGGTAGGACTGGCCGCGTTCGGGGTCCTGCCGATCATGGTGGCGGCGCTCGGCGGGGTCGTCGTCATGATCGCAACCGGGGTCGTCAAGGCGGCCGAGGCCTACGAGGCGGTGCAGTGGGACGTGATCTTCCTGCTCGCGGGCGTCATTCCGCTGGGGAAGGCCCTGTCCAAAACCGGCGGGGCCGAACTCCTGGGCGCGCTCCTGGTGTCGAGCGCCGACGTTCTGCCCACCGTCCTGGTGCTGGGGCTCTTTTATCTGCTGACGGCGCTCATGACGAACCTCATCAGCAACCAGGCCAGTGTGGTGCTCCTCCTGCCCGTGGCGGTGGACGTGGCGACTCGCCTCGGGGCCAATCCCTTTGCATTCGTCCTCACGGTCACGTTTGCCGCCAGCACCGCGTTCATGTCCCCGGTCGGCTACCAGACGAACCTGTTCGTCTACGGACCCGGCGGGTATGATTTTGGGGACTACGTTCGCGTCGGCGGCCCGCTTCAGCTCCTCCTGGCTGTGGTCACGACGCTCGGCATCGTCGCTTTTTGGGGGCTCTAGAGCATTGTCTGCTCCGGTGCACCGACCGCGAGCTTCTCCGGCCCCACCGCGCCCCAGCGGTGCAACGCCATCCACAAAAGCGCCAGCCACGCGATGCCCAGCAGGAGCCCGGCCACCACATCGGTCGGGTAGTGGACGCGCAGCACGAGCCGGCTCCACCCGGTCGCCAGGATCAGCAGGCCGGTGGCCAGCGCGAGCAGCCCTCGGCTCCAGTGCGCGCTCCATCGGATCCAGCCCCCATACAACAACGCCCCATACACCACGACGGCGGTGAAGGCGTGGCCGCTCGGAAAGCTAAGGTTTTGCATCAGCAGGTCGGGGGCGTGCGGTCGCGTGCGGTTAAAAACCAGCTTTAGGCCCAGAACCGCAATTTGTCCCCCGAGGAACCCGGCTCCCCAAACGACCGCCGCAGGCCGGTGGGCGCGGCGCCACAGGACGCCCGCCAGCGCCACTGCGATCGGGATCGTGACGGGCAGGCCGCCCGCGTGCGTGAGCGCCTCGGCCCAGGGGACGAGCCCCGCGGGCGTCCGCGCGTGTACCCAGCGGAGGCCTGCAGCATCGAGGCGGCGCCAGGCGGGTGCGTACACCCACAGCGCAGCCAGCGTCACGAATCCGCTTCCACTGATCAAGGCGACCCGTGCGGCGCGTTTCATCGAGAGCTGGGGGAAGGCGTGGTGCGGGACGAGGCTCCGGCGCTCGGCTCAGGAGGAGGCTGCGTTCCATGACCGACGCAGAAGGCGAGGCCGGAGAGGCGATCGCGGGCCATCGTTGAGGGGAGAACTACGCGGCAGAGGGACCTCTCGCCGCGCAGTGCAGTAGCGAAACTCCAAATGCGCTGAATCTTTTGCACGGTACGGATGCTGGTTCCAAGTCTAAACGGCACCTCCTGAGGGGAGGTCACTGCGTTTTCTACACCGCGCGACCGTTCGACGGTTTGCAAGAGCCCCATTCGTTGACGAACAGCGTCATCCTCCGGATCCCGACATTGTCGCACGGCCTGAGTGGGCGGAGCGGCCTGGATCAGGGTCTCGCTAGACCGGTGTAGCATCGCGTGGTAGGGGACCGCACGGCCGATTTACTGATGCGTGAATGGGGTTCTAAAGACGGTTCCGCATAACGCAGCACCCGGTCCACCGCGCATCGGGAATGGTGTTTCCCTGCCTATCCACGGATCAGTAAACGGAGAACGTTCGGTCGGGGGCGACGCGAATGACACGTCTTTGCCTCACGGAGCTTTTCCCCGTTCCCCTTTGCCATGAGTGACCCCGTCGCTTCCGAGCCTCCGACCACGGATGCGGCCTCTGCTTCGAAGACCGCGCCGTGGAGCGCGGCGCCGGAAGCGGTGCTTTCGGCACTGGAAAGCACGGCGGACGGGCTCACGTCGGAGGGGGCCGAGCGGCGGCTGGACGCGGAGGGGCCCAACCGCCTGCGCGAGATTGAGCATCGGAGCGTGGCGGCCATCCTGTGGGAGCAGTTCAAGAGCCTCGTCGTGCTGCTTCTGGTCGCCGCGATGGGCGTCTCGTTCCTGTTCGGGCAGACCGTCGAGGGGCTGGCCATCGCCGCCGTGCTCGCCCTCAACACGGCCATCGGCTTTTTCACCGAATGGCGGGCCGTACGGTCGATGGAGGCCCTCCAGGAACTCGGGCAGATGACCGCCCGCGTGCGCCGGGACGGGCGGGAGCGGACCCTCCCGGCCGAGGAGCTCGTGCCGGGCGACATTGTGCAGCTCCGGGGCGGGGCCCTCGTGCCCGCCGACCTCCGGCTGATCGACGCCGACCGGCTACAGGTCGACGAGTCGGCCCTCACCGGCGAGTCGGTGCCGGTCGACAAGGACCCGGCCCCAGTGGCCCCCGACGCGCCCCTCGCCGAACGGCACAGCATGGCCTACAAGGGCACGGCGGTCGCAAAGGGACGCGGAACGGGACTCGTGGTGGGGACGGGCATGGAGACAGAACTCGGGGCCATCTCCGCCATGGTGGAGACGGCCGGGCAGAACGACACGCCGCTCGAGCAGAAGCTCGACCAGCTGGGGCGGCGGCTCGTGTGGCTTACCCTCGCCATCGCCGGGGCCGTCGCCGGCACGGGCCTGCTGGCCGGCCGCGACCTGCTTCTGATGGTCGAAACGGGGATCGCCCTCGCGGTGGCGGCCATTCCCGAGGGCCTGCCCATCGTCGCCACCGTCGCACTGGCCCACGGCATGTGGGTCATGCTCCGGCGCAACGCGTACATCCGCCGCCTCTCCGCCGTCGAGACGCTCGGGGCCACCACGCTCATTTGCACCGACAAGACCGGCACCCTCACCGAAAACCGGATGACCGCGCGCCGCATGGTACTCGCGGGCGAGACGGTAGACCTGGAGCCGCTTCCTGAGGACACACCGGGGTGCCTCCGCGACGCCATCGACGTGGGCGTCCTCTGCAACGGCGCCGAGTGGTCCCCGGGCGCCCCCGATCAGCACCGCGGGGACCCGCTGGAGGTGGCCCTCCTGCAGCTCGGGGCACAGGCCGGGCGGCCCCGCGAGGCCCTTCTCGAGGACACTCCGGTCGTCCGGACGGTCGAGTTCAACCGGGAGACGAAGATGATGGCGACCTACCACGAGAAAGAGGCGGCGCTCCGGGTGGCGGTGAAGGGGGCGCCCGAGGCCGTCCTTGAGGCCTGCGACCGCGTGCACACCGAGGACGGTTCTCGGCCCCTCGATCCAGACGGACGCGCAGAGTGGCTTGAAAAAAGCGACGCCCTCGCCCAAGACGGCCTGCGCGTGCTCGCCCTCGCCCAAAAGACCGTGGGCGACGCCGAGGCCTCCCCGTACGAGGGGCTGGGCCTGCTCGGGCTGGTCGGGCTCCTGGACCCGCCGCGCGAGGACGTGCGCCCTGTGATTGAACGGTGTCAGGAGGCCGGCATCCGCGTCGTCATGGTCACGGGTGACCATCCGGAGACGGCCCGCACCATTGCCGGGGCCGTGGGGCTGCGGATGAACGATCACGCCGTAGAGCAGGGGAGGACGTTCGCATCGATCGAGGCCCTGGACGAGGCCGACCGGGCCCGCCTGCTCCGGGCCGCCGTCTTCGCACGGGTGACCCCGAAACAGAAGCTCGACCTGGTCGACCTGTACCAGGCGTCCGGGCAGGTGGTGGCCATGACGGGCGACGGCGTGAACGACGCTCCCGCCCTCCGCAGCGCCGACATTGGGGTCGCAATGGGGCAGCGCGGCACGGACGTGGCCCGCGAGGCGGCGGACATGGTTCTGCAGGACGATGCCTTGTCCTCCATCGTGGCGGCCATCAGGCAGGGCCGGATCATTTTCGACAACATCCGCAAGTTTGTCGTCTACCTCCTCTCCGGCAACGTGGGGGAAATCCTGGCCGTAGGAGCGGCCGCCGGGGTCGGCTTTCCGCTCCCCCTCCTCCCCCTACAGATTCTCTACCTGAACGTCCTGAACGACGTTTTTCCCGCTCTGGCCCTGGGCGTGGGACGCGGCACCGGGGCGGTGATGGACCGGCCGCCGCGCGACCCAGAAGAGGCAGTGGTGACGCCGTATCACTGGGGCCTCATCGGCGGCTACGGCGTCGTCATCGCCCTTACGATCCTCGGCGCCTTCCTCGCCGCCCTGCAGGGGGTCGGGATGCCCGTCGACCAGGCGGTCACCGTCTCGTTCCTCACGCTCTCCATCAGCCGGCTGCTACACGTCTTCAACATGCGACGCCCAGAGAGCGGCCTCCTCGACAACGAAATCTCACGCACGCCCCACGTGTGGGGGGCGCTCGCCCTGTGTCTCGGGTTGCTCCTGCTGGCCGTCTACTGGACGCCGCTGGCGACCGTCCTGTCGGTGGTGCCGCCGGGCCTCAACGGCTGGCTCTTGATTGGGGGCGCGAGCGTCGTGCCGCTCGTTCTGGGACAGGCGTACCTGGGCTGGCGGGCCCTCTGGAGGTCCTCGGCGTAGTGCCTTCCGACATACGTCCCGCGACAGCATCATGCCATGCTGCCCTCTACGCACCTGTGATGCGTGAAACATGATGCGTGAAGACGTCAATCACAGGCTCACTCTTCACGCCTCACGTGCCGCTCCTCGCGCTTCATGCCCGCCCGTTCCCATCTCCGACATGCCGCCCAGCGCCTCCCAAGACCTCGACCTCGCCCACCGCGACACCCGCCGCACCGTCCAGCTGGACGACTACACCCGCTTCCTGGATCGGGAGCGGATTGAGCGCATCTACGAGAAGGCCGAGGCCCTGCAGCACCTCCACGTGGTCCACGTCAACTCCACGTTCTACGGCGGGGGCGTGGCCGAGCTGCTCGACGACCTCACGCTGCTGATGAACAACGTGGGCATCACCACGGGCTGGCGCGTCATCCAGGGGGCGCCCGACTTCTTCAGCATCACCAAGAAGATGCACAATGCCCTGCAGGGCGGCTCGATCCACCTGACCGACCTGAAGAAGAAGCACTACGAAGACATTGTCTACAAGAACGCAGTCCGTACCCACCTGGACCGGCACAACATGGTGGTCGTCCACGACCCCCAGCCGCTGCCCCTGATCCAGCACTACCACCGGAATGGCCCGTGGATCTGGCAGTGTCACGTGGACCTGTCGGCCCCCGACCGCGAGCTGTGGCGCTACCTGCAGTCGTTCATCGAGCACTACGACGGCGTGGTGGTGAGCCTCGACGCGTACACGCAGTCGCTCGACACGCCGCAGCGCACGATTACGCCCGCGATCGATCCCTTCGCGATTAAGAACAAGGAGCTGAGCGAGGCCGAGATCAACGAGCGCCTTGCCCACTACGACATTCCACGGGACCAGCCGCTCGTGGTCCAGATCTCGCGGTTCGACCGGTGGAAGGACCCCGAGGGCGTGATCGAGGCCTTTAAGAAGGCCCACGAGGAGGTCGACGCAACGCTCGTGCTGCTCGGCAACGTGGCCACCGACGACCCGGAGGGCAAGGAGGTGTACGAGTCGCTCCTCGACGAGGAAACCGAGCGCATTCGCATCTTGAGCGTAGAGGACACGGCCCTCGTCAACGCGCTGCAGCGGCGCGCGGCCGTCGTGCTGCAGAAGTCGCTCCGCGAGGGGTTCGGGCTCACCGTTACCGAGGCGATGTGGAAGGGCAGCGCCGTCGTCGGCGGCAACGTGGGCGGCATTCGCCACCAGATCGAGGATGGTGAGAATGGCTTTCTGGTCGACTCGATCGACGAGGCGGCCGCACGGATCGTGGAGCTCATTCGGAATCCCGGCCTCCGAGAGACGCTCGGCATGAAGGCCCGAGCGACCGTCCGCGAGCGGTTTCTGCTCCCGCACATGCTGGAGGACTACCTCGATCTCTTCGGCGGCTTCGAGACGCTCTACCGGCTGAACGATTGACCCCTCCAGGGGCGGCAATGGAACCCGTCTCGCCCCACGCCGGTCCCGCGTAACGGAGGCAGTGATCTTTTCAGGGACCAGGCACTGGTGTTGTGAAGCGGATTCTATTCGTCTTTCTGGATGGGATCGGGCTGGGCCCGGCCGGACCGGAAAACCCGCTCTCGAACGACGCCGGCGCGGCCTTTCGGCGGCTGGCCGGCGGGGCGCCCTGGGTTCGGGGGCTCCCCAAGCGGGCCGCCCCCAACCGCGTCGTCCGCCCCCTCGACGCCACACTGGGGATGGACGGACTGCCCCAGAGCGGCACCGGACAGGCGACCCTCTTCACCGGCGTGAACTGTGCCGAGCGGGTGGGGCGCCACTTCGGGCCGTACCCTCACTCCGCCACCCACGACGTGCTGGACCACGAGAACCTCTTCCATCGCGTCCAGGCCTTGCCCGCGGTCCCCGACGGGGGCGTCGCGTTCGCGAACGCGTTTCCGCCCCAGTTCTTCGAGGCCCCGTCGCGGCGGTGGACCGTCACGACGCGCTGCTGCGCGGGGGCCGGCGTGCCGCTTCGCGACCAGGAGGCCCTGCGGGCCCGCCGGGCCGTGCCCGCCGACCTGACGGCGGAGGGGTGGCGGGACGCGCTCCAGCTCGACGTGTCCCCCCGCACCCCCGCCGACACTGCCCAGGCACTGTTCGACACCCACCGCAGTCACGTGCTCACGCTGTTCGAGTTCTTCCACACGGACAAGGTGGGGCACCGCCGAATTGACCTCGCCCCGGGCGTGCTCTTGGAGCGACTGAACCGCTTCCTGGGGCGGTTGCTCGAGCTCCTCGACCCCACCCAGGACACCCTCGTCGTGACGAGTGACCACGGCAACCTAGAGGACACCCGCCACACCCAGCACACCCGCAACCCCGTGCCGCTTCTGGCCTGCGGATGGGCCGCGCCGCACCTGGCCGATGCCCACACGCTGGCCGACGTGACCCCCGGCATCGTCGCGGCGTTCCGGACCGGACTCGACGGCCGGTGACGTGTCACCCCTCGGGCCCATCCCCATCCGTGGTGATCTCCTCGACGAGGCGATCGGCCCCGTAGACCGTACGGAGGGCCTCCAGGATGCCCCGCCCGTCGACCGCCACCGCCCGGGCGCCGTTCCGGCGGTAGAGGTACTCGTTGGGGAGGGCCTCCATGTTGCTGTCGAAGACCACCCCGACAACTTCGAGGTCTTTGTTCAGCAGTGCCGACCCGGAGCTGCCGCCCGAGATGTCGACGGTCGAGACGAGGTTGAGGGGGGTATCGAGGTCGATCGAGTCGACCGCCGTGGCCCACCGTGCAGGGAGCGACCACGCCTCCTCGTTGTGGGAAGAGTACCGGTCGTACAGCCCGTAGAAGGTCGTGAAGGGCGGGGCCGTCGTCCCGTTGTATTGATACCCCCGCACGCGGCCGTCCGAGAGCCGCAGCGAGCGCGTGGCGTCCGGCGGAAACGTGGCCCCGTAGACCGAAAGCCGGGCCCGCGAGAGGCGCGCATTGAGGGTTCGCTCCGACGCCCGCACATCCTGCATCTGGCGATTCGTGTTCAGGAACATGGGCGCCAGCGCCTCGATGACCGGCACCGACGGGTCGTCGCTCTTGCGGTACCCCTCGTCGAGCAGAGTGAGGAACCGCGTCGAGTCCATCAGTGCACTTTTTTCCACCAGCCGGGCGGCCACCTCCTCCGGCGTGCGCGCCTTGAAGAGTCGCTGGACGGTGGGGTGGTCGGCGCCGTAGGCCGACCGGATTTCCTCAAATTGTGCTATCAAGAACTCCTTTTCGAGCCCGGCGGGCCAGTCGGTGACCTGCTCGGCGTCCTCCCGAATGGCCTCCAGCCGATCGGGGGGCGCGCCGCGTGTGCGGAGGAAGTCGTAGTAGTACCCGTGAAGTGCCCGCACCAGAATCCGGGACCCGAGCTCCAGATTCGCGAACGTCACGAAGGCCCCGGCCTTCTCCGCCATCACGACCTTGGACTGCTGAAGGCCCCCAATCCGCTCCACGATCGTCCCGTACGACTGCCGCAGCGAGTCGACGGCCCGGATGGAGTCTTGGAGGGCCCGGATCGCCGCGCCGCGCCGCGCGAGGAGGTACGAGTCGCGGAGCCCTCGGAGCTGGCCCGTCTGCCCTTTGATCGTGTTCTCGATCGAGAAATAGGTATTTCGAAGGCCGTATCGGTCGGACGAGTCGGGATTGCTGCGGATGTAGGTCTCAAGCAGGTCGCCCCGCGTCCGGAGGGCCTCAAGCCGGTCGGGCAGCGCGTGGTCCCGCTGATACTCGAGCTGCGAGACCATGTCGAGGCGACTCGTGGAGCCCGGGTGCCCCACGGCAAAGACCGACTCGTTGGGCTGGGCCCCCTCTGTGTCCCACGAGAAGTGGTGCTCGGGGCGAAGGGGCTCGCCCTCCGGGGTGTAGACCCGAAAGAAGGCCACGTCCAGCGCGTACCGGGGATACGTGAAGTTGTCCTCCGTTCCCCCGAAGTACCCGAGCTGCAGCTCCGGGGCCATCACGAGCCGGACGTCCTCGTACCGGCGGTACGTGTAGGCCGTGTACCGCGCCCCCTGGTACAGCGCCTTGACCTCCACGCGGAGCGAGCTGTCCCGCGTGCTGGCCTCGGCCGTCAACTGTTCTTGGAGCGACTGGACGCGCTGCTCGCGGGCCTGCGCTCCCGCCTCACGCCCCTCGCGAAGCCCGTCGTATACCGTCCCGGTGACGTTCTCCGCCTCGACGAGCTGGTCGACATGCAAATCGGGGGCGCGACGCTCGTCGCTGCGGGCCGCCGCGTAGAACCCGTTCTTCAAGAGGGCCTCTCCGTCTCGACGGACGTCCGTGATGTGCTCCCGCGCGCAGTGGTGATTGGTCATCACGAGCCCCCTCGACGACACGAACGACGCCGAGCACCCACTGCCGAACCGAAGCGCGCCCCGCCGGGCCTTCGTGCGCCACTCGTCGTCGGGGGTGACGCCGTGGGCCTTCTGGAAGTAGGACGTGGGCAGGTTCTCCACCGTCCACATCCGCCCGCGGTCGAACCGCTGGGCCCGGACGGTGTCGGAGGGCGACGGGACCGACGCCGCCTCCGCGGCGGTCGCCCCCAGCGTGTCGTCTACGGACTCGGTCTCATCGGGACGCTCCACAACGGGCACCGATACGGTGCCCCCGCTCCCCCCACAGCCCGCAAGGAGCGCGGCCCCAATGCCCAATATTGCGACGAGACGCCAAACGGAAGTGCGCATGCAGATGGGTCTTACGACACAGAAAAGAATACGGTGCAATCCCGAAGCACGCCCCTCAGGGCGACCGGGCGGACGAGCGGCCCCCGAATAATTCGTCGACCAGCGCATCCGCCCCGTACACGGCCGTCAGGGCCTCGCGCAGGCCACGCACGTCCGTCCCCACGGTCCGCATCCGCTCCGGCAGGAAGAGGTACGTGCCCGCCACGCCCTGAATGTTGGGCCCCGCGGCGACCCCGACCAGCTCCAGGGATTGGTTGAGGAGCGGCGCCCCGTTGTTACTGACCGCCCCGTCGACGGAGGCCACGAGGGTAAGGGGCGTCGAGCGATCCATCCGTCCCCCCGCCTTTTGCCACCGCTCCGGGAGGCCCCAAGGCGTCTCCCCGCCAAACGCACGGGCCCGTTCGTAGAGGCCAAAGACAGTGGTGAAGGGCGGGGCCGTCGTTCCGTTGTACGGGTAGCCCCGGACGCGCCCGTCCGTCAACCGGGGGGCGGTTCCGCTCGCCAACATGGGGACCGACCGGACGGCCTGGCGGGCGTCTGCAAGACGCCGAGTGAGGCGGCGTTCAGCCCGCGTGAGGCCCCGCCACTGCTCGTGGAAGGAGCGGGCCCGCGTCCCGACCACGGCGGCTACGTCGGCCGCGGGACCGGCGGTGGGGAATGCGTGCGTCCCGTCCCCCGAGGCCGACGCGAGCTGGTCGACGACCGAGGCGGCGCGCTCAGCGGGCGACTGCCCTCCGAGGAGCCGGTCCACGGCGGCAGAGTCCGGGCGGAGGTGCCGCTGGAGGGCCTCCAGCCGGGCGGCCAGCAGAGCGATCTCGACCGGCCCTGACGAAGACTGGAGGGAGTCCGCGGCGCCCCCCGGAGCCCCCGAGGCGTGCGAGGACGCGGTGCGCGCCGGCGCCTCCTGTCCTTCTTCTCGTAGCAGCCGACGGTACGTCGACGAGGCGTGCGGCCCGCCCTCCGCGGCCCCGAAGGCCCGGTAGACGGCGCCAAGCGTTCGTTTGGTGTTCTGAATCGCGTCTAGGCTGTCCAGCAGCCCCCCAAACCGCCGCTGGAGGGCCGGGGCTCGGCGAAGGGCCCGCCGGAGCCGCTCGTCTCGCTGCTCGAGACGAGCCCGCACATACTCGTTCCGCAGGGCCTCCAGACGCGCCCGGGTCTGCTTCAGGGCCCGCTCGGCATCGCGGAGGGCCGGACGTAGCGAGGGCATCGCCCCGGCGGTATCGAGACGGGCTCGGAGGGCTTGTGCCCGCGTCTCCAAGCGGTCGCGCCGCGCCGGCAGCACCAGGTCCTGCCGCACGGTGAGCTGCGCCGCACTCTCCGCCCGGCGCGTGGCTGCGGGCGGCCCCGCCGAAAACACGGCGTCTCCGGGGCGTGCGCCCTGCGTGGACGGTTCGAAGAAGCGGTCCGGGGCCAGCGGCCGCCCCTCCGGCGTGTAGATGCGAAGCAGGGCGACGTCGAAGGCCGGCCGCGGATACGTCAGCGCCGCATCGGGGCCCCCGAACGCGCTGATTCGCCGGTCCGGCAGCAGGGCAACGCGCACATCTTGGTAGCGCCGGTAGGTGTACGCCGTGTATGCGCCTTCGCCGTCGGCCGACACCTCCACGTGCCGACCCGCCTCGGCCTCCTCCTGAAGTCGCCCCTGAACCGCAGATACTGCTGCTGCCTCGGCGGTATCCTGTCGGGCCGTCCGCACTGCCGTGGTCACGTCGTTCGTTTGGACCAGGCGGTCTGCGTGCAGGGCCGGCACGGCGCGCTCATCGGCGGGCCGCTCGGCCACGATGGCGGTGTCGCCTTGAGAATCGAGGTGCCGTCGCACACAGCGGGCCGTCGTAAGGGCCAGGCCATCCGCCGAGACCAGCGCCCCCGTGCATCCGGGAAGCCGCAGGACACTTCGGCGCAGGTGAGCCGCCCAGGCGCTGTCCCCCTCCATCCCGTACCGACGCGCAAGCCGGTCGACCGGCGGCGCAACAAGGCTCCAGATTCGTCCCGCGTCCGACGCCTCCGCCACGACCGTGTCGCCCGGCGCGGCCGGGCCGAAGCGCGGCGCCCCCCGGTCCTGCGCCTGCGCCTCCGGCCCCATTCCGAGGCCGCCCCACAGCAGACTCGCCACGCCGATGATGAGTGCGGAGCCTCGGAGCGTCATAAACCGGTGACGGATCAGCAACAAGCAGAGCAGGTGGCTCGGACACGGCATCCGTACAGCCCGACACCAACGCGGATCCATAGGAACCTCGATCCCATGTTACGATTCCTATTTTGGCAGTGCCGACGCCCGATGTTGCATGCGAAAGTGGCGGAATTGGTAGACGCGCGAGACTTAGGATCTCGTGGGGCCTAGCCCCGTGGGGGTTCGAGTCCCCCCTTTCGCACAAGCAGAAGATGCCCTTCAGCGTTCGGGGCACGGAGACAGACGGAACGCTCCCAGCCCATCCCTTGAGGGAGGCAGCTTGAGGGGGGGCAGCCGCCGGCCTTGGGGTCGCGCCGCCCCGGTCCGCAGGGGACATCTCAGGCGGAAAGGCCCTGCCGGTCGAGAATCGCTCCGTTCGCGTCAAGGTCGTCGAGGGAGCGCTTCAGTTCGGGCGAGTCGGTCGCCCCGGCAATCCGCCGGAACTGCCCCAGGCCGACCACGCGGAAATACAGGTCGGCCAGGTAGGAAGCGTCCGTCCACTCCAGGCGAACCGCCCGGCCACCGAGGACCTGTTCGGGATCGTCGTAGAACGACTCGAGATGCTCACTGACCCTCGTCTCGGCGTCTTCTCGGGCCAGCCCGAGAAAGTAGGAGAGATCGGGACGGCCCTCCCCCAGGTCGACAGCCTCGGGGACGGTCCCAAGGGTTCGGAAGGCGCGGGCAATCAAGGTGTCGGCGTCGCGGGTGAAGAACACGTAGTACTCCAGGTGAACCAGTGGGTCCGGCGGCAGGCCGTCTTCGGCCCGCCCCACCACGATGGCCACCGGGCGTCCCTTTCCGGGCACCCGAGGGCCGTTGCAGACGCGAAAGGTCGATGACGGAAGCTCCATCGGTGGAAAAACGCCTCCTGTTGAGGCGTCGGCTGTGAGGGATTAGCGTGAGGGGGCCAGATCCGTGCGGCGCAGACCGGTCCGGGGACGAAAGTAGACGACCCGAGCCCCGAGCAGGGCCCGAAACGGGAAAAACAGCTCAGAACTCGCCGGAGCACGGCATTTCCTGAATCCGGCACGGGGGGCGCGGGGTTGATTGATTCCGGCGGAACAGGTGCTCCTCTGCCCGTCATCCCCACCGAGACCAGGCCTACGGCACTGCGCATCTCAAACCCATTCCTTCATGGACGTCGACTACACGCTCCGGCACCGCAACCGGGGCACCCTGTTCAAAATCGCGCCCGAAGAGCTTCACCGGCGGCTCCGGTACCTCGATCAGAACGTTGAGGGCGGCGTCGCGGCCCACGAGCGCCCCGACACGCGGCCGGGCGTCGACGCGTCCGAGACGATTTACGTTCTGGACATGCTCAGCGAGCCCGCCGACCGCCTCGTCGCCATCGAGCGCCGGGACGAGGCCCGCCTTCAGGGCCATGCGTCCCTGATGTCGGAGCCGGCCGCGATGCCGGTCCCCCGCGGCGCGGAGGACCTGATTGCCTTCGCCGAGAAGGCCAAAAACGGGGGCAACTACAATGCGGCCAACGCGGCCTTCGCCCTCGCGCTCCACGCGTACTTTCCGAGCGTCACATGCTCGCTTTCCATCCGGGAGCGCCCCAAGACCCCGACGGGCGACATGACGGACGGCTACTACGACCTCGCCTACATCCGGGACGGCGAGGAGGAAACCTGCATTCCCATTCCAAAACTGCAGGGGGCGGTGGCCTACTGGTTCGCGGCCCACGCCGACCGGCGGGAGCCCATCGACCACAACCGGGACACCTCGGGGGCAGGGCCGACCATCGCGGACCTGGAGACGGCGGTCGGGCCGGCGACAGTGCGGGGGGCGGCCCGGTCTATTCTGGACGATGACTTCGTGCGCGAGCGGTACGGAGCGTAGCGCCGCCGGCGCGCGGAACGATCGGCGGTGCCGGCCGCGCTACGGGCTGGCGGCCAGGGGCCATCCGGCCCGCCGTCCCTCTACGTGGCCGGCGCCTCGCGCTGCACCGCAACGTGGTAGATGGACGCCCCCGGCGTCTCGTCGGGATCCGCCCCGTCCCCATCCACCTCGCTCTCGGCGACGGGAATGACCTTCCACTCCATCGTAAACTCGGAGCCGTCTTTTCGGTAGTTGGTCGCCCGGCCGTGAAAGACTTCTCCGGCCCCAAGCTTCTGGCCGAGGCGGTCCAGCACCTCCTGCTCGGTCTCGGGGCCCTGCAGAATCCCGGGCGTCTCCCCCATCACCTCGTCGGCCTCGTAGCCCGTCAGGTCCACGAACGCGTCGTTGACGTAGACGATCTCGCCGGGCTCCTCCGCGCCGGAGGCACGAGTGATGGTAAGGGCGTTGAAAGAGTGGTCGGCCACGGCCGTCAGCAGGTGCCGGGCGAACGCGTCGGGGAGATCGGGATCAAGCATACAGGAAGGAAAAACTGAGCAGATAGAGGGGCAGACTCGCACCGAGGATCGGAGGTCGACCCTCGGGCGTTGTCGCCACGCGGCGCCTCCCGTACGGTTTCCTGCAGCGATCCTCTGCCGGTGGATTTACCGTATCGGAAGATTCGTGGAGGCCAACGGCGGTACGAAGGGCGGCCCGAACGGGCTCTCCACGGGACCGAAAGGCGGGCGGGGGTGAGGCCCGGCGGGCGGTGCGGAGTGCCCCACCGTGCAGGGGCGAGGCGAACAGACTGGAGACTCCCGGCACGACCGCCACGAAAGGGACCCAGAAGCCCCAACCGGGCGAACTCACGCGCCCGAGAGAACTTGAAGGAACGCACGGCACCCCTTTCAGCCAGACACAGCGCTACCATGACGAAGCAAAACGGACACAGCGACTCTTCGGGCGGGGCTCCGTCGGACCGCGACGTGTCGGGCCGCGACGACGTGGTCGGGCGAAGCTTTTCGAGTGAGCGCGTCGTGCTCGACGGGACGCACTTCGAGGACTGCACCTTCGACACCTGCACCCTCGTGTACGGGGGCGGGCAGCCCCCCCACTTTGTGCGGTGCGACTTCGCCGCCCCGCGGTTCGTGTTCGAGGACGCGGCCCAGAACACCATTCAACTCATGAGCGCAATCTACAACGGCATCGACGAGCGCATCATCGAAAAGACCTTCGACGAGATCCGGAAGGGATTCGGCCCCGCGTAGGACTGGCTTCCTCCGGGGGCGAGGATGGACTGCGGCAGTCTCGCCCAAACACCCGGTCGCGGTCAGGCGTCCTCGACGGGGTACTTCTTCTTCGTTTTCTCCAGCTTCGCCCCGAGCGCCTCCAGCGGGTCGATCCCCGCCCGCTCACAGAAGAGGAGAAGGGAGATCAGCACGTCCCCCACCTCGTCCTCGATCGCCTCCCGGCCTTCTTCGGACCGGAGATGCTCCGTCACGTCACGGTCGTCCTTCCACAGAAACTCCTCTTCCAGTTCGCTCGCCTCCACCGCCACGGCCCGTGAGAGGTGGCGTGGCGTGTGGTATTGGTCCCAGTCGCGGGCCTCGCGGAAGCGGGTGACTCGGGCGGTGGCCTCCTCGATGGAGGCCGGGGGCGTGGGGGCGTCGGGCATGAGGGATTTTTGCGTCAACAAAGAAGTGGGTGCCCGGAACGATACAGCCCGCGCCCCCACGTGATCGCCCGCTGCCGTAACGAATTCACATCTCGGAGACGACGGACCGCGGCCCAGCAACGGGAGACGTGCCCTTGCCCCTGTGCGTGCCGCCGCAGCGCCGGAATGGGGGCACGTTCTCGACGCCCTCCGACGTCCCTCTCGGACGGCCGGTGGGATACGTTCTCGAAACCTCGCCGGGCCACTTGGGATCTAGACGGACGATGTCCCGTGAGGGCTATACGCCTTCTTCATGCACCCCCGTTTATCCGGAAGACCGACGCCGACCTCGCCAGCAGGTTGGGACGTTGGTTGCTCGCTGTTGGCTCCCCGGGCTTGCGATCCGGGTTGTTCGCACTCACCTCTCAATAGAGCGCCCCCGGTCCGATGTCGTCTCCGCCGGCCGTCAACACCCCTGCCGCCGCCGACGCGACCCAGTCGGCGGCGGACACGGCCCTGTTCGGGAAAGACCCCATGCCCCGCCTCGTGGACGTCCACCCGATGATGGACCGCCCGTCGGACGAGCCGGCTCGGGTGCGCGTCTACCAGCGGTCGGAGGACTTTGCCTCCATCCACGAGGAGGAGGACACCTTCTTCCCGTTTTTCTTCCTCTCCGACGTCTCGCTGCTCGCGGATCGGTACCGGAGTGGGGGCGTCCACACGGCCACGCCGCTCAACGGCGACAACTTCTACCAGTACCTGCTGACCTTCGAGACGTGGAGCGACTACTGGGACGCCCTCCGGCAGGTCGAAAACCGATCGGACAGCGACCAGCAACCGCCCGACGAGCTCTACCGAGTCGGGTCCCCCGCCCAGCAGTACCTCATGCAGACCGGGCGGTCGTGCCTTCTCGGCATGACGCTGGACGACCTGCACCGCCTGCAGCTCGACATTGAAGTGTACTCCGAGGGCAGCTTCCCCAACGCCGACCGCCCCGACGACAAGGTGATCATCGTGGCCCTCTCCGACAATCGGGGCTGGGACGAGGTGCTGCACCTCCGCGACGGGATCGGGGAGGAGCAGCTGCTCCAGGAGCTCGTCTACGTCCTCCGGGAGCGGGACCCGGACGTGATCGAGGGCCACAACATCTTCGAGTTCGACCTTGCCTACCTCCTCGACCGCTGCGCCCTGCACGGCGTCGACTTTGCCATTGGGCGCGACGGGTCGGTCCCCCGCACCTACGACTCCAGCATGCGCTTCGCGGAGCGGACGGTCGACTACCCGGCCGTCGACATCGTGGGGCGCCACGTCATCGACACCTACTTCCAGGTGATGTCGTTCGACGTGTTCAGCCGCGACCTCCCGGACTACAGCCTCAAAACGGCCGCCCGCTACTTCGACCTCGCCCCCGAGGAGCGCACCTACATCGAGGGCACCGAGATCGCCAACGCCTGGCGCACCGACCGGGCGACGCTGCTGGAGTACGCGCTCGACGACGTAATCGAGACGAAGCGGCTGGCGGGCCACCTCTCCGGCTCCACCTTCTACCTCGCCCAGATGCTCCCGATGACCTACGGCTCGTCGGCGCGGCGCGGCCCGGCGGGCAAGATCGAGAGCCTCTTCGTCCGGGAGTACCTGCGCCGGCGCCACGCCCTGCCCCGCAGCGAGTGGGGCAGCCAGTCGATGGGCGGCTACACCGACATCTTCATCACGGGCGTCATGGGCCCCATCGTCTACGCCGACGTGGAGAGCCTGTACCCGTCCATCATGCTCAACTACGACGTGCAGCCGTCCGGGGACACGCTGGACCTCTTCCCGCAGCTCCTGGAGCGGCTCACGGACCTGCGCCTGGAGACGAAGGAAGACATGAAGGAGGCCGAGGAGGAGGAAGTCCGCAGCGAGCTCGACGCGCGGCAGAGCTCTTACAAGGTGCTCATCAATTGCTTCGACCCAGAGACGGAGGTCGTAACTGTCGATGGCATTCGGCACGTCGAGGAAATCGAGGTTGGAGACCGGGTCTACTCTCTCAATCCGGACACCGGTGCGGTCGAGATCAAGCCCGTCACAGCCACCCAGTCTCAGCACTACGCGGGCCCGATGGTCGAGATAAAAAACCAGCACACTGATTTTCTGGTTACCCCGAACCACCGGTTCCTAACACAGAGGTTCACGTCCGGTGAATACACGGACCTGGAGTGGGAAACGGCCGGCGACATGCTGGAGGACCGGATTCGTCGCCGTTTGCCCTCTCTCCGCTCACTTCCCGCTACTCAAGAGAGACCGGGTCCGATTTCTCTATCTGCCGTGTGCGATCGACTTGCGATTGAGCACAAAACAGGCCCGCGCGGCATCAAGGAGCTTCGTCGACAAGCACGCTGGCAGCCGGAAGAATACGGATTGACCGACTGGCTTCGCAGTCTTGGGGGGTTCGCAACGGAAGGAACGCTCTACAAAAGCAAAGCACAGTATGAGAATGGAAATGTGCGCGGCGTCTCGTACCGGACGCCCCCCTGCCAAAAAAACGACATAGGACGTTCTGAAATTTCGACCTTACTCAACCGGACAGGCATTACGTACAGCTCCGACCAGAACGGCCACTCTTTCTGTTCGAAAGTGCTGTATGAAATCCTGGAGGCCGAGTGCGGATCGGACAGTTTCTCGAAGCACCTTCCCCCCTGGATCTTTCAGCTTGGGCCCAAGGACCTGAAGATTGTATTTGACACCTTGATGCAAGGGGATGGCGCCGCAAGTGGGGATCGTTTCACGACCTCCAGCGATCAGTTGGCCGAAGATTTTATCCGCCTTGCAATGCACGTAGGGCGTCGCGCCTTTCACATGCCGAATGATGGCAGCCACCGAATTCAAGTAAATACGGTTCGGGGCCAGCGCCCGACGGTCAAGCCGAAGCATCGGCAACTGGTGGACTACGACGGAATGATCCACTGCCTGACCGTTGCTGACAACCACACGGTGCTCGCAGGGCGCAATCGCAAGTTCAACTGGACGGGTCAGAGCTTCTACGGGCTCCTCGGCTTCGGGCTCTCGGCCTTCAACGACTTCGAAGAGGCCGACCGCGTGGCGCGCACGGGGCAACAGATCCTGCGCCAGTTGATCGATGAGATCCAGGCACGCGGCGGCACGGTAATCGAAGTCGACACCGACGGGGTCCTGTTCGTGCCCCCCGAGGACGTGCGGGGGGAGCAGGCCGAGATCGACTACACCGTGGGCCTGACGGAGGCCATGCCGGAGGGCATCCGCGTCGGGTTCGACGGGCGGTTCAAGAAGATGCTGTCGTACAAGAAGAAAAACTACGCCCTCCTCACCTACGACGACGAGCTAAAGTTTAAGGGCTCCTCCCTCATCTCCCGCTCCAACGAGCCGTTCGGGCGCGACTTCGTCCGGAAGGCCATCCGCCGCCTCCTCGACCACGACGTGGCGGGGCTGCACGAGCTCTACGTGGACACCCGCGATAAAATCGTCAACAGCGACTGGGAGAGCGTGGAGCGCTTCGCCCGCACCGAGACGCTCAAAGACACGCTGGAGCAGTACGAGGCCGACGTGGAGGCGGGCCAGCGCCCCCGGGCCGCCACCTACGAGCTCGCCAGAGAGAAGCAGAACCGCACGGGCAAGCCCGTCAAGAAGGGCGACCGCATCACGTACTACATCACCGGCGACGACGCCACCGTCACGGCCTTCAAGCACTGCCGGCGGGCCGAGGAGTGGAACCCCGAGGATCCGGACGAGAACACCGCCTACTACTTGAAACGACTCGACGAGTTTGCGAGCAAGTTCGAGCCGTTCTTTGACGAGCACGACTTCCGCCTCGTCTTCGCCCCGGAAGACCTCTTCGGCTTTTCAGCGGAAGGCATTGACATCCAGACCACCAGGCACGAGTCTGAGTATGAGGACAGTCAGGATGAGGTGCCGTTCTGATGTGCCTCCCGTTCGTCACTGCCGTTTTTGTTCACCGCCTCACTCGCCCATGAAGCGCACACTCGCCGCCGGGGCCTTTAGCCTCGCCATCGGTGCCGTCTCCCTTCTCCTCCTCGCCTCCGTCGTCTACTCCTGCCGGGGCGGGGGCGACCCGCACCACGAACGGTCCGACGCAACCTTCGACGCCCCGCCCGTGGAGGACGCCCGCTCCGCCCCACCTGACCACCGGGCCTCTGCCTGACTCTCCCCTGTCGTGCACGTTCATGGCCCTCTACCGACGCCCATGATGGAGGATCAGGCCGACGACATTCCCCAGGGACTCGTGGTTCCCGGCCTGGAGGAGGAGTCCCGGCGTGCCGCCCTGTGGGCGTTTCTCATCGTGAGCGTGCTCTCGGGGCTGGCCCTCGTCTGGCCCGTCTACCCGCTGGCGGTGGACCTGACGCCTTACGTCTTCGGCCTGCCCTTCTCGTTCGCCTGGACGGTGGGCTGGCTCGTCGTTATGTTCGTCGCCCTGGTGCTTCTGTACCGCGCCGACGCGCCCGAGCCCGCAGACTGAGCCCCGTTCCCTCGCCCGCCTCTCTGGTTGTCGCCGTGCCCCCATGCCCGAGTGGGCCGTCATTCTATCCATCTGCGGCCTCTACCTCGTCCTGGTCCTGGGCCTCGGGGTCTGGTCGGGGCGCACGGTCTCCGCGAGCGTGGACGGGTACGTGGCGGGCGACCGGACGCTGGGCGTGATCGTGCTCTACTTTGTGCTCGGGGCCTCGGTCTTCTCCTCGTTTGCGTTCCTCGGCGCCCCCGGCTGGGCCTACTCGCGGGGCGCGGCCGCCTTCTACATCATCGCCTACGGCACGGTGGGGATGGTGCCCTTCTACTTCCTCGGCCCGCGGGCCCGGCAGGTCGGCGAGGCGTTCGGGTTCGTCACCCAGGCCGAGATGCTGGCCCACCGGTACGACAGCCGCACGCTCTCGGTGGTCCTGGCCGCGCTCAGCGTCGTCGCGTTCGTGCCCTACCTGACCCTCCAGATGAAGGGGGCGGGCCTGCTGCTGTCGACCATCTCCGACGGCGTGGTGCCGCAGTGGCTCGGGGCGCTCGTGGCCTACGGCGTGGTGCTGGTCTACGTCTTCGCCAGCGGCATGATGGCGATCGGGTGGACGAACACGGTGCAGGGCCTCTTCATGATGGCCGTCGCCTGGTTCTTGGGGCTCTACCTGCCGGAGACGCTGCACGGGGGCATCCAGCCCATGTTCGAGGCGATCGCGGCGAGCGACAAGGCGGCCCTGCTCGACGTTCCGGGCCTCGCGGCGGACGGGTCGCCCTGGAGCTGGGCCGGCTACAGCTCGGCCGTCGTCGTGTCGGCCGTCGGCTTCTCGATGTGGCCGCACCTCTTTATGCGGGCCTTCACGGCCCAGAGCGACCGCACCCTCAAGCTAACGGTGGTCCTGTACCCCACCTTCCAGCTGTTTCTCGTGCCCATCCTGCTGATCGGCTTCGCGGGCGTGCTGGCGTTTCCGGGGGTCGCGCCGCCCGATACGATTGTCCCGCACCTGCTCACTCAGATCGAGCTGTCGCCCGTCCTGGTGGGGCTCGTGTGCGCGGGGGCGCTGGCCGCCTCCATGTCGTCGGGCGACGCGATCCTGCACGCCGCCGCCTCCATCGGGCTGCGCGACGGCATCAAGCCGCTGCTCGCCGCCCCCATGACCGACACCCGGCAGCGCCAGTGGATTCGCGGGCTCGTCGTCGCCACGAGCGCCACGGCCTACTACTTCGCGGTCTTCTCGGAGGTCGGCATCGTGGCACTCCTGCTTGGGGCCTACGGGGGGGTCGCGCAGATCTTCCCCCTCGTCTTTGCGGCCTTCTACTGGCCCCGTGCCACCGGCGCCGGCGCACTGGCAGGCCTGCTGGTGGGGGTCGGCGCGAACACCCTCTTCCTCGTCGCCCCCCAGCTCCGCCCTGTGCCTCTGCACGAGGGCGTCTACGGGCTCGTGGCGAACATCGCCGTCTTCATTGCGGTGAGCCTCCTCACTCCGGCCCACGACCGGGAGCACCTCCGGGCGTACACGCATTCCGACCGGCTGGCCGCCGACGAACCGGTTGCGTCGTAGCCCCGCGGCATGGCGCTTGCTTCACTGTTCCCTTCTACAACGCGCTTCCTTTCTGCACAACGCGCTTCCTACTTTCAACTCCCCCTCCCCCATGCACACCCTCCAAGCCCGCCTCCTTCCGTTCCTAATCGCCCTCGCCGCCTTGCTGGTGGCCCCGCCGAGCCAGGCCCAAGATCGAGACGTGGACGAGCTCGGCGGCGCCCTGAGTGGCATCGGCCAGCAGTACGCCGACAACTACACGCAGCCGATTACCGACGCCCTCGGGGCCAACCTGAACGCCGGGCTCTTCCGCACCGCGGAGGTCGGGGGCGAGGGCGTCATCCCCGTGATTGACCTCTACGTCGGCGTGGCCGGTACGGGCGCGCTCACTGCTGGCTCATCGGAGTCCTTCCAATTGACCAATGATGTGATTGAAGCGGGAAACGGACGCCAGCTCCGCATCGAATATCCGAACACCGACCTTCCGACGGCCTTTGGAGAAAATGAGTCTCCCGGTTCGGCCGACATCATCGATGTGCAGACGGACACGAAGGTGGACGAGGTCCCTCTTCCCTCCTCGCTCATCGATACCCCCATTGCCCCCCTCGCGGTCCCCCAAATCGGGGCCGGCACGGTTCTGGGCACCGACGCCCAGGTCCGCTTCCTCCCCGAGACGAGCATCAGCGACTACGGCTCCGTCTCCCTCTTCGGCCTCTCCGTGCGGCACAGCATCAGCCAGTACATTCCCCTCTCGCCCGTGAACCTCGCCGTGCAGGGCACGTGGCAGAGCCTGTCCCTCTCCGGCAGTGACGACAGCATCAATTCCGGCGAGATCGTGGACGCGTCCGGCTGGGCCCTCAACGCGCAGGTGAGCAAAAGCGTCCCCGTCGCCCCCATCACGTTCTACGGCGGCCTGCAGTACGAGCAGTTCGGGGTCGACGTGGGCTACACGTTCGAGACGAGTGCCGGCACGTCGACCGTATCGTTCGAGCAGGACGCCTCGAACAACGTTCGGGCCCTCGCGGGCGTGTCCGTCACCCTCGCCGTCATTCAGCTCAACGTCGACTACGCCCTGGCCCACAACAACACCGTGAGTGCGGGCGTGGGGATCACACTCTAGGGACTGGGTCTCGTGCCGATGGCCTTGAAGCCCCGTTTCGGCCGCCCCGTCTTGGCCTTCGCATCACCCCTCCCGCGTCGGGGCGATCTCCTCCTCGTAGCGTTGGAGGGCCCCGTCGACGATTCCTTTGGCCCGGTCCGGCCCGAAGAAGTCTTTGACCTGCACGGTCTTGTCCTCCAGGGCCTTGTAGTCCTGGAAGAACCGGCGCAGTTCTCGGAGACGATGATCGGGAAGCTCCTTGATGTGCCAGTAATCGTTAAAGGCCGGGTCGTCCAGGTGGATGCAGATGATTTTCGCATCCTCCTCGTCGTCGTCGAGCATGTTCATGAGCCCGATGGGCCGGGCGCGCAGGATGCTCAGCGGATCGACGCTCTCCTGGGCCAGCACGAGCATGTCGAGCGGGTCCCCGTCGTCCGCGTAGGTGCGCGGGATAAACCCGTAGTTGGCCGGATAGACGACCGAGGAGTGGAGCATCCGGTCCACCCGAAGCAGCCCGCTCTCCTTGTCGAGCTCGTACTTGACCTTGCAGCCCTGCGGAATTTCGATGATGCAGCTGAACATATCGGGGGCTTCTCCCCCCACGGCAATGTCGTGCCAGGGATGGCTCATGGGCGGTCGGCGGGCGGTGGACGAAAACGAACGTGCAGAACTCCTGTGAGAACGGGTTGGGGGCGTGTGTCGTCTCCCCGTTGTGTGCTCGGACGGGGGCTCGTTTTAGGCCCCCGCGTCCGTTTGGGGGGATGTTTTCAGGCGCTGGGACGGATCGAACGACCGCTCCGACCCGAGCCACACCGCAAGGGCGGCACTCGTGATGTGCGTGGCCCCCGGGTCGAACGACAGGCCGTCGGTCTGCGTCTCACCCAGCGCCTCCATGTCGCCGTCGATCTCGTCGAGCCGCTCGGACAGGGCCTGCACGTCCCGGGCCAGCCGGGACGCCGCCTCGGTGGCGTGGTTTTCAAGGCGGAGCCGCCCGTCGCGGTGGAGGTTGACGAATCGACGCAGGACATCCCCGCCGCCAAGATGGACCCCGACCTCGTCGGGGGCGCCGGCCGTGGCCCCGCCCTCATCCGTGAGGGTCGCGGCAACGGGGTCAAGCCCCCGGTCTTCGAGGGCCCCCACGAGCGCCGCCCCGAAGTCGGCCCCCCGGTTCACGATCAGGCTCGTGCGGCCGATGTAGGGCTGGTCGGCCACGAGGCCCTGGAGGTGATCGGCAAGGTCGTCGGCCGACGCCACATCGGCGTGGTCCCGGATGCGGTTGAGCCGGTAGGTTGCCGGCTCGCCGGCGCCCTCTGTCGACTTTTCGAACAGCGCGTGGGTGACGTCCGGGGCGCCGTCTCCGTCGGCCGGGGTGACGTCGACGCCCAGAAAGAATGCGTGGGCCATATCGGGCGGGGAGCTGAGTGACTTGAAGTGTGACGAGCAGGGCCCATACGGATGGACCGCACCATCCACTCGTTCCGTCTGCGGGGGACAGGGGCCGCCCGATGCCCCGTAAATTCACGCCGAATCGGAGCGGGTGGTGCAGTACTGCACACTAAAGTACGAGCGATCGTCCGTCCACACCGACTCGACCTCGAACCCCGTGTCGGCCGCGAGGCTCGCGAAGCCGTCGAGCGTGTACTTGTGTGAGTCCTCGGTGTGAATGGTCTCGCCCGCGTCGAACGCGAACGACTCGTCGGCCACGGTTACCGACTGCGCCGTCGTGCTGCGGAGGTGGCTCTCCACACAGCCGCGCTCTTCGTTCCACAGGACCTGGTGCTCGAAGGCATCCAGGTCGAAGGTGGCATCCAGCTCCCGATTCATGCGACGGAGCAGGTTCTTGCTGAAGGCCGCCGTCACCCCCTCGGCGTCGTCGTAGGCGGCCGTCATCACGTCCACGTCCTTCTTCAGGTCCACGCCAATCAGCAGCCCGCCCTCCGGCCCCACCGTGTGGGCAATCTGTTCAAGAAACGCGCGGGCCTGGTCCCGGGGAAAGTTTCCAATCGTGGAGCCCGGGTAGTAGCCCACGGTGCGGCGTGCCGACCGCGGCGGCTCGGGCAGCTCGAAGGACGTTGTGTAGTCCGCGCACACCGGCTGAATGGGGACCGCCGGGTAGTCCTCGGCGAGCGCCTCGGCGCTGTCGAGGAGGTGGCTCTTCGAGATGTCGACCGGCACGTACGACGCCAGGTCCTCCCCCATTTGCTCCAGCAGGATGCGGGTCTTCAGGCTGCTGCCGCTGCCGTACTCCACGAGGCGCGCCGCCGGCCCGATGGCCTCGGCCATGGCGGACACGTTCTCCCGCATGATTCCAATCTCGGTGCGGGTGGGATAGTACTCCTCGAGCTCGCAGATCTTGTCGAAGAGCTTCGACCCTCGATCGTCGTAGAGAAACTTGGACGGAATTTGCTTCTGGTCCTTGCGAAATCCACGCAGGGTCTCCTTCCGGAAGGACTCGGTGGTGGGCGCCTGGTCGAGGATGGGGTGAATGCTAGTTGAGGTAGGCATACACCTGGGGTGTCAGTGGGAGAGGAGAGGGTGACGGCCCGACTCGAACGGGTGCTTCGCCGGGATTTTGAGATCAGCCTTAAACAACGGGGCCCCCGCCGCGAAATCAACTTCGTACGGACGTGCCCGGAGGCGTCGTGGAATCGTTACAGGCTGTGCGCTGGGTCCCGATCTACGCCTCCAGGTCGGCCAGGGGATCCGGGTGGCGGAATTGATAGTCGCACCGGTCTTTGACCTTCTGATTGTCGACGCGCTTTCCGGTGGTGGGATCCGACTCATCGAAGGTCGGTAGCTCGAGCCCAAGCACCTCTGCCGCACGGGTGTAGAGGGCCTGGCGGGTCGGATGGGCGTCCGCGCAGGCGTTGAAGACCTCCCCCCGAACATTCTGGTCGAGAAGGGTCGCGAGCAGCGCCACACAGTCGTCCCGGTGGATCAGGTTGACCGGCGCCTCCGGCCGCCCAATGTCGGACCGTCCCGCGAGAAAGCGCCCAGGGTGTCGGTCGCCCCCGTAAAGCCCCCCGAACCGCACGATCGTGGTGGCGAACGATGGATCGCGCATCAGCCTCTCCTCGGCGGCCAGCACGGCGCGTCCGGTCGAGCGGCGCGTCCCCGGCAGGGCGTCCGGCCGGCCCGGCGGTTGATCGGCCTCCGTGACCGTCCGCTCCACGGTCGGGTACACCCCGGTCGAGCTCGCAAACAGGACCCACTCGACCGCCCCGTGGGCGGCCGCCTCGCGCACCGCGTCGATCTGGCGACGGTAGTGCGCTTTCGCGTCGTCGGCCGTCCGGGAGGGGGGGACATTCAGGACGAGGATCGGCGACGCAAAAAACGCCGATTCGTCCTCGCCGGTGAGCTCCGGAGTGAGGGTGAGGAGGTACGGCTCGACGCCGTCTTCACGCAGGGCGTCGACCTTCTCGGGCGTGGTGGTCGAGCCACGCACGCGAACATCCTGGGCCACGAGGTGCTGGGCCAACGGCCGGCCGAGCCAGCCGCAGCCGAGAATACTGACATCCGAGTCGATCATTTAGGGCGGGGTCTAATTCGTCCGAGCAGCGCCTCCCGCCGGTGTATGCAACGACGGAAGGCTTCGGACGCCGCACAGCGAGGGCTGTTTCCTCATTGGCCTCGCCTCGCCCTGTTTCGGACCGTGCTCGGGCCCCTATAGGTCGTTGAGGGCGCGTTTCACAATATCCTTCTCGAAGACCCCGGTCTTTCTTTGTGCGTCCGCGTCCGTTTCGCCCGGCGGCACCGGCGACTCCGCTCGGGGCGCGGGGGGCTCGTTGTCGTCTTCGGTCGCCCCGAGCATCTCGTCCAGGACGTTCTGCACCACCGACCGCAGCCGGTCGAGCTCGTCCCCCGAGACGTTCTCGTCGCAAATCTGCGTCGCGACGAACTGGGCCAGCGGCGCGTCGGGAGCGTCCCGCTGTTGTACGAGGTACGCTCGAACCTGACGGCTGCGGGTCCACGCACGCATGGCCGCACCGACGGCGTCCACTTCGAAGACCGGCCGGGTGAGCCGTCGCAACACGTCGACCTCGCTGGACGAGTGGTCGAGAAGGTCAAAGTCCAAGGTCGGCCCGTCGGGGGGCTCCGCCTCCCCCTCATCGACTGTGTAAAACTGAACCCGAATGCCGTTTGTGAACAGGACGAGCGGGACGTCCATCGCCTCGGCGTGCCGGAGCAGAGCGGGGGCGCCCGGTGCCTCCGGCGGCTTCGTCGCCGCCGTGCACTCGACCAGCATCACCGGTCGGCCGTCTCGCTTGAGGGCGTAATCCACCGTCTCGTCCTCCCCCTCCACGCTTGCCTCCGGCTCCACAGCCCGCACGTCGAAGGGGTCGTATCCGAGTGCGTCGAAGAAAGGCAGGACGAGTGCAGTTTCGGTCGTTTTCTGGCAATCGAGGGCGGCACGCTGCCCGTCGGCCCGGGCCCGAAGCATCGAGAGTCGATCGGCGAGGTCCATGGGGGCGGGAGCACCAGGAAGGAGCACAGCGAGGGCCCTTCTTAACCCTCAAATACGATGCCAAGGCCCTTCCTCCCGGTGTCCGCCCCGAACGTCGTCCCGGCCGCCCGGACGGGTCGCGGTGCAGATGCCCCCCCAACGCACGCCCCCGGCCTCTTCCGGTGGCTTCCTTCGCGGACAGGGCCGTCCACAAATCTCGGCGATTGGCCGGACGGGTTACCCCGAAAAGGCGAGCCGATCCGAGAAAAACGGAAGAACGTGGGTCTCCACCCGCGCGTCGATCCGGCCGACGTGCGTCCCCGGGTCGCAAATCTCGACGGTGTGGTCGATGCCGTACGCCGCGAGCCCCGCCGCAGGCAGAAGGGCCGCGGCCCAAGGGCCCAGCGCGAGCAGGCCTCGGCGAAACGCCGCCGTTCCGCGGAGCAGGACGGCCCGAGAAACGGAGTCGTTCATCGAGACAGATGCACGTTTGACGTGAGAGAATGCAGGGGGATGTCGTCAGGTCGACCCGTCTTTCGTTTCTGTAGGGGACCCGTCCTCGAGGGTCGGGGCCCGGTCGCAGATTCGACGGAGCACGGCCTCAACCTCGTCCCGGCGGACGCGTCCGGCCTCGAGGTCCTCGCTTACCGCCTCCAGGGCCCGGCGCCACCACGCCTCCGGGGGACGCTCCGCCTCCGACGTCAGATGGCCCTCCGCCCGGAAGTAGGCCTCCAGCTCGTCCACCTTGTCGGAGCGGAAGCGCTTGACCGCCCCGTTTCTCAGCCCGTCGAGGATGCGTGCGGCCTCCCCGCCGACGCGCTCCGCCAGGGCGGTCACGTCGTCGATGAAGGTGTCGGACACGGCGTCCGCGGCCTCCAGGGCCGCCCGCCGCACAGGGGTCCCGCGTCCCACGCGCCACGCGGCGGCCCAGTGGTCCACCGCGCGGGCCCGTGCCTCCAAACGCCGGTAGTTCGACGAATCCAGGTCAATGAGCGAAAGGGCGCCCCGCTCGGCCAGGCCGGCAAGCTGCCCCCACCGCCGATAGGCGGCCTCCACGGCACGGCACAGCCGGTCCGCATCGTCGGTCAGGTACCACAGGTGCAACGCCGCAACCTCACTCCGGGGCGTCCAGACCGGGACGTCGAGGTGGCGCGCAAGGGCCTCGTGGCTGCGCTCCTCAGGGGGCGGGAGCGCCGGCGACGCAGGCCGGCCCGGTCGGAGGCCACCGGTTTTACGCGGGCCGTCGACCGCAACGCTTTCCCCATCGGCCCCGGACAGCGTGTGGACCGCGAGTGCCGTGTCGGTCTCGTCGAGCTGCCGCCGCCACTTCGCGACTTCGTCGGACTGTGCCGTCAGGTAGACCACCTGACGCCCCTCGGCGGCGATCGTACGAACCGCCTCGATCATGGCCGCGGCCTTCCCGTCGTCGCTGTTGGCCAGGGCCTCGTCCAAAACGAGGGGCGGCCGGATGCCCTGCTCCTGGGCCTCCACGAAGGCCATGCGGACGGCAAGTAGAAGCTGGACCTTGGTGCCCCCCGACAGTTCCTGGAGCGCGAGCCCACGCCCGGCGTCCGTCACCACACGGAACGTGCTCTCCGCCCGGTCGAGGTCCAGGCGGTAGCGGTCGCTCGTAATGTGCCGGAAGAGCTCGTCGGCACGGGCGAAGACGGCCGGCAGATCCTGATTTCGGGTCCGCTCGTGAACGACATCCGCGAGGGCCTGCCCGACGACCCGGCGCAGGTCCCGGCGGCCCCGGCGCCGCAGCGCCTGGCGGGCCGACTGGTGCTCCGCGAGCGCTTCCTCGAGGTCGTGGTCCGTCTTCGCGTCCTCGACCTGCTGCTGAATGCGGCTGATCCGGTCGGAAAGGTCGTCGACCTGTTCGGCCTGCCGGGCTGCCTCCTCTTTCCGACGCTCCAGCCCTTCGGCCGTCGCGCCGAGCATCGATTCCTCGAAGCCCTCCCGTTCCTTGAGGCGCTCGCGTTCCAGCTCGACGGACCGCTCGGCCCGATTCAGGGCCTCCTCGGCGGCCTCGCGCTCGTCGAACTGCGCACACCACTCCGCGACCGTCTCGTCGCTCTCGTCGTCCAGCCCAAGCCGGTCAAACAGCTGCGCGATCTCGTCGTCGATCCGTTCAACCTGCGCCGTCGCCTGGTCGAGACGCTGCTGCGCGTTTTCCCGATCGGCATGGGCCGCCTCAAGGGCCTGTTGGTCCTCCCGGAGCTGCTCCAGGGCCGCCTGGCCGTCGCTGATGTCCTCCACGTGGTCATCCCCGTACGGCTCGACGAGGGCCTCCACCTTCGCCCGCCACGTCTCCGCCTGTCGCTCGGCCTCTCGCATTTTCTCTTCGGCCCCCATGGCCTCCGTCCACGCCGCCTGCCAGGCCCCCAGCCGCTGCACGAACCAGAGCAGTGAGTGGGCACCGAGCCCCGGATCTACGTGAAGCCGGTCGGCGAGCTCGCCCTCGCGTTCCCCCAACTCGGCCTGTTTGTCCTCGATGGCGTCTGCCTCGTCGGCATGGCGGGCCCACTCCTGTGCCTTCGCCGCCTCCAGCCGCGCGTCCGTCCAGTCCTGGAGGAGGGAGTCGAGGTGGGCGTGGACGGCCTCCACCGACCAGGTTGAGGGCGTGGGGAGGTCGAGCCGCTCGAAGCGGTGCTCCAGATCGGGCCGACGCGTTTCCGTCGCGACGCCGGTCGAGCGGGGAGCGAAATACGCAGCGACGGCCACAACGGCGCCCGCCCCGGCCACGACCCAGCCCAGGGGCGCTCCGCCAAGTCCCAGCACGGCGCCCCCCACGACCACAGTCCCAGCCCCCGCGAGGGCCACATAGCGAAGGATCCGTCCTCGTCCTTTCCCGTCGGAAGCCGACGCTGGCTCCCGCAGCCACTCCGCAAGCTGCTCGACGCCACGGCGAAGTTGCTCCGGACTGGTCCCGGGGTCGGCCTCCCCGAATCGCCGCTCCAGGGCGCGGAGCGCCGCCTTTCGCCCCTGCACCTCCAGGCGTGACTCGGCCAGCGACTGGACCGCGTCGACCGCCGGCCCGTCGATCTGGGCCGCCGCCTCCTTGTCGTCCCCCGACAGGCGCTCCCACTCCGCCGCCTCCGTCTTTGCCGCCCGGGCTCGTTCGCGCTCCGCCTGTTCGAGGGCTGTTCGCGCCTCGTCCCATTCCTGCAGGGCCGTCCGGAGCGTATCGAGGGTGCCGTCCGGGAGCCCGCCCGCCGGAAGCCGGCTTTCGGCGATGCGCGCCTCCGCCTCTGTCCGCTGCGCGGTGGCCTCTTCCCGTTTCTCGACCGCCGCCTCCCGATCGGCCCGGAGGCGGTCGAGGCGGTCGGCCTCGTCGCCCTGAAGGGCCTGCATGCCCTCGGGAAACGCGTTGAACGCCCGTTCGGCCTCCTGACGCTCCTGCTCCGCCCGCACCACGGCCAGGGCCTGCTCGAGGGCGTCTCGGCACCGGGCCGCCGCCCGCGCCTCGTCCCGTTCGCGGCGGAGGCGCCGCAGCGACCGCTCTTTCCGCTCCAGATCCCGGTGCAGCGACCGGGCCGCCTCCACACGGCCCCGTGCCTCTTCAACCTCGCGCGTCTCCTTCAGCTTGCCCTTCGCGTACTCGCCAAAGCCGAGCGCCCCGGCGGCCCCCGGCACGTCGTACCCGCCCTGGGCCGCCTGCAGAATGGCGTCGGCCAGGGCCCGCTCCGAGTCCTCAGTCGCGGCGAGCAGGTCGCGCAGGGACATGTGGTAGCGCCCCCGGTGGCCGGGCGGCGGCATGGACGGCGAGGAGGCCGGGACGCCGTCCTTCTGGTACTGCACACGACTGCCCTCCACGTCGACCCGCCACGGCTCGCCGCCCAGGCGAAACGTGCCCTCAATGAGGGGCCGCCCCCACCCGTAGGCCTCCGGCCACAGGAGCACCGTCACGGCCCGGGCGAGCGTCGTTTTGCCGGAGCCGTTCGGCCCTGCGATGACGTTGACGCCCGGGCCGAGCCCCTCGACGTCGAGCCCAAACGACCGGCCGTACATCCGTTGCACGGCGAGGCGGCGGACGTGGAGGGCGGCGTCGGCCGTCGCAGTCGGCATGTCGGGGGACGAGGCATTCGTCATTCCTGAGGCGCAGCGTCAGTCTGGGAGCGCAGTTCGTCGAGAAGCAGGAGGCCCTGACGCCAGACCATGCCGGCGAGCGTCTCCCGGTCCGGCGACAGGGCGTCCGCGTCGGGGAGCGGGTCGTAGGCGGGGGAATCCTGCACCGCAGAGCATGCCGCTTTGATCGCAGCCCATGCCTCCTGGGCATGCTCGTCCTCCGCCCCGTTCCGCATCGCGAGCAGAAGCTGGGCGAGCACGGCCGGCGGGTCGGTGCCCTCCGCGATGCGCTCCAGGTCGAGGGCCGGGCGCGTCCGGGCGGCGGCCGCCTCCACGACGGCGGTCGCCCCCGCAACCGGCACCTCCAGCGCGCCCGGCCACGTCTCCACCAGGTCGCACACCGCACGATGGACGGGCGTGCGGCCCGTGACCGTGAGGCGACAGACGAGCCGCTGCGGCGTGGGGCCCTCCTCGCGGGCCGTACGGAGCCGGTCGCGCATCGCGTCCGTCACCGCGGCCTCGACGGCCCCCTCGTCGTCGATTGCGTCCACGTCCACCTCGAGATGCTCGTAGCGAAGGGGGGCGCGGGGCAGCTGGACCGCTGTGCTGGTCCCGTCCGGGGCCACCTCCACGCGCCAGGGACCGTGGGGCCCCGGTTCCGAGGGGTCCAGCGGCTGGAGCGAGCCGGGGTACAGCACGAGGGGCGACCGGTCGTCTCGCAGCGAGGGCGCATGGATGTGGCCCAGGAGCCACGCCGAAACGGGGCACTGGCGCAGGGCGGCGAGCGACACCGGGGCGTAGACGCTCCCCGGGGCGTTCAGGTCGGCGTGCAACAGCCCCACCGTCGGGGCGTCGTCGCGGAGGCGCCCATCCGGAAACGACTCGACCGGAGAGGCCTGCTCGTGCGCCTCCCGAAACGACCACCCTACGAATTGAACGGGCGGCCGCCCCTCCGGCGCCACGGTCACGGTGCTCCACTCTCCCCCCCGTCCCAGAAGGTGAAAGTGCTCCGCCTCGACCATTTCGGCCAGGCGGGGAAGCGCATCGAAGTCGTGATTGCCGGCCACCGCCACCACGGGAATGCCGGCCTCCCCGAGCCGGCGGAGGCCCCGTTGAAGCGGGCCCAGTGCCTCGTACCGCTTGTTCTGATCGTCAACGACGTCCCCGGTCAACGCCACCACGTCCACCGCCTGCTCCACGGCGTACGACACCGTGTCCGCCCACACGGAATCGACCGCCCACGCCCGGTCGCGCGACTGGGTGCGGGACGGGTAGCGCCCGAGGTGAAGGTCGCCAGTACACAGAATCCGACACGATGGGTCGGCCACGTGGACGTACGAGGTGTTGAAAAATGAGGGCGGTGTGCCGGTCCCGCAAAACTGCGCGGGGCAATGATTCGGGCACCGCTAACGTAAGAAAACCTGCACCCTTCCCCAACCCGCCTATACACATCGTAACGGTCGTCGTCCCCAGAGCAACGGGACTGTGCATTGGTGGCGGCCTGAGTGTACCCGTGGCGGAGACGCCCCAAAACAATTTTCGGGCCGTGCCCACGTAGCTGTGGGCGCCCCACGTCGGTAGTCCCTTCCAGAGACCAATCCGGCGTGGGGCTTTTGTATGTCGACCGTGTTGTATGTCGACCGTGTGCCGGGGGACTGGACCGATGTAGGGGCCCTGCGGGCCGCCCTCGCGTGTGCCCCGTATGTCGTTCTCGCCCCCGAGTCTCGCGTGTGTCTCCTCGCGCCAGGACAGAACGGGACGCCGCCTTGTCCATCCGGATGGCCCCAAGCCCCGACGCCTCGATTCCACGAATCAGGCCCCGCTTTTGTAATCATTCGCATACACTCGGCGCGCTGAATCGGCCTCGCTCTAACATCTGACGGCGGGGCTTTTTGAAGACATCCGTAACTCTTATGCTTACTGGTGCCGCCTGGGCAGTGCGCTTGCGCCTGCGCTCCCCGTTCCCTTCGCCCATCGCCACGGGCGTCGCGGACTGGACGCCTCGTTGCCCCCACAGCACCATTCCGCACACGATGGACGACGTCGACCCTGCCTCGCTCTCGGATCCCAATCGGCTCGCCGCCCTGGGCCGCTACGGCGTTCTCGGAAGCCTCCCCGAAGAGGCGTTCGGGCGCGTTGCCAACCTCGCGGCGCGCCTCCTTGACGCCCCCATGGCCGGGGTCCACTTCGTCAACGACCACTCCCGATGGGCCGGGGCGCAGGTGGGCCACGATGCCCGGCGGGTGGCCGTCGACGTGTCGCTCTCCGCCCGTGAGCTCGGCACCGAGGAGCTCTTCGTCGTCGAGGACGCGGCCGACGACCCGCGTTTTCAGGACAACCCGCTCGTGGCCGGCGGGCCGGCCGTTCGCTTCTACGCCGGCGCCGCCATCACGACGCCCGCGGGCCATGCACTCGGGCGGCTTTGTGTGCTCGACCCGACGCCGCGCCCCGAGGGCCTCCCCGAGCACGACCGTCAGACGCTCCGCGAGCTCGCCGGTGTCGTCATGGACGAACTGGCGCATCGCGCCCAGCCCCGCCACCGGGAAGAGATCCTCGAAAGCATCACCGACGCGTTCTACGCGCTGGACGACGAATGGCGGTTTACCTACATCAATCAGCAGGCCGAAGCGCTCCTCGAGTGTTCTCGGGAAGAGATGCTGGGCGAGGTCATCTGGGAGGTGTTTCCCGAAACGAAGGAGCTCCCGAACTACGAGGAGTACCACTGCGCCGTGGAGACCGGCGAGCCCGCCCACTTCGAGGCGTATTCCCCAGCGTTTGAGGCGTGGTTCAGCGTCAACGCCTACCCGTTCGACGGCGGCCTGTCGGTCTACTTCAACGACGTGACGGCGCGCAAGGAGCGGGAGCACACCCTCAAGGAGCGCGAGGAGTACCTGTCGGTCACGCTCTCGTCCATCGGCGACGCCGTCATCGCCACCGACCGCGGCGGCCGCGTTACCGAGATGAACGCCGTCGCCGAGCGCCTCACCGGGTGGTCCCACGCCGACGTCGAAGGGCGCCCCCTGGAGGACATCTTCCAGATCCACAACGCCAAAACGGGCGCCCCAGTGGAGAGCCCGGTCCAGAAAGTGCTGCGTGAAGGCAAGACGGTCGGGCTTGCCAACCACACGGTCCTCACGGCCCGCGACGGCACCGAGTACCAGATTGCGGACAGCGCGGCCCCCATCCGCACCGACGAAGACGACCTGCTGGGGGTGGTCATGGTGTTCCGCGACGTGACCGACGAGTACGAGCGGCGGGAGGCGATCAAAGAGCAGCGCGAGCGCCTGGAGATGGCCCTGATCGGTGGGGGCGCCGGCATGTGGGACTGGGACATGCAGACGGGCGACGCGGTCTACGACGAGCGCTGGGCGGATATCCTCGGCTACTCGCTCGACGAGGTCGAGTCTGACAACTCGTTCTTCGAGCGCCATACCCACCCCGATGATCTTGAACGGGTGTACGACGACATCGACCGCCACGCCCGCGGCGAGATTCCCTACCTCGACCAGGAGATCCGGATGCGCCACAGGGACGGCTCCTGGCGGTGGGTCCTCGACCGGGGCCGGATCGTCGAGCGGGCCGCGGACGGGACGCCGCTCCGCATGGTGGGCACGCACGTGGACATCACCGAGCGCAAGGAGCGGGAGCGAGAGCTCCGGACGGTCCGCCGCCGGTTCGAGCAGTTCGCCGCAAACGTGCAGGACGCGTTTTTCCTGTTGCCGACGGACTACTCGGAAGCCGAGTACGTGAACCCGGCCGTCGAACCCGTCTACGGCGTCCCGGCCGAGGACATTCGTGAAGACCCGGCGGCCTGGCTTACACACGTCCACCCCGACGACAGAGAAAAGCTGCTCGCCAGCATGGAGCGCCAACGGGACGGCGCAGTGGATTGGCCCGTCCAACAGGAATTCCGCATCCAACATCCAGACCGGGGGCGCCGCTGGGTCGAATCGCGACTCGACATTGTCGCGGACGACGGGGGCCCGCCCCGGATCGCCGGCGTGGCGACGGACATCACCGAGCGCAAGGAGGCCGAGCAGCGGCTCCGCCTCCAATTGGACACCCTCCGCCAGGTGGCCACGGGCGCGCCCCTCCGAACCACCCTTCGGGACCTCATCGCGGCCATCGAGGCCCAGTGCCCCGGCATGATCGGATCGGTCTTGTTCTTCGACCGCGCACAGGGGCGCATCCAGCACGGCGTGGCCCCCCACCTGCCCGACGCCTACAATGCGGCCATCGACGGGGTCGAGATTGGCCCGGCGGCCGGGTCCTGCGGGACGGCGATGCACGAGCGCGCCCCCGTGATCGCCGAGGACATCGAGAGCGACCCGCGCTGGGCCGACTACCGCGACCTCGCCCGTTCGCACGGCCTCCGTGCCTGCTGGTCGGTGCCCATTTTTGACTCCAACGACGAGGTCCTCGGAACCTTTGCGCTCTACCACGAGCAGCCCACCGCCCCCACCGAGCAGGAACGGACGCTCATCGATCAGGCCCGCTCGCTGGCCGGCGTCGCCATCGAGCGCCACCGCACCGCCGAAACGCTGCGCGGCCGGGAGCGGCGTGTGGAGGCGCTCTACGACGCCATGAGCATCCTCACCCAGTCCGAGACGCCGCACGAGCTGGCCGAGGTGCTCCTCAACCTCGTCACCGACACGCTGGACTACCCCGTCTGCGCGGTGCGCTACGCCGAGGACGACCGGCTCGTCCCCACCGTCGCCTCGCCGGCCTGCCGGGAGGTCCTGGGGCCGCGCGAGGCCTACACCATTGACGGCCCACAGGCGGCGGCCGAGGCCTTCCGGACCGGCACCACGTTGCACTACGACGACGCCGCGGAGGCAGGTGGCATCGACGCCCCCAGCCCGCTGCAGAGCGTCGCGCACGTGCCGCTGGGGCCGTACGGAAGCCTCTCCGTCGGCATGACCGAGTCCGGATCGATCCCGCCCTTCGACGTGCGCCTGCTCGACGTCCTGGCCCAGAATGCCGAGAGCGTGCTCCGCCGGATCGACCACGAGCAGGAGCTGGTGGAGGCCAAAGAGACGGCCGAGGAGATGAGCCGACTCAAGTCGGCCTTTCTCGCCAACATCAGCCACGAGATCCGCACGCCGCTGACCTCCATCCTCGGCTTCGCGGAGGCGATCGGCGGAGAGGTGGAGGGCGCCCGGCGGGTTGAGGAGGTCGACCTTGCGTCGCTGGCAAGGTTCTCGTCGCTGATCGAACAGAGCGGGCAGCGCCTGATGGACACGCTCACCGGCGTGCTAAACCTCTCGAAGCTGCAGGCCGGAGAGATGACCCTCGACCTCCACCCGGTCGACCTGGCCGCCGAGGCCGCGGCCGCGGCCCACGAGTTTGCCCCCCAGGCGGACGGCGCCGGCGTGGCCCTCGAACTGAGGGAAGAAGACGCGTCGGTTTGGGCCCGGGCCGACAGAAGTGGGGTGCAAATTGTCCTTCGCAACCTCCTCTCCAATGCGATCAAATATACGGAGGAAGGGGGCACGGTGTGGATTCGGGCTCGGACGGACAGGGAGCACGCGGTTTTGGAGGTGGAAGATACCGGAATCGGGATGGACCCGGACACGGCCGATGTGCTCTTTGAGGCGTTCAAGCAGGCGTCCGAAGGGATCGGGCGCGAGTACGAGGGCACGGGACTGGGCCTGACTGTCACCAAGGAGGTGCTGGACCAGATGGACGGCGCCGTTGCCGTGGAGACCGAGCAGGGCGAGGGGAGCCGGTTTACGGTGTGGCTTCCCCGGGCCGCGGACGAGGAGGACCCGGGAAGGGGCACCTCGGGCTCGTGAATGGACGGCCCGGCTCCTTCCTTCGCACCTTTCTGAAGGCCGCCCCTCTGAATCGAACGATCGGTCCCCCGGATGGCCGTTCGCGTGGTGCCCACCGCCGTTGAAGATCTCCTTCCCCCCGGTGCCGGAAGACATTGTTTGAGCGACTCCGTGCCGCACCCCGTGATGGTTTTCCCGGGGATGCCGGCGAAGGCATTGCCCTGCACCGTGAGGTCGATGCCCGCGTCGTTGCGGGCGATGCCGTTTCCCCAATATTTCTTCTTTGCTCCTGGAGGTCCTGTCGTTCACGTGTGTCCGACCGTTCCGGAGGCGCTTCTAAAAAACGACGGAAGTGCGCAGCACGGACTGCCCCTCGGGGTGCGGTATCTGCTGGGCCGGGAAGCGGGGGACCGCACCGGGGGAGCGCTGAACGACCAGAACGGCAACGGCCAGCTCGAGCGGAGCGAGTCGGCCGGTCGCCGCCCGCGAACGACCGTTCGGCAGTTGACGTTGGGCCTGGTCGTTCGGCCGGCCGATGCCGACCGGTGCGGGTGGCCCACCGATGCCCGTTGCGATGCACCTCGTCCATTTTTTCAGCTCAAGAGAACACACGCGCTTTCTCATGGCCTCGTTTGCCGAGTTGTGCTCTCCCCCCTCCGCATGCCCCACACGGTCCCGTCGTGCGTTCGTCTGGGCGCTGCTTCTGGCGACGCTTCTGGCCGGGGCCCTCACGCTCGCGGCCCCGGCCGCGCAGGCGCAAATCAGCTACGACGCCCGGTACCGCCCGCAGGCCGACTACCGGTTCGTGGAGACCGACCGCTTCGAGTGGATCTACCCCGCCGGGGCCGACACGACGACGGCCCTCTTCCAAAACGCGCTCCGGCGCAGCTTCCGAAGCACCCGCTCCGTCGTGGGCACGGACGGAGCGGACTTCGAGCTCCCCGTCGTTGTCGATCCGATTAGCGGCCGGGCCAACGGCTTTGTGACGCCGGTCAACTTCCGATCACACCTCTTCACGGCCCATCCCACCTTCTCGTTCGGGGCCAAGTTCGACTCCTGGGCCCAGACGGTCGCGCCCCACGAGCTGACCCACGCAATGCACTTCGAGATCGACCCCGGCGTGGGCCTCGGCGGGCTCCTCGGGCTCTTCTCCGAGGACGCCTCCCGCCTCGTCCACGGCCTCGCGCCACGTGGGTGGTTCGAGGGCGCCGCCGTCTACCGCGAGAGCCAGCTGAAGCGGGAGGCCGGGCGGCTCGACGCGCCGCTACAGGTGATGAAGTACCGCGCCGCGCTGGGGTCGGAGGATCCCTGGAGCGTCGGCGAGGTGATGTACGGCAGCGTCTTCGAGCGCCCCTCGCGCCGGCACTACCTCGGGGGCGGGCAGCTGATCGAGCACATGGCCCACGAGCGGGGGAGCACCGACTTTTTCCGGCGGGCGACCCGCTGGCACCACCGCCTTCCCTTCTTGGGCTTCGGAGCGGCCCTGTGGATGGGCACCGGCCAGACGCCCGCCCAGCTTAGCGACTCGTTCCTCGACGAGGAGCGGCAGGAGGAGCGGCGGCGCCTCGATTCGCTGCGGCGGGCGACCGAGCAAGGGGTCACCGATCCGCAGGTGATGGCCGGCACGGAGGGGCTCCACGTCCGCCGTCCCTACTGGCTGAGCGACTCCGCCCTCGTGGCCTACGCCTCCGGCTACGCCACGCGGCCGGGCTTCTACCGGATCGATGCCCGCAGCGGCGAGCGAACCGTGATTGGGCACCAGGCCATCACGCCGGGCTACACCTACGCGCTGGGCCCCGACACGACGGCCCTTCTCTTTGCGCGCCCGCACGCCGACCTGCTCGTCGAGAACGCAACGACCTTGAAGGCGCACCGTCTGGACCTCCAAACCGGCAAGACGCGCCTCGTGTCGGAGACCGGCGGCACGTTCACCCCGGCCAGGGCGCCCGGCGGGGCGGTGTGGGCGGCCCAGCGGGACGGCTCGTTTAGCGAGCTGGTGACCCTGGGCGACGAGGGCGCCACTCCACAGGCCGACCGTCCGGCCCTCCGCTACAAACAAGTCGCCCCCTCGCCGAGCGGCGACACGATTGCCGTCCTCGCCAACGCAGGTGGAAAACAGGGGCTCTACCGCTTCGCCCCGTCCACCGCGACGCTGGAGCCGTGGCTCCGGTTCGAAGGCGGCTCCATCTACGACGTGAGCTGGGGACCGGAGGGGCGCTACGTGCTCTTCGCGGCCGACCCGTCGGGCATCGCGAACGTCTACGCCCTGGACCGCCGCGGCGGAGACGTCCGGCGTCTCACAACCGTGCGCTATGGCGCGCTGGAGCCCACCCTCTCCCCAAGCCGGACGCGCGTGGCCTTCGCACGCTACCGGCACGAGCGCTTCGAACTCGCCACCATTCCCTTCCGGCCGGACTCGCCGCGGCCCGTCGCCAAGGTCGAGCGGGACTGGGCCCCACGAGGGGGGGTGCTGACGGCCTCGGCCGACTCGGCGGCGAGCCGGGCGGGCGCTGGGAGACGCGTGTCGGGCGCGGCCGACGCCCCGCAAGACGGATTCCATTCGGACCTCGACGCAGCGTCCCTGCGCGCCCAGTCGCACCCGTACGAGGCCTGGCGCCACCTTTTCCCTCGGTCGGTCACCCCTGTGCTGCGAGGCGCCTGGGATCTGCTCGGCACCTCCGTCGACGGCGAGAACCTGGGGCTCGGGCCCGGGGCCCGGATCAGCGGGGCCGACCCGCTCGGGCGATGGGCCTACAACGTTCGGGGCTTCTACCAGGCCGATCGGCTGTGGGGCGATGTCTCCGTAGAGACGGGCCTTGTGCCCGGCACCCCGTCGCTGACCGTCTTCAACGGCCCGGTGGAGGCCGTGCGGGAAACGGGCGCAGGCGCCTCGCGCCTGGAGGCCTTCGAGCTACGGGGCCTCCGCCTCGGGATCGACCAGCGGTTCGCGTTTCGGAAGAACGTCTACGGCACCAGCCTGACGGCCAGCCTTGCGGGGGAGTACCGCCAGTCGCGGCCCATCACCGCCGGCGGCGCGGCGGAGGCGGGCTTCACGGGCCGGGCGACGCTCCGCTCCGACCTGACGTTCAGGTACCGCGTCCAGAAGAACATTCGCGACCTGGTGCCGGGCACCGGCGTCCGGCTGAGCACGAGCGCCGAGGTCGACGTGCTCACCCCCGCCGATGCCACGCCCAGCCGGTACCTGCAGCAGCAGATCGACGTGTTCTGGCCGCTGCTCGCCGATCACAACGTGGGGCTGCGCACGAGCACCTCGTTCCTCACGCAGAGCCGCCGGTCGTTCTTCGACGTCCAGTCGTTCGTGCCCCGCGGCTACCGGGACCTCGCCGGAGCCCTACCTGGGGCCGGCAATTACCTCCGGCTCGGCGCGAAAATCACCCAGCCGCTCTGGTACATAGACACCGGGTCGGTGATGCTGCCGGTGGCCGTCGACGCCCTCTACGGCTACGGCCTCGGGCAGGCGCAGTACCGCGTCGCCGGCGCGGGCCCGGCGCTGGATGAACGACGCGCCTCGGTCGGGGGCGGGCTCGGGCTTCGCCTCCGCCCGTTCGGCGGCATAAGCCTGAATCTGGAGGTCGGCGTCTCCTACCGCATCGACGCCCGCGGCGAGAACCGGTGGGCGCCTCACCTTCGATGAGAGCCTTTCCCTTCGGTGCTCGCCCCCCACGTGCACACCAGTCTCTGGGCTGCACGAGCCCCACGCAGTCGCCGGCCGCAGCTGTCTCGCCAGACAGGTTCGGACAGATTCATCCGCAATGGACGACCGAAGCACAGGCGAGAACTCAGAAACGCTCCTCGGCACCCGTGTGCCCTCGGCCTCTCCCATTCGTCGCGTTGGTGGATGCGGCCCGGGGGTGGCCCTGTGGAAGGAGGCCATGCGATGGGCGACCGGCCGGGCTTCGCGGCCTTGCCGAGGGGCTATTCTGGTGTCCAGCCTCGTGGCGGGGATGGTTCTTGGGCGGCCACGCTGCTCGTGACCGCGTTGAAGCAGGGCGCCGGGGCCGGCGGCGGGCTGCTTCTCCTGGGGCTGCCCTGGAAAGATGGACTCGGGGGTTGTCGGCGGCGCGGTCCACGGCGCGCTGAGCACGTACTTCGAGTCCCAGTGATCAGCTCCAGGAGGCCCTGACGTTCTGGGAACCAGCACACCCGAGCTCCAAAGACGCCCCGCTGGAGCGAATCGCGGCCCGCACCCGCACGAACAGCTGGGTCCCACATCCGCCGCAACGAGCGTACTCGGCCTGTCCGGCCCCGAGATCGGAACGCCTCAGTCAACGGCCCTCCTCGTCCCTCCTGAGATGGGCAACTCCTTGACGTTCACGGACGGCGGCTGTCGATCCGAAGACGGATATTCGAAGGTCTGATCGAGGGACACGGCATCGTCGAAAAACCCGCAATGCCGCAAATAAAATGCATTCTCTTCGACGCCCCCAGCAAAGTCTTCTCGCAAGCCCAAACTCGCGGTCCTATCGCCGGTGAAGGTGGCCTGTTGAATGGCGTGCCAGTCCCCCCCAGTGTCCCGCGCCCACTGGTCGTGGTAGTGGGCCTTTCGCTCGACGTGGCCCATGCCCGGGTCAAAGTTTTCCAGGAAGGAGTACCACCCCTCGTACCACGTATCCGTCTGCGGGCGCTTGAAGCTCGCGATGAACCGCCATTCCCCTTCCTCCGGGGGGTAAAAGTAGGCGGTGTAGATCGTGCTTCCCTCCCCATCCGGCTCAGCGCGCGTCAAAAACCGGTACGTCGTTCCTGCTTCCCAGGAGTACGTCAGATAGGACTGCCCGCCCGATCCCTCCCCCCCAAATTCACCGGCCGTCACCCCGTCTCCCTTTGCCACCAACTGCACGCGCAGAGAGTCCGGAATGGAGGAGGGATCGTCCGTATCGTGTGGGCTCCACACGGAAAACAACACCCGTCGCTCCTCGTCGGAGTTGACCTGGATGCCGAAGTAGCCCTCATCGAAGCCGTTGGCCATGTAGTAGGCCCCAACCGGGTCTTTGCCCTCCGGCACCGTGATCGCGCTGTGCACCCACTCGACCGTTGCGTCCGGCAGGTCATAGTTCAGGTGAACCGAGGGGCCGCGCCGCGACCAGTAAAAGGTGTTGGCTTCGTTGGACTGCACGGCGTGGACCGACGTGCCGCGCGGCACCTCCAATGTCAGATCGGTGGCCTCTACAAACTCGTCTCCTGTTTTCTCTACGCCCGTCAGGTCAAAGCGGACGTAGCCGCTCTCCTCAATCTCCGTTTCTCCGAAGGCAACAGTTGTGTAGTCGGAATTGGCGACTCGCACTTCCTCCTCGACCCCGTCCACACTGAGTCGTACGGTGCTCTCCTCCCCCTCGGGGGCCCGGGCGCGCAGACGAGGCGTCACGACCGCCGGTTCGCGCAACTTTACGAATACACTGAACGTACTCTCGTCATTCTTCCACGTCGTGATCCCCTCCTGGGTGACCGCGCCCGGCCCCGCGCCACGCGTCCGATACGCATTGCCACCCAACGGCACCACGACCGTCTCTGTCGGGGCCGACGAGTCGCCCCCGTCGACCTCCTCCTCAGTAGACGAATCACACCCGGGGAGGGCGAGAGCAAAAACGGTCGCGACCGCCCAAAACCCAATCGTCAAGGTGAAAGCGCAATTCCTCATGGCAGCTGTGTTGGATGGAAGAGAGCGTGACGGCCCCAGCCTCGCACCCGACGCCCCCGAGCCTAGAATTCCTTTGCGACGTCGCCGGAGCGAACGGCCTCTGGCACTCGATAGTCCACGTCGAGGGCGTCAAGCCGACGGAGGTGGGCCGGCAGGCGCGCCCGAAAGTGCGCCCACTCGTGGTCGGTCTCCGGCGTCCACACGATTTCCGACAGGGCCAGGGCCCGCGGGTAGGCCATGTATTCGACCTTCTCGGGGGTATGGATGTATTCGGTCCACACGTTTGCCTGGGCGCCGACGATGTGCCGCACGGCCTCGGTGCCGAGCGAGTCGGGAACCGGGTCGTACCCGTATACGTCGCGGAGCGTCGTCAGGCCGCCGATGGCCAGGGGCTCGCTGTCTGGATCGGCCTGATAGTAGTCGAAGTAGAGCGCATCCGTCGGCGTCATGATCGCATTTTGCCCTTGATGGGCCGCTTCGATGCCCCCCGCGGTGCCGCGCCACGACATGACGGTGGCGCCGGGCGGAAGCCCCCCTTCCAAAATCTCATCCCAGCCAATCAGCGTCCGTCCGTGCTCGCTGAGGAACTCCCCAATGCGGCGGATGAAGTAGCTCTGCAGTTCCTTTTCGCCGGCCAGGCCCTCCCGTTCGATCACCGCCTGGGCGACCCTGCTCTTTCTCCACTGCTCTTTGGGCGCCTCGTCGCCGCCAATGTGGATGTACCTGCTCGGGAACAGCTCCATGACCTCCGTGAGCACGTTCTTCAGGAACGTGAAGGTTTCTTCGTTGGGGCAGTAGATCTGTTCGTGGACGCCCCAGGTGGTTGCCACCGTGTAGGACGAGTCGGTGACGCTCGTGCATCCCATCTCGGGGTACGCCGCCAGGGCCGCCCGGGCATGCCCCGGCATTTCAATTTCGGGCACCACTGTCACGTGCCGCTCTTGGGCGTACCGCACGACCTCACGCACCTCCTCCTGGGTGTAGTATCCGCAGTATTCGGAGCCGTCGTAGGTCCCGGCCTCGTAGTGGCCAACCATCGACGAGTCGCGGCACGCCCCTATGCTCGTAAGCCGGGGATACGGCTCAATCTCGATGCGCCACCCCTGGTCCTCGGTCAGGTGCCAGTGAAAGGTGTCGAGCTTGTGGAGCGCCAACAGATCGATGTACGTCTTGATGAAGGACACCGGAAAGACGTGACGCCCGACATCCAAATGCATGCCGCGATAGGGAAAGCGCGGGGCGTCTTCGATCCGGACGGCGGGCAGCGCCCACTCGATGTGCTCGTCGTCGTGCCCGAGTCCCCGTTCGACCGGTGGCGGCAGGAGTTGGCGCAGCGTCTGCATGCCGTAGAAGAGCCCTTTCGGGGTCGGGGCGCGCACCGCAACGGCACGGGGCGTGACCGTCAGTTCGTAGCGGCCGTCCGCCTCCCCCTCGCTGGGCGTGTTGGCTAGACGAGCGTCATTCGGACGGGACGCGTCGCTCTCGTCGGGGGCGTCTCCGTCGGTCAGAATGAAAGCAACCGTGTTTTCCGGCTGCTCGGAGACGGGGCCCTTGGGGGCCGTCGTTCGGGCAACCCGCATCGGAAACACCGTGGCGTTGCGCACCAGGGTCGCTAGGGCCTCGGCGGGCGCTCGTGCGGTTTTGTTTTCCGGGTCGGACACGAGAATTCGGGTCTCCTCGTCCAACGCGAAGGTGCCCTCCCGGGGCTCCAGCCGGCGCGGCCAGGGAATGATCGGATAACGCTCGCCCTCCGCCATGGCCGCCGAGCGCTGGGCCGCGGCCCGGTCGGACGCCCCCGCCGGCGACTGTGTGTGCGTGCTCTGCTCAGCGGCGGTGCACCCCACGCCGAAGAGCATTCCAACACAGAGGATGATCGAGGCAGCGGAATGGTCTGCCCCGAAACGTGCGCATTTCGTTGGCCACATGTGGACGTTCTGATTGGTGCAATCCTTGCGGCATTGCGCCGAACGCCGGACGCCGCGGGGGGCGCTCCCGCGCCGCCGTTAAAATTCAGCGTCCGGGTCGAAGGAGCGCTCGTCAGTCATCCAGCGGCCGTCGGTGAAGTCGGGGATGGCCACCGGCTCGCCGCCCTGCTCGATCGACCGCTCGGACAGGGGACTCAGCACGCTCCACGTCGCGGCGTCGTAGACGTCGATCGGCGGCGCCACGTCCCGCTTGATCGACTCGACGAAGGCGTTCCGGACGAAGTAGTCCATGCCCCCGTGTCCGGAGCCTTCCGCCTCCTCCTCGTACCGCGACCAGAGGTCGGCGTCGAACTCGTTCTGGTACTGCTTCCAGTCCTCCCACCGGTGGGCAGGGCTGCGTCCCTCGACGTGCACGCTCTGATTGTCGACCGTCCACAGCCCGTCGGTGCCCTGCATCCGGAAGCCCAGGGAGTAGGGGCGGGGCAGGCTGGTGTCGTGGGTCATGACGATCGACTCCCCGTTGGCCGTCGTAATCGTGCTCGTCACGATATCGCCCTGCGCAAAGTTGACGTCGGCCTTCGGGTGATCCGTGCCGCCCTCCTCGACGATGTGGTCGTGCATGCCTCGGGCTTTCGTGGCGGTCGAGGTGAGCCGCTCAAACCGGTTGCCGCTGTTGATGTCGAGCCAGTGGGCCACCGGCCCGATGCCGTGCGTAGTGTACAGGTCGCCGTTCCGCTTCGTGTAGTGCTCGGTGCGCCAACTGGACACGCTGCCCGTGCCCGGCCCGAACGAGGTGTTCTCGTCGAACAGGTACGGGAGGAGGCTGTGTTGGTACCCGCAGCGACAGTGAATGGGCTCCCCAAACAGCCCCTCGCGGACCATTTTGAGGACGGCCATCACGTCGCGGCGGTAGCACACGTTCTCGAGAAACATGCAGTGCGACCCGGTCCGCTCGGCGGTGTGGACGAGGTCCCAGCACCCCTCCACGGTCGTCGCGGCCGGCACCTCAAGCCCCACGAACACACCGGCCTCCATCGCCTCGACGGCCATGGGGACGTGCCAGAGCCACGGCGTGGAGATCAGAACCCCATCGAGGTCGCTGCGAGAAAGGAGGCCTCGGTAGGCCCGATCGCCCTCCCCGTATCCCTCCGGGCGCGGCCGTCCGGATTGCTGAACGAGATCGAGCGCTCGGTTCAGGTTCTCCGACTTGACGTCGCACACCGCCGGAATCCTCACGTCGTCGCGCTGAATGAGCCCTCGGAGGTGAGACGTCCCGCGGGCCCCCACCCCGATAAGGCCGAGGCGCACAGGCTCATCTCGTGCCTGCCGGAACCCACTGAAGGGCGCGAGCGACACGCCCAGCCCCGCCGCGGCAGTCGTCTGCAAGAACGATCGTCGATCCATAGAGTCGGACATAGCAAATACAGTTGTGATGATGAGAAACGGGAAGACACTCAGGTACGGCTGCGGGCGGGGCTGCTTCGAGGTTCGTTCTCCCACCCGTAAAGTTGAGCCGCGTTGTCGTGGCAGACGGCCTGTACCACATTCGATGGAAGATTGAGGCCGGAGACCCGAACGGGGTCGACCAGTTTGTCCCGAACCAGCATGGAGTCGCCGCTGGTCAGGTAGTCCCAGTGATTGGCGAGCATCGACTCGTACGCCTCCTTTTCCTGGGCACGCTGCGCCTCGGACACCCGATCGGCCGGATGTTCAACGATGACGTCGGTGCCGTACACGATGCGGTCGGCATGCTGCTCGAAAAAGGCGCGGACCTTCTGACTCGACTGGGTGACGAGGTCGCCAAAACGCTCGGCGGTGTCGACGTAGAAATTGTCGTAGCGCTCGAGCCGGTCGCTCACCATGTCGACGTCGTGGGCCATGCTTCCGAGGTGGGCCCCCACGACCGTAAGGGCTGGGTTCTGTTCGAGCCATCGGTCCCGGGCCTCCATGATCGTGGCCCAGTCGGGAACGTCGTCGCGCCCGTGCAGGTGGTACGTCGGATTCTCGCTGTAGAAGCGGTAGTGCGGACTCTCTTTGTTCAGGGGCTGCCAGGCCGCCCGCGGCTCCCCCGTGTGGGCAATCACCGGCACCTCCCGGTCCGCCAAGAAGTCCCAGATGGGCTCGAATCGAGGGTCGTCGATCTGGACGAAGCGCCCCTCTTCGTCGCGCACGGCCAGCCCGATGTCCTTCCACACCTTCACGGCCGTCGCCCCGGCCTCAATGTGCCGCCGTAGTCGTTCGATCACGTGGTCGGCGAAGCCAGTCTCCGTCACGGGGGACGGGTCGAAGGTCGTGCAGAGGGACACCTGGGACGGATACCGGTTCTTCATCGCTTTCATCGCCTCCCAGCGCTGCTCCATGGGCGCTTCGAAGAGGGCCTCGCCGGTAATGTTGATGATGAGAACGCGCAGGCGCTCCTCTTCGAGGCGCGTTTTCAAGAACCCCCGGTCGTGAAACAAGTGCGTGTGGGCGTCGAACCGCGGCGGCGGCGAATGCTGAATCATGGGAAGCCGGAAGGGCTGTCGTCAGACAAGTTCTGGGGACACGTGCAACTGGGCGTCTTTGTCTCTCGGGGCGGCCGACGGGCAGGCCCGAACGCCCTGGGGGCGGGGGGCTCAGACGGGCTCGGCCTCGTGCCGAGCAGCCTCCTCCCCGTCCTCCCTCCGCTTCGGTCCAGGGCCCGCCTCATCGCTGTCATCCGAGAAGGAAAGATACGGCCACAGGGCCCCGATGCCCCCGAGTGCGGCCGCAGCGATGACGGCACAGATGCCCCCAAGCAGGAACCGGCCGTAGAGAACAAAGCCCGTCGCGAAGAGGACCCCGTAGATCCCCATTGAGCCGAGCAGGACACAGCTCAGGGCATAGGGCAGATCCGAGGGCGCATCCACGTCAATTTCCGTCTCTCGCGCCCGGAGCGTATCGACAACCGGGCCCCATCCCGGCCCCCCAGGGCGGACGGTCGTGTAAAACTCGATCAGGGTGTCCTCGTCCGTCGGCCGCGTGAGGTAGGTCACCGCCACCCAGGCCACGGTCGTAACCGCCACAATCGCCAGCAGCCGCTCCCAGTCGGCCAGCCCGCCCCCCATCCAGCCAAAGCGCCCGGCGGCCTGAAAGTAAATGGCCAGGCTGAAGGAGACGGCCATCGCCGTCAACTCGGTCGCGGCATTGATCCGCCACCAGAACCAGCGCAGCAGGAACAGAAGCCCCGTGCCGGCCCCAATCTGGAGGAGGATGTTGAAGGCCTGTAGGGCGTTTTTGAGAAGGAGGGCCAGCACGCACGCCGTGGTCATCAACGCCACCGTCGCAATCCGGCCCACCCACACCTGCTGCCGTTCCGTGGCGTCCGGCTCAATGAAGCGGTTGTAGAGGTCGTTGACGACGACGGACGCGCCCCAGTTGACCTGCGACGACATGGTCGACATGTAGGCCGCCGCGAGCGAGGTCACGACCAGCCCCAGAAGGCCGGGCGGCAGGAGCGTCATCATGGCCGGGTAGGCCATGTCGTTCTGCACCACCCGGTCGGGAAGGTGCGAAAACTGCGCCCGAAGGGCTTCCAGATCGGGAAAAACGACCAGCGACGCCAGCGCGACCAGGATCCACGGCCAGGGGCGGAGGGCGTAATGGGTGGCCGTAAACAGAAGCGTCGCACTGACGGCATTTTCTTCGTCCTTCGCCGAGAGCATACGCTGGACAATGTATCCCCCGCCGCCCGGCTCGGCCCCTGGGTAGTAGGAGGCCCACCACTGCACGGCAATTGGAATGATGAAGGCCGGCATCATCTGCTGCCAGGTCATGGTTTCGAAGGAGGGCCAAAAGGCCGTCGCCTCCTGCACCGACGCATGGGCCAGGAGCCCGTCGAGCCCGCCCACCTCCGGCAGCGTGAGCACGTACCACGCGGCGCCCACGGACCCAACCATCGCCATCGCAAACTGAAGGAGGTCGGTCAACAGCACGCCGGTCAGGCCGCCGAGCGCGCTGTACACCATCGTAACCGAGGCGGCCACCACCACAACCTCCACGGGCGAGAGCCCGAGCAGCGCGCCCCCAATCTTAATCGCCGCCAGCGTCACGGTCGCCATGATGACGACGTTGAAGACGATACCGAGGTAGGCGGCCCGAAACCCCCGAAGGAGCGCGGCCAGGCGCCCGGAGTAGCGCAGCTCGTAGAACTCCACGTCGGTGAACACGCCCGAGCGGCGCCAGAGCTTCGCGTAGAGGAAGACGGTGAACATGCCCGTCAGCAGGAACGCCCACCACGTCCAGTTGCCCACCGTCCCCGTCGAGCGGACGATGTCGGCGACCAGGTTCGGCGTGTCCGTCGAGAAGGTCGTCGCAACCATCGAGATGCCCAACAGCCACCACGGCATCTGCTGGTTCCCGAGGAAGAAGCTGCCGAAATCCTCGCCGGCCCGCCGGTACACCGCCACCCCAATCCCGAGGGAGACGGCGAAGTAGGCGGCCATGATGGCCCAGTCTACGAACGCGAGCTCCATGGATCACGCGGGGTCTTGTGCCGGGAGCAGAACGCGTTCGAGACGACTATTGAAGTCGATCAGATTGAACGCATGATAGTACTTCATCATGGACTGTTTAATCCTCCACAGCACATACCCCTCAGCATCCCGGTATCCATCGAGATTTTCGTAGAGGCGCGCTCGCGCCGTGCTGACCTCACGGTCGCTCCACACGTACCGGCTCCCGGTGCGAATCAGCCAGTTCTGCCGTTCCTCGTCTAGCTCGTTGAACGCGCGGCCTTCTTCGTCGGCGTGACGCCATTTTTTCCACCGCCCGCTTTCGACGACGGCCTCCCGGAGCGCCTTCTTCAGGCCGGACGTCTTGCCAATCTTCTTCTCCAGCGCGACCAGGTCCATCAGGGCCTTGTACTCCTCTTCGGTAAACTCCGGCCCCACGTTCGCCCCGCCCATGCCCGCCAGCGGGTAGTCGTCCGGGTTGTCAACGTAGTCGGTGTAGTGTCCCTTCACCAAGGCCCCGTACGGCTTCGTTCGCGTGGTCAGGTCCCGCGCCGTGTCGGGCTCGAAGTACGACGTGTCGAGGTCGGTCCCCACCTTGCCCACGACGAAGCAGGGCCAGGCGTCGTCGAGCCCGCGCTCGTGGAGTCCCGCATCGAGCCCTTCCAGAAAGCGCTCAAACTTGTCGCGGTCCGCCAGCCCCCCGTGCACCTCCTCGGTGCCCACTTCGTAGCTGATTGGCGGGCGTCCCTGTCCGCGCCGGTACGCTTCGGCGTGCTCGATGAGCTCAAGCGTATGCTCCACGACCCAGTCGATGGAGGTCGGCGCCCGATCCGGCTGGCGTTGATCCACGGTCGGATCGATGTGCAGGAGTTCGTAGCCGGCATCGATGCACGATTCGAGCGACCGTTTGACCGCGCGCATCGCCTCCTCGTACGTGTAGTCCTCGATGACGTGGCGGTCCTTCAGCCAGGGGCCGCCGTGATCGAGGCACGGGAGAATCGGGACGTCGAGATCAAGCCGATCGGCCTTCCGGTCGATGAACGCGATGAGGTCATCGTGCGTCCAGCCGGTGTACCCGCGGTCGCGGTCTACCTGGTTCAGCGTCGAGGTGAAGAGAAGCGGGGCATTGGCTTCTTGGGCGGCCAACAGCGCGGCCTTCGTCACGGCCCGCGAGTTGGGGCAGATCGCAAGAAGGCAGGTTTGCCCTTCGAAATGGTCCGCCAGCGCCTGAACCAGCGCCTTTACCACCGGGGTGTTCTCGTCCTGTAGCGCCCGAACGAGCGGGTGGGCGTTCCGCGATGTCGACTTACCTGTGACTGCCATAACAAGTCCTCTGCCTCGAAAGTGCTTGGTTTCGTAAAGCTAACGATGGGTCCCCGAGCCCGCCTCGTAGGCCCCGGCCGGGTCGTAGATCTGAACGCCCTGCACGGTCCGGTTGTACAGTGCCTTCTCGGCGGACGGCTCGTCCACGTTCACCCCGCGCCGGTAGGCCGCAAACAGGCCCGCCATTTGGCCGATCAGCACGGCGACATTGGTCTGCTGCAACGCGGGCACCGCCCCTTCCGCGTCGTAGGCAAACACCGAGAGGTGGTCCGTCTCCTCGATCTCCGGCCGCTGGGGCGCGACCACGGCGATGCTCGCCCCAAGCTCCTCGAAGGCATCCTGATACTGGCGGACGACGTCTAGCTCGTACCGCCGCGTATGGCGACGGGCCGAGAGGTAAAACACAACCAGAGAATGCGCGTCGACCGCAGAGATGGGCCCGTGCCGAAAGGCCAGGGTGTCCTCGGCCCCGGCGAGAATCTGCCCCGCCGTGAGCTCTTGGACCTTGAGGGCCGACTCGGTGGCCGCGCCGTACAGGTCGTTGTTGCCCAGGAAGAACGCGCGACGCACGTCGCCGGCCATCAACGCGTCGACAGCATCTGGATGCTCGGCGAGCACCGTCTCCCCAATCTCCGCCGTGCGGTCGGTCTGCTGCACGAAGGCCTCCATGCGGTCGAGGTGGGCGAGGGCCTGACTCGCCACCACCATGCTCGTGTAGGAGCTGGTCATGGCCAGCCCCTGGTCGTTCGTGTCGTCGGGCAGCACCAGCAGGTGCACACGATCGGGGTGGGCCCGAGCCAGCTCCGCGAGGGTCCCCGCGCCGTTGCACGTGATCACCAGGTGCCGTCCCGCCTCCCCCATGCATTCCAGCCCCCCCTCAAGCACGGCCCTGCTCTCCGGGCTGTTGCCGGATCGAGCGAAGTGGACCATGAGGGTCGGCTCCCCCTCCCGAAGAAACAGATCCGGGTTGGGCGTAATGCCGGTGGTGGGCCGGCTTTCACAGGACGTGCCAAAGTGGCGGCGGAGCAGGTCCACGACCGAGAGGCCCACGTAGTGGGACGTTCCCGCCCCCGTCAGGAGGATGCGGGACGGGGCCTCCTCGGAATAGAGACCCGCCGCGTCCAGGAACCGCCTGAGGGCCGGCGCGCGGTCCCGAACCAAACGGGCCGTCTGCCGCCACATCTCGGGCTGCTGCGCAATTTCACCGGGGGTGTGAACCGTTCCCCGATCCGGATCGGGATGGTCGACCATGTGCTGAAGCACATCGCCGTTCGAATCTCCTCGTTCTGGTTGTGCGGCGACCGATGGGTGACGTTGACTCACGTACGTTTGTGTATTGGGTTGATGCAAAGAGTCGGTGTGTGGCCCTCCCCGGCGGCCGGGCCGATTATTCAGTGGAGAGCGCGTCCGTCCCGGCCGGGGCCGCCCTGGACTGATACTTCGGATGGTCCGTCCACGCCCGTGCGGACTCGTTCGCGTCGAGCAGGCGCTCGACCCTGCCGGTCCCCACCTTCGCCATAAAGTGGCGCATTTCACGTTCATTCGGGGCGTGGCGCACAATGTCCTTCCACACGGCTCGCCCGCAGAGAAATCCGCTGGCCCCGGCGTCATTCGCAAACTTGAGGGTCTCGATAAACTCGTCGATCCCCACCCCTGAGCTGAGGATGACCCAGGGAACGCCCGCCGCGCGGTCGAGGCGCTCGCACGCCTGTTCGACCGTCTTGCGGTCGTACACCGCCTCCCCCGCCCCAAACGGCGCGTCCTGGTAGGCCCCCACAAACCGTAGATTGGCGGGAAACTCCAGCTTGAGAACGTCCACCTTGTACGCTGGATCGGAAAACGTCTTGGCGGCGTCCGCGACGAGTGCAGGCTTTCGGCGCGCCTGCACGGCGGGCGTCCGTGCCGCCTCGCCCATCGGGTACGTGACGACCTCAAGAATGAAGGGCATCCCGGCTTCCTCGCAGGCCTCCCCCATCGACGCCACAATCTCTTGCTCGTGTCGATGCGTCTCTTCGGACGCGTCCGGATGATGATAGACCAGCAGCTTTATCGCATCGCCCCCGCTCCGCAAGGCTCGCCGAGGGGACCACGCCTCCAGCAGCCGGGTGCGCCGCTCGTCCTCCCCGACGGCGACGTAGCCCGTTTGCTCCCCCGAAAGGAGCACGCCCGTGGACGCCGGCAGAACATCGATCGACGCAGGATACCCGTACAGCGGATCGGTCAACAGACCACTCACCATGGGCGCGACCGCCTGGGTTACCACGCGTTTCACCTGTCGCAGTCGATCCGGGGCCACCTCGGCCGGCTCGGTGCCGTGCTCGCGAGCAAACATGCGGCGCAAGGAGCCGCGCTGGTCGACGGCAAGCATCGAAAAGCGGTCCGCAGCATCACTGAGTCGCTTGAGGCGGCGGTACTTTCCCGGCGCAAGGGGGTCCGGAATCTGCATGTTAAGGGGCTCAGTTCAAACACAAGCGCGATGGAAATCCAGCCCTGGAATGTCAAGGCATGGGCTCCCGGTTCCCGGTCCGGTGCGGGGGCACGAACGCTTCGAACGTTCGGCCAAATGCCCTCATTCGAGGCGGGAAGCGGCAAACGACCGGAACCCGTCGACGTCCTCGAACGCCGCGGTCCCTCCGGGGCCCCGGGTCGAGTACGCCCCCGCCAGGAGGCCAAACGCGACGCATTCAGGGAGGGCCGCCCCCTTGAGATACTGCGCCAGGAACCCTGCATTGAAGCTGTCCCCGGCCCCCACGGCGTCGACAGGGTCGACCTGCGGGGCCGAGAACGACTGGAGCCGACCGTTGTGGTAGAGGGACGCCCCGTCGTCTCCCTGGGTCACAACCACAGCCCCGGCCCGGTTTCCAAGCGCAGCCATGGCCTGATCGAGACGATCTTCGCCCGCGATGAGCCGCGCTTCGTCGTCGTTCGGGAGAAACACGTCCACCGCGTCGAGCACATCCAGAATACCGCCGCCCCACGTCTCGTCGGGGTCCCAGTTCGTATCGAGGGAGGTCGTGAGGCCTTCGGCTTTGGCGGTGCGGAAGAGCGTGCCCACGTCGGGCTGAAGTCCCGTCTGCAGGTAGAAGGAGGAGAGGTGCAGGTGGTCGGACTGGCCCACATAATCTAGGGGAACGTCCTCAAGGGTGAGGGCCTCCATGGCCCCGGGATACGTTATCATCCCCCGGTCGTCTCCGTGCGTGTAGATGACCGTCAGGCCCGTGGCCTCCTCCGACGTGGACTGTACGAACCGGCACTCGACGTTCCGCTCCTTCAGCCGCTCACGCACGAAGTCCCCGAAGGCATCGTTGCCGACCTGCCCGACAAACCCAACGTCCATCCCGATTGCGCTGGCGTTCGACGCCACGATTGCCGATGAGCTGCCCAGGGTCAGGGTCATGCCCTCCGCAACCCGCTCTTTCTCGAGGGCGGGACGGGCCTGCACCCCCTCCATAATGAGGTCGGCATTGAGCTCCCCGACGACGATGAGGGATGGGGTCTGCACGGTGGTGGCGGTCGGTGGGTGAGGAGTCGTGTAAGGCGGACTGCCCGGGAAGGCGTTCGAACGCACTGGGGCCCGATGCTTCGCGGGGGCCAAATGCCCCCGGATCCACTAGGGGTTTTGTGTCATGCCGGTCAGCTCCACCTCGTCTTCCGGAAGGAAGTGGACCACACGCGGGTGATCGGCCGGAATGGTCTGTGTTGCGGGGGTGGTGGCGGCATTCAGGCCGGGCGCGATATTGGTTTTGGTGTGGATGCCGGGGTAGGACCGGACCATGTCCCGCCCGTTGCGCCAGAGGTCAATGGGCCGGTGTCCCTCAAAAGCCAGTTCGAGGCGGCGCTCGCGCAGCACGATGTCCAGGGCTGTCTGGGCCCCACCCAGGTCACGCATTTCGTAGAGCGCGTCGCCACTCAATCCGGCTCGCTTCCGAATCTTGTTCACGTCATTGAGGGCTTTCTGGTCTCGGTCAAGCTTTGCACGGGCCTCCGCCCGGTTGAGATACATCTCGGCCAGCCGAAGAATCACAGGGGAGGACAGCGTTACGTTGCCTCCCTGACCCGTGAACTTTTTGACGTAATAGACGGGGTATCCATTTCGCTCCTGGATATTCCCACTCTCGTCTCGCTTCGCCTCAATGAACCCGCGGCGATTGTCTTCAGGGTGCTGGCCCAAGAGATCGCGATACTCCTTCGAGGCGTACATTTCGCCCCATCCCTTGCCCGACGGGCTCGTGTAGTACATCGATCCAATAGACCCAAAGTCTTTGTTATCCTCTTCGGTAAACTTGTACGCAAAGATGGTCTGCGAATTCTCCTCCGGCGGCCGGGTGGGCCACGTTACATATTGCGCGGAGTCTTGGATCAGAGAATATCGCCCCGAATTGATGACCTTGTTTGCGTAGTCAATGGCCTTCTGGTTGTCTTCCCGGTACAGGTGCACGCGGGAGAGTAGTGCCTGGGCCACCTCTTTTGAGGCATACGCATTGGACTTCTCCCGTGTCATGAGGTCTGCCGCCCGCTTCAGGTCCTCAACGACGAAGTCGTACACCTCTCCGACGGTACTGCGCGGGGCCTTCGCGTCGGTATCGGGTGACTTGGCGATGGGGACGCCAAGATTGTCTCGTCCCTGCGAGTAGGGCCGCCCGAAGACATTCACGAGTTGAAAGTGCACCAGGGCCCGCAGGAAGTAATTTTCTCCCAGCAGCTGATCCCGCTTCGCCGATTGCCCCGCTTCGACTTCGTCGATCACCCGATTGGCTCCGTAGATCGCCTCGTATCCCAGGGTCCAGATGTTGCTGGCACTGGTCTGATTCTTCTTGTGCCCGAGGGTGTAGGAGTAAAACAGCGGATCCGTCGTCGCACCACTCAACGAGACGTTGTCTCCCGGAAACTCTTTCATGTAGAAGAGGTGACGGGCGTAATGGTAGTAGCCTCCGCTCACAAAGCGGTTGTAATTGCCCTGTGTGGCCGCTCTGAGACCGTCGAGCGAGGTTACCACCTCTTCGGGAGGAAGCCGGTCTTTCGGGCTTACGTTGCTGGGCCCATCACAGCCAACAACGGCCACCATGAGGATGAGGAAAAACAGTACGCGAGGAACGGGTCGGCCCTGAGAAGTCATGTCCAGAGTGTTTTGATTGTCCAGGTTGACCGAAATGGCTTCGGCGACGGAGGATGTGTGGGACCCCCCACCCCCTCGTGAGGAGGCAGGCCTTCGTCCCGGGATTACAGGTGCATCGCGGGGGACTAAAAGCGGACCCCGAGTCCGAAGATCACCTTTCGACTAATCGGGTATTTTGTGCCAGCAACGCCGTCGAGCCCCACCTCCGGATCCATTCCCGAGAAGTCGGTGAACGTAAGGAGGTTGTCGCCGCTCACGTACACGCTCGCCGACCGCAGATTCACCGAGCGAGTCCACGCACTCGGGAGGTCGTACGACAGCCGCACATTCTTCAGTCGCAGGTAGGTCCCGTCCTCGATATACCGGGACGATACGTCGTTCGAGTTGCTGTTCCCCCCTGCGACCGGCTTGGGGTGGGTCGCGTCGTCCCCCGGCTCCTGCCAGCGGCTCCAATCGTCCTCGAGCTCCATGTAGTTGTAGGTCAGGTAGCCCCCATCGGAATCGAAGAGCTCGCGGGCGCTGTGGTAGACCTTGTTGCCGTAGACGAAGTTGAAGAACGTGCTCAGCGTGATGCCTTTGTATTCGACCGTGTTGCGCAGCCCGCCGGTGAAGTCGGGACTGGCGCTGCCGAGCATCTGCAGGGTCGCCTCGTTGTAATTGCTGGTCAACTCGGTGTCGACCACCTTCCCTTGGTCGTTCGTGATCTGCTTTTCCCACAGGGGCTTTCCGGTTTGGGGATCCACACCAGCCCACTTGCGCATGTACCAGGTCCGAATTTCTCCGCCCTCCTGCAGTCGCTGATTGGCGTTGGGCACGTCGAGCACGGGCTCTCCCCCGGCCAGCTCAAGCACCTCGTTGCTGTTGAATCCAATGTTGAAGTCTGTCGTCCAGCGGACGCCCTCTTGGAGATTGATGGTCGAAAGCGATACTTCGAGCCCCTGATTCCGGACCTTCCCCACGTTTTGAATCTGACTGGTGTACCCGGTCACGGAGGGTTGGGGGACGTTCTGAAGCAGGTCGTCGTTGATCCGGCGGTACGCGTCCACGCTGAGGTCGACGCGGTCGAAGACGCTCAGGTCGACGCCGACGTTGGTCTTGCGGGCGATCTCCCAGGTCAAATCGGGATTGCCTTGCTGGGTCGCCCGGGCCCCAATTTCGCCGTTGTAGGGCGCCGCGAAGTCGTAGAGCTCCCGCGCGACGAAATTCCCGATGCTCGCGTTCCCCGTCGTTCCGTAACTGGCCCGAAGCTTGAGCTCTTGAACCCAGTCCCGCCCCTCGAGAAAGGGTTCGTTGTTGAGCGCCCAGGAGCCGGCAATCGAGTAGAAGTTTCCGTACCGGTTGTTTTCCCCAAACTTCGAGGACCCGTCTCGCCGGAAGGACACCGACGCGAAGTAGGTCCGGTCGTAGTTGTAGTTGAACTGGCTAAATCCGGAAATAAAGTTGCTTTTCGTGATCGTGCCCTGGACGCTCAGGGCCTCGGCCGACACGTCAAGGGCACGGAGGTTGGGGAAGACCCCTCCTCCCTCGGCGTCAAATCCGCTATAGTGATTGTTCTCGTACTCAAACCCGAGAATGCCTCCGGTGCTGTGCTTTCCCACACTCCGATCAAACGAGAACTGGCTGGACGACAGAAGGGTCGTGCTCTCCGCGTAGGAATTGAACAGCTCCCCGTCGTTGTCACCGCCCACCTGGGTCCGAATGTCTCGATACTGATCCGCGTCGTCTCGTTGAAGGGTGACCTGATTCGTGGTCTCGAACGACACCCAGGACGTGAGGCTGTAGTCGAGCTTTAGCGTGCCGTTGAAGTCGTACTGCCGGCTTTTGTCCTCGTTGTACTGAAGTGGGTAGAGAAAATTCGTGTTGTCCCGCCCAATCCAATCGCTCTCCCGACCAGTACGGAGGGATCCATCCTCCGATCGAGGTGCGTCCCACGGGAGATTCGTGTACGCTTCGTAGAGCGCCCCCGTCGGATTATTTGCTTCGTCGGTGTATCGCCCGTTGAGACGAGTGTCAACGGTAAAGTCCTCCGTGACGGAGTGATTGACGTTGACCCGCCCGCCAAACCGGGTCAACTCGTCTTCCGCAAGGGTTCCTTCCTCGCGGTAGACATTGCCGGACAGATAAAATGACGTGTTCTCGCTCCCGCCCGTGACGGACGCTTCAATGCTGTTGGTCATGGCCGTCCGGAAGGCAAGGTTCTGCCAGTCCGTATTTTGACTAAAGTCTCGGTCTGCGTAGGCCGATCCCATCTGGTCGTGAAGCCCTTCCAGCTGGGAAGCGTCCATGACGCTGAAGTTGCCCGTCGTCTTCCCGTTGAAGCCTGTGCTTGCCTGAATGCTCACTTCAGTCTCACTGCCCCGCTCCCCCTGCTTCGTGTTGATAAGCACCACGCCGTTGGCCGCCCGCGAGCCGTAAAGGGCACTCGCAGCCGCGTCCTTGAGAACCGTTACCGATTTGATGTTGCTGGGGTCGGGCAGCACGCCTCCGGAAATGGTTCCGTCGACCACGTAGAGCGGATCCGCGCCGGCGCTGATGGACCCCGTCCCGCGAATCCGGACTGTCGGGTCTGCTCCGGGGTCCCCGGATCCCGTCGTCACATACAGCCCCGAGCTCTTGCCCTGAAGCAAACTGGTCGCGTCGTTGACCGTCACGTCGTCCAACTCGGCCTCCCCGACGGTCTCCACCGAGCTCGTAATCTCGCGACGAGACTTCTCCGTGTACCCGACCACAACCGTCTCTTCAAGGTTTTGCACGGACGGCCGAAGAGCGAAACGTACCTGCGTCGTCTCCCCACTGGCAACGGTGACCTCACGAACTTCGGCCTGAAACCCAATGAACGACGCTTTCAGGGTGTACTGTCCAGGGGCCACGTTCTCGATGGAAAACGTCCCCTCGGCTCCCGTGGCCGTGCCCTCGTCGCTGCCCTGGGCCACGACGTTGGCCCCCGGCAGCGGCTCCCCATTGTTTGTGGACGTGACACGCCCCTCAATTCGCCCCCCTTCCTGCCCCAAGGCCTCTCCTGGCATTACTAGAAGGAGGCCCAGAAGGGCGCCCCCCGCGCCGAGCAAGGCGACGCCCGCGAGGCCCCCAGCCCTTTGATAAGACCATCGTTGACGGGCCATTCTCGTCAGCCCCCGGAGAAGTTGGACAGCACAATCCATCGTGATTGCTTCGGTTGTCTGTTCGGCAGGACCTTGTGGTGGTTGAGCCGACCGACCTCTGCGAGCCCGGAAGGCACCAGTTTGAGTCGGCTCAGGGACGCTCTCCTCGTCTGGCACGTGTCCTTCGGGCGAGCTTCATCTACAATTTCACAGTCACTTGTTAACGCTAGCATTACAAACCGTCAACTTTTTTCTTGCGAAAATATTTTGTTTAACATTATCTTAACTCAAACGAAACGAAAAAAGGCCTTTGGGGAGCCCAATACAGGTCTGGGTTTCGTATCGAAAGAGCGCGATCCCGCAATCTGATAGACGGCCCCGCCCCAAAACACCCCGCCACCGTTCGAATACGGCCCTGGCGTCTGGCGCACTGCCCGAGGAATCCCTCCTTTGCGCTACCGTCTTGCCGCGGGGCCCCCGGCGAGTTGGCCGTTGAGAGAACGTCGCTGACGTTCGCCAACCGAGGGAGAGGGGGTCGGAAGGCCTCACCTGGCACGAAGACGTGTGGCCCCACAGGCCAGTCGGACAACCGGGCCGTTCTCGTAGGGCCGATCGTGCATGTCCGGGTGCCACCGCGAGTGCGCCGGCGGGCAAGAACAGTACGGGCATCGATCCCCCGCTTCTGCGGATCAGTGGCCATGGCCGCCCGACTGTTGTTGAGGGTGGGCCCCGACGGCCCGCATAGATCAACCATGCGGCCCCGACAGGACAAACGGGACGCCAAGGGACCGGTCCCCCCAAGAAAGTCGGGGACGGGTGATGCTACCGCCCAGGGGGCCCGGACTGCCACAGACGGGCCTTCGGGGGACAAAACGAGCCCGGAGGCCGCAAGACCACGGGACGGGCCTCTGGGCCGCGCACCCGTCAGTGCCGTGCAGCCGGCGCTTCCCTGCGCCTCGTCGACTCGTCCGACGGTGTGGCCGTCCACCGGCGATCATTCGTCCCGTCGGGCGGCGTCACGGGGCGGTCTCTGAATCGACCTGATGGATGATCTGTCGGCGCTCTCTGGGGGCGGCTTCGCAACCAGCCCAAGAGATTGTCTTGATTTCAGGCTCCGGTAACGGGCACCAAAAAACAGAAGGGAATGAGTCAGCATGCCCCTCCGACAACGAACAATCGGATCCATGCGCCAGAAGCGCTACGGCCCCGCCCACTCGGGTCCCAGCGGGAACGGTCAGCCGCTTTTCCACGACCGGTCACAGGCGGAGCTCCCCCCTTGCTACCACGTGTTGGATGCAATTCTGCACGTAGTTAAGCCAGGAACGCAGTGGCGCGTTTTGCCCAATGAATTTACCCCATACCAAACGCTCTAGTATGGTTTCCAGCGGCGGCGCGAGGACGGACGAATCTCCTGCATTTTGAGCATCACATGCAGGTCGGTCCAGAGACGAACCGGGCGGCGTGGAGCACCCGGTGCGCTGACTATTGGCTGCCAGTCGGCGTCCAGCGCGCGGGCAGGGCCCTGCAGCTTCTCAGACCGGCAGCCTCCGGCTTGGGTCGAGTGGAGAGGGCCTTTGCAAACCAATCCTTCTAAACTCTCGAAACGCCCTTGCAGAAGGAGGGTGCCTGGGAGCCCCACGTTGTGAAATCTGGCGACGGCCCCGGCTTTCTCGTGGACCCAACGTGACCGGTCGCCCAACGGAACTTACCGATGGGTCGGAGACCGGCGGCAGCCGGTCCGGACGCATGAGCGGCGGACCGACCCCAAAGAGACGATGGTCAAGCCTGCTACGCCCCGCATTGCCCTTGGTCGGCCCAATTAAAGATCAAAGCAGGTTCTGGGCACCTTCTGGGCCTCGCAACCCGTGCAGTCGTGTCGTCGGGGCGCCGCTGGCGCTGGGTCCGTTCGTCGACAACGCCTCGAGAAGCGGCATTCTCTGCCCCTCGTGGATGTCTCGGATCATCGGATGGGGTGGGCTGGTGAGCCGGACGCAACATCGCTCAAACAGCGCCCGTCACTGCTTGCCGGACCGCGGTTCTTATCCTTTGCCCTCCAGATGCCCAGCTCCAGAAAGGGATCCATCGCCTCCGTGGTCAGCCGGTCTCGGGTCACGTCCAGTTCTGCTTTGCTCTTCGAGAGCGAACCGCTCGACGCCTTCACGGAGCCGATCGGTGAGGTCGTCCAGGTGACCGGCCGCCTCGGACACTTGGGCAACCCCTGCCGCCGACTGCTGGGCCGCCGTCGAGATCGACTGCACGCTCCGGGCGATCTGCTCGCTGGTGGTGGACTGCTCTTCGGAGGCCGCCGCGATCTCGTCGGCTTTCTGCTCAACCCGCTCGATGGAAGAGACAATCTCGCCGAGGGTCTCGCTCGCCTTCTCGGACAGCTCAATTCCGTCCTCCGCGTTCGAACTGCTTCGCCGCGCCGCCTGGACGGCCTCGTCGATTTCCGACTGCACCTCTCCGATGATGCCTTCGATCTCGGAGGTGGCCGCCTCCGTCTCGCTGGCAAGCGCCCGCACCTCCTCGGCAACCACGGCAAACCCCTGCCCGGTCTCGGCCCCGGCCTCGTCCCCGCCGGCCCGCGCCGCTTCGATGGCTGCGTTGAGGGCCAACAGGTTGGTCTGGTCCGCAATCTCGTCAATCGTCTCGACCACCGTGCTGATCTGCTCGCTGGAGTCCTGGAGGCGGCCAATGGTTTCGGCCGTGTCCTGCACGTCGGCCGCAATCTCTTTGATCTTCGCGGTGGCCTCCGAGACCACGTCTTGCCCGGTTCGGGCCTGGCGGCTGCCGTCCCCGGCCGCCTCGGCAACCGATTGGACGCTTTTGGCGTTCTCGCCGATCGTCTGGTTGAGCTCCTCAACGGCCGCGGCGACCTCCTCGGACTGGGCGGACTGCTCCTCCGCGCTGGCGGCCATCTGATCCGACGACGAGCTGATCTGGCCCGCCGACGAAGCGGTCGCTTCGGCCGCCTCTCTCACCTCTGAGAGAAGCCGGCGAATGCTCCTCACCGCCTGGTTGAATTCCTCGAAGAGGCGGTCCATCATGGCCTTTTGGTCGCTGAGATCGCCGTCGCCGTCCTCAAGGCGTGCCTGCACTGTCAGGTCCCCGTCGGCGAACCGGTTCATCGCGTCCAGCATCGTCTCGATGTTCTCGCTGAGATAGGCACGCTGCTCATTCGCTTTGGCCTTGGCGGCCTTCGCCTCGCGGGCCGCCTCGTGAGCCGCCTCACTTTTCTCTTCCATCTGGGTCATTGCCTCTTGGATTTGGCGCACCATCGTGTTGAATGAAGCGGCCAGTCGCCCCACCTCATCCTGTGTGTCGCGCTCCACGTGCACGCTGTAATCCCCGTCCGCGGCAGCATCTGCGGCAGCGGCCAACTCCTGTATCGGGACAATAACCGTCCGCCGCGCCGCCATGTACAGGATGCCGGCGATGATGACGAGGACGACACTGCTGAAGAGAAGAATCATCCTCCGTACGCCAGTGAGCTTGGCATTGATGTCACGATTCGGATAGGCGGCGACAATTGTGAATCCCCACGCTTCGAAGGTTGACCGCCGCACGTTCCACGCTTTTCCTTTGCTGCGCCCCTCTTTACTGGCCCGCCCCTCATTGGCAAGTGCAGACTGTAGCGTGTTGGGGCTGATGTGCTTTGAGTTGAACATAACCTCTCCTTCCTCGTCCAGCACAGCCAAGAACCCGTTCTCCAAGATGCGGGTCTCCTGGACAGATGCTTGAAGCGCCGTCATGCCACTCAGCTCATACCCTACGTACCAGATGCCCACCACGTCGCCCTGGGCATCCCGCATCGGTTCGTATCCCGTCAGGTATTTGTCCCCCAAGATGTCGACCATTCCGTAGTAGGACTCCCCGTCGGTGATGGCCGCGTAGGCGTTGCCGTCCGGATTCAGAACAGTTCCCACGGCTCGGCTGCCGTCGTCTTTTGTCACGTTGGTGCTAACGCGAACGAACGTGTCGCCGTCGCGCGCAAACAGCGTGGCCGTCCCCCCAAGTTGCTCGGTAACCTGATCCGGCAGTTGATAGCGGCCCACCTGACTGACACGGCCAAACTGCAGGTCCGGCACCGCTTTCCCCTCAAGCGACGTGCGTCCTCGCAGAGCAGGGGTGCCGAGTTGCTGGGCCTCGTCTTTTAGGGCCCGTATTCCGCTGCGTACCATCTGCAGGCGGAGCCGGTTGATGGCTTGCATCCGCTCTGTGAAGCGCGCCGTACTGCTTTTGGCTTTCTCCTGGGCGGCTCGCCGGACGTCGTCGCCGATTCGCATCGAGACGACAACCCCCGCTGCCACCACGCCCAGTCCGACCACGAGAATAGTCGGAATCATAAACTTGGCGGCAATACGGGTGGTAGCGGCCGACCAAAGAGCAGTCAGGTATTTCATAACAGAATCCCAGTCCTACGTCGAATTTTGCATCGAGAGAGAAGCTTTAGCAGACCGTCTGGGGAACCGATCGAACCAACACGAGAGACCAACATGTCGGGCCAGCATGGGGGGAATGCGCACGTGAAAATACGCACGTACAACAGACCCGCCAAGTGACTCTGCCCTTGAGTTGATCTCGGTCGCGGCCGGGATCGCCGCCTACGGACCGATGCCAGCCCGCTCCCTTCGGATGGGACCGCAACGGATGGGACCGCAACGGATTGGACCGCAACGGATTGGACCGCAGTTGGTCGTCAACGAACAGGGAGCATTCGGTCAGATGAGCTTTGAGGTCACGGGTTTTCTCACCGCCCACAGGCCGTCGGGGCGGATCAGTTTAGGGAGCGGGCAACTACTCAATCTTGTGAGCCGGTCGCTCCGACGGTCATCTCTGCTTTCCAGCCCGCAACTTGGCTTGAGTTATCGGCGCATGTCCGACATCCTTAAGTTCAAAGGGCCGCTCCTTCGGGATGTGGGCCCGAATATTTGGACCAGTTGGGCGGCTACTTTCGGCTCAGACGCAGCGGTAAGTTGCCGTACTGATTCGGGAATGGCGAGGGGTGGCTCGAGATGTTCGCGGGGGTGGAAGAGCAGACCGACGAGCGTCAGGGGTGTCGAACCGGGTCGTACGAGCGCGGCGAACGCATCCACCTGAGGCCCTGATCGCCGCCCTGGTGCAGATGGTAATTCGGGGCTCGGCTACAGCCTGCCTTGAAAGCGATGACACCGACCTTCTATCCTTATCGAGACTCCTTGGAAAATACCAAATTCACTGGCCACAAGGGGCGTCGGGGGCCGACAGAGAGCCGAACACGATCGACTTCGTTTGTGAGCGTCTCGTGTGCCTCTGCGCCTCGATCACTGATGAAATGACGGCGTGGCAGGACGGACATGTGCCCGGCCACCTATTTCCGTGAATGCATCCCGGGACGAGAGAAAAGCATGGCAATCGGGCCAAAAGACTACTTTCGCTCGGCGCGTGCCCCTGGCCCGCAAAAGCACCAGAGCCGCGATCCCGCCCGTATTCTCTCAGCTGCCTGAAGCCGGACGGACCGCTTCTTGAGAACGGCTCGTGCTACAGCACAAGAGACATTCAGCCCCCTCAGACCAGCGCCCTCACAAGCAAAAACCTCCGTCGCTCCGCACTCGATTCAAAGCCCGCCAACCGAACGGAGTGGCTTCAATGATTGGAGGGATGGACCCCGCGTCATTCGTGGAGCGACGGCGGGGGAGATTCTGGCGTTGAAACCGGAATCCACATGTTGCTCGCACGTGGGACGACACGTACAAGGGATTGCACGGGCCACTTCGCGCGTTGTCTTCGCACCGGGTGCCTACCGGAGAGCCCACACTTGCGGCCCTCGGCGCGGTGGAAGAGCCAACGAGGGCACCCTCCCCCGAGGATCAGATCCGTGAGTGCCCCGGGGGCTCCCCCTCGCACCTCCTGCTCTTCTCTTGGTCCCTCGCGACCAGGCCCAGCCAGTCACGGACGAAGCGACCTCGCTCAAGCAACCACGACGCGTATGTTTTGCTCTGCCAGCCGCTGATCGATGTCATCAGGGGTGGCGTCGGTAATTAGCACATCGATTGCCTCCGTTTTGCAAATTCGGCAGAGCCCTCGGCGCCCGAACTTCGAAGAGTCCACGACGGCAATGGTTTGGTCGGCGGACTCGATCATCAGCTGGTTCAGATGGGCCTCTTGATCATCAGTCGTCGTCAGGCCGTGTCCAAGATCGAGCCCATCTCCGGCAAGGAACAGCTTGCTAAAAGCATGGTCTCGAAGCATCTGCTCGGCGTACGGCCCCACGACCGAGGCGGATTTGGAGCGAACCGACCCGCCGAGCAACAACACTTCAATCGCAGAAATACCCACGGTCTCCAACGCGATGTGAATGGAGTTGGTCGAAACGGTCAGGTCTTCGACCTCCCGATTTTTGAGGCCCCGGAGGACCTGAAGGGTCGTCGTTCCTGAATCGAGGATCACGGTATCCTGATCTGTGACCATTTGAGCGGCCTTCTTCCCGATGCGACGCTTCTCCTCCTTCTGACGCTGGGCCTTCTTCTCGAAGGGGACATCGTACGCGAAACGATCGGCCGAAAGGGCCCCCCCGTGGGTTCGGATCACGAGGTTCTGATCCTCTAGGAATTGGAGATCCTTTCGGATCGTAACGTCAGAGACGTCCAGTTCGTTGCCGAGGTCCTGAACGGATACGTGCCCCTTCTCGTCCAACTGGTCGAGGACATAGCTACGCCGTTCGGCAGGATCAAGAGAGGCCACGGGACAAAACAGGTTGCTGAGGTTCGGTTCACGCAACTAATCTCCGAAGCTTGGTAGGGTTCAGAAAATGCAAGGTGATCTGATCCGATGGAAAACCAAATCGTGCTGTGGGAACGCGGAAGACCCAGAACCCAACCCGTGCCCCTTGAGACTGCGGGCGCTATCGGGAAGGTGGAGGCGCCGGTGCGGCAGACCGGCGTTGCCGATGAGCATCAACGCAAGGGAGATGCGCCGGCGCACCGGGTGGCCAACGATGTGCTCGGCCTCGTCGGTCGTGAAGCCGGTGCCGGTGATGATGGAACGGGCCTGAAACCGAGCGGCCTCCCTGGAGAGCCCCGTGAGCATGAAGGCCCGGGTGGCAATCCGGGCCACGCGGATCGAGACGGCAACGACCGAAAGCAGAATCAGGAGCGCAGCCACGGCAGCAATGAGGCGTGACGCCAGTCGCACCGAACGGCCGCAAGGCACTGCGCCTTCGTTTCCCGGGTCGGACGGGCGTTACGATCGCCGTTCCGCCTCTACCGAGAATCGGCGACACTACCGTGTGACGGATTGGGGCTGGGGGATGGACGTCCCGGCCTCCGGATGAGGCTTTTTGGTGGAGCCTCTTTTTTCGTACGCGCCTTGGCCGTCCTCCTCAACCGGCTCCACAATCACAACCCCACGCATCGCCGCCTCGTGCGGCACGCAGAAGTAGCGGTACCGACCCGGGGTCTCGAAGGTGTACTCGAACGTCGCCTCCGGCTCCAGGTCGCCGGAATGGAACGGCGTCGCGCCGTCCGGGAGACGCATGCTCTCGTCCACGGTGGCCCTTTCGGGGTCGGCCGTAACCGTATGCACAATCACAGAGGTGTTTTTCCACCGCACCGTCTCTCCGACCTCCACGCGCACCGTGTCCTGCGTGAACGACAGGGTGTTGGTCATGCCCACGGTCGCGGCCGGCGCCCCGGTGGTCTGGGCGACGACGGGGCCGGCGAGCAGGTTCCCCCCTAGCACCAGAAGCCCGAAGGCCCAAAGGCAGAGACGCACACATCGAGCAGCACTGGGCGAATAGAACGACACCGACATGATGGTCTGGAGAATTGAGCAATAGACATACATCGGAATGGGGGGCGGAAGCGGGCCCCGCTTTCCCCGGCCCCACCGGCGGCCGGGACCGGGCCATGCCCTGCGTCTTCCCGGGGCCGACACCGTTACTCTCCGCGCTCGCTGTCGATGTCGAGGTTTTCAAACATCACGTGCCAGAACGGAAGCTCCTTGCCGTTGGGCAGGGTGAAGCCCGTGCTCACGTTGTCGTGCTCAAACTTGTGCTCCCCCTGCACCGGCATGAACGGAGCGACCATGAGGTGAAAGTGCTTGCGCGTCGGCGTCACCTCGCTGTCCGAGGCAAGCTCGTAGCCCTCTGTTCGCACGTACTCGGTGAGCATCCCGTGCACGACGCGAGGCTTGTCGACGACCTCCCCGTTTTTGAGAACCGCCCCCATGCCCCAGAAGGCGGCGTACGTGTATTCGGTGGGCATGAGCGGCGTCCCCACGCCACTGAAGCCGTGCAGCAGGTGGTTGGTCACCACGCCGCCGAACGTCGGGAATTCGGGCCCCGCCGTGGCGAGCATCTCGCAGCACCGCACCGCGTAGGTGTTGCCCTCCGCGTCTTCCCACGACGCCTTGAACGTAACCTCATCCTCCGTGGTGGCGGCGTCGGTGGCGGTCACGTCGGCGGCCTTCAGCATCATGGTGCCGTTCGGCATCGCCGTGCTCTTGTTGCCGAAGGGGGTGTTCCGGTCGAGCTGGGTAAACCTGCCGGTTTCCGTCTCGCGGAAGGGAACCGGCACGCCCGTCATCCCCGGCGTGCCCGTGAAGGCGAGCGGCCTGTCCGGGGTGCCGAACACGTCGTTGTCGAGCTCGCGCTTGTCCGGCAGGCCGACGAACACGCCGCCGCTATTCTGCTGGACCGTGAAGGAAAGGGGCCCCCCCAGCAGTTCGGGCGGATTTTCGACGCCTCGGTGGGCCTCCAGGTAGCCGTCGGCCTGGTTCATCTCCTGAAGTTGCATCAGCATCTTCTTCATTTTCTTGTCCTGGGCCCGTGCCGTGCCGGAGACCGCGAGCACAAGCAGGGCCCCGACCAGCACGGCGATCCCGGCGGAGAGCCCTCGACCAAGGCCTGGTGCCGTGGACAATTGTTGCGACGAAAGGTCAACGAAAGAACGTGGAATACGAGTCATGGAAATGGAGGATTGTTGAGTAGGAGATGCGGCAGACAGTGTCTGTAGCGGATCAGAGGAAGAAGAAGCGTCCATCCGTCTTCTCTCGCCGCTCTGTGTCGGCGTATTGCATTTGCGTTACAATCGATGCGCGGGCATTCACAATCCACTCGGCCGTTTTCTCGTCGAAGAACCGCTCCCAAGCAGTGGCGCCACACCGCCGCCTTCCGGTCGTCCCGCACAACTCTCTGCCCATTGGGGTTCGCAATACTTCTCTTCTCAACCGCTGCCCGTGTTGCCCCGGCGACCTTCAGGCCACCCATCGGACCTGCTCCGCCCCTGCAGCTCTCACTTCTCCCTCCTTCCCCCTCTTGACTCCCGCGCCTCTCGGGGATACGCTCAAGCCGAGTCCCCTGAGGATTGGCCCCTGCACCCAAGCCATCGTCCCGAACGGGCTGCCATTCCATCTTCCGTCGGTCTGTCGGAACGTCAGAAGCAGTCCGCAGAGGCAGTCCGCCGGCGGATCGCCCTGTTGGTGTGCTTCGTGGACCGCTCAGGACCTGTTTGGCGGATGGATATTCAGCCGAGACACAGCGGGCAACGTGCATGAGACCAAACGTGCCCTGTAGCGGGGGCCGAGCAGAAGCGAGGGCATGCCTCTGATGCGCTACCGGGCGATGATGCGCTACCGGGCGCGTGCAGAAGCCGTTCTGCGCTGGGAACGCAGTGACCGAGTAGTGCCTGGGCTGCACGAGATCCGCGACGTCGCAGGCCATAGACAGCCCGCCAAACAGGGTCTCAACCGGTAATGCTCTCAACGTCGCTCGCCCGCGAGTCCCTGTCCTCCCTCCAGCACGTGCCCGTCGTTCACAATGCCCCCACCAATGCTCGTGCCCACGGACACCACGACCAAATTGTCGGTGCCGCGGCCCGCCCCGTAGGCCCACCCCCCATGCGTGATGGCGCGCACATCGTTGGCCACCGTCACCGGCAGGTCGAGGACATCCTCAAGGCACTCCCGCAGCGGGGCCTCTCGCCAGTCGAGGCTCGGGGCCGACCGGACGACGCCCGTTTCCGGGTCGACCCGGCCCGCCCCCCAACTCCCGCCACAACGGCACGACGCGACGCCTGTGACAGGCACGAGCGCACACACCGGACAATGTCGTCAACGACGCGGTGCGCTCCGCGATCAGCGTTGACGGGGTGTCGGTGTGCAGCACGGACGGATCCATCGGCGTCAACACGAGCGGACTCCACCTTCGTGCCCCCCACGTCGATGCCGAGGGTGGATGCAAAGGACATGGGCTCGGAGACGCAGTGGGGGAGGTCGGACGAACGTCGAGCCTACGGCCCAGCCGCATCGGACCCGGCACAGTCCCTGAGCACCTCAGGGGCACCGGCCTCGAGAATCAGGAGTTGGTCCAGGCCGGTTCCTGCCCGCAGCATGACCGATTGCCGGGCGTCTTGCAGACACGGCAGGACCGCCGACTCGGCGAGCCCGAAGCGGTTGGAAAGCTGCTGAATCGTTCCGATGACCTCGCCGTCTTCCATCTGGGCGCAGCGAACAGAGAGGCGGTCTTGAAGCATGGTCATAACGGTCTGAAGCACCGATGAGAAGGCACAGGGGCACCGGCTTGAAAATCCTACTCGTGGAGCGCCGCGGGCGGGTGTCGGAAGCCCCACCTACGCAGCCATCTCGTACGTCTCTCGGTATGCGTCGTCGAAACGGGACTGCAGCGCGTCCCGCAGGGCCCTGCGGGCACGGTGGAGACGAACCCGAACGTTGACTCGCGTTAGGTCAAGCTGCTCGGCGACTTCTTTTGTCGATCGCTCTTCGAGATCGCGAAGACGAATAATCCGACGATAGGACTCAGACAGCTCTTCCATTGCCTCGTGGAGAAGGGTGTACTTCTGGGCCGCCTGGGTCTCTTTCAAGGGATTGGAGCCCATAGACTTTTCGGGCGTCGTGCCCGCCTGGACGTGTTCGAGCGTGTCTTCCTCCAGGTAGCTGTGCCGCTGGTCTTCGCGGTGCTGGCTCAGGGCCACGTTCTTGGCAATGCTGTGGAGCCACGTCGTGACCTTCGAGTCGCCCCGGAAGTTCGGCAGGCTCCGCAGGGCCTGAAAGAAGGTTTCCTGCACGAGGTCGCGCGCCCGCTCAGAACTGCTGGAATACCGCTGGAGGACGCTGTGGATGTAGTCGCGGTTGCCGTGGATCCAGCGGCGGACAGCGTCCGGATCGCGATTGCGAAGGGCCTCAAGCTCGTCGTCGGTCAGGGGAGAGGCAGAATCGGGCATCGGCGTAGGCGAATGGTGAGAGAAGCGATGTGCATGGCACGCCAGCCTCCATTGTCTGGCATTGGTTGGTAGGCCCAACACCGTGCCAGCCCTCCGCCCCGCAAGAATACATGTCGCCTAAACACGTGAGACACACAAGGATACGCGGCAAATGTCTGGGCGAAGCTTTCCTCGTGTTCTGACGATAAGTCGACACCGTGTGGATATATCGTCACGCCGTACCCGTCCCCGGCCGTCAGTAAAATCAGTAAAAGGTGCTGGATTGGGGGTGTAACTGAGCGTTGGGGTGGCACACGAAGGATTAACCGCATTCTGCTCTCCGAAGCTACCAACTGGCCCCGCCCGGGATCTTCACCCTCAGTGAACATTTCTACGCCGCATCTTATTCTGTATAGACCATTCATGCTCCCGTCCACGCAGCCGGTTCAATTATGGATGCTCGCACAGAGACCGAAGAAAACGTGCAGGAGGGGGACGTGAGCGGTGTGCCCCTCGGCTTTGGGGGTGTAGAGGCCGATGTGGGCGACCACATTGCCCACTTTTTCCGTGGCGGTGAGCGGCGGTTTTCCGTGCTCGGGCCGTACGTTGAAGCCGGGTTGCGGCGAGGCGACCGGTGCGTATTTATCTCGCGGCCCGACGTAGGGGCGGCCCTGTGCGACTGGCTGGCGGAGCGAGGGATGGATGTCGACGAGGCCCGCTCGGCCGACCGGTTGATCCTGGATCCCGGCCGGGATACGGAGGACGACATGAAGCGCCTCGCCGAACGGATCGACGCGAGCGTCCAGGAGATGGACGAGTCGTTCGTTCGGTGGGCCGGGGACGGCGAGTGGTGCCTGGAACGGGAGATCACGGTAGAAGAGATGCTGCGCTGGGAAGCGCTCTACGACGAGCACTCGTCGGAGTGGCAACTGCTGGCGCTGTGCCAGTTCGACCTGGCTGTTTTCGAGAGCGACGTCATCATGGACGCACTCCGCACGCATCCGTACTGCGTGATGGGGGAGGTCGTGGTGCCGAATCCGTTCCACGAGTCCCCGGAAACGGTGCGGCAGGAGCTGGCCGGTCGCCACCGCGCGTAGGCGTGCCGCCGCCCCGCCCCCTGCGCCGACCGTCCACGATTCCGCCATCCTCTCGGCACTCATCGCGACCGCCCCCCCATAGCATGGAGGCCTCCCACTACACATCGGACCTCGACCCCTCGTCGGTCCTCGGCTTCGGGTCGGCCCTGGCCATGCTCGACTCGACCGAGGAAGTGGCCCGTCTCCTTACAGGGGCCCTGCGGTCGATGGGCCTCGCGGACCTGCAGGCCGTGGTGCTGGATTCGAGCGCCGACGACCCGACACGCGTGTTTGGGAGTCTCGGCACCCGCCCGCTGCCCGGCCCGGTCGTCGACGAACTGCGCCGGGGGGCTCCCTTCCCCGACACGGCCGACGCACGCGGCACGCCGTCGCACCACCGGGTGGAGGTGCCCGAGGAGAGTGCCCTCGCCGACCAGGGCATCGATCACCTCGCTACCGTTCGGCTGGGCACCCTCGACCAGGAGTTTGGCAGGGTGGTGGCGGGCCTGCGCGCGGACGACACCCATACGTCGCTGCAGCTGTCGTCGCTGCAGATGATGGCCGCGCAGGCGTCGATGGCGCTGCATCGAATCGCGCTCCACCGGGAGCAGGCCGCCCAGCAGGAGGCCCTCCGCGAGAGCGAGGCGCGCTACCGCGAACTGTACGAGAACGCCCCCGTGGCCTACCTCTCCGCCACCGCCGAGGGTAAGATCCGCATGGCCAATCGGCGGGCGACCGAGCTGTTTGGGGCCTCCAGGGAGGCGCTCACAGGGCGCTCGATCCCCAACTTTTGTGCCAGTACGCCCACCGGCCAGGAGGCCGCCCAGCGGCTGGCGGAGTGCCTCCGGAGCGGAGCACCGGTGCGCGACGACGAGGTGGAGCTGTGCCTCCCCGACGGGGGACGCGTCTGGGTGAGCCTCACGATGCGGCCCATCGAGGCGGGCGACCGGGCCAGCGATCGCCTTGTCATGATGGTCGACGTGACCGAGCGGCGCCGGATGGAATCAGCCCTGCGCGAGGCTAGAAATGAGTTGGAGCGTCGTGTAAAGGAGCGGACGGCGGAGCTGGAACAGGCCAACGAGCACCTCGAACAGCGCACGCGCCGCCTCCAGGCGCTCCGCGACATCGACCAGGCCATCCTGGCCGCCGAGTCGCCCGAGGAGATCGCCACGGCCACGCTCCGGCGCGCCCGCGAGATTATGCTTTTTCATCGGGCCAGCGTGTCGGTCGTCGACTGGGAGGCGGAGCGCGCACAGGTGCTCGCCACTCGTCAAGAGGACGAGACCTTGGCGGGGGGGACCACAATTCCCCTCGACGACTTTTTTCTGACCGATGCCCTGCGGGCGGGCGAGGCGGACACGATCGACGACCTCGCGGCCCGGTCGTCCTCGGGGGTCGCCGAGACGGTGAAGGACCTCGGCGTCCGGTCCGTCCTCTGCCTCCCGATGATGGACGACGAGGAGCTCCTCGGCCTTCTTCAGATCGGGCGCACGCGCCCCCAAGCCTTCACGGACGAGGACCGGCGCGTGGGCACGGAGCTGGCCGACCACCTCGCCATCGCGCTCCGCCAGGCCCACCTGCGGCAGCGGGTCGAGACGCGCACCACCGCGCTCGAGCAGGCCAACGACCGCCTGGCCCACCAGACGCAGCGCCTGCAGACCCTCCGCGACATCGACCAGGCCATCCTGGCCGCCGAGTCGCCCGAGGAGATCGCCACGGAGGCGATCCGCCGCGTGCGGTCCATCCTGCCGTACGAGAGCGCCACCGTGACGGTCACGGACTGGGAGGCCGGAACGGCCCACGTGCTGGCCGCCGCGGACAACGTACTGGCCGCCCCCTCCACCCTTCCGCTCGACGAGGTCTACCTCAGCGACACCCTGCGGGCCGGCGACACCGAGGTGCTGTCCGTTGAGGCCTACGAGCCGGTGCCGGAGGCGGAGGCCCGCATGCAGGAGATGGGGCTCCAGTCCATCCTCTGCGTCCCGATGGTCGTCGAGGAGCAGGTGATCGGCGTCGTGCACGTGGGTCGCACCCAGCCCGAGGCCTTCGCGGACGAGGACCGACGGGTTGGGCGCGAGTTGGCCGACCACATGGCCATCGCCCTCCGACAGAGCCAGCTTCTGGAAGAGGTGCAGGCCCAGCGCGAGCGGCTCGAAGAGCGGGTGCAGGAGCGCACCGAAGAGCTGGAGTCGTTTACCTACTCGGTGTCCCACGACCTGCGCACTCCCCTCCGCGCCATCGACGGCTACACGCGCATCCTGAGGGAGGACCACGCCGATCAGCTCGACGAAGAGGGCCGGCGCCTGCTCGACGTGGTGCACGAGAGCACACAGACGATGGGGACCCTCATCGACGACCTGCTCACGCTCTCGCGCCTGGGCCGCCACGAGATGAACCGCGTACCGATCGACATGCAGGCCCTCGCACAGGAGACGATCGACGAGGTGCGCCGGGCCCACGCCACCGAGGCGGTGACGTTCGACCTCGCCGCCCTCCCCGCGGCGGCGGGGGACCGGTCCATGATCCGGCACGTGTTCTCCAATTTGCTGGCCAACGCCGTCAAGTTTACGCAAACCGAATCGGATCCCCGGGTTGAAGTGTCCGGAGAGGTTCGAGACGGCAAGCGGGTGTTCGTGGTGCGCGACAACGGCGTGGGGTTTGACCCGGACCGGGCCGATGCGCTCTTCGGGGTGTTCGAGCGGGCCCACGAAGCAGACGACTTCGAGGGCACGGGCGTGGGGCTGGCCATCGTGGACCGAATCGTGCGTCGCCACAATGGGCGGGTGTGGGCTAAGGGCAAGGAGGGCGAGGGGGCCTCCTTCTTTTTTGCCCTGCCCTCTCCGGACACTGAAACGCCGTAGGGGGCTCGTCAACTGTAGTATTCCCCGTTCCCCGCACTCGCAGGAGCGCGCCAGTGGCCCGACGAAGGAGTACGCCCTTCAGAACTCGGGCCCAGGGCCGATGCCGATGCTCAGCCGACTCGCCTTTTCCGCCCTTCCCTTCGTCGCACTTCTCGGAAGTGCCGGCTACACGGTCGTGGCCGCCTACCGGCTTCGGGACTGGCGGCCCGCGCTCTTCGTCGGGGTCCTCGTGCTCATGGCCATCCACCAGGGAAACGAGCTGCTCGTGTGTGCCGAACGCGGCACGGAGGCCGCGCTGTCGGGCTTCGGGGAGTACCCCGAGACGACGGCAAACCTCCTGGCAAGCGCCGCCACCGTGCTGTTGCTCCGCTTCGTTACCCGGGAACGGGACCTGTCCGAACGGCTCCGCAGCCTGACCGGCACGCTCGAAGAGCGGGTGCGGGAACGGACCGAAGAGCTCGAATCGTTTGCCTACTCGGTGTCCCACGACCTGCGGGTCCCCCTCCGCGCCATCGACGGCTACACGCAGCTCCTCAAACAAAACCACGCCCCCCAGCTCAACGAGGAAGGCCGGCGCCTCCTGACGGCCGTCCGGGACAACACCCGGACGATGGGCACCCTCATCGACGACCTGCTCGCGCTCTCGCGCGTCGGACACTGTGAGATGACGTTTCGTCCCCTCGACATGAACAGTCTCGTTCAGGATGCCATCAACGACCTGCGGCGGACGGAGGCGGCCACCGGCGGCGTGGAATTTGACGTGCAGCCCCTCCCTCCCGCCGCCGGCGACCCGTCGATGGTGCGCCAGGCCGTTCTGAACGTGCTGTCCAACGCCGTCAAGTTTTCCCGCCGCGAGCCCGCCCCCCGGGTGGAGGTGCGCGGCACCGAGGCCGACGAGGAGGTCGTCTTCTCCGTGCACGACAACGGCGTGGGGTTCGACATGGCGTACACCGACAAGCTCTTCGGCGTCTTTGAGCGCCTCCACGAGGAGACGGCGTTCGAGGGCACTGGGGTGGGCCTGGCCATCGTCGATCGCGCCGTGCGCCGCCACGACGGCCGGGTATGGGCCGAGAGCACGGAGGGGGACGGAACCACCGTATATTTCTCGCTGCCACGCCCCACCGACCTGTATGAACAGCCCCGTCGTGACCGAGCACATTGACCTTTTGCTGGTGGAGGACCAGCCGTCCGACGCCGAGCTCACCCTGCGCGCGCTCCGCGACCTCGATCTTACAAAGCGCTTTCACCGGATCGGGGACGGGGCGCAGGCCCTCGACTTCCTCTTCGGACGCGCGGCCCACGCCGACCGGAGCGTGGCGGACGCGCCGGGCCTCATCCTGCTGGACCTGAAGCTGCCAAAGGTGAGCGGCCACGAGGTGCTCCGGGCCCTCAAGTCCGACGAGCGAACCCGACACATCCCCGTCGTCGTGCTGTCCTCGTCGGGGGAGCGCAGCGACGTGGAGCGGTGCTACGCCCTCGGGGCCAACAGCTACGTCGTGAAACCGGTCGACTTCGACGCGTTCACGAACACTGTGCAGCGCATCGGCACCTACTGGCTCCAAATGAATGAGACGTGTGGGGCGTGATGCCTGGAGGGGGGCTCGCCGTTCTTCGCCGATCCCATCGTGCCACATGTCGACCGACGACCCGCTTCACGTTTTGATGCTGGAGGACGTGGCCACCGACGCCGAGCTCGTGCGGCGCGAGCTGGAGCAAGAGGGGTTTGACTTCGAGGCGGAGCGGGTGACCACCGAGCAGGGCTTCACGCAGGCGCTCGATGCGTTTGCCCCCGATATCATTCTGGCCGACTACTCGCTCCCCCGCTACGACGGCCTGTCGGCCCTGGAGGTGGCCCGGGCAGAGCGGCCGCACGTCCCGGTCGTGTTCGTCTCCGGCGCCATTGGCGAGGAGCGGGCCATCGAGACGCTCAAGCAGGGGGCCACGGACTACGTGCTAAAAGACAAGCTCTCCCGGCTGGGGCCCGCCGTGCGCCGGGCCCTCCGCGAGGCCGAAGAGCGGCGGGCGCGCCGCGAGGCCGAGGCCGCCCTCCGCCGGGCCCACGACGAGCTGGAGCAGAAGGTGGCGGCCCGCACCGCGGAGCTGCGGGACGCAAACGATGCCCTGAAAGAAGAAATCGAGGAGCGCACACGCGCCGAGCGGGCCCTGCGCAAGAGCCGCGAGCGCCTGACCCGCATCATCGATTCGGCGATCGATGCCATCATCAGCATCGACGCGTCACTGGAGGTGCACCTGTTCAACGCGGCCGCCGAGGAGATTTTTCAGTGCTCCGCCGAGGCCATGGAGGGGGAGTCGCTCGCCGCCTTCCTCGCCGACCCGTTCGAGGCGCTCGTGCACCGCCACATCGACGCCCACCAGGAGGCCCAGGCCGGCGACGGGACCGCCCCGGAGGCGGCGGGGCGTTACCTGACGGCACCGGACGGCCTGCAGGCGCGCCGGGCCGACGGCACGACGTTTCCGGTCGAGGCCACGCTGTGCCCCGTCCGGCTCCCGGCAGAGGACCGCTACCTCATTATTCTCCGCGACGTGGACGAGCTGAAGCAGGCCGAAGAAGAGGTCGCCCAGCTCGAGTCCGAACGCTTGTACCTGCAGGAGGAGCTCAAAAGCGAGTACAACTTCGACGAGATCGTCGGCACCTCCGCGCCGATGCAGTCCGTATTCGACGCCATCGACCAGGTGGCCAACACCGAGACCACCGTCCTCGTCACCGGCGAAACCGGCACGGGCAAGGAGCTCGTGGCCCGGGCCCTCCACGAGCGCAGCCGCCGGGCCGATCAGGTGTTCGTAAAAATGAACTGCGCGGCCCTCTCCACCGACCTCATCGAGAGCGAGCTGTTTGGCCACGAACAGGGGGCCTTTACCGGCGCTACCGAACGGCGCGAGGGCCGCTTCGAGTTGGCCGACGGGGGCACCCTCCTCCTCGACGAGATCGGTGAGCTGCCGCTCGAGACCCAGGCGAAACTGCTCCGCGTCCTGCAGCACCAGACCTTCGAGCGCGTCGGGGGAAGCGAGACCATCGAGGTGGACACCCGCATCCTCGCGGCCACCAACCGCGACCTGGAGGCGGCGGTGGAGGCGGGGAATTTCCGGTCGGACCTCTACTACCGCCTCAACATTTTCCCCATCAAGCTCCCCCCGCTCCGCAACCGCACGGGCGACATTCCGCTGCTGGCAGAGCACTTCTGCGAGATGTACGCCGCCCGCACGGGCAAAGACATCGACGGCTTCCACCCGGACGCGATGGCTGCACTGCAGGGGTACGACTGGCCCGGCAACGTGCGGGAGCTGGCCAACATCGTCGAGCGGGCCGTCATCCTCACCCGAGACCAAAAAATTCGGGCCGAGCACCTGTCGATCGAGGCGGACACCGACGCGCCGGGCCCCGCCTCCTTCGAGACCCTGGAGGAGGCGCAGCGCCGTCATATCGAGCGGGCGCTTGAGGTAACCGATGGGGTCGTCGGCGGGGACGAGGGCGCCGCTCGGCTTCTGGACGTGAAGCGGACCACGCTCCTCTCCCGGATGGACCGGCTGGGCATCGACCCCGAGGTGCACCGGCCGTAGGGCGGTCGTCCCCGATTCGTCGCGTGGAGGGCAACGGACCGGATCCTGGGACACGCGGCCGCCGGTCAGTGCAGCCCGGCCTCGAAGAGCAGCAGGCCCGCTGTGATGGTGAACAGGCCCCCGAGCCCAATCTCCATCACCCGATCCGGCACGCGCCTGGCCAGCTCGGGCCCGAGTTGGGCCCCGATGACGACCTCTGGCACCGTAAAAAGCAGGAGGCGGCCCATGGTGGCAAGGCCGGTGAGCCCGCCTTGGGCCACCTGAAAAATGTGCCCGACGGAGGCGATAAGCGCCGTAATCGCGACGACGAAGACGCTCGTGGCCACCGCCACGCTGCTGGGCACGCGGCACCGCTGGAGAAGGAAATAGCCATTGAGTTCGCCGAGGCCGGACGACACCATGCCGACGAACAGCCCCCCGATGCCGGAGATGAGGCGACCTTCGGTCGTGTTGCACACGGTATAGCAGATCTCTTCGTCTTCGGCCGTCACGAGGCACGTCTCCGCCTCGTCCGGATCCTCGTGCGCCATGTTCTCGAGCGTCGCCTCCATCTCGTCGTCCGGGGCCCGCAGGAAGCTCACCGCAACGGCGAAGAGCCCCATTCCGAGGATGACCTTCAGGATGTCGGCGTCCGCAAAGTGGGCGATCACGACCCCGGCGACGGCGGCCGGCACGGTGGCCGCGAGCAGCATGCCGCCCACCCGGTAGTCGATGAGCTGTCGCCGCACGTAGGCGTAGACGCCGCTGCCGAAGCCGAACACCTCAACCACGAGGCCCGCCCCCACGGCCAGCTCCGGCGACAGGCCGAGCCCCAGGATAAAAAGCGGGGAGAAGAAGGTGGCGCCCCCGACGCCCGAGGCCATCGCGATGGTGGCGATGGCAATGCCGATGGGAAACATGTACCAGAATTCGACGCTCATCGTACAACTCGAGACTTTGCTGACGAGACGGACGGAAACGCCCCTGCGGACGCGTTGCGGTGTCGTTCAAAATACGTGCGCCGACCTCCAGACGCCGAGGGGCGTCGTGCACGGGCGGTGCCCTGGCGCCCATCCAGCCGCAAGACGAGAAATTCGGGGCGCGCTGGGCAAGCCCCGTGCCCGGGTCGGCGCGGCGAAAGGATGGGGGCGAAGAATGACAGGTCATTTCCGGAGTTGCCCCATGCCCTGCGCCACAACACGCGTCCTCCTGCACGAAGGCTACGGGTCTTCAGGGGCATCGGGTGCGGGGGGCGCGGCGGTCTTCGCTCGCACCGTCTGGACGGTCGAGTAGGCGCTGTACCCGATGAGCACGACCACGAGGGCGTACACCCAGAGCGGCAGGTTCTCGCCGGCAATGAACAGGTAGACGTACGCCGACAGGACACAGAGCCCGGTGGCCACCACTGGCAAGAAGGGGGAGCGGCCCTGGCGCAGATTCCGCACGAGCCACGCCACCGACAGCCAGAAGAAGGGGATCGCCCCGACCGAGATGCTTCCGAAGATGATCGGGTCGACCCCGTACTGCACCCCCAGACTGAAGAACCAGTCTTTGAATGCGGTCCAGAGTCCGGCAAGAAAAAGGCTTGCGAAGGGGGCTGTCACGGGGAGTTCAGCACTTGATTGAAGACACTGCTGCTCTACGTTCTGTCGGACCCCCGTCCGTTACGCGAGGCAGCGCGCACCGGGCCCAACGCGGTCGAGTTGCCCCCCAGTGGCGGTGCTGAAGCCTGGCGGACGAGCCCGCCCGATCGCGGGCAAGAAGTGCGGCCCATCGTAACGCCCATTCAGGCCGGGACACCGAGTGAGGCGCTGCGCTGCGGCATCGCCTTGTCCCCCCATGCGATTCGTCCTGCCCCTGCTTTTCGCACTGGCGCTTGTCCCTCCGGCCCACGGCCAGCCCGCATCGGCCGAGGCCCCCACTCCCAGGTCGCTTGCGCAACTGAGCAACGAGGCCCAGGCGCTGGCCCGTCAGGTGCGCCGGGCCGTCGTGCAGGTGAAAGTGCGACGGGGACCGGGCCTTCAGGGCTCCGGAGAGGGATCGGCGCGGTGGTCCGAGGTTTCCGGGACCGGCTCGGGATTCTTCGTGGACTCGGCGGGGCTTGTCGTCACGAACGCACACGTCGTGGCGGAGGCGACGGAGGTGTGGGTCCAGCGCGCAGCGCCGCCGCCCCCGCCGCCGGGAGAGGCGTCCCTCCTCCGTCCCCGTGGCTCGCTGCTGAAGGCGGAGGTGGTGGGCGTCGACCCCGAGACCGACGTCGCCGTGCTCGATGTGTCCGGGACGGGCTATCCCACGTTGCCGTTCGGCAACTCCGACCGGCTGCGACGGGGACAGACGGTCTTTGCCTTCGGCGGCCCCATGGGCCTGGAGAACTCCATGACGATGGGGATCGTCAGCGCCACGGCCCGGCAGATGCGCCCCGGCGACCCGATGGTCTACGTGCAGACCGACGCCTCCATCAACCCGGGGAGCAGCGGCGGGCCGCTGGTCAATACGGTGGGGGAAGTGGTGGGCCTCAACACATTCAACGTCTCGAAGTCCGGCGGAAGCCAGGGCCTCGGGTTCGCCGGGCCCAGCAACATCGTGGAGGCGGTGTACCGGCAGATCCGGGCGCACGGACACGTGCGACGGGGCACCATCGGGGTGAACGCGCAGACAATCACGCCGGAGATGGCTCAGGAGTTGAAGGTTAGCCAGGGCTACCGGGTCGTTCTGGGCGACGTGTCTCCGCGCAGCCCCGCGGAACGGGCCGGCCTCCGCCCCGGCGACATCGTGACCCATCTGGACGGCGAGCGGATGCACAACGGCCGCGAGCTGGACGTAAACCTGTACCCCAAGGTGGGGGCGACCGTGACGCTGGGCGTCGTGCGCGGGGACTCTACCTTCGAGCAGCGGGTGCGCGTGGTCCGGCGCGAGAACCCGTCGGCGCGCTTCAACGAAATGGCCGACGCCGAGGACCACCTCGTGGGGCGCCTCGGCATCCTGGGCCTCCCCCTCACGGATGAGGTGGCCCAACACATCCCCACCCTGCGGGTGCCGTCCGGCGTGGTCGTGGCGGCCAGCAACCGGCCGGCCGCCCCCTGGGGCGACCAGCTCCGCCCGGGCGACGTGATCTATACCGTCGAGGGCAAGCGGGTAAGCGGGCCCGGAGACCTTCGCGCGCTGCTCCGGTCGGACGAGACGGACGGGCGCGTGCTGGCCCATGTGCTCCGCGACGGGACGATGCACTACCTCGTACTGCCGGTAGGGTGAGGCCTGCACGTGCACGCTGCGCATGGTGCATCCCGCCGACGGGACCGGGAGACCGAACGGGAGGCCTCGGCGGAGCCGAAAGACGCCGCCGTCCGTCTGGTGTTCGGCACCTCCTATTCTTCGCCGTGACAGATCTTGTTCAGCTTCGTCGCCCACTGGTGCAGGCGATGGATCTGTCCCCGCTCCACGCACTGATCGAGCACGCGCTGGATGCTTTCGCGGGCGGGCCATCGGTCCTCAACAGGAGCCTCGTCTATGGAAACCCTGTGCACGGACGCTACGGCGCCTACTGCCCAACCAACGTCACATCATCCAATCCTACGCGCCAGGGGGAGTTGCCACGAGTTGTCACTCCCAAGTTACGGAAACGCTTTCTACGAGAGGAGTTGACGAGGCGTCGTGCTCGAAGCAGCTTCCAGGGCACCCTGGACCGTGTTTCAGGTGTTCTGCAAACGCACCAATGGTGGTTGGAAATACCGAGAGGCACCCTGACAGCCCGGGACGAGTCGTCAGTCGGGGACGGCGTGTCTCCATAACCCCGTGTAACGGGTTCCCCCCGACTACACAAATGAGTGCGCCGCATTCGGAAGCGCTTCCGAATGCGGCCATCACTGCGGTGTTCTCATTTTTCCGACGCGTGCCGATGTCTTCCTGCCTCCGCCGAGCCGACCGTAATACGCAACCGACCCCGCCCTCCCAGACCACTCCCCGATCCTCGTCCCCTCGATCCGACGAATCGAGCCTTCCAGGAGAAGCCCTCCTGCTCCTGCTGCCGTACCGCGCCCCAGAAACTGTGGACCAACATCCCGACGTGGTAGCGTGGCGACGGCGCGGGTGGCACGTCGGCAACGTTGAGGAACGGCTCGTGGAGGGCAAGGGCACGCGTCTTCTCATCACGCTCCACTCGGCAGCTTCCCCCTCGGCGGACGCCGCCTCCGGAGACGCCACCGGACGTAACAAGTAACAAGGAAAAATGAGGCGGGCGGCGCGTCCCGACGGGACCATCGCCCTCCCGACCGGTGTCGGCGCAGAGAAACAAGCGGGAGGCGACTCCCAATCGTCCCCATCTTCAGAAAATCTCGACGGTCGTATCGAGGTAGTGCCCGGGACGCCGCTGGAAATCGCTGAGGATGCTGTCGACGCGGACCGAGATGGAATCGAGCCGTCGGTAGAGGCGGGGATCGGTCAGGAGCTGCCCGGCAGTGCCCTCGCCCCGGCGCAGACCGGACAGGATGGTTTCCAGTTCCTGGGCACTCTGTGCGAGCGACTTTGCGGTCCGGCGCGTGTGATGGACGGTTCGCTCCGCGTCCTGCACGGTCTGTTCGAGGGTGTCGCGGTTGCTGGCGGCGACGTGCTCAAGGTTGCCGGCAAGGGCCTCCATCGACGCGGACGTTTCTTCGAGGTGGGCCAGCACGCGGTGCAGCCGGTCGCGCTCGTTCTGCACGAACGACTCGACCCCGGCGGACGCGGACCGGAGGTTGGTCAGAAGGGTCTGCACCTCCGGCTCCGAGTTGCCCAGCACCTGCCGCGCCTCCGAAAACGTGCCGGTGGCCTCGGCGAGTGCACTGTCCACCCGCTGCGCGATCGGCACGGCCCGTTTCCGGAGCTGGTCCAGCGTGCCCCCCTGGGCGGTGGGGATGCGGGCCCCGGGGGCGAGGGGCTCCCCGCCCGGCGTGCGCTGGAGGGAGACGCTCACGTCGTCGAGCGCCGCGAGGCCCCGGATGGAGGCGGTGGTGCCCTCCGTTAACCCCACCTCGTCCTGGATGCGGAGCCGGGCACGCACCCCGCCCTGCTCGCTAAGGGACACGTTGTCGACGGTGCCCACCGGAAGCCCCCGCACGGTCACGGGCGTGCCCTCGGCGATTCCGTCTGCGCTCTCAAACTGGGCGATCAGGGCGTAGGTGCTTCCCAGAAGAGGGGTCCCCTGCAAGAACCGAACGCCCAGGAACAGGAGGGCGATCGCCCCCACGGCGAGGACGCCGATGCGGAACTCGTTCCAGAAGCGCTCCTGTTCCTTCTCTTCGTTACGGTCTGTACTCATGGCGTGTGAGCGGCACGTCCGAAAAAAACGAAACGGTGTACTCTTTTGCCCGGCAGGCCCTCGGGATGTCACAACTCGTAGGCATTGGCCTCCACGAAGCCGCAGAGGATCGGGTCGTCGCAGCGCCGCAACTCGTCGACGGCCCCCACGAACCGCATCGTGCCCTCGTGCAGAAACCCAACCTTGTCGGCGATGGACAGCACCGAGTGCATGTCGTGGGTGACCATGATCCCCATTCGGCAGAGCGTTTCCGACAGCCGCTGGATGAGGGTGTCGATGACGCCGGAGGTGCGGGGGTCGAGGCCGCTGCTGGGCTCGTCGTAGAACAGGTACTTCGGCTCGCGAACGATCGCCCGCGCCAGGGAGGCGCGCTTCACCTGCCCGCCCGAGAGGGAGGCCGGCATCTGGTCGGCCGCGCCCGCGATCTCCACGCGCTCCAGCTCCGTCATCACCCGCTCCTCGATCTCGGCGTCCGACTGATCGTCGAGCAGGCGAAGGGGGAGGGCCACGTTGTCGTACACCGTCATCGAATCGAACAGGGCCCCGCCCTGAAAGAGCATCCCGAAGCGCCGCCGCACCGCCTCCAGCTCGTCGTCGGGCAGGCCCGCGAGGTTGGTGCCCCCCACGCGCACCGCCCCACGGTCCGGCCGCAGCAGCCCGACGAGGTGGCGGAGCAGGACGCTCTTGCCGGAGCCGGAGTGGCCGATGATGGCGAAGAGGTTGCAGTCCTCAATTTCAAGATCCACGCCGGTGAGCACCTCGGTGTCCCCGAACGACTTATGGACATTTTCGATCTCGATCATGAGTGTCGGTGGGTAGCGGGAGGGGCGCGACAGAGCAGCGCGATGCCGCCAGGCTCAGAGCATGAGGAGGGCGAGGAGGTAGTCGGCGACCAGGACGAACATACAGGCGCCCACCGCCGCCCGCGTGGCGCTCCGGCCCACGCCCCGCGCCCCGCCATCGGCGTGGAAGCCGACGTAGCACGGGATGGCCGTGATCAAAAACCCGAAGACGACGGCCTTCACCAGGCCGTAGACCGCCATGAAGCCCGTAAAGAACGACCGGGCCCCCGTGAGGAACTGCGCGGTCGTCACGTCGCCGGACGCGGCGGCAATCCCGAGGCCGGCGGCGCTCCCCACCGTGCTGGCGACGACGTACAGCAGCGGAAACGCAAGGACGCCCGCCAGCACGCGCGGCAGGACGAGGTATCCGGACGCGCTCACGCCCATCACGCTGAGCGCCTCAATCTGTCCGCCGATGCGCATGGACCCGAGCTCCGCCGCGATCCGGGCGCTCACGCGCCCCGCCAGGATAAAGGCCGTAATGAGCGCCCCAAACTCCAGAATGACGGAGGGCACCACGATGGCACCGATCGTGCTCTCGGGGATGAGGGGATAGCGCATCTGGTAGATCGTCTGCTCCGTGGTGACGCCGCCGGTGAACGCCGCCGCCACGGCCACGATGGGCAGCGACTCAACGCCAATCTGCCGCATCTGCCGGGCGAGGTTTTGGCGGTAGGTCGCCCTGTCGTAGATGGGACTCCGGACGGCCTTGGCCATTAGAAGAAGGAACGCCCCGACGTGGCGAAAGAGCGCGACGCTGTGTGCTCGGAGGGTGTGCAGCATGACGGACCTCGCGGCGGGGTTGGGAGGCGTGCGATCGGTCTACTCGAACACGACCGACACCTCAAGGGGAATCGACAGGGCCTGCACGATCTCCAGGGCCTCGGGCTGCACCTCAAAGCCACATTCGGCGCAGTCGCTCCGGTAGCCGCAGAACAGGTCGACGTCGATCCCGTCTTCCGCGGCGAGCTCGCGAAAGAACGCCTGGTGCGGCTGTACCCGCTCCCAGAGCCATCCTAGGTGTTTGTCCAGTGGGGCGCCGCGGGGCAGGGGCGACTCGAGCCCCCAAAGGTCCTTCGGCCAGGGACGGCCCAGGAGGCCCGGATCGCCGTGCTCGTGCTGATGCGTTGGCGTTAGGCCGGTGACCGTCTCGATCTCGTCGTGCCGGTCGGCTGCACACAGGACGCGGAGCGTGGCCGAGAAGCCGAACCGGACGGGTTCGTTCGACGCGTCGGGCATACGCGCGGCGGGCAGTTGAATCGCGTGGAGGGTCGTAGCGCGTTCAGTGGGATCGGACGACGGAAGCGCCGCAAAATCCGCCTCTCCGTCTGCGGTGGGGGCGGGGCGTTACATCTGTCGTTCCCAAGAGCACCCGGGGCTTGAGATGTAACAGGGGAGGACGGGGAGGAACGAAGTCTGGGCCCTGACAGGACCGGCAGAAAGATTGGCTTTTACCTACCGGACTCTTTCACCTCCACATCTCTTCTCACTTCCCTTCACTCACGTTCCTCCTCCCTGGCAATCTATGAATACGGCTTCGACGTCCCCATCCGGAAGCAGCTACCGTCCCATCGAGGACTACGGGGTCATTGGCGACATGCACACCGTCGCGCTCGTCGGCACCGACGGCTCCATCGACTGGTGCTGCCTGCCCCGGTTCGACGGGCCGAGCGTCTTCGCCCGGCTCCTGGACGCCGAAACGGGCGGGCACTTCCAGGTCGCGCTGTGCGGAGACGACGTCACGACGAAGCAGTTCTACTGGCCCGACACGAACGTGCTGGTGACGCGCTTTCTGTCGAACGACGGCGTGGGGGAGGTGCGCGACTTCATGCCGGTGGCCGGGCGCGCCGCCGAGTCGGACCGGCGGCAGATCATCCGCATGGTGCGGGCCGTGCGCGGGACCGTGACGTTCCGGGTGTCGTGCCGCCCGGCCTTCGACTACGCCCGGGCCGACCACGAGACGGTCCGCACCAATCGGGGCGTCTGCTTCCACGGCGACGAGCAGGCGCTCAGCCTGGCGACGGAGATCGACTTGGCGCGAGACGGCGACGGCGTGGCGGCGGACGTGACGCTGCGGGAGGGCGCGAGCACGACGCTCCTCCTCCGCGACATCGACCCCGGGGAGGGGTGCGCACCGACCCTGAGCCCGGAGGCGGCCGAGCGCGCCTTCCGCGACACCGTGCAGTACTGGCGCGACTGGCTGCGTCAGTGCACCTACACCGGCCGCTGGCGCGAGGAGGTCCGCCGATCGGCCCTCGCCCTCAAACTGCTCACCTACGAGCCCACCGGGGCCATCGTGGCGGCGCCCACCTGCAGCCTGCCGGAAGACATCGGCGGGGAACGCAACTGGGACTACCGCTACACCTGGATTCGCGATGCCGCCTTCACGCTGTATGCCTTCCTCCGCATCGGCTTTATCGACGAGGCGCGCGACTTCATCGGCTTCCTCACCCGGTCGTGCCAGCTGGACACTGCCGGCGAGGGGCCGCTCCAGATCATGTACGGCATTGACGGATGCACCGACCTCACCGAGGAGACGCTCGACCACCTGGAGGGCTACCGGGGCTCCTCTCCCGTTCGCATCGGCAACGGCGCCTACGACCAGCTCCAGCTCGACATCTACGGCGAGCTCATCGACGCCATCTACCTGCACGACAAGTACGGCGTGCCCATCTCGTACGAGACGTGGCAGTCGGTGCGCCACTTCGTGAACTGGGTCTGCGACCACTGGCGCCGAGCCGACGAGGGCGTGTGGGAGGTGCGCGGCGGACAGCAGCAGTTCGTCTACTCGAAGCTCATGTGCTGGGTCGCCGTCGACCGCGCCCTCCGCCTCTCGCGCAAGCGGTCCCTTCCGGCCCCGGAGACCGAGTGGCAGCAGTGCCGCGACGCAATCTACGCGGCGATCATGGAGAAGGGCTGGAGCGACGAGCGGCAGGCGTTCACGCAGCAGTTCGGGGGCGACACGCTCGACGCGTCGACCCTCATGATGCCGCTGGTGCGATTCATCTCGCCGGGCGACCGGCGCCTTTTGAGTACCCTCGCGGAGACCCTCAAGTCTCCCGATCAGGGCGGGCTCGTCTCCAACGGGCTCGTCTACCGCTACAACGTGGAGGAGACCGAGGAGGGCCTGGAGGGGGAGGAGGGCACGTTCAACATCTGTACGTTCTGGCTGGTGGAGGCGCTCACGCGGGCCAGCGCGGTCGAGCCGGAGCGGCTGGAGGACGCGCGCCTCACTTTCGAGCAGATGCTCGGCTACGCGAATCACCTCGGCCTCTACGCGGAGGAGACGGGCACCCACGGCGAGGCCCTCGGCAACTTCCCACAGGCCTTCACGCACCTCGCCCTCATCAGCGCCGCCTACAACCTCGACCGGAGGTTGGGGGAGTTGAGGTGAGATCCGCGCGCCGTACACTGAGCACGTGCTGTACCATCCGTGTCGCCCTCATCACATGCCCGGATGAATGCCCTCGTCCCCGCCCCCATTGCCGTCCTCAGACCTTGGTGAAGCGGACCTGAACCGGTCTCCGCAGCCCCAGGCCTCTGGCTCCGCCCGCAACATTGTGGTGTCCCTCCTGCTGAGCGGGCTGGTGCTGGCCGGGGTCGGGTACGCCACCTTCGACGCCGGCGCCTTCCGCCGCCTGATCCAACACCTGCGCCCGGGACTGCTGGCCGCGGCCCTCGCCGTCGCCATCGCCCGCATCGGCCTCGGGGGGTGGCGCCTCCGCCAGGTCTCGGAGGGCCGCCTCTCCCTCCGGAGCGGCACCCGCGGGCAGCTGGCCTGGGACTTCTTCTCCAGCGTCACCCCCTCGGTCGTCGGCGGCGGCCCGGTGGCCGCCTTCTACGTGGCCCGCGACGAGGACCTCGCGGTTGGGGAGTCGGCCGCCCTCCTGTTCTTCTGCGTCCTGCTGGACCAGCTCTGGTTCCTGGTCGCCATCCCGCTGCTGGTCCTGGCCACCTTTACCATCGACCTGCTGCCCCGCGCGGCCGGCGCGGTCGGGGGGTGGACCCTGCTTGCCTACTTCGGCGGGCTGGGGGGCTGGGCGGCCCTCTACGCCTACGCCACCCTGGTCCGCCCCCGCCTGCTGGTGGCGGGGGCCGACTGGTGCGTCCGGTGGCCCTACCTGCGCCGCTTCCGCAAGACGGTCATGCCGGAGATGCGGGCCTACTTCCGGCGGGCGCGCCACCTCGGGAGCCGCCCCCCTGCCTTCTACGCCTCCGGCTTCGCCCTGACGGCCCTCACCTGGATCGCCCGCTACGCCCTCGTGGTTCTCGTCGTCCGCAGCGTCTACGCGGCCGACGCCCTGCTTCTCTTTGCCCGCTCGGCGGCAATGATGCTGGTGGGCCTGATCATGCCCACCCCCGGGGGCTCCGGCGGCCTGGAGGGCCTCTACGCCCTCTTCATCGGCCCGCTGATGCCGGAGGCGCTCCTGGCCCCCACCCTCCTGACCTGGCGCCTGCTGGGCTACTACCTCTTCATCGCGCTCGGGGCCTCCCTCTTCCTCCACCAACTGCACCAAAGACGGGCCACCGGGGCGCCCCCGCGATGATTGGCCCGCAGGGGGCATTCGCTAAAACTGAATCGAGAGCCCCACCCGATCCGTGGAGAGGATGGGGGCGTACGTGATGTCCGACGGCGACGTGGGAGACGACACCGCCCGCCCGATCAGATATCCCAGCGCGCCGCCCACCGCCACGTCGGTTAGCCAGTGGTCCCCGCTCCGGATGCGTTCCATCCCCACCGAAGCCGCCAGCCCGTAGGCCGGCACCGAGACATACCACCGGTCGGCCTGGTGGGCCAGCACCGACGCGATCGCGAAGGCGCGGGCCGTGTGCCCCGAAGGCATGGACGTATGCGTGTGGGCGCCGTCGAACGTGCCGGGTGCCCCGGCGAACGGGCCGCCGCCCACGAACGGACGCGCCCGGCTCACGAGCCCCTTTGCGACCCCCGTCACGACCTTCGTGTAGGCGACCGCCTCGAGCACGCGGACCGAGGTTCGGGTCCAGGCCCGGCGCCCCGCCACGAGGCCGCCGGCCGCCAGGATTCCCGCCGTCCCGAGGGCCGCCCGGTCCGGGCCCAGTCGGTCGTACCACCGGCCGGGGGCGGCCAGCCCCCCAGTGGTGGCGCGGACAGCCCCCGACCGGTCCTGCAAGCGTCGATGAACAGGCCGGTCGAGGGTGGACATCGCACTGAGCACCACGCCGGAGGCCCCAAGCGTGAGAAGCTGTTCGGAGCGCGATAGGGTGACGGGCGCCTCCACAATCGCCAGCGCGTTCTGGCCCATGCTTCGAAACGACGGGACCCATCCTCTCGGATTGGATTTGTAAACAGGGTCTGGGCCGCTCAAATCCTCAGGGGCCTGTGCACACACGCACCGCGCCCCGAGCAGAACGACCACGAAGCAGGCAAACACCGTGCGCAATCGCGCACAGAAACATTTTTCAACGGCGGAACGGAGAGGCACGGCGGTTGCGAATGGGCTTGAAATTACCAACGTTGGACGACGGTCGCGCCTGATGCGTATCAATTTGCCATGGGCGTGTGGGTCCTGTGTGTGCCCCCATTGGTAAGACGGACCGGAGGCCGTGGCCGGCTGCCCCGAAGGGGATTGGGGGTCGAACTGGCTGAGCAGAAATCGGAAATCTGGAGCGTGTTCCCGAATTGAATTTCAACCCGCTGCCCGCTGCCGCGGAATCAGCCGGTGGGTGCCGGACCGCCCCCCCAGCAGTCACGGTTTGGGCAATCCCACTCCACGGCCGCGTCACCACACGGCCTTCCATGTAACGCCTCTCAGCTCGTCCGGACGTATTTGGGCTGCGGACGCGCCCCGCGCCCGGACGCCTGGGTCGCTAAAGTCCCTGCAATGTCTGCCCCGCCACGCTATCGTCCCTGAGAGAATGCCCCCCATGGCACCTTCGACCTGTACGGCACAGACGCTTTTCGGACTTCTTCTGGGCACCTTTCTCGTGGCATCTCCTCCTGCCAGGGCCCAGTCCGCCTCCCCACCGGCCGACTCCGCGGTGGCGGTCGATTCGAGCACCGCCCCCGCCCCGGAGCCGTACACAACCTCCCGCAGCGTGGCCTACCACGTCCTGGCGGCGCCCGCGTACGTCCTTCACGGAGCGACGCGGCCGTTGGGATGGGCCGCCCAGTACGTGGAGCGCAACTTTCCCGATCTCTTCGAGCCCCGCCGTCCGCCGCGGGGCGTACTTCCCCTCGTGGAACTAGGGGGGCCCACCGGGTTTCTCGGGGGCCTTGCCCTGTACGACAACCGCCTGTTTGGCAGCGGCCACGCGGCCCGGATTGAGGGCCTCTACGGCGGGCCGGACACCTTTGAAGGGGAGGTGTCGTACTCGGCCCCCACGCCCATCGGGGCCGGCTCACGCTTTGACCTGGTGGCCAATGTCTTCTCCGACCCGGAGAGCGAGTTCTACCTGGATGGGAACAGCAACGACCGGACGACAGACGAGGCCCTGTTCTCGCGGGATCAGGTCGACGTGACCGCGGGCCTGCGGTCTAGGCTGCCCGGGTCTCCCCTGCGGGGCGCATTTGACCTGCTGTACGAGCACGTGGAGGCCAGCGGGGAGGATCAAAAGCTGAGCAGGGCCTCCCCCCCAGGCCTCGGCACGGTCGACCTGTTGACGTCCCGGCTCACGCTGGGCCTCGACGACACCGGCGAGCCGCCGCGCGTGTCTCGGGGCACCGAGGTTCTTCTTCAGCTCGACTACACCCACGACCTGACCGGCAAACGCTTCCGGTACGGTCGCTACGTGGCCGAGGTGCGGCAGTATCTGCCCGTGGGCTTCTTTCCCGACTCCCGGCGGCTTGCGCTGCGGGGCCGCCTCGAACAGGCTGAGCCCTTGTTCGACGGCTCGGCGGTCCCCTTCTACCAGCTTTCGAGTCTTGGCGGCCAAAACACCCTCCGTGGCTTCCAGTCTCGACGCTTCCAAGACGACGGGGCGCTGATGCTGAATGCCGAGTACCGGTACCCCATCTGGTCAACCCTCGATGCCCTCGTCTTTGTCGACACCGGGCAGGTGTTCGATGAGATCTCCGAGGTTAGCGGCGAGCGATTTCAATGGAGCTACGGGGGCGGCCTGCACCTGCTGAACCGGAACGGCCTCAGTGCTCGCTTCGAGGTCGCCGGCAGTACGGAGGGCCTCCGGACCATCCTGACCGTGGATCCCAGCTTCCGACGCGTTGCCCGCTAGCGTCGGCACGTGTCTACACCCTCGCTCCCTTCCTTCGATCTCTCCTCGATCGCATGATGCGTGTTCGCGTTCTTCCGAGCCCCCCTCCGGGCCTGCTCCTTGCGGGCCTCCTCGTGGGGCTTGCCGTGGGGGGGTGCGGCAGTACATCCCCCTACACCCTCGGCCCCATCCAGACGACGGATCCGGACGACCGCCCGACGGACCGCCCGGAGCAAACCAGGGAGAGCATGTACTGGGACCGGGTCGACATGAGCGTCTTCCACCAGCTGGAAAAGCCCCTGAACCTGAACTGGACGGGCCGGACGGTGGGCCGCGCTCTGGGGCTGGCCGCCCCGGACCCGGCCGACAACGTGAACGTGCTGGACGAGCCGCCGACCTCCAGCTGGTACAAGCGGCGCCACTTCTACGACGAAATGTCGCCTCGTGAGCTCGCCGTCGGGCCCAACGAGCGCGACACGACGGGCGTGGCGGCGGGGCCCGCCCAGACCGCGCCCTGGACCGTGACGAGCGGGAAGTTTCAGGGAGCGGCCCGCGGCTTTGAAATCAAAGACGCCCGCGGCGACCGGTACCTGATCAAGCTCGACGGCCCGAAGTGGCCCGAACTTACGACCTCGGCGGAGGTGATCTCGACGAAAATCTTGTACGGGGCCGGGTACCACGTGCCCCAGAACACGATCACCCGCTTCTCCCCCGACCAGCTCCGCATTGCCGACGACGCCATGGTGAACGGCACGAGCGGCCGCCGCCCCATGACCCGCGAGGACCTCCAGGCCCTCCTGAAGCCCTACGACCGGGGCCCGGACGGGACCCTTCGGGGGCTCGCCAGCAAGTATGTGGAGGGCGAGCCGCTGGGGCCGATTTTCTTCCGCGGCACCCGCGACGGCGACCCCAACGATCGGGTGCGGCACGAGCAGCGACGCGAACTGCGGGGCCTGCGCGTCCTCTCGGCGTGGCTCAACGACGCGGATCGGCGCCACGCAAACACGCTGGCCGTCTACACCGACGAGCAGTACGTAAAACACTACCTATTGGACATGGGCTCAACCCTCGGCGCCAACGCGAGCGGCGTCCACACGCCCATCTACGGCCAGGCCTACCTGATCGACCAGCGCAAAATTACGAGCGCCCTCTTCTCCCTCGGGGCCTACCGCTTTCCCTGGTGGGGCTACGACCCGACCCCGTCGTACGAGTCGGTGGGCTATTTTCGGGCGGACGTCTTCCGGCCGGGCGACTGGGTGCCCACCTACCCCAATCCGGCCTTCGAGAAGATGACCGACCGGGACGGCTACTGGGGGGCCAAGCTCGTCATGAGCTTCACCGACGAGGACCTGGAGGCCATCGTCGCAACCGCTCGAATGAGCAATCCCGACGCGGAGGCCCGCCTCATCGACGTCCTTCGGAAGCGCCGCGACAAGATTGGGCGGCACTGGTTTGACAAGGTCAATCCCCTGGACCGGTTCGCTGTGACCCACTCCATCCCCCTGGCCGAAACGGAGGGGGAGGCATCCAGCGGGCCGGCCCGCCTCACGTTCGACGACCTGGCGGTTCAGGGGGGCCTGGCCCCCGCCACGGCCCGCACCTACACCTACCGCATGCACCTCGGCGACACGGCGATCGGCAACGCCCGATCGACGGCCTCCACTCACCTTCCCCTGGCCGTCAACGGCGTCCCCCTTCGCCGCGCCCTCGACCGTCGCGGCCGCTCGACCCCCGAGGCTCGGGTCGTCCGCATCGACCTCCGGACGCGCCACGACGGCTCCCTGAGCGACGCCACACGGGTGTACCTGCACATTCCGTCCTCCGAGCCCCCACGCGTCGTGGGACTGGATCGCGAGTAGGCATGGCAGCGCCCCTGGACGCCCACGCCCCTGCGCCCACAAACCTCCCGCGCGGACGGCGCGTTGGAGAAAGGCGTGCGGCACTCCTCCACATAGCCTTTGTTCTGCTCCATGGGACGCCTTCTGGGCTCGCTGTTTGGACTCCGCCGCGACGAGCGCGCGATGGCCTTCTGGATGGCCTCCTATCACGTGCTCTTGCTGGTGTCGCTGTACCTGCTGAAGCCGGTGCGCGACAGCCTCTTTCTCTCTTCCCGCGGCGCCGCCGAACTGCCGTTCGTTTTCATTCTCACGACGGTCGTCGTCGTGCCCGTGGCTCTCCTCCACACCCGGGCGGGCGACCGATTTCGTCTCGGTGGGCTGATTGACGGCGGCTCCCTGCTGCTCGTCCTGAGCCTGATCGGGCTTCGCGGTCTCCTTGACGTGAGCGGCGCGTGGTCCTCGTATGTGCTCTACGCGTGGGTCAGCATCTACGGGCTGCTGGTGACGTCGCAATTCTGGCTGATGGCGAACGCCCTGTTTACCTCGTCGCAGTCGAAGCGCGTGTTTACCGTTCTGAGCGCGGGCGCCATCTTCGGGGCCATTGTGGGCGGGCAGGTCACGAGCCTGCTGGTGGACACCGTGGGCATGCACAGTGCGAACCTTCTGTGGGTCGCCAGTGGCGTGCTGCTTGCCGCGACCGTGCTGGCGCGCTGGATCCGGCACCGCTACGCCGCCCCGAGCGACAAACCGCAGGACGCCCCGGACGCGCCCCCCGAGAAAAGCGAGGCGTCGCCCCTGTCGATCATTCGCGACTCGCGTCACATCCAACTGATCGTCGGCCTCCTGACGCTCATGGTGGTCGTCACGACCCTGGTGGACTATCAGTTCAAAACGGTGGCGGCCCGTGCCTACCCGACGGAGGCGGGGCTGACGTCCTTCATGGGGCAGTTCTACGGGGGCGTGAGCGTCGTCGCGCTCCTCGTTCAGTTCGTGCTCGCCCCGCGATTGATGCGCGTGGTGGGCATCGGCGGGGCCCTGTCGGTGCTGCCCGGCGTTCTGGCGCTCGGCAGCCTGGGGATGCTCGTCGTGCCGGGTCTTTTGGCGGGCATCTTCCTGCGCGGGGCCGGGCAGAGCCTGAAGCACTCCATCGACAAGACCGGGCGGGAGCTCCTCTTCGTGCCGGTCCCGCTGCCGAAGAAGAAGCGCGTGAAGGTGTTTATCGACGTGTTCGTGGACCAGGGGGCGCAGGGAATCGGGGGCGTCCTGCTGCTGGGGCTGGTCACGAGCCTAGGCCTCAGTGTGCAGATGCTGGGCCTCGTCACCCTGGGCCTCATTGCGGGGTGGGGCGTGCTCGCGTACCGGGCCCGCCAGTCGTACGTCGATCAGTTCCGGACCCGGCTGCGGGACCAAGAGGCGCTCTACGAATCGCCTGCGGAGACCGATGCCTCCACCACCGACACCGACGAGGTGATCGACTCGCTCTGCAGCCGCGCCGAGACGGAGGCGCTTCAGGCCCTGGAGACGCTGGCGAACGGAACCGGCCCCGTGCCCGTCGATGCGCTGCTCTGCCTGCTCGACCATCCCGCGCCCGCCGTGCGGGCCCAGACGCTTCGCGTGCTCCGCACGCGCCAGGTGGAGGGGGTCGGCGAGGAGGCCGCAGAAGCGCTTCGGGACCCGGACCCGGACGTGCAGGTGGCGGCGGCACGCTACCTCTACTGTCAGACTACGGACCGCCACAGGGAACGGCTCCGTCAGGGCCTGAACCACGAGGACCCCCGAATCCAGGCGGCCACGCTCGGCCTCATCGCCACGGATGGCGACCCCGACGAGTACGAACTCGTCTCCGAGTCGCTCCTGCAGCGGCTCATGGAGTTAAACGGCGAGACCGGCGCGCAGACCCGCACCCACGTGGCCCGCGTCCTCGGGGTGCTCGACCGCCCCTACCGAAACGACCTCCTCCATCACCTTCTGCGGGACGACAGCCCCGAGGTGGTGCGGACTGCGATCGAGGCCGCCGGCAACACGAACGACCGCTCGTTTCTCTTCCCGCTGGTCCAGCGGCTCGGCGAGGACGCCTACGCCTCGGCCGCCCGGCAGGCCCTCTCACGCTTCGACCCGCCGGTGCTGGGCACCCTCTACGACTGCCTCGTGGACCCCCAGACCGGTACGGACATCCGATCCCGCATCCCTGCCATCTTCGTCGATCAGTCGGGGCCCTTCGCGGTTGCGATTCTCGTACGGGGCCTCCGGAAGGTGGCGGTGCCGGTGCGACACGCCATCGCCCGGGCCTTGAGCAAGCTGCACAAGACCGTCGACGCCTCCCCCTCGGATCCCGACGAACTGGACACGGTGATTAAACGGGAGGCGGAGCACTACGCCGCCCTCGGACAGATTCAACGCCTCCTGCGGCGCCCCGCTACGCATTCGGCCTCCATCGATCCGGCCGCGCTGCGGCCCCTCCAGAAGGAGGGGCTCGAGCGCATTTTCCGCCTGCTGGGCCTCCGCTACAACCAGCGCGACATCTACGACGCCTACCTCGGCATCACCAGCCCCGACCCGACGCTCCGGGACAGCGCCATCGAGTTCGTCGATAACCTCGTCGACTACGACACGCGTCGCTACCTGCTTCCACTCCTGGACGACCCGGAGGGGCAACACGTTCTGGAGGTGGGGGCCAAGTTCTTCGACCGGGCCCTTCGGGACTGGGCCGCCGCCCGCAAGTACCTGCGCGCGGCGGACGACCCACGGCTCACGGCGCTCCTCGAAGACGGCACCGACGCCGACATCGAAACGATGCTGGACCCCGAGGCGGCCCGGTCCGAGTCGGGCACCGCCCCTGCTTCCGCCTCCCCGGACGTAACGGCCTAGCCGGGAACGAGACGAAGGCTGCGTCGGGGCACCAGCCGGGGGCCAGCCGGCCCTGCCGACCGCCACGGCCAACTGGGCCCGGCCGGGACGTGAGCCGCTCTCGATCCCCATCGACGCGACGGACCCGCTATGATTGAGCGCCTCCGCAAAGAGTTCTTCGACATCCGGCCCGGAGAGTGGCCCCTGGCGCTGGGGCTGTCGACCTACTTCTTCCTCGTCATCGCCATCTTCTGGGTGCTCAAGCCCATCAAGCGGGGCCTCGTCATCAGCTACTTCGGCGACAACCCGATCCACCTCGCCGGCTGGGTCCTGTCGGGCGCGCAGGCCGAGCAGGTGGGCAAGGTGCTCAACATGCTCGTGGCGTTCGCCGTGGTGGGCCTCTTTACGTGGCTGGTCCGGCGCTACGCCCGCCACTACCTGATCGTGATCTTCTGCGGGGTGTTCGGGGCGCTCTTTCTCTTCTTCGGGAGCGTCATCAACCAGATCGAAGGGCTGGGGCAGGCCGGCGTCTGGTCGTTCTACGTGACGGGCGACATCTGGACGACCGTCATGGTGGCCACCTTCTGGGCCTTCGCCAACGACCTGAATACGGGCGACCAGGCGGAGCGGCTGTACGGGATCGTAGGGCTGGGCGGGGTGGTCGGCGGTTTCGTCGGGGCCTTCGTGGTAAGCGGGCTCGTGGAGCAGATGGGACGCTCCACGCTCGTGCTGGCCTGCCTCGTCCCCACCGCCCTGATCGCGGTGCTGGCCGTCTGGATTCACCGGCGCGAGTGCCGGGCCAACCCGGAGGTTCCCTGCGCCCCAAAGGCGGACGCCGTGCTCGACCCGGAGGAGGAAAACGCATTTCTGGAGGGCGGCAAGCTCGTCCTGAACTCGACGTACCTGCTCGGCATTGCCGCCGTGCTGGGGATCTACGAGATGGTGTCCAACATCGTCGACTTTCAGCTGGCCCTGGTCGTCGAGGAGCAGATCGCCGACACGTCGGACCGGTCCGCGTTCTTCGGGCGCGTGGGCTGGGTCACCAGCCTCGTGTCAATCGGCGTGCAGCTGCTTCTGACCTCCTTCGTAATGAAGCGCTACAGCGTGAAGGTGGCGCTTCTGTTCCTCCCACTGGCCATCCTCGGCGGCACCGTCGGCTTCGTCCTCCTGCCCACCCTCACGTTCGTCGGGTTCATGTCCGTGAGCGACAACGCGCTCAACTACTCGATCAACCAGTCGGCGAAGGAGGCGCTCTACACCCCCACCACGCAGGACGAGAAGTACAAGGCGAAGTCGTTCATCGACATGTTCGTGCAGCGGGCCGCGAAGGTCGCGTCGGTGGTGCTCAACCTGGGCCTCACGGCACTCGTGGTCGCGGACGCGCGGTGGCTGTCGCTGGCCGTCGGGATCCTGCTCGTGGCCTGGATTGCCGTGATCCGCTTCCTGGGGCGGCAGTACGAGACGCGCAAGGAGGCGGACGAGCCCGCGTTTGCCGGCGCCTAAGCCTGCTGGCCGCCCTGCACGAAGGCCCTTCTCCGGGCTTCCATCCTCCGGGCTTCCATCATCAGGGAGCGGGAAAGCATCGGCCCCACTCGAAGAGGGTGACGAGCCGCTCAGTCCCGACTTCGTACCGCTTGCCGGTCCAGGTGACGCACACCTCCTCCCCGCCGTCGTCTTCCACGTCCATGAGGACGAACTGGCCGTCGGGCCGCCCGAAGAGGCGGAACGGGTTGGGGTACGGGCCGTGGGTGTACGGCCCCCCTTTTACGGACCCGGGGCGCGCGAAGGCCGCCGCGTGCACGACCGGAAACCCCGTCCCCTCCCCCCGTCCGTACGCGCTGTGCGTCCCGTCGTCGAGGGCGACCATGTGGGCGTCGCCCGACAGCATGACCAGTTGGTCCGCCACCCCAATTGAGTCGATGTACGTCGCCAGCTCACGTCGCTCCGCAGCAAACCCGCCCCAGTGGTCGTCGGACCCGCCCGCCGCCCCAATCCAGGGCACGCTGCTCCCCCAGGCGATAACGGGGTAGCGGTCCTTGGCCCGGGCCAGCTGCCGCTTGAACCAGGCTTTCTGGGCGCGCCCCATCATGGTCTGCGCGGAGTCGGGGGCGTCGTTGCGGGTACGGGCCGATCGTAGGTCGGTGAGCAGCACCCGCACGCGGCCGACCGTAAACGCCTGGTAGATCGGCCGCCGCCGTGCCTCCGGGGCCAGGGGGTAGTGCGGGACGTACTCCCGGTACACCTGCTGGGCGACGTCCTGCCCAGGCGCCTGGCGTGAGCTGTTGTTGGGGCCGTAGTCGTGGTCGTCCCACGTGTACGCCAGCGCCGTGGACCGAAACAGGCGCGCCTGGGGCCCAGAGGCGTGGACCCGCCGGTAGGCCGTGCGGAAGGCCGCCGGATCGGGGGCGTCAATGTTTTCGTAGTGGAGGTCGCCCAGGTGCAGAAACACGTCCGGCTGGGCGCGTCGAATGGCGCCGAAGACAGGGTGCTGCGCCCCCGTCCGGGCACAGGCCCCGAGGGCCATCCGGAACGAGAATGGGTCCGACGCAAAGGTCTGAAATCGGCCCTGCCGGGCAGTGTCAACCACGCCCCCCCGATACAACGCGTAGTGGTACGTGGTTCGAGGGGTGAGGCCCTCGAGGCGAAAGTGGCGCACGTTGGTGTTCGTGGCGGGGGCGGTGCCGCCAACGATGCGCGGATCCGTCCAGGAGCCGGTCGTGTCGACCGCCAGACGGAGCCCCGCGGCCGCGACCGGTGGACGCGCCACAACTCGTGCGGAGGAGTCCGTGACGCCCCCGGCCCAGAGAACCGTCGCCGAATCCACCGGGACCGATGGCCGCTCCGCTGGTTCGAGGAGACGACACGCGGCGCTTGCGCCGAGGATCATCCCCCCGAGTGCGACGACCGCAGCCAGAGTGCGAGCGCGAATGGGCGGCACGGGCACAGGAGCAATCAGCAGATCGAAATGGCCGCCCGGCGTCTCTTGGGGTTGTTCGTCCGACGGCCTGGAGGGGTCGTTCCACTTCCAGTGCCCCTACATTGTTTGCCGGCGCCACTGGGGGTGCGCTCGGGACAGCCCCCCAAGGGGGCGGCGCCTCGTGGCCCACCCCGAGGAACGGGGATGTCTCTCGGAGCGACGATGCGACCGTGGTGCCCCAGGCATCCGCCGGGGACGGTTGAACCGGGTGTTGTCAGACGCAGCCTGACGGCCGAGTCGTTGACCGGTGAGGCCGCCCAGGGGGCAACCAGGCCATTCCAACACGTCGCCGGCCCTTTCCCGGAGACGGCCTATCCGTGTTGCTGATAGATGAGGTCCCGGACCGCCTCAGGATCGTGCAGGTCGCGCATCGTGAGCTCGATGCCGGACTGGCCGGCACTTGAGAGCCGGAGCGTGCCGCATTGCATAAGCCGATGGATGGGGCCCTGATCGATCTGAACGTTTCGGATGTTGCGATGGGCGAGTTCGGTCGTGCGGTTGCTGAGGATTCCGGACCGCTTTCGAACCCGAGAGCGGGTGACCACCAGCTCCCTGCTCCGCGCCTGAAGCCACATCCAAAGCAGCGGGAGCGGCCCACAAAGCCCGGCCATTAGGGCCGCCGTCCACCCGGTGTCGACGAGCGCTCCCCCTAACACGAACGGCGCGACGGTGGCCGACAGCAGGCCGAAAAGCGTCACGCTAAACGGATGTGCCTTCCACAATCGTGGCTGCGCCCGGAAAATGACATCTTCGGTCATAGTCCCAGATCCAGATCATCACCATGCAGTTCAGATGGGCCGGCAGTGGGCGATACGGCTGCCCGATGCAGTAGGATGCATGACCTGCAATGGGGCCCCGGCGCGGAATCGCCTCCTGGAGAGGAAGAGAGATCGCGAATGGTCGGTTCTGAAGGGGCACGAGGGCCCCAGGACAGGGGCGGGGGGCCTATCACGGCCCCACAGGGAGGACGCCCCAGCCCCATTTGGGCGTGGGCTCGACGCCCCACGGGCCCGGACAAAATTGCCTGCGTTCCGGGCGGAGGCGTTCGATTGGGGGCGTTGTGCTCTCCCCGTGTGCGTACTGGGATGCATCGAGGCGACCGCCTGCTTGGACCCAGTTCCCAGGGCACGGCCGAGTTGGGCCGGCTCACCGATGGGCACGCCCTTCCCTACTCCTCCACGACACTGATCGACTCGACATCCTCCTCCGAAAACCGCAGGACATCTCCGTCGGTCGTTTCGATCTTGTATCCCTCTCGGGTTTTTCTAATGTCGTCTTTCGACTCGACCTGATATCTGGTCTTTCGCAGATCCGTGGTGGTTACTTCGGCAACGGGCACGCTACTGCGCTTTTTGGCTTCGAGTGCGATAAGGGAGGAACTCGGCTCAGGATCTGGAACGGAACGGCCCGATCGCCCCCCGTCCGCGCCACCGATCCCAGTTGGAGGGCGCCATTCGTCCTCCTTCTCCTGCATCGTTCGTGACGCGGTGGGTTCCCGAATCGATCTACCAGGCCTACAGTCTTCCGGGGTGTTGTCTCCAGCCGGTGGCACTTCTGCGAGGGGGCCGCCTAGCGACCGGCCGGTCCGGCGTACCGGCGGGCGGCCTCTCGTACAACCGACCGGGCGGCTTCCCCCCCTCCAACTCCGCGTGACCGGCTCTCCGCCCCCTTGTAGTGGATAAACCAGGTCTCAAGGATTTTCAGCACGCCAGGGTACCGGTCCTGCAGGTCATCAATGCCGCGGACCTCGCCTGGCGTCGGGGCACGCGAAACGGCCCAAGCGTCCAGCCCCACGGGACCGCACTCGCCCGGCAGCTCACTAGAGGTGTGACGCCGCTTGCTGCATCTCGGCTGCGCACTCGTCCCCCGATCAGCTTTTGAAGGTTTTGAGCGCAGTCATAAAGGTATGAAAACACCGAGTTTCCAGCCAGGTGAACTCAGCTTTTTACCATGATATGCCGTTCAGCAGAACGAACCGGAGCACCAGGAACAGAATCCGGATCCGGCCCCCTACCGATCCATGAATTTTGACCTCAGTACCGAGTATTACTTCACGAACGGCGGACTGGTGTCGCTGGCCGGGCTCTGCAAGCGGATCGACAATGCGATCTACGAGGACGTTCGCAGAGACACGGACGGCCCGTTTGACGTCCCGGGAGTCAACGGGCCGATCGACGAAGTCGAGGTCACACAGCCCGAGAACGCGGACCTCGTCACGGTGCTGGGCCTGGGGGCCGCGTATCAGCAGCCGTTCACGTTCCTTCCGTCTTCCCTCAGCGGACTCGGTGGGAACTCGAACGTGACGGGGACCGACTCCGAAGTCGACGTGCCCGATCGGGGAGGCCTGCCGTTCTTCCCACAGTCCAATCTGGTGTACAACATCGTTCCGTACTTCCAGAAGAGCGGGTTTCAGGCACGCGTGGCCATCAACCGCCGCGGCGACTGCCTCTTGGGGCTGGCGGACAGGCAGGTCAACGACACGTGGGTGAAGGCCCGCACGACGGTGGACATCAACGCCGGCGACCAACTTGAGCACCTTCTCACCCAGCCGGCCCTGATGGTGCAGAACCGGACCAACGCATCGGAGGTCGGATGCGCCGGGGAAATGAGCCTTCCTTTCATCACCTCAGCGGTCATCACCTCAGCGGCCGCCCCGTGTCGGTGGGGCTGCCGATGGGCCCCCAAACGTCATCTCTGAGATTGAGTCGGGCTCCAGCACGCCCCCCCTCCCTTCCCGCCCGGAGGAAAGGGGCAGCGTGTTGTTTTTTCTCTTCACTTTGCCGAAGCAAAGCCCACTTATGCAACGATTCGACGCGCCCCTTCTCGTCTGCGTATTACTCCTGCTGCCGCTGGGCCTGCTGGCGACCGCCTGCTCGACGCCCTCGTCGGGCTCGGCGGCGGAGGCCGAGGACACGACCCAGCCTACGTCGGCAGAGCCGCCCCAGCTGCCCTCGACCCTGCCTGGGCCCTACCCCGACCGCGTCGTGCTGAGCCACGCGGCGGATCCGTCCTCGTCGCTGAGCGTCACCTGGCGCACTGACAGCACCGTCACGGGCGCGAAGGCCCAGGTCGCCCCGGCCACGGGCGGCCCCTCCTTCTATACCCAAGCCCGTACCGTTGAGGCGGAGACCCAGGACCTCCACGCCCACAAGGTGACCGGCGAACACGCAAACGTCAACTACCACTCCGTCACCTTCAAGGGCCTCACGGCCGACACCCTCTACGCGTACCGCGTCGGCGATGGCGAGCGCTGGAGCGAGTGGTTTCACGCCCGCACCGCCAGCCAGCAGCCGGAGCCCTTCTCCTTCGTCTACGTCGGAGATGCGCAGAACAACGTGCGCTCCCACTGGTCCCGCCTCATCCGGCAGGCCTACACCGACGCGCCCGAGATGGCCTTTCTGCTCCACGCCGGCGACCTGGTCGACAACGCCCACCGGAACGTCGAGTGGGGCCACTGGAACGCCGCAGGGGGGTTCATCCAGAGCATGGTCCCAAACATCGCGGTGCCCGGCAACCACGAGTACGCGGGCCACCGCACGTGGCGGGCGCGCGACACTTTCCAGGTCGAGGTGGAGGCCAACGGCCAGGAGATGACCGGCACCATCCTGGAGCCGGACGGCAACCCCGAGCCGCTGGAGGCCACCAACAGCGGGGCCACGCCGTCGAGCGACCGCTCCCCGGCCGGCGACTGGGCCTACAACGTCGACAACGGCGAGTACGTGGGCACCCTCAAGATTGAGAACGGCGGATCCGGCTACAGCGCCTCCCTCGTCAGTGAGTATGGCCAGGAGTTCCCCCTCCGGGACGTGTCCGTCGACGAAACTACGCTGACCGGCCACTTCCTCATGGAGGTCGAGAAGGAAAGCCCGGAGCAGCTCTCGGTCCACTGGCATCCCCAGTTCGCCTTTCCCGAGAACGGGCCGGACGGGGTGAAGGAGACGGTCTACCACCTCGACTATCAGGGCATGCGTGTCGTCGGCCTCAACTCGGAGGCGGCCAAGATGGACGCGGAAGTGCTGCGCACCCAGACCGAGTGGCTGCGGTCGACGCTCCGGGAGGCGGAGCAGGATCCAAGCATCCGTTGGACGGTCGTCACCTTCCACCACCCGATGTTCTCCTCCGGCGAGGGCCGAAACAACAAGCAGCTCCGCGAGGCGTGGCGGCCGCTCTTCGACGCGTACAGCGTGGATCTCGTCCTGCAGGGCCACGACCACACCTACGCCCGCGGCCAGACGAAGAACCTGAAGCAAGGCGTGAGCGCCCGGTCGCCGGAGGGCGGCACCGTGTACGTCAACTCCGTCAGCGGCGCGAAGATGTACGAGATCAAGCCCGACCGGTGGGAGGATTTCGACGGCGTCGAGATGGAGCGCGGCGGGGAAAACACGCAGCTCTACCAGGTGGTGCGCGTCGGGGCGGACACGATCCAGTTCCGTGCCTACACGGCCACCGGCGCGCCCTACGACGCCTTCGACCTCGTGCGGCCCGGCGACGGCGGGCCCAGCCGCATGATCGAGCGGCCGCCGGCCCACCGGCCGGAGCGCACCCACGAGAACACCCTCGACTACACGCGGCCGTAGCCCCAACAGCCCGTCGGCTCTTTCCCCTTCCCGATCGCTTTTCGGGAAAACGCCCTTCTTCGACCCAGCGGCTCCCCTGCGTTCCGGCCAGGCCGTGGCGCCCCCTTCTGAACCGCTCTGCCCCCACCTCCCTCCTTTTCATGACGCCCGCTTCCGCCCATCCCATTGCGACTCTTCTGTGCCCCGCCCTGCTGGGCCTCATCCTCGGGGCGGCGTCTGGCTGCGCGACCAGCGCCGATGCCCCCGGCGAGACGGAGGACACCTCGCCTGCCCGCCAGACCGCCTTCCGGGTGCGCTCGGACATCGGCGCCGGCCTCAACGCCGACCGGGGCTGGGCGGGGCCGACGAACCAGTCCGTGACGCTGCCGGTCGAGGCGCCGTTCCGGCTTCGGTTCGAGGTGGAGACGCCCCCGGACGCGCCGTTCGTGGAGCGCTTTCGCCTCCAGTACCGCCGCAACGGCGGGGCGTGGCGCCCGGTGCCGGCCGCCGACTTTCCCTACGCCCCGTCGGAGGTCACCCCTCGGGTGAGCGTCGTCTCCGCCGCCTACGCCGATCGCGCAGACGCCGCCGACCTGCTCGACGGCTCCACGGCGTCGTACGCGGGTGGAAAAGGCATTGCCCTCTCCGGCACGGGCCCCGCCCTCCCGGATCACGGGGTGCAGAGCGAGTGGGCGTGGCCGCTGGTGATCCGACGCTACGCGGACGGGGCCGTGACCAACGAGCCGGGCGATCGGTTTGAGTTCCGGCTGGTGGACGTGAAGGGGCGTCCGCTGCCCGCCCCCGCAACGCCTGAGGTGACGGCCTCCGTGCCCCCCCGGCTCCTGGGCGGCACGTACCCCGAGACCCCGGGCCGCCTCGGGCCCTGGGAGGCCTCCGACGGCAGCCTGTATTTTCTCATGGAACCGGCGGAGTCCTACAACAAGTTGATGACCGTGAAGTCGACCGACGGCGGGCGGACGTGGCGGGAGGTGGACGGCGCCAACCGCCCCGTGGCGGGCGACCTGGAAGGATTTGCCTCGGCCGTCCACGACGGAACGATTCACATGCTCCACCAGATCGATGCGGGCGTGCTGCACCACGCCTTCCGGACCACGGACCACCCGCGCACTCCGGACGCGTGGGCCGTGCGGGACGACACGGTGGCCACGCCCGGCGCGCCCCCCGTGCAGGTCGCCTCGGTCGCCGCCCGGTCGGACGGCAGCCTCGTCGGGGTGTACGGGGGGCCGGAGCACCTTCACTACAGCATCCGCAGTCCTGAGGGAACGTGGGGCGATCGGAAACCGATCTCTGGCGGGGCGGGCGATGCCCGTTCGGGGCCGCAGCTGGCACGCGGCGCGGACGACACGGTGCACCTCGCGTACACGCGCCGCGACGGGACGGCGTGGTACCGCCGCATTCGGCCCGACGGCCGCCTCACGTCCCCCCAGCGGGTCTCCTCCAGCCTGGGGACGGCCGTGACGGACGTCGGCTCCGTGCTCCCGCTGGTGCACCTCCCGGAGACGAATACGACGGTCCTTCTCTACCGCCGGGCCGACGGCACGCTGTGGGCGCGGCGCGCAGACGCGGAGGGGCGACTCAGCCCGCCGGTGCAGGTCACCGAACGAGCGGTCGCCCAGAGCGCCGCCGACTCCGATCAGGTCGGGGCCGACGCCGTTGCCCTCGGATCATCGGTCCACGTCCTGTTTATCGAAGCGCAAACCGGCTCCCTCTACCACACCCGCAGCGACGAGCGCGGCTCCTGGGCGCCCGCCACGGTACAGGTCGACAGCGTCGACGCGCAGTGGGTCCGGGGGCAGCCGGTCTCGAAAGGGACGTCGTCCCCGACGGCGTACGGGTACGTCTACGACGCGGGGTCGAACGGCGGGTCGGGGATGAACTGGTACAACGAGGTGCCCGTGCGCCGGCGGTGAGACGGCGCCACCAGGGGTGGGCTACAGAGCACTGCCGGGCGCAAGGCACAAGGATCCGGCCGCGTCACTCGGCGGCTGAAGGGCGGGCCGCCGAGAAGGCGAGAATGCAGGCCCTGCTCTCGGATGCGCCCACGGAGGGTGCCTCCGCCCCGACGCACGCCATTCTCACACAAACAATTCTCACACAAACAAAAGCCCGAACGCGCCGAAGTAGAGCACCAGCGCCAGGAAGCTCTCGAATCCGATTCCGAAGGCCCCCCGGCGCTCGCGGCGCAGGAGGCCCATCAGCAAAATGCCCGTCAGGAGAAGCGTGAGGGCAATGATGAACACCTGCTGCTCGGTCATGGCGTGGTAGATCGAGCCCTCCTGGTAGCCAACATCCGAAAAGGCCACGAACAGGACATCGAAGCTGTTGCCGCCAATGATGCCCCCGACGGCGAGGGTCAGCGCCCCACGCCGCACCGCCGCCACCGACGTGACCAGTTCCGGGAGCGAGGTGGACACGGCCGTCATGAGCCCGCCGACGAGCCCTTCGGAGAGGCCCGTCCGGGCGGCCACCTGCCCGCCCGTCTTGGCGATCACGTATCCGGCGGCGCCGACCACGAGGGACAGGGCCACGAACTCCAACCAGAGCGTCGAGAGGGCGGCCGACTCGCGGCCCTCCGCTCCGGTGTCCTGGCGGGTCTTGTCGGTTTGGCGCGCCATCCAGTACGGGGTCGACCGGGCCTCGGCCACGAGGTGAATGCCGTAGAGGTAGCCCGCAACCAGCAGCACGGAGGCAGGGTGGATCCCGAACAGGTCGAGGCGCGGTCCGGCCATTCCGAGCAGGGGAATCGCCAGGAGGGTCGACAGCAGGGCGCCCTGCAGGAGGTTCTCGACAGAGGCGGCAGCGTGTTCGAGATTCGCGGGCCGGTAGGCCATGTCCGCCACCGCAAGGAAAACGGTCTGGGCGGCGATCCCGCCAATGGCGTTGCTGATGGCCAGGGACGGAAGCCCGTCCACCGCGGCCGTCACGGACGTCGTGATGCCGGCAATGGAGGTGGTACTGCCCAGCAGGACGGCCCCGAAGATCGCCTCTCCGAGACCGGTTTCGTCGGCGAGGCGGTCGGCGGCCCGGGTCATCCGCGTTCCGACGACGGCGATGAGTAGGGCCGAGGCCCCGAATGCCGCAGAGACGACCGGAAAGGAGAGGGTCTTCCAGGCAAAAAGGTCCATCAAGCGTCAGGTGCGGGCGGACGGACAGCGTCGAAAACTACGCGTGCATACCCTACACATGGTCCCCCACATGTGGGCTCGGTCTGGTTGTTGAGGCCAGCCCCCGTTTCTGACGCTGGGGCAGACGCGTCCGCCGGTGGAGCGACTCCCTGGGCGTCATCGGCAATGTCCGGCGCCGTGCCCCTCTCGGCCCGCCGGATCATCTCAGAGGCCCACCTCCAGGGCCAGGAGCACCAGATTTGCAAGGCCCGCCTACGGGCCGACCACCGCGAACGCGGGGTACACCCAGCGCCCCATGCCTTCCGGCATGCGGTGACAAGACAGGTCCACCGCTCCCCGAAAGAACTGCCCCAGCGTGACCGCCGTCCCGATGGCGGCAACCGAGAGGCCCCACACCGCCCCCCTTCGGCCCCGGCTTGCCTCCACGGCAGGTGGAAGGCGGCCATTCCCTTCCGGATCAGGGCCTGCGCTACGACACCGACGAACGCGACGAGAACGCCAAGTTGGCCGACAAGCCACTGCTGTGCCTGAGTCATGAGTCCGGGTCAGTTGATTGCCCTTGGGGGTTGAGGACGGGGGATTCGGCGGCCAAGTGCTTGGGGACCGGACAGTGGAACGCCAAGACATTGGACCTTTGACCCTGCGTCGTGTTCGACGGGCCAGGTGGCCGTCGGGTGCACCACGGAAAGGAGAGGACTGCCGAAGGCTGAAGGCCCAAAAGAGAGATCCCCGCCGCCCAGAACAAAACGGAGGCTGGACGACGGGGTCTCTCGTGATGGTACCCGTTCAGGCGCCGGGCCCTCAGGACTAAAGGTTGGGTACTTTCACCCACGAAACGTCCTGTCTTCCGGCGGGTGAGTCAGCTCGGGCCGGGTCGAACCGATCGGGGACGCCAATCGGTTGTCCCCATGTTCGCTTACCGGCTCTTGGAATCAGCGACTTCAGAATCAACTTTGCCAGACTCAAACACCTCTATCTTCTCGGACCCGTCCTCGCTGATGAGGAACTTGCCTTTTTTCGTCTCCTTGAGGCGGTAGATCTCCCCTTCGGCGTCGGCACCACTGACCGGCTTCCAGGCATCCCCCTCTACAGTGATCTTCGAGTAAAATGGGTAACTTGTACCAATGATGCGAGCATTGGTCAAGTACCTCGTATTTGATCCCGCATTTTCAAGCGCATTGTCTACGGCAGTTTTCAGGTCGGGTTGCCCGATGAGAACAGCACCGTCTGATCCTTCCGTCGAACCGACCTTCTGATACTCAGCATTCATATTCACGTTTTTCGTGGAGACCGTTGTGAAGTCCCCAATCCTGCTTGAGCAACCAGCCGCAATGAGAACCGCCAATAGTACCGTGGACAAAACCTTGAAGCGACGTTTCATAGTTTTGCTTATTTACTTACGTTTTTAAGGTTTAACTTCCCGTCCTGCAAGTGTAGAGATGAGAGAAGGTCAACCGAGTGTTTTTGGAAAGAGCTCTTATTTTACTTTTTTACACATTTGGACCGTCTCTTCGGTTGTTCTCTTCTAGGCCACACGTTTCCCGAGCCTTCCTTCCGTTCAGCGGCTGATGAACCGGCCGGTCACGGGAAAGCGACGCCCCCGTTCAAGACGATGGGTGCATGGGTCCTGCTCTCGGATGTAAACCTGTCGGGGCTGCGAAGCGGGGTCTCGGCCTCCCGCTCAAAGACAGCTTCGGAGGCGTCCCGAAGTGATTGTGAGGGGTCGGTCCCCACAACGGCAGCCGGGCTCGGCGGCGGTACACTGACAAGGGACCGGGCGGACGGTTACGGCCCGCAGAGGCACACGGAGCGGACCTGGTCAGCCCCTGGTCTTGGGCGGTCAGGGCTACTGCAGTGAAAATACGGCGACGGGTGTACCGCAGCCGGAATGCCGTCGGGCGTTGCGGTGATCCCCTTGAGGGATGCCGTCGTCTGGTGCACAGGGCCTTCGTTGAGAAGCACCCGATGCAATAATTTCCAGATACCGCCTGGTCTGCCGTGAAACCCACCTTCCGTAGAGGAGTGGGGCAGCCCACCGCCTGCCTGATTGTGGTCCTCGTGCTCCGGGGCTCCGCAAACGGCACGGCGGGCACAGGGCCCCGCAAACAGGAAGCTCGGCAAGCGCTCAAACATTCGTCTACTCGTACACTCATCGCTCCACCCTTCCGATGAAGAAATACGCCTACTGGGGATCGACCGTCCTTTTCGCGCTCATGATGGCCGGCTCCGGCACAATGTACTTCGTGTCCGAGAACATGGCCGCCAAGTTCGCCCAGCTTGGCTTTCCGGACTACTTCCGAATCGAACTCGGCATTGCGAAGCTTCTGGGGGCCGGGGCCCTCGTGACGCCCCTCCCCCGCTCGGTACTCGCCCGCACGGTCAAGGAGTGGACCTACGCCGGCTTCACGATCAGCATCGTCTCGGCGATGATCGCGCATGTGGCGTCGGGCGACCCGGCGACGGCACTCGTCCTCCCTGGGGGGGCGTTTGTGCTGGTGGCCACCTCCTACACGACGTACCATCAGTACTACCGGACGGAGGCCGGCGCGGAGGAGGCAGCCACGGCCCCCGCCACGTCGTAGCAATTTGCCGCGTGGTGGCAATTCCGTCCGCGCGGCGAGGGGTCGTGCCACGACAGATTTCGTAGACTCTGCGTCCCGTGCCTGAATCCAGCCCCACAGGGCCCGATGGCCCCTGCCTCGGAATCCCAACGCGGCTTCACGACGCGCTCGTGGCCCGATATCCCCGGCTCGTGGACACCTACGCCCGAAAGATCGAAACCAAGGGGGCCGAGGGCCACGCCGACTGGAGCGGGTGGTGCTTTGCGGCCGGCGAGATTGCGGCCACGATCGCAAGCAACCGTCACGCCGCAGCCCCGGAGACGGTCGGCGCGGGCCAGGCGTTCGAAGACATCCACCGCATTGCCGCCATCGCGGCGTGGCGCCCCGACCGGTGCGTGCTGGACCTCTCCGACCGCCCGTCGACCGCAACCGAGACGATTCCCGCAAAGGTGTCGCCCCCGCCTCGCCTTCGCCCCGATACGTTTGATCTGGGGGCCTGGTGCCCCTTTGTCTTCCTGGGACGCGGGGCCGACGGCCGGAACCGCGGGCTTTTTGTGTACCTGGATGACCCGGGGACGGACAGCGCCACGGACGGCCCGCCGATGCTCATCGGCGTCGTCGTAAGGGAGGACCTCGCATGCAGAACCGTCGCGGTCGCCTTGGGGCAGGGGAGTCTGGCGAGGGGCATCGAGACCGCGATGGGGGAGATTTCCGAAACGCGGACGGTCGACACGGACGAGGCGGTGGAGGTGGACGCGGAGGACCTCAAGAAAGAAGCTGTGCCCAAGCTCGGGAAGACGACCGATTACGCGAGGGAGGCCCGCATTGCGGCGACGGTTGCGCTGTTTGTCTCCCAGGCCGACTGGACCCCGCCGCCTCCGGAGCGTCCGCGTCGGACCATTGCTAGAGCGGAGGAGCCGACGGTCTGCTCTCTCGCGTAGCCCCCTCCCCTGCGCGGCGCAATCGCCCCGTTGCGCGAACCAGCCGGCCGTTCCGCCGCAGAAGTTCGTTGCGAGAACGCGTCACGGCACACTGGGCCCCGACAGCGGCCGTGCCAGCTCCCCTTCGACGATCGGTGTGCCCCGCATCGGTGCGTGCACGGGCGGCGAGAATCAGAATAGAACGCCCCGCCTGAATCGCCGTCTGTGGGCGTTCAAGCGGGACCAAAGGGTGCCCGAGAGAGGACTCGAACCTCCACGGCCGCAAGGGCCACGTGACCCTGAATCACGCGCGTCTACCAATTCCGCCACTCGGGCATCAAAATGTGGGCCCACCCAACGCCTACGACCGCCTGAAATGTTCCTTGAAATTACCGCGCACCCGACCGCCCCCCAAGACAGCGGCTCGCACTCGCCGCCCCCAGTTCATACATTGCGGGTGCTCATTCCCGTTTCACAACCGGCCCTGCTCTCCCATGCGTGGTGTGCGCCTTCTCGCAGTCATCGGGCTCGTTCTCGGCGGCCTCGCGCTGTCCGGCAGTCCCGCACAGGCCCAGTACGCCCAGGACTCCCTCGCCTTCGACCTGGAGCACGTCTTTGATCTGGAGTACGCGGCGGACCCGCAGATTTCGCCGAGCGGCGACCGGGTGGTGTATGCGCGTACCGTCATGGACAAGATGGACGACCGCCGGGCCTCCCGGCTCTGGATCGTCAACGCAGACGGCTCCGGCCACCGCCCGATCACCGCCCCGGAGACGAACGCGTCGCAGGTCCGGTGGTCCCCCAGCGGCGATCGGGTCGCGTACGTGGCCGGCACGGAGGGCGACGGGGCCGAGGTCTTCATGCGGTGGATGGACACCGGCCAGACCGCCCGGATCACGCAGCTTGAGGAGTCGCCGCGTGGACTCTCGTGGGGGCCGGAGGGGGACCGGCTGGCCTTCTCCATGTTCGTCCCGGCGGAGCCGGAGCCCTTCGCCCGCATGCCCAGCCCGCCGGAGGGGGCCGACTGGGCCGAGCGGCCCGACGTCATCGACCAGACCTACTACCGCTCCGACGGCGGCGGGTACACCGAACGGGGCCACACGCAGCTCTTTGTCGTATCGGCGTCGGGCGGCACCCCGCGACAGATCACAACCGGGCCCTACGACCACGGCGGCGCCCCCACCTGGACGCCCGACGGCGAGACGCTTCTGATCAGCGCCAACCGCCACGCGGACCGGCGCCTCGACCCGCTCAACACGGAGATCTACGCCGTGGACGTGACAAGCGGCGCGGTTACCGCTCTCACCACCCGGCAGGGCCCGGACGGCGATGTGGCCCTCTCCCCGGACGGCTCTACGATCGCCTACACCGGCTTCGACGACCGCGAGCAGGGCTACCAGGTGACCAAGCTGTACGTCATGGACCGCGATGGCACCAACGCCCGCCTCCTCACCGAGGGCTTCGACCGGGACGTCCAGACCCCGACGTTCACCGCCGACGGGGAGCACATCGTCTTCCAGTACGTGGATGAGGGGTCGACCAAGATCGGTAGCATCACGCTCGACGGCGAACGTCGCGTCGTGGCGGAGCACGTGGGCGGCACGTCTATCGGCCGCCCCTACACGAGCGGCTCTTTTAGCCTCGCGTCGAACGGCCGGGTGGCCTTCACGCACGCCACGCCCCAGCGCCCCGCCGACGTGGCGGTGGCCCAGGCCGGGCGCGAGGCACAGGTCCTCACCGCCCTGAATGACGATCTGTTCGATCAGGTCGACCTTGGCTCCGTCGAGCAGATCACGTACGAATCCTCCCACGACGGCCGCACGATCGAGGGCTGGATCGTCACCCCGCCGGGCTTCGATTCATCGGAGGAGTACCCGCTCATCTTGGAGATCCACGGCGGCCCGTTCGCCGCGTACGGCCCCTACTTCTCCGCGGAGGTGCAGCTCTACGCCGCCGCCGGCTACGTGGTGCTCTACACCAACCCCCGCGGATCAACCAGCTACGGCCAGGACTTCGGCAACGCCATCCACCACGACTATCCCGGGCACGACTACGACGACCTGATGTCTGGCGTGGACGCCGTCCTGGAGCGGGGCTACGTGGATCAGGACCGCCTCTACGTGACGGGTGGGAGCGGGGGCGGGGTTCTGACGTCCTGGATTGTGGGCCATACCGATCGCTTCCGGGCCGCCGTGGCCGCCAAGCCGGTGATCAACTGGTACAGCTGGGCGCTGACGGCGGACATGTACCCCTACGGCGTCAAGTACTGGTTCCCCGGCCTGCCGTGGAACCACGAGGAGCACTACATGGACCGCTCGCCCCTCTCGTACGTCGACCACGTGACGACGCCCACCATGCTACTGACCGGCGCCAACGACTACCGCACGCCGATGTCGGAGTCGGAGCAGTTCTACCAGGCCCTGAAGCTGCAAGAGGTGGAGACGGCGCTCGTCCGCGTCCCGGAGGCCTCCCACAGCATCGCCGCCCGCCCGAGCCACCTGGCCGCGAAGGCCGCCCACGTGCTGGAGTGGTTTCGTCGCCACGGGGGCCCCACGCCTGAACAGTAAGGCAGCGCGAGGCCCGCGCCGCCCCCTCGCCCCCGGCAGCGACCACCCCCGTGAAAAGAAAATCAATCCCCTGCCATAGAGGGGCCGAGTCGGGGCCAAAAGCCCAGCAATCACCCGGGAGGGTTGGAACCCGGCCCGGCACCATGCCGTTGCGCAAATCAGATATTTTGGGAGGCGGCTGCCCGCTCCACTTTTGATCCAATTCCTCGGTAGCTCAACGGTAGAGCATGCGGCTGTTAACCGCAGGGCTGCTGGTTCGAATCCAGCCCGGGGAGCCGAAAGCCTGATTGGGCGGTCCAATCGGGCTTTTTCTTTTGCCCCGCCGGATCGGGGGCCTCCTCGCCTGTATTCCCGGCCCCCGACGACCGCAGTCGGTGCCGCCCCGCCGGCCGCGACCGTCCCGATGCCGGCCGCCCTTTCCAATCGTCTTGCTCGGCCCTCAGGGTGTAGGGGCCTCGTTCCCATCCGCCTGCATGAAGCCCGACCCAGGCCGGGACGGTCATGCGTCTCAGATGTTTGCCTAAAGTCCCGATGCCCCCTGTACGGACGGAGACGCTGATCCGATGCGTCCGTCGACGGCCCACAGCGGCCGTCCTGGTCGTCGCGCTTGCGCTGGGCCTCGCGGCGTGTGCCCCGGACGCGACCGATGACTCGACGCCGTCGCCCCCCGCTTCCTCCCGTTCCCCGGGGGCCGACAGCACGACCATCCCCCGCATGCTGACGACCGACGATCGGTTTTCGACCCTGCGCGCCGCCCTCGACTCTACGGGCCTCGATTCCCTTCTGGCCACCAAGGGCCCCTTCACTCTTTTCGCTCCCCCGAACGGCGCGTTTGGGGCGGCCTCCGCCGGCCCCGTCGCGGATGTGCTGACAGGGGATCGGGCCCGCCTTCGCGCCCTCCTTGCCCGCCACGTCGTGGGGAGGCGCGTTGCGGTGGGCGGACGGCCGGGGCCGCGCTCGGTGGTCCCGATGAGCGGCGACACGCTCTCGCTGCGCCCGGCCCCCGACGGCGCCCGGATCGACGGGACCTTAATTCTCGACGCCAACATCGAGGCGGGGAATGGGCGTATCCACGTCGTCGACGCGGTGCTCCGGGCTCCCGGATCCGACGCGCCGTGACGAGGCCCCCACCCGGGGCCGTAACGATCCACGAATATGTATTCGTCCCGTCGAACCTGGGCGGGGAATTGGGTTTGGAGAAGTGTTCGTCTCTTCATAGCTCCCTCTCTAGCCCATGGCTTCTGATTCTCCCGTCTATCTCCTTCTCGGCGCCACCGGCGGCATCGGGTCCGAGGTGGCCCATCGGCTCGCCGACGACGGCGCACAGCTCGTCCTCGGGGCCCGCTCGGAAGACGACCTGGACGACCTGGCGGCCGCCACCGGCGGCGACGCGATGCCCCTCGACGCCACCGAGTTTGAGCAGGTGCAGGCCGCCGTGTCGCATGCCACCGACACGTACGGGGGCCTCGACGGGGTGGTCAACTTCGTCGGCTCGGTTCTCCTCAAGCCCGCCCACCTTACCAGCATCGACGAGTACCGGACCCAGATTGAGAAGAACCTCGATACGGCCTTCAACACCGTGAAGGCGGCCGGCCGTCCCATGATGCGCAGCGGCGGGTCCATCGTGCTCATGGCGTCGGCCGTCTCGCGCACCGGCCTCAAGAACCACGAGGCGATCGCCGCGGCGAAGGGCGGCGTCACGGGCCTCATGCGGGCCGCCGCTGCCACCTACTCCGGCCGCGGCATTCGCGTAAACGCCGTGGCCCCCGGCCTCATCGGCGGCGGTGAGCGGTCGACGAGTCAAATGTCGGAGCAGATCCTCAGCTCCGAGGCGGGCCGGAAGCAGTCCGAGAAGATGCACGCCCTCGGCCGCGTGGGCACGCCCGAGGACGTGGCCCCGGCGGTCACGTGGCTCCTCGACCCCGAAACCGACTGGGTCACCGGGCAGGTCATCGGCGTGGACGGCGGGCTCGGCACCGTGCGGCCCGGATAGGGCGAAGGGACGCGCCCCCGAGACTGCACGCAGGCTTGCCTCACGGCGGGTGCTGCCCTGCAGATTTGACCGGCCGGCCTCCTGTGCTTCTCCCCAGTTCCCCAGCGTTCTCATGCGTACCCTGATTCTCGTCCTCCGGGACCAACTTGACCGCGACGCCACCGTCCTGCACGAGGCCGACCCCGGCCGCGACGCCGTGGCGATGACGGAGGCGGACGTGCACCGGGACCGATACGCGGAGCACAAGCAGCGCCTCGCCCTCGGCTTCGCGGCGATGCGCCACCACCGAGCGGACCTGCGCGACGACGGCTGGACCGTCCACTACCAGCCGGCCGACGCCCCGGCCGCGGCCGAGGACGCCCCCGCCTTTCTGCGGCAGCAGCTCGCCGAGCATCAGCCCGAGCGCGTCGCCATGACCGAACCGGGACGACACGAGTTGTTGGAGGCGATCGAGGCCGTGTGCGAGGACATGGGCGTTCCGCTCCGCGTGCACGCCGACGACCATTTTCTGGCGACCCACGAGACCTTCGAGCAGTGGGCCGACGGCCGGAAGGAGCTCACGCTGGAATACTTCTACCGCGAGCGGCGCCGCGAATACAATGTCCTCGTCACCGACGACGGCGACCCTGTGGGGGGCGACTGGAATTTCGACGACGACAACCAGGAGAGCTTCGGCGCGGACGGGCCGGGCATGGTGCCGGAGGGCCCCACATTCGAGCGCGACGCCATTACCGAAGATGCGCTCGACCTGGTGCGCACCCAGTTTGCCGACGCGCCGGGGGCGCTCGACGCCTTTCGGTGGCCGGTGACGCCCGCCCAGGCCCGGGCCGCCCTCGCGGATTTCGTGGAGCACCGGCTGCCGAACTTTGGCACGTACCAGGACGCGATGTGGACGGGCCGGGCCTTCCTCTACCACTCGCGCCTCTCGTGTGCGCTGAACCTGAAGCTGCTCGACCCCATGACCGCGGTGCGGGCCGCCGAGGAGGCGTACCACGACGGCCACGCCCCCCTCAACGCCGTGGAGGGCTTCGTGCGCCAGATTCTCGGCTGGCGCGAGTTCGTGCGGGGCGTCTACTGGCTGCACGCCCCCGAGTACGTGGACCGCAACGCGCTGGAGGCCACCGAAGACCTTCCGGAGTTCTACTGGACCGGCGACACGGACATGCGGTGTCTGAGCGAGTGCACGGGGCAGGTCCGGGAGCACGCGTACGCCCACCACATCCCCCGCCTCATGGTGATGGGGCTCTTCGGGCTGCTCTACGGCATCGACCCGCAGCAGATGAACGAGTGGCACGAGTCGATGTACATCGACGCCTGGGAGTGGGTCTCCACCCCCAACATGGTCGGGATGGCCCTGTACGCCGACGGGGGCACCGTGGGCACCAAGCCGTACACGGCGTCCGGGAAGTACATCAACCGGATGAGCAACTACTGCTCGCACTGCCGCTACGACCCGGACGAGGCCGTCGGGGACGAGGCCTGCCCCTTCACCTCGCTCTACTGGAACTTCCTGGACCGGCATCAGGAGACCTTCTCGGGCAACCGGCGCATGAACTTTCAGCTCGCCAACGTCCGGCGGAAGTCCGACGCGGAGCTGCAGGACATTGCCGAGCGGGTGGAAGAGGTGCGGGCCCTTACCGAGGCCGGCGAGATTTAACCCCGGGGCCGTCGGGCAGGACCCCCGACCCGCCCGAGAATGTGACGATGCGGGCCGAGTGGCCTCCAGGCCGGAACGCCCGTGCGTGTCGTTAAGTATCAAATTGCGGATTTTCAGCATGACCCTCTCCAGGGAAGCATTCACCATGTACCGACGCGGTCGTCCCATTGCGGTGTACGCGACGATGGCCCCCGAGGCCGTGCGGTGTCGTTGTTGGTGTCGATGTTGTTCTCCCCCGGAGAGGCCGCGTTCTGTCGGCGCCCCGCGTCCCGTCCCTGAGTCCGGACGGTAAGCCCGCGCCCGACATTGTTGCCAGCGCCCGTCGCCTCTCCGGCCCCGCCGCGAGAGGCGTTTTCTATTTGCCCCCTTCCCCACACCAATGAGCACGGCCCCTGCCTCCTCATCCGCGTCGACGGCTGCCCCAGCCGCGTCGTCCCTGGTCGACGACATCGGCCGGACGCCCCTCCTGCGGCTCGACCGCGTGGCCGATGACCTGCCGGACTCCGTGGCCGTCTACGGCAAGGCGGAGCACCTCAACCCTGGCGGCTCGGTGAAGGATCGCCCCGCCCTCCGGATGGTCGAGGCGGGGCTCGACGCCGGCGCGTTCCGCCCCGACCAGACGCTCATCGACGCAACGAGCGGCAACACGGGCATCGCCTACGCGATGATTGGCGCGGCGAAGGGGCTGGACGTGGCCCTCGCCCTGCCCGAGAACGCCTCCGCGGAGCGCAAGAAGGTGCTGCGCGCCTACGGGGCCGAACTCATCCTGACGGACCCGATGGCGGGGACGGACGGCGCCCAGCGGCGCGTGAAGGAGATGGTCGAGGCCCACCCGGACCGCTACTTCTATCCCGACCAGTACAACAACGACGCCAACTGGCGGGCGCACTACGACGGCACCGGCGCGGAAATCGTGGATCAGACGGACGGCGCGGTGTCCCACTTCGTGACGGGCCTCGGCACCACTGGCACCTTCACGGGCGTCACGCGCCGCCTGAAGGCGCACGACGCGTCGATTCGGTGCGTCGCCGTGGAGCCGGAAACGGCCCTGCACGGCCTGGAGGGCCTAAAGCACATGGAGACGGCGATTGTGCCCGGCATCTACGCCCCGGACCTCGCCGACGCCCACCGCACGTGCTCCACCGAGGCGGCCGTCGACATGACGCGCCGGCTGGCCCGGGAGGACGGGCTGCTGGTCGGCCCCTCGGCCGGGGCCAACGTGGCCGCCGCGCTCGACGTGGCCCGGTCGCTCGACGCCGGCACCGTGGTCACGATCCTCTGCGACACCGGCACGCGGTACCTGAGCGACGACCTTTGGAATGAAGAGTGATACGTGAAGAGTGATACGCGAGGCGTGATCGGGATGGAGCAACGGCAGCGTCGTCGTGCCTCACGCGTCATCCCTCACGCGTCACTTCCCCTTTCACCGACCCAGCCCCTGCATGGAAACGACCGAACCGATCCTCGACGCCATCCGTCAGCGCGGCGCCGACGCCTATCCCGAAGAAGGATGCGGCTTTCTGCTCGGCACCGTTACGGACGACGGCGACAACCGCGTGACGGCCCTCCACCGCGCCCCCAACCGCCGCTCCGAGAATCGCGAACGGCGCTACGAGCTGACGGCCGACGACTACCGGACGGCGGACGCGGCGGCGCAGGAGCAGGGCCTCGACGTGGTGGGCGTGTACCACTCCCACCCCGACCATCCGGCCCGCCCCTCAGAGACGGACCTGGAGGAGGCCACCTTTCCCGGCTTCACCTACGTCATCGTCTCCGTCTGCGACGGCGCCCCGGAGGCCCTGACCGCCTGGGCCCTCGCCCCGGACCGCTCCGAATTTCACCGCGAGGACATCGTCCGGCCCGACCCCGAGGCTCTGTAGTCTCGGCAGGCCGGTTCCCAACCGTTCAACGTTCACCCTTCCAACCTTCAACGCCCTACCATGCCCACCACCGACACCACGACCGTCACACTCCGCATTCCGACCCCCCTTCGCTCCGCCACCGACGGGCAGGCGACCGTCGAGGTGGAGGCGGAGACGGTCGACGCGGCCCTTCGCTCCCTCGTCGACCAGCACCCCGGCCTCGCCGACAACCTCTACGACGAGGACGATGAGCTGCGCCAGTTCGTGAACATCTACGTCGGCGACGACGACGTGCGGTTTGGGGAGGGCGTGGACACCCCGCTGGAGCCGGGCGACGAGGTCTCCATCGTGCCCTCGATTGCGGGCGGATGAACGCCTACATCTCACTGCACTGCCACGACCGGGACGAATAGACCTGATTCTGGTTGGTGGTGCGTATTCCGTACTTCGTATCCGCGCCGTGTCGACTTGTGCGCACCACGACGAGACACGCAGTACAGAAATTCCGCTGTCCTGGCACATTACTTCACTCCCCAGATGGCCACCACAACCGCAGCCCCCGACCAGACACACGCTGAATTGTCGCCGGACGAGTTGCAGCGCTACAGCCGCCACCTGACGCTCCCCGAGTTTGGGCGCGAGGGACAGGAGGCACTCAAGAATTCGTCCGTCCTGCTCGTCGGGGCGGGCGGCCTCGGCTCCCCGGCCGCGACCTACCTCGCCGCGGCGGGCGTCGGGCGCATCGGTCTCGTCGACTTCGACAGCGTGGAGGCCTCCAACCTCCAGCGCCAGATCCTCTACGGCACCAGCGACGTGGGCCGGCCCAAGCTGGAGGCCGCGTCCGAGCGCCTGCAGGACCTCAACCCGCACGTCGACGTGGAGACGCACGAGGTGCGCCTCACGAGCGACAACGCGCTCGGCATCATCGACCAGTACGACGTGGTGGCCGACGGGACTGACAACTTCCCCACCCGCTACCTCGTCAACGACGCCTGCGTAATGACGGGCACGCCCAACGTGTACGCGTCCATCTTCCGCTTCGAGGGGCAGGTGTCGGTCTTTGCCACCGAGGACGGCCCCTGCTACCGGTGCCTCTACGAGGAGCCGCCCCCACCCGGCCTGGTGCCCTCCTGCGCCGAGGGCGGCGTGCTCGGCATCCTGCCCGGCTTCATCGGCACGCTGCAGGCCACCGAGGTCATCAAGGTGCTGACCGGCGTCGGCGAGCCGCTGGTCGGGCGCCTGCTGATGTCCGACGCCCTCAACATGGACTTCCGCACCGTCAACGTGCCCACGAACCCCGACTGCCCGGTCTGCGGCGACACCCCGACGGTGACGGAACTGATCGACTACGAGGCCTTTTGCGGCATTCCGCAAAGCGACGAGCCCTCCCCGAACGGAACCGCCGATTCTGACGTGTCCGACCCTGACGACGCCGTCCCCGAAACGTCCGTCCACAACCTCAAGCAGCGCCGCGACGCGGGCGACGCGCCCTTTGTGCTCGACGTGCGCGAGCCCTACGAGGCCGAGATCGCGAGCCTCGACGCCGACCAGCTCATCCCGGTCGACGACCTCGAGGCCCGCCTCGACGAGCTGGACGCCGGCCCAGAGGAAGAGATTGTCGTGCACTGCCGCTCGGGCGCGCGCTCGGCAGAGGCGACCGCGTTCCTGCGCGAGCAGGGCTACGACGCCTCGAACCTGGAGGGCGGCGTGCTTGCCTGGAGCGAGGAGATTGACGACAGCGTGCCGCAGTACTAGCCGCCCCAAGCAGTCCTTACGTGGCACATCCGAGAGAACTCACGGATTGGGCGGCCCCGGGGGCCCGGGGAAGGGGGTGGCTTCTTCATCGTCGGAGGGGGCACTCTCTCCATCGTCGTTGACTGCCGTGACGCGGTAGTAGTACGTCTGGCCGTTCTCGACCGCCCCGTCCGTGAGTCTCGCCTCCGCAATGCCCTGGGCCTGAGGCTCGCTCGGGAGTGTCTCTTGTGGGGTAAGGGTCCGGTAGACGTTGTACGAATCTGCCTCTTCCACCCCGTCCCATCGCACCGACACCTCTCCGGCCCCGGATGTGACCCTGAGCGCGGACGGTGCCTCCGGGGGATCTCCGCCTCCCCCGACCAGGCCACAGCCGCCCAGTGCGAGGACGAATGCCAGTCCCGCGATCCCAAGTATGTTCGACGCGGGCTGCCCCAGAAGGCGCCCTTGCTGAACGAGTCGCAACTGCAAAAGCATGTTCTACCTAGGCTGCGAAAGAAGAATCGGCAGGGAAAGGCGGGCCCACTCAATGCCGAATGCCGAGGCCGACGTGTAGGGTGCCCGTTCCGGGATGGGCCCTGTGAACCGGAATACTGCAGAGAAAGCTCAGGGAGATTCCCTCCTGCATCGGCCGTGCCTCACCGCACGACGGTTATCTTCTGGGTCCGCGTCCCCCCTTCGGTCTGCAAGCGCCCAAAGTACACGCCACTGGACAGCTGCTCCATCGGCAGTGAAAGGCGGTGCCGGCCGGCTTGCCGGGTCCCAGAGGCCAATGTAGCCACCTCTCGCCCGAGGAGGTCGTACACCCGCAGCTCAACCCGCTGCTTCTCCGGGAGCGTATAGTCGATCGTGCCGCGCCGATTTACCGGGTTCGGGTAGACGGTCATGCTCACCTCGTCCGGGCGAACTTCCTTCTCGGAGGCCTCCACGTACTGGTGCGTCCCAATCGAGACCCTGAGCACCGTTCCGTCTTGGGCCCGCGGCCGGATGGATACGTCAGGGTCTCTTTGGAGGTCGTAGCTTCTGTCCCGCGCCGGATGGAGAAGCGAGACGGCCTCGGCGCCCACCTGATTGAGCGAATCGGCCGTGATACGGATCGGCGCCTCCCCCTTCCGTGCACGAAGCCGTAGGGAAAAGGTCCGTCCCTCCCCCGTCATCGTGCGGGATGCCGCCATGAGAGACGACGCCCGCTCCGTTTGCTGCGCGTCCTGTGCCTGAATGCGAAGACTAATCGGCTCGAACCGTCCCGGGGGCGCCACCACAGTGCGCTCCGCCTCTTCATTTTTCGCGAGACCAAGCCGCACGGACGAAGAGAGGGCGGGCGCGCGCGGAGAGGTCGCACGCACGATCATGGTGCCGGGGGACTGTCGTTCCTTCTTCTGGGCTGTCGTTGTGATCGAAGTGGGGGCATCAGGATGGGGCACGAAAAGAGTGTCCTGATCCGTCCTGTTGAAAAAGTAAAACGCCTCCCCTGCTCGGGCGGAGCGAAATACGGCCCGGCGTTCAAAGGACTGGTCAAACCCCCAGAGCGGTGTCGACACGCCGTCGTTCATGCCCTGGACGTCGGCCCAGGACACGTCCGTCCCCAGCGGGTTGGCAATTACGTTCCAGCCCTTTCGCAGGGGAACCGCCGAAGCCGTGTCGCCCCGCAGTTTGATCGTGGAAACCGTTGCGTTGTAGGACCAGTCGTCGGTGCTCGTTAACCACAGCCCCGCCCCGGCCTCGAACGAAAACGGATCGGAGGGATCATACTTTTTGAACCCACTCCCATCGTCTTTATAGGCCTGCCAGTCTACGCCGGGCTCCCCCTCGATGGCCGCCGAGAGCGGCGTCGACTCTCCCCCGGGCAGGGCCACCAGGCGGTAGTCCGCCGGCTCGTTCGCCCCGTCGAACGACCGCGCGATGTCCGCCGTCACCGTTTCCGGGTAGAGGAAGTGCAATGCCCGGGCAGAGAGAGCGCCCTCCCCCCCGGCCCGGTCGACGGCCGTGATCCTGTAGTAGTACGTGGTGCCCTCCTCGGCCTCCGCGTCGACGAACGACGCCTCCTCCGCCGTGCTGCTGCCGTGCGGGGTCAACCCGGAGGCCTGATCCGCAGCAAGGGGCTTCGTGTCCCGGTACACGCGGTAGCGTTGCACGTCCGCCGCGTCGACCGGCGTCCAGGACACCTTGATTCCCGTGCCGGCCTCGGTCTCGGCGGCCGTCACACCGCCGGGACGGCCCGGAATGGGATTCGAGGGCGTTGCCTCCACTGTGCCCGACGCCTCGCTCTCCCGCCCGTCAGCGGCCTGCGCAGTGATCGTGTAGTAGTAGGTCGTGCCCATCGTCCCCCCCGCGTCCGTGTACGCGGCGGTGCCGATTGGCTCCTCGGTCACTTCGGTCGCGCTCGCCGGCGTCACGGACGGGGAGCGGGACCGGTACACGCGGTAGCCGCTGGGGCCACGGCCCTCGGGCGCCGACCACTCGAGACGCACCGCTTCCGTCGCGTCGTCCACCGCTTGGGTCGTTGCCGTCACCCCGGACGGTGGGGGCGGCAGCAGTGTCTCACTGGTTTCGGCCGACAGCCGCCCCGAATCCCCGAAGTCGTCTACGGGCACCACCCGGTAGTGGTAGGTCTCGCCCCCCTGAAGGCCCTGGTCGGTGTAGGTGCCCGTCGACGCATCCAGTCGAGCATCGGTGACGCGTGTCGCCGACGTGGTATCCGTGAACGACGAGGTCGACCGGTAGAGGTGGTACCCGGAAAGCCGGTTCGCCCCGAGCCCGTCCCAGACGATCGTCGCGTCGTCGCTGCCGACCGCCGCGACCTCTACCCCCGTCGGGGCGTTTAGTGGCGGGGCATGCGCCGCTGCCTCCCCGGAGAGCGCACGTTCGCCGCCGTTTCCGTACCGGGCGACCAGGCGGTAGTAGTAGGCCGATCCGTCCGTGACGCCCGAGTCGACGTAGCTCGTTTTGGTGCTGTCGATGGGCGCCCCTCCGTTCACCTTCGTCGCGTTCGAGACATCGTCGAAGGGCGAGGGCGAACGGTAGAGGTCGTACCCCTCCGGACTGGCCGCAGGCCGATCCCAGGTGAGGGCCACCTCCCCGTCCCCCGTAGGGGCCGCCGCAAATTCTTCCGGCGGGGGCACGGCCGCATCCGGCACGCCCCCGGTGAGGGCAATCGACAGGTCCTGTGCCCCGCCCTTCAGGGCCCCATCGTGCGAGACCCGAACGATATACTGGCCCGCCTGCGCATTCTCCACGAGCACCTGCTCGACGTTGTCGCGCTCGTTGTCCCCCGTCGACGCCGCCCGGTCCGGATTGGCCGGGTCCATGACGTACGGCCGGTGCACGGTGCCATCGGGGCCCTCGACGTGTACGTTGAGGTCGTTTACCAGCATCCGGTCCCGCGGGTCGAGCCGCCGCGACGGGACGGTGCCGGCCGGGTCCGTCCAGGCGATGCTGGTCCGAAGCGGCTCGCTCCCGTCGCTCGACACGCGGTACGCGAGCGTCTCGCCCTCCGAAAGGGTGCGCTCCTGCACGTAGACGCCGCCCCCGAGACGTCCATCCCTGCTCATTAGCTCGGCCGCCCGCTCCACGTTCATCAGGCCCCACCCAAACTTGTAGTCCGGACCCGCATTCCCGGCCTCGTCGGCGGTGTGAATCAGGACCGACTTGATCGTCGACGCCCACGGGTCCTGGCCGTGAATCGACCGGTAGTGCTCCTGCAACAGCGCCACCGACCCGCTCACCATGGGGGACGACATGGACGTTCCCGGAATGGATCGGTAGTCGGTGTCGCTCCCGCTCCACGACGAGAGCACGCTTACCCCCTTCGCCACGAGGTCGGGCTTGAGGCGGCCGTCGTCCGTGGGGCCCCAGCTGCTGAACGACGACATCTGCACGTCGCTCGGCGCCGCGTAGCCGCCCTCGATGCCCTCCACCGCACCGACGGTGAGGATGTTCTTGGCGGTCGCGGCATTGCCCAGCGACTCGTAGCCGTCCGCTCCGCCATCCGGGGCCCGTTCCTGCTGGGACGTCGTGCAGTTCCCATTCTCATCAAAGATGAAGTGTTCGGTGGGCTGGGAGGGCGGCCTATCATTGCGCTCGTTCCCCGCGGACTTCACGATTACGTAGCGGCGCGAGGTCCGGACGTATTCGTCCCAGGTCTTCGCGTTGCGCCCGTAGAACCCAAATCGGTAGTCCTCCGTGGGGCTAATGTCGGGGTTTCCAAACCACGTCCAGTCGGAGCGGCTGCCACAGAAAGTACCGCGGTGCCATCCCGTAATTCGCCCGTACGAGTGGTTCGACACCCGGAGGCCCGCGGCCGCCGCGTTGGCCATCTCTGCGTTGTCGTTGCCGAAGCTGTACGCGTCGAGGCGGGCTTTGTAGGCCATTCCCTTCGCCTCGGCCCGCACGCCGGCCGCCACCATCGTGCCGCCCACGTGGGTCGCGTGCCCGCTCAGCGCGGCCGGATCGTCCTGCTGCTCCACCCGGCCTCCAAACTCCTGGTGCGTCGCCCGCACCCGTCCCCCGTCCCAGATGCCGAGGCGCCGGGCCTCGCCGGTCAGGGCCAGCCCAAGATTTCCGCCGGGCCGCACCGCGTCGACCGACGAGGTGATGGCGCCGCCGCGGTTGTACGTGGTGTAGAAGACCGGGCGCCCGTTCTCGATGCGTTGCAGGGCCGCGACGCCCCCGTCCTCAAATTCCGTCCGGACGGGAATGCCGGCCGCCTCCGCGTAGGCGCGGACCTCCGCCCGCTGGGCCCGCCACGCCCGATCGGCCTCCGCCGCCATGGCGCGGAGCCGTTGCTGCCGCTCGTCGTCCTGTGCCGCGGCCCCTCCGGGCCACAGGGCAGCGGCCAGGAGCGCGACCACGCCGAAAAGGAGAAGGAACCGGTTCATGTCGTGCGGGGCAGGATGCAAAACGCGAAGAGGAGAGACAACCATGCTACGAGCCGGACGCCTCCGGGAGCATCGTCGAGTCGAGAAGCCGGTTCAACGCCGAGTGGAGACGCAGGAACGACGAGGGGTAGTGCTCCCGGTCCGCCCCCATGTTCGCCCGCACCGACACCCGGTCGGCGGCGGGGGCGGGCCGGGCCTTCAACACGACGGACGAGGCCGGCGTCCGAACCGAAACATCGTGAGGATTCACTGCCGGAAGCCGGGCAGGAATCGAGTCGGATGCCAGGGCGCCCACGCGCACCCGCAAGGTGTCAAAGCCGGGCGGAGACAGACGATCGCGGCCGATCTCCATGGTATCCAGGGTGTATCCGTCGTCCGTCGTGCGGTAGACGAGCCGGGACAGCACGTAGCGGCGATCAAATGCGATGCGCACCCGATGCCCGTAGGCGTCGCCGTCGGAGTAGAGGTCCTGCTCCCCTCCGACCTCGTAGGTCACCAGCGTGGGGGCGGCGTCCTCGCCGTTGGGCCCGGCACAGGCGCCCCCCACGAGCAGGCCCACGAGCCCCAGGGCCCACACGAGGCCGAGAGACGGCGAACGGATCGCGCCGGGCCGGGCGGTCGACGACGCAGTGTGTGTCGGCTCGCGATTTGGCCTCATTCGGTGTTGGCAACATGGGAAAAATTTGGGGGCGTCCGTAGTTTCGCCCCTCGGCCGATTCCATGAAGGCATTGACGCACAGTTTGTTTTCGGCGCGTCCCCCCAGTCCCTTCACCAAAAAAGCGGCCCGCCCGTGCCCCGCGGAGCGCCACGGGGCTGTCGCCGGCTGGGCCGGGCCGCCGGGCTCACGGCCCCGCCGCCGTTCGCCCCGCACGCCCCACATACAGAAAGGGCCCGAGCCGTCGCCGGCCCGGACCCTTTCTCGTTGTGCGCTACTGAGCGGAAAGGCCGCTCAGATGCCAGGACGCCTGCCGTTAGAGGCTGGTCGTATTGGCGTCGCTTTCGACCTTGATCGGGTTGCCGGCAAGGTCGGTCACGAAGTTGTCCGATCCCGCTTCCCTGACCGTCAACTCGTCGTTGGCGGTGTTGCTGCCGTCGTCACCAAGCTCGACGACAACCCTCGCAGTTGCCGGATTGATGCTGTTGTTGACCTCCGCAACCTCACCAAGGGCGGTCGGATCGTTAGAACCGTCCTCGATGATGAAGTAGTCCGTACCGGCGTCGCCGGCGCTGATGTCCGAAACCGGCTCACTGAACGTGACCTCCAGCTCATCATCGCCGTCGCTGTCAACATCGGCGTATTGGGCGCCGCTGAGGTCGAGCGAGTCGTTGTCGGCAATCTCCTGGGTCTCGGAGAAGTCGCCCTCGACGTTGTTGATGCTCACGGCCCGGATTTTCCACTCGATGGGGCCGTACGTGCCCTCAACATTCGTGCGGAGCGGGTTGCCACTGAACGTGACAGATCCACTAGTCTCGCCGAACTCGACGTTCTCGGCGGAGATCGTCTCCTTCAGCTCGAACTGAGGCGCCTGTCCACGGTCTTCGGTGTCCTCAACAGTGCGGGCGAAGACCTGGTACTCCTTCACCGGCGCCCCACTGTTGTCCACGTTGATCGTGAGGTTCGGGCTAACGCCGGGCACGTCGTAGTCGATGGTCTCGGGGACATTGCTCACCTGCACGTTGCCGTCCTCGCCGATGGCCGGCGTGGCGGGCGCGTTCGTGTTGGCGCCAATCGAGTAGTTCAGCAGAGCCGGGAGTCTCCGCACACGGGTATCGTTTACCTCTGAGAGGCCCACGCCGTACTGCGCACCGACGATATCGTCGAAGAGGTTTCCATACCCGACCCGGAACTCAATGCCATCGCTGAGCGGCTCGGCGACGCTCCAGCTCACGCTTTCGATCGCGCCGCTCTCGGTCGTCGTGGCACTCACGTCCAGCTCCACGTTGCCACTCTCATCGACGGCTTTCGTGCTTATACTGGACTCGTCGATGGAAAGCGCCTCCGCAACGTCGTCCGTGGTCACGCCCGCCACCGGACGGTTAAACGTCAGCGTCCATTCCGGCTCGGTCGTGCCGAAGTCCGTACCGGGGGCCGGGTCCAGCGTCGCGGTGAGGGCCGGAGCAGAGACGGACGCCTCAACCGGAGCCGCGCTGCCCTCGTCCGGGATGGACTTTTGGGTTGCAACAGTCGACTCTGTATTGTTGTCAAACCGCGCGTACAGGTCGACATTTTCACCTACTACGAGGTTCTCGAACGTGAAGGATCCCTGCTCGTCGGTCGTGGTGGTCGTGGTTACCGTGAGGATGCCGGACGTCGCATCGCCCTCGGCGGTAAATCCTGTTTTGATCGTCTGCGACGCGCGCAGCTCCGTGTTGCGGAGCGGTGCGTCGGAACCAGTCACGCCGAGCTGCCCGGACAGCGAGCCGTTGTTCTTCTGAAGCGGGAAGGTGATGTTCGCGCCCAGCTCAACCGCGCCGGTCTCGTTGTTGCCGTAGGCGAGCTCAACCTGGCCGCGGTAGGCGTCCCGGTAGTTGCTGCCATCGGGCGTCTCCACGCGGATTCCGTATTTGGCAGACGGGTCTTCGCCCGTGTTCGACCCATCGTCCGCGGTGGTCGCGGGCAGGTCCGTGATGGCGAATCGACCTTCTGCGCCCGTCGTCGCGCTGAAGGACTCTCCGTCGGCATCCAGGGACCCGACGGCCACGACGACCTTCGCCCCTTCAATGGGAGTGGAGCTTGCGTTGTCGATGACCTGGCCGGTAATGGCCCCGCTCACGTCACCAAGGTTGTTTGAGTCCGGGGAGGTGCCGCCGGAGTCACACCCACTCACGACGAGCCCAACCCCCAGGGTTGCAATGAGAAGTACTAATGTATTTGACCAGTTTTGTAGCTTGCTCATACGTACAGCGTTTGTGCTAAAAAAGCGATGGATGATGTGGTAGTGGCCACCGGCGAACCGCCTTCGTCCGCCTCACAGAATAGGGCAGCAAAACGCGTGCCCGTCGTGTCCATCCCCGGAAGCGACCACTGTTTGCCGCTGCACACCGGTGTGCGCCGGGCGAGCGGGGGAAGTTTAAAGGCAAATAGCGGGACTTGCGCTATTCGCACAGAGATGTATTCAGCTTTGGAACCGCTAAAAAGGAAACATCATTGGGCGCCTATTTCAAGCCCGGAACATGAGCATTGAGTAAAGGCTGACCCGGGCAGCAAACCGTCTTCTTTTGAATTTTCGGCACGCGCATCGGGGCCATCTGCTGTTTCAAAATGCCCTATATAAAACTATATCTCGCAAGTGCCATTCCTTATTGATTAATTTATTTTTTTGTATTCGGTATTCAATAAATAACCCATTTGAGAGTCCTGAAGGGGTGTCGTTTGTGCTTCGGCGTCGTTCTTTCTGTTCGGTTCGGCCCGCTGGCCGGGAACGGCCGCCCGTGCCGGAAGGCGCCTGGCCGGCGTGGGTGGGTCGGCGGGGCACGAAGGGAAGTGGGGCCCGCCGCGCCTGCGGCGCTGCTTGGCTGGTGTGCGCGCCTGCGGTCTCAGAGGGCGGCCCCAGAGAAGAGCGCCCCCGTTGATGTGACTAGCGCGCCTCGCGGCCTGGGCGGGTGGGTTTCAGATCTGCCCATGTCGACCGGTTCTGCGTAGAAATGCCCGGTTCGTCGGCCAGGCGGGTCGCCGTCCAGGCGGGCGGCCGTTCGGGACGGGCGCGCGGATGTGACAGTGCTGTGGCAGTGCAGGGGGCTCGCCGCGACGTACTGTGTCACCGCGGATCGGGGTTCGCCGTCGCCGCCCCTACCGGTCAGTGGCCCCCATGCCCCCGGGACGGGCCCCGCCGGCGTGCAGGCAGCCCGACGGGCCTACGGACTGAGAATGCTTTGCACCTGCGCCTGCTGGATGGGCCGGTCCGAGTCGACGGTCTGGTTGAACGCGGCCGAGTCACCGGGGGGCACGTCCTGCACCTGGATCCGCATCGTCTCGATGCGGGAGCCCTCGCCGTCGTAGAGCGCCACCTCCACCTCCGCGATGCCGATGGTGGCGCGGCCCTGGTTGACGAGCGTGCCCGCAAAGATCCGCTCGCCCGTTTCGGTCTGCAGAAGGCGGGGCTCAACCACGGTCGCGTCGGTGGTCTCGCCTCCATTCCCCCCGCACGCCCCGAGGACGGCCATCCCCGCAACGGCGGCAACGAGCAGCATCAGCGAACGCACGGACGAGCCGGAAGCGAGAGGCATAGGAGCAGCGGGGCCAGTCGGAGAACAGCGAGGCGGAAATGGTTGCGTTCTGGCGCTGACCGTGGAGGAAAACCACACGGCCTCCCACAGATCCCCGGGCCCCTCCGCCGAGCGCGGGGTTTACAAAACAATCATGCGGCCGCTACACGGCCTCCAGGTCGGCGAGGTTGTCCTGCAGCCGCTCCAGCTCGGCGGTCGCGTCCTTCTTCTTCTGGCGCTCGCGCTCCACAACCTCGTCCGGCGCCTTGTTGACGAACTGGGGGTTGTTGAGCTTCTGCTCCACGCCCTCCAGAAAGGTTTTCTTTTCTTCGATCTCGCCCCGGAGCCGCTCGCGCTCCTGGTCCAGGTCGATCATGCCGGCCAGCGGCACGAACACCTCGCACCGCCCCACGACGACCGAGGCGCTCGCCCTGGGCTTCTCGGCCCCGGTTTCCACCGTCAGGTCCGTCACGCTCGCCAGCTTGTCAAAGTAGTCGGCGTACCGCCGCACGGTGTCCGCGAGGGCCTCGTCGCCGACGGGCACGCTGACCGTGGCCTCAATCTCCTGCCCCAGGCCCACGCCGTAGTCGCTCTTGATGCCGCGCACGCCGGAGATCATCTCCTGGATGAGCTCGAACGTCTCGGCGGCGGCCGCGTCCATCTGCTCGTCGTCGGCAGTCGGCCAGTCGGCGGCGATGCAGGCCTCGTGCTCGTCCCGCGGCCGCACCTTCCACCACAGTTCTTCGGTGATAAACGGCATCAGCGGGTGCAGGAGCGCGAGCAGCGTCTCGTAGATCTCGGCCGCGAGGGCGATCTTGTCCGCCTCCATCTCCGCCCCGTACGGCGGCTTGATCAGCTCCAGGTACCAGTCGCAGTAGTCGCGCCAAAACACGTCGTAGACGCGCTCGGCCACCTCGTTGAGGCGGTAGCGGTCGAGCGAGTCGTCGACGTCCTGGATCGCCGTGTGGAGGCGGTGCAGCATCCACTGCTCCACCAGCTCCAGCTCGTCGAAGGAGCGCTCCCGCTGGTAGTCGCGGACGGGCACGCCGGCGTCGTCCCGGTCCATGAACTGCCCAAAGACGTTAAACGCGTTCCAGATCTTGTTGGCGAAGTTGCGGCCCATCTCGAACTTCGAGGGGGCGAGCTTGATGTCCTGCCCCTGTGCGCAAAGGAGCGTGAGGGTGAAGCGCGTGGCGTCGGCGCCGTACTGGTCCACCATCTCCAGCGGGTCGATGCCGTTGCCCAGGCTCTTGGACATCCACCGGCCCTGCGCGTCCTTCACCATGCCGGTGATGAAGACGTTCTTGAACGGCGGCTCGCCGGTAAACTCGTACCCCGCCATGATCATGCGGGCGATCCAGAAGAAGAGAATGTCGTACCCGCTGACGAGCACGTCGGTCGGGTAGAATTTCTCCAGGTCGTCCGTCTCTTCCGGCCAACCGAGCGTGGCGAACGGCCAGAGCCAGGACGAGAACCACGTGTCGAGCACGTCGGTCTCCTGCACCATCCCCTCCTCCGGCTGGTCGATGCTCACGACGTAGCCCTGGTCGGGGTCCGGCTCGCCCTCCTCGTCGGTGTGGTACCAGACGGGGATGCGGTGGCCCCACCACAGCTGGCGGCTGATGCACCAGTCGCGGATGTTTTCCATCCAGCGGAAGTACTCGTTGGCCCAGCGGTCGGGGAAGAACTCGATCTCGCCCTCGCGCACCGCCTCGATGGCCGGCTCGGCCAGCGGCTCCATCTCCACGAACCACTGCCGCGAGATGAGCGGCTCGATCACTGCCTCCGAGCGCTCGGAGAGGGGGACGTTCATCATGTAGTCTTCCGTCTTCACCAGGAGGCCCTCCCCCTCCAGGTCCTCCACGATCCGGTCGCGGGCGTCGAACCGGTCCATGCCCTCGTAGGGGCCGCCGTGTTCGTTAATCGCGCCCGTCGGGCTCATGATGGTGATTTTCTCGAGGCCGTGGTCCTCTCCAATCTCAAAGTCGGTCTCGTCGTGGGCCGGCGTCACCTTGAGCGCCCCGGTGCCGAAGTCGCTGTCGATCCGCTCGTCGGCGATGATGGGAATTTCGCGCCCCAGGAGCGGCAGAATCGCGGTTTCGCCCACGAGGTGCTCGTACCGCTCGTCGTCGGGGTGCACGGCGATGGCCGTGTCGCCGAGCATCGTCTCGGGGCGGGTCGTGGCGATCGTCAGGGACTCGTCCTCGGCGTCCGCGAGCGGGTACTGGACGTGCCACAGGTGGCCCTCCCGCTCTTCGTTCTCGACCTCCTCGTCGGAGAGGGCGGTTTCGTTCTCGGGGTCCCAGTTGACCAGGTAGTCGCCGCGGTAGATGAGCCCCTCCTCGTGGAGCTGCACGAAGACCTCCTGCACGGCCCGCGTAAAGCCCTCGTCCATCGTGAAGCGCTGGCGGTCCCAGTCGCAGGAGTCGCCGAGCGTGCGCTTCTGGTCCAGGATGAGGTCGCCGTACTCCTCCTTCCAGGCCCGCACCCGCTCCACGAACGCCTCGCGGCCGAGGTCGTGGCGCGTCTTGCCCTCCGCCTCGCGGAGGTCGTCCTCCACGGCATTCTGCGTGGCGATGCCCGCGTGGTCGAGGCCCGGCATCCAGAGGGTCTCGTCCCCCTTCATGCGGTGGATGCGCGTGAGGGCGTCCTGGATCGAGTCCTGCAGCGCGTGGCCGATGTGCAGCCGCCCGGTGACGTTGGGCGGCGGCATCATGATGACGTGCGACGCGGCGTCGCCGTCGGCGTCGGCCGCGAAGAAGCCGTGCTCCTCCCAGTAGTCGTACCACTTGTCTTCGATGTCGGACGGGTCGTAGGCTTTGCTCATCGAAGCCAGGGACGGGGCGTCGTCGGGCATGGTGGAATGCAAACACGTGAATCAGCAAGCGCGCACGACGTCCCCCGCCACGCCACGGCGCTGGGGCCGGGCCGTCGTCCGTGGCAGAGGGACGCAAATACGTTAGGCAACGTAGGGGGCCAGAGCGAGGGATGCCGGACGCATGTCGGGTATTTCATTGAATTTGGGAGCGGCCCGTCGGATCCGTTTCGCTCGATTTTCCCAGTCGCCCCGTCCGCTCGGTAACATCTCTTCCCTCTGGGCGTATCTATTTCTGTCTTTCTCGTTTGTCTCGACACCCGCTCTCCTCCCATGCGGAGCCCGTCCATCGAGGACTATCTCAAAGCCCTCTACAAACTCGAAGACGACGAGGGGGCTCCCGTATCGACCGGTGCCCTCGCGGAGGCGATGGACGTCTCGTCGGCCTCGGCGTCGAACATGATCAAACGCCTCGGCGAGCTCGAGTTTTTAACGTACGAGGCCTACGAGGGGGCCACGCTCACCGATCCGGGACGCACCGTAGCGCTGGAGGTGCTCCGTCACCACCGCCTGCTGGAGCTCTACCTGAAGGAGGTGATGGGCTTCTCGTGGGACGAGATTCACGAGGAGGCCGAAATTCTGGAGCACCACATCTCCGAACGGTTCGAGGACCGCATCGAGGAAATGCTGGGCCACCCGGAGCGCGACCCCCACGGCCACCCCATTCCCGCCCGGGACGGCTCCGTGGACGCCCTCCCCACCCGGTCGCTCGCCGACCTCCCCAAGGGGGACGCCGCCTCCATCGACCACGTCGCCGACGAGGACGGCGAGCTGCTGGACCTGCTCGAACAGCGCGGCCTCCTCCCCGGCGCCACCGTCGAGGTCGCCGACACGCGCCCGCTCGACGGCCTGCTCGTGGTGGCGGTCGACGGGACCGAGCAGCTCATCGGCCGCCCGGTCGCAAAGAAGGTCGTCGTCGAGGCGTAGCCGAACGGGAACCGGCCGGTGCGACGGGTCTGGCGCCCCCACCGAGGGGCACGCGGAACGATTTAGCCACAACTAAATTATTGTATTGCCCCTGACAACTCGAGGCCCGTTCCCACGCGCACAAGACGGTGCGCACCGCCGACTCGTTCGCGTCCGCCCCTTCCCCGCCTCATGCCTGCTCAAGACGCTCTCGACATTCTGATCGTCTCGATACGGGACGGGTTTGTGCAGGTGAGCGCGTTCGTCGCGGTGACCGTTCTGCTGTTTAGTTACCTCCAGTACCGGACCAGCGGCCGCATCGTCACCTTTCTCCGAAACCACCGGCGCATGCAGCCCGTCGCCGGGGCCCTGCTCGGGCTGACCCCGGGCTGCGGCGGGGCCATCGTGGCGATGCCCCTCTACATCCGCGGCACCATCAGCTTCGGGTCCGTCGTGGCCACCCTCGGGGCCACGGCCGGGGACTCGGCCTTCGTGATTCTCGCCATTGCGCCCGGGGCTGGGGTGTACGCCTACGGACTGGCCTTCATCGCGAGCGTGGCGTTTGGCTACGCCATCGACCACTGGGGGCTGGGCGTCCGCCGCATCGACGCGGCCGTCGAGCGCGTTGCGGCCGTGATGCGTCCGGGGGAGGTCGCGGCCTCCAGCGTGGTCGCCGGGGGGCACGGCGCGGCGGCGGGGTCCCCGCAGGCGCCCCGCCCCGGGGATGCCGGCTCGGCGGCCGTTGCGCGGTCCGGCCCGGCCCGCCTCGACGGTGCCCTCCCGGCCCCAGACGCCGCCCCCGCCGGCACGGCCTCCTCCTGCCCGCCCCCGGCCGACGCCTCCGGCCCCTCCGGCGCGACGAGTGGGGCATCCGGCGTACTGACCACCGTTAGCCACGTCGTGCACCTCCTCTGGTGGGGCGTGGCGGCCGCAGGGCTCGTGGCGGGCGTGATGTACCTGGCCCGAGGGGCCCCGGAGGTGGCCATCGAGGTCGCCCCGACCTTCTTCGGGCTCTTCACCGTCGCCGGGGTGACGGGCACGGTGCTCTCGTTCTACCTCTACTTCGTCGGCCGCCACTACATGGACGAAGCGGGGGCCGGTCGCCTCCGCGACCGCTTCGGGAGCACGTACGAGACGTTCCAGCACGCCGCGATGGAGACGTCCATGGTGACGGTGTGGGTGCTCGCGGGCTATCTCCTCTACGAATACACCATGGGCCTTTTCGCCCTCGACCTCAGGGCCCTCTCCACGATGGCCGGCGTGTTTGCGCCGGCGGCGGGGGCGGCACTCGGGCTCGTGCCCGGCTGCACCCCCCAGATCATCTTTGCGCAGCTCTACGCCGTCGAGGAGGTGATCCCATTTTCCGCGCTGGCGGCCAACGCCATCAGCCAGGACGGCGACGCCCTGTTTCCACTCATGGCCATCGACATGAAGGCGGCACTCATTGCGACGATCTACACGACCATCCCGGCGCTGGTCGTTGGGGCCCTCGTGTATTCCCTCTGGCCGTTCGCCCGCTTCGGCTTCGGCGTGCTCGGGTAGGGCGCCTCCGCATCACTCCGCCGGCTGCAGTTCGCGGAGCCGGTCCCACCGGTAGATGCCGCCGCGGTGGCCGTCGTCCCAGGTGATGCGCAGCCCCACGCTGCCCGCCTTCTCGATCCGGACGTCTTTCCAGCGGTTCGTCTGGCGGAAGATGTGAAGGAACCCCGGCTTGGGGATGCGCTCGACCTTCTGCCCCTCACATTCCGCACACGGACACGCCTCCCGCAGCCCGTCGAGCGGAAAGACAGACGCGTGCCCGTCGGCCCACTCAATGTTGAGCCGCTGCATCTTGACGTCGAGCGAGACGCGTTCGGGCGGCGGGATGTCCACGGCGGGGCCAGGGGCGAGAAGCAGAAACGCGCGACACGCCGGATCGGGCGTCGGATCGGGCGCCGCGTCGGCAACGCGCCCATCGCGGGCGCCCCCAATTCCGGACAAAACCCCACAGACGCCTGCCGGGGATGATCCCCGGGCCCGCACTACCCCTCCCCCGGCGAAGGCGCGTCGTTCGCGGGCTCCATTCCCGGTAGGACCACCGTCACACACGTCCCCTCTCCCTCCTCCGTCGCCACGTCGACGGTTCCCCCCATCCGGTCGACCGCCCGCTGCACGACGGCCAGCCCCAGCCCGGTGCCCTCGTATTCACGGTCCAGGCCCTCCGAGGCCTGCCGAAACGGCTCGAACAGCGCCGGCACCTCGTCCGGGTCCATGCCGATGCCCGTGTCCTCAACCTCCACGACCACGTCGCCGCCGGCCCGACCGACGCGCAGCCACACGGTGCCGCCCGCCTCGGTGTACGTAATCGCATTGGAAAGGAGGTGACGCAGCACAATCGGGACCTGATCCGCGGGGGCCCGGGTCCGCAGCGTCGCGTTCCCCTCTTCTCTCCGGAGCGCAATGTCGTCCGCTTCGGCCTGATCTCGAACCTCGTCGGCGACGGAGCGGGCCGCGGCCGCCACGTCGACCGGCTCGGCCGGTTCGTTCTGCTGCTCCGCCTCCAGCCGGGACAGGTTGAGTATATTGTCGAACGTGCGGAGCAGCCGCTCGCCGCTTTTCGCGATCAGCGATGCGAAGCGGGGCACGGGGCCCGCGTCGTCGGAGGCCTCGTCGGCGATGGCCTCGGCAAACCCGAGGATGGAGGTGAGCGGGGTTCGCAGCTCGTGGCTCATGTTCGCCAGGACCGCCGACTTGAGCCGGCTCGCCTCTTCGGCCTCTTCCTTGGCCGCCCGGAGGGTCTCCTCGCGCCGCTTGCGCTCCGTGATGTCGCGGGCCTCCGGAATCAGCAGCTCCACCTGCCCGTCCGCGTCGGTCACCGGGCGGATGGAAAAGTCGATGATGCGCTCTTCGTCGCCCCCCTGAATCGGCCGCTCGTAGCGGATGAATTCCCCCTCGGCCGCCCGCTCGACGGCCTCCCGGAGGCGCTGCTTCGAGTCCTCACTGGTTTGGGCCCAGTGGGTCTCCCAGATCGGCGTGCCGACGATGTCCGCCCGGTCGAGCCCCCCAAACCGAAGGGCCGTGTCGTTGGCCTCGATCATCGTCCCGTCCGGCTCCATGAGGCCGGTGAACTGGTAGGTATGGTTGAAGACGGCGTCGAGGCGACGCTCCCGCTGCCTGCGCTCCGTAATGTCGGTGTAGATGGCGTAGATCTCCGGCGGCCCCTCGTCGGGACGGCGGGCGATCGCCTGAACCTGAAACTCGCGCCTCCCCTCGGCGGTCGCGCGCTGCACCTCGGCCTGGACTTCGCCGCCCTCCAGCACCCGACGATCAAAGTCTCGCGCCCGGTCGTGCTCCTTCTCCGGGACGAGCATACGGTTGATTTCCGCCCCCACGGCCTCTGTGGTCGCGAGGCCGAACGTGTCCTCGAACGCGGGGTTGGCGTCCGTGACGAAGACCCCGTCGTCCTGGGCCACGCAGCGCACCACCGGCGTGGGCAGCGACTCGAACAGCGTTTCGAAGCGGTCGCGCTCCTCGCGCAGGGCCTGCTCGGCGTTCTTCCGCTCGGTAATGTCCCGGATGATGGCCCCGAAGAACCGCTCCCGGTCGGCCTCCCAGCTCGAGAGGGCCAGCTCCACCGGCACCTCGTGCCCCTCCTGGTGGAGCCCTTCCAGCTCTACCGTTTCGCCCAGGAAGCGCCCACGGCCCGTTTCCCGGACCCGCTCCATGCCGCGGCGGTGCGGCGCCCGGTGGCGGTCCGGCATGATCGTCTCGATGGGGCGCCCGACGATGGCCGCCTTCTCGTACCCAAACATCGCCTCGGCCCCGGGATTCCAGTCGATGATGTCGCCGTTCGCATCGGCGATCACAATTCCGTCTTCCGCGCTCTCCTTCAGCTCCTCGTAGGTCCGTCGGCGCCGCTCGGCCTCTTTCCGCTCGGTGATGTCGAGGATGACCCCGTTGAACACGGTCTCCCCCTCCCGCTGCTCCGGGGTCGACGCCCCAAGCGCCCAAATGCGCTCCCCATCCGGACGCTCGAACGGGGTCTCGAATTCCCAGTCCGCCTGTTCGTCGATGGCCGTATTGATGGACCGCTCTATCTCTTGTCGGTGCGGCTCGGGGATGCAGTTCATGCACCGCTCGTGGAACGTGTCCGGGTCGGCCGTCACCCCGAGCACGTCCTCCGCGTGCTCACTGACGAAGTGGCACCCGATGGTGTCGTCCTCCCGCACGAAAAATTGAAAGATCACGCCGGGGAGGCTATTGGTGAGGCCGCGCAGCCGGGCCTCTTGCTCGTGGACGGTCTCTCGGATCCACAACCAGCCCTGCGCGAGCACCGTCTCCACCACGGCGACGGTGCCCATGCTCGCAAGTAGGATGAGCGGGCTGGTCTCCGGGCGCGGCTCCAGGAACGCCCCCAGCCCGGTTAGCCCTCCCCCGTAGCCCAGAAACGCGAGAACCGCCCGGACCGACTCCGCCCCGAACGCAAGGGTTCCGGCCAGCACCGCGTACACGAGCAGCAGGCCCACGGCATACTCGCCGGCAAACTGGTTTAGGGTCGTAATGACGGCGAACCATCCCACGATGACGTACAGCACGCCCCACATGCAGGTCACGTAGACGGCCCGGACGCGGGCCGATCGGTACGACGCCCCGAAGAGTGCCAGGAGGAGACCGGCGATGATTAGGCGGGCCCACAACGGGTCAACCGCCTCGGGGATGGCAATGGCGTACAGCGGCGCGAAGCCGACCACAAGCCCCGCGCCGAGCAGGCTCAGCAGGCGGTGCACCTGCACCTGCAGCCGCGCTTCTTCGGGGCGGTGGTCGTCTCGGGGACGGAGGCGGGAGAGGAGATCACGTACGGCGGACGTCATGGAGGATAGCGATTCTGCACGATCGGGTCGGGACGTCGATCAAGGATTGTCCCCGACAACACACGCCGCGGGACGCTGAGGCGTGGTCGGTCCACGCGGGTCGGGTGTAGAGCACCTGCAAAAACCATTCGTACGCCTTTTTCTCCCCGTCCCTCGCCTGAGCCTCCCTTCCAACCGCCAACGCGTTGGGGCTTCCCCCGGCCGGAACGCAGTGCCCGCAGCACGGATGCCCGACCCGTCGCCGGGGCGGCCCGGCCGTCCGCCCCTACTTGGCGTGGTGCCCACCGAGAACGCGTCGTGCTGGACGTCGACCACGGGTTCTTTCCCCTCGACACGTCCGCAATGAATTCGACTCTCGTCCCGGACGTGATGTCCTACAGGGCCGCCGTGCGGGCACGGCCGTCGGCCGTCACTTCGATCATGCAGGAGCGATCCAGACAGGCGGAAGCGCCCCTCACTCCAGCAGAAGCGCGTCGAGCCACCGGATCATCACGGCCTCCTGCTGATACATCCGCAGGTCGGCAAACACCTGCCGGAGCGAGACCTCAATCAGCCGCCGCTTGGGAAAGCCCTTCTCGTAGCGGGCGTCCAGGGCGGCGGCGGCCTTGTTCAGGTAGGCAACCAGATCGGCGTGCATCTGATCGACCGGGATGGGCTGCAGGTCCGGGTCCGCCGGCGCCGCGTCCCTCGCCATCGAAATGGAATCGAGTTGTTGCATCAGGGGGCTGTCCTTGCCGTGCATGTGGAAATCCAGCAGCGACTGTCGCAGCGACGTTTCGAGCAGAAGCCTGTTGGTCAGCGCCCCGTCGTAGTTTTTGTTGAGGTCCGAGGCAATCTGCTTAAAATAGTCTACGACCGTGCCCTCCAATGCCTCTACGGGCACCGGGCGCAGTTCCGGCTCCGGCGGGCGGCGCCCGTCTTCGTCCGCCCCCGCTTCGTCCGCCCCTTCGTCGTCCGCTTCCGGACCGGGCGTCTCGACCTCCTCCTCCACGTCCGATCGCTCCAGGTAGAAGGAGGTCTGGGTGGCCCCGTATTCCGTGCGGTACCGGCCGCTCTCCTCCAATTTTCGGCGGTCCAGCACGTAGGTCCCTCCCTGCCGGGTTTTGTAGAACCCCATCACGTTCCCGCTTCGGGGCTTCTGGTGCACGTACACCTTCGTCGGGGTCACCTTCTGAATGTCGTGCTCGTGGATCATGCTCTTGCCATCGAGCCCGCTGACGGTGCGGAAGACCGTCTCGTGATCGTCGGCGTCGCGCTGAATGTCATCGCCCATGGGGTTGAGACCGCTCGTCCGAGAAATGCAGGCACGGCACCGGCACTTGGGGGTGCCATTCGCGTTCTATGGAAGACGACCAAGACACGTTCTCCTGGTGGGGCACACTGGCCCGCGTCGTGTCTGGAAGCATCCGGGGCGTGCGCGTGGGTCATGACGGCACGGACGGCCCTAAACGCGCGGCGTGAGGCCCGGCGGCCGGTCGTGCGGCTCGCGGAGGACGCCGACCAGCCCCTGCTTGTGGATTGTGCGCTCATCTGCATCGAGATCTTCGCCACGGCGCTCTTTCTTGAGCACGTTGTAGAGCGCGGTCATTGTGAGGTCGTCGTGGGCGTCGAGGCGCTCTTTGCGGTGCGCGTCCAACTGCGCCCCGAGGTCGCGGATCGTGGCCTTCTGTGACTCCGTGGCTGCCGGGAAGGGGAAGGGGTCGAAGCACTGCGTATTGTTGTACTGCGGATCGTTGCCTACCCCTAGGTTTCCTCCTGCTCGTAGCGCCCAAGTTTCATGGATTCGACTCGACAAGACACCAAGGTGAAAGGCATCATCTGATGCGATTACTACCAATGCATCATCTGGTAGCATCGAGTGCTCCAGAAACTGAAAGAAGTGGTGCTTAGATACGTACGGGGTCGCGATGTATCGACTCAGTTCCTGCAATGCCTTCCGCATATCCGGTCGAGGCCAACCAAACTCCCACCACCTTTCTCTGAAACGCTCACGATCCTTCTGGTCACGCTCTGGTTTGACATGGTCCAGGATATGCTGATACACCTTCGGAAATCTCTCTCTGACCTCATCAACCTCTAACCCAAAGAGGTCGATCACCATTTTCCCGCGGGGAAATTGCGTCAGATCACGGCCATGACGATACTCACGAATGTGTTTTTGGAGTCCATCTTTCCTGTCAAGCCCCAATTCTTCCGCTTTTTCCCTCGACACGACAAATCCTCGCCCGACAATGCTTACGCCTCGGTAGCTGAGATCCTCATTCGATAATAGATCATCGGTGCCTGTAACATTCGCTCCGACAGTCAGGTCTGCGAGTATATTTCCAGTTCGTTCGGCAAGCTCCACCTCCCAGTGAATACCCTTCGACTGCTCCTCCCGCGTCACCGTCTGCAGCGTGCCGGGCTGATCGGTCACTGCGCCTGCCGTCATCGCAATCCGTACGTCGGAGCCGTCCGCGGAAGCCACCCACGGGTGATCAGGAATCGCGAAGGCGAGGCTCACCGGAGGGCTGCCCTTCATCTGCTTCTCTAAAACCCTCCGGTTAAAGTCCTGGCGAATGCTGTTCGTGGAGATGAGACCAAACCGCTCCGCAGCCTCGCCCCAGCCGTCAAGCTTGCCGCGAACCGCCTTCGCCGCCTTGTACCACCAGTACATCACGAAGTCGACGCTCTTCGGCACCTTGTAGAGGTAGGCGTCGCGCACTGCTTCGGTGTAGCCGCTCCCGAGTGCGTCCCGCATCCGCTTGTTTCCAATGAACGGCGGGTTGCCGATAATGAAGTCGGCCTCGGGCCACGCGGCGGGCTCGGGGTTTTCGTAGTCGTAGACGGGCACCTGTGCGGACTCGTCCGGCACCATTTCGCCGGTGGTGGGGTCTTCTGTGTAGGTGCGGCGGTCCCACATCGTCACCGGGTCGCCGTCCTCGTCGGTGCGCGGTTCTTTGCTGTCATAGGCCAGCACCGCGTCGCGCGTCTGGATGTTGTCGATGTCGTCGAGCAGGGGCGGGTCGAGGCGGTCCGCGTCGCCGTGGGTGCGAAAGTGCCACTGTAGGTAGCCAATCCAGAGCACCACGTCGGCAATCTGGGCGGCGCGGGGGTTCACCTCCAGCCCCATCAGCTGCTCGGGCGAGACGCGGTAGCCGCCCTCCATGTCGAGCGCCTGCTGCCCGCCGTAGTCCTCCAGCACGGAGAGCACCTCGGCCTCCAGGCGCTTCAGGTGCTCCAGGGTGACGTAGAGGAAGTTGCCGGAGCCGCAGGCGGGGTCGAGCACCCGCACGTCGCAGAGGCGGCGGTGAAACGCCACGATCTCCTCGCGGGCCGCCTCGTCGTCGCCGTCCGCCTCCCGCTTGGTGGCGGCGGCCTGGGCGGCGTCCCACTCCTCGCGCAGCGGCTCGATGACGGTGGGCACCACCAGGCGCTCCACGTAGGCGCGGGGCGTAAAGTGGGCGCCCAGCTTGTGCCGCTCGCGGGGGTCGAGCGCCCGCTCCAGGAGCGTCCCAAAGATGGCCGGCTCCACGTCCGACCAGTCCGCCTCCGCGGCCTTGATCAACAGCTCCAGCTGCGCCTCGGAGACGGGCAGGGCGTCGTGGTCTTCAAAGAGCGACCCGTTGAACGCGCGCACATCCTCCATGAGGGCGGCATCGAACCCGCCCGCGTCCATCGTGGCCCACAGGCTGTCGAGGATCTTGGGGACGGCGTCGAGGGTGCCGCGGCAGCGCTCCAGGAGCTCCGTAAACGAGCGGGGCGGCAGCAGCTCCACGTCCTCCGCGAACATGGTAAAGAGGCACCGCATGAGGAAGCCCGCGACGCGATCCGGGTCGTGGTCCTCTTCGAGCGAGGCGGCCACCTGGGCCAGGTGTTCGGCGAGCTGGCGCGTGACGGCGGTGGAGCGGCGGGTGGGGTCGAGCGAGAGGGGATCGGCAAAGACGGCGCGCAGCCGCTCGCGGACGGCCTCGTCGCGCAGGTCCTCCAGGAAGATCCGGTGCGCGTTGGCGTCGGGGAAGGGGACGTAGTTTTTGCCCTGCCGCGCGAAGTCGGCGTAGAGGTCGATGCAGTAGCCCACGTCGACGGCCACGAGGAACGGGGGCCAGCCCTCCTCGTCGGGGAGGCCGCGGGCGTAGCGGTAGGCCTGGTTCTTGGCCCGCTGCATCGCGCGTTCCCACTCGCGTCGGTCGCGGCGGGCGGTGCCGTAGCGGCGGGTCGGCTCCTCCACCCCGAGGCGCTCGCCTTCCGTTTCGGAGGGCGCGTCGCTCCCCTGCTTCGCCTCCAGCACGAAGCAGCCGCGCTTGTAGAGGTCGATGAAGCCGCGCTCGCGGTCCGCCTGGTCGGGGTAGTCCACGCGGCGCTCGAAGACGTACTGGTTCTTGCGGGTCTCGGCCCGTGGGGGATCGGGGCGGGGCACGTCGAGCACGGCGCAGAGGTCGCCCAAGAACATCTGCGCGGCGCCCCGCTCGGAGGCCTCGGTCTCTTGGTAGCGCTCAATGAAGGCGTCGACGGTCATGCGGACGGGCGGTGGGCGGCGAAGGCGTACAGGCGTTTGTGAATGTACAAATCGACGGCGAGAGTCGAAACGGCCCGGTGGGGCTGAGGCCCTGGGCGGACGACCGGAGGCTCCCCTCCGTCGCTACGGCCTCCCTCGGAGGTAAAAAGGGGGTTATGCCTTTTCGTGCATCCTCCGGTCCCGGACCGTCGGGCGGGCGGTCCGCGTGGTTGTTTGTCCACGATCTGTCAACCGCTTCCTTCACGCCATGCGTTCTCTCTTGCGCGCCGCCGTCCCACTGCTGGTGTTCGTCGGCGGTCTTCTCGGGCTCGGCAGCATGTCGGCCCACGCCCAGCAGGTCGCCGCGACGGTCGACTCGACCGCGAGCGTCGTCCACTACACCGGCACGGCCCCCCTCCACGACTGGCGGGGCACCAGCCGGAGCGTCCAGGGGGAGTTCATCCTGCGGCCCAATCGGCCCGACAGCAGCCGCGCCGTTGTCCGCATTCCGGTGGCCACCTTCGACAGCGGCAACAGCACGCGGGACAGCGGCATGCGCGACGTGACCGAGGCGGACGCGTACCCGTTCGTCACCTTTCGGGGCACGGACTTCTCGCCCCTGACGTGGGGCCGCGGCGCCTCGGGCTACCGGGGCGGATGGGCCGTCTCGGGGGAGCTGACCTTCCACGGCCGCACCCATCCGCTGCGCGACACGGTGTCGGTGGAAGTGGACGGCGACACGGTGCGGGCACGGGCCGAGTTTGACGTGTCCCTGACCCGGTTCGACGTCGAGCGCCCCGGCTTCATGGGCTTTACCGTCGGCGACACAATTCGCATCGACGCCCAACTCGCCGGCCCCATCGCGCCGGACACGCTCGCCTCGCGGTAATGCGGATCGGCGAGCGCGGTGCGCCGCAGGCCAACCTCTGAATCAGGCCTGCATCAGCGATTCGGGCTGGGCCCGGCTCTTGCCCGACGCCACTACGCGCCCTCGGCCTGGGTGCGCACCCGCTCCGCGATGTCGTCGATCTGATCCTGTGCGCGGGCCAGGAGCATCGGCACGGTGCGGCGGCGCACCTCATCCTTGTGGGCAAGGTAGGTGTCCAGCTCATCCTGGGTAAGGTGCCCCACCACCATGCCGAGGAGCGTCCGCTTCAGGCGGCCGTCCTCCTTCATGAGATTGCGGAGGCGGTCGCGCTGGTCGACCCGGTCCATCGCCGCGAAGCCGACGCCGTAGCGCGCCAGCCGCTCGGCCACGAGGCGCAGGATCGTCGGGTTCAACAGCTTCAGGATGGGGCGCAGCGTTTCGTTCTGGAACTGCTCGACGGGGCGCGACTCGGCGGTGTCGAGGTCGAGCACGGGCCGCACCCGCCGCAGCCGCTCGGCGCGGGTCGTGGTGCTCCAGAGCGAGTCGCTCACCAGCTCCACGCTGTTGCCGGCGGGGTCGCGGACGTACAGCGACCGCTTCCCGTCGTCCCACTGCGCGGTGTCCTCCACCGCCACGTCGTGCCGATTGAAGTGGCGCCGCCACGCGGCCAGCTGGTCGGTCGGCACCCCGAACGCGACGTGCACCGGCCCGTCGGCGCCGTGGGCCGGCAAGGTCTCCCGGTCTCGGCTCGCGGCCGGATCAAAGACGTGGACCACGCCCGGCCCGCACCGGAAGGTGATGTGGTTGCCCTCCGTGCGAAGCATCACGTCCAGCCCCAGCACGTCGCCGTAAAACTGCTCGGCGGCCGCCAGGTCGTCGGCGTAGAGGCTCGTTTCGAGGGCGAGGCGGGGCGGGGTCGGCATCGCGTATCGACGGCGTGGGGCTAGGGGTGGGCACGGAGGCGCGGCGCCCGCATTTTCGGACACTGGCCTTCCAAACGCCCGCCGGCCTAGCGCGTTGCCCGCACAATCTCTTCGAGTTGGAGATTGTTGTACGTTACCGTTGCGGGGGCGAAGAGCTGGGTGCCGTAGGCCGTGCGCCAGTCGCTATGGGTGGCCAGCTCGAGCGTCTGCGGGGGGTGCACCTCGAAGGCCACCGTGTAGGGGTCGTCGGGCGCGCCGGGCAGGGCGATGTTGCGGGCGTAGTGGAAGTTGTCCGTCTGGTTCACGTGGGGCACCAGCGTCGCCTTCTTCACCTGGCCCGTCTCCTCGTTCGTGACGGTCGCGAAGAGGCGCAGGTACGGCACGAAGCCGCCCGCGGGCGCCCCCACCTCGTCGCTCGCCGCCTCGGTCCAGCCCGACAGCACCTCCAGGTGCAGGTCCGAGCGCGACTCCGACAGGTTCTGGGCCGCCGGCTCCACGTCCCCGGCCGGCGCGACCAGGAAGGTCATCTTCACCCCGGGACCGAGCACCTCCTCGCCAAAGACCTGTTCCTGGGCCTGGGCGGGGGCGGCCTGCAGCAGCAGGCCCGCGACAACGAGCGACAGCAGGACACGAAGGGACGTCATGGCAGAACAGACAGGTTGGTGACGTAGGCTCGATGCAGTCGGCGAACCGTCGGTGGCGGCGGCCTCCAATTTAAAACGGTTCTAAATAGTAGAGGAAGGGTACCTCACAGTCCGCCCTGTATCAAGGGCCGGCGGGCGAAGATCGGTCAAAAGTTGTCCTCCCACATCCGGACCGGACGCGCTCAGTCCTCCTGCTGGAATTTGTCGAGCCGGACGACCTGGGTGTCGGAGACAAACATCACGCCCGAGCTCTTCTCGAAGAGGGGCGTGAGGCCGTCCACGATGGTTTGGATCGCCTCCTCCTGGCCGACGGCAAAGAACATGACCAGCCCGTCCCGATCGTTGAAGAGCAGGCGGCCTTCGTGGAAGCCGTGCTCGCCGCGGCCGGTCACGTTGTGGTGGATCGTGTACCCGCTCACCGTCGACTCGTCGAGGAGGTCTTTCACGAAGGGCTCTTTCTCCCCCCGCACGATGATTTCGATTTTTTTGAGGGGGTGCAGCGTATGCTGCGTGTCCGCGTGGTTCGTGTCGTCGCTCATGGGACTGTGCGGTCTCAATTCGACTCTGGGTGCGATGTGCGTCTCCCCGCCTCAGGACGGCCTCCCGGCGGACGCCGGCGCCCTCGTTGCCGTCGACGCGTCGGGGGCGGGCCGTGCGTGCCAGCCCCCGCCCGGCTGATAGTGCACGAACGCGTCGTCCTGCTCCGGATCCATGACCGTGAGGTGCATCCACTCGTGATCGAAGAGGTGGGCCACGGCGGCGTGGCGGTCGAGGATGGCCTCCACCCGGTCCGTGGGCGCCTGGATGAGGGCCATGAGGCGGAGCGGCCGGTGGTGGACGTGCTCGTCGTCGGCCTTCAGCGACTGCAGGGGCAGGCCGCTCATCAGGTCGCCCCCGTTGCCCTGCACCACGCCCAGCTTGCCCACCACGTTCTGGGTTACCTTCGACCCGCTGCCATAGGCGGCGTTGTCGACCGTCGAGAAGTAGTACTGCGTATTGATCCACTCCCCTACCACCAGCGGGCCGGTCATGATGTTTTCCAGCGCCGTGCCGTCGTCGTCCGTCGCCCAGTCGTAGGAGTGCAGGAAGCACCGCCCGTCGAGGTCGAGCCCGCGCGTCAGCGCGCGGGGGCCCACGATGAAGGCGGCGTTGCCGGCCAGGCCCCACTCCGGCCGCGTCTCCGCCCAGTCGGCCGCCCGGCGCTCCGTCTCCCGCACGGCCGCCGCCGGGCGCCCCTCGTCGACGGACGTGTTCAGGGTGCGGACCCGCTCGGTGGCCGCGTCGGCCTGGGCCGCGTGCAGGTCGCGCCGCAGGCGATCGAGCGCGTCGGGGGCGACGGGCGGGTCGTCCGCGTCCACGAAAAGAGCAATCTCGTCGGTCGTGGTGTTGTGCTGCCCGGCGAGAAAGACGGTGTCGTCCGGAATGGCGATCCCGCGCTCCCGCAGGGCCTCCTGCACGGCGTCCTCGTTGCAGATCGCAGCGAGCACGCGGGCGTTGGGCCCGCCCGGGTTGCCCGCGCACGCCCCACAGTCGAGGCTCGCCTTGTACGGGTTGTTGGGGGTTTGGCTGCCGTGCCCGGTGAACACGACGACCGGCGCGAAGGAGTCCGTCCAGCCCATCAGGCGGAAGGCGGCCTCGGCGTAGAGCACCTTCGCCTCGTCGGCGAGGCCCACGGGCAGGCCCTCCTCCGCCTCCGCGTCGGCGGGGGGCGCCCGGTCCACGGTCGGCTCGCAGAAGGACGCCGGGCCCGGCAGCCAATCGTCCAGTGCCTCGTCAAGGCGGGACAGCCCGGACGGGGCGAGCGTCCGCGCCGCCATGGCCGCCCCGAAGAAGCCGCCACTTCCCTCCACGAAGCCGAACACCGCCGCGACGTTCTTCTTGAGCGTCTTCAGGAGCGTGGTTCCCGCCTTCTGCAGCCGGGCCCACCAGTCGTAGCGGTCGGCCTGGGCCCGATGCGGCTCGGCGGGCCGCTCCAGAATTCGGTGCTTCGGGTCCACGATCGGCGGGCAGGACTTCACCCGCGCCTCCGTGCCGTAGGGCTGATGCTGCATGGGCACCCCAAAGAACCCCGCGTAGCCGTGCGTCTCGTAGGGGCCCTGCTGCTCGATGTGGCGCCGAATGACCTCCGACCGCGTGTCGATGCAGAACACCAGCTGGGCATCCGGGCGGCCCGCGTCCACCGCCGACGGGGGCGTTTGCTGCGTCTGCCGCAGGTCGTCCAGCAGGCGCGTGCGGTAGCTCTCCTCCCAGGCCCGCAGCCAGATGCGGGGCAGGACGGGCTGGTCGGTGCCGTTCGTCGGCAGCTCGTCGGTCCGGTCCGGCGCGATGGCCGCCCCCATCCGATCGGCGAGGGTGAGGCGCACCGCCAGGTACTCGGTCAGGGAGATGGGGTGGGCCGCCTGCCACGCCGTGTCGGCGCGGCGCGACCGCCACTTGATGAAGCCCGTCCACCCCGGCAGCGCCGTCAGGTGGTGCACGAAGATCGGCTCCCAGCGCGCCTCCGGGTAGCTTTCCAGGACCGCCTCGAACGCCTCGACCACGGTGCCGGGCAGGTCCGACGGGCGGTCGACGCCGGGGATGTCGCCGTCGTACGGGGCCACCGTCCGCCAGGCCGCGTAGAAGCCGTCCGCCCGGTTCGGCATGGGCCAGGCGGCCTGCCCCTGGTCCAGGAAGGCCGCGAGCCACTTCGTCAGCACGCGGTCGAGGGGCTGGTCGGCGGGCACCGCGTCGCGGCCCGCAGCGTCGGCGTCCATCCGGTCCAGCAGGACCTCGGGGCGCTCCGTAATGCCGTGTTCGGCGAGGTGGCGGGTCAGCACGTCGGCGTCGATCTCGCCGTTCTCCCACGCCTGCCGGAACACCGTCGGGCCCGGGTAGCCCCGCCCCCCAAAGAGCTGGCCGGCCTTCTGGACCGCCCGGTCGAAGGGCTGGTCCTCGAAGCCCAGGAGCGGATTGGCCGCGTTGAAGGTCTGTAGGGGCCAGAGCGGGCCCACGTATTCGGCGGCGTTCTCGATGCGGGCCCGCACGACCGATCGGTCAATGGGCATTGTACTGGTCGCGGTTGTTGAGAAGCGTGGTCGACAGGGGCTGGGCGGTGTTGCGGAGCGTCACGTAGAGGCGCGTGCTGGCCCGGTGCCACCCGCGGTCCACGGCGATGTAGGCCCCGACAAAGACGGCCAGAAGCGCGCCGTGCAGCGGCGTGAGCGCCGTCGGGGCCACGGCGGAGGGCACGTCCGCAAAGAGCGCCCCCACGCCCTTGTAGACGCCGGCGTACAGCACGAGGGCGGGCAGCAGGACGGCCGGGACGAGCGCGGTGCGCACGGCCGGGGAGAGCGACGTGCGCCGCACGAGCGTGCGGGTGGCGTGCAGAACCGCCAGCACCACAAAGAGCGTGAGGACGGTCCCGCTGTTGAGGGCGGTCAGCGACTTGCCGGTGAGGACGGCGAACAGGGCGCCCCCGCCAACCGCCGCGGCCGCCGTGACGAGTCCCCCGAGCGCGCCCGCTCCCGAGGCCTCGGGCCGGTCCGGTGTCGTGTGCTCCACCGCCGACCCGGCCGCGAGGAAGAGGTAGGCCTTGTAGAACCCGTGCAGGATCAGGTGGGCGATGGCGGCGGGCACAAAGCCCAGCCCGCACTGCAGCACCATAAACCCCATCTGGGCCACCGTGGACGCCCCCAGCTGCCGCTTCACGTCGGTCTGCACGAGCATCCAGGCCTGCCCCAGCAGCGCACTGACGCCCCCGGCGAGGACGATGGCCCACATCACGGCGGGGGCCTCGAACACAACGGGCGCAAACCGCGCGAGGAGCACGCCGCCCGCGTTTACGAGGCCCGCGTGCATGAACCCGGAGACCGGGGTCGGGGCCGTCATTGAGGACAGCAGCCACCGGTGGAACGGCACCAGGGCCGACTGCACCATCGCGGCGAGGAGCAGCAGGCCGGCGGCCCCCGCCACGACGAGCGTCGGGAGGGCCTCCGTGGCCGCCAGCACGCCGCTGATGGTCCACGCCCCCGCGCTGCCCCCCAGCAGCCCGAGCGCGCCCGCCAGCAGGGCGCTGCCCCCCAGGAAGTGCTGCCGCGCGTACCGCGACGCCGCCCGCGCCTGCGGCCAGCCCCGGACGTGCCCGATCAGATCGGCCAGCACCCAGCCCATCGCCGCCCACGCCCCCGCAAACAGCACGAGGTGGTTGGCGGCCGTCAGCACCAGCACGATCAGCGTCAGCCCGAAGAGGCGGCCGTAAAACGCGTTCAGGCGCTTCGCTCCCGCCATGTAGCGGCGCGAGAAGCTGTGCACGATGCCGCTCACGAAGGTCGTCACGAGCGCCATCACACGCGTGAGGCCGTCGGCCCGCAGGAGCCCCTCCCCGGCCCACTCCGGATCGGGGGACCAGACGAGCAGGCCCAGGCTCAGGGCAAAGAGGCCCCACGTGAGGCGCGTGTACACGAGCGGCAGGCGCGAGGCGGTGGATCGGGACATCCAGGGTCGACGGTCAATGCAAACAATGTCGTTCGGAGACTGCTCCGTGCGCCCGGGGCGCCCCACAAACAAACCCACAAACAAAAAAGACCGACACGCAGCGCGACCGGGGCGCTGAATGTCGGCCTACAGTCGTTGCACCCGCTCGGGACGAACGTGTGCGCGGCTTGCATGCCGGAGCAGAATGAAGGAGCTGAGGAGCCGGCTCGCCCCACGGGCGTTTCGTCTCATCAGCCGAACGCAAACATAGGACCCGTCTGTGAACGGAGCAAGGAGGCCTCCCCACTCTCACCGAAACTTTACGGGGGGTTCTTATCGGTTTTGCAGGGCCGCCTCCAGGTCCGCGTCGAGGCTGAACACAAAAACGCGCTCGCCGGTCCGGGCGCTGATGTCGGTGTGCATGCTCACGACGTCGATTCCGGTCTCGTCCGCCACGAGGCCGGACAGGTCCTCGCTGGAGCTTTCAATCAGGCGGGTGCGCATCTTCTTGATGAGCTCGACCCCTCCGTTCTCGTGGCTCAACTGGCGCTCCGCGGGACTCAGAATGCCCTGCAGCTTGACGACGACCAGGTTCTCGACGACAAAGGACTTCGCCTGCTTCGGCCCTCGGCCCAGATAATCCCGCTCGAACTGCGTAATGGCCTCGGTGACCGCGGCCTCGATTTGGCCTTTCGTTTTGTCGGACGGAACGGACGAATGCGCCATCGGACCGGGCGCCAGCGATGGAACGGAGCACGACGGTATTTCACCGAAAGGATACGGGCTGCCCGTGAGTTTGTCCAGCCTGGGCGCGGTCCGGATGCCCTCGGGGCGGTCTATTCGTCCGGTGGGGGCGCCGGAATCGGATCGGTGGCCCGCAAAAACGAGACGAGAACAGGCTGCGGGACGTCGGTTTCCGACAGGTCGAATCGCAGCAGCGCGCTGTCGCGGCGGTCGTCGACGGCCGTGAGGACGGGCGGCACCGGGTGAAGCCCCTGTGCGGCGGCCGGATCCACCCACATCACCATCTGCCCCCCGTTCCGGACCTCCACCCGGCCCACGCGATCCCATCCCACGCGGAGGACAGTCCGGCCGTCGGCCCGCATCCGGACGCGCTGGGCGTCGAGGCGAACGGAGATGTCCGTGGCCTCGTCCGGAAAGTGGCGGGCCACGAGGGCCGTGACGAGGCCCGCCACGAGCGCCCCGCCGCCGACGGCCAACGAGAGGGTCCACACGTCGGCGGCCCACACGCCCAGGGCCTCGAGCACGAAGAACACCCCGACCGCGGCGAGGCCGGCGAAGACCCGCCAGAGGTACCCCCCACAGCCCGCCGGGGCCTGCTGCGTGATCCGGAGCACCTCCGGCACCCGTGGCGACTTTCGGGCGCGGTCGTAGGACTTGCGACGCTCCGGGTCGCCCAGCACCTGATACGCCTCCTTGATCGTGCGGAACCGCTCGGCGGCCTTCGGGTCGTCCGGGTTCTGGTCCGGGTGCGTCTCTCGCGCCTTTTTCCGGTACGCCGCACGAATCTCGTCGGCCGAGGCCGAGGGCCGCACCCCGAGCCGCGCGTAGTGGTCGGGCGGCGATGCGTCGTCGGAGCGGGGCATGGGACCACGTTACGCGACCGGCTCCGGGTGTGCTCCGGCGCCGTTCTGCGGAACAGACACATCGAACGCGTCCGGGGCCGGCACGATCGTGTCCAGCACGCGGGCCGACGAGAGCACGCCCGGCAGGCCGGCCCCCGGATGGGTGCCGGCACCGGCGAAGTAGAGGTGGTCCACGTCCTCGCTCTGGTTGTGGGGCCGGAACCAGGCACTCTGGGTGAGCTTCGGCTCCACGCTAAACGCCGCCCCCTTGAGCGACTTGTAGTCCGTCTTAAATTCGCGGGGCGTGAGCATGCGGCTCGTGACGAGGTGCTCCCCGAGGTCCGGCAGCACCGTGTCGGCGAGGTACTCCTCCACGGCCTGCCGGTACGGCTCGGCCTGCTGGCGCCAGTCCACCCCGCTCTCCAGGTGCGGCACCGGCGACAGGACGTAAAACGCGTCGTGTCCGTCGGGCGCCATCGACGGGTCTGTCTTCGTGGGGCGGTGCAGGTAGAGACTGAAGTCGTCGGCCAGCTCCTTGTGGTCGAAGATGTCGTCCAGCAGCCCCTTGTACCGCGGCCCCAGCAGGATGGAGTGGTGCTCCACGTCCTCGTAGGTGCGGTCCGTCCCGAAGTACCAGACAAACAGGCTCATCGAGTAGTCCATGTCCTCCACCTTGCGGTCCGTCCACGTGTCGCGGTGCTCGGGCGCCACGAGGTGCCGGTAGGTCCAGCCCACGTCGGCGTTGGAGACCACGAGGTCGGCGGGTATTTCCTCGCCCGAGGAGAGGCGCACCCCGCTGGCCGTCTCGTCCTCCACCAGAATCTGATCGACCTCCGCGCCGTAGCGCTGCGTGACGTCGAGGTCCGCAAGGAGGTCCGACAGGCCCTGCACGAGCGAGCCGGTGCCGCCCATGGCGTACCACACGCCCCACTTGCGCTCCAGATGGGCGATGAGCGTGTAGATGGAGGTCGTGCTGAACGGGTTTCCCCCCACCAGCAGCGGGTGGAAGGACAGCACCTTCCGAATCTTGGGGTGGGAGATGTACTTGGAGACGAGGCTGTGCACCGTGCGGTGGCTCTCCAGCTTCATCATCGCCGGCACGATGCGGAGCATGTCCGTCACGTTGTCGAACGGCACGTGGCCGAGCTCCTCGAAGCCGACCTCGAAGATCTCTTCGCTTTTTTCCAGAAAGCGCCGGTACCCGTCCACGTCCTCCGGCGCGAAGCGGCGAATTTCCTCCACCATTTCTTCGGTGTCGCCCGTGTAGTTGAAGGCGGTCCCGTCGTCGAAGCGGATGCGGTAGAACGGGTCGACGGGCACGAGCTCCACGTCGTCCTCCAGGTCGCGCCCGCAGAGGGACCAGAGCTCCTCGAACAGAAACGGCGCGGTGATGACGGTGGGCCCGGCGTCGAACGTAAAGCCGTCCTGCTCGAAGACGCGCGCCCGGCCGCCGGGCTGGTCGAGGCGGTCGAGAAGCGTCACCCGAAAGCCACGCGCCCGCAGCCGGACGGCGGACGCGAGCCCGCCCATCCCGGCCCCAACGACGACGGCGTGGGGCGCGTCGGGCCCGGCCGGGGCCGGTTCGGTGCGCGTGTTGAGGGTGGCGTCGTCGCGGTGGGCGAGGCGGGTGAGCCAACTCATGCGTCTGGATCGGCGGGGTGATGAAGATACGGACGAACCGAACGGCGCCGTGGCAGAGGGAGTTCGCCGGCCATCACCACGGTTTGGTTACGTGTGCGTCGCCGTGGCGACGCCGGCACAATGCGGACGGGGCCACAACTACCGCACGACGGTAATGCGACGCGTCCGGGTGTCGCCCTCCGACCGCAGCCGCAGGAAATAGGCCCCGCTGGCCAGTCCCGACAGGTCGGCCTGGACTTCGTGGCGGCCTTTCACCCTTCCGCTCCCGAAGGTCCAGACGACCCGCCCCAACATGTCGTATAGCTTCAATTTGACTGTTTGGCGCTCGGGCGTCGCGAAGCGGATGCGCACCGCGTCCCGCACCGGATTGGGGGATGGCGCCGCGAGGCGAAGGGCCTGCACGCGAGGCGCCTCGTTCGGCGATGGGGGGCCGAGGCGCAGCGTGCGCAGGACATAGATCGCGTCGTCCTCGTAGCGCCCGTCGTCGCGGCAAAAGGCCCGGAGCGCCTTTCCGACCCGCGTGCACGCCACGAACGTTGCGGTTCCGTCCCGGTGCTGCTCCCCACGAGCGCCGTACAGCCGGAGGCGAAACGAACTCTCGTCGCTCAACCCCTCCCCCTCGAAGGGGCCCCGTCCCGCCACCGCCATCGCCGTCTGTTGGGCCTGTCGCCACGACTCGGCCCCGACGCACGTATCATCCGGTGAGAGAACGGCGAGGGAGTCGGGACTAAAGAAGGGCGCGGCGTCCCCCTCAACGGAGACGGTATCGGGAATGAGAACGGTCGCATTGTCGATCGCCGTGACGCAGGAGGCGGGCTGTGCCCGGCCCCGCCCGCACGCAAGCAGAAGCAGGCCCACCGCGAGGAAAATGGAAACGATGCCCGTGTTTGAGGCACGCCGACGCGCCGGGGGCAGACTAGCAGACGGGGGGCTCGGGGTCATCGAAACGCCCTGATCGGGGGGTCTGGAGACATCCCCCTCGGCGAAAATACGCGGAGGGGTTGGGGGACGGTCGGTGTGGGTAGGCGCAGTCGCCCGCTAACGGGCGCTTGGGGGTCGGCCTGCGGATCCTTGGGGCTTGTGCGTTGGCAGTCCCCCCGCCTTGGTCGATCGGAGAGGGTGAAGTCCGGTCGGCTCCTCCTCGTCGAGTCGGCACGCATTGTTTGTGTCACGCCGCGGCTTCCTCGGTGGTGTGGAGGGCCTCCTGCAGGGCGGCTTCGAGCTTCTCCGCGGTAAAAGGCTTGGCGAGAAAGGTCTGTGCCCCGGCGTCGAGGGCCTCTTCGGTCCGCCCGTCGGCCACCCCGCTCGCGGCCACAATGGGCAGGTCCGGGTGTCGCTCCTGGAGCCGCCGGATCAGGTCCAGCCCGCTCATCTCCGGCATGCGGAGGTCCGTGATGACGAGGTCAATCGCCTCCTTCTCCATTACCCGCAGGGCCGCCGCCGCGTCGAGGGCCGTGCGGACCTCGTACCCGGCCGCCTCCAGCGTCTGCTGGGCCGACTCCAGCACGAACTCCTCGTCGTCCACCACCAGCACCTGCGTTCCCTCCCCGTCGAACGACGGGCGCTCGTGCCCCGCCTCCCCGTTGGTCGCGGACGGGGCCTCCACGGTCGCCTCCTCGTCGGCGGCGGGCAGATAGATCCAGAAGGTCGTGCCCACCCCCTCCTCGCTCTCCACGTCCATGAACCCGTCGTGGCTCTGGATGATGCTGTAGGCGGTGGACAGGCCCAGGCCGGTGCCCTCGCCCTCCTCCTTCGTCGTAAAGAAGGGCTCGAAGATCTTGTCGGCCACGTCGTCGGGCATGCCGGTGCCGGTGTCGCGCACCTCAATGCAGACGTAGCCGCCCGGCTCCGCCTCGATGTTGCGACGGGCCTCTCGTTCGGTGAAGTCGACGTTGCGGGCCTCAACGGTGAGCGTGCCGCCGTCGGGCATGGCGTCCCGCGCGTTGACGCACAGGTTCATGAGCACCTGCTGGATCTGCGTCGCGTCCCCCACGACCGGGCGCAGGTCCGCGTCGGTCTGAATTTGCACCTCCACGTCCTCCGGGAAGGTCTCCGTCGTCATTTCCTCCACCTCCTCGACGATCAGTTCCGGCTGGAGGGCCACCCGCTCGCCCTCCACCCCGCGGGCAAAGGCCAGCACCTGCTCCACCATGTCGGAGCCGCGCTCGGCACTCTTCTGAATCATCGAGAGCGTCTGGTCCACCTTGTCGTCGGTGTCGTCCACGCGGCGCTTGAGCACCTTCACGCCGAGGGTGATGGGCACCAGCAGGTTGCCCAGGTCGTGCGCGATTCCGCCCACGAGCCGCCCGAGGCTTTCCATGCGCTGAGACCGGAGGAATTGCGACTCCAGACGCTTCCGCTCGGTGATGTCGGTATTGATGACGAGCACGTGCTTCGGCTTCCCCGTGCTGTCGCGCACGAGGGACCACCGGCTCTCGACGATGCGCTCCTCGTCGTCCTTCGTGCGCATGTGAAGCTCGCCCGTCCATTCGCCCTCCGCCATCATCGTCTCGTGGCACTGCTGGAGCGTGTCCTCCTCGTTGGGGGCGTAGAGGCAGTCGTGCGCCTGTGCGCCCAGGACCTCCTCCTTCGACCAGCCGGTGAGGCGCTCGGCGCTCTTGTTCCAGTAGACGATCCGTCCGTCCAGGTCGTGGGCCAGAATCGCGTCGCGGGCCTTGTCGAGGAGCTGGGCCTGTTCGCGGATTTGCCGTTCGGCCTCCTTGCGGTCGGTGATGTCGCGGTAGGTGACGGCCACGCCGTTTTCCACCTTGACGGCCATCACCTGAAACCAGACGTCCTGCCCGTCGGTGTCGTAGTGGACTTCCATCTCGGCCGGCTCGCCGGTCTCGACGACCTCGCAGTACGTGTCGAACAGGCCCTTGTCCTCCTGCCGGGGCATGTCCTCCCGCAATCGCATGCCGACAATGTCCTCGGCCGTGCTCTCGAAGAGCTTCTCCGCCTGCGGGTTGACCAGCACACACTCAAAGTCGGCGATGGCGTCGCCCGCGTTCCGGAGGGCCGAGAAGACAATGATCCCGTCGAGCGAGCTGCTGAGGACGCTCGACAGAAGGTCGCGCGAGGTTTGGAGGGCCTCCTCCTTCAGCCGCTCGTCGGTGATGTCGTCGAACGAAACGAGAACAGCGTACGGGGCCTCCTGGCCGCTTCGGAACAGCGGCTGGGCGTTGACCCGGATCCATCGCGGCGGCGCATCGGGGGGGTACACGCCCATCACCTCCTCCTGGACCGGCTCCCGCTCGACGTAGGCGCGCCAGAACGGAAACTCGACGTTGGGGAGCGGGCTGCCGTCCTCCCGCAGGCCGTTCCAGATGTCGTCGTCGAACCGGCTGCCGATAATCTCGTCGAGGGGGCGGCCCAGGATGTTCTGGGCGGCCTCGTTCCCGTCCCGGAACACGCCGGTGTCGTCCATGAGGAGCACCCCCTCACTGATCGTGCCGACGAGCTTGTCGAAGCGGTGGTCCACCTGGCGCCGCAGGCCCTTGGCGTGCCGCTCCTCGGTGCGGTCGATGACGGAGAGGAGCACGCCCCGCTCCGACCCGTTTTTGGTCTGCCACGGCCGCACCTCCCAGTCCACCCGATACGTGGGCCCGTCCGGCTGGGAGAGCCGTTGCCCGTAGCCGCGCCGGCTGCCCTTCTCCTCAAGGCTGCGCAGAAACGCGGTCCGCCACTCGTCGTCCGGGTCGGCAAACACCTCGAAGAACGTCCGCTGGTCCGTCGGGGCGGGAAGGGCCTCGCGGGGGGACAGCGCCGGGCCGGTGGACTCGATGCGGTCGAGGGCGATGGGGGTGCGGGTTTCGTCGCCCTCGTTCTGGAAGACCTCCAGCCACGCCCGGCTGTGCGTGACGATGCGCCAGTCGTCGTCGAGCATGGCGACCGGGGCCGGCGTCGCCTCCACGAATTCCTTCAGCGCACCGGGCCGCTCAACAAGGGGACCTGTGGAGCACTGCTCCACGTCGGACGGAGAATCAGGGGGCATGGGCGACCTTATCTCGCAATGTCTGCGTCTTGGTGGGCGGTTCTCTACTCACTCCCGTGATTCGGTGTTCGGCCGCATCGCCGCAGGCGGGCCGTCCACGGCCCGGTTCTACTCGTTCGGGGCCGCGCGGTCGGCCTCAACGTGGCGCCGGATCGCGGGCACGGAGTCGCCCCCGTACTTCCGCAGGAACGCGTTGGCCACGGTGTAGGCGACGGTGGCCTCGGCCACGGTGGACGCGGCCGGCACGCTCGTGATGTCGCTCCGCTCGTAGCGGGTCGGCTCGGGCTCGCCCGTCGCCGTGTCGACCGAGTCGAGCGGCTTGATGAGGGTGGGGATCGGTTTCATGTAGCCCCGCACGACGAGCGGCATGCCGGTGGTTGTGCCCCCTTCCGTGCCGCCCGCGTGGTTGGTGCGGCGGGGGTAGGCCTGCGCGCCGTCCTCGCGGGGCTCGATGGGATCGTGCACCTGCGAGCCGGGACGGTGGGCGTTGAAGAAGCCGTCGCCGACCTCGGCGGCCTTCTGGGCCTGGATCGAGCAGATGGCCTGCACGAGCTGGCCGTCGAGGCGCCGGTCCCAGTGAACGTACGACCCGAGGCCGGGCGGCACGCCGGTCACGACCACCTCGTAGACGCCCCCGAGCGAATCGCGGTCCTTCTTCGTCTGGTCGATGTGCTCCACGCAGCGCTCCGTCATGCCGTCGTCGATCATGCGCGTGGCGCTCTCGTCGGCCGTCTCGTAAAGGGCACTCGCCCCGCCGCCCTCCTCGAGGAGCGCGTTGCGACGATCGGCCCACTCCTCGGGCTCGTCGAACCCCACGTCCCCGATGCGCACCACGTGGCTGCCCACCTCGATGCCGAACTCGTTCAGTAGGCGCCGCGCCACCGAGCAGCAGGCCACCCGCATGGCCGTCTCGCGGGCGCTCGACCGGTCGATCACGGGCCGCATGTCGTCGTGCTCGTACTTCTGCTTGCCCGCCAGGTCGGCGTGGCCGGGCCGGGGCATCGTCACCTTCTCCATGTCCTCCGGCGGCTCGCCCTCGATGGCCATCTTCTCGGGCCAGCCGGCCTTGTCCTTCTCGTAGGCCCCGTTGTCGATGCGGAAGGAGATGGGACTCCCGAGCGTCTGGCCGAAGCGCACGCCCGAGTAGATGTGCACCGTGTCGTTCTCGATTTTCGACCGCCCCCCGCGCCCATAGCCGAGCCAGCGCCGGGCCAGGTGCTCGTTGATGTCGTCGGGCGTAAGCGGCAGTTGGGCCGGGGCGCCCTCGAGAACGCCGATGATGGCCTCGCCGTGCGACTCGCCGGCGGTCAGGTATCGGAGCATACTGTGGTCGTTAAACATCGGAATGAGAATAGGGGACAGAACGAGAACGCGCCCGTCTGGGGGAGGGCGCTCCAAACGTGCTACTCAATCTCGTAGAAGGCCGGCGTGCCGTCGCGGCGCTGCACCTCCACGAGCACCGGCCCGCTGGCCGCCGACAGATGCTGGACGACATCGGCGGGGGACTCAATGCGGGCGTCGTCGAGGCGGGTCATCACCACGTTGCGGGGCAGGCCGGCGGCCGCCGCCCGTCCGCCGCTTTCCACGTACGCGACGTACGCCCCGGCCTCCGCGTCGAAGACGGAGGCCTCCGTGTCCGTCAGTGGACGCAGTCCGACGTCCCATCCGTCCACCTCGGTTACGGCCGCGTCCGCCCCTCCGTCGTCGGGCGGCTGGTATTCCGGCGGATCTGAATTGGGGCTCCCCCCCGACTGAAGGTCGCTCAGCCACTCCTGATACACCGGCGTGTCCTCGCCCATCAGCTCCACACCGAACGTGCGTGCCGTCCCGTCCCGCCACACCTCCACCGCGACCGTGTCGCCGGGGCGCTGGCGGGCAATCAGGCTCTGAAGGTCGTTGGGCGCGTTCACCGGCTCCCCCATGATGGAGGTCACCACGTCGCCCCCCTCCAGGCCGGCCCGGTCCGCCGCACTTCCCGACTGCACCTCCTCCAGGTACACCCCGCGGATGTCGCGCAGGCCGATCTCCTCGGCCCGGTCCGCGTCCACCGGCAGAATGCTGACGCCCAGGTACCCGCGTCGCACCTCGCCGTACGCGATGAGGTCGGTGACCACCCGCTCCACGAGGGCCGACGGAATCGCGAAGCCGTAGCCCTCCGTCCGCCGGCTCCGGCTGGCGATGGCGGTGTTGATGCCCACGAGCTCCCCCTTCAGGTTGACGAGGGCCCCGCCCGAGTTGCCCGGGTTGATGGCCGCGTCGGTCTGAATGAAATTCTCGATCCGGAACTGGTCCTCGATGATTCGCAACTGGCGGCCCAGCGCGCTTACAATTCCGGCCGTGACGGTCGAGGTGAGTTGGAGGGGATTGCCGACCGCCACCACCCAGTCGCCCACCTGCACCTGGTCCGAGTTGCCGAACGGCACCACCGAAAAGTCCTCCCCGCCCACCTTGATCACCGCAAGGTCGGTGGACGCGTCCGTGCCCACCACTCGGGCCTCGAACTGGCGCTTGTCGGTCAGTCGCACCTGGATGCGCTCCGCCCCCTCCACCACGTGACTGTTCGTCACGATGTAGCCCTCCGGACTGATCACCACCCCGCTTCCAAGGTTCTGTGCCGGCTGCCCGAGGGGATTCTCCCCGCTCCCCTCCGCGCTGGACGCGACCCGGATGGAGACCACCCCCTCGGTCACCTCCTCAGCAACGTCCCGAAAGAGCCGGTTGAGGGCCGCGGGCGGCGGCCCGTCCGTCTGCCAGTCGCGCGGGACCGAGGCCGTCCGGGTGGTGCCGGCCTCCTCCACCGTCCCCGCACGCTCCACGATGCGGGCCACCGGGGCCGTGTCCGACTCCTCCTCGGCCAGCAACATCACGAGGACCCCGGCCAGCAGGCCCACCAGCAGCAGCCCGATTCCGGCAAGCAGTCGTGCGGGACGTCCCGAAGACGAGGCCATGGAGGAGGCACGAGGAGTGAAGAAGATCGGGATGAAAAGCCCACCTTGCGCGGGCAAAATTGTTTCCCCTCACTCGCCCGAATGCCCCCTACACGCCGTCTCAACGCCGCTTCGGGTGTAAAGCGACTGCGACGATTTCCGCATCGCCCCCATCGACGGCCCTCCTCGTCCCGCCGGGTGCGGATCCCGCTGCCCCCTACCCTTCCGCGCCGGCCTCCGCCGGCTCCGACGACCGCGGGAACTCCACCCGAAACCGGCTGCCCTTGTGTTTCTCCGTCTCGACCCGGATGGCCCCGTCCATCTGGTCCGCCAGGCGCGCCGAGATGGCGAGGCCGAGGCCATTCCCCTCGTAGGTGCGCGATCGCCCCCGCGACTCCTGCTTGAACTCCTCGAAGAGGTCCGGCAGGAACGCCTCGTCAATGCCGATGCCCGTGTCCTCCACCTCCGCGTAGACGCGCCCCTCGGCGGTGCCCGTCGACACGGCCACGACGCCCTCGTCGGTGTACTTGATGGCGTTCTCGATCAGATTCCGGAGGATCTGTTCCAGGTACTGCTCGTCGAGATCGGCCCACGCGGGGGCCCCCGAGAGGGCCACGCGGAACGAGAGGCCCTTCTCCTCCGCGTCCGCCCGAAGGTCCGACGCCACCCGTTCCACGCACGCATCGAGGGGCGTCGGCGTCAGCTCCACGTCCTCCTCCCCAGAGCGCAACATCGACAGGTCGAGAAGGGCGTTCAGGGTCCGCTTGAGGCGCTTGCCGTTCTCCTCGATCATGTCCAGAAACTCGGTCTCCTCCCCCTCCATCATGCCCCGGAGGACCTCCAGGGAGCCGAGGATGTTGGTGAGCGGCGTGCGCAGCTCGTGCGAGGTGGTGGCGAGGAAATCCTCCTTGAGGCGATTGGCCTCCCGCAGCCGGTCGTTGGCCTTCTTGAGCCGCTCCGCGACGACCCGCTCCCGCTCCAACTTCTGGACCCGACGGCGGGCCTGGCGCTTCTCCTCCTTAACAACGTAGAACCGCCGCGCGCCGTAGGCCAGCCCCAGGAATCCGAGGCCGTACACCAGGTAGGCCCAGATCGACCGGTACCAGGGCGGAATGATTTCAAGGGGGAAGGACGTGATGCGACTCAGTTGCCCCCGCTCGTTGCGGGCCTGCACCTGGAGCCGGTACGTTCCCTCCCAGAAGTCGTTGAAGCGTCGGGTCGGAGCGGAGGACCAGTCACTCCACTCGTCGTCTCGGCCCAGGAGCCTGTAGCGGTACTCGGGGGGGGTGGTGGTGCCGTACTGTGGGGAGGCGACCCGCACCCTGAGGTCCTCGCCATACCGGACTGGGAGCGGAGTCCCGGGGTTCTCGCGATGGGGGGTGCCGCCGTACAGAAGGCGGTTGTCCTTCGGGGCGATGACCCGGCGGATCAGCGGCGCAAAGCCGGGGGGCGCGGGATCCGGGACATCGGCCCCTGCCCGGGCCGCGTAGCGGAAGAGGCGCAGTTGGTCCCCGAGCCAGAGCGTGCCGACGTCATCGACGAAAACAGAAATCGCTTCTGACTTTGGAAAGTGCAGTGGAGCAATTTCGTCCCAGTCGGCAACACCCTGACCTCGCACCTCACCGACGAAGACTCGATTTCCAAGGACGACCCACAGCCGGCCGTTCTTGTAGTAGAAGGACTTCAGCATCGGACTCTCCCCCTCAATTTTTGGAAGAAGAGCGTCCTGCCGAGTGAAGGTGCGCCTCTCCGGCCGCACGGCCGGGTTTTCGATCTGGTAGAGGCCTTTTGAGGAGGCAATCGTCAGGGTTGAGTCAATGAGATGCACCCCCTTATATCCTTCTGGCAAACCTGCCTCAATGCCGTAGCTGATCGTGTCGGTTATGCTTCGGCCGTCGGGGGACAGGGAGGCCCGAATGACCCGATCGTCGAACGTCGACGCCCAGAGTGTACCATCCTCCCTCGAAGCAACGCTTCGTATTTCGGTGTCGAGGCCAGAGATTGGTGCGGCCGTCCACTGACCGTTCCGGCGGGCGACCCTCTTGATCCCATCGGTCGTGGCCGCGTACAACTGGTCGCCGCCCGAGTCTTCGGTAAGACTCCAGGTGCGCTCCCACCCCCCAATTTGTCGCTTCGTACGGCCCTCGAGGTGGTACAGGCCGTTCTGCTGAGTGGCCGCAAGGAGGTCGCCCTCGGCAGTCTTCATATCTAGGACAACCGGAAGGTCGCCTCCCCACGATTCAAACTGAGCACTTTGCGCTCCGGGGGACTGGTCTGTGGTTGGCGTGAGGACGTGCAGACCCGTTTCGGTAGCCACGTAGGTGGTGCCCCGGTGCTTGTGGACCCCTCGGATGGTTCCCCTGAGGGACGTTCGCTCGTCGTGGACCGTGAGCGGGACACTCAAGCCAGCCTGGAACACCTGACCATTGTTGAGGGCCATCCACAGCTGCCCTTCGCGGCCCGAGAACACGTGATTTACAACATTGACAGGGAGCCCAGACGAGTCGTCCAGAACGCGAACCACCTCCCCGCTTGAGTTGACCACGACCACCCCTGCCCGAATCGTCGCCAGCGCGTATCGCCCGCCGGGAAGAGAGGTCCCGTGGTAAAGGTTATTCTGGTCCAGAAAAGAGGTTAGCTCCGGCGCAAGAGACCGGAACGCGTCTCCCCTCTGCACGAGCAGGCCACGGCTCTGCGTCGCGAGAATCAAGCTTCCATCAGCGCGGACATCCATCATGTAAACCGGGACATCGGCAAATACACTTCCGCCGGGAATCATTTTGAGGGAGTCGCCTTCCACGCGGAGCAGCCCATGATTTGCGTCACGGACATAAAGAGACTGCCCCACGACAAAGGACGTGTGAAATGACCCTCCTGCACTCCACGTGGTCATCTTCTCTCCACTCCAGCGGAAGAGGTAGTCTCCAGACTGGAAGTAGGCATTCCCGCCGATAATATGGGTATTCCATACATCTGAGAAGTCACGCTTTCCTTCGGGGACTTGGTCAAGAAGAGACTGGTACTTGAGGGTCCCCACCGAATCGGGCCGGAGGACCCCAAAGTCGCCTCGGGTGCCGACGTAAACCAGGCTATCGGCAGCTACGGAGCGAGTGGGCGTTTTGGAGGTCGTCGGGATGCGCTCCCACTGCTCCCCATCGTACTGAAGGACGCCGTGGTTGCTCGCGACGTAGAGGAGGCCCCGCCTGTCCTGGGTGACGCTCCAGGTCTGGGTCGAGCGGTCGAGCGGCGAATGGAGTTGACTCGGGAACGGGAAGCCACGCTCAGAGGAAGCGGTCCGCGGTACGGAATCCGGAACAGATGACGGATCCTGTGCCGAAGAGAGTCCCAACGGAGAAGTCGGCTGGGCCCCCGCGGCAGGGGGAAAAGCCAGGAGGCCTACGAGGAGACCAACCAGTCCGGAAAATTTTATGGCTTGATGATTCATAACAACCGAAACCGGCAGAATTGTGTTTGCAATTTACCCAACGGGTGTATAATGTAAACGCCGCAGCTTCTTAGCTAGAATCATGCCAACATACCCTGTAACCATGAAGCGTTCCCTCTACACGACCGTCACGTCGTATCTTGCCCTTTTTGCATTCGCCGGGGTTTTCCTTCTCGGCGGGTGCACCAGTACCGTAAGTGGGCCTCAGGTATCCGAGGAAGAACCGGTTGAGGTCCGGCAGGGCGAGGCCCACAACATGATGCGGGAAGATGGTGGGACGACCAATCCGAAGGAGCCGCACAATACTTCTCCACAGGACTAGCCTTGTGTTCTTGACGCCGGCACCACAAGGTTTCCCTCTCGAAAGAGCATCGGAGCAGTTCTCTGAGGGCCATCCTGACCAGATGACGCCAGGAGGGCCATCCGGCCGTCCTGGCGTTTCTATATGTGCCCTGCTTTTCATTTTTCTCCGAGAAAGGTTCGGACCCTGATTTCGCCCCTTTGCGTACGGCGCATCGTTCGTCTCGTATTCCATTTTTCTCGTGGGCCGTAGGCTTCTAGACTCGATGCGCGTCAGTTACTGCGACGGCTACTATGTCCCCCTGCCGGAGGGGCATCCGTTTCCGATGGCCAAGTTCCCCGCCCTCCACCAGCGGCTTCTGGACGAGGACCTCGTTCGCCCGACGGACGTGGTGGCGCCCCGACAGGCTGACTGGACGGACCTGCGACGCGTCCATACCGCCGACTACCTGACGCACCTTGCCGAGGGCAGCCTGTCCGATCACGCCGAGCGACGCATGGGCCTTCCGTGGTCGGAGCGCCTCGTGTACCGGTCCCGGCTGGCCGTGCAGGGCACCATCAACGCGGCCCTCATGGCGCTCACGGACGGCGTCGCGGCCAACCTGGCGGGCGGCACCCACCACGCCTTTCCCGGCCACGGCGAGGGCTTCTGCGTACTCAACGACGTGGCCGTCGCCATTCGCGTGCTGCAGGCCGCATGCTGGGCCCAGCGCGTCCTCATCGTGGACCTGGACGTGCACCAGGGCAACGCCAACGCGGCCGTCTTTGCGGACGACGCGTCGGTCTTTACCTTCTCGATGCACGGGGCGAAGAACTACCCGTTCGAAAAGCCCCCCTCTTCCCTCGACGTCCCCCTCGACGATGCGACCGGCGACCAGTCGTATCTCGACACGCTGCGGTCGTATCTCCCTCAGACCCTGGACGCCGTCCAGCCGGACCTGGTGTTCTACCTCGGGGGCATCGACGTCGCGACGGACGACCGGTTTGGGCGCCTCTCCCTGACCCGCGAAGGCCTTCACGCCCGCGACCGGTACGTGCTGGAGCAGATTCGGGCCCACAACCACCCGGTGGCGCTCCTTCTCTCGGGGGGATACGCCGACACCCCCGAGACCACCGCCGACCTCCACGCCATCATGTACCGGGAGGCCGCCCGCGTTTTCGAGACGCCCCGCTCCTCCACGGTCAACTAGCCTCTGCCCGCCCGGTCCGCCCCCACACGATGCGCGGCCGCCCGCTCAGGTCCTCCTCAGTGTGCACCGCCCCCACGCCCTCTTCTCCGCGGAACAGCCGCTCCACCTCGGCGGCGTGCTCGGCGTGCACTTCCAAAACGAACGCCCCCCCGGGCACACAACACGCCCGAACCCAATCAACGAGGGCCCGATAGAAGCGAAGCGGATCGCGGCCGGCGAAAAGCGAACGGTCGGGGTCGTACTCCCGCACAACGGGCGGCAACGACTCGGCCTCCGCATCGGGAATGTAGGGCGGATTGGAGACCAGAAGATCCACGCCTCGTGGCGTCGCGGCCGGCACCTCAGCACGCAAGTCGCCCTCAAAAAACCGAACGTCGAGGCCCAAGTCTTGGGCATTGGCCCGGGCCACCGCAAGGGCGTCCGTACTGACGTCGCAGGCGTGCACCTCCGCGTCGGGCCGTTCGTGCTTGAGGGCGAGGGCAATGCACCCGCTTCCCGTGCCGGCGTCGAGCACCTGGGGCCTCGATACCCCCTCGATGCAAGTGAGCGCCCGGTCGACGACCGTCTCCGTCTCGGGGCGCGGCACCATCACGTCCGGGGACACCCCCAGCCGCAGCCCGTGAAAGGAGGCGTATCCGAGGATGTGCTGCAGCGGCTCCCCCTGCACGCGGCGCCCCACCATCTCGCGGAACTGCCGTGCCTTCGACGCAGCGACCGTCCGGTCTGGGCGGGCGTACAGGTGGGCTCGGTCGCAGTCCAGTAGCTCTGCCAGCAGCCACTCCGCCGTCCGTCGCGGGGCTGAGCGGTCCGCCGCCCCCAGCCGCTGGGCCGCGCGGTCGATCAGTTCAAGTCGCGTCGGGGACGCCCCGGCGGGCTCCGCGTCCGACCCTGGTGGATGCTCCATAGCGGTCCCTCCTGATGGATTCGTGGCCGTCCATTGGCTCAGCGACGCACCCGAAACCCCTCAAACGCGGCGTCGGCCTCGGACCAGTCCACATCGACCGCCTCGACGCGTGCCATCCGCGGCCCTTCGTGCACGGCCTCGACGAGCGATTCGAGCGCATCGGTGGGCCCCTCGGCCTCCAGCCGCACCGACCCGTCGGATTCGTTGCGCACCCAGCCGGTGACGTCCAGCCGCCGGGCCCGCCGCCGTGTAAAGTTGCGAAACCCAACGCCCTGCACGCGCCCCGTAATTCGTGCGGACACCCGCTTCTCTGTCCCTGTCTCCATGAAAACTCGTGAGAGGCTGATCTTGGATTGCAGTTCGCGTTTCCAACCGACGGCCTCACGAATGTTTTCCGTGGGTTCCGGCCCCGACACAGAAACGCCCCGCCGCCGGTCGTCCGGCAGGGCGGGGCGCAGCGCTAGCGTCTCGACCGGCCGCGGACGAGACAGCTACAGCAACCCGTTCTTCGAGGTCCAGTCCCGGAAGCCGTCCACGAGCTGCTCAAAGGAGTCGAGGACGAAGAGTTCGTTCTGAAGGTTGTAGACCTCGTAGTCGTCCTTTTCGACGATGTGCTCGGGATCGAAGGGGTGGAGCGTCACCTCGTCGGAAAGGGCGTGCGTCACCTCTTCGTTGGACGATACGATGCCCGCCCCGAAGATGCGCTTTTCTCCCTGTTCCTGGATCAACCCGAACTCCACCGTGAACCAGTGAAATCGCTCCAGGCGGGGGCGGTCGGCCCCCTCCGCGTTCTGGGCCGCCTGGCCGTAGAGCTGGTAGAAGTCCGCAAACTCCGGCTGCGTGAGCATCGGCATGTGCCCGAAGATGTCGTGGAAGCAGTCCGGGGCCGGGGTGTAGTCGAGCTCCTCCCGCCCACGGACGTAGTTCGTGGAGGGAAACTTGCGCTGCGACAGCAGCGAGAAGAAATTCTTCTCGTGGATGAGGCCCGGGACGTTGGCCACCTCCCATCCGGTCTCCTCGTTGAGGCGCCGGCTCAAGTCGGCCAGGTCCGGAATTCGATCCCCCTCCAGCCCCAGCACGTCCTGCCCCCGCATGTACGCCTCACAGGCCCGGCCCGGAAGCTGCTCCATCTGGCGCTCCACGAGAATCTGCCACGTCTCGTGGTCCTCGTCCGGGTAGCCCGGATACTCGATCTCGTCCCCCACCGGGGGTGGCTCCTCCAACGTCTGCGGAATGGTGCGTGGGTCGACGTCCTCCTGCTCCTCCTGGGCCGTTTCGAAGGCCGATCGCTCTTCGTCCGGGGTGCTCTCGACGGTGTCGCTACTCATGGTACCACCTCAGGGGTTAAATGCGTGGGGATGACGGCTTGGGGACGTGCCCCGTGAAGCCCGGAACCGCTCCCAAGTCTGGAGAAAGTAGAGCCGATTTGGGTCGTGTCCGACGCGGACTTAACGAAACATCCCCCCCTCGTGATTCTCGTCTTCCCAGGGGCACCTGCCGCGCAAGCGACCCTACCGGCGGGCGTCGTCACGGCGGATCAGCCAGGCGGTCCCGATGTACCCGAGGAACGCCGCTGCACTTACCGTGAGGCCCGCCCGCGTGACCCGCGCTCCCTCCCCAATCACCGCTTCGGCCATCACCATCACGACGAGGAAGAGAACGGCGATGCCACAGGCCCCAGCGACGACGTGTGTCCAGGTCCGGAATGCGCGTCCGCGAAACATGGCCGCTGGGCAATCACGCGGGGAGTACAGAGGGCCCCTCGCGTCCGTAGTGGCGGGGCCTCACGCGTCGGCACACGCCTCATTGCGCCGCGTGGGCCGGGGTTGCGTCGGGCTTCCACTTGATGTTGCACCCCATGGAGGGGGCCTGCTCCATCGTCACGGTGCCGTCGGCGAGAAGCTCGTCGAGGGCCTGACGGAGGTCGTCCCCGTGTGCCTCGTCTCCGTCGGGGCGCGTGTCGTCGAAGCGCCCCCGGTAGGCGAGCGCACGATCGTCGTCGAAGACGTAAATGTCCGGCGTGCAGGCCGCCTTGTAGGCCGTGGCGACCTCCTGCGTCTCGTCCTGGAGGTACGGGAACGGATACCCCTTCTCGCGGGCCCGCTCGGCCATGTTGTCGAACGAGTCGTCCGGGTAGCGCTCCGGATCGTTCGCGCAAATGCCGACAAACTGTACGCCCTTGTCCTGATACGCCCGGGCCACATCGATGAGGGCCCCCTCGATGTGCTGGACGTACGGGCAGTGGTTGCACATGAACACGACGACGAGGGCGTCGGCCTCGTCGTAGTCTGCGAGCGAGCGCCGGGCGTCGCCCCGGTCGTCAACCTCGGGATTGGCCGCGGGCAACGAGAAGTCGGGGGCCGATTGGCCCAGGTCCATCATGGTCGATTCGGTAAGCGCCATGGGCGTCGGGGAATCGTGTCGGAGAACGTGACGGCATCCCGCCCCGGCACGCAGGGCCATGCCGGATTGGGACGAAACAACGACGCCGGACCACGCAAAGTTCAGGCGCCAGCGCGACGGCCGCAGGCGTGTGCCCCCGCCCCTCAGTCCGTCGGGCGGTAGAGATCATGGGTGTCAATGTAGGCGCGCACCGCCTCCGGCACCAGATACCGGATGGACCGGCCGGCCCGGCGGCGGGCGCGGACCTCGGTCCCCGAGATCTCCATGACGGGCGCAGCCGCGTACCGGACGTCGTTCACAAAACGGGGATCGGCAACCGACTCGATTGCCCCCGGGCGCTTGTACACGATGAACGGCACGCGCTCGGCAATCTCGTCGGGCCGGTGCCAATCGGCAAAGTGGTCCAGGCTGTCACTGCCGAGGATGAGGGCAAAGTCCGTGTCGGGATGCTGGTCCTGCAGGACACGGAGTGTCTCGACCGTGTACGACACGCCGTCCCGCTCCACCTCCACGCCGCACACGCGGAACGCCGGGTTGCCCTCCACCGTGCGCTCGGTCATCGCCAGTCGATGCTGTACGGCCGCCAACTCGTCGTTCGGCTTGTGGGGCGGGGTGGCGTTGGGAATCCACCACACCTCGTCGAGCCCGAACTGGTCGCGGACGACCTCCGCGACGACGAGGTGGGCGACGTGGGGCGGGTTGAAAGACCCCCCAAAAAGACCAACAGTCATGGGCACGATGGGCCTGCAAAATCCCTCCGTCAATTGGAGCCGCTCGACGCATCTTCCTGCGCCAGCGACTGCTCACCCTGCTGCGCCTGGACGCGGTCGAGCTTCTCACGGGCCTCGCTGTAGAGGTCTTCCGCCCGTCCGAGGAGGGTGCTCCCGGGGAAGAGCTGCGTGAGCCGGTTGTAGTTCTCGATCGCTTTCTGATAGCGCTCGGCCTGCTTGTTCTCCACGCTTCGGTCCGCGTACCGAACGTACGTCCGGACCGCGCCGAGCAACGCGTCGTCGGCCCAGGGGGTATCCGGGTACTGATCGAAGGCCCGTTCGTAGACCGTCGTCGCGGCCTGCCACATGTCGCGCTGCTCGTAGAGCCGGCCCGCCTCGTACTTCTTGCGGGCGAGCTTCGCTCGGAGCTCGTTGATTTTCTCTTCGGCCTCCGGCACGAGTTCGTGGTTCGGATGCCGGTCGATAAAGAGACGAAAGAGGGAGATGGCCTGCTCCGAGTCCGACTGGTCGAGCCGGTACGAGGGCGACCGGAGGTAGTACGAGTTGGCCCGTTCGAACTCGGCCCGAGGGAGAAGCTCGTCGTTGCGGTAGAGCTGGGTGAAGCGTTGAAACTCGTTCGCGGCCACCAGATGCTTGTTCAGCCCACGCTGCGCCATGGCGAGCTTGAAGCGCGCGTCGGGGGCCCACTCGTTGCCCCGCCCGTACTCGAACACGGCCCGGAAGAAGCGAATGGCCTGCTGGTGATCGCCCTCCTCCATCTCGGCGACCCCCTTCTTGTACGCCTCCTCCGGCCCACTGTAGGTAAGCTCGGTGCCCCCTGAGCATCCGACGAGGGCCCCGAGAAGCGCAAACAGCAAAGCGGGAACGAAAGCCGACGTACGCATGAAGGGACCGCTACGATGAAGGCAGTCGACGAGAGGACCGCCCCTGCTTTCGATTGGGCATTTGGGGGCGAAGTGGCAACGCGGAGCCGAAACGACAGGGGGGAGGGTCTGTTCCTCTCCGCAGCTTTAAGCCCGGATGGATCGCGCCGCCCCCGCAGGGCCCTCGTGCCTAGCGGAGAAGCTCCGTCCGTTGGTCGCGGTACCGGTGGATGAACAGCGCCTGGTTTGCATTTTTTCCCTGGAAGCCGATGCGCATGCCAATCCCTTCGTACGTCGGGGCGGTGCGGAGCGCCCGGGGGGTAGGCCCGGTGCCCGACGGCGAGAGGGTGGTTAGCAAAAAGCGGGCGACATCGTAGCCCACGTACGCCAGGCGACGGCCACTGGTGGCGAGTTCGTCCGGGGGGCTGCCCGTGAGCAGGCGGTACCGGCGGACGAACCGCTGCACGGCCGGCTGGTCCGTCTGCACGTAGAAGCCGTTCGTGTACGTGGCAACGGCCGTACTGGCCGCCTCCTTGAAGGGAAGGTCGTGCCACTCGGCGTTGCCGAGCACCCGTTTCCCGGGGAGAATTTGGCGAAGGCCGGTGAGGGCGCCCTGAATCTTCCCCGCCGTGCCCCGGCCCGACACGGGGAGGTAGAGCGCCTCCGTCTCGGCCAGCAGGGAGTCGATGGTGGCGGAGTCCCGCCGGGCCCGGCGGGAGCCGGTCTCGATGAGGGTCGAGTCTGTGAGGAGGGTGGGCAGCCGCGACCAGTCCCGCCCCCCTTGTAGCGGGATGCTGAGGGGCACCGTCAGGCCCTGCCGACGGGCTTCTTCCCGGAACCCTTCGGCCATGCGCGCACTCAGGCCGTTGCCCTCCTCGTAGACGATCCCGACGCGGTTGATGAGAAGCCCATTCTTTGCGGTCCGCGCCATAATTCGCCCGCGGTCCGGGATCGTGGGGTTGGCCTGGAAGACGTAGTTCTTCCCCTCGGAGACACTCTCGTCGGTGGCCATCGGCGCCACCAGGGGCACGCGGGCGGCCTCGGCCCGCTCCCCCGCCGGCCGCGCCACGCGGCTCCGGATGGGCCCCAGAATCACGTCCACGTCGTCGAGCCGCACGAGGGAGTCCACCGCCGCCCGTGCGGCCTTGGGCCGCGGGCCCGTCCGGCGGAAGTACATCTTGGCGACCCAGTCCGGGCGCTCCACCTGCTCCGCCACGACCCGCAACGAGTCGACCCGGACCGTATCGGCCGGCGCCGCAACGGTGGTTTCCCCGTCCGCCGCCGCGAGGCTGTCCCCCGCAAGGCGGGCCGTGTCGTAGACCTCGAAGGTATCGGCCTCCGTCCGCAGGCCGGGCGGCCGGATGTACCGCCGCCGCAGGCCGTTGTGCTCGTCGACCGCGAGCCGAATGCCGTTGAACAGGGCCTGGGACAGGGACACCTCCGCGGCCCCCATCGGAAGCGTCACGCCGACGCGGAGGGTGTCTTGGGCCTGTGTCTCTTCCTGGAGGCGACGGCGGGCCCGCTCCAGGAGCCGCGCCGCCTCGTCCCGGTATGTCGTCTCCGCATACTGGTTGAGGAGGGCCTCGAGCCGGCCGATCGCGTCCCGGTAGCGTCCCAGCTGCACGAGGGCCTTCCCGTCCATGAGCAGGGCGGCCGTGGTCTTGCGGTTGAGCGCGTACTCGCTCACCAACCGAAAGCGCTCGTGCGCCGTCTCGTACTCCCCCCGCTCGAACGCCGCGACCCCTTCCTCGAACAGCAGCTCCGCATTTTCGATTTCGGGGATGGCCCCCGCCTGCTGGGCGTGGCTCGGCGCCACCGGCATGCCGATGCTTAGAAGCAGAAGGAGCCCAAATACACAGACCGGTCCGGAGCGGCGAGTTGCCATGGAGACGAGAGACGATGTTGAAGAATTGACGCCAGGACGCGTGCCCCTTCTCCCTCCCAACGCGCCGCCCCCTCGCAGCATTATTCCCACTCGATGGTGGCCGGCGGCTTGGAGCTCACGTCGTAGACAATCCGGTTGATGCCGGGCACCTCGTTGACGATGCGATTCGAGACGTGCCCCAGGAAGTCGTGGGGGAGGTGGGCCCAGTCGGCCGTCATGCCGTCCACGCTGGTTACGGCGCGCAGGGCGCACACGTTTTCGTAGGTGCGCTCATCCCCCATCACGCCCACCGCCTGCACCGGCAGGAGGACGGCGAAGGCCTGCCAGACCTCGTCGTAGAGGTCGTTGGCACGCAGCTCCTCGATGAAAATGGCGTCGGCCTCTCGCAGCAGGGCCAGCCGCTCCCGCGTAATTTGTCCGAGGATGCGAATGGCGAGGCCCGGCCCCGGGAAGGGATGCCGCCCCACGATGGGGGCGGGCACGTCCAGCAGGCGCCCGATCTCGCGCACCTCGTCCTTGAACAGCTCCCGAAAGGGCTCGATGAGGTCGAAGTCGAGCTCTTCGGGCAGCCCGCCGACGTTGTGGTGGGTTTTGATGGTGACGGACGGGCCCTTAAACGAGACGCTCTCGATGAGATCGGGGTAGAGCGTGCCCTGGGCGAGGTAGGTGGGGCGGTGTCCCAGGTCGGCCGCGATGGCCTCGGTCTGCTCCTCAAACACCTCGATGAACGTGTTGCCGACGATGGTTCGCTTCTCCTCCGGGTCCGTCACCCCGTCGAGCCGCTCCAGAAAGCGGTCCGTGGCGTCGGTGGTGCGCAGGTCCATCTCGAAGTGGCCGCGGAACGTCTCCTGCACCTGGTGCCACTCCCCCTTCCGCAGGAGGCCGTTGTTCACGAAGATGCAGTGGAGCTGATCGCCCAGGGCCCGCTGCAGAAGGGCGGCGGCGACCGACGAGTCCACGCCCCCGGAGAGCCCCAGGATGACGTGGCGATCCCCCACTCGGTCCCGAATCGTCTCGGTCTGCTCTTCCACGAACGAGGCGGGGGTCCAGTCGCCGCTGCACCCGCAGATCGCGTGCGCAAAGTTCTCCAGAATCTGGCGGCCGTAGTCCGTGTGCACCACCTCTGGGTGAAACTGCACGCCGTAGTAGGGCCCGTCGGTGTCGCGCACGGCGGCCACCGGGGCGTTGTCGGTCCGGGCAATCACCTCGTAGCCGTCGGGGAGGTCGGTCAGGTGGTCGCTGTGGCTCATCCAGACGGTCGAGCCGCTCGGCACGCCTTCGAAGAGAGGCGACTTCTCCTGCCCGTCCGGCGGCACCTGCAGCTGCGCCCGCCCAAACTCGCGCCGGTCGGCCCGGGCCACCTCGCCCCCAAACTGGTGGGCCATTGCCTGCAGGCCGTAGCAGATGCCCAGCAGCGGCACCGGGGTGCCGTCGGGGCGCTCCAGGTCGAGCAGGGCCGGGTCGAGGGCCGGCCCCGCCTCGTCGTAGACCGAGCAGGGCCCCCCCGACAGAATCACGCCGCTCGGGTTCAGGGCGTCGATCGCGTCCGCCGCGACGGTACAGGGGCGAATCTCCGAATACACGCCGGTCTCCCGCACCCGACGCGCGATGAGTTGCGTGTATTGCGAGCCGAAGTCCAGAACAACGATCTTATCGTGCATCGACACGGGGGTGGGGAGCGGCAAGTGTCAGCGTGCAGTGGCAATCAGGCGGGCCGTGCGCGCTCCGTCCCCAACGTAGCGGGGCGGGGCGCCACACGCAGCGTGTGCGGCGGGGAATCACGTGACCTCCGCGTAGGCGTCGGCCCCCATCAGCGCCTCCGCCTCGTCGGGCGCTGCGAGCTCGATCTCAATCATCCATCCGTCCCCGTACGGATCCTCATTTACGACCTCCGGCGAGAGCTCAAGCTCCGTGTTAATCGCCGTAATGGTCCCCCCGACGGGCATGTACAGCTCCGACACCGTCTTAACCGCCTCGACGGTCCCAAAGATGTCGTCCTGCCCGAGCTCCGTCCCCTCCGGCTCCAGCTCGACAAACACAATGTCGCCGAGCTCGCTCTGTGCAAAGTCCGTGATGCCCACGGTGGCCGTGCCGTTCTCGACGCGCAGCCATTCGTGATCGTCTGTGTAGTAAAGGTCGTCCGGCGTGTCCATTCGTCACGTAGGGGTAAGTGAGAGGTGTGTGCGTGGGTGAAGGTACGGGACGCAGCGGCAAATCAAAAGACCGCGCGTCCGGCCATGCACGGTCCGGCCCGCCCACCGGATGCATGCGAGAGGCGTCACAAGCGCCGTCGGCCACGGGACGGCGGGGGCCAGGCGCCGTTACGACCGGGCCGGCACGCCCTTCTGCTCCAGCGCCTCCACGACCGGGGGCGGCACGAATTTCGAGACGTCTCCGTCCCACCGATGGGCGTCCCGCACCATCGAGGAGCTAATGAGGGCGTACTCCTCGGAGGTCATGAAGAACACGGTCTCCAGCTCCGGGGCCAGCTTCCGGTTGGCGAAGGCCATGCGGAATTCCGCGTCGAAGTCGCTCACCTGGCGGAGCCCCCGCACCAGGGCCACCGCCCCCACCTTCTGCGCCCGATCCACGATGAGCCCCTGGTGGGCCTGCACCTCCACCCCCTCCAGGTCGTCGGTGCACCGCCGCACGAGCGCCGTGCGCTCCTGGGTCGAGAAGAGGGTTTCTTTTTCGAGATTCACGCCCACGGTCACCTCCACACGGTCGAAGACGCGGAGGGCCCGCTCTAGAACGTCCCGGTGGCCGAACGTGAAGGGGTCAAACGTGCCGGGGTACAGGGCAAAGTTCGGGTCCATGCAGGGGCAGGTGGGGGCAGCGCGTGCAGCAGGCTAAGGCGTCGTCGGGGAGGACTCCGGGGCCGACTCTACGTCGTCCGTCGCGTCCCCCGCGGCCTCGTCTTCGGGGGGGAGCGGGGGGCGAAACAGACTCACGATGGTGCGCCCGTAGGACCGACTCGTCATCAGCCGGGGATGCTCGTCGAACCAGTCGTGCGAGCTGTGTTCGAGCGTGAAGACCCCATCGGGATCGAGGTGGGGCACCGCCAGGTCGGGCATGTCCTGCATGGCGTCCAGCTTGTAGGGCGGGTCCGCCATGATGAGGTCGAGGGCCGGCCCCTGGTAGGTCCGCAGGTACTCCACGGCATCCCCCTGTATGAAGATGCATTTGTCCGCCACCCCGATCTTCTCGGCGTTTTCGCGGGCGTAGTTGATGACCTCACGCTTCCGCTCCACGAACGTCACGAGCTCCGCCCCCCGGCTGATGGCCTCCAGGCCGAGTGCACCCGTGCCGCAGAAGAGGTCGAGCACCTCTGCGCCTTCGAGGTAGATGCGGGCGTCGATGAGCCCGAACAGGGCCTCGCGCGTCCGGGCCGTCGAGGGGCGCGTCTCGTGGCCGGAGGGGGTCTTGAGACCGTGGCCGCCAAACCGGCCGGCAATGAGTTTCATGATGGATTGGACGTGACAGGTGAGCGGATGCGGTGAGGAGGTCCTGCAGCCGACAAGCCTTGAAAGTGGTAAACGGCTGTGGGGGGAAGAGATCCCCAACGGCGGTGCCGTCCGGGCTCCCCCTTCGGTCCTCGCGTCCCTCTTTCACTCCGCAGACAGGGCCAGGGCCCCGCCGATGCACGGCACGTACTCCCCGGGCTGCTCCGCGTCCGGCTCCCAGATGCGATGCAGGCGGCCGAACGGGTCAAGCAGAGTGGGGGCGTCCCCGAACACCGACTCGAAAGGGCCGCCGGCCACGGCGTCGACCTCCGACCCGTACGCAACGAGGGCCTCAAGCGCATCCGGCGCCACCCCAATTCGGTTAAGCATCCCCACGGCGTAATAGGCTTGATCTTCGGCCGTCGGGGCGTTTTGGGCCGCGTGGGCGTGGTGCCAGCTGCCGTTCCGCGTCAGGGCGTATTCGGTGTGTCCTGCATACTGCCCAATTGCGAGTCGATACTCGTCTGCATCGTCCGCCGACGTCGTCTGCGTTCCATCCTCCTCCGATATCTCCAACAGATGGGCCGCCGCCTCCGCGCTGAGGATGCGCCCGGTGGTGTCCATCCCAGGGACCTCGGCGAACAGGGTCTCCATGCGCGCCTCGACCTGCTGCGGCACGGCCAGCACATGCACCCATTCGATCGTCTCACCGTCCTCCACGACCGTACGCACCGGTCTCGACACGGTATGGAGGGCGTCGGGCGACCGGGTGTTCGTGACCAGGGCCGCCTGGTACGCCACACGTCGATCGCGCTCCTCCGCCGAGAGCCCTTCGGGAAGCGGCATGAGAAAGCTGTAGGCATCCACCGGATGGAGCACCAGGCCCGCCGTCGATGCGTCGGTGTCGTCAAAAATGCGGGACAGGGCGGCCGTGATCGCGTCGAGGGGCTCAGGGCTGGTGTCGCCCCACAGGACACGCGCGACGTCCACCTCAAAGGTCTCTGCCCCAAACCGCCGGAGATCTACGTCCGCCCCGTCCCGCGTCACCTCGGCGTACCGCACCGTCGGGCCCTGAATGTGAACCGCGGCCGAGATCGACTGCATAGCTGTTCGGTCCTGCCTGCGTGCGTGCACGTCCTGCGTCCTCAGGCCCTCGGGCCGCCCCAGTCTACGGGGCTACTCCCAGCTGGCCGCGTTGGCCTGCGTGGGATCGCCGGTCAGGGTGCCAATCTGATCGTCGGTGTCCGGGTCTTCGAGCAGGTAGGTTTCAACCCGTCCCGTGTCGCTCACGGCGTACTGGAAGCGGTTGCCCGTCCGCGGCGAAAACAGCAGGGAGTCGAGGTTGATTGATCGTCCAAACACACTGTCCTGTCGGGCCGCCAGCACCGAATCGCTGCGAATGTGCTGGAGCAAAATATTCAGCGAATCCGGGTACGATGCGCTGTCCCGCTCGTAGTCGACGAGCGCCGTGCGAACGTTCGTCATGCGCTGGCGGGTCTGCTCCGTCAGTCGCTGCTCCCGCTCGATGCGCTCGTAGGGCTCGGTGATCGACTGGTATAAGAAGTAGGTAAGGCCGACAATTACGACCACCAGGAGGGCCTGAATGGCAGTCTGGATCGTTCCGCTGCTCGTAGCCATGAAAGCCGTTCGTTCGTGTTGGCAAAAAGATGACCGGGTGAACTTTCCGCTCTGCGCGAAGTGGGGAGCGCGAAAAGGCGGAAAATGTGGTGACGGATCCGAAAATAGGGGGCTCTTCCGCGAAATGCAATTCCCTGCACGCCCTTCAAAAAACAAGAGGTCCGTGTTCGGAGTTGAAGCCGTCGCATTTGCACCCTCGCAATCAGCCGTGTTTTCCTCGTGACGAACCTGCTCATCAACGTTGACCATGTGGGCACCCTCCGCAATGCCCGAGAGGAGACCTTCCCCGACCCTGTGCACGCCGCCGCGCGCTGTGAGCAGGCCGGGGCGGACGGGATTGTGTTCCACCTTCGTGAGGACCGCCGGCACATTACGGAACGGGACGTGCGGCTCCTGGCCGAGACCGTAAATGGCAAGCTCGACTTTGAGCTGTCCACCGAGGAGGAGGTGGTCTCCATCTGCTGCGACGTGGTGCCGGATCTGGCCACGCTGGTGCCCGAGCGGCGCGAGGAGGTCACCACGGAGGGCGGGCTCGACGTCACGGCGAGCCGTCCCCGCCTCGACGCCGTTACGGACCGCCTCTACGACGCCGGCGTGGACCAGGTCAGCCTCTTCGTCGACCCGGTCCCGGCCCAAATCGAGGCCACCGCCGCGGTGGGCGCCAACTGCGTGGAGCTTCACACCGGCGACTTTGCCGAGGCCTCCACGGAGGCCGCCCGGCGCGAGGAGGCCGAGCGGTTGGCCGCGGCCGCCGACGCGGCCCACGAGGCAGGCCTTCGGGTGCACGCCGGGCACGGGCTGGACTACAACAACTTTTCTCTCTTCCGGGGGACGGTCCCTCACGTCGCCGAGGTGTCCATCGGCTTTGCCGTGATGGCCCGCGCCATTCTCGTGGGCATGGACCAGGCGGTTCGCGACATGCGTGCAACCGTCGCGAACGCTCAGCCGTAGACCCTCCGTTCCCGATCACCTCCTCCTCTTTCCATGGAGCACTCCGAGCCCCTCTTCGACGACATTTCCGACGACCACGCCAGCGGCTACGTCGCCATCGTGGGCAAGCCCAACGTGGGCAAGAGCACGTTGATGAACGCCCTGCTCGGCGAAAAGCTGTCGATCGTCACCAAAAAGCCGCAGACCACCCGGCACCGCGTCCTCGGCATCCACTCGGGGGCGGAGCACCAGGCCATCTTTCTGGACACGCCGGGCATCATCGAGCCGCGCTACGCGCTCCACGAAACCATGATGGGGCAGGTGCAGGGGGCCATTCGGGACGCCGACCTGCTGCTCTTTCTGCACGAGGCCACCCAGGACGAGCCGGACACGCAGAGCCTGAAGAAAATTGGCGACACGCCGGCATTTCTGGTCCTCACCAAGATGGACCTGATCCCGAAGGAGCAAACCCTCCCCCTCGTGGAGTCCTACGAGGACCGCCGCGCCTTCGACGAGGTGGTGCCGACCTCGGCCAAGGAGGGCTTCAACCTCCAGACCCTCCTCCACCTCGTGCTGGACACCCTGCCGGAGGGCCCGCCCTTCTACCCGAAGGATCGGATCAGCGAGCACCCGGAGCGCTTCTTCGTCGCCGAGATGATCCGGGAGAAGGTGTACAAGCACTACCACCAGGAAATCCCCTACTCCGTGCAGGTCAACATCGTGGCCTACGAGGAACGGCCCGAGGGGACAAAGGACTACATCGACGCCGAGATCGTCGTCATGGAGGAGTCGCACAAGGGCATCCTCATCGGCGAGGGGGGAAAGGCCCTCAAGAAGGTGGGCACAACGGCCCGCGAGGACATCGAGGCGTTCGTTCAAAGCCCCGTGTACCTGAACCTGCACGTGAAGGTGCAGGAGAACTGGCGCGACCGGAAGACCGTCCTCCGCTCCTACGGCTACCGGACGTAGCCTCGCAGGGCCTCAGTCGAGCTTCATCTTCAGCCCCTCCGTGACGGCCTGCTCGTGCTCGGCGGGAACGGCCGCCGCCGGGACCGTGTGTTGCTGCATCTCACGTCGGCGGCGGTAGCCGGCTCGAAGTTGCGCGAATGCTTCGCCCCGTGCATCCGGCCCCAGTTTCACCAGGTCTCGGAGGGACGCGTCGTCGACCGCGGGGTCGTAGGCCTGTCGTGCGAGCTCGAAGCGCCACTCTGTCGCGGACAGCCGGGGGTCCGGGGCCCGGCCCCGCAGCGCGTCCGCCGAGGCGGGACGGATGGCGTCCGTACCCGCCCACTGTGCCTCCGCCCCCAGCGCCTCACAGAGCGCCTCGTACAGCATTTCCGTGCCCCGCACCTTCCCGTCGTAGGCGTACCCGGCGATGTGGGGCGTTGCCAGGTCTACGGCCTCGATGAGCGCCGGGTTGGGCGACGGCTCATTCTCCCACACGTCCAGCACCGCCGCCGCCACGTCTCCCCGCCGCCGGGCCGCGAGGAGCGCATCCCCGTCCACGACCGCACCGCGCGAGGTGTTCAGGAGCCACGCCCCGTCGCCGAGCCGATCCAGGAACGCCGCGTCCACCAGATGATGGGTCGGATCGGGCCCGGACGCCTTCAGCGGAACGTGCAGCGTCACGACGTCGGCCGCCCCGAGCACCGTATCGAGAGGCACAAATTCGGGGCCCGGGCCGTCTGCGGCGGCGGCCCGCGCTCGGGGGGGATCATTTCGGAGGACTTCCATCCCCAGCGCCGAAAGCCGACGGGCGAGACGCCCTCCGATGTTGCCGCATCCCACAATGCCGACCGTTCGCGCCTCCAACGCCCCCCCACGGCGACGAGCCAGTCCGAGCAGCGCCGCCACCACGTAATCGGCAACCGAGTCGGCGTTTGAGCCCGGGGCGTGCGCGAACGGGATGCCCTGTGCTCGCAGGTAGTCCCGGTCAACGTGGTCCGTCCCGATGGTCGCCGACCCGACGAACCGGAGGGACGTTCCGTCCAGTAGCGCCGGCCCGACGGGCGTTACGCTCCGCACGAGGAGCACATCCGCCGCCGCGACGTCCGACGTCGTCATCTCGCGCCCGGGCATCCGGCGCACCGTCCCAAATTGCCCGAAGGCGTCCTCGACACGAGGAATGTTGGCGTCCGCAAGAATTTGCAGGCTGGTCACAGGTTTGAGAACAAGGTGAGTTCACGAGTACATCGTAGGGGCCCGCCCGCAAAAAGCGCTTTTGTTAAGAACGTACTGAGGATAGATCAAGCATCAAGGAACGGATTGTCAACGGCCGGACAACCGGGCATGAAGAAGAGACTTACCCTCACAAGTACCTGCTTTTTCAGAAGGTTACGGAGAATACCCACAGGAAACCTAGGTCGACCCCCATGGTTTCTCATGATGCAGTCACGAAATGATTGCACGAAAACATATCTTGGCCGCGCACGCCTTTTGGCGGGTCTCAGGGCTTTGTGACCCCGGGCGGCGCCTCGATGGCCTTCGAATAGCACACACCGGTATATGAGCAAACGTACGATTCTTCTCTGCGCATCCGTCGGCACGCTTGTCTTTTCGGCGGGGTCGGTGTCTCCGAACTCCGACCCCAGAACCGGCATCGGCGCTCCCCGGCACGCATCGGTTGCCGAGGCGAGCCCCGCCGGTGCAGGCGGCGACAAGGCCTCCGCCCTGCAGCAGCTGTCCGCCGCCTACGCTCCCGCCACGCCCCGCGCCGCGGGGGCGGGCGCAGGGCCCGAGCTCGATGCCCCCGGGGAAGAATCGTCCGTGTTGCTCCCTGCCCCGACCAACCTCGAAGAGCCCACCCTGTGGCTGGCCCGGGCCATCTACTCGGAGACGAAGCTGCCCCACGAGCAGGAGCTGGTCGCCTGGGTGGTGCGCAACCGCGTGGAGACCGCCTACCGGGGCCGCCGCACCTACCGGGCGGTCGTGCTGGATCCCTACCAGTTTAGCGCCTTCAACCCCGGGGCCGCGAAGCGGGCCCGCTACCTGCGGCTCCAGCCGGAGGCCCCGCTCCCGCGGTGGCGGCAGGCCCTCTGGGTGGCCCGCTACGTGCGGCACGCCGAGGGGCGGGCCTACCGTCCGTTTCCGGTCGAGACGCGGCATTTCTACAGCGAGCGGTCGATGCGGGGGCGGGCGGTGCCCTACTGGGCGGAGCGGGGGGGCTTTGTGGCGCCGGACCCCGGCCGGTACGCGGTCGAGGAGCGGCGCTTCCGGTTCTTTAAGCAGATCTCGTAGGACCTGAGCCCACACAGCACGGCCCGCCGTCGGACGAAACCGACCGCGGGCCATGAGGAAAGCTGTCGTATGTTTGTAACTGGGGCCTAGAACAGTACGTTTAGACGGAGGGCGTAGGCACTGAGCTGCCGATCGCTCGGCGAAAAGTTTTTGCCGGCAACCTGAAAGTCGCCACTGATGTAGTCGGACGCCCCGAACTCATACCGAAATTCCGGCTGAAGGGTCAATCCCACTCCCGGAACGGACACGTCGGCCCCAACACCAATGTTAAAGGTAAAGGATACGTCCTCGAAGTTATCGTCAAGGCTGTCTTCACTGCCTTGAGGAAGAAATACGTTCGGCCCGCCCACGACATATGGACTTACGAACGGGAACGAGAAGACGGTTGCGCGAACATCGACCGGGACCTCGAAGGCCGTCACGTCGAGGTCGTCAACGTTCGAATCCGGAACGTCTGAGAAGTCATAGCTCCCGACCTTTCGGTAGAACAGCCCGGGGCGCAGGCTCACGGGGCCAATGCTGAAATCATATACGGCCCCGACGTGGTATCCGGTCGAGGTGCTCTGCACGTCTTGGGCGTTTGCGGCGCCCTGAATATCACTCACGGAGTCGAAATGTGCACCAGCAGCGATTCCGAACTGGGCCTGCGCCGGAGCCGCACTGAGCCCGACCAGAAGAAGGACGAGGAGGGCGGAATACGCGGTCTGTTTCGTATACGCGGTCTGTTTCGTAGAAGCGTGCATGGGGGAACTGGGTTGACTGATCAAGAGTGTGCGTATGGGACGTGGGCCGTCAGTGTCGGGCCCCAGGGATTCTCTATCAGGAAGGGCGCGTCCTGCTTCCGAAAAGTAACGATTCCGGCGCAAAATTCCCACGCGTCCTGGGGGGCAGCCGGCCCCTTCTCTCTCCGACGGGACCGTACGGGGCCAGGCCGAGGCGACGCCGTGCTGTTACGATTTGCCGCCGAAACAGCCGCGGGAAACGGGACCTGCAACCTCCCTCCGGAGCACGAGTAGAGACCACGGGCCGCCCCGAAGCCCCGACGTTTCCTCCCACCGTTTTGTTGAGAAAGCCCCCGCTGTAGCCTCCCATGAAAGTTGGAATCACGTGCTACCCCACCTACGGCGGTAGTGGGGTCGTGGCCACCGAACTCGGCAAGGCCCTCGCCGAGCGCGACCACGAAATCCACTTCATCGCCTCGGATCTTCCCTTCCGGCTCTCCCACGTGGCCGGCAACATCTTCTTCCACGAGGTCAATGTCCAGAGCTACCCGCTCTTCGACTACCCGCCCTACACCCTCTCGCTCACCAGCAAGATGGTGGACATTGCCAAGCACGTGGGGCTCGACCTGCTGCACGTGCACTACGCGCTGCCCCACGCGTCGAGCGCCGTGATGGCCCAGCAGATTCTGGGCGCGGAGGACCTGGACCTCCCCATCGTGACCACCCTCCACGGCACCGACATCACACTCATTGGGCGGGACCCCTCGTTCGCCCCCGTCGTCACGTGGTCGATCAACGAGTCCGACGGGGTGACCGCCGTCTCCGACTACCTCCGCCAGGAGACCTACGACCACTTTGAGGTCTCGGAGGACGTCGAGGTGATTCCCAACTTCATCGACACCGATCGCTTCGTGCGCCAGGACAAGGAGCACTTCAAGCAGGCGCTCTGCCCGAACGGAGAGAAGGTCATCGTGCACGTCTCCAATTTTCGCCCCGTCAAGAACACCGACCAGGTGGTGGAGGTCTTCCACCGACTGCAGAACGGGACGTCAAACGTGAAGCTGCTGCTGGTGGGCGACGGCCCGGACCGCGTGCCCACGGAGCGGAAGGCACGGGAGCTTGGGGTGTACGACGACATCCGCTTCCTCGGAAAACAGGACCCGATCGAAGAGATTCTGTCGATCGCCGATGTCTTCCTGATGCCGAGCGGCTCGGAGACCTTCGGCCTGGCCGCCCTGGAGGCGATGGCCTGCGAGGTGCCCGTCGTGGCCAGCGACGTCGGCGGGCTGCCGGAGCTGGTCGTGCACGGGGAGACCGGGTTCCTCTGCCCGCTCGATGACGTCGACGCGTTCACCGAACACACCCGGACGCTCCTCCACGACGAGGACCAGCACGCCGAGATGGCCGCGGCGGCACGGACGCGGGCGGTGGAGACCTTTGACATCGACCGCGTGGTGCCGCTGTACGAAGACTACTACGAGCGCGTCCGGTCGGGCACCGTTCACACCGGCGCCTAGACCGCGCCGACTACGCCCGGAGGGCCTCCTGCACGAAGGGATTCTGGGCGCGCTCCCGGCCGATGGTCGTCGCGGGGCCGTGGCCGGGATAAATCGTGACGTCGTCGCCGAGGGGGAGCAGCGTCTCGGTCACCGAATCTAGGAGCTGTGCACGGGACGTTTCCGGAAGGCCCTGCGTCCGGCCGATCGAGTTCTGAAACAGGACGTCTCCCGTGAGCGCCTGTCGGCCCGGGCGGTCGACGAAGGAGATGGAGTCGGGGGAATGGCCCGGCGTGTGCAACACCTCGAGGGTGACGTCGCCGAACGAGACGGTGTCTCCCTCCGCGAGATGGGCCGTGGGCACCGACGGCGGGTCGACCTCCACCCCGAACGCCGTGGCCTGCTCCTCCGCTCGCTCGATGAAGGGCACGGCGGCCTCGTGGGCCTTGAACCGCTGCCCAAACGCCTCTTCGAAGAACGTGCACCCGAAGATGTGATCCACATGGGCGTGGGTGAGGAGCAGGTGCTGCACGTCAAGGCCCTGCTCCTCGATGACGGTCATCACCTGCTCGCATTCGGCCTCGGTCTCGCAACTCGCGTCGACGAGCACCGCCTCGCCCTGATCGTGGCAGAGATAGGCGTTCGTCATGAAGGAGCTGAACGTAAACGGCTCGACCTGCATCCGGATCGTGGGGGATGTTGGGACGGGACTGGACGGATATCCCCAATTCCTCACGCCCTTCGAAGATCCAACGGCTGCCGGCCGGGCGCCGCCGAGGCCCGCCCCGAACATGCGATTTGCACCGGGCGTTTGTACGCTCCTTCAAGCAGGGACCTCTACGACGATACGCCTGCATGCTGCGCCGCCTCCACTGGATCGTACTGCGTCGGCTCCCGGGGCCCTTTTTCGGGTGGCTGGGCACGCTCATGTTTCTGCTGCTGATGCAGTTTTTGATTCGGTGGCTGCCTGAGATTGCGGGAAAAGGGATTCCCGTTTCCGTCATCGTTGAGCTAATCGCCTACAACCTGGCGTATATGGTGGTGCTGGCGGTGCCGATGTCGGTGCTGCTGGCCGCCCTGATGGCGTTCGGGGAGCTGGCCGAGTCGCAGTACTACACCGTCATCAAGAGCACCGGCATCTCCTTCGGCCAGATCGTGTGGCCGGCGCTCGTGGTGGCCGCCCTCCTCATGGGGGGCATGCTCTACTTCAACAACGTCATGCTCCCGGAGGCAAACCACCGGGCCCGCCAGCTCTGGAGCGACATTCGGGGCAAGCGGCCCGGCTTCGAGCTCCGGCCGGGCATCTTCTACGAGGACATGGAGGACTACAGCATTCTGGTGCAGGACCGTCCGCCGGGAACCAACAAACTGATCGACGTGACCATCTACGACTACACCCAGGGGCGGGACCGGCAGGCCGTCATCAAGGCCGAGCGCGGCGTCATTGAGTCGAGGGCCGGGGGCGCCCGCCTCACCCTCTCCCTCCGGAACGGAGAGATGCATCGGCCTCTGCCCCCGGACGCGAACAACCGGTCGGAGCGGTACGAGCGGCTTACGTTCGACCGCCACCGCATTCGGTTTACCCTCTCGAACGTCGTCTTCCGGCGCTCGGAATCGGGAGAGACTGCCCGTTCCACCCGCACCATGCGCACCCCGCGGCTGCTCGACACGCTCGATTCCCTGAAGACGGAGCGAGACGCGCGGTACCAGACCCTCTACGAGCGGACGCAGGACGAGCTGTCTCCGTCGGTCGCCGACTCGGCCGCCGCGGACACGTCGGCCCCGCCCCCCATCGCCCCGGCGCACCCGTCGTCCTACCTGGCCCTCGCCGACCTCAACGCCGACGCGCGCCGGTCGGTGGTGTCGCCGGCGGTTCAACGCGCACGGTCGGCACAGTCCGCCATTCAAAACATCCGACGGGACACGGAGTGGCAGAGCCGGCGCATTCGAAGCTACCAGGTTGAGTTCTACAAAAAGTTCTCGATCGCGCTCGCCTGTCTCATCTTTATGGTTGTGGGGGCGCCACTGGGCCTTGCGCTGCGCCGGGGCGGGCTCGCTACGATCGGGGCCGTCGCGCTTGGCATCTTCATGTTGTACTGGATTACGCTCGTGCAGGGGGAGAAGCTGTCGGAACGGGGCTTCTTCCCGCCGTGGCTGGGCATGTGGATCGCCAACCTCCTCATGTCCGGCGCGGGCCTCTGGCTGATCCTGTACGTCGTCCTCGACCTGGGCGCCACCCCGCCGCTGCGCCGGCGCCTCTGGGAGTGGCTGCGCTCGCTTCGGTCGTAGGCCCTCTCGGGACGCGATGCCCATCCCCTCTCTGCTCCCCCCCCCGCCTATGCTCTATCTGGTGCCCACCCCCATCGGCAACCTGGACGACATTACGCTGCGCGCCCTCCGGGTCCTTCGGGAGGCGGACCTGATTGCCTGTGAGGACACCCGGACCTCCGGCCGCCTTCTGGACCACCACGACGTGGACACCCCCACCACGAGCTACCACGAACACAACGAGCGCGAAAAGACGCCCGAACTGCTCACTCGCATGCGCGTGGGACGCGACATCGCCCTCATCAGCGACGCCGGCTCGCCCGGCATCTCGGATCCAGGGTTCTACATCGCCCGCGCCTGCTGGGAAGAAGACATCGAGGTGCAGGCCCTCCCCGGCCCCACGGCCCTCGTCCCGGCGCTCACCGCCAGTGCCCTCCCCAGCGACCGTTTCGTCTTCGAGGGCTTCCTGCCCAAAAAGCAAGGGCGCCAGACCCGCCTGACGACGCTGGCGGAGGAGCCGCGCACCGTCGTCCTCTACGAGTCCCCCCACCGGCTGCTACGCACCCTCGACGATCTCATCGAGCACGTCGGGGCCGACCGCAGGGCCGCCGTGGCCCGGGAGCTCACGAAAAAATACGAAGAAGTCGAACGAGGAACGCTCAAAGAGGTGCGGTCGTATTTCGGGGGGTATAAGAAAGTACGGGGCGAGTGCGTTGTGGTCGTTGACGGGGCATCCTGACTCCGTGTGTCGCTCGCCCTGGGCGCCCCCGAAGACACCCTCCCGAAGCCTCCGTGCACCCGCACCAATCGTGCTCGTGAGATCGTCTCTCCTTGCTCTTCTGAGTCTCGCCCTCATGGCGGTCGCCCCCGCCCACGCGCAGGAGGCGTCGGAAGAGTGTACGGTCGGCCAACTGGAAATGACGAGCTCGTCTTCGTCCTCCGCGTCCCCGGGCAGGCGCCCCGACTCGTCCGCCACGCGGGCCAAGCGGTCCGCCGTCACCGATCCACGCCCCGCCGTGTCGGTAGCCCCCACGACAGAGGCGGAGTCCTTCGTGCAGAACCGCATCGAGGAGGACGGCCTCCACGTGGTCCACTTCTGGGCCCCCTGGTGTGCCAATTCACGGAACGAGCTGGACAACGGCTGGGCCGGCCTCGTCGCCGACAACCCGGACGTCACGTTTACGTTCGTCACTGTATGGAACGACGACGAGAGCGGGGCCGCGATGCTGAACGACTACAACCTTCCGGACCGGGTCGTCGAGGTGACCCAGCCGGACCTCGGCCCGAGCGACACAGAGGCAAATCGGCGGTACGCCTTCCTCGGGCTCCCCGTCACCTGGATTCCGTCGACCTGGATTTTTCACAGCAACGGGGAACTCGCCTTCGCCATGAACTACGGCGAGATGGAGATGCAGACTGTTCAGAGGCTCCTCAACGCGACGAGCGCAGACTGGTAGCCTTCGTCCTCGGGGCGGCCGTGCCCCGCCCCGTACCTCCCGATATTCGCGCGCTTCTCGACACCAACGCCGTTCCGTTAGGATGAATCGGAAGAGGATTGACCGTCTTACCGCTGGGCTCGTCTTTCTTTGGGCGCTCGGCCTGTACGTGGCGACCGTTGCACCGACCGTCTCGTTTTGGGACCCCGGGGAGCGCATCGCAAGTGCCTACACCCTCCAGGTAATGCACCCGCCGGGGGCACCGTTCTACCTGCTGTTGGGCCGGCTCTTCGCCATGCTGGCCCCGTCGCAGGAAACGGTCGCCCTGGCAGTCAACCTGCTCTCGGTCCTGGCCAGCGCCGGGACGGTCCTGCTCGCCCACCTGGTCATCGTCCGCCTCGTGCGGCGATGGCAGGGCGATCGGAGTGCGCTCGACACGGGGCCCTACGTCATTTCCCTCGCGAGCGGGGTGGTCGGGGCCGTGGCCTTTTCGGTGAGCGACTCCTTCTGGTTCAACGCGGGCATTGCCGAGGTCTACGCCCTCTCAACCTTCTTTACCGCGCTGGTCGTGTGGCTCGTGTTGCGGTGGAGCGACGCGGCCCGTGCGGAGGAGGCGCAGCGGGGCGGCAGCCGACAGCCGTTCCAACTCAACGCCAACCGCTACCTCGTCCTCATTGCCTTTCTTTTCGGCATGGCCACCGGGGTCCACCTCCTGAGCCTGCTGGCGTTCTTCTTCGTCGCGTTCATCGTGTTCTTTACGGAGTTTGACCGCGAGCACTGGACCTCCCGCCAGCGCTGGCTCCGCATCGTCGGGGCGGGGGCCGTCGCCTCCCTCCTGTTCTTCAGCATCTATCCGGGCCTCATCGTGGGGCTGCCCAGCCTCTTCGCGTCCGTCGGGGCCCCGTTCCTCACGGCAATCGTCCTCGGCCTCGTCCTCGCCTACGGGGTCTATGCCACCCACCAGCGGCGCATGCCGGTGGCCAACCTGGCCTTCATGTGCGTCACGGTGATCTTTATCGGCTACGCGTCCTACGCGCTCGTCTTCGTCCGGAGCGCGACCGATCCGCCGATCGACATGAACGACCCGGACACCATCGAGAAGTTCATCTCGTATCTGGAGCGGGAGCAGTACGGCGACACGCCGCTCCTGCAGGGCGTCACCTTCAACGACGAGACCGGCCAGGTGAGCCGCCGCGACGGCGAGTCGACCCTCTTCCCCCGGCGCCACTCCGTAGACCCTCAGCACTGGAAGGTCTACAAACGCTACGACTCCGACCTGGAGTTCTTCGTCGACTACCAGGTGGGGTACATGTACGTCCGGTACTTCCTCTGGAACTTCTCGGGGCGCGCGAGCGACGTGCAGGGGGCGCCCTGGATCACCGGCATCCCCGGGCTCGACCAGCACGCCAACACCCAATCGCTGGAGACCCCGAGCGAGAAGGAGTCGCGGAACGTGTACTTCGCCCTGCCGCTCCTTCTGGGGCTGTTCGGCGCCTTCTACCACTTCGGCCGCGACTGGCGGCGGGCATTTAGCGTCTTCGTGCTGTTCTTTATCACGGGCATCGGCATCATCATCTACCTGAACCAGACGCCGATGCAGCCGCGCGAGCGGCACTACTCGTACGTCGGGAGCTTTTTCGCCTTTAGCCTGTGGATCGGGATTGGGGCCGGGGGGGTGATGCAGATGGCCTACGAATCCGTCCGCGACTCGCTGTCCGGAGTCGCCCGGCTGATGCCGGCCCTCGGGGCCGGGCTGCTCGTCTTCATGGCCGTCCCCGGCTGGATGACGCTGGAGAACTACGGCGACCACGACCGCTCCGAGAACTACGTGCCGCGCGACTACGCGCACAACATGCTCACCAGCGTCGAGGAGAACGGCATTCTGTTCACCAACGGCGACAACGACACCTACCCGCTGTGGTACCTGCAGACCGTCGAGGGGGTGCGGAAGGACGTGCGCGTGGTGAACCTGTCGCTGCTGAACACGAAGTGGTACGTGCGCCAGCTCAAGAACGAGGCCGCGTACGCGTCGGAGCCCCTGCCCATCTCCCTGTCGGAGGACCGGATCGACCAACTGGGCTACCGGCGTTGGAAGCCCAAGCAGATGAAACTGCCGGTGGACACCGACGCCCTCCAGTCCGACCTTGCCGCCTACCTGCCCGACTCCTCCGCCGCCTCGCGCCTCGAAAGCCCAATGGCCTGGGAGCTGAAGGGCCGTCCGTTCCGGCAGGACACGCGCATCCTGCAGACCGCCGACGTGGTCACCTACGACATGCTGCGGACCAACGCGCAGAACGGATGGTCCCGCCCCCTGTACTTCGCCGTCACGGTGGCTCGCTCCGGACAGCTTGGCCTCAGCAACTACTTTCAACTGGAGGGCCAGGCCTACCGCGTGCTTCCCATCAAGCACAACAGCCCCCTCGGCCGGGTCATTCCGGGCCTGACCGACGAGCGCATGGCGGACTTCCGGTTCACCAACCTGAGTGACTCAACCGTCTACTACAACGAAAATGCACGGCGGATGATCGACGGGTATCGCCTGCACTACTCCCACGCCGCCGAACAGCTGGGGCAGAAGGGCCACTCGGACACCGCCGGGCGCCTCCTGACCGACTTTACGGAGGCGGTGCCGTTCTCGACCATCCCGGCCGACATGCAGACGCTCTTCTTTACCGCCCGGGCCTACCAGAGCCTGGGCCGAACCGACAAGGTGGCCGGCCTCCTCGCCGACGCCGAACCCATGGTGTTCGATCGGCTCCGGTCGGCAAGCTCGCGCCGCCGGTTCAGCCGGGCCCTCCAGTACGCGGGCCGGGTTCGCTCTTCCTACCTGAAGGCCAACCAGACGGGCGCCCTCGAGTCTTTCGACCAGGAACTTGAGCGGGTGCTGGCCGACGCCTCCTTCCAGGTCCCCGCCCGGGTGCGTCAGGCGTACGGCCTCGCCAGTGACTCGGCACGGGAGCCGTCCCGGATGCCCGCCGTGCCGGGCGCTCCGCCGAGCACTCCATCCCAACAGCCCGACCAGCCCGCCTCGAATGAGTAGCCCCTGGGGGCCTTCGGCGTCGCTGCGTCTTTGCCTTGACAGAGGGACCGACCCAGACTATATTTAGCGGCAGTTATCACGTCGCGTCGTACCTTCCCGTGTTTTGCAGGGTGCCGCGTGCGTGAGACTGCGTGTGACCGTTTCCTGATCTTTCTGGGATTCACCTCACACCACCCTAGACATCCGCCGGGGCCCGGTGCGTACTGGTATTTCGCCGCATCCCTTTTCCCCCGCGCGGACGAATCTTTCGGGACGATCCAGTCACTGTGATTGAATCGATATTATGAGGACAAGCACGGTCAAGTGGTTCGACGCCAAGAAAGGGTACGGATTTATTCATCACCCCGACGACGGCGAGGACGTCTTCGTCCACTACTCGAATATTCAGTCGGACGACGATTTCAAGACCCTGAAGAGCGACCAGCCCGTCCGCTTCGAGATGAACGATGGGCCGAAGGGCCTCCATGCCCTGGAGGTGTCTCCCCTGGACGACGAGGAGACGCCTTCTGCGGACGACGACAATGAGCCGGAACTCACGCCCGCGGACGTCGACCCCACCGCCACCGTCGATCCGTCTCCGTCCGGCAACGAATCCTCGTCGGATTCGTCGTGGTAGCCTTCTCGCGTACTCCCTCCAGTCCACCCGTCCGGCGCCGTGCCCCCCGAGTACCCGGAGCCCCTTTCGATTGAACAAGACCATCCCTCCCGTGAACTCGATGCAGGGACCCTTCGGCACGTAATCCGCCATGTGGTGGACGCGGAGGGGGCGTCACTGACCCACTTGAGCCTGGTGCTCACCGACCACGATACGGTTCGCCGCCTGAACCAGTCGTACCTCGACCACGACTACGACACGGATGTGCTCTCCTTCTCGCTCCGGGAGGGGCCCGCCCCTTCGTCTGGGGCCTCCGGGGCGGGGGTTGAGGGGGAGGTGTACGTGGATCTGGACACGGCGGCCGAGCGCCACGACGAGTTCGATGCGTCGTTCGAGCGCGAGGCCTACCGGTACGTCGTGCACGGCCTTCTGCACCTCGTCGGGTACGACGACGCACAGCCGGCGGGGCAGGACGAGATGCGGGAGAAAGAGGACCAGTACCTCAACGCCGTGCTGCCGGCCCCTTCCTCTTGACGGGCGGGCCTGTGAGGAGGTTGGGCTTCAGTGCGGGCCGGAAGGCCCCCGGAATCCACCGCCGGTCGTGCCCGTGGAACCATTTCCCGTATCTTAGAATGTGAAAATGTCCCTTCGGGCACAGAGGGGAGCGGCGGGGGCTGCCTCGTCTACCCACTCACAACAGAGGGCCCGCCTTATGGCTTTCCAGACCCAAGTCACGACCCGTCACGTCGACGTGAGCGATCGCGTCCACGAGTATGCCCGGGACCGCACCGCCAAGCTGGAGCAGTTCTACGACGGGATTACCGGCGCACACGTCATTCTCGGGAAGGACAACTCCCCCGCCGAGAACAAGACCGCCTCAATCAACATCGACGTGTATCAGAAGCGCCTCTCGGCCGAGGACGCGGCGAGCAGCCACGAGGAGGCGATCAACCTATGCGTGGACCACCTGCGCCGGCAGCTTGAAAAATACAAGGCCAAGCTCCGAAGCAAAGACAAGGACGCCCACCGATAGCACCTGCCGACAACGACATCCCTTTCGACGGGCTCGGCACCGGCATCCCGGCCGCCGGGCCCGTCTTTTGTTCTGGAGGTGGGCCCCCTCCTGCGCCACCTCTCCCTCCTACGCCACCTCTTCGTGCATGGGCTCCACGACCTTCTTGACCGTGTCCGCGCTCGACATGATGTAGAAGTGGATGCCCGGAACCCCCGCTTCCATCAGTTCTCGGGCCTGGCGGATCGCCCAGTTGACACCAATTCGCTCCACGTCGTCGGGGTCCGCCGCGTCCACCTCCGCAGCGAGCTCCTCCGGAATCTCCGTGTGAAAGTACTTCGGCAGGAGCCGCAGGTGACGCTTCCGCTTCAGGATCTTTAGTCCGGGGACGATGGGGACTTCGATGCCCACCTCTCGGCACTTGTCGACGAAGTTGAAGAAGTACTCGTTGTCGAAGAACATCTGCGTCACGATGTAGTCGGCCCCCGCGTCGACCTGCTCCTTGAGCCGCATGATGTCCCAGGCGAGGTTCGGGGCTTCGAAGTGCGTTTCGGGGTATCCCCCCACGCCCACGCAGAAGTCCGTCGGCTCGGCGTCCATGAGGTCCTCCAGGTACGTCCCCTCATTCATGTCCTGAATCTGCCGCACGAGGTCCATCGCGTATTCGTTGCGCGACCGGTTGCCCGAGATGGACTTCTCGTAGCCGTTGTCGTCCCCCCGAATGGCAAGCACGTTCTCGACCCCGAGGTAGTTAAGCTCGATGAGGGCATCCTCCGTTTCCTCGCGCGTGAATCCCTTGCAGAGGATGTGGGGAACGGTATCGATGTCGAAGCGTGCCTCGATGGCCGCGCAGAGGCCGATCGTTCCGGGCCGCTTCCGCTTTACGCAGCGCGTCCAGGTTCCGTCGTCTTTCTGCTTGTATTCCACCTCCGCCGAGTGACTGGTAACGTCGATGAACGGCGGCTCGTAAGGCATCAACTCCTCAACCACGCCTAGAATCTGGTCCGCCGACCCGCCCCGCTTGGGGGGAATGATTTCGTACGAAATCAGGGGCTCCGATTCGCGATCAAAATGCTCGGTAACCTTCATGCGGTCCGTGATATTCGGTTACGAATTTGCTTGATTGTAGCCGGACGTCATTGTACGCCAACCGTCATACTTTCCAAAATCCGGGGTGTTCGATGCTCGGCGTTATATTCTCTACACCTAATGAGGCTGCTCCCTTTGTTGAACAGTACGCCGGAGATCGGCTCGGGGAGCTGGAGGAAGGAGCCCACCTGCAGACTGACGCCGTGGTCGCTACCGTAGTCGGCCCCGGCAAAATCAAGGCCACCCTCGGAACCGAGCGCCTCCTCCACGAGCACGACGTCGACACGCTCGTGCATGCGGGCGGGGCCGTCGCGCTCGCCGACGAGCTTGAGGTGGGGGCGGTCGTGGAGACGGCCTTCGTTTTGGAAGGCGACCGCGTGGAGCTAGAGGCCCCGGACTATCCCCGGATGCCCCTCGAATGCCCTTTCGACCTCGATGTGGAGGGCACGCTCGTCTCGCAGGATCACGTGCGTGGAGACGCGGACGCGTCGAGCTACTGGGAGCGCATTGCGGACATGCGGGACGCCACCGGGTATGCCGTGGCCTACGTGGCGGCCCAGCACGGGACCTCGTGCCACATCGTGAAGGGCATCACCGGCCGGGCCGACGGGGACGCCGGCACGGTCGCGGATCGGCGGGAGGCACACCGGGCCGTGGCCGCGTTCCTTCAACGGCACGTAGACGCTGGCTTCCCCGCGTCGTAGCGCCTCCGGGTCGCCTTCGTCAGTTGCGGCGGGTCCACAGGTCCTCACGCCAGGATTCCGGGATGTCCTCGGATCGGCCCCAGACGTAGTCGCGGCGGCTCTCGCCATCCCGACGCGCGCGGCGCCGATCGGCCCGAATCTCGCGCACCCCCACCGATACGTATTCCCCCTCCGCGGTGGCTTGCTCCCGCTGAACGACGGGGTGTTCGCGGAAGGGGCGCGGGTGTTCGGGATTGTAGAGGCGGTACACCATGGTGCCGGCCCACACCAGCAGCGCGAAGAACGTAACTCCGACAAGTCCAGCGAACAGAACAACCATGGGCAGCGGCAGCCCCGTGTGATCGAGACGAAACTGAAGCCTCAGCGGATCGTCATCCCCCTTCAAATCGCTGCTTCGTAGTACCTCGATGGACCGAGAAAGTTCGTGTCCGTCGTGTCACATATCCCCCTTCGGGGCGCCCAGTGCCGCGTTTACGAGCCGTCGTCGGACGACATGGTCGCTCCGCGGTTTTGATTCGGGTAGTCCGACGGGGCGATCCGCAATGAATCCGACGGAATCGCGTCCTGGCGCTGCTGGGCGCGCTCCTGCTCGGCCTGAATCTCCTCCACCGTCTGGGCGGTCACGTTCCCCAGGTCGCCCCGGAACGCCGTGTCGAGAAGCGTGATGGTGACGAACACGACGACAAAGATCGTCCCGATCGTAAAGGTGAGGGCGTTCACCGGGTTGTCGTACTTCAGGTGCATAAAGAAGAGCACCACCAGCGTGGCCTTCATCCCCGCAACCCCGAGGGCCACGGGCACGGTGAGGGGGCCGAGGGGGACGTAGGCCACCCCGACCGTCAGGCCGGTCAGGACAATGAGCGCCCCGAACACCTTCAGCAGGGTGGACTTGGGAACGATGTGTGGGCCGTCGTGCGCCATAACGTCGTGAACGTGTTGGGAATCTCGGTTGATGGACCGAAGGCAACCTCTTTCCGGCATCATTCCCCGCTCCGGAACGAAGACGGAGCACGTGAAACGTGATGCGTGAAGGCGTTCTGATCTCACGCGTCACGCATCACGTCTTTACTGATTTCCGGGAAGCAGCAAGTGATACCGTCATGCAGTTCCGCGTACGGATGCGGCTCCAGTTCAACGCGGCTCAGATGAGGTAGAGCAGCGGGAACAGGAAAATCCAGACGATGTCGACGAGGTGCCAGTAGAGCCCCGTAAGCTCCACCGGGGTGTACCATTCGCTACTGAACGATCCGCGCCACGCCATGACCGCAAGCGCGCCGATGACGATCATGCCGATGACCACGTGCACCCCGTGGATGCCCGTCATGACGAAGTAGATGCTGAAGAATTGAGGCGCCATGGCCATTTCCGCCAGGTGTTCGTAGTGGGCCCCGTGCGGGTCGAACGCCCCGCCGGGGTAGACCCCGTGCTCGAACTTGGCCATGTACTCGAAGTACTTGACCACCATGAATCCGCCCGCCAGCCCGAGCGTGCCCAGCAGGTAGTAGATGCACCGCTTCACCTTGTCCTGCTTGATGGCGTGGATCGACAGGGCCACCGTCAGGGACGAGGTGAGAAGCACAACGGTGTTGAGCGCCCCCATCGTTTGGTTCAGCGTCCCGCTGGCCGCCGCGAACACCTCGGGGTTCCACTGGCGGAAGACGGCGTAGGCGACGAACATGCCGCTAAAGAGAAGCACCTCGGTGATAAGAAACACCCACATCCCAAGCTTCGCCGAGTCGAACTGCTGCTCCGACGAGACGAAGTGGTGCTCCAGGTGCTCCGGGTGATGGTCGTCGTGCGCGGCCTCCGTCTCGGTGGGGGCCGGGGCTGTTTCCGTTGCCATGGGGTCGGGAGATCTCGTGAGACAAGGCGTGGAGCCGCTGCTTACGCACTGGCCGGATCCGCGGTGTCCGTCTCGGACGGGGCCGAGGGCGCTGGTTCAGGGATCTGGGGCACGTCGTCGCTGAGGGCCTCCCCGTCCCCACCCCCAAACACTTCGTCGGCGAGGTGGAAGTCGTACGGCCCTCGCGTTACGAGGGGGGTCCGTTCAAAGTTGTGGTGGATCGGGACGGCCGTGGTGTTGGTCCACTCCAGGGTGGTGGCGCCCCAGGGATTGGCCGGGGCCTTCTCCCCGTACGCGAGCGACCAGAGGGCGTATCCCAGAATGAGGAAGAGGCCCACCCCCAAGATCTGAGAGCCGTAGGTCGAGAGCTGGTGCAGCCCCGCGAAGCGATCCGCGTAGTTTGCGTAGCGTCGGGGCATCCCGCGCGAGCCCAGCACCAGCTGCGGGAAGAAGGTGAGGTTGAACCCAATGAAGACAAGCGCGGCCGCGATCTTGGCGAGCGTCTCGTTGTACATGCGCCCCGTGATCTTCGGCCACCAGTAGTGCATGCCGCCCAGGAGCGCCACCACGGATCCGCCCATCATGACGTAGTGGAAGTGCCCCACGACGTAGTAGGTGTCGTGCAGGTGCACGTCCACCGAGAGCACGCCCACCATAATGCCCGTGAAGCCCCCGATCGTGAACATGAACAGGAAGCCCAGTGCGTACAGCATCGGGGTCTGCAGCCAGATGGACCCCTTGTACAGGGTTGCCACCCAGTTGAAGACCTTAATCCCCGAGGGAATCCCGATAAGGTACGTGATGAGCGAGAAGACGATGGACGAGATGGCGGACTGGCCGCTCACGAACATGTGGTGGCCCCAGACCAGGAAGCCGAGCATCGCAATCGCGACCGACGAGAGGGCGATGGCCCGGTACCCGAAGATGCGCGACCGGGAGAAGGTTGCGATCAGCTCCGACAGAATGCCGAAGGCCGGCAGAATCATGATGTAGACCGCCGGGTGGCTGTAGAACCAGAAGAAGTGCTGGAAGAGCACCGGGTCGCCCCCAAGCGCCGGGTCGAAGATGCCGATCTGAAGCGTCTGCTCCAGGATGAGGAGCACCATCGTGATGCCGATCACGGGCGTAGCGAGCACCTGCACGATGCTCGTGGCGTACAGCCCCCAGACGAAGAGGGGCAGCCGGTTCCAGGTCATGCCCGGCGCTCGCATCTTGTGGATCGTCACGATGAAGTTCATCCCCGTAAAGATGTTGGCGAAGCCGGCGACGAAGATGGCCGCCGTCATCCAGAGCACCCCGCCGCCCGTGGACGAGGAGTACGGGGTGTAGAACGTCCACCCGGTGTCCACCCCGCCCGTCAGGAGGGCCGTAATCGTGAGCGCGGCCCCGGCCAGGTAGACGTACCAGGACGCAAGGTTGAGCCGCGGGAAGGCCACGTCCTTCGCCCCGATTTGGAGGGGCAACACGAAGTTGCCCAGGATGGCCGGGATGGACGGCACCAGGAAAAGGAAGACCATCAGGATGCCGTGCATCGTAAACACCTGGTTGTAGGTGTCGTTGCTCATCAGGGTCTGGTCCGGGCCCGACAGCTCGGCCCGCATGAGAAGCGCCAGCACCCCTGCCACAAGAAAGACCGTGGCAAGGGAAACGCAGTAGAGAACCCCGATGCGCTTGTGGTCCTTCGTCGACAACCACGACCAGACGCTCGTCTCGTGGTTGAGGTAATTGGTCTCTTCCTCCTGGGGCTCCCCCTGATCGACCGGGGCGTTCTGTGTGGTCGTGCTCATGGCGTCTCGATCTGATGTATGACAAGCGTGCACGGCTGAAAAACAGCATCCGGGGCCCGAGCGTCCCCTCGGGCTCTGGCCGTTACTCCTCGGAGACCTCCTTGTCGCTCTGCTCCTTGATGAACTCAACGAGACCGGTCACCTCTCGCTCCGAAAGGCTGGCGTACGACGGCATTACGTTCTGGTAGCCCTCCACCACCTTCGCCCCCGATTGCAGAATGGATTCGCGAAGATAGTTCGCATCCGCCGTGACCGTCGACCCGTCGGCCATTTGGTGGTCGGTCTTGCCGTAGAGGCCCTTCCAGGTGGGCCCCACCATGTCGGAGCCATCGAGGCTGTGGCAACCCTGACAGCCCTGTTGCGTGTAGAGCTTTTCTCCCAACTCCGGAAGCGGAATGTCGTCCGGTGTTGCGGCGCTTTCCAGCCACTGGTCGAAGCGGGCGCGGGAAACGACCTTCACCTCCGCGTCCATCTCGGAGTGGTTCCGGCCGCAGTACTCGGTGCAAAACAAGTCGTACGTTCCTTCTTTCGTCGCCTCAAACCACACCGACGTGTAGCGGTTGGGCAGCACGTCCTGCTTTACCCGAAACGCCGGGACGTAGAAGCTGTGGATCACGTCCTGGCTGCTCATGGTGGTCTTCACCGGCTCGTCGGCCGGCACGTACAGGGTGTCCGTCGTAACGCCGTTCGGATACTCGAACGACCACCCCCACGACCGCGCCTGCACCCGAATCTCGTATGCATTGTCCGGGATCGTCTTCTGCGCCACGAACGACTTGAACCCCCAGTTGAAGACGAGGAGGACGAGAATCGTGGGAATTACGATCCAGGAAATCTCCAGCAGCTTGCTCTCCTTGACGGGACTGGGCCGCTCGGCGGGGTCCTGACGGCGATAGCGGTACATAAACCAGAGCATCGCCGCAACCACGCCGACGAGGAGAATCCCGCTGACGACGTTTACGAAGGTAAAGAGACTATCAATCTTCGGCGCCATCGTAGACGCCGCTTCGGGAAGCCAAAAATCACCCATGTCGTGATTGGTCGTTGGTGGAGACGAATCGCTGCCTCATGTCAAAAGGGCGGCCGATGGGGGGTCGTGCGCCGCCGTGCGGGGTGCCCCCCGTACCCGCCGTCCGGGTTGTCATTCCGGCTGCTGCCGCTGCTGATACTCCTCCCTCGCGACGAGGTCCATGGCACGGTCAATCGGGATCCGATAGGTGCCCTCCTCCTCGTCCACGACCTCATACTGTTGCAACTCCTGTGCCGCCTCCATCTCGGCCTGCTTGATGTCACGGTACTGCATCCGCTCGGCGGCCGCCCCCTCCGCGCTTTGGCTCACCTGTCCAAACCACCCGAACAGGATGGCGACGGCGGTCAGCACAACGGCAATGATCGAGGCCGAGATGCCCATAATCTGGCTCGCAGCCACGCCTTCGTACGCCACGCCACGCTCCTTCTCCTTCTCGATCTGATCCTCGAAATCAAAGGGTTGGGCGGTGGCTTCTTGACGGGCGGCGCGCGCAAGTTCCGTCACGGGCTCCTCGTCGGCGGCCTCGGCGGGCCCCTGCTCGGCCTCCGCCTCCGTGGTCGCGACGAAGCTCTCCACGGGGCTCGGGGGTCCCCACTCGCCGTCCCTCTCAACGAGCACCCGCCAGAAGAACGTCTGCCCGTCCGTGGGCAGCTTGTTGCCGACCGTTACCGCCGTTTGGGTCCCCACCTCGGCGTCCACGACAGGCGTGTCGAAGCGCGCCGTCTCGGCCACCTGCAGGCGGTACGCGTCGCCGTCCTCGACGGGGGACCAGACGAACGTCACTGCACTCCCGTCCGCCGAGACGGTGTCAACGGGCGTGACCAGTGAGGGCGTGGGGCCGTCGTCGGAAGCCATGTGTCGTGCGCAGGGTTGGTGCCAGAGTGCCTACTTACGAACGCAGGGGGGTCGGGAGAGGGTCACCGCACCGGGTGAAATCACCGGAAAAGCCCATTCGTTCCGCCCTCCCCCAGCCCCGACGCGGGGCGTTCGCTACATGTTTTCGAACTGGAGGGAGTCCCGCAGGGACGGATGGTTCTGGGGCACGAGGGGATGCCGGCCGAGGCGATACATCAATCCCCCGGCAAAGATTCCCGTCAACCCCAACCAACACGTAAAGTCGAGCCAGTGAAAGCCCCCGCCCTCCCGAAGCACCGGGAGCACCACCCAGTGCAGATCAAACCAGTGCATGCCAAGCAGCCACACGGACAGCACGGCCATCACCGTCCCGGCCCGTTTCGTCGCCTGTGGCAGGAGGATCAGGAACGGGAGGAGGAAATGGAAGATCACGAGGGCGGCGCTGTGCCAGGCCCACCCCCCCTGGAGCCGGTGTTGGAACCACACCGTCTCTTCCGGAATCCCCCCGTACCAGTACAGCATGTACTGGCTAAACGCGATGTACGCCCAGAAGACGACGAAGCCGAAGAGGTACTTGCCCAGGTCGTGGTCGTGCTCCGGCGTGATGACCCCCTCCAGCACCCCGCCGGTTCGTCGGAGCAGGAGCGATACGAGGGTGATCGTGGCGACGGCCCCCAGGATGCCCCCCGAGAAGAAGTAGATCCCGAAGATGGTCGAGAACCAGTGCGGGTCGGTGGACATCAGGATGTCGTAGCTCGCGAAGGCGGTGGTCACCGCCAGGAGGGGAAGCCCCCAGGCACTGGTGCTCCGCAGCGCCGCCGGAATCTCAGGGTCCGCATCCACGTCCTGCCGGAGGGAGAGGGTGTAGAGGCGGTACGAGATCACCGTCCACACCGCAAAGTACACCACCATCCGGACCGACCAGAACGGCGTGTTCAGGTACGCACGCTTCCCCGCCAGGATCTCGTCGTATTGGGGACTGCTCGGGTCGTAGAGCTCGGCGTGCGTCCAGTGATACAGGTCGTGCATCCCGAACAGCAACGGCAGCCCCAGCAGGAACAGCAACGGAAACGCCCACACCAGGGCCTCATTGATGCGGTTTACGACCACGCTCCAGTTCGCCCGCGTGAGGTGGTTGAACACGAGGAAGAAAAGCCCCCCCAGGGCTATGGTTAAAAGAAACGACCATCCCACCAGGTAGGCGAAAAAGAAGTCGTCCGGGCTCTCCCAGAGGCCCAGGAGGCTGATGGTCAGGAGCGCGATCCCCAGCGCCATCGGCACGAGCCAGGCGCGCCGGTCCCCCACGAACCGGTAGGCTCGTTTCGCAACGTCGCTCGTCGGCTGGACCGGATCGACCAGCCACTTCAGAAAGGAACTGCGATTGATGGAGTCGGGCATGGCGTTGAGACGTCGGTTCGGAGCCGCAAGGGCCCTGCGAGAAGTTGGTTCAGAGGTCCGCAGCAGTGAGGGGGCCGTAGAGACGGTGAAGACGAGACTACTCCGTGCCGGCCTGCGCCGTCGCGCCGCCTTCGGGCGCCGCGCCCAGCTCGGCCCGCTCTCCCGGCGGCAGGTCGTCAGGCGTGGCGTTCTGGCTGCGCTGCAGGGCGCGAATGTACGCGACGATGGCCCAGCGGTCCATCACGGACACCTTCTGTCCGTAGGCCGGCATGCTGCGCACGCCGTTCGCGATCACGTCGTAGAGGTACCCGTCCGGCGACTCCCGGAGCCGGCCAACATGGTAGCTCGGGGCGGGGGTGTATCCGTAGTCGCCCCGCATGATGACCCCATTCCCGTCTCCGGTTTTCCCGTGGCAGACTGAGCACTGGATCTCGTATCGCTCCCGGCCTCGCTCCAAGACCTTCCGGTTGACCGCGATGGGAATCTGGTCTACGTAATCGCCGTCTGCCGTCCGCCCCTGGTAGAGGGCGGAGCTGTCCCGGAGCTCGCCCCGCGGCACCGTGCCCGAGACCGGCGCCCGCATGGCGGCGCCGTCTTCAAAGTACGGATTCGCCTCCTGCGGCCCGAACTTGGGCTGGAAGTCCATGTCCAGGTTCATGTGGAAGGGCGGATTGTCCGACTGGGTGCCCCGGCACCCCGCCAGGAGCAGGGCGACGAGCATCAAGCCGGTAACGAACAGGCGTCGCATTGGTCGTGCAGGAAAATCGAGGGAGAATGCGGACGGGACCAATCGATGCGGCATCACGCATCGACCGTCCCGTCGTCTTTGACGAGCTCAAGGTGGTGTGCCCCGAGCCGCTGGAGCATCGCGGCGCTGTCCTTCACGTCGAACTCATCGTCGCTGGCCGCAATGTGCAGAAAAAACCGATCGTCCGACGCCCCCTTGAAGCGATCGGAGTAGAACAGGGGGTTGTAGGGCCGTGGCAATCCGTTCAGCGCAAACATGCCCGCCACGGCGCCGAACGCCGCGAACAGGATCGTCAACTCAAACATGATGGGCACCGAGGGCTCCACGGCAAAGAACGGCTTGCCGCTGATGTTGAGCGGGTAGTCCACCGCGGCCGTCCACCACTGCAGGAGATACGCAACCACGCACCCCGTAATCCCGCCAAAAAACGTGAGCACACCGACGGCGGACGCGTTGCCCAGCCCCATCGCCTCGTCCATTCCGTGAATCGGAAACGGGCTGTGCGTGTCGAAGTGGCGGTAGCCTTCCTCCCGGACCGCCTCGGCGGCGTGCAGCAGCGCGCCCGGATCCGGGAACTCGGCGAGCAGGCCGTGGACCTGGTCGGCGTCGCTCTCGAAGATCCCTGCCTGGGCCTTCAGGTCTTGGATCAGCGTGGACATGGTGTCGCGCGGTGCTCAATGGAAAACAGCGATGAGTGATGACGGCGAGGCCGCCTCGTCTACCCGGAGGCGTCGGCCCCGTCGTTGCGGTACGCCTCGGCCAGGGCCGGCTCCGCCGGCTTGATGTAGGGCTCGCCGTCGCCCTCGGCGTGCCCGTTGCCCCCGTGGTCGTAGTGGTGCGGATCGGCCTCCGGCATTACCCCCTTCACCTCCGCCATCGCCACCATCGGCACGAACCGAAGGAAGAGCAGGAAGAGGGTAAAGAAGAGCCCGAACGACCCCACGAACGTACCGATGTCGACCCACGTGGCCGTGAAGTAGCCCCACGAGCTCGGCAGGAAGTCGCGGTGGAGCGACGTGATCGTAATCACGAACCGCTCGAACCACATCCCGATGTTCACCACGATCGACAGGGCAAACATGACCGGGATGGAGCGCCGAAGCCGCTTCGACCAGAAGAGCTGCGGCGTGACCAGATTACAGGTCATCATGATCCAGTACGCCCAGGCGTACGGCCCGAAGGCGCGGTTGATGAAGGCGTACTGCTCGTACTCGACCCCCGAGTACCAGGCCATGAAGAACTCCGTGATGTAGGCAAAGCCCACGATCGACCCGGTCACCAGGATGATGATGTTCATCTTCTCCAGGTGGTCGATCGTAATCAGGTTCTTCAGGCCGTAGATCTCTCGGGTAATCACCATGAGCGTAACCACCATGGCGAAGCCGGAGAAGATGGCCCCGGCCACGAAGTAGGGCGGGAAGATCGTCGTGTGCCACCCCGGGATGACCGACACCGCAAAGTCGAACGACACGACCGAGTGGACCGACAGCACGAGCGGCGTGGCGAGGCCTGCGAGCAGCAGGTATGCCTTTTCGTAGTTGCGCCAGTGGCGGTTCGAGCCCGTCCACCCCAGCGAAAAGAAGGCGAGAATGCGCTGCCGCCAGAAGTTCTTGGCGCGGTCGCGGAGCGTGGCGAGATCCGGAACGAGCCCCACGTACCAGAAGAGGGTCGACACGATGAAGTAGCTCGACACCGCGAACACGTCCCACAGCAGCGGGCTCTTAAACTGCGGCCACATGGCCATCTGGTTCGGAATCGGGAGCGTCCAGTAGATGGCCCAGACGCGCCCGACGTGGAAGGTCGGCCAGATGAGGGCACAGATCACCGCGAAGATCGTCATCGCCTCCGCGGCCCGGTTGATCGCCGTCCGCCAGTGCTGCCGGAAGAGGTAGAGAATGGCGGAAATCAGCGTCCCGGCGTGGCCGATCCCGACCCAGAACACGAAGTTGACAATCGGCCAGCCCCACCCGACGGGCTGGTTGTTGCCCCACACCCCGATGCCGTTCCACACCACGTAGGCGAGCAGCCCAATCAGCAGAAGCGCCCCGGACAGCGACACGGCAAAGGCCACGTACCACGCCAGCGGCGCCTTCTTCTCCGCGTGCCGCGACACCATCTCGGTGATGTCGTGAAACGACAGGTTGCCCTTGACGAGACGCTCCGGGTCGGCCGCACCATCCCCTGCGGGCGACGGGGGCGACTCGGACGGGTCCGTTGGAAGCTTCTTGGATGACTCCACGAATGGCTCAGATCAATTCGACGAGTTCGTGCAGGGGGCGGCCCCGAGGCTAGGCCTCAACGGGCGCCTCCTCTTCCGCCTCGGTCTCCGAGAGGGCCTCCTCCAGGCGGGAATTCGTGTTGCGCACACGGCCGAGGTAGGAGAGGCGGGGCTTCGTGTTCAGGTAGGACAGCAGCTCGTACCGGCGCGGGTTCTTCTTCTCCTCCACCACGTCGCTCTCGGGATTGTTGAGGTCCCCAAACGTGATGGCGTCGGTGGGGCATGCCTCCTGGCAGGCCGTCTCGACCTCGTTGGGCCGTAGGTCGCGATCCTCGTTGTCGGCCTGCTGCTGGTGCTTCCGGATCCGCTGGACGCACCACGTGCACTTCTCCATGACGCCCCGGTTGCGCACGGTGACGTCGGGGTTCTGCGCCATCTGCACCTCCGTCGGCAGCGTCTTGGTCCAGTCGTAAAAGTTGAAGCGGCGGACCTTGTACGGGCAGTTGTTCTGGCAGTAGCGCGTCCCGATGCAGCGGTTGTAGACCATCTGGTTCGTGCCGTCCGGCGAGTGCACCGTCGCCGCCACCGGACACACCGACTCACACGGCGCGTTTTCGCAGTGCTGGCACATCACCGGCTGCGTGAGCATCTCGGGGTTGTCGCCCCCCTCCTCCTCGCTCACGTAGTACCGGTCGTTCCGAATCCAGTACATGTGCCGCCCCTTGCTCACCTCGTCCTTCCCCACCACCTGCACGTTGTTCTCGCTCGTGCAGGCCACCACACAGGCGTTGCAGCCCGTGCACGTGTTGAGGTCCACGGTCATGCCCCACTGGTTCTGGTAGTAGGGGTTGTTTTTGAAGGCCGCCTGGTCCTTCGGATGGTTTTCCTCCCAGGCCATGGGGTACTCCTGCTGCTTCTCCACAGGGCCCGGCTCGTCGGCGCCGGCGCCGCCGTGCTGACCGGCGCCGTCGCCCCCATGAGCGGCCTGTTCGGGCATCTCGTCCGCCCCGTGAGCGTCGGCGCCCGGCCCCGCCTCCAGGCCTTGCCCCGACACGGTACCGGCCGCCCCGTCGCCACTGTGCCCGTCCCCGCCGCCGTGGCCGCCCTCATCGCCATGGCCGCCGTCTCCGTGGCCGTCGCCCCCGTGACCCAGGTCCGGCACGGGCGGTTGCGACTCGTTGACAAACTCCGGGTTCTCTTTAAACTCGTCCAGGGTTGCCCAGCGCACAATCGGACGCCCCTGCATGCTTCCCTCCTCCTGGGTCGTGGCGAGGAGGTACCCACTGCCGACCTGCGTAACGTTGGCCCCGGTGGCGACCCGCCCCCCGTTCGGGCGCATCGGCGCCACGTTGCCCCCCACCACGTCCACCGGCTCCCCGGACGAGTCGACCCCCCCTGCGATGGGGCTGCCGTTGTAGATGTTGGTTTGATCGCTGGTGTCCCAGAACGGCGTGCTCTCCGACTCGCGGGTCGAGGCGATGGTGCGCCCGTAGCCCATCGACACCCCGATGGAGCCGTCCGGGTAGCCCGGCTGCACCCACACGGGCAGCTCGACGGACTGGCCGTCGAGGGTCAACTCCACCCGGTCGGCGTAGAAGCTGCCCTCGCGGCGCTGGACCTCCACCCCCAGCTCGTCCGCCGTCGCCCGGCTCATGACGGCAACGTTGTCCCACACAATTTTCGAGATCGGATCCGGCAGCTCCTGCATCCACGGGTTGTTGGAGAATCGCCCCGCCAGCAGCTTCGAATCCGTGCGGAAGACGACCTCAATCTCGTCCGGGTCGGACGCCGGGGCGTCAATCGACGGCACGGTCGCCGTGCCCACCGACGCCGTCTCGTACCCGGATCCTTCGAGGTATCCGTCGTGCAACGCCTTGCGCCACCGCTCCTGGAAGGGGGCCGGAAGCTGGGCCCGCCACTGCTCGCGGACCAGGTCGTGGCCGCTGGCGTCCACGCCCGTCGCCGCCAGGTTGAGCACCTCGATGAGCGAGTGCGCGTCGTCGTAGAGCGGCCGGATGAGCGGCTGGACGATCGACTTCGTGCCGTCGTAGGCCCGGCCGTCGCCCCACTGTTCGAGGTAGTGGGTGCGGGGCAGGTGCCAGCGGGCCGCCTGGGCCGTTTCGTTCCGGAGGCGCCCCAGGTGGACCGTGTCGCGTACGTTCGAGAGCGCCTCCTCAAAGCCCAGCTCAGACGGGGCGTCGTAAACGGGGTTCACGCCCAGCATGAACAAGGTGTCCACCTCGCCCGCCCGCATCGACGCGGTCAGGTCGGCCAGGGCCTCGTCCTGCGGCTGGATCTCGTCGTCTCCGGGATCGAAGAGCGTGACGGTGGTGCCGAGCCCCCCGAGTCGCTGGTTGACCGCCATGGCGAGGGCGTGCACCTCGGGCGGCTGTGCCTCCCCCGCCATTACCACGCCGTGCTCGCCCGCCGCTCGCAGGTCCCGGGCCATCTCCCGAACGTGCAGGCGCTCCCGCTCGCTCCACGAGACGTCCGGCGCCTCCCCCACCCCCAGCTCCGCCGCGAGGGCGGCCGCGAGGGCGGGAATGCGCCCGGCCCGCATCGCGAGCCGGTGGTCCGAGCTGCCGCCCGTGGTGGAATAACGGCTCTCCACCGTGTAGAGCCGGCTCATGGTGTCCTCCGCGTCGTCTAGGCGCCGCCCCTCCGCAAACCCCTGCGTGTGGTACCCAAAGTCGTGGGTGCGCCCGTCGAGGAAGTTGGCGTCGAGGCTTACGATGACCTCCGCCTCCCCAAGCTCGAAGCGCGGCCGAAGGGGGCGCCCGAAGGCCTGCTGCGTGCCGAGCCGCCGCGGGTCGGTCCCCGTCGGGGCGTACGGCACCCACTGCAGGTTCGGAAAGCGATCCGCCATGCGCTGGCGCATCGCCTGTACGGTCGGGGACGAGGTCTTCTCCGCCAGAACCGCCACTTGGCGCTGGTCGGCCTCGTTGCCCAGCTGGCGGCAAAACGAGACGAAGTCGCTCCAGGAGGCGGTGCGCCCCTCCTGGCGGACGGACCGGGAGCGATCGGGGTCGTATAGGTTGAGCACCGAGGCCTGCTCGTACGGGCTGGTGCCACTCTGTCCCGACGGATGGTCACTGTTGCCCTTGATTTTGGTCGGGCGCCCTTCGTTGCTCTGGGCCACGACCGGGCGCAGCACCCCCCGAAACGGCATGCTCGTGGCGTAGTGGTCCTCAATGCCGGGCGTCACCGTTTCCGGCTCGCGGGCATACGGCAGAATTTTCTCCTCCGGCCGCCGGCAGCCGGCCAGCCCCGCCATGGCCATGGCCGCCCCCATCAGCTGCAGAAACTGTCGCCGCGACGCCCCGCTCGGGGGCTCGCTGTCTCCCGGCACGAATTCCGTGAGGTCGTCGCCGTCCTCGTCGGCGTCCGACTCGGACCAGTGGCGCCAAAAGGTCGGCTCCGACGACCCATCACGCGCCCCCGATTCGTCGTCGCGGGCGGCCGTTTCCGAATCTATGACGTCTAGTTCGATCATACTGCGCTGTGACGTGGCGGGTTGAGGGTCTGGCGTTGAGCGTTGGGCGTTGAGTATCGTGCGTTGCAGAAGTCTCGCTACAGAACACTGAACGCAACACGCTCACCCCGAAACAACTAATAGTGGCAGGCCGAGCAGTTGGAGGGCGGCTGGATGCCCTCCTCTTCGATGCGCTCCAGGTTGCGCTCGACGAAGTTGGCCGGCTGGGTGTACCCCATCGTCGTGATCTGATCGTTGGGCCGGAGGTACTTCTCCGGCTGCCGGTGGCAATCCAGACACCACCCCATCGACAGGGGTTCGGCCTGGTACACGCCGTCCGCGCCCATCTGGTCGATCCGGCCGTGACACGTCTCGCACCCGACCCCCTTGTTGACGTGCGACGCGTGGCTGAAGTGGGCGTAGTCTGGCAGGTGGTGCACCTTCGTCCACTCAATGGGTTCGTTGTTCGCCCAGCTCTCACGCACCGGCAGCAGCTTGGGGGAGTTGGTTTTCACCTGGCTGTGGCACGTCATGCAGGTCTGCGTGGAGGGCACGTTGGCGTGCTTGGAGTTGGCCACGTTGGTGTGGCAGTACTGACAGTCCATCCCCAGCTTCTCAACGTGGGTCTCGTGGCTGTACGGCACGGGCTGCTCCGGTTGGTAGCCCACCACCTTGAACTCGGGCGAGAAGTAGTACCAAACCAAAAACACCAGGAGAACGCCCCCGAGGACCGAAGCCCCTAGGGAAAGAACGGGCAGCGCATTGGCCTTCTTGGGAAAGAATTGCGGCATACTAGCGCATCATTCGACAGTGAGCAATCGGGCACCGCTGTTCTCCCGTCCAGACAAGAGAAATATACGATGTAACGATCAACAAGCCAAGCCCCCCGGTGGCTTTCCACCAGATCCTACCAGATCTATGCTGAACCTTAACGTTCTTGACGGGTGGTCACTCGGTGGGACGTACTGTACTTATCTCCAGGGGGTGCGATCAGAAGATGTGACTAATTTAATACGTATTCACGCCACTCTCTGTCCTGAAGACGGGCGGGTGATTGCAGAAACAACGCGGACTCGTTGAATCACGGCTCTCTCCACGTCGGGCCCGTGCGCTGGCGGGAGGGGGCCGGGGCTACGCCGTCCCTGTGGAGAAAAACCCTTCCGGTCGTTCTCGGCGCGGACCCTTTTCGTTGATGCCCGGACGCCCCAATGACGCGGAATTCTTCTCGCGGGTTGTTCGCTCCCCCCAGGAATGCCCAAACGGATTGCGGTGCCATGTGTCGTACACATATCATACACGCACCGCAACGTTACGTTCGTCGGTCGCGTCCGACGTTCTAAGCAGGCCGACGTCCGTCCTATCGGGACGCCTATCGGGACGCCTATCGGGACGCGGCCCAGGCCCGGCGGGCTGCCTCCGCCCGGGATTAACGTCTTCAGCAAATTGCACGCCAGACGTTGGGCGCCCGGGCCACTGTGCCCTGCTCCCAGAAGCCGCCGCCGGTCTCGTCTCGCAGGACGTGCCCTCGGCGGTGGGCGCTCGGTTCCGGCGCCTCAGACGGTGCCAACCTGGGAGGCACGAACGCACCCGCGAGTCCGAAGGCGGTGTCGGTGCCTCCGTCGTGGGACAGGGGGCCCAGGCCCGCGATCGCGATCCGGGACAGTCGTCTGGAGTAGGGATCTGGCGGGCACCAGTGCGCCGTTGCCGGCAGGCAGGACGGCTGCGGGCCGGCAATCGCCCGCAGGCCAGAGGCCGGCCTGCCACTGAGGACGCACTGCTCTCGATTCGCCCCGCCCCCTGACTGCCACACCGCCGCTTGAGGCACAGGGCCCCTCCCCAGATCAGTGTTCCGCAGTCAGAAGGCATAGTTAACCCCCGCAAAGAAGATGCGGCCTGTTTCCGGAATGGGCGTTCCGGAGTATGGATTCTTTGCGTTCAGGTGATTGACGTAGTCGGCATCGGTAAGATTGGTTACGCCCCCCTCGACGGAAATGCCGCGTCCCACCGCAAGGCCGCCCCGGAGGTCAAGGGTGACGTATCCCTCGGTGGGGGTCTCGCCAAGTATCGACGCCACACGGTCTTGCTCCGTCACGCCCCCCAGTGTGCCCTCTATGTAGAAGCGGCCCTGGGGCGGTTCGTAGCGAACCCCGATGTCTCCGGTCAGGGGCGCAACGCCCAACGCCGGCTGATCGGTCTCTAGGTTTTTCCCCCAGAGGTAGCTCCCGCTCACGCTCGCGGTAAGCGATCGGAGCACCGCCACCGACGCCGACATCTCGCCGCCGTAGAAGGTCGCCGTGCCGTTGGCGTAGCGGAACGGCCCTTCCGCGAAGATGGGCAGTGGCAGCATGGGCTCCACGTCCGGCGCATCCTGGAGGGTGATGTAGTTGGAGATCCGCCGCGCAAAGCCGCCCACCGCGAACGAGACGCGGTCGTAGCGGGCTTCCAGTTCGAGATCGGCCTGCCAGGACCGCTCGGGGTCCAGGCGCGGGGTGCCGATGAACTCGGCACTCGTTTGTGCCTTGTTCGACGGGAAGCGGTCCGCGTAGCGCTCCAGGGCACCGGCGGAGCGCACCGCCGTCCCGCCCCCGGCCGAAAGCGTCCAGGCCTGTGAGAGCGGCGCCGTGAGCATCAGTGCACCGCTCACGTTGAACTCCCGTCGGTCGAGCGCATCCGCATCCAGCGCCCCGTCGCCCGGCTTGGCAATGTCGAGATACACGTCGGTCACCTGCTCCTCGTCAGCCCCGGCCCAGACCATGTCCGCGCGGACGGCGCCCGTGGCCTCAACGGGCCCGAGCAGGCGCGTGGCCTGCGCAAAGACGCCCGCATCGGCGGTGACAACCCCGGGCCAGATTTGCTTGCTCTCGTAGAAGCCCGGCGTCGTCGGCTCGCCGTTCTTGACGACCTGGAAGGGACGCTCGGCATCGCGGTGGGCACGATAGCCGTCAGCGCCCACCTTGAGCCGCAGGTCCTGGGAGGGCGCCAGCTGCGTCACCACGCGTCCGCCGAGCGTCGTGATGTCGGAATTGACGGCGACGCGCAGCGGGGGCCCCGGAAAATTCTCCGAGGCGTAGGTCACCTTCCCCTCGTTGTTCATCGTGTGCAGGGTCTGGTAGCCATACGCCTTTGCCTCCACCGAACGCACCAGGCCGGTGCCTGAGGCGTACTCGTACCCGAGACGCGCGCGGCCGGTTTTGAAAAACTGGGCGTTGAGCAGGCGGCCGGGGTAGTCGACGTCATCCTGTCGCTGGTATCCGCCTCCGGCGGTCAGGCGCTGATTGTTCCCAAGTTTGTAGCCGACCTTCGCACGGAGCTCGCGGTTCAGAAAGTCTGCGGGCACCGACGTGCCGTCGCCGGTCTCGTAGTCGTTGCCCGTTCTGTAGGCCCCATCAACCCGGTAGGCGAACGCGTCGCTTCGCCCGCTGACCGTGCCCGTCACGTCGTAGGAGCCGAAGTTGCTGTCGTAGCCGGTCTGTAGCTGTCCGCTCAGACGCTCGCCACGGGCCACGTTGAAGAGGTCATTGGTCTCGACGCGAATGGCGCTAAGCTGGCCGCCCCCCCAGGTGAGCGCGTACGGGCCCTTGGCAACCTCGATGCTCTGCATGGTCGAGGGGCCGGTGTGGCTCAGCGGCGAGTCCATGCGCGCCGGGCCGGCCGGGAAGGTGCGCATTCCGTCTACGTAGACGCCCACCTGCCCGGAGCGCAGCCCCCGCACAACTGGATCGAGGCCGACCGGGCCCCGTCGCACCGCACTCACCCCCGACATCGTGCGCAGAAGCTCACCGCCGTCCCGCGGATTGGCCTCCTGAATGTCAGCCTCCCGGAGTTGCTCGGCGGTCTCGGAAACGGTGGGCGCGGCCGTTACCTCAACGGCGTCGAGGCCGACGGTCCGTGGAGCAAGTGCAAACCGGACCCGGGCGGATTCGGCGGCGGCCACCGCCACCTCACGCGAGCGGGACGCAAAGCCGACGAAGCGCGCCCGGATGACGTACATGCCAGGGGCGAGTCCGTCGACGGTAAAGCGCCCCTGTGGCCCGGTACTCGTGCCGCGCGGCTGGGCACCGTCATCGGTGCTCTCGACGATTACATTGACGCTGGGCAAGGGGCGACCCGTCTCCCCATTGGTAACGCGACCGGTCACGGTCCCCGACGGCTGGGCCGCGGCGGGCGGAATGAAAGCGAACGCAATGAAAAAGATGCATGCAAAAACGACGTAGCGATCCATAGAAGTCCTCCAAGGTTGTGGGAATGCACGGACGACCTCATCCGTGCGGGCATCCGAACGACAGAAATACGGGGGCACGCCCGCCGGTCAACTCAGGCGTACAGGGGCGTCGTTCGGGGAGGACGAAAGATGTCGTCGCCAAGGCGCTCCGGCGGTGGGGACGGCGACAGGGCCAGAAGTGTCGTTTCGGATGTGAGCGGGCTTGGAACGGCAGCCGGAGCACTCGGGGACTGCCACCGGGGCACCGGCGTGGGCCCCAGAACCTCCGATCCGCTATGGCACGCCTGCATGATCGGGCCCTCGGGGCTGGTGTCGGAATCGGTATGGGCGCAGGTGCACGGCCCGTCGGGATTGCGCGGACACATGTCGTGCTGGGCATGCGCACACCGGTGGGTGCCCAGTGCTTCGTGGGCCGCCTGCAGGAGGCCCTGAACGGGTCCCTGCATCAGCAACGCCCCGACGACCAGGGCGGACAGAATCCGCCCCCACCGAGGAAGCCGGAATGTGCGCAATCCTGAACGCATGATGGACGGGATTCCCGGAAATGAGCAATAATCGTTACGTCCTTTCACGCTCGTGGATCAACCTACGCCTCCCGTTTCCGTGTCATTCAGCGCATTTTCGTGGAAGCAGGGGCATACCGAAACATTTTGGCCCCCAGTCCCCCATACCCTCCACACCGCCGTTGCACTCATCCCCCACGCCTCCATGGACCGCAAAACCTTTCTCAAGCATCTGGGGTGGGCCGCCGTGGCGCCCTTGGCGCTGACCGCGTGCACCCCGAGCCGGTCGACCCCGGCCTCCACTTCGGCCCCCGACACGCTCGGCGTACACACCCTCCCCGAGGATTTCCCCCCGCTGGACAAGTCTGAGGAGGAGTGGCGACGCCTCTTGACGAAAAGCGAGTACCAGATTCTTTTCGAAGAGGGCACCGAGCCGCGCAGGTCAAGCCCATTGCTCAACGAAACCCGGACCGGGACCTACATCTGCGCGGCCTGCCGCCTGCCGCTGTTTTCGTCGAAGACCAAGTACGAGAGCGGAACGGGCTGGCCAAGCTTCTGGGCTCCGCTCGACGGCCAGGTGGACACGAAGAAGGACACAAAGCTGGGCTACACCCGCACCGAATACCACTGCGCTCGCTGCGGCGGCCACCAGGGCCACGTCTTCGAGGATGGCCCGGACCCCACTGGCCTCCGCTACTGCAACAACGGCCTCGCCCTCTCCTTCGTCCCGGCCGATGCCTCGCTGCCTGCCCTTCGCACCTGACGCACGCCGACTGGCCCGGCGTCTCGCGCTCACGCGTCCGGAGACGCATCGTCCGACGACGGCGCATCGACGGCGTGGGCCTTCAGCACCTCCAGGTCCACAGCCTTGAGCGCCGCCTCGCTGGTGGCCGCCAGGACGACGGGCGGGGCCACGCCGGCCTCCATCGCCTCCCGCCACCGCGCCGCACAGAGGCACCACCGGTCGCCAGGCTCCAGCCCCGGAAAGTCCATCTCTGGGCGCGGCGTCATCAGGTCGTTGCCCTGGCGCTTCGTGTACTCCAGGAACGCCTCCGTCATCTCGGCACACACCACGTGGCTGCCCGTGTCGCGCGGCCCGGTTCGGCAGTGGCCATCCCGGTAAAATCCGGTCTCGGGATCCATCGAACACGCGCGAAGAACCCCGCCGAGGACGTTTTGCGATTGCTGAACCTTCATGGGACGGGTTGATTTGGAAGCACGTTAGTGAGTCGTTCGAAACCATTTGGGCCGTTCCCAACGCGCTGGCGGAGGCGGAGTTTTTCGGGGGGGCGCAACGGGGGAACCCGCGTCCAGCCCCCTTCCAGACGCCATCGCGGGGGCGAAAGCGCTTGCGTTCGTCCGAACGGACCCTTTTTTCGCATTCCCCCTGCACACTTTCGGGCCCCCACTCATAAGACCACTGACCAAAATCGGGATCGTGGCCCCGCGCCCGCTTCGGTTCTGCTCGCCAATCCCCGCGCCGTTCCATGCCCAGTGACTCTCTCCGCGTCGGCGTCCTGACCGGGGGGGGCGACTGCCCCGGCATCAACGCTGCGCTCCGTGCCGTAACCAAGAGCCTCACCCTCCAGCACGATGCGGAGGTGCTCGGCTTCCTGGACGGATTTCGCGGCGTCGTTGACCGCAACGTCGAGCCCCTCCACTACCGCGATGTGAGCGGCATCCTCACCCGGGGCGGCACCATCCTCGGGGCCAGCAACAAGGCCGACCCCTTCAACTACCTTCCCCGGGGCGGCGCCGACGTGTCGGCCCAGGTGATGAAGACCTACCGCACCCTCGACCTGGACGCCCTCGTGGCGATTGGCGGCGACGGCACCATGTCCATCGCCCACCGCCTCACCGACCTCGGCGTCGACATCGTGGGCGTGCCCAAGACCATCGACAACGACCTGGTGGGCACCGACCGGACGGTCGGCTTCGACACGGCCGTCAGCACCGCGACCGACGCGATCGACCGCATCCACACGACGGCACAGAGCCACCACCGGGTGATGATCGTCGAGACGATGGGCCGGTACTCGGGCTGGATTGCGCTCCACGCGGGGGTCGCCAGTGGCACCGACGTGATTCTTCTGCCCGAAATTGAGTACGAGGTGGGGACGGTTGCCGACGTGTGCCGCGACCGGGAGCGGAGTGGGCAGCGCTTCACGATCGTGGCGGTGGCGGAGGGGGCCCGGCGTAAGGAGGGCGACTACGTGGTCCAGGAGCGGGGCGACGAGTACACCGACTCCATCCGCCTCGGCGGCATCAGCCGCGTCCTCGCCGACCAGCTCCGGGAGCACCTCGACACCAGCATCCGGACCACCGTCCTGGGCCACATGCAGCGGGGCGGGTCCCCCACGGCGTACGACCGCACCCTCGCCACGACCCTCGGCACCCGCGCAGCCGCCCTGGTCGCGGAGGGAACCACGGGCGTCATGGTTGCCGTCCAGAACGACACATTCACGCAGGTCCCACTCGACGAGATCGCCGGCAAGACCCGCACCGTGCCCCTGGACGATCCGCTCATTGCCTCGGGGCTGGATGTGGGCACGTCGTTCGGGGTCGCCGTATCGGACATGTCGGAGGCGGCCTCCCACACCGAGCCTGCCTCCCCCATCCAGCCCTAGCGGCAACCGCACCGCCCTTCACTCCGAAACACTTTTCCCCTCGCCCATGCCCGACGCACCCGCCATCGATGACATCACCACCGCCCTCGAAGACTGGGCCCCGCCCGGCTCGGCGCAGGACTACGACAACGTCGGCCTGCAGGTGGGCGATGCGTCTCGATCCGTCACGTCCGCCGTGCTGGCCCTCGACGCGACGCCCCAGGTGCTGGCGGAGGCGAAGGCACACGACGCGGAGCTCGTCGTGACCCACCACCCCCTCCTCTTCCGGCCGCTCGACGGCGTGACGGCCGACGGGTACGTGTCCAACCTGGCCCTCCGGTTTGCCGAGGCGGGCATCGCGCTCTACAGCAGCCACACGAACCTCGACGCCGCGCCGGAGGGCGTCTCGTTTGCGCTGGCCGAGCGCCTGGGCCTCACCGACGTGGGCTTCCTCGACGGGTTCGAGGACACGCTGTATAAGCTGGTCGTCTTCGTGCCGGAGGACGCGTTCGACGAGGTGCGGCGGGCCCTCGCCGATGCGGGCGCCGGCCGGATCGGCGACTACGAGGCCTGCGCGTTCGCGACGGCGGGCACCGGCTTCTTCAAGCCCGGGGCCGGCGCCGATCCGCACATCGGCACCGCGGGGGGCGACGTGGAGTCGGCCCCGGAGCGCAAGCTGGAGGTGGAGGTCGCCCGCTGGAACTTGAGGTCCGTGATGGCCGCCCTGCAGGAGGCCCACCCGTACGAGGAAGTGGCCCACGACCTCTACCCGGTCAAGCAAAAGAACTCGCGGGCCGGGCTTGGCGCCCTGGGCCACCTGGAGGCCCCAATGCCACTGTCGGCATTTCTCAACCGCGTGGCGACGCGCCTCGACGCCGAAAGCCTGCGCTACGCGGGCGCTCCCGACGCGACCGTGGAGCGCGTGGCCGTCTGTGGCGGCGCCGGGAGCGACTTCATCGGCACGGCCCGGGGCGCCGGGGCCGACGCCTACGTCACCGCGGACGTCAAGTACCACGAGTTCTTCGAGACGCTCGGCCGCGACGGCACGCCCCAGATGGCCCTCGTCGACCCCGGCCACTACGAGACCGAGGCCCTCACCGAGGCCCTGCTCCGCGACCGGCTTCGGAAGGCGTTTCCGCAGGTCGACTGGCACCGGACCGACACCACCACCAGTCCCGTGCGCACGTTCGTGCCCGAAGGGAATGCAGGAACCGTGTCTTCTTAAGCATCACCGCCAGCGTTGGCGGCACGTGCCGTCACAGAAGTGGCCGCATTGCGTGATGCGTATTGCATGAATGCCCTTTCCCATCCGAAGCTGCCCATCCCTCCCGCAGTACGAAGTACGCAATACGAGGCACGCAACACGAAATACTCGGGAACGCCAGTGTGCCCCCTCCCGCCGCCCGTTTCATGGCCGTTTGGCAACCGTCCCTGGTGTTTTTGCATGAAATGGAAGAAGTCCCATATGGAGGTACGAACCTCCGCCCAGTGTGAATGTACATGTTGGATGGTGTTCATCCGCGCTCAAATGATCAAAAACAGCTAGTCTATGCCGACTGCTCGAAAGAAAAAGACGGATGTGGAAGATCAGCTCCGTGCCCTGGTCCGGCTCCAACATATTGACAACCGGATTGACCAAATCCAAAAGCTCCGCGGCGACCTCCCCGCCGAGATTCGCGACCTGGAGGACGAGAAGGCGGGCCTCGAAACGCGCCTCGACAACTACGAGGAGGAGGTTCAGGAGCAGAAGGTGGCCAAGCGGCAGGCCGAGCTCGACATCAAGGAGGCTGAGGGCCTCATTGACAAGTACGAGGAGCAGCAACTCGAAGTCCGCAACAACCGCGAGTTCGACGCGCTCACGAAAGAAATTGAAAGCCAGGAGGAGCGCATCGCCGAGGCCGAAGAGACCATCGAGGAGGCCGAGGAGACCATCGAATCGAACGAGGGGGCCATCGAGGAGACGCAGGAACGCCTCGACGAGCTCGAGAAGGTGCTCGACGAGAAGCAGGACGAGCTCGAAGAGGTGGTCGACGATACGGAGGACGAGGAGAAAACCCTCGAGGAGCTCCGTGACGAGGCGTCCGAGAAGGTGGACAGCCGCTACCTCAAGGCCTACTCGAAGCTCCGCGATCGCCTCCGCGACGGCCGGGCCGTCGTGCCGCTCAAGCGAGGCGCCGCCGCCGGCTTTGCCGTCCCGCCGCAGCGACAGGTCGAGATCCGGAAGCGAAAGACCGTCGTCGCCTGCGAACACACCGGACGCATCATCGTCGACCAGGACCTCTACAACGAGACGGTCGACGAGATGAAGGACACCCTCGACCTCTAGAAGCGCAGCCGCCCGCCGGGGCCGCTGCGCTTTTTTGCATGGGCCGCATCGTGAGGGGAGAGAGGGATACGTAGGACCTTCTTCCGGCCGACACGGTACATACGGGGGACGTGCGAATCGGGTCATCGCTCCGTCACATCCCGTCCGTGTGTGGTCGGGACGGCGGTGAGGAAAGTCCGAACACCACAGGGCCCCGTACTTCCTAACGGGAAGGCGTGCCAGTCGCCACTGGCGCGACGGCCCGTGCAACAGAGAGCAGTCCCGCCCCGGCGGCCGTCGGGGTAAGGGGTGCAAGGGTGCGGTAAGAGCGCACCGGCGTTCCGGGCGACCGGAGCGGCCCGGCAAACCCTACGGGGTGCAAGGCCAAGCGGCACCGGCCCCGGTGACCACCGGGGCAGAAGGCTGCCCGCCTCATCGGTGCAGGTAGGCCGCTCGAGGCGACCGGCGACGGTCGTCCCAGATAGATGATGACCTCCTCGTCGTCCGGCGCGAAGCCGGGGCGAGCAGACCAAATTCGGCTTATAGATTTGCACGATCCGCCCGAACACGAGCGGCAGTCCCGAGTCGGGGCTGCCGCTTTTTATGTGTCCCCGTTCCGAAGAGAAAGGGCGAGATACCCGAAGGACACCTCGCCGCGCCGTCCACGTGTTCCGACGTCGTCCGGCTCTACCGGCCGCCGCCGAATGCCCGAGGGCTAGTTCCCACCGCCCCCACTCTGGCCGCTTCCGTCCCCCGGACCGCCGCCCTGACCAGGAAGCGGTGCGGCGCCGCCTCCCTGGCTCGGGGGCGTCTGTCCCTGCTGAGACGGGGTGTCCTGGGCTCGCTGCTGGATGACGCTTTCCTGTTCGCCGGTGTCGATAAAGAAGTTGGTGATGACGCACAGGGAAATAAACACCGCCGCGAGGGTCCACGTCGCCTTCTCAAGCATGTCGGGGGCCTGTCGGGTGCCGAGCACCTGGCGGGTGGCCCCGCCGGAGGCGATGCCCGAGAGGCCCTGCCCCTGGCCGCTCTGCATGAGGATCACCAGGATGAGAACGGCCGCAATGAGGGCGATGAGGACGACCATGAATGAAAACATGTTGACCCGTCCGCTTTGTCAGAAAGAAATTGATGGCGGAAATGCTTGCGTGCCTCAACGGCGACGTACGCTACGGGGCCGCGGATGATTCGTTCAGGTGCGCCGCGGCGTAGACGAGCGCGGTAACCGTCTTCATGTCTTGGAGGTCCCCCTGGCGGGCCCGCGCAAGTGCCGTCTCGACGCCCATCTCGACGACCTCTACAAACTCCCCATCCGCGAGGGCCTGCGTCCCACGGTCCAGGTCGTGCGCGGTGAACACGTGGATCTGCTCGTTGCTGTAGCCGATGCACGGGTAGGCCGTCCCCACGTGCTCGAACCGACCGGCCCGCCACCCCGTCTCCTCCTCCAGTTCTCGCGCCGCCACGTCCACAGGGGCCTCCCCCGGCTCGTCAATCTTGCCGGCCGGCACCTCCAGGAAGGCACGCCGGGGCGGGTAGCGGAACTGGCGCACCAACAGCGTCCGTCCATCCTCGAACACCGGGACGATGGCCGACGCACCCGGGTGATCGATCCACTCGCGGACCGACGTCTGGCCGTTGGACAGACGCACCTCGTCGCGAAACGCCTTCAACAGGACCCCGTCGACGAGTTGCTCGGAAGAGAGGGACGTTTCGGTAAGGTCGGCCATTGGACGTGCGGCGTGTGGGGGCTGGGGGTGTGGGCGCTGAAGCGGGGGGAGTGATGCGGGACAGGTGATGCGGGACAGGTGATGCGTGAAGAATGGTGCATGACTTATTTGCTTCTGCGCGCATCACGTTCTGCAGGCCTCATGATCAGGCCCCATGCCCGTACGGGCTACGAATCCGTGGGGGCCGCGCTCCGCGTCGTCTCGGTTTTCATCCGTTTTGCCCGTGCCCCCCCGGCGCCCCGTCCACGTCGTTCGGGGGTGCTCCCACGACAGAGTGCAGCACTGCGAGGGCCGCCGTCTCGGCCCGCAGCCGACGGGCCCCGAGCGACACGGACACACATTCGGCCTCGGCCGCGTCCTCGACCTCCGACGCCGAAAAGCCCCCCTCCGGCCCCACGAGCGCGAGCGCCGACGCGACCGGCGCCGCCTCGGCCGCCGCCTGTCGGATCGGCACAGCGCCGGCCCCGGCGTGACACACGAGCCGCAGCTCCGCCTCTGCCCCCCCGAGCAGGGCCTCCGGCGACTGCGGCGCGGCCAGATCCGGCAGCCGACTGCGGCGACACTGCTTCATGGCCGCCACCATGACGTTGCGGAGCCGCTCCTCGCGGATTGAGTCGCGCTCGGTGCGTTCCGTCCGCAGTGGCACAACGCGCCGCGCGCCCAGCTCCACCGCCTTCTCCACGAACGTCTCGAAGCGCGACCGCTTTTTCAGGATGCCCAGGGCCACCGTCACGTCCATGTCGGGCTCGCCCACGTTGTCCCGTTCTTCCGTGATCGTCCCCACCACTTGGTCCGGCCCCACGTGGTCGATCCGTGCGCGGTACCAGCCGCCCGTCCCGTCCACCACCGTTATTTCGTCGCCTTCGTCTCCGCGGAGCACCGTGCGCAGGTGCCGCGCTTCCTCTTCCGGCAACACGATGCGGCCGGCCCGAATGGCGGAGGGCGGGGCGTAAAAGTTCGTGGTCATTGCACGCGACGGCTGTGGGGATGGCTCTGCACTGCCCCAACGAATGTGGCACGCCAGGAAACGGTCCGTTGCTCAGACCGGCGACGCTCAGAGCCCGACGGAGAGTCCCAGGTGCACGCGTCCGTTGGCCGGGCTCTGCACCTGTGGGTTGAGGGCATAGCTGGCCGAGATGCGCCCGAGGGCCGTCTGCAGCCGCATCCCCAGCCCGTAACCGGGGTGCCAGCCCTGCGTGGCCGTCGTGGCCCCCAGTGCCGGGCGCCCGACGTATCCGAGGTCGAAGAAGGCGTGCGCGTACGAGGCCCGGTCCAACTGCAGGCGATACTCCACGAGCCCGCGCGCCACGACATTTCCCGCGAACCGGTCTTCGTCGTAGCCCCGAAGCGAGGTGGCCCCGCCGAGCCGGAACAGGTCGCTCCGGTCGTAGTCCCGGCTGAGAAGTACGGAGCCGTCGCCCCCCGCAACAAAGACCTGCCGGCCAAAGAGCGGGAGGTAGGTTCGCACGCGCCCCCGCAGGCGCTCCTGGCGGAACGAATCGGAGACCCGCGTCGTGTCGCCGGCGGCCGCAACGCGGCGGAGCCGGCGTTCCTTGCGGCCCTGCGAGAGTTGGACGTTGAGCGAGACGCCACGCCGCGGATTCCGAGAGCGGTCGAGCTGCCGGTAGCGCACGCCCACGCCATAGAACAGGGTCGTGGCCCGAGGAATTTGCTGGCGGGCGCCGCGCACCTGCGTCCCGGCCGGGCCGGGCCGCACCGCTTCGCGGCTGAGGGTGGCCGTCAGCTCCAGCCCGTTGCCCAGCCGGTACCCGCCCTCAAGTTCGTAGATCCGTTCTCCATACGTCGAGTCCCGCTGCTCGCCCCGAAACCGACCGGCCAGCCGGACCGGACGCCCAAACAGGTACGGATCCGCGACGGAGACGTCGACAATGCTCGTTCGTCCGGGCCGCCGGTCGAGGGCAAATTCGGCCCGTCGCCCTCCGCCGAACAGGTGCTGCAGCACCAGGTGCCCACTGCCGACGAGCTGTCCCGAATCACGGGTCTGAGACGCGGGCAGGTAGCCGAGCACGGCGTCAAACGCCCCCGGCGGGGCCTCCTCGATTGGAATCTGAAGAACAGCCCCGCCGTCGTCCGCAACCCGCAGCTGGGGAGGCCCGACCGTCTCAAAGAGGTCGTGTGCTTGGAGGCGACGCTGGATGGCGTCCGGGTCGTAGCCGCGCAGGGCTTCCTCCTCCTCCAGCCCCGCCAGGGACGCCAGAAGCTCCGGGGTGGCGCGGGCGTCGTCCGGGGCTTCAACACGCCGGAGCCACAGCGCGGGCCCCTCGTCGATCTGGAGCGTAACCCGGAGGGCGGCCCTCTCGGCCGCGGGGGCCGTCGTCTCCGCCACGCGGATCTGCGCAAGCGGGTGACCGGCCTCCTCGTACCGATCCAGAAGCCGTTGCACGTCCGCCTCCAGCCGGTCGGGGCGGAGCGGCGCGCCCTCCTCGGTCTCCATGAGCGCGCGCAGTTCGGCCGCCGGCACGGCGCTGTCCCCTCTGAGGCGAAGCGTTCCCACCCGCACCTGCGGCCCGCGGCGGGCATAGACTCGAACGTCGAACCCGGCGCTGCTCGTATCGACGGACACCGAGTCGATCGTGGCGTAGTAGTGGCCCTTCCGACGAAGGTGGCGCAGGACGCGCCGGCCGGTCGCCCGTACCCGGTCGGGGGGCGCAGTCGCAACCGTATCCGGCCACGCCACCCGCTCTCCGTCCAGCACCAGCCGCCCCTGCCCCGCTCGCGGGTCGGGGCTGGACGCCGATGCCTGGGCGCGCCCCGCCTGCTGCCCACCGGCGCACAGCAGTCCCCCGAGGACGAGCAACACCGTCCCGACGGTTGGGTATATGACGTGTCGCCGGTGACCACTCACTGTGAGACCCTGCATCATGACGCTCCTCCATCGCCTCTTCCTCCCCGTTCTCGCGGCCGGCCTGCTGGGCGTGACGGGATCCGAGGCCGGGCCGCCATCGACGGCCCTTGAACCCGGCGGCAGTGCATGGGTTGCATCGGCGCCTTCCCCCCCGCCCGACACGGTGCGTGCCTCGGCCGATGCGGGCACGCCGCTCATCCTTCCGCTCCCGAACTCCCTGAATGAGCACCCGGTGGCCCGCTACACGCTCCTCCGCGGCCCCGCCCTGAGCGGCGTCGCCGGCCGCTCCTTCACTTGGATTCCCGAAGGGGCCGCCCCCGGCATCCACCGCGCCCTCCTCCAAGCCGAATTCGGGGCCGCTCCCCCCGACACCCTCGTCGTCCAGATTCGTTTTCGGCCGTAGGCCGACCCTCCGTAATCGGGCCCCACTCGTCTGTTCTCCCGCCCACGCCGCCTTCCACATTCCCATTCCCACACTCCCTCTCTCCCCCACCGACCGCCAGCGTCAGGCCTTCCGTACCGATGTGCTCGACTGGTACGACGAGCACAAGCGGTCGATGCCCTGGCGCGAGACGGACGACCCGTACCGCATTTGGGTCTCGGAAATTATGCTTCAGCAAACGCGGGTCGACACCGTACGCGACTACTATCCCCGCTTTCTGGAGGCCTTTCCCACGGTTGAGGCCCTCGCGGACGCCGATCGGGACGCCGTCCTCAAGCACTGGGAAGGCCTCGGGTTCTACGCCCGGGCCCGTCACCTCCACGAGGCCGCCCGTCGCGTCGTCGACGAGCACGACGGCGCCGTCCCCAGTACGATGGACGCCATTAAGGACCTGAAGGGCGTGGGCCCGTACACCGCCGCCGCGGTGCTCTCGATCGCGTACCGGAAGCCCCACGCCGTTCTCGACGGCAACGTGACACGCGTGCTGAGTCGCGTGTTCGCGGTGGACGAGGACGCCACCACGAGCGCCGCCGAGGGCCACCTCCGCGACCTCGCCAACGAACTCCTCCCCCCCGACCGCCCCGGCGACTTCAACCAGGCGATGATGGAGCTCGGCGCGCTGGTCTGCACCCCCCGCACGCCCCACTGCGACCGCTGCCCACTCACCGCGGTGTGCCGCGCCCACGACGCCGGAACGGAGGAGGACTACCCCATCACCCCCGAGTCCCAGCCGGTGCCCCACAAAGACATCGCCGTGGGCCTCGTATTCGACGACAACGACCGGCTCCTCATCCAGCGCCGCCCCGACGAGGGGCTGCTCGGCGGGCTCTGGGAATTTCCGGGCGGAAAGCAGGAGGGCGAGGAGTCGATGGAGGGGGCGTGTCGGCGGGAGGTCCGGGAGGAACTCGGCGTCGGAATGACGGACGTGGAGCCCTTCTACACCCTCTCCCACGCCTACTCCCACTTCAAAATCACCCTCCACGCCTTCCGCGGCCGCCTCGCCGACGGCCCCCCCGAGGCCCGCGAGGACCAACCGGTCCGCTGGGTCACGGTCGACGAGCTGGACGACTACGCCTTTCCCCGGGCCAACCGGCGGTTGATCGAGGAGCTGGAGCGGCGGCAGACCGAGCCCTCGCTCTTCGATTGAGCGGGGCGGGCCTACTCGTCAATCCCCTCGGCCTCCACGGCCTGTTCCGTCCCCGGCCCTCCCGCCTCGTCCTCCCCGAAGAGCGTCGTCCCGAGGGCGCCCCCAATTGCGCCGAAGATGGCGAACACGACGACGTTCAGCAGCAGGAGCGCAATCCCCATCGCGGACAAAAGGCCGGGCGCGTCTCCCTGCATCTGCTGCATCATGTCCGGAGACATTCCCTGGCCGCCCATGTTCTGCATGACCTGCTCCTGCAGGGCTTGCTGGACCGACTGGGAGTCAAGCCCGAGCGGGCGCAGCATCACGTCGAACAGGGCGGAGAAGACGGCCCCGGCCGCCCCGGCCGACGCCCCGAGCACCGCCCCGTCCCCCGACGCAATGGCCCCCGAGCTCCGGGCCGCGTACTGCTGCGTGGTGACGATCCCGCCCACGATGACGCCGAGGCAACAGATCGTGTTGATGAGCCCGAGGTAGGATGTGCTGAGAAGGCCGGTGACGACGGCGCCGACCAAGATCGATTGCTGTCGCGGGGTCATGGGGGTACGAGAGACGTGTGGTGCGATTGAACGAGTGGGGCCCTGCGAAGACGCGGCGTGCCCCGGAGAAAGGTCGCACGAAATTAAGCATAAGCCCCACCAACCGAAAGGAGAGCGGTCCTAGTCGGGACCACCCGTGCCGGAGGCCCGTGCCTTCCGGTGGAGCAGTCGGGCCGTGACGTAACTGGCCGCCACACTTCCGAAAAGAAGCCCAGTGAGCGCGCGGCTCACGGGCCCGTTGCCCCAGAGCGACAACAGGGGCCCCATCCAGTCGAGCCCCAGCGGGACGAGCGCCCCGAGCAATGCATATCGACTGTACGGCCCGAGCGTGGCCCACAGGCTGTGCCCCCAGCCCGTCCCCGCCACGCCCACGACGAGCCCAGCGTAAATGCCGCTGCAGCGGTCACAGAGCGCCACCGGGACGCCCCCGACGTGGAGCGAACGCCCCGGCAGCTGGTGGCACACCGGCGCGAAGCCCTCCCGAACCACGCCCTGAAGCGAGGCCGGCAGGACGGGCGGAAGCATTGCCAGGACGAACACCCCGCTCGTAACCGCCAGCAGGCCGTACCAGACGAGTCTTGTGCCGCGTGCGTCTGCCATGCATTTTGGAGAGGTCGGCATCGCTTCTAGCCAGGCCAGGATCGGGCCCCGCTTTGCCTCAACTCACACACCAAGGCCGCCTCGTTGTTCGGAACGCCAGCGCGACACGACGCGAAGGGCCACCCGAGTGTCGCTAAGGGATCTTCACCCTCAGCCTCACCGCAATCAGGAACACAGAAAAGGACCCGGTGTTAGCTGACCTGGAGTTATTATCACTCGCCACTGGTGAGTGATAACAGTCTCCGGAGCCTCATCCACACATCCCTCACAAGGCATTCCGAACAGATCATGACGAGCATCAAACCTCTCGGCGACCGCGTCGTCGTCCAGCCGAAACCGGCCGAAGAGAAGACCGAGAGTGGTCTTTACATTCCGGATTCGGCGAAGGAGAAGCCCCAGGAGGGAACGGTCGTCGCGACCGGTCCGGGCCGCGTTGAAGACGGCACCCGGATCGAGATGACGGTGGAGGAGGACGATGATGTCCTCTACGGCAAGTACGCCGGCACCGAGGTGACGCTCGACGGTGATGAGTACCTCATCATGCGCGAGAGCGACATCTTCGGCGTCGTTGAAGGATAACGACCCGGCCGTCTCCGTGGCCGCCGACGCCACGGCTGCACGACCGACTCCCACTCCCGAACGAATTCCCCGAACGAAACCTTTTATACGCAACCATGGCGAAGCAGATTAAATTTGACTCCGACGCACGAAGCGCCCTCCAGGAGGGCGTGGACCAGATGGCGAAGGCCGTCAAGGTCACGCTCGGCCCGAAAGGCCGAAATGTCGTGCTGGAGAAATCCTTTGGCGCCCCGACGATCACGAAGGACGGCGTCACAGTCGCAAAAGAAATTGAATTGGAGCAGCGCCTCCCGAACATCGGCGCCCAGGTGCTGAAGGAGGCCGCGTCGAAGACCAACGACGACGCCGGCGACGGCACGACGACGGCGACCGTGCTGGCCCAGTCCGTCATCAACGCCGGGATGAAGAGCGTCACGTCCGGCGCCAACCCGATGGACGTGAAGCGCGGCATCACCGCGGCGGCCGAGGAGGTCGTGACGCACCTCCGCAACCAGAGCGACCCGGTCGAGGGCAAGGACCGCATCTCGCAGGTCGCCACGATCTCGGCCAACAACGACGACGCGATTGGCGACCTCATTGCCGACGCGTTTGAGCGTGTTGGGCAGGACGGTGTGATCACCGTCGAGGAGGCCCGCGGCATCGAGACGTACCTCGACGTGGTCGAGGGCATGCAGTTCGACCGCGGCTACCTCTCCCCCTACTTCGTGACCGACTCCGAGGAGATGGAGGCGGTGCTCGAGGACGCCTACATCCTCATCTACGACGATGAGGTCGGCAACATGCAGGACCTGCTGCCGATCCTCGAGAAGGTCAGCCAGACCAGCAACCCGCTGCTGATCATCGCCGAGGACGTGGAGGGGGAGGCCCTCGCCACGCTCGTGGTGAACAAGATGCGCGGCACGCTGAAGGTCTCCGCCGTGAAGGCGCCTGGATTCGGCGACCGTCGCCAGTCGATGCTCGAGGACATTGCCGTCCTCACCGGCGGCACGGTCATCAGCGAGGAGAAGGGCTACCGCCTCGAGAACGCCACGCTCGACTACCTCGGGCAGGCCGACCGCGTCACCATCGATCAGGACAACACGACGATCGTGGGCGGCGAGGGCTCTGAGGAGGAGATCGAGGCCCGGGTCAACCAGATCCGGCAGCAGATCGCCAACTCCACCTCCGACTACGACCAGGAGAAGCTGCAGGAGCGCCTCGCGAAGCTCGCCGGCGGTGTGGCGGTGCTGAACGTAGGCGCCGCGACCGAGCCGGAGATGAAGGCCCAGAAGGCGCTCGTGGAAGACGCACTCAGCGCGACCCGCGCGGCCGTCGACGAAGGCGTGCTTCCGGGGGGCGGTGTGGCCTACCTCCGCGCCCTTGAGGCCATCGAAGAGGTGGAGGTCGAGAACGAGGACCAGGAGATCGGCGTCTCCATCGTGCGGGAAGCCCTGGAGGCCCCGCTGCGCCAAATCGCCGAGAACACGGGCCACGAGGGCTCGATCGTTGTCCAGAAGGTGAAGGACGGCGAGGGGGACTTCGGCTTCAACGCCCGCTCGGAAGAGTACGGGGACCTTCTCGACGAGGGCGTGCTCGACCCGACCAAGGTCACGCGCTCCGCACTCGAAAACGCTGCGTCCGTGGGCGGCATCCTGCTGACCACTGAGGCTGTCGTCGCCGACCTCGAAGACGAGGACGATGACGACGGCGGTGGCGGCGGTGGCGGCGGCATGCCTGCTGGCGGTGCCGGCGGCATGGGCGGCATGGGCGGCATGGGCGGCATGGGCGGCATGATGTAACGCCCCCCTGCACGCTCGCGCCCACTCGGCGCGCGCCCCTGCAACCGAACACCAAAAGGCTGCTCCTTCCCGCTCGGGAGGGAGCAGCCTTTTTTATTTGTCGCCGTCGTGTTCTGTGCCTCTCGTTGTGGGCGCGCTCCGCCCCATCGCGAGGGACAGTCGTCAGAGGGTCTTTACGGCCTGCACCATTTCTCGCCCGTCGCCCCGCACGACCTCGAACCCAAGCTTCTCGCAGACCCGCTGCATGGCGTGGTTCTGCTGCAGGATGTCGGCCGTGATGCGGTCAAGGCCCTCCGTCTTGCCCACCTCCACGAGGCGGCGCAGCAGCTCAGTCCCAATGCCCTCCCCCTGATACTCGTCAATTACGAGCATCGCAAACTCCGCCTCGTTGCGCCCGGGCTGTTGGGTGAGGCGTCCCACCCCAATGATTCGGTCGTCTCCATCCTCGGTGGGCCGCTCGGCGACCAGGGCCATCTCACGGTCGTAATCGATGAAGCAGATGCGGGCGAGCCGGTCGTGGGCCACCCGCTGCTCCAGCTTCATCAGGTTGGCGTACCGCAGATACACGCTCCGCTCGGACAGGCGCTCGTGGAAGGTCACCAGCTTGGGCTCATCCTCGGGCCGGATGGGACGAATGGTGACCTCCTCACTGTCGGCCACCGCGTGGGTGCCGACGTACTGCCGCGGGTAGGGCCGGATTGCGGGCGTCGGCAGCTCGTCGTCGTCTTTCGTGTAGGGATGCAGCACCACCCGGGCGTCAAGGGCAAGCAGCCCGTCGTCGCCCGGCCGGGCCAACAGTGGGTTCACGTCGATCTCCTTCACGCGCGGCTGCTCCACCACCAGTTGGCTAAAGCGGACCAGCAGGGTTTCCAGGGCGTCGAGGTCGACCGCCTCACGGCCCCGCACCCCCTGCAGCGCCTCGTAGATCTGGGTCTGCTCCATCATGCGGCGGGCCAGGGTGCGGTTGAGCGGCGGCAGGCCGAGGGCACGGTCCTGATAGACCTCCACCAGCTGCCCCCCGGAGCCGAAGAGCAGTACCGGCCCGAACTGCTCGTCCATGCTGCTGCCGATGATGAGCTCGTACCCGTCGCTCCGGTCGATCATGGGCTGCACCGTGACCCCGTCGAAGCCCTCCGCCACGTTGTTTTCGACCTGGGCAAAGGCGGCCTCAACGTCCGCGTCGCTCGTGAGGCCCAGGTGCACGCCGCCCACATCCGATTTGTGCGTGATGGAGGTGGAATGGAGCTTCACCACCACCGGATACCCAATCTCCTGCGCCGCCGCGACCGCCTCCTCGGGGGTCTCCGCCACCGGCGAGTCGACGGTGGGAATGCCGTAGGCCGCCAGCAGCTCCTTCGACGCGTGCTCGGTCATCAGCACGCGACCGGACTCGTGGGTGGCCTGCACGATGCCGGCGGCCGCCTCGCGGTCGGGGAGCCCCGGCTCGTCCTCCGGCAGGCTCGGCGTCTCGTAGAGGGCGCGCAGGTTGTAGCTGTAGCGCCACATGTGGTTGAACACGCGCGCTGCGGTGTCCGGGTACGCAAAGGTAGGCAGGCCGGACTCGTTGAGGATGTTCTCACCGGAGGCCACCGCGTCGCCCCCCATCCAGCTGGCCAGGATGGGCTTGTCGTTGTCGCGGGCGTAGGGCCGGAGGTGCTCGGCCGTCTTCGTGGGCTCGGTCATGGCCTGGGGCGTCAGGACGACCAGCAGCCCGTCGCTGTTTTCGTCGTTGGCCGCCACCTCCAGGGACTCCGCGTAGCGCTCCGGGTCGGCGTCCCCCAGAATGTCGACGGGGTTGCCGTGGCTCCACGCCCCCGGCAGGATGTCGTCGAACGCGTCCGTCGCGTCTTCGGAGATCGGCGTCAGCTCACCGCCGCCCCCAATCAGGGCGTCGGTGGCCAGCACGCCAGGCCCGCCCGCGTTGGTAAGGATGGTGAGGTTGCGCCCCTCCGGACGGGGCTGCTTGCTGAGCACCTCGGCCATGTAGAAGAGGTCGTTGATGTCGTCGACCCGCAGCACGCCACTGCGGCGGAAGGCCGCGTTCAGCACGGCGTCGCTGCCGGTGAGCGTGCCGGTGTGGGAGGCCGCCGCCTCCGCCGCCGCGTCGGTGCGCCCCGCCTTGATGACGATGATGGGCTTGCTCTGGGCCACGTCCCGCGCCGCCGAGAGAAACGACCGCGCGTTGCCGATGGACTCCATGTAGAGCACAATGCTCTCGGTCTTCGGGTCGTCGCCCAGGTATTCGATCATGTCGCCCCAGTCCACGTCGAGCATCGAGCCGATGGAGACGAACGAACTGAAGCCCACGTTCTCGCGGAAGCTCCAGTCGAGAATTGACGTAAGGAGCGCACCACTTTGGCTGACGAACGCCACGTCGCCCTCGTTGGCCATCGACCCGGCAAAGGTGGCGTTGAGGCCGTTGGGCGGCCGCATAATGCCCAGGCAGTTCGGCCCCACGATGCGGATGCCGTGCGTCCGCGCAATGTCCTTGATGTCCCGCTCGAGTGCCGCCCCCTCCTCGCCCACCTCGCGGAAGCCGGCGGACACGATGACGAGCCCCTCCACGCCCGCCTCGCCGCACTGCTCTACAATTCTGGGCACCGTCGGTGCAGGGGTAGCGATCACGGCCAGATCGACGTCCGCCTCCACGGCCCCGATGCCCTCGTACGCCTCGATGCCGAGCACGCTGTCCCGCTTCGGGTTCACCGGAAAGACGGTGCCCCCAAACGGGTTGCTCACAAGATTCCAAAGCAGGGTCCGCCCCACGCTGCCGGGCGACTCGCTCGCCCCAATCACCGCCACGTTTTTCGGTTCAAAGATGGCGTCGAGCGGCTGACGGCGGGAGCCGACCAGGTCGTACGACGGGTCGCTCGTGGGGGTGGCGTCGGGGGAGACGCTAGACGAGTCGGGCATCGGACGGGGGACATCGTTGGAAGAGACGTTCTCCCGCGCTGGGGAGAGTGGCCCTACAGAACGGACGAGCACGACCCGGTCGTTTCAAATCAAAATGTGCCCCGCCTCGATTTTGCCCAAACTCCGCATCCTGCCACGAGGCTCATCGCCCCTTCCGGGCGTCTCGTTTCCCCTCAAATTTCTGGCACGCCGCTTGCTCTGAACTAATTACAGAATGAGTTTTTCGCAAAACGCCACTCCCGGTGCCCTTTCGTTCCGTCTGACCTGTCCCTTCTCCTGCCATGAACGACCGCCTGCCGTCCCTGCCCATCGAGGCCCGAGAGCAACACCCGTACCGCAGCCTCTACGCCGCCCTGCTGCTACAGAACGTTCAGGATGCAATCAGCGACGCCCTCCCCGACGACGATTCCCACGATTCCGGGGACGGCGGGGCGTCTCCCCGTCCCACCTCCCGTCCCGCCAGCACATCATTTTCTTCGGTGACGCGGGCCTAGGCCGGCCCGGCACCGGTTCGGATCCGGAGACGTCTGCCGCGGGCCCCTCCCGACGCGCTGCACGTAGCACGGGGCTCGCCGCCCGGCCCGGCGAGGGTTAATAGAACAGGTCTTCCATTTCTGCATCCGGGTCGGCCTCCCCGTCGACGCTGCTCGCTGCGGGGTGGCTACGGAGCGCGTCGTAGAAGTCCTGGTCGTAGGTTCGCGTCTTGACGACGATCGGCATGGGCACGGCGTGCCCCAGCAGGAGGGCCTGCTGTTTCGCGTCGAGGGAGGCGAGAATTTCGCGGAGGGACGACGCGTCGCTCGTGCCCACGAGGGCGGCCCCGATGTCTTTGTCGTCGCTCAGCTTGGCCACCATCTTGGTGCCGATCTGGCTGAGCACCTCCTCGTCGATCGCGCTCGGGCGCTGGTCCACCACCAGCAGGCTCACGAAGAACTTCCGCATCTCGCGCGCAATCTTGCCGAACGGCGTCTCGTGCGCAATGTCCGGCGACAGGAATTTGTGTGCCTCCTCGATCGTGATCATGAGGGGCTGCGGCTTGTCCCCCTCGTTCTGGGTCTGGCGGTAGCGGTTCGTCTTCGCCTCGTAGGCCCGCCGGATGCGGCGCGTGAGGGCGTTAGCCACCAGCAGATAGACGCGCAGGTCGTCGTACTGCCCGAACTCCAACACCACCGACTTGCCACCGTCCAAGTTTTCGAGCAGGGCGTCGAGGACGTCGTAGTCGTCGGGCGAGGGCTGGGTGGTAAAAAAGTCGTACTCCTGAAACGGGGCCAGCTTGCGCCGCAGCGCCTCGATCGAGTTCTTGTGGGCGCCGGTCTCGTCGGCCAGCCGCTCGAAGTCGTCCCCGCTCTGCGCCTCCAGGAGGGTGGTGAGCCACCGGTCGCCGTACTGGTTTTTGAGGAGGTAGCTGCTCTCGGCGGCGGTGGCGTTGAGGTTGAGCGTGTCGCGCAGCGGCAGGATGTCGGCCGGCTGAATCTGGTCGGCGTGGAGGTGCACGTCGTGGTCCGGCGTGTGCCCGCGCTGGCGGGTGGTGGAGGGGTCGAGCGAGAAGAGGCTCACCCGGCTCGGAAACAGATCGCGCAGCCCTTTCACGAACTGCGCCTGCCCGTCCGCCCCCTCCGCCTGGCTGCCGTAGCCGTACTCGGAGTGCATGTCGAACACGAGGTTGACGGCGCGCCCCGTCACGATCGTCCCCGCCAGCAGCAGCCGCGTGAGGAAGGTTTTGCCGGTCCCCGTCTTGCCGAAGATGGCGTTCGAGCGCTCGGCAAACTTCGCGAGGTCGATGCACACCGGGCTCTCCTCCATCCCGATCGGGTGGCCCACATGGAAGTACGTCCGCCCGTCGTCCCACGTCTCGTCGCCAAAGACGCGGGCCACGTCGTCGGCCTCCGCGGGCGCGACCGGCGAGAAGTGCGCGGGGATGGTCTTCACCGACGCCGGCTCCTCGTCCGTCAGCTCCGGATGGTCGGCGTTCGGCATCATGAGCATCGGCTTCAGCTGGACGGTCACGTAGGTGCCAGACCCCTGCATCACCTCGCGCAGCAGGTCGTCGGACGGGTCGGGCGGGTTGAGCAGGATCTGCTCGTTGGCCGCCTCGATCTCGATGTCCGTGATCATGCAAAAGAAGTCGTGCTTCTCCCCCTGAATCACGACGAACGTCCCGGCCACCACGTCCTCCACGGACTCCGCCGAATCGAGCTTCATCTCGATGCCCTCGTTCAGCGACCCGTGCGTAATGACACCGAGGTGCTCGGATCGAAAGCCTGTCTCTTCAAACATGACAGCGTTGGATCAGGCGGGAGAGGACGAGAATCCGGAGATACGGCTTCTTCCGAACCGCGTCATGAGCGCATGAGTCACGAGGTGGGATCTCCGTTGCGCGGGGCACGTCCCCTTGCTTGTCTTTTCCGATCGCTCTTTTCTGCCGGCGCGGTGTTCCTGGAGCGGGGGCGCTCGGTGGCGCGGCGCGTCAGGAAGAGGCCGAGGGCCACGAGGAGAATCTCCCCGATGAGGCCGAACAGGAAGCGGCGCGTCATGCTCTTCAGCACGCGCGGCAGGAGCCGGACGGCGGCGTAGACCCCGAGGAGGCCGAGCAGCCCCTGAACGAGGCGGCTGAGCCAGTCGGGGGCGTCGGAGAACGGATGGGCCATAATCGAATCAAGGACGGGGATGAGCGAAATGGATGCTGGGACGGCGGCCAAGCCACCAAGCGCGCGCGTCTGTCGTCAGGGGAGGCAGTGGTCCCCCAGAAGCGACCCGCGTTCTCCCCTACGCGTTCTCCTCTTCGTTGGCGAGCTGCCCGCAGGCCGCGTCGATGTCCTGCCCGCGGCTGCGCCGCACCGTCACGGTCACGCCCTCCTGCACGAGCACCTGCACAAACCGGTCGAGCTGGGCCTCCGACGTCCGTTCGAAGTTGAGGCCCTCGACCGGGTTGTACATGAGCAGATTCACTTTGCTCGGGGCCCAGCGTGTGATTTCGGCCAGGTTGCGGGCGTCCGCTTCGCTGTCGTTCACGCCCTTGAAGAGGCAGTACTCGTACGTAATCTGGCGGCCGGTCTTGTCGAAGTAGTACTGGAGCGCCTCTTTCAGCGCGGGGAGGCTCGTCTTCTCCGCCTCGTTCACCGGCATGATGCGGCTGCGCGTCTCGTTGTCCGGCGCGTGCAGGGAGACGGCCAGGTTGGTACGCAGCTGGTCGTCGGCCAGGTCCTTGATGCGGCGGGCGAGGCCGACGGTGGAGACGGTGATCTTCTGGGCCGAGAGGTTGAGGCTGTCCTCGTCGGTCAGAATGGAAATGCTGTCGAGCACCGCGTCGTAGTTGAGGAGCGGCTCCCCCATTCCCATGAACACGATGTTGGTCACGGGCCGCCCGAAGTGCTCCTGGGCGACCTCGTTCATGTGCCACACCTGGTCGAAGATGGCCCCGGGCGTGAGGTTTTCGCGGAAGCCCATGCGGCCGGTGGCGCAGAACTCACACCCCATCGCGCAGCCGACTTCACTCGACACGCACACCGTCAGGCGACGCGCCTCCCCCCGCTCGTCGATGGCGGGGATGAGCACCGTCTCGGCCTCCCGCCCCGAGGGCAGTTCAAAGAGTGCCTTCACGGTCCGGTCGGCGGCCTGCTGCTGCTCCACGATCTCGATGTCCTCGACCGTCGCGTCGCGCTGTAGGCCGCGGCGCATCCGCTTGGGAAGGTTCGACATCTGCGCGAAGTCAGAGACCCCTTTCCCGTAGACCCAGTTGAACAGCTGGTCGCCGCGGTAGCGGGGCGCGCCGTGCTCGGCCACGAAGGCCTTCAGGCCCGCACGGCCCATGGTCTTGAGGTCCACGCGGTCCTCGGTGGTGCCGACAGTGTGGGACGCAGTTTTGACATTAGGCATATCGGGATGGCGAACGCCGCGTGTGCACCGGACGTTTCGGGACTGCCGGAATTCTGGCCTCCGTCCGGCGTTCGGGGCCACCGCGGGCGTTCCAACCTTTCAACGTCCGCCCCAAAACATTCCCCCGGCTCGAAAATAGATCTATTTGTCCTATCGAACTCATTTCGCGCATGCCCACTTCTATGATTCCCCTGATCACGCCCGACGACACCGCCCGCCTCGACGCCATTGTGAGCCGGGGCGGCACCTTCAGCGACGAGGTGGACGCCACCGTCGAGGGCATTTTGGCGCGGATTCGTGCGGAGGGCGACGAGGCCCTGATCGAGCTGACCGAGACGTACGACGGGGTGCGCCCCGACCCGGTCCAGGTGCCGGCCTCGGTGCTCGACGGCGCGGTCGACGCGCTCGACGCCGATCTGCAGGACGCCCTTGAGGAGGCCGCGGCCAACATCCGCCGCTTCCACGACAAGCAGGTGGACGAGTCCTGGTTCACCGACGACGGGGACGGGGTGATCCTGGGACAGCGCGTGGTGCCGATGGAGCGGGCCGGGCTGTACGTGCCGGGCGGCACGGCCTTCTACCCGTCGAGCCTGCTGATGAACGCAATTCCCGCGCAGGTCGCGGGCGTCGACGAGATTCACCTCGTCTCGCCTCCTCAAGACGACGGCCGCCCCCACCCGCTCGTCCTCGCCACCGCCGCCCTCCTGGGCCTGGACCACATCTACGCCGTCGGGGGCGCGCAGGCCGTCGGGGCGCTCGCCTACGGCACCGCGTCGGTGCCGGCGGTCGACACGATCGTGGGCCCGGGCAACGCGTACGTGGCCGCCGCGAAGAAAAAGGTATTCGGGCGCGTGGGAATCGACTCGGTGGCCGGCCCCAGCGAGATCGGCGTGCTGGCCGACGCCACGGCCGACCCCAAGTTCGTGGCCGCCGACCTGCTCTCGCAGGCCGAGCACGACGAGCGGGCCTCCGCGGTCCTCGTCACGCCCCACCGGCCCCTGGCCGAGGCCGTGCAGGAGCACGTGGAGGCGATGGTTCCCGCCCTCCCCCGCGCCGACGTGATCGAGCAGTCCCTCGCCGACTACGGGGCGTGCGTCGTGCCCGACACGATGGACGCGGCCATCGACCTCATGAACGACCTCGCCGTGGAGCACCTGGAGCTGCACGTGGACGATCCCTGGCAGACCATGACCCACATCCGCCACGCCGGGGCCATTTTCCTGGGCGCGTACTCGTCCGAGCCCGTGGGCGACTACTTTGCGGGCCCCAACCACGTGCTGCCCACCGGCGGCACGGCCCGCCACGCCTCCGCCCTTGGGGTCGACGACTTCGTGCGCACACAGTCCGTCCTCTCCTACACGAAGGACCGGCTGGACGAGACCGGGCCGAAGATTGCCACCATCGCCGAGGCGGAAGACCTGCAGGCCCACGCCGAGGCGATCCGGACACGGCTTGACCGCGACGACGGATCGGGTTCGAAAAAGCCGTGACCCCGGAGACATTGTGCCCGCCTGCTGGTACCTTTTGCATACCCCATTCGCTCTTCCCTCCCGAGACGCCCCGCCGGGCCCATGGCCGTTGCCCCCGACTCTCCGTCCCTCGACGACGTGCTCCAGCACATCCGGCCCGCCGTGCGGGACCGGAGCGAGTACATCGTGGACATGCCGGAGGGGATTGACGTAAAGCTCAACCAGAACGAAAGCCCTTTTGACCTGCCGGCGGGCCTCAAACAGGAGCTCCTCGACGCCCACGCGCAGGTGGAGATGAACCGGTATCCCTCCGAGCAGCCGGAGGCCCTGCGCCATGCGCTCGCCGAGTACGACGGCGTCGATCCCGACCAGATCCTCGTCGGCAACGGCTCCAACGAAATCACCTACACCTTCGGCCTCGCCTTCTTGGACCCGGGCGACCCGGTGGTCCTGCCCCGCCCGATGTTCTCCCTCTACGAGAAGGTGATGCGCCTGCAGGAGGCCGACCTCACCATCGTGCCGCCCCAGGACGACTTTGGGTTCGACGCGGATGCCCTCGCCACGGCCGCGGCGGAGACCGACGCCGTTCTGACCATCCTCACCACTCCGAACAACCCCACGGGGCTGGCCATGACGCTCGACGAGCTCGAGCAGGTCGTCACGGCGAGCTCCGGGTTCGTGGTGATCGACGAGGCGTACGTGGAGTTCAACCCGGAGGGCACCGCCATCGACCTGCTTGAGCGACACCCCAACGTGCTGATTCTCCGCACGCTCTCGAAGGGGTTCGGGCTGGCGGGCGCGCGGCTCGGGTACCTGCTCGCCCACCCCGCCGTGGTGACGGAGCTCATGAAGGCGCGCCTGCCCTTCATGGTGGACCGGTTCGCCGAGCAGACGGCCCTGGCGGTGCTGCGGCGCCCCGACCTGATTGAGGACCGCGTATCGCGCATCGAGGCCTCGATTACAACCCTTACCGAGGCCCTGCAGGCGATGGAGGGGGTCGAGGTGGTGCCCTCGCAGGCGAATTTCGTCGTCTTCACCACCCCACTGCCGGCCGATACGCTGCAGGACCGGCTGGCGGACCGCGGCGTTCTGGTCCGCAACATGGGCGGGTATCCGGAGCTGGAGGGGTATCTGCGCGTCAGTGCGGGGACCGAGAAGGAGAACAACGCGTTTCTGGACGCGTTGGACGTTTCGCTTGAAGAGGCGGGTGCAATCTCTGAGGTATAGCTCCGTTCCGCCGCTCGGCGAAACGGACCGGCGCGTTACTCTCGGCCACTGAGCACTTTCTCCGAATTCACTGAGCTCGCGATGGATTTTACTCGGGTAGATATCATTGGTCTCTCCACGAGCCCTTCCAGCGGAGGGGCCTACGCCCTTGTGCTCGGAGAGGTCGAAGGCAACCGCCGTCTGCCAATTATCATCGGAGCGTTTGAGGCCCAGGCGATTGCGCTGGAGCTGGAAAAGATTCAGCCCCCGCGCCCAATGACGCACGACCTGCTGCGCGACACGTTTGAGGCGGTGGAGGTGGACGTCGAAGAGGTCGTGATCGACGAGCTTCGGGAGGGCACCTTCTTCGCCAAGATCCGGTACCGCCACGACGGCGAAGAGCACCAGCTCGACTCCCGCCCCAGCGACGCCGTGGCACTCGCCGTTCGCGTGGACGCGCCCATCTTCGTCGCCCCCGCGGTGCTGGACGAGGCCGGCATCGTCGCCGAAGACGAGTCGGACATCTCCTCGCTCGCCGAGCAGGCCGAGGAGACGTCCCCCTCGGAGGAGGAAGAGGGCACCGAACTCGAACAGATGCAGAAACAGCTCGAGGAGGCCGTGGAGGCGGAAGACTACGAACGGGCCGCCGAGCTCCGCGACGAAATCCAGCGCCTGGAGCAGGAGCAGCAGCAGAACCAAAACTAGCGCCCCCGATCGGCCCCTCGATCCTGGCGAAGCCCTGCGGGACTCGTGCCCGCGGCTTCGCCTTTTTTATTGTCCGTTGCCGTTTTATTGTCCGTTGCCGTCTGTCCCGAGCCCCGCGCCTCGTCGCGACGGTCCCGCCCCAACTCCGTTACTCTGTCCACCACGCCCTCCGCCTGCATGCCGTCCCCCTCCGAGCGCACTGCACACCGCACCTCGCCCGGTGCCCTCGGCGCCTTCCCCGACCTGTTCGTCGACTACTGCACCGACTTCGACGCGGTGGCGGACTTTTATCCGGGCGACTGGCGGTCCCGCCCGGCGCGCCGGGCGGCGGCCACGGCGGCGGCCGAGCGCCCCGCCGACCGCGAGGGGCTCGCCGACACGCTGCTCGACCAGAACGAGCGCTGGGGCCTCGACGAACGCACCCGCTCGCACATTGAGGCCCTGCGGGCCCCGGACAGCATCGCCGTGGTGACGGGCCAGCAGGTGGGGCTGTTTACGGGGCCGCTCTACACCATCTACAAGACCATCACCACACTCCAGCTGGTCGAGGAGTGGGCGGACCAGACGGGCCGCCCCGTCGTCCCCGTCTTCTGGGTGGAGGGCGAGGACCACGACTTCGAAGAGATTGCCGCGGCGCACGTCCTCCAGCGCAACGAGGTCGTGCCCCTCTCCTACGAGCCCGGCGTGGACGACAATCCCGGGGCGGTCGGGCGACTCGCCCTGACCGACGGGATCCAGGACGTGGTCGACCGGCTCGACGAGGCCCTGCCCCCCTCCGACTTTAAGCCGGCAGTGATGGAACAGGTGCGCGCCGCCTACCAGCCCGGCACCCGCCTCGAGGATGCCTTCGCCCGCCTGATGCGCTCCCTCTTCGAGGACGACGGGCTCGTGTTCATGAACCCCGACGATGCCCGCCTCAAAGCACTGACCCGCCCCCTCTTCCGGCGCGACATTGAGGACCCGCGGGCCTCCGTCGCCCCGGTGAACGCGGCCGGTCGGGCGCTCCGCGATCGGGGCTACCACGCACAGGTCAACGCCCGCCCGACCAACCTCTTCTGGCTCGGCGACGACGGCCGCTGGGCAATCGACCTGGAGGACGAAAACGCCTTTCGGCTCCGCGGCACGGACCGGACGTTCTCCCGCTCCGATCTGCTCCATCGCCTAGACGAGACGCCCGAACGCTTCAGTCCCAACGTCGTCCTGCGTCCGCTGATGCAGGACCACCTCTTGCCGACCGCCGCGTACGTTGCGGGCCCCGGCGAGGTGTCCTACTTCGCCCAGTATGAGGGGGTCTACGACTGGGCCGACCTCGACATGCCCCTTATTCACCCACGGGCGAGTGTGTCCCTGGTGGAGGGCAAGGTACAGAAGGTGCTCGACAAGTACGGCCTGTCGGTTTCGGACTTTCGGGACGGCCTGGAGCCGCTCTTTCAGGACGTGGTCGTCGACACGATGGAGGTCGACGTGGACGCCCTCTTCTCGGAGGCCCTGCCGCAGCTCCACCAGACCCTCAATGCCCTGAAGCCCGAGGTGGAAGCCGTAGACCGGACGCTCGGCGCCTCCACCGAGGCGACGCGGTCGGCAATCATGGACGAGATGGCGTCCCTGAAGCAGAAGGTCGTCCGGGCCGAAAAACGGCAGCAGGACGAGGTCCGAGCGCAGCTTAAGAAGGCCCACACGAACCTGCGCCCGGACGGGACGCTCCAGGAACGCACGGTCAACGTGCTGTACTACCTCAACAAGTACAGCCCGGCCCTGCTCGACGACCTGCGGCACGCGCTCCGGACCGATACCTCTGCCCACCAGGTCGTGGACGTATAGCGGCCCGAGCGTCCGGCGCACACACTCGTCGACTGCCCCCCAACACCCGCTGAGCCCCATCATGGAGGACGGCCCACCCCCGGAGGGTCTCTTTAGCCCACTCATTGAACACGCCATTGAGCTGTCGGCCCAGTGGCACGACGGCACCTACCGGAAGGGCGTCTGGCGCGACCCGGCGTTCGAGGTGCCCGAGGGCGAGGAGATCCAAATCCCGGTCATCGCCCACCTTGCCGCCGTGGCCTCCATCGTGCGCCGGGCGGGCTGGGGCGAAACGGCCGTGGCCGCCGCCTACCTGCACGACGCGATTGAGGACATGAACCAGCACGGCCAGCGGCTGCGCCGCAAGCAGCTCCGCGACGCCGTGGGGGCGGACGTGGCCCGGCTCGTGGTTCAGGTCTCCGAGCAGAAGCTGGACGACGACGGGCAGATGCGGCCCTGGCGGGCCCGCAAGGAGGACTACCTCGAGGGCATCCGCACGGGCCGACCGGACGCCGCCGCCATCAGCCTGGCCGACAAGATTCACAACCTGTGGTCCATCACCCAGAGCCTGCAGGCGGACGAGGACATCTTTTCGGCCCTCAGCGGCGACGCCGAGGCGCAGCGGTGGTTTCACGCGGCCGTTCTGGAGGCGTCCACCCCCCACGACGACCCGCGCCTCCCCCCGATGCGCGAGCGGCTGCAGACGGAAATCGACCGGTACGAGGCGGCCCTCCGCCCCGCAGCTTAGAACCCCGGGCTCGGTTCGGCCAGGAGGAACGTCACGTCAGCCACGGGCCTCGCCTCTACGCGTCGGCCACCCGCACGATGCCCCGCACCAGCGTCATCAGATCCCCCCGCACCCGCTCGCTCACCTCGAGGACCTCGTCGTGATCGAGGCCGCCGGGCGCCAGGCCCGCGGCGGGGTTCGTGATCGTCGACAGGCCGAGGACCGCCATCCCCAATTGGTGCGCCTGAATCACCTCCGGCACCGTGCTCATCCCCACCGCGTCGGCGCCCAGCTGCTCCAGCGCCCGCACTTCTGCCTTCGTCTCGTAGCTCGGCCCCAGGGTCCAGGCGTAGGTGCCCCGCCGTGCGTCCAGCCCCAAATCGAGGGCCACCTGCTCGGCCCGATCCGTCCACCCCGGCTCGTAGAAGGGAGCCTGCTCCCCCTCCGGTCGCTGACGGGCCGGCCCCGCCCCGGCGCCGACCCCTGGACTGGCGAACGCCATGTTAAGGTGGCTCGTGATGAACATGAGCGTGCCCGGGTCGAAGGTGCGGTTGATGCCGCCGGCCGAGTTGGTGACGAGCATACGGTCGGCCCCCAGGGCGTGCACCAGCCGCACCGGCATCGCGATCTTCTGCACCGGGTACCCTTCGTAGAGGTGCACCCGCCCCTGCACAAAGACGACCCGGGTGTCCTCCAGGGCGCCAAACACGAGTTTCCCGCTGTGCCCCTCCACGGTCGACTCCGGATAGCCCGGAATCTCGGCGGCGGGCACGACCGTCGTCTCGTCCGCCGCCTCCGCCAGGCGCCCCAGCCCCGACCCCAGAATGAGCGCCATCTCGGGGGCCCAGCCGACGCGCCCCCGCACCGCCGCCCTCGCAGCATCGAGGGCTTCATCGTCGTACACAGCGGGGTCGGAACGCATAGACGCGGCGGCCGAGCGGGGCATGGGGGAAGCGACAAGTGGGAAGGAAGAAACGAGAATTCGGAAAACAGCTCGGGACGGTCTTCGGTCCCCGAGAGGCTGGCCCGGGCGGCCTACCCCGCCCGCAGGATCCGGTAGTTGCGGAGACTCCAGAGCAGCTGCTCCACGATCACGCGCAGCGTCGTGGTGAGGGGAATCGCCATCAGCATCCCCAGAATGCCGCCCAGCTGGGCGCCCGCCAGCACCACGAAGAGGATGACGAGCGGGTGGGTCTGGGCGGCGCGCGAGAAGATGAGGGGCTGGAGCAGCACGTTGTCCGCCAGCTGCGTGAGGGCCATGGCGAGGGCCACCCCCGGCACCAGCGACACGTCCCCCGTCTGGGCGATGCCGACGAGCGTGCCCGCCAGGAAGCCCAGAAACGGACCGAAGTACGGAATCGTGTTGGCCAGGCCGGTAAAGATGCCGATGGCGATGGCGCCTCGCAGGCCCACGATCCACAGGAGCGTGGACGCGATGACCGCAATGGCCGTCCCCTGCACCAGCAGGGCCCGGAAGTAGCGCCCAATGTTCAGCTCCACCTTCGCGAGGATCGAGAGCGTGACCTCGAAATACCGGTTGGGCACGAGGTGGAGGAGGCTCCGCCGGATCCGGAGCTCGTCTTTGAGTAGGAAAAACGTGACGAAGGGCACAATGACGACGGCGTACACGATGTTCGTGAAGACGCTCACGACAGAGCTCACCGTCTCGGCCACCTGTTGGCCCTCCACCAGATCGCCCCGCATGAGCGACTCGGCCGCCTGGCGGACATTCTCCTCCAGGACGCCTTGCTCCAGCGGAACGACGCCCTGAACCTGCGCCTCGATGAGAGTGGCCACGTACGCGGCCGTGTCGATGGTAATGAGCTGCGACAAGTCCTGGACCTGACGCGTAATGAACGGCACCACCGACGTCACGATCACCACGATCACGCCCAGAAAGACCGCAAAGGCGACCAGGATGGCCGGGACCCGTCCGACGCCAAGTCCCTGGATGTAGTCGACGGGGGGCCGGAGCAGGTACGCGAGCACCCCCCCGACGATGAGGTACAGCACAATGCCGGCGAAGTACCACACCATCCACCCGATGGACCCGACGGCCGCGGCCCCGAGCAGAAAACGAACCACCCGGTCGAACGTGAACGTGCTGGGGGCCCCGTCCGGGGAGACGGGCATTCGCTCTCGGGCGTGGCCCCGGCGGGATGCCGGGGTCGTCCGGGCGTGGCGTGCCGGCGCCGTCTCTGACGACGACGGTTCTTCTGAGTCGGGGCCTAGCGATTCGTCGGGACCAGAGGAAGACGGATCGGGGCCGTCGGGCATGCGAGCGGGCGTGGCGGATGAAAGATAAACGTCGTCCGTCGGGCGCGGGCGGCCGCTCTCGTTCGCGTCTGTCTACACGGGAGAGCGCCCCCCCTCTCGCTCCAGCTCGTCGAGGATGGGACGGATGGTTTCGGACGTGAAGCCGCGGCGGCGGAGATACCGGTACATTTTCTGCCGGCGACGACGCAGGTCGTCCTCGTCGGCCAGCCGCGGCCACCGGGATTCGGCGTGCTCCCAGGCCGCCGCAGTTGCGTCTTCGTCCTCAAAAAGCGTGTCGACCGCCGCGTCGGCCAGGTGCCGGTCGATGCCCCGCTCTTTCAACTCGCGTCGGATGCGTACCGGGCCGTACTTCTTGCTGGAAAAGCGGTTGTGGGCGTAGTCGTGCGCGTAGGCCTCGTCGTCCAGGTACTCCAGTTCGTACAGACGGGCAACCACGTCGTCGATCACGAACGCCGGCGTGTCGTTCCGCTTGAGTTTCCGGCGCACCTCCGTCTCCGTGCGCGGTTTGTGCGCCAGGTAGTCGAGCGCCGCCTGCTTGGCCTGCACGTACTGCTCGTCGGCCTCAATCTCGCGCACGTCCTCCGCCGTGAGGGCCGTCCCGACCGTCAGGCCGTGCCTGACCACGAGGTCCTCATGCACCCCGAATGCAAACTCGTCGTCGATGAAGACCGACACCCGGTTCTCGTTGTTGACCTGAGGGTCAAGGCGCGTAATCGTTCCTGCCGGCGTCCCCTCGGACATGTGGATCGGTGGATTTGCGATGGAGTGTGCACGTCGAGTGGCGACTGCCTTCGCCTGTGGTTTCGGGTCGTTGTACACCTGATCTGCGGGCTAGATTCTCCGGGGACCCGGGCCTTCACGGAACGTAGCACTGTTTCCCCGTCCCCTCCACCGTGCGACGCAACGAGTCGATCGCGACCGCCGTGGCGATGCCGAGCCCGCCCTCCACGTTCGACACCGGTTCGCGCCGCCCCGGGTCGTCACGGCTCCGAGCAAACGCCGCAAATGCAGTGTCGCCGCGAGCAATCGTCACGGTGAGGTCGTGTCCGGGAAGCGCCGAGGTGCGGCCCGCGACGGGCACCGCGTAGACGCCCCGCCACGCTCGTTGCCCGTTCCGGGTCCGAAACTGGTCTTCACGCCGTACGTCCACCGGCTCCAAGAAGAAGTTGACCACGCGGGACGAGAACTCAGCGGTGTCGGGGCGGAGCTGCGGCCGCACCCAGTGGGTCGTGTCCGCACCCGGGGGGAGTGTCCCCGCCGGCCACTTTACCGATACATTTATCGGGTAAAGATATCCTTGCTCCGCGGGAATGTCGAGCGAGTCGCGACGCAACGAGTCCACGCGAACGGCCTGCACCGGAGCGGCCGGCACCTCGATACAGACCTCGCCCAGGTCGATAGGGGGCGGGGTTCGGCCCTGTGCCCGCGCAATCTCGTCCCGCCACTTCACTGTAAGGGCCCACGGAACGTCCGCCGGCACCGTCCCGAGGGCCGCCTCCGGAACGTACAGCCCCGGCCGTGCATCGTGCTCCTCGTACGAGACGGACTCCCCATCCAGGACGACCTCGATGGCCGCCCCGGCCGCCGCATTGTCGTCCCGACGGCCGGGCGCGGTGAGCGGGCGCGTTCGCCGAAGGGTGATCGAGGGGAGCGGGCGGGCGGTCGTAAAAAACGCCTCCACCACGAGCGACTGCGGCTCCGTGGGGTTCGCCAGGTCGCATCGACCCAGCACCAGAATGAGCCCAGCCATTAGGAGCACCCCCCCAAGGGCCCGTAGCGTGTGTCGTTTCGTCTCTCGGGGCATTCGGGTCGTGTCGGCAAGCAAACGGTCGACTCGGTCTGCACTCGGCCTTCTGGCGCGCGGGGCTTCTGGCACGCCGGGGCCTACAGTCGCATCTCCAGCTCCACCAGGGGAAGAATCGGCAGCCCCTGCTGACGGTTGACGTCAACGCCCGTCTCGGTGGGCCGGTACGTCCGATCCAGGACGTTGTCGCGGTTGGTAACGTTGGAGATGTCCACCGCGGCGGTCCAGTCCGCGGACAGCAATTGGAACTGATAGCCCACGGTCAGGTCCACCCGGAGGTACGGGGGGAGCCGCCCGTTGTGCACCTGCGGGCGGTACAGGTACGACGTCGGTGTGGGGGCCGTGGGATCGCCCAGCTTGTAGCGCGCCTCCGGCACCGTGATGGGATATCCGCTGCGCAGCTCCGCAGCCACGGTCGCCTGCCAGTGTGCCCCTGTCCACCCGAGCGTACTGCGGACCGATACCGGCACGTCCAGGCCCGACGGCCGCCACCGAAGGCCCGATCGGGCCGGGGCCTGGATAAACGTCCGGCCCATGCTCAGTCCCAGCCGGGCCCGCCACGGGCCCTGCTCGTAGCGCGTGCTGAATTCGAGGCCAAAGGCCCGCTCGGTGCCGGTCACGTACTGGCCGAGCAGTGCCCCAATCTCAATTCCCGGGCCCTCGATGCCCTCTTTCTCCTGAAACACGTCGGCCGGCACGAGGATGTCGCGGGTTTCCCGGGCGTAGGCGTCCAGCTCCAGGCTCCATCCGGGCCGCAACTGCGTGTACGTCCCGAGTCCCAACTGCCCCCCGGTTGCGGGCCGGACGCGGTCACTCGCCGGGATCCATCGACTCGATACCAGGTCGTACGCCAGCGAGTACCGATCTCGCAGGCGCTGCAGGTGCTGCACGTGCAGGCCCACGCTGCCCTCCACGACGAGCCACCGCGGATGCACCACGTGCTGCGCACTGAGCCGGGGCGCGAGGTGTACGTAATCCCCCCCGCTGAAATAACTCGCCCGCACCCCCGACTCCACGGTCCACTGGGGCGTCGGGGTCCAGGTGTCCTGCAGATACCCCACCACTTTCGCGGCGGCGACGCGGCTGTCCTGGACGCGGCGGCTGGACGTTCCGCTCGACCGCTGCAGGGTGCTGTTGAGCGTGCTCTCGAATTGCAGTGTAGAGACTTCGAGCCCTCCGGTCCACTCGTGGCTCACCGAGTGGTGATAGTTGGCCTGCACCTTCCCCCCTGCGTCGGAGAGCCGGACCCGGTAGTCGGACGTGAGCGATGCGGTCGTGGTCGGCTGCACGAACGACGCCTCCTGGGCCCGATACCCGGAGTAATACCCTGTCGTGGTAAGAAACAGGTCATCGCCGGCAAGATAGCGGTGCTGTGCGCTGACGACCCGATTGTCCCAATTCTGGGCCACCTCAAACAGGAGATCGGGCGGGCGCAGCCAGGAAGAAAAATCCAGGGACAGATCAAACGGGAGGCGCAGATCGAGGTCGTCCCCCCCGTGGTAGTAGCTGAGCGAAAGCCGGTGGTTCGGCCCAAAGCGGTGCGTGAGCTTCGCGCTGGTGTCGAAGAAGTAGTACCCCGTCCGGAGGGTGTCGCGGCGCCCATTGTCCCCCGTCACCGGATGGCGCCGCCCGATGAGCTTGTCGAGATACGAGCGCCGCCCCGACACCATAAACGAGGTCGACTCCGTGAGGGGCGATTCGACGCGAAACCGTCCGCTGAACACGCTGAGCCCCGCGACGGCCTTCGGCGCGCGTCGGCTTCCGTCCTTCATCTGCGCATCGAGCACGGCCGACAGGCGCCCCCCGTGCTCTACGGGAAAGGTCCCGCGGTAGAGCTCGGTGGAGCGGAGCGTCTGGGTCTGGAACGTCGAGATCAGGCTGAAGGCGTGCCACGGGTGATAGACGGGGGCGCCGTCGAGGAGGTAGAGGTTTTGATCAGGGTTGCCCCCCCGCACACTGAGCCCCCCGCTCGTCACGCCCGACTTTCGGATGCCGGGCGTCCACTGAAGGGCACGGAAGAGGTCCGGCTCCCCGAACGAGGGCAGCCGGCCCAGCTGGTTCAGGGCGACGGACCGCATGCCCGGGAGACGTTCGTTGTCGTCGACACTCGTGGACCCGGCTTCCACGACGACGCCTTCCGACTGGATGGACGTGCCGGCCAACGAGATGCGGGCGGGCCCGGCCCCGGCCGTGAGCGTGGTGTCTACGGACTGGTACCCCAGGTACGAAATGCGCACCCTATAGTCTTCGGGGGGCAGGCCGGACATCACGAAGTAGCCGTCCTGGTTCGTCGTCGCGCCGGCCTTCAGTTGGGTTAGGTAGACGTGCGCGCCCGGCAGGCGCTCGCCCGTCTCTGCGTCCAGCACGTACCCTTTGAGCGAGGCGCGTGGCGTGGCCTCTGCGTTGCGCTCGTCGTCGGGCCGGGCCACGAGCACGTATTGCCCCCGGCGCACCCGCTCGGCCCGGACGCCCGTGCCGTCGAGCACGCATGCGAGCGCGGCCCCCCGGTCCGTTCCCGTATACGAGCAGCTCGCCGTGCGGTCTTCCACGAGCCGCTCGGCGTAGACGAGATCAAGGTCCGTCTGGGCGCGCACCTCTTCGAGCGCTGCCGTCAGTGGGGCCTCGTCGACACGAATGACGATGGGCACCTGCGCGCGGGCCTCCATGCCCCCCCCGACGGCCCCCATCAGGACAACAACGACACAGAGAAGGCGCGGCACGGTCCTCGCTGGGGTGGACCCGGAGAGCAAATGAACATCATTCTACTCTCGGCACGGGCCCTCGTTCAACGAGCCCTCCCTCCGCATGCTGCCAGCGTCTTGGGGCTGCCCGAAGGCCCCTTAGGAGCCGGGTTCGAGTCGGTAAGCCTCCCCTTCCGTCCGCACATCCGCTCCCAGCGTGCGGGCAATCGTGCTGAGCACTTGCTCCACCGACCGATTCCGCTCAAAGGTTCCCGTCACAGGTTCCTCGGCAAGGGCCGGCGCCACAGAGATGGACGCGCCGTAGTGGTCGCGCAGCCGCTCCGCGATGGCACGTGTGGGCACGGCCCGGAAGACGAAAAGTCCGGTCCAGTCCAGCGTCGCGGTGAGGTCCACGGGCGCGGGAGGCGTGGGGGCGTCCCCGCTTCGGACTGTGCTGCGCTCGCCCGGGGCCAGCACCACCGGCTCCGCCTCGTTGTTTCCGCCCGGCCCCACGCGCACCCGCCCGTCCACGAGCACAACCTCCGTGGTGTCGGTTCCGGCCGCGACCCCGAATTTCGTTCCGAGCACTTCAGTTCGGGCTGCGGGCGTGGTCACGACGAACGGCACGTCCTCCCGGGCGGTCACATCGAAATAAGCGCGGCCACGCGCCAGCGTGACGCGCCGCTCTTCGGCCGCGTCCATCCCGGGCGTGTAGGACAGCGTGGACGCCCCCACGAGCCGAACCGTCGAGCCGTCTTCAAACGCCACCCGCCGCTGCTCCCCCGCCTCCGCGGTCACGGTCGTCCGCTCCGCCCCTTGCGGCCCGTACACCACAGCCAGGACGGCGGCGCCGAGCAGGAGGGCCGCAACGGTGAGGCGCCACGCCCACTGGCGCCCACCCCCCTCCCTGCGGGCACGTCCGGGGCGCCGCGGGGCGCGCTCGTTTCGGTCCGTCTGCGAGCGGCGGTCTGTCGTGCCGTCCGCAGCCCAAACTTCTTCGCGGTGCTGTGCCCACACCGTTTCGAAGTCGGCCCGTTCGTCCTGCACCCGTTTCACCACCTGCTGGAGGGCCGGAACCGCGTCGAGGGCGTCGGCAATGGCGGGGCGTGCCGCGTTGAGGGCCTCGGCCTCCTCGGGCGTCAGAAGGTCCTCCCGGCCCTCTTCGGACAGCGCATACAGGACGAGAAGGCGCCGGTCGGGGACATGCTCTTGCAGGCGCTCTCGCAGCCGGGCTCGCACCTGCTGCCAGCGCGCCCAGCCATCGGCCAGCGCCGGGTCGTCGGCGAGTCGTGCCCGCAGCTTCGCCCGCTGCTCGGCAGAAAGGGCGTCCTCAAACAGAAGGGGACCGTACGCGTCGTCCATGGTCCGAGTAATCGTATCCGTCAGGAAAAGAACCGACTCCGAGGCCGGAGCCAAAGGGGCCCTTCTCGCCCCGAACGGCCCCGACCAAAGGGGTAGCCGCTCCCGACGCCGGGAAAGTAACAGTTCCGGAAATTTGACTACAGCCCAAAAAGCCAGGCGAGAAGGAGCAGGGCCGTCAGTGCATCCTTCATGGTTTCGAAGGCACGCTTTACCTGCATCTTGACCGCCGCCTCCGTCGTGTCGAGCATCTGGGCAATCTCCCGGTAGAGGTATCCGTACTCCCGCAGCTCCATGATGCGCTGTGCCTTCGGCGTGAGGGCGTCGAGGGCCGTCTCCACGTCCACCTGGGCACTCCGGTCCTCCGGGTCCGTCGACTGTCCCAGGGGCAGGTCCGGGTCGCGCAGGTGCTCTTTCATGTCGTAGCGCCCACGGTAGTAGTCCTGCAGTTCGAACAGGGCCGCCTTCATGGCGAACGACTTCAGGCTGCCCGGCTTCTCAAGATCGTCGAGGCTTTCGTGGATGCGCACCAGCGTATTCTGCACCAGATCATCAACGTCGGTCTCGGCCCCGATGCGCTTGATGAAGTAGCCCCGCAGAATGGGCTCTAGGCGACGGAGGAGCCCGTTCCGGGCCTGTTCGTCCCCGTTCTGGGCGTCTCGAACACGATCCGGATCGAACGCGGACTCAGGCATAACCGACGGACAACACGGCAGACGGGCAGGAATGACGGCCAGGCATGTTTCGTTCTCCGCCCGAGACAGGTCCGCGCCCGTCCCGGCGAACCGATGGGCGTTCGCGTCGTATAGGCACTGGTTCTATCGGGGTCACGGGCATCTTCATTCTGAAGTACATGCCTCGACGTTTGTGCAATGCTGATCGCCCGGCCGTGTCCTCCGTTTCGCTCTCACTTGGGGGCTGCTCGCGCCTGGGCAGTACACGCCCACATCGCCCGCCTCGCACACGCTGTCCCATCTAAATTCTCTGCACGACCATGAGCCTGTACGACCTGCACGACGCAACGCTTAACGACATGGAAGGGGAGGGGTTCGCCTACTCGGAAAAGACCGTTTACGGCAAGGCCTACAAGGGCGTCTTCTTCGGGGAGGACGAAGAGCAAATCGAGGACCTCGCCAACGAGGAGGACGATGCCAACTTCGAAGGCATCCTCTACGACCGAAGCCGTGAGCGCGAGAAGAGCTTTTCGGTTGAGGTTACGGATGTGGTGAGCACCCCGTCCGGCGAGCGGGCCGACTTCGTGGCCACGGAGAAGCCGTAGTCCCCCGCCGCCTTCACCCCCCGTGCTCTGTGTTCAACGAGGAGGTCGCGCCCGTCCGCCGGGTCGACCTCCTTTTCTATCGGTGTCGGGCCTTCCTTGTCGGGACGTCATTGTGCCCGTTGGGCGCCGTTCCCGCCGGCCCAGCACTACCACCCGGCGCTTGACGATTCCGGGCCCGACGGCTTCTCCCCTGACGGCCCGGCGGTCGTGGAGGCGGGGCCTGCCGGGTACGAGACGATCTCCAGCCGCACCTCCGCGAGCCCGTCGCGGATCATGTCCAGGCGCCCGGCGGCCGCCTTCGAAAGGTCGATGATGCGCCCGTCCTTGAACGGCCCCCGGTCGTTGATGCGCACAACGACGGACGGCTGCGCAGGCGCGTCGATGCGGGTGGCACGGACCCGCGTCCCGAACGGCAGGCTGCGGTGGGCGGCCGTGAGCCCCTGGTGGTCGTATATCTCTCCGTTGGCCGTCGTTCGGCCCACGAACTTGTCCGCGTAGTAGCTGGCAATCCCCTGCGCCTCGGGAAGCCCCTGTTCCCCCACGTGCTGCGTTGAGCCACACCCTGCCAGCACCCCGCACAGCAGAAGCAAGGCCCAGCGGGGCCCTGCCCAGGCGTCCCTCACGGCCGGGTGCGATCGAATCCCCATGGGCTGTGCGCAGGGCGGAATTTTGAAAGCGGTTGCTGTCCGTCGAAAAGCAGTGCCAGACCCAAGGTTCCCCACCCCGGCCCGGTCTCTCTCCGGCCCAGAGCGCCCTGAGCCCGACACAACGGGTGCCCGTCGGCGCCCGCACCGTCGTTCGTTGAAACGTTTGCTACTAATTTGAAGTGCGCCTTCAGAAGCCATCTTGAGCGGAACCGAGCCCGATGCCGCATTTTCAAGAATTTCCGCCTTCTGACCTAGTTGCCTCCCCCTTCACATGCTCGGCACGATCGGCGAGCTTCTCCTTCTGAGCGCCTTCGTAACGTGTGGCGTGTCGGCCGTCGCCTTCTTCTGGGCCGCCCGGACCGACGAGGACAAGCGCGCGGCCAGCACCTGGAAGCGGGCCGGCCGCTGGGCCTGGGGCGCCATGAGCACGGCCGTGGGGGCCGCCTCCGGGCTCCTCTGGTACATGCTTCTTACGCACCAGTACCAGTACGCCTACGTCTACCAGCAGTCGTCGAACGACCTGCCGCTGAATTACCTCTTCTCTACGTTCTGGGCGGGGCAGGAAGGCTCGTTCCTCTTCTGGATCCTCATGATGTGCGTCGTGGGGGGGCTCCTCATCGCGTACGTCCAGCGGGAGTACGAAACCCCAGTGATGGCCATCGTGGGGCTGTGCCAGCTGTTCCTCCTGTCGATGGTCGTGGGGCTGCAGTTCGGCCCCGTTGAGATCGGCTCCTCCCCGTTCATGACGCTGCCGGAGAAGTTTGCCGACGCACCCATCTTTCAGCAAAACCCGGGCTTCGTGCCGGCAGACGGGCAGGGCCTCAACGACCTGCTCCAGAACCCCTGGATGACGATCCATCCGCCCGTGCTCTTCCTCGGCTTCTCGGCGATGGTGGTGCCGTTTGCCTTTGCCCTCGCGGCGCTGTGGAAGAAGCGCTACACGCAGTGGGTGCGCCCGGCCCTGCCGTGGACGCTCTTCGCCGTCATGGCGCTGGGCGTGGCCATCGCGATGGGCGGGTACTGGGCCTACGTCACGCTCTCGTTCGGTGGGTACTGGGCGTGGGACCCCGTCGAAAATTCGTCGCTCGTCCCCTGGCTGCTGGGCGTGGCCGCCTTCCACACGATGCTGGTGCAGAAGAAGAGTGGGTCGAGCCAGAAGGCCTCGCTCCTCCTCTCCATCGCGGCGTACCTGTTCGTCATCTACTCCACGTTCCTCACGCGGAGCGGGATTTTGGGGGACGTGTCGGTGCACTCGTTCGTGAGCCTCGGCCTCTACAATCAGCTGCTGCTCTGGATCGCCACCCTCGGCGTCCTGGGCATCGGGCTGTTCACGTACCGGTACGGCGAACTGCCCGTGCCCGACGAGGAGCCGCGCACCCTCTCCCGCGAGTTCATGATCCTCTGCGGATCGGTCCTGCTCACGGCCACGGCCGCCGTCATCATTCTCGGCACCAGCGCGCCCATCTTCGGCCAGATCTTCCGGGACAACCCGTCGGCCGTGCCGCAGTCGTTTTACAACCAGTGGACGCTGCCCCTGGCGCTCGGCTTCGTGTTTCTTGCCGGGCTCGGCCAGCTCTTCTGGTGGAAAAAGATGGACGTGGCGACGGTGAACCGGGTTCTGCTGAAGCCGCTCGCCCTGGCCACCGCGAGCACCATCGCCGTGCTCATTCTGACGCCGTTCGCGGAGCAGGCGCTCGTCATCCCGGCGGGAACCGGAGCCGCCCCCCAGACGGCCTCGGCCAGCCTCACGGGAAGCCTGGCCGACTTCTGGGCGGCGTACGGACAGGCCCTGCAGATGCTGCTTCTGCTCTTCGTGGGCTTCTTTTCGCTTTTCGGCAACGGGGCTGTGCTCTGGCGCATTCTTCGGGGCAACCCCCGGATGGCCGGCGGGGCGCTCTCGCACGTTGGCTTCGCCCTCATCATCCTCGGCATCATCGCGTCCAATGGCTTTGACCAGGCCCTCCCCCGCATCGGCGAGCCCACGGCGGCGGACGAGGACAAGATGCCGCGCGAGAACTTCGTGGTGGCCAAGGGCCAGACGCGCGTCGTGAACGGGTACCGGGTCACCTACGAGGGCAGGACGACGACCGATCGGGGCCGCGGCCAGTACATCTTGGACGTGCGCGACCCGCAGGGCCGCACCCACACGTTCAACCCTGTGGCGTACCAGGGCAGCAACGACCAGTGGTTCAAGCACCCGGACGTGAAGGCCTTCCTGGAGAAGGATCTCTTTGTCGCCGTGACGCCGAAGGCGGCAACGGGCGTCGCCCAGGACGAGGGCCCGCCCGGCGGCGAGTTTCAGCTCGTGGACGGCGACTCGACCACCCTCGGGGACCGGGAGTACGCGGTCGCCTTCCACGGATTCGAGGTCCTGAAGGGCCCGGAGGGGGCCATGGAGGCGACGGCGACCGACGCCCGCGTGCCGGACGACGCGCAGATGGCCGTGGGGGCCCGCCTTCGGGTCACCAACCTCGATACCCGAGAGACCCGGTCGCTCATGCCCATCTACCTCGTGATGAACGACAACTCGCAGCAGTACATCGAGAACCGAATCGCGGACTGGGACCTCCGAATGAGCTTTACCGAGATGGACGCGAACAGCGGCGAGGCGACCTTCGCCGTAGAGGGCGTCGACGTGATGCCCGAGAACTGGGTGGTGGTGCAGGCCTACACGAAGCCCCTCATCAGCGTCCTCTGGGGCGGCATTATCATTCTCACGCTCGGCTTCGTCGTCTCCATCGGGCGCCGTGTGCAGGACATCCGGTTCCGGCGATGACCGGCTCCTGTCTGCGAACCATGGGCATGGCGCATCGCTGGAGGCCGTCTATATCGGTTTCGCAGTGTCGTGAGTCATGCGTTGTGAGTCACGTATCACGAGTACGCCTCCGTCGCATGGTCGGCAGTTCGGAAAATATATACCGGACCCACTCATGACCCACCAACTCATGACTTATCAACTCATGACTCAATGCTAACCGTTCGCGAGCACATCGACCTCTCTCCGCCGGTGGAGCGGGTGTTTGACTTCATGGATGCCCCCGCCCACCAGGCGCGTATTACCCCGAGTCTGTCGGACTCGACGCTCCTCGAGCGACTGCCGAACGGCGGCTCTCGGGCCCACTACGTCTACCGGATCCTCGGACTGTCGTTTTCCGGCGAGGTCCGCGCGACCGACTACGTGCCGAACGAGCGCATCGTCTGGAGCATGACGGGCGACCTTCAAGGCACCCTTCGATGGTACTTTGAGCCCATCGACGGTGGGTGCCACTTCACCTACGCAGCGACGTATCAGGTTCCGGGGCCGACCCTGCTGCAACCACTGGCCCGGCCGCTCATCCGGCGCTACAACGAACGCGAAGTTCAGGCCCTTCTACACAATCTGGAGGCGCAGGTCACGTCGTAACCCCCAGGCACTTCCTCTTCTCCTGGGCACCTGTGCACAAGCCCCCTCTGGTACTCCCCCCGTTTGCTCCCCCTCCATCGTGAATACACAATGAACTTAAAATTTTCTTGCACCTCAGATAAACAAATTTCTGAGTTCCATTGGAGAAAAGAATAAATACGTTTGCCATACGGTGCGTTTTGTTCGATTTTCTTCGTACCGGAAGCGCTTCGTATCAGAGGATCTTCCGTCTCGAACATACCGCCCCGCTTCTCTTCTATCCTTGACACCGCATTCCATGTCCCTCTAATTGGGGTTCACGCTCAACGGACGCCCCATCCACAACGATGATGTCTTCCTCGCACTCCATCCTCTTGGGATTTGGTCTGGGCCCTCCCTCTGTTCAGGGAGACCGGGCCTCCGTGGGTCGTTCGATCATGCACGAAGGGATTTCCGTGACGGGACGCGTGCCGACCGTGCTTCGGCGTTCGGTGCGCGTCCTTCTTCTTATTGCGATTCTTGCGGACTAACAACCGACCGCCAATCCCTTCCCAGCGATGACATCAGGTATCGTGCGGCGCCGAGGGGATTGGCCCCTCAGCCCCCACGCCCCGATGCCTGTGCCCTTGTCCAGCGTCATCGCATTCCGCCTGTGTGCCTCCGTCGGGCCCGCCGTGTACCCGTCTAGCGTCTCGGCGGCCTACACGGCATCGGGGCGTGTGCGAGGGAGAAGGGGGTCGCGCGCGCCGTCCCTCCCCGCGACGTTTCTCCGACACTAGGCCGACCCGGACCGACCGATGCCGACCGACACCATGCCGTCTTCCGATGCAGCCGCTCCCCCCTCAAACGGCGCGTCGGACGCGCCCATTCTGAAGGGCTCCGAAATTTTCGTCCGTGCCCTCGAGGAAGAAGGCGTGGACCGCGTCTTCGGCCATCCGGGCGGGGCCGTCATCAAGATCTACGACGCGATGGAGCGCATCCAGCCGTCGTACGACCACGTCCTCGTCCGGCACGAGCAGGGTGGCACCCACGCCGCCGAGGGCTACGCGAAGGCCACCGGGCGGGTGGGCACCATGCTCGCCACGAGCGGGCCCGGGGCCACCAACACCGTGACGGGCATCGCGGACGCGTATCTCGACTCGGTCCCCATCGTCGTGTTCACCGGCCAGGTGTCCACCCACCTGATCGGCAACGACAGCTTTCAGGAGACCGACACGACGGGCGTCACCCGCAGCATCACGAAGCACAACTTCCTGGTGCGGGACGTGAATAATCTGGCCTCGACGGTGAAGCAGGCCTACCACATCGCCCGCACGGGCCGTCCGGGCCCCGTCGTGGTGGACCTTCCGAAGGACGTACAGATGGACGAGGCGCCGTTCGCGTATCCGGAGGCGCCGGGGCTGGACGGGTACTCCGTGCCCGGCGCCGCCGCGCCGACGCAGGTGGACCGCGCGGCCAAGATGATTGAGGAGGCCGAGAAGCCGCTCCTGTACGTGGGGGGCGGGACGATCAACGCCGACGCGCCGGAGGTGCTCACGGAGCTCGCCCGCGCGGCCAACCTCCCGGTCACCACCACCCTGCACGGCCTGGGCGCCTTCCCCGAGACGGACGACCTCGCGCTCGGCTGGCTCGGCATGCACGGCTTCTACCACACGAACATGGCCGTGCAGAACGCCGACCTCATCATGGCCGTCGGCGCCCGCTTCGACGACCGCGTCACCGGCGACGTGGACGAATGGACGCCGAACGCCAAAATCATCCACGTCGACATCGACCCGTCGTGCATCTCCAAAAACGTGTACGCCGACTGCGCGCTCATCGGCGACGCGCAGGCGGTCCTGCAGCAGCTGCTCCCCAAGGTAGAGCCGAAGGACACGTCGGACTGGCTCAGTCAGATTGACGAATGGCGGGGCGAGTGTCCGCCCTACGAGTACGACGAGCCGGAGGAGGACGACGTGATCGCGCCGGAGTCCGTCGTGGAGGCGCTCTACGAGAAGACGCAGGGCGACGCGGTGATGGTGACGGACGTGGGACAGCATCAGATGTGGGTCTGCCAGTACTACAAGTTCGGCCGGACCCGCTCGCACGTCAGCTCCGGCGGCCTCGGCACCATGGGCTTCGGCCTGCCGGCGGCGATGGGCGCGGCCTTCGGGATGCGCGAGGGACGCGACCTCGACGTCGTCTGCGTGAGTGGCGACGGCGGCTTCGTGATGAACGCGCAGGAGCTGAGCGTGGCGGCCCGGCACGGCCTGCCCCTCAAGATCGCCGTGATCAACAACAACTACCTCGGCATGGTGCGGCAGTGGCAGTCCCTCTTCCACGAGGACCGCTTCAGCCACACGGACCTCAAACCCACGAACCCCGACTTCGTGACGCTCGCGGAGGCGCACCACTGCGTCGGCCTGCGGGCCCGTTCGCCCGACGAGGTGGGCGACGTGATCGACGAGGCCTGGACCGTGGACGACCGGCCCGTCGTGATGGAATTCCAGGTGCCAAAGGAGGAGATGGTCTTCCCCATGGTGCCCGCCGGCGCCGCCAGCGACGACATGCTCACGGAGATGTTCGACAAGGAGAAGATGGCGGATAAGTGACGAGTGATGCGTGAAGACGTGAGGCTACCCCTCATCACGCATCACGTTTCACGCATCACGCCTCCTGCCCCCCTCCCCAGAATATTTCTCCGCATCAACAGAATTGATCGTATGTCCGACGAAGACACGCTGACCCGCCAACAGATCCGCCGGAAGCGCAAGTTTGGCGAGCCCCTCCTGCCGGAAGAGGAAGACGAGACCGACCAGGAGCACCGGCACATCCTGGCCGTCACGCTCGAAAACACGATCGGCGCGCTCAATCGCGTCACGAATCTCTTCTCGGCCCGCGGCTTCAACCTGGAGAGCGTCGCCGTGGGCGAGACCAACGAGCCCGCCGTCGCCCGCCTCACGCTCGTCACGGTGGGCAACGACCGCATCGTGGCCCAGATTACGCGCCAGCTCGACAACCTCGTCAACACCTACGACGTCACCGACCTGACCGACGCGGAGCACGTGGAGCGGGAGCTCTGCCTGCTCAAGGTGCGGTACACCGACGAGACGCGCCCGGAAATCCTGGACATCAAGGACATCTTCCGCGGGCGCGTCGTCAACGTGACGCCGGAGACGATGGTGCTGGAGGTCACCGGCCCGACGAAGAAGGTCACGGCCTTCATCGGCATGATGGAGGAGCACGGGATTGAAGAGGTCGCCCGCAGCGGGCAGGTCGCGATGCACCGCGCCCTGGAGTACGAGGCGCCCAATCCCCTCGCCTCCGCCGACGCTGATCCCTCCGCCAACGGCTCGACCCCGGACAACAAGTAGTCTCTTACCGCCTGCCTTCCAGAACACCCAACGCTCAACCCCCAACCCTCAACTCAATAATGGACGTACACTACGACGCGGATCCGGCTCTCATCCACGACAAGCAGGTCGCCGTCATCGGCTACGGCAGCCAGGGCCACGCCCATGCGCTCAACCTGCACGACAGCGGCGTCGACGTGGCCGTGGGCCTGCGCCCCGGCTCCTCCTCCCGCCCGAAGGCCGAGCGGCAGGGCCTCCCGGCGATGGATGTCGGCGAGGCGGCCGCGTGGGGCGACGTGGTGATGCTCCTCATCCCCGACCAGCACCAGAAGGACGTCTACGAGGCGAAGATTGCGGAGCACATGACGCCCGGCACGGCCCTCGGCTTCGGCCACGGCTTCAACATCCACTACGACCGCATCGAGCCGCCCGAGGCGGTCGACGTCTTCATGGTGGCGCCCAAGTCGCCCGGCCACCTTGTCCGCCGTACCTATACGGACGGCAGCGGCGTGCCGTGCCTGGCGGCGGTCGACCAGGATGCCTCCGGCGGCGCAATGGCCCTCGCCCTCAGCTACGCCGACGCGATTGGCGGCACCCACGCGGGCGTCATCGAGACGACCTTCAAGGACGAGACCGAAACCGACCTGTTCGGCGAGCAGGCCGTGCTCTGCGGCGGCTCGCAGGCCCTCATCCAGGCGGGCTTTGAAACGCTCGTCGACGCGGGCTACCCCGAAGAGCTGGCCTACTTTGAGTGCCTCCACGAGCTGAAGCTGATCGTGGACCTCTACTACGAGGGCGGCCTCGAGTACATGAACCACTCGGTGAGCGATACCGCCGAGTACGGGGGCCACACGCGCGGCCCCCGCGTGATCGACGACGCCGTGCGCGAGCAAATGCAGAAGATTCTCGAGGAGGTGCAGTCCGGCGACTTTGCCGACGAGTGGATCGAGGAGTACGAGCAGGGCACCCCGCGGCTCCAAGACGAACGCGCGGCCCTGACGGAGCACCCGATCGAGCAGGTCGGCCGGACGCTGCGCGGCATGATGCCCTGGCTGGACGGCGACGAGGCGTCGGACGACGAGAGCGTCCCCGACGCGGCCGAGCAGGCCCCCACCCCGTCGAACTGACCGCCCGAAACGGCGCCAGAGTTCTACCACCGCACGTCCTCAACGCAACGCAAACCCGGACGCTCACCGGTTGGCATGGATAACACACGATCGCACGACATTGCCTGGCTTCCCGGCGACGGCATCGGCCCGGAGGTAACGCGGGAGGCGCTCCGCGTGCTCGACGCGGTGGGCTCGGCCCATGGATTTTCCGTGACCGCCACCGAGCACCGGATCGGGGGCGCGGCACTCGACGAGACCGGACGGCCGTTTCCCACTTCCACCCGCGAGGCCTGCCTGGAGAGTGACGCCGTCCTGCTCGGCGCGGTGGGCGGGCCGAAATGGAACGACAACACGGGCGACAAGCGTCCAGAAAGCGGACTTCTGGCCCTGCGCAGGGCGCTCGGCGTCTACGCCAACCTGCGCCCGGTCCGTGTGCCGGAGGCACGGGCCGGCGCCTCGCCCCTCCGCCCCGACCGTGTGGGCGGCACCGACATTCTGTTCGTCCGCGAACTGACCGGCGGCATCTACTTCGGTACCCCCGAGGGCCGCACCGACGACGGCGCCCGCAGCACAATGGTGTACTCAGAGGCCGAAATCGAACGCATCGCCCACGTCGCCTTCCAGCGGGCGCAGCGACGCGACGGGCACGTGACCTCCGTCGACAAGGCGAACGTGCTGGAGGTGTCGGAGCTGTGGCGCGAGGTCGTGCCCCGAATCCGCGAGGAGCACTATCCCGACCTAGAGCTCCGCCACCTGTACGTCGACAACGCCGCGATGCAGGTCGTCCGCGACCCGCGGCAGTTTGACGTGGTGCTCACCGGCAACCTCTTCGGCGACATTCTCTCGGACCTCGCGGCGGCCCTCCCCGGCTCGCTGGGCCTTCTCCCCTCCGCGAGCGTCGGGGGCGCGGTGGGGCTCTTCGAACCGGTCCACGGCAGCGCGCCCGACATTGCCGGGCAGGACGTTGCGAACCCCACCGCGGCCATTCTGAGCGCCGCCCTCCTGCTCGACGCAGTCGGCGAAACGGCGGCCGCCGACGCGATCCGGCACGGCGTCGACGCGGCCCTGGACGCCGGCTTCCGCACCGCCGATCTCGCAGCGAGCGACGAGGAAACCGTGTCGACGTCTACGTTTGGGCGCGAAGTCGCCACCCGCGCCGCCGATTCCGCTCCCAAAAGCGCTCCGACGCCATGACGTTCGCTCCCTCCGTCCACGGCCCGCCCCTCGGGGCCCGCGGTCGGATGACCCTGCGCCTTATCGAGCGTCCGGACGCGACGACCAACGCGGCGTCCGGGCGCCCTTCTGACTCCCAAACTGCCTTCCGACGCCCCACATTCAGCACGCGACCCAACCGATGAGCGACTCCATCACGATTTTCGACACGACCCTGCGCGACGGCGAGCAGGCGCCGGGCGCCTCCATGACCGTCCCCGAAAAGGTCCACATTGCCCATAAGCTCGCGGGCCTGAATGTGGACGTGATTGAGGCCGGGTTCCCCATCTCGTCGCCCGCCCAGACCGAGGCGGTGGCCCGCATCGCGGCGGAGGTGGACGGGCCCGTAACCTGTGCCCTCGCCCGCACGAAAGAAGATGACATCGACGCCGCCGGCGAGGCCCTGGCCGACGGGGGCGACACGCGCCTCCACACTTTCATCGCCACGAGCGACGTCCACATCGAGGCCAAATTTGACAAACTTGGGGACACAATGGCTGAGACGCGCGAGGCCATCATCCAGCGGGCCGTGCGCGCCATCGAACAGGCCCTCACCTACACCGACAACGTTGAGTTCAGCGCCGAGGACGCCGGGCGCACCGACCCGGCCTTTCTCTGCGAGATCGTGCAGGCGGCCGCCGAGGCTGGGGCAACGACCATCAACATCCCGGACACGACCGGCTACTGCGCTCCCTCGGAGTACACCGATCTGCTTGCGTCGGTGGTCGACTGTCTTCCGGAGCCGGACGCGGTGACGCTCTCCACCCACTGCCACGACGACCTCGGCCTCGCCACGGCCAACACGCTGGCGGGCATCCGGGCGGGCGCCCGGCAGGTCGAGTGCACGATCAACGGCATCGGCGAGCGGGCCGGCAACGCGGCCCTGGAGGAAATCGTGATGGCCCTGACGGTCCGCTCGGACCAGTTCGACGTGGAGACGACTGTCAACACCGAGCACCTGACGCCGACCAGCCAGACGGTCTCGGCGGCCACCGGCTTCCCGGTGCAGCCCAACAAGGCGATCGTGGGCAGCAACGCGTTCAGCCACGAGGCCGGCATTCATCAGCACGGTGTGCTCCAGGAGCGAACGACCTACGAAATCATGTCCGCCGCGGACGTGGGCCAGGACGCCGAGCAGATCCGTCTGGGCCGCCACTCCGGCCGCCACGGCCTCTTCAACCGCCTGGAGGCCATGGGGTACGCGGTCCCCGAGGGCCACCGCGACGCACTCTACGATCGGTTTCTCGACCTGGCCGACCGCAAGAAGGAGGTGTTTGAGGAAGACCTCGAGCAGATGATGAACGACTTCGGCGACGACGCGGTCGCGGCGGCGACGGGCCTTCCCGACAACGGCGCCGCCCCCAACGGCGGCACGCCCGCCTACCGGCTCGATCACCTCTCCGTGCAGATCACCACGGACGAGGACTCGCAGGTCTCGGTGCGCCTCCAGCGCGACGACGGCTCCGTGCGCGAGGAGCAGGCCACGGGCGAGGGCCCCGTGGACGCCCTCTACCGCGCCCTCGATCACGCCGTGGACGCCCCCCATGCGCTGGTCGACTACTCGATCCGCTCCATCAGCGAGGGCGCCGACGCGCAGGGCGAGGTGGAGGTCACCATCCGCTACGGCGAGAATCAGTTCGCCGGCACGGCCCGCAACACGGACGTCATTCGGGCCTCCGCCGAGGCGTACGTCGACGCCCTGAACCGCCTCGTCGCCGCCCAGGAGCACGCCGAGTCCGTCGAATTCGTACAGAGCGGCATTATGACTGCGTTCGAATGAAACGTGACGCGTGATGCGTGAGGCTGTCCCTCCCGCACGCGTTTCACATTTCACGCATCACGTCGTCCCGACTATCAGCGTCCGCTTTCGAATTCACCCATCCCCTTCGATGTCAACCGGCACCCTCTACGACAAGGTCTGGAACCGCCATGCCGTCCGCGAGCTGCCCACCGGCGAGACCCAGCTGTTCGTGGGCCTGCACCTAATCCACGAGGTGACGAGCCCGCAGGCGTTCGGGATGTTGGAGGAGCGCGACCTGGACGTGGCCTTCCCCGACCGCACCTTCGCCACCACCGACCACATCATCCCCACCGCCGACCTGGAGCGCCCCTTCGGCGACGAGCAGGCCGAGACGATGCTGCAGGTGCTGGAGAGGAACACCGAGGCGTACGACATCACGTTCTTCGACCCCAGCTCCGGCGCGCAGGGCATTGTGCACGTCGTGGGGCCGGAGCAGGGGCTCACCCAGCCCGGGATGACCATCGTCTGCGGCGACTCGCACACGAGCACACACGGGGCCTTCGGCACCCTCGGGTTCGGCATCGGCACGAGCCAGATCCGCGACGTGCTGGCGACCCAGTGCATCGCGATGGAGAAGCAGGACGTGCGTCGGATTCAGGTGGACGGCGCGCTCGGCGAGGGGGTCTACGCGAAAGACATCATCCTCACGATCATCGGCGAGCTGGGCGTGGAGGGCGGCATCGGGTACGTCTACGAGTACGGCGGGCCCGCCATCGAGGACCTCAGCATGGAGGGCCGCATGTCGATCTGCAACATGAGCGTGGAGGGCGGGGCCCGCGCGGGCTACGTCAACCCCGACCTCACGACCTTCGAGTACATGAAGGACCGGCCGCACGCCCCGAGCGGGGCGGCCTGGGAGCGGGCCGTCGACTGCTGGCAGCAGATTCAGTCCGATCCGGACGCCACCTACGACGACACCGTGACGTTCGACGGCTCGGCCATCGAGCCGATGGTGACGTGGGGCATTACGCCGGGCCAGGCCCTCGGCATCTCGGCGCCGATCCCCGATCCGGCCACCATGGAGTCCGGCGACCGGGCCACGGCCGAGAAGGCCCTCGACCACATGGACCTGCGGCCCGGCCGCACGATGGAGGGGGTGAACGTGGACGTGGCGTTCCTCGGCTCCTGCACCAATGCGCGCATCACCGACCTCCGCGAGGCGGCGTCGCTCCTCCAAAAACTGGACCGCCCGGTGGCCGACGACGTGCGGGCGGTGGTCGTCCCCGGCTCGCAGGGCGTGAAGCAGCAGGCGGAGGACGAGGGCCTGGCCGACACCTTCCGCGAGGCCGGATTCGACTGGCGCGGCGCCGGGTGCTCGATGTGCCTCGGCATGAACCAGGACCAGCTGGAGGGCCGCGAGCTGTGCGCGTCGTCGTCGAACCGCAACTTCATCGGCCGCCAGGGGAGCAAGGACGGGCGGACGGTCTTGATGAGCCCGGCGATGGTGGTGGCTGCTGCAATAGAAGGGGAAGTCACCGACGTTCGACGATTGATACGTGAAACGTGATGCGTGAGGAGTGGTGCGTGAGGAGTGATGCGTGAAAACTGAGACACTCTGCTCCCTCACGATTCACGTCTCACTCTTCACGATCCGAAAAGGGAATATTTTGGAGAAGCTCTGTTTCATTCGACTCCGGTGCACTATAACTCGGATCAGGCTCTCGGATTTCTCCGCCTCGCTGATCAGGCACCATCACGAGCAGGAGCCGGATGATTTGCGTCATGAAGTCGAGACGATGATCCACGACGTTCTCCCCAATGACAAACCGACTTTTGTAGTACCAGTCTCGGCTTTCCCGCGCAGAGCCGAGGGCATACTCGTAAAACCGGGCGCGGTCCTTCCCCGTGCCCCGCGAGTAGCCTTCCGCAATGTTTGAACTGATCGACCCGACGGCCCGATACAGCTGATCCGCGAGCGAGTAGGCATTCGACTCCTCGTGGATCTTCCGCATGTCCTGCCAGCACACGTCGGATGCAAAGAGACTCAGCCGGTAGACCTCAAGGTCCCACAGGGTGTCCTCTCGAATCGATGGAGGAACCCGATCCTGCCAGTCGGAAAAGTTCATCGGTCAGAACACAGCAGCCTCACGAATCACGCGTCACGCACCACGAACTTCACCATGAGCACCGCCAAAGACAAAGTGATTTCCCAGGTTCAGGGCCCGGGCGTTCCTGTGCGGGGAAACGACATCGACACCGACCAGATCGTCCCCGCCCGCTTCCTCAAGGAGGTGACGTTCGACAACATGGGCGAGTACGCCTTCTACGACGTGCGGCGGGACGATGACGGCAATCTGAACGACCATCCCTTCAACCGCTACCCGAACGCCACCATCCTGGTGGTCAACGAGAACTTTGGCTGCGGCTCCTCGCGGGAGCACGCCCCACAGGCCCTCATGCGCTGGGGCATCGACGGCCTCATCGGCGAGTCCTTCGCCGAGATCTTTGCCGGCAACTGCCAGGCCCTCGGCCTGCCCACCGCCACCGCGGACCACGAGACCGTCGCGTGGATCATGGCGCAGGTGACGGCCGACCCGGCGCTCGAACTCACCATCGACGTGGAGGCGGAAACGGTCACCGTCGGCGACGAGCCCGTCAACGTGACCATCAGCGATGCGCAGCGCGAGGCGCTCCTGCAGGGCGTCTGGGACACCACCGCCCTGATGAGGAGCTACATGGACGAGGTGGAGCAGACCGCGGATCGGCTGCCGTATCTGAACGACTTTGCTGATTGCTGAGTAATGAGTGATTCGTCTGGAACGTGATACGTGACGGGTGAAACGTGAGGCTGTCCCCCTCTCACGCGTCACGTTTTCACGCATCACGCTTCACACATCAACACTAATGTTCTTATCACATTCCCCCTCGACCGATGCCTTCCACCTCTAAAAACGGGCAGTCCAACAAAATCCAAAGCCAAGACGTCACCGAGGGCCTCGACCAGGCGCCGGCCCGCGCGATGTTTCGGGCGATGGGCTACGACGACGCCGACCTCGACCAGCCCCTCATCGGCATCGCCAACCCGGCGGCGGACCTGACGCCCTGCAATGTGCACCTCGACGGCCTTGCCGACGCCGCACGCGAAGGCGTCACCGAGGCCGGCGGGACGCCCATCGAGTTTGGCACCATCACGGTGAGCGACGGGATCTCGATGGGCACGGAGGGCATGAAGGGCTCGCTCATCTCCCGCGAGGTGATCGCCGACTCGGTGGAGCTGGTGGCCTTCGCCGAGCGGCTCGACGGGCTCGTCGTCCTAGGCGGCTGCGACAAGAACATGCCGGGCATGATGATGGCGGCGATCCGGGCCGACCTGCCGAGCGTCTTCCTCTACGGCGGGTCCATCATGCCGGGCCACCACCGGGGGCAGGAGGTCACGATCCAAAACGTGTTCGAGGCGTGCGGGGCGGTCGCCACCGGCCAGATGACGGAAGAAGAGCTCGACGAGATGGAGCGCCACGCCTGTCCCGGGGCCGGGGCCTGCGGCGGCATGTTTACGGCCAACACGATGGCCTCCATCAGCGAGGCGATCGGCTTTGCGCCGCTGGGGAGCGCGAGCCCCCCGGCGGTCACGGAGGAACGAACGGAGGTGGCCCGTGCGGCCGGGCGGCGGACCGTCGAGGCGATCGAGGAACGGCGCCGGCCCTCCGACTTCCTCAGCAAGAAGTCGTTCGAGAACGCCATTGCCCTCCAGGTGGCGGTGGGCGGCTCCACGAACGGGGTGCTCCACCTGCTCGCGATGGCGGCGGAGGCGGGCATCGATCTCTCAATCGGGGCGTTCGACGCAATCAGCCGGCGGACGCCCAAGATCGGCGACTTTCAGCCCGGCGGCTCCCGCGTGATGAACGACCTACACGAGGTCGGCGGCGTGCCGGTGGTGCTGAAGGCGCTTCTCGATGCGGGCCTGCTGCACGGCGACGCCCAGACCGTGACGGGGGAGCCCCTCGCCGAGGCCCTCGACCGCGTCGACCCGCCCGCCATCGCGGACCTCGACGTGGACTACCTCTACCCGGTCGACGCCCCCAAGAACGAAGAGGGGGCCATTCGCATCCTCACCGGCAACCTCGCCCCCGACGGCGCCGTCCTGAAGATCACCGATGCCGACGACTGGACGTTCGAAGGCACGGCCCGCGTCTTCGAGAGCGAAGAAGACGCAATGAGCTACGTGCAGGCCGGCCAGATCGACTCTGGCGACGTCATTATCATTCGGAATCTTGGGCCCAAGGGCGCCCCGGGCATGCCCGAAATGCTCGGCGTGACCGCCGCCCGGGACGGACAGGGGCACGCCGAGGACGTGGCCCTCATCACCGACGGGCGCTTCTCCGGGGCCACCCGCGGCCTCTCCATCGGCCACGTCGCCCCCGAGGCCGCGGCCGGCGGGCCCATCGCCGCCATCCAGGACGGGGACCCGATCATCATCGACGTGTCGGAGCGTCGCCTGGCGGTCGCCCTCTCCGACGCCGAGTTGGAAGCTCGGCTCGAGGACCGGTCGCCCCCGGAGCCCCAGTACACGACCGGCGTTCTCGCCAAGTACGCCGCCCTCTTCGGTTCGGCGGCAGATGGGGCCGTAACCCACGTGACGAGCGAAGAGTGATGCGTGAAACGTGATGCGTGATAGACGGGCAAACCACGCAGTGAGAGGGGTCACACTTCCTCGCCCCCCCACACGCACGTACGCAGACGACGATGGCAGACACGGTTGAGGTATTCGACACCACCCTCCGCGACGGCACCCAGGGCGAGCACGTCACCCTCTCGGCCCGCGACAAGGTGCGCATTGCCCGTCGCCTGGATGCGTTCGGGATTGACGTGATCGAGGGGGGCTGGCCCGGCTCCAACCCCACGGATCAGGCCTTTTTTGAGGCGGCCCGCGGGGAGACCTGGGCGCACACGTCGATCTGCGCGTTCGGCTCCACGCGCCACGCCTCCCATGCCCCGTCGGAGGACGCCAACCTGCGGGCCCTAATCGAGGACGGCACCGACGTGGTGTCCATCTTCGGCAAGTCGTGGACGCTGCACGCGGAGCAGGCGCTCGGGGTGTCGCTGGAGACGAACCTGGCCCTCATCCGCTCGTCGGTGGCGTTTCTGCGGGAGCACGGAAAGCGGGTCATCTACGACGCCGAGCACTTCTTCGACGGCTACGCCGACCATCCCGCGTACGCCCTTCGGACGCTCCGGGCCGCCGCCGAGGCCGGGGCCGACACGCTGGTGCTCTGCGACACGAACGGCGGCTCCCTGCCGCACGACATCTACGACGTCACCGCTGCGGTCTACGAAGACTTCGACACCACCCTCGGCATCCACGCCCACAACGACGGCGGGTGCGCGGTGGCCAACAGCCTCGCGGCCGTGCGGGCCGGGGCGCGGCACGTGCAGGGCACCATCAACGGCCTCGGCGAGCGCTGCGGCAACGCCGACCTCTGCGCGGTCATTCCGGACCTGCAACTCAAGATGGACTTTGAGTGCGTCGATCCGGACCGGCTCGACGACCTGGTCGACCTCGCCCGCTTTACCAACGAGGTGGCCAACCTCGACCCGGACGACGGCGCGCCGTACGTCGGCCGCAGCGCGTTCACCCACAAGGGCGGCGTCCACGTCTCGGCCGTGATGAAGGAACCGAGCACCTACGAGCACGTGGCGCCGGAATCGGTGGGCAATCGCCGGCGGGCACTGGTCTCCGACCTCTCGGGCCGAAGCAACATCCAGTACAAGGCCGACGAGATGGGCATCGACCTCGGCTCGAACGCCGCCGCGCAGGCCGTCGAGCGCATCAAGGAGCTGGAGCACCTCGGCTACGAATTTCAGGGGGCTGAGGCCTCGTTTGAACTTCTTCTGCGCACGCTTCAGGACGAGGTGCCGGACTTCTTTGGGCTCGACCGGATGCGCGTCTGGAGCGGGCAGGACGACGAGGCGCAGACCGTCGAGGCCTCCCTCGCCCTCACCGTACAGGACGAGCGCACCCTGGCCGTGGCGGAGGGAACCGGGCCCGTCGATGCCCTCTCAAACGCCATGCGGGAGGGCCTTTTCTCGTTCTACCCCTCGCTCGATGGCGTGCGCCTCTCCGACTACAAGGTCCGGGTGCTTACGCCGCAGGACGGCACGGCCGCCACGGTCCGCGTGCTCATCGAGCACGGCGACGGCGCGCGCACCTGGAACACCGTGGGGGTTTCCGAGAACATCCTCGACGCGAGCTGGCAGGCCCTGGCCGACGGCATGCGGTACGCCCTCTTCCACGCGGCCCCCACTCCGACCGCCAGGCCCGCCCCGGATCCCGCGGCCTCGGATCCCGCGGCCTCGGCGTGATGCTACGACGACACGGGTTCGGCGGCCTCGTCCGCTCCCCCGACGGCCAACTCGGGAACGGACGCGCCCATGTGGCCGTCGCCGCGGTGGTCCGCGACGGTCCGCGCCCGGACGGCCTCGCGCCAGGCCGCCGTCAGCAGCTCATAGTCCCGTGCCTGCCACGCCTCGGACACTCCTTCCACGCACTTGAATCCGTAGGCCACCGGCGAGAGACTCGCTCGCGGAGCGCTTGACAGGCTCAGTACCTGCGAGCGGCCGAGGCCGAGCCGGAACCCGCCGTGCAGCTGGCCGAGCACGCACTGTTCCCCATCCTCCAGCTCCAGCGCTTCGGCGTTCACCCGGCGATGCCACCCTGGATCCACCTCGTCGAGGTACGCCGCCCCTCGCTCTACCCGCTCGTGCACCCGTTCTTCGGTGATGCGTCGGGTGCGACGGGCCTGCCACCAATTGTGGAGTCGCTCGATGAGTGCGTACATGGCAGTCGGGGTGTGTTGAGACTGCAAGACAACGGTTGCAAAAACGTACCAGTCCCCGACCACGAGGATCCCCTCGGACGTGACGCCGGTGGGGAGATCACGTTATCGTTCCGCGGCGTCCCGGGCCGCCATCGCCATCTCCACGAGCGCAGCCCGCGCCTCGTCGACCGTGTCGAGAGGCGCGTCGAAATCGATGCGCACCGGCACCGTGGCCTTCTCCTGCTCCACCTCGAGGTCGAAGCCCGCCGCGTCGATGCCCGTCATGCGCGCCCCTTTCGCCTCCCTCACGTCCCCGTACGCCTCTGCGTACCGGATCAAGTCCTCGGAGTGGGCGTCGTTCATGTGCTCTACGATGCGGTCCACGTCGCCGGGAGAAAACACGGGATCTGCCATGGTCGGGCCTGCTTGGGAAAACGGAGCTTCGGGATTTTGGGAGAGTGCTTTACGGATGTCCATCCGGGGTGTTATGGGCGCTCGGTGTTCGAAACTCTCGTGGAGGCAGGAAGCATTTCCCGGCGTTGCTCGTGAAATGCAATGCTTCACATGCTTTCCTGCACAGTCGCCTTTCTCCCATGTCCTACGAGGTCAACGACTTCGAAACCGACGTACTCGACGCGAGTGCGGACACGCCCGTCCTCGTCGACTTTTGGGCCCCGTGGTGCGGTCCGTGTCAGCAGCTCAGCCCGGTGCTTGAGTCGCTCGCGGAAGCGACCGACGACTGGGCCCTGGTCAAGGTGAACGTGGACGACCATCCGTCCGCGGCCCAGGAGTACGGCGTGCGCGGCATTCCGGCGGTGAAGCTGTTCGTGGAGGGGGACATTGAAGCCGAGTTTGCCGGCGTCAAGCCCAAGCCCCAGCTCGAGAACTGGCTCGACGAGCACCTCCCGAGCGAAGAAAAAAGCCGGATCGAGGAGGCAAAAGAGGCCCTTGAGGCAGGCAGCCATCAGGAGGCCGAACACCTTCTCTGGCCCGTGTTGGAGGACAACCCCGACCACGACGAGGCCCAGGTGCTCATGGCGCGCGCCCTCGCGTTCAAGGACCCAAACCGGGCCCAGGTGCTGGCCCAGGAGGCCGAGGTGGCCGATCCCACCCTCCGTCAGATGCGCGACGGCGTGGAGACCGTTGCCCGTCTCCTGGAGCTCGCCGAGGACCCGTCCGCCCTCCCCGAGAACGGGGCAAAGGACACGTACGTCGCGGCCCTCGACGCGCTCGCCGATCAGGACTTCAACGCGGCGCTGGACCAGTTCATTGACGTCGTGCGCACCGACCGCGACTACGACGACGACGGCGCGCGGAAGGCGTGCATCGCCCTCTTTACCCTGCTCGGGGAACAGCACCCCGTCACCCAGGAGCACCGCCGCACGTTCGACATGGCGCTGTACTAGCCGTGGCCGTTTCCCAGTTGCCCTCCCCTTCAATGCCCAACGACGTTCCGGATGCGCTTCCCGACGGCGCCCAGCACGTGCACACGACCGACCTCGCGGTCCGGTGGGGCGACATGGACGCCGTCGGCCACGTCAACAACAGCCGCTTCTTCTCCTACTTCGAGGAGGCGCGCGTGGAGTGGCTGAAGGCCACGCTCGACGGGGCGACGTTCGCGGAGAGCGGCCCGGTGCTGGCCCGTGCGTCGTGTGACTTCGAGCGCCCGGTGCACCATCCTACGACCCTTCACCTCGACGTGTACGCCGAGCCCCCGGGGCGGTCGAGCCTCACGACCCACTACGCCGCCCGCCCCGATGGGTCCGGCAGCGTGGCAGCCTTTGGCACCGCCGTTCTCGTGTGGGTGAGTGCGGAGACCGGCGACCCGGTGCCAATGCCCGACCTGGGCCTGGGGTGAGCTATCGCCCGAGCACATCGGCGGCGGCCGGGGCACGGAGGTGCTCCGCCGCCGTCGCCACCGCGGTCTGCACCGCCGGGTGCTCCACGTCGAGGCCGGCGTAGACGTAGCCGGCCTGAAACGGCCCGACCGCCCGGACGAGGAGTTCGGCCCCGACGTGAATCGCGGCGTCGCGCCGCTCCGCCGGGTCCCAGAGCGAAGCCTTCGTGTCGCCCAGGGCCTCCCCGTAGGCCCCCAGAAACGCGTCCCGGTGCGCCGCAACGGCCCGGGCGACGGCCTCGGACGGGGCGCGTTGCCTCTGCATCCACAGGTGCGCACGCCAGTGCGCCACGTCCTGGAGCGGGCGCCCGTAGTGGGCCAGCTCCCAGTCAATGATCCGCAGGTGGGTGCCGGGCCCAATCAAGACCGAGGGCGGCCAGAGGTCGCCCATCGTGAGGCAGCGCCCCGGCCCCAGCAGGCTCCGCCCCAGCGTCTCGGCCCGTCGCCCGAGGACGTCCGCATCGCCGACGCCCGCTTTCCGCAGCATGTCGGCCACCCCCTGGTACTGCACCGCGTGGCGGGTTTTCTGCATGGGGCGGTTGTTGAAGGCGTCCGCACAATGGTCGTCGTCGCACGTCGCCGCGTGGAGGCGCCCCAGGAATGCCCCCAGCCGCCGTCCCTGCGCGGCAGCCCTCTTTTCCAGTGGCTTCGCGTCCGCCTCGCGGAGCCACCGCCCGAACGACGGCACGGGGCCGATGTCCTCCATGAGGAGCACGGGCACGTCGGGGTTCAGGTCAATCGCCTTGGGGGGCCGCACCGCGGCCCCGGTCAGACCGTTCAGGCGCCCCCCCTGTCCCAGTGCGCGCAGGCACCGCGCCTCAATCAGCAGACGGGACGGGTCGAGCGGGGTGTCCGGGTCGGCCGCGATGTACGGCGGCGCGTACTTGACGATCAGCGACCGCTCTGCTCCGGGCACCCGCCAGACGACGTTCAGGTGGCCCCCCGGCACCCGCCGCGGCTCCCCCGTTGGCGAGAAGGCCGGCAGTCGCTCCCGCAGGTACGGCACCACATGGGCGTCCTTCATGGGCTTGTGCCCCGCATCCGAGACCGGACCGCGGTGCCGCCCCTCCTCCGAGTTTCGTCTCATGGGTCACTCTTCGAATCGGTAGATGGTATTCGGGAAGTCGACCGGCTCGGCCGCCCGCAGGAACGCCCGCACGACCCGTTCCTGCTCGTCGCGCGAGCGGTCGAGCGTGGCGGAGAGCGCCTCCTGCTCCGGCGGGTCGCGGTCGGGAATCGAGTACTTGTGCCCCACCACCAGCCCCGCACACGGGATCTCCAGCTCGTTGGCCAGCACCACCTCGGGCCCCAACGTCATGGAATTGACCTGGGCCCCCAGTCGGGGCCACATGCGGTTCTCCGCCGCGGTCTTGGAGCGGGGCCCCTGCACGTAGGCGAACGCAACCGTGTCCCCGATCGGCGCGTCCGCCCCCTCCGCCAGGGCGCGCACCTGCGCGGAGAGCCCCGTCGCGAAGAGGCCGTCGTTGAGGACGAGGTGCCCGTGCGCCTCCGACGGCTCCGTGAACATGGTGCAGGCGCTGCCGTCCGGGAGGCGGTTGTCGGGCATGAGCAGATCGTCCACCAGGAGCGGCCGGTAGAGCGGCACGTCGGGGTCGAGCACCCCCACGGAGCTGGTCACGAGCAGCGCCCCGCAGCCCACGGCCCGCAGCGCCGCGGCCTGGGCGCGGTAGTTGATCTGGTTGGGCAGCAGGCGGTGCGGCAGGCCGTGCCGGAACAGCACGTAGGCCGGGCGGTCGAGGCCGCGGACCCGATGGAGCGTCTGCGTCCCCCACTCCGTCTCCACCGCCTTCGGCTCCAGGTCAAGCTCGTTCGGGAAGGCATCGGCGAAGGCACTTCCAAGAATGGCGGCGACGGCGGGCATTTCGGGTTGAGGGTTCTGAGTTGAGGGTTCTGGGTTGAGCGTTCTGGGTTGTGGGTTCTGGGTTGAGCGTTCTGGGTTGTGGGTTCTGGGTTGTGGGTTCTGGGTTGAGCGTTCTGGATCGGTGCTGTCAAGGGACATCATGAGCGTCGAGCTTGCGTCCGAATTTCCCACCTCAGCCCAAAATTATAACGCAAAACCCTCAACGCCCAACGCGTAACCTCCAACGCTAAAACTCGTACCGCAGGCCGAACTGGAATTGACGGGGCGGCCCGGCGTTTTTCTCTTCGATGTCCGACCCCGGCGGCCCCACCTGGATCTGATTGCTCTGCGTGGCATTGTTGGCAAAGCCACTCAGGTTTTTCGTGTTGAGCACGTTGAACACGTCGGCCCGGGCCACCACACGCCCCGCGCCGATGGACCACCCGTACTGCACGCTCAGATCGAACCGGTACGACCACGGCAGGCGACCACTGTTGCGCTCCGCGCCCGGCCACCGGTCGCTGTTGCCGACGTACTGGGCCCCGTACTCCCGCCCGTCCCCGTTTAGGTCGCGCGTGCCGAAAATCGAGGCGTCCGGCACCCAGTTGATGGGCTGGCCGCTCTGGAGCAGGCTCGCGAGCGTCACGCGCAGCCGGTCTGTGGGGTAGACCGTCCCGACGGCACTGATCACGTGCCGCCGGTCGTTCACCGAGGGCCCCCACTCATCCCCATACTGGTTGGCCGTCTCCGCCCGGAAGTTGATGTCGCCGGTGTTGTTGCGGAGGCGAGAGAGCGTGTAGCTGAGGCGCCCCGAGTACCAGTCGTCGCCCCGGTCCTTCACGAGGTTGAAATTGGCGGCCCAGTAGCGGGCCTCCCCCTCCGTCTCGGTCATGGTGACGCTCCGCCCGCCGGGGATGGGCCGCGTCGCGTCGGCCGCTTCCTCCGACCGCACTAAATCTGCCGGGTCGCGATTCGGATCCTGCCGGGCCGCCGCCAGCGCGTCCCCGGAAATGGAGTACGGGGCCGCCGCGTTGAGTTCGCGGATGCGGAAGAGGTCGTAGGAGCGAGTGTGGATGAGGTCCACGTACGCGAGCCACGCGTCCCCAACCTGCCGCTGGACGCCAAGCGAGAACTGATGCGTCTGGGGATTCTCGTAGCCGTTGGGGTTGAGGATACGGCGTCCTCCGCTCAACGGCGTCACGTTCGACGGGCGCTGAAGGTACCCCACGGCACCGTCACGTTGGGCCGACCGCGTGCCGTCGAAGGTGACCTCATCGACGTCGGTGTCCCCCGGCAGAATGCCCTTTTCGACGAGAGTGCGGACGTCGTTTTTGAACGCCGGGTCGTTCGAATTGCTCTCCAGCGCGTCGCTGGTCACGGCGTAGACAACCTTGTCGTAGAAGATGCCGTAGCCGCCGCGCAGGGCGGTGCGCTCGTCGAGTGCATAGTTGAGGCTGAGTCGCGGGGCGAGGTTGTTGTAGTCGGCCGCATCGGCCCCACCGCCCCCCTCCGTGAGGCTGTCGTAGTCGTACCGCAGGCCCGTGGTTACCGTCAGGTCGGGCAGCGGCGTGAACTGATCCTCTACGTACAGCCCAATCAGGGTTTGCCGCCGGCCGAACGTCGAAGGCCGCAGCTCCACGCTGTAGTTGGTGACATTGAGCGCCTGCGGATCCACCCCCAGCGCCCCCGGCAGCTCCGACGGCGTCAGCGACGGAGAGAGGGTCGCGTTGGCGAAGGCCTCCGTCTGCGCAGCGTCGAGCCGCACGACGTAGTTCCCATTCGGATTGCCCCCTCCTGCCAACCGGTGGTCGGACGCAAGAACGTCGAGGCCGGCCTTCAAGGCATGACTGCCGAGCTGGTACGTGAGCTTCTGCTGCACCTGAAACGTGTTTTCCACGCTATCGAACTGGAAGCCCGGGTGGCCGAGGAACGCGATGTTGCTGCCGCTCGCGTCTTGTACCGTCACCCGCGGGCTGTTCGGATTTTTCGGGTTGCCGGCGTCCCAGTTGAACCAGCTGTACTGGAGATTGCTCTCGTACACGAGGTTGTCGCCGGCATACGTGTTCTGAAGGGCCGCGTGGACCCCATCGCGTTCCTCTGTGTTGGCCGCGCTGGCAAAGGTCGCCCCCCCGGTAAGCCCACCGCCCTGGTTTTCGATGTGGACGCGGTTGGCGTTGAGCCGTGCCGTAGAGCGCCACCGGTCGTTCCAGCGGTGGTCCACCCGGGCCGAGGCGTACGTGAGCTGGTTCCGCCCGTCGACGGTCTCCCGCACGCCCGGCGCGTCCAGCCGATTGTCCTTAAAGTCAGTCGTGTGCTCCAGACTCACGTGGAAGAAGGTCTGGTCCGCCACGAGGGGCCCGCCGAGCGCGAAGCCGCCCTGCTGGCGCTGGAAGCCGCTCTTCACTGTGTTGCCCGACAGGTCGCGTTGCGTCGGCGTGTCGTCGCCGAATTCCCCGTCGAGCGGCTGGCCGGGCCGGGTCAGGTAGAAGGCCTCCCCTTCCCACTGGTTGCTGCCGGACGCGGTGGTGACGTTGAAAATGCCGTTCCCGGTGCGGCCGTACTCGGCGGAGTAGGTGCTCGTGAGCACCGTCACGTCCTTCACCACGCCCGTCGGCACGTCAAACTGGGGCCCGCCTAGGAACTGCTCGTTGTTGTCCATGCCGTCGATGAGGTAGTTCGTGTAGAGGCCATTGGCGCCGTTGATGCTCACGTTGGGCGCCTCGGCGAAGAAGCCGGTTGCGGGGGTGACGTTGGGCAGGCGGTAGAGGCTCTGCGTGACGTTGCGGCCCTCCACCGGCAGGTTCTCCAGGGACGCCCCCGACAGACTGGAGGAGACCTCCCCGTTCACCCGGTTCACGTCCGCCACGCTCCGCCCCCCCTCTACCACAACCTCGTCCAGCTCGTACGCGGCCACGGGGCGGAGGACGAGGGTCACGCTCCGGGTCACGTTCGCCCGCAGTTCGATGTCGGACACGCGCGCCTCGTAGAACTGGTCGTTTTCTTCGATGAACACCGAGTAGGTCCCCGCCGTGGAGAGGCCGCCCCACTGCACGGTCCCCTGGTCGTCGGTTCGGCGGGTCGCCGCAAAGCCGATGCCCTCATTTACGAGGTGGACGGCCGCGCCGGACACCGACTCGTTGGCGTCGATGTCGAACGCGTGCACCTCCAGGGCCGCCTGGCCGTGGGCATTCGGGGCGGGGAAGCCGGCAAGCAGAAGGAACAGACATGCCGTCCACAACGCACGTTGGCTTTGTGGAGACCGAGTAGGGGGGATGCGTGGAGTCATGGGATAGATCGACGCTCGATACAAAGACCTACAGTGCACAGACAACGTCTACCGCGGGCACACGAGTCGGGCGGGACATTGGCCGTTCGGGAAAGGCGTACGCCTCCCGCACGGAATCCGCAGTGCGCCCTGGGTAGACATGGGCAGACGGGAGCGACGCCCGCCCTCAATGAGCCACCGTAGGCTGACGGGGCCGTCAGGCCCTTCAGCGGCGGCTCAAGAGAGAACTGTAGGGGGGTGCCCGGGACCGACGCTCCAGGACCGGACGCGTCGTGCTTGGGGCCGGGACGTGAGAGGTGCAGTGGGTGCTTCCAAGCACCCGACGCAGACGCGCCGCGAGGGCGCCGGCCCGGTTTCGACGCAGCAGCGCACGGAGCTCCGCGGGCTCGTTTACGTCATCGCGCACGGCGAGACGGACGGGCGCGGCACGGGCCGTGCCTGCAAGGTGGCGGTGTAGGGCCGGAAACAGCCTGTCGGTCGTCCACGGAAGCGCCGCAAACGCCGCGTGCTCAAACTGACCGCGGGAGAGCCCAATCAGGTAGGCCCCGTCGTGGCCCGACGTGGGCCCGAGCACGGGTCGCCCCGCTTCCAACTGCTCAGTGACTGCCGCCCAGTCGACCTCGTGCAGGGCCGGGCAGTCGTTGCCCACGGCGATGACGTGCTCGTACCCCGCCGCAAACGCGTCGGCGACGGCGTTGGCGAGGCGCGCGCCGAAATCATGCCCGCGCTGCTGCGCACCGTTCACCTCGATCGCGGGCAGCCCGCTGTCCGCCACCGCCCGTCGGGCATGGTCGTAAAACGCCGCGGCCACCCGTCGACTTTGGGCGTAGTCCTGCCCCACGAGCTGTTTGTTCAGCCCCTCCCGTTCCGGGCGGCGGCTGAAGAACAGAATGGCGGTGTCTGCGTCAGGGGTGCCGATGGCAGTCCGTCGCGACGTGAGAATACAGTGCGGGGATGAAGGAGACCGGCGCCGGAAGCACCTGGTTTCGTCCAATGAGGTGCATCTAGAGACGGAATCGTTACGTGCTCACGTATGGCCATTTCGCAAACCGTCTCGCCCGCTCCCCGGTCTCTGCTTTGCCCTACGTCTGTACGCGCTGGTCTGTCCGCGCCCCGTCCCCCCGCGGTGCCCCCTGATCGGCGTACTGCAGGTCGTACAGCCGTCGGTAGAGGCCGTCCGCCGCCAGCAGCTCCTGGTGCGTGCCCCGCTCCCGGATCTCCCCCTTGTGCATCACTAGAATCTTGTCCGCGTCCTGGATGGTGGAGAGGCGGTGCGCGATGGCGAGCGTGGTGCGCCCTTCCGTCACCCGCTCCAGCGCCCGCTGGATGAGGGCCTCCGTCTCCGTATCGACGCTGGAGGTGGCCTCGTCGAGCACCATCACGTCCGGGTCGTACAGGAGCGCCCGCACGAACGCAAGGAGCTGGCGCTGGCCGCGCGAGAGCGACGAGCCCCGCTCCTTCACGTCCTGGTCGTACCCGTCCGGCAGCCGCTCGATGAGCTGATCGGCCTGCACCGTCTTGGCGGCGCGGCGCATCGTCTTCTCGTCGATGCTCGGGTCGTCGAGCGTCAGGTTGCGCCGCACGGACCCGCTGAACAGGAACACGTCCTGCGGGATGAGGCCGATGTGCTCGCGCAGGTCGCGGAGCCGCAGGTCGCGGATGTCGTGCCCGTCCACCCGGATTTGGCCGCGCTGGATCTCGTAGAAGCGCAGCAACAGGTTCATCACCGTGGACTTGCCCGCGCCGGTCGCCCCCACCAGCGCCGCCATCTCGCCGGGCTCCACCCGGAACGACACGTCCTCCAGCACCCAGTCGGGGGCTCCCGTGTCGTCCTCCTCGTAGGCAAACCACACGTTCTCGAACTCGATCGTCCCCTCGACCGCGTCGAGCTCAACCGGCGCGCCGGGCGCCTCGATGCTCTCGTCGGTGTCGAGCAGACTGAAGACCCGCTCGGCCCCCGCCATCGCCTTCTGCAGCGTGTCGTACTGGTTGGACAGGTCGCGGATGGGCCGGAAGAACTGCCGCGCGTACTGGATAAACGCGACGAGGACGCCGAGCGTGAGGGCCGAGCCGCCCAGGGCCCGAAAGCCGCCAAACCAGAGCACCGCCGCCAGGGCCAGGTTCGAGATAAACTCGATGGACGGCCAGAAGATGGCGTAGTAGAAGATGGTGTGGAGGTGGGCGGCCCGATGCTTGTCGTTGATGCCCTCAAACCGGTCCTCCTCTTCGTCCTCCCGGTTGAAGAGCTGGACGATGTGCATCCCCGTCACGTGCTCCTGAATGAAGGAGTTGATCCGGGCCATCTGCTTGCGCGTCTCGCGGTACTGCTCCCGCACGTTGCGCCGGAACCAGAACGTCACCCACACCATCAGCGGCATCACCAGCAGCGTGACCACCGCCAGCATCCAGTTGAGGGTGAACATGAAGTAGGCGATGAACACCAGTTTGAACAGGTCCCCCAGCACCGACACGAGGCCCGAGGAGAGGGCGTCGCTGAGGGCCTCCACGTCGCTGGTGGTGCGGGTAATGACGCGCCCGACGGGCGTCCGGTCGAAGTACGCAAGGGACTGCCCCTCGACGTGCCGGAAGAGGGTGGTGCGGAGGTCGTAGATGGCCTGCTGCCCGATCCACTGCGTGAGGTAGTTTTCGCCGAAGGAGAGAATGCCCTCCCCCACCAGCGCAAGCACCAGGTACAGGATGATGTACTGCAGGCCCTCCAGGTCCCCCACCACGATGTAGTTGTCGATGCCCTTCTGCACGAGCCACGGGCGCAGCGGGCCGAGGAACGATGCCCCGAGCGTGATGACCAGCGCCAGGACGATGTACCCGGCATAGGGGGTCAGGTACTGGCCCAGGCGACGGATGAGACGCCCGTCGAAGGTGTTGACCTCATCGACCGTGTCTTCGGGCTCGAAGTGATCGTCGGACGCGTCGTCAGCCAAGTGCAGGGAGGCGGATGGGTGGAGGAGATCAGCAAGACAACAATCAAGCAACTTGGAGGACACGCGCAGTGTTGCGTCCACCAGAGCGAGGAGGTGGCATTGGTCGCCGGTGTGTTACGTTTCGTCCGCCGGGCCCACTGGACCAGGCTCTTTCTCGCGGGGGTCCAGCGCGTAGCGGCGGAGCTCTTCGGCGACCTCCGATGCGGGAAAGACCGAGCGCGCCTCCCGCTCCAGCGGCGCGGGGTCCGGGTAGCGGGCGCTGAGGTGCCCCAGAAGCAGGCGCGTGGCCCCCGCCTCGCGGGCGACCGTCGCCGCCTGCCGGGCGGTCGAGTGCCCCGTCTCGTCGGCCCGCGCTGCGTGGTCGTCCGCGAAGGTGGCGTCGTGGTAGAGCAGGTCGGCCTCCTCGGCGAGGGCACGCCCGCCGGCGCAGGGCCGGGTGTCGGTCACGTAGGCCGCCACGACCCCGGGGCGCGGCGGGCCCAGTACCTGTGCCGGGCGCACCGTCGTGCCGTCCGGGGTCGTCACCGGGCGCCCGCTTTGGAGCCGCCCGAACGCCGGCCCTTCGGGCACCCCCAATTCTCGGGCCTGCTCGGGATCAAACCGACCGGGCCGCGTCCGCTCCGCCACCCGGAAGCCCATCGTAAACGCCTCGCGGTGGTCCAGGCGCCGGGCCTCAACGACAACCTCGTCGGTCTCGTACACCGCGCCGAGGGCCTCCGCAGCGTCCGCCTCCACCACGTGCACCGGGAAGGACAGGCGCGCCGGCGTGGCCCCGGGCACGGCCCGCAGCATGGCCGGGCCGCCGGGGGGCAGCACGAGCGTCACCGGATCGGCCCGCTGCTGCAGCTCCATCGTCGCGAGCAGGCCCGGCAGCCCGTAGCAGTGGTCCCCGTGCAGGTGCGTCACGAAGATGGCCTCGATGCGCGCCCAGCTGAGCCCGGCCGCCCGCAGGCGATACTGCGTCCCCTCCCCGCAATCAAAGAGCAGCACCTGCCCCTTCCGCTCCACCGCCAGGGCCGAGAGGTGCCGCTCGTCCGTCGGCACCGCCGAGGCCGTTCCGAGGGGGATGACGTTCGTGACCATTGCAAACAATCAGAAGTCGGGTTGGGGATCCTTCTCTTGCGGTTTTCCCTCTGAGACGTGAGGAGTGATGCGTGAGGAGTTCCAATCAGCAGTGATTCTGCTTCCATCACGAATCACGTATCACGCCTCAAACTACCCGAATCGTCCCACCGTGCCCTTCTGAGGTGTGCTCCCTCTAGAGAGCCTGGATTTCTTCCTCGAGAAGCTGCTTCTCGTACAGATCCGCGTAGAGGCCCTCTTCGCCTACGAGCGCCTCGTGGGTTCCGCGTTGCACCACCTTCCCCTGCTCCATCACGAGAATGAGGTCGGCCTCCTGCACGGCACTGAGGCGGTGGCTCACGATGACGAGCGTGTGGCTGCCCTGACGCGCCCGCAGCGACCGCAGGATGTTGCGCTCCGTGGCGGTGTCGACGGCCGAGAGCGCGTCGTCAAAGACGAGCACGCGGGGGTCGCGGATCAGCGCCCGGGCGATCGAGGTCCGCTGCTTCTGCCCCCCCGACAGCGTGATGCCCCGCTCGCCCACGTACGTATCGAACCCGTCCGCGAAGTTCTCCACGTTCTCCACGAGGTCCGCCTCCGCGGCCGCCGCCCGGATCTCGTCGCGCCCGGCATCGAGGTCCCCAAACGCAATGTTGTTCGCGACCGTGTCGCTGAACAGAAACACGTCCTGCGGCACGTACCCCATGTGCTCGCGCAGCGTCCGCAGCGGGACGGTCTCAATCTCGTACCCGTCGACGGCAACGGTGCCGGCGTCCGGCTCCAGGAGGCGCGGGATCATGCGGACGAGGGTGCTCTTGCCGGACCCGGTGCGCCCGACAATGGCGAGGGTCTGGTCGGCCGGAAGGTCGAAGGACACCCCACGCAGGGCCGGCTCGTCTTCGTCCTCGTACTGGTACCAGACGTCGCGGAACGTGATGCGCCCCTCCAGGCTCCGGATCGCCGGGTTGGTCTGCGGCCCGTCGTCGATGTCCGGCTCCCGGTCCATGATGTTCTGCAGCCGCAGGACCGACGCGGAGGCCCGCTGAATCATCGTAATCACGAAGCCGAGCGAGGCGACCGGCCACGTCATCATGTTGATGTAGATGATGTACTCGGCGATATTCCCGATGGTGATGGCCCCCTCCGCCACGAGCTGCCCGCCCATCCACACCACAATCACCGTCGACGTGCCCACGAGCAGCAGGAAGGAGGGGCGCCACGCCGACTCCACCAGCGCGAGGTTCAGGTTGCGCGCCCGGTACTCCTGGCTTTCGTCGTCGAAGGCCTCCGCCTCCGCGGCCTCTCGCGTGTAGGCCTTCAGCACCCGAATGCCCGACAGCGCCTCCTGCACGCGACTGGTCAGGGCCGAGTACTGCTGCTGCAACTGGTCGCTGCGGTGGTGCACCATGCGGGCCATGAAAAACACCGCCACCGCCAACACCGGCAGCGGCGTGAGGGCGTACAGCGTAAGGGTGGGCGAGATGACGAACATGACCGACGCCGCCACCAGCACCATCACGAGGGAGCGGGTCACGTACATGATCGCCGGGCCGATGTAGCGCCGCACCTTCTCGATGTCGTCGGTCGCCCGCGTAATCACGTCCCCGGTCGAGTACTCCTGGTAGAACGTGGAGGAGAGCCGCTGCAGGTGATTGTAGAGGTCGTTGCGCAGGTCGTACTCGATGTGGCGGGAGGCGACCACGACGGTCTGCCGCATCAGAAACATGAAGAGGCCGCTCGTCCCGGACAGGGCAATGATCACGAGCGCGAACAGCACCAGCGCGCCGAAGAAGTAGGCGTAGAGCTCCGCCTGCGCCGGCGTGCCGCCGTAGAGCGTGTACAGCCGCACGAACCGGGGAATGCTGTCCACGGCCTGTCGCACCACCATCGGCACCGTGATCTGAAAGCCGGCCGAGATCATCGTGAAGAGAAGCCCCGGCACGAACAGGTACTTGTACTGCCAGAAGAAGTGGTTGAGGCGGCCAAGTGGGCCCATGGCGGGCGGAAACTGTGTCTGAGAGACAGGACGTGCCAACGAGGATCGAGAAGGGGCTGATCCGGCCACACTGTGACGAGACAGGTGGGTTCGCTCCCGAACCGGTCGCCGCCGGCCCCGTCTCCCTTTCTCCACAAGGCCTTCGGCGCATCTCGGAGTGCGTATCTTGCGCGGCAGATCTCAGGCCGATGGGCGCACGCCCGCGCAACACGCGCACTTCGCAACGCAGGATGGGCGGCGTCTCCGCCAGAATGGGCTACACCTCCGCCGGCACCTCGTCCCCGATCGTCTCGGCCGCCTCGGTGTAGGCCCGGAGCGCCGCCCGGGCGTCTGCCTGCTCCTCGTACCGTTGGATGAGCTCCACGTGCTGGGCCGCCAGGTGCCGGGCCAGTGCCATCGTGATCTCCATTCCGGCCTTCGGATTGCGGCGCATGACGTTCTTGAGGTCGGGCCGGAAGAAACCCAGCACCTGCGTCTCCGCGGCGGTTTCGGCCGTTTCGAGCCGCCGGAAGTCGCCGAGCAGAGACAGCCCCCCAATCATGCCGCCCGTGTCGATCGTTCGGAGTTCGTGGGGCGCCTCCGGCACCCGGTCCGTCACGAGGCGCACCCGCCCCGACTCCACGACGTACAGCCCGAGCCCGGGGTCGCCCTCGTAGTACAGCGACTCCCCACGGCGGTACATGCGCCGGTGCGTCACGTCGGCCATGGCGTACAGGGCGCTCGACGAGAGGTGGGCAAAGGCCGGCACGTTCCGGAGGCGCTCCGCAATCTCGCGGGTGCGGGCGTCCAGCCGGCGCCGGAAGACCCGGCGGTACAGTCGCGTGACGGCCCGAAAAAGCGGACGAACGATGGACATGACCGCGGCGTGCAAGTCGGGCGAAAGGCGTGATGAACAGGCAAAGGGGCGGCGGGCTCAGAAGGAGTGGCCGATGCCAAAGTGAAGAAGCGGGCCGCTGAAGTTGTCCCCAAACACGTCGTCGTTTCGGGGCGAGGGGTCGTGTAGGCGGTACGCCAGATCAAGCCGGACGATCAGGTACGGCCACTCCAGGCGCAGCCCGCCTCCGCCCCCTATCCCAACGTCGAGCAGCGCCTCCGGCCCGTCAAGCCGCCCGTCTCGGCTGCCGCGCAGGGTGCTCGTCTCGTCACGGTCGTCGTCCACGCGACCGAACCCACGGTTGCGCGGGCCGAACCACACGTTGCCCACGTCCAGGAAGGTGGCCCCGATCCATCGGGCCGCCAGCACGCTCGGAAAGAGCGTCGTCCGCAGCTCGATGCTCGACTCGAGCTTTACGTCGCCGCCCAAGATGTTCGAGGGGCTCTCCGGCACCGCCGTCGTGGTGTCTGCCGGGAGGCCCTCCCCGGGCCCCAGCTCCCGCAGGCGCCACCCGCGGACGCTGTTCGCCCCCCCACTGAAGAAGCGGCGATCAAACGGCACCACCGTCGGCCCCGCGGTGGGGTGCGCCCACCCGCCGAAGAATTTGAGTCCAAGCGTCGTGCCCGCTCCCAACGGCACGTACCGGCGCAGGTCCACCGACGCCCGGACGTACGGACGGTAAAGGAGCTGCCCGGTGAGCCCGCCGGCGCCCCCGAAGAGGCTGGGCAGCGAGTAGTCCGGGCGGCCGGGCGTAAACACGAACCGATCCAGCAGAAGGGGAAGCGTATTCCCCACCTCCCCGGATGCCTCGTAGATGTGTCCGCTCCGCCGCCGCATCGGCCCCGCCGTGGCGTCCCGAAACGTGTACCGGACGGCCGTATTCACCTGCGGCTGCGTGTAGTCCTCCAGAATCTGCTGCCGCTGCACCGGGTCCTGCAGGGTTTCCCCCCCACGCCCGAACACGCGCCGGAGGAACTTCTTGCTGAACTGATCGAGGGTGTCCGGGTTGCTCAGGCTCAGGTCCATGACGTCGACCAGGGACGACTGGGTCGGCGTGTGGTCCATCTCCAGGCGCAACTGTGCGTTTACGCGACTCCGGATCCGCAGCCCAAGGTCGGTCCGCAGGGCCGTCAGGCCCGTGAGCGACAGGCGGGTGCGGGCGCTCGACAGGTCGAACGTCCGGTCGAGGGATTGAAACGGGCGAATGAGGTACGGGAGCACGAGGGAGGCACTGCCCTCAAACTGATTCGAGCTCACGAGCAGGGAGTCGAGGCCCGTGGCGACCGAGGCCGACGTGCGGAGCCGAAACGTCTCGCCGCCCCCAAAGGCGTTCACGTTCTCGTACGTGCCGCTCAGGCCGACCCCAAACTCGTTGAGCCGCACCCCCGCTTCGCTCGCCCCCACCGACTCGCGCTGCAGCGCAAAGGTCTCCGCCTGCAGCCGATGGCGCTGCCGGGTCTGCGCGTTAATCTGAAGGGGCAGGTAGGGCGCCCCCGTCGTGTCACGCCGCACGGCGTCCTCGTACTGCGGCGACAGATTGGTGAAGGCGAACACGCCCGTGCCGTCGAGGCGCCGCTTCGTGGCCTGGACGGCCGACTGGTCGTAGTACGCCCCCGGCGTGAACCGGAGGCTGCGACGCACAATGGCGGGGTCGAGGCGACGCTCGTCCACAAATCGGGCGGTCACCTGCGGCCGCCCCCCTCCGGTCGTGTCCACGGCCACGTCGACCGTGTCGGAGCGGGGCGGCGCGTCCTCCGGCCCCGTCGCCTCGAAGCGCACGTCCCCAACCCGGTAGCGCGGCCCCGTCTGCACGCGGAGCGTCACATCAAACGAGTCGGGCGTCGCCCGGTATACCACCGCCCGGACCGAGTCGCGGCTCACCGCAGCGTATCCCTCGTTCTGCAGAAACGTCAGGATGCGCCGGCGCTCTTCGAGAAGCATCGGCTCCCGGTAGCGCTGTTCCTGCACCCGCACGCTCAGCGTATCCCCCATCGAAACGGACGCCGCCTCAAAGACCGTCCCGTCCACGAGGCGCCGCTTCTGTCCGGGCCGCAACGCGTCGAGCCCCGCGTACGTCACGCGCCGAAGGAAGGTGGCCGCCCCCGGCTCTACGTCGAAGACCACCCGCACCCGATCGTCCTGCTCGCGCGGCTCGACCCGGTACGACACCGACGCGTCCCGAAACCCGCGCTGGCGGTAGAACAGTTCCAGCCGTTCGGCGTCGCCCCCCACCGTGGTCGAGTCGATGTAGGCGGGCGGCTCGCCCCCGGACCGGAGGGCCCTCCCCAGGCGCTCCCACATCCAGTCGGCGCTCCCCAACTGGTGCACCCAGCGCCACCACGTGAGGCCGGGGATGCCCAGGACACGCCGGTTGGGTCGGGTACGGATGTTTTCCTTGAGCGCCCCCGCCGCGAACCGACGATTGCCCCGAATGTCGACCTCGTGGACGACCGGGGCGGTGGTGTCGGCCGCCGTCCGTGCTCCACTGGCCAGGCGAGACGCCTGCGCGGGCCGGCTCCCCCCAATCAGAAGCACCACCCCGATCAGCAGTCCCATCAGGGGGATCGCGCTCGGCCGGGCGATGGCCCGAACAGTCGAGGAGAGATGGGTCGGCATGAAGCGCGGCGGTCGGCAGATCCGGAAAAGGGCCCGCGTGTGGATCGGGGCTAACGCCTCAGTGCCCAGACGGTGCCGGATGGGATTGCCCCCCTGCGCCCCGCCGCTGTTCGAGTCGGGGCGAGTGTGCACGGGACAGGCATTTCCTCATCACGCACACGGCGTCTCGTCCCGGCGTCCTCCCTTCCGGATCCGGATCAGCGTGCCGATGCGGGGGACGCGCTCCCGCCCGCGCTCGCCCGATACTGCTGGGTCCGACGCTCGAGCGTACGGTAGCTTTCCGGGCTCATGTCCGGCATCAAGAATTGCATGGGGTTGAGGGCCGACCCGTCGAGGCGGCGCACTTCGTAGTGGAGGTGCGGACCGGTCGACAGCCCCGAGTTGCCACTGTACCCGATGGTGTCGCCCCGCTCCACCTCGGCCCCGCGATAGATCTGGTCCGGAATCTCGGAGAGGTGCGCGTACCGGGTCATGTACTCCGAGTCCGGGTGTTTAACCTCAATCACCTTCCCGTAGCCCGGATCCTGCTCGGCCCGTTGCACCACCCCCTCGGCCGTCGCCATGACGGGCGTCCCCCGCTTCAGCAAGAAGTCAATCCCTTCGTGCATTTTCCGGACCTTCAGGATGGGATGATCCCGCATTCCGTAGTTCGACACGACGCGCCCGTTGGCCGGGCGAATGGCCGGGAGCTGGCGGAGCCGATCCTGACGCTGCTTCGCCACGCTGTAGAGCTCCTTGTAGCTCGACTTCTGCAGGCTCATCTGACGCTCCAGCTTGTCGAGTTGCTGAGCCGTGTTCTTCAGGAGCGCTTCGGTATCCGCCCCCAGGTCGTCGAACTGTCGGTAGGGGTCGGCCCCTCCGACCCCCACCTGCCGCACGTCCTCGGAGATCGGCTTCATCTGAAACAGCCGCCGGTACAGCGTGCGGTCCTTTTTCGCCAGCGTGTCGAGCCGGGCCGACAGGGTCGTCATTCGGGCATTGACGCGGTCGAGCTGCTGCTCAAGGGCCGTGTTCTCGACCCGCAGGGTCTTCTCGCTGGGCGAAGCGATCCACTGCCGGTCGATGCCCCAGAAGAGAAGCCCCGTGAGGATGACGGCAAGCCCAAGGATCTGCCCGGCGCGGGCCGCCCAGTCGGTCCAGGTCGTTTCGACCTCCTTGAAGGAGCAGGTCTCGGGATCGTATACGTACGTCTGGTCTCGGTCCATGGCAGGGGCGCTCATTCGAGTCCGGTGGGGAAGCGTGTGCCAGGACGGCAACGAGGCGTCCGGCCCCTGCGCATCGCCGGGGCGCGGGCACGTCTAGAGTGGAACGAGTGCTGGGGTGATTTTGACAGAACCATCGGCAAAAATAGTGGGATGGAGTATGCCTGTCAACCGGGATGGGCGGGCCCATCGGATTTTGATGCAGCCCGCTCAGTGTCCCGTTCTCGTCGGGACATCGTGCCGGAGCTGTAAAAATGGATCGGTTTTCCCGTGATGACGCCGGGGGGCAGTGTCGGCGCAATGGTCATGCCGATGTCCCGGCCCGGAGGGCCCTGTGCTGTCCTCCCCCCTCTATTCGTAGTCCTGTTCGAAGTACTCAATGCCGCGCCGCGGCGTGGGCGGGCCGTCTTGCTGAATGCGGGTTCGGAGCCGCTCGGTGAAGACCTCCGCCGGGTCGTGCCCGTAGTGGCGAAGCAGGTAGTTCATGGCGATCACCTCGCAGATCACCGTAATGTTCTTGCCCGGCGTGATCGGCACCCGCACCATCGGCAGGTCAACCCCCAACACCTCGTGGGTATCTTTTACCATGTTAATTCGGGTGTACTCCTTGTCTTCGTCCCAGAGCTCCATGTTGACGACAATCTCGATGCGCTTCTGGAAGCGGATCGCCCGGATGCCAAACATGGAGCGAATGTCGACGAGGCCGAGCCCCCGCACCTCCATGAAGTGCTGCACCAGGTCGGTCCCCGCCCCCATCAGGATCGACGCGTCCCGTTGGGTGGCAATGACCACGTCGTCCGCCACGAGCCGGTGGCCCCGCTCCACCAGATCCAGGGCCACCTCGCTCTTTCCAATGCCGGGCTTGCCGATCAGCAGAAGCCCGATGCCGTAGACGTCGACGAGGGAGCCGTGGACGGCCCGCTGGAGCGCAAACTGGTCGGCCAGGAAGGTGCGGAGCGACGACATGAACTGCACCGTGGGCAGCGGCGTGCGGTACACCGGAATCCCGGCGTCCGTCGCCCTGTCCACGAGCGACGCGTCGATCTCATTGTCGTCGGTGAGGACGATGCAGGGCACGTCGAACTGCGTCAGGTGCCCAAATGCGGTCCGTCGGTCGGCGTCCTCAAGTTGGTGGAGGTAGCGCGTCTCGGTGTTGCCGAGGATCTGGACGCGCTGGTGGGTGAACAGGTCGACGTATCCCGCGAGGGCGAGGCCGGGGCGATGGAGCGTGCTCTCGGTCACCGACCGCTCGCTGGCGTCCACCGTGTCGTTGACCGGCGTCACCTCCACGCCCACGGTTTCGCGCAGCTGGCGGACCATAAAGGCCACGGAGATCGACTCTTTCTGAAAGGTCTTGGGACGGTCCATGGCGGGACAGACAGGCCGGTCGAAACAGAGGGCCGCGCTAGAAAGAGCTGCGCTGGGGAGGGCTGCGCTGGGGAGGGCTGCGCTGGGGAGGGCTGCGCTGGAGAGAGCCGCGCTAGGGCACTTCCACGCTGCCCAGGATGCGATCGACGAGGTCCGCGGCCGCGACCTGCTCGGCCTCCGCCTCGTACGTAATGACGAGCCGGTGCTGCATCACGTCCCGCGCCACCGCCCGCACGTCCTCGGGCGTCACGTAGGCCCGGTGGCGCAGAAAGGCGTGGGCCCGCGCGGCCAGGTTCAGGTTGATGCTGGCCCGCGGCGACGCGCCGTACTCCAGGAGGGGCTCCAGCGCCCCGAGGCCATGCGCCCCCGGGGTGCGGGACGCCAGCACGAGGTTGACGATGTACTGCTCCACCCGTTCGTCGATGTAGAGGTCGTTGATCACCGTGCGGGCCTGCAGGATCTGCTCCGGGCTGGCGACGGCGTCGACGGAGGCGGACTCGTCGGTCCGCGCCATGCGCCGCATGATTTCCAGCTCTTCGTCGCCCGTCGGGTAGGTGACGTCGATCTTGAGCATGAACCGGTCCACCTGCGCCTCGGGCAGCGGGTAGGTGCCCTCCTGCTCGATCGGGTTCTGGGTGGCCAGCACCAAAAACAGGTCGTCGAGCGGAAACGTCTCCTCGCCGATCGTCACCTGCCGCTCCTGCATGCTTTCCAGAAGCGCGCTCTGCACCTTGGCGGGCGAGCGGTTGATCTCGTCGGCCAGGATGACGTTGGTAAAGATCGGCCCCTTTTGGATGGAGAAGGCGCCGGTCTTCTGGTTGTAGATCTGCGTGCCGAGGAGGTCGGCGGGGAGCAGGTCCGGCGTAAACTGGATGCGCTGAAAGTCCGTCCCGATGGCGTCGGAGAGGGTGCGCACGGTCAGGGTCTTCGCGAGGCCGGGGACGCCCTCCAGCAGCACGTGCCCGTCGGCCAGGAGGCCAATCAGGAGGCGTTCGATCATGTACCGCTGCCCCACGACCACCCGGCCGATCTCGTCCAGCAGGTCATCCACGAACGCGCTCTCGGACGCGATGCGGTCTTCAAGCTCAGAGAGGTTGTGCTCGGACATGGGGACGGGCGGGTCGGACGAGAGTGGGCGGACGGCGAGCGGTCTCTACTCGCCGAGGCGGTCGCCCTCGGAAAGGGCGTAGCCATTCAGAAAGTCGGCGGCGTCGAGGCGCTGTCGCCCGGGCTGCTGCAGGACGACCCCCTCCACGGCCCCGGTGCCGCAGGCCACGAGCAGGCGCCCGTCGGCGTCGAGCACCGTGCCGGGCGCCCCCGTGCCCTCCGCCCGCCGCGTGCGGTACAGCTTCAGGCGCGTACCGTCGTGCAGGGTCCACGCCCCCGGATAAGGCGACAGCCCGCGGACGTGGTTGTGCACCGCCTCGGCCGACGCGCCCCACGGAATCTCGCCGTCGTCGTCGTGGATCTTGGGGGCGGGGGTTGCCTTCTCGTCGTCCTGCGGGCGCGTCTCGACGGTGCCGGCGTCGATCTGCCGGACCGTCTCCACCACCGCCTCGGCCCCGAGCTCGGCCATCCGGTCGTGCACCGCGCCGGCCGTCTCGTTGGGGCCGATCGACATCTCCTTCTGCAGGATGATGTCGCCGGTGTCGACGGACGGCTCCAGGAAGAACGTCGTGACACCGGTTTTGCTCTCGCCCGCCATCACGGCGTGGTTGATGGGCGCGGCCCCGCGGTACTTGGGCAACAGCGACCCGTGCAGGTTGAAGGCGCCCTTCGCGGCGGCGGTGTACACCTCGGGCGGGAGGATCTTGTAGGCCACCACCGCGATGACGTCGGGCTCCCGCTCCGCCACGGCCGCGGCAAACGACGGGTCCGTCACGTCCTCCGGCTGGAGGATGCGGTCGATGCCCGCCGCCTGCGCCGCCTCCTTGACGGGGGTGGGGCTCACCTTCTGCCCGCGCCCCCGCGGCCGATCCGGCCCGGTGGCGACGGCCACAGGGGGATACCCGGCGTCGACGAGGGCCGTAAGCGAGGGCACCGCAAACTCTGGCGTGCCCATAAAAATAACTCTCATGGTCGGGTTGAAGAGTTGAGTGTTGGTGCGTATTGGGTTGGTATCGACAGAAACACGGGCCCCCTCAACCCGCTAACCCTCAATCCCCTTAAACAGCCCCTCCACAAACCCTTTGCGGTCGAAGACCTGCAGGTCCTCGACCTCCTCGCCCACTCCAATGTACTTGACCGGGACCTGGAACTGGTGCGAGACCCCGATCACGACGCCCCCCTTCGCGGTGCCGTCCAGCTTCGTCAGCGCCAGGCCGGTCACGTCCACGCTGTCGATAAACTCCTCGGCCTGCCGGAGGGCATTCTGGCCGGTCGACGCGTCGAGCACGAGCAGCACCTCGTGGGGCGCCTCGGGAATCTTGCGCCCCATCACCCGCTTCATCTTGGCGAGCTCGTCCATGAGGCCGCCCTTCGTGTGGAGCCGCCCCGCCGTGTCGACGATCGCCACGTCCGCGTCCCGCGCCTCGGCGGCCTCGATGGTATCGTAGGCCACCGCCGCCGGGTCCGCGCCGTGTTTTTGCTTGATGAGGGGCACGCCCGCCCGGTCGGCCCAGACCTCCAGCTGCTCGATGGCGGCGGCCCGGAAGGTGTCGCCCGCCCCCATCAGCACGCTCTTGCCCGCCTGGCGGTACTTGTGGGCCATCTTGCCGATGGTGGTCGTCTTGCCGACCCCATTCACGCCCACCACCATGATGACGTGGGGCTGGTTGGGGAGCGGCGCGTCGAAGTCGGCCGGGCGCTCCGCCGTGCCCTCCAGCATGAGCTTCGCAATTTCGTCCCGGATCAGCCCGTTCAGCTCCTGGGCCGACACGTACTGGTCCTGCTCCACGCGGGCCTCCACGTGGTCGATGATGTCGAGCGTGGTGTCCACGCCCACGTCGCTGGTGATCAGGACCTCTTCGAGCTCGTCGAGGACCTCGGCGTCGACCGTGTCCTTGCCCCGCACCATGCGGTCGAGCTTGCCGAAGAAGCTGTCGCGGGTCTTGTCGAGCCCCTCTTCGAGCTTCTCCTGCTCATCGTCGTCGTTCCAGTTCGTAAACGTGTCGAGAAAGCCCATAGCGCATAAGACAAATCCAAAAAAGCACTGCGGTCCGGCGGCCGTTAGGGGCCTTGGGGAACAGAATCGGGCGTCGCCCCCTCGGCGTTCCGCGTGGCCTGCAGGTAGCGGACGACGTACAGGAGAAAGGAGAACACAAACAGGCCGGTTGCCATCCAGAGGCAGACGCGGAAGACCGGCGGATCGGCCCTCAGGATCACGCTCAGGATCGTGAGGGCCAGCCAGAGCGAGGCGGCCTTGCCCGCCCAGGCGCTCATCACGATCTGCCCCGAGCGCCGCGCGATCGCCATCCCGCCGAGCAAAATGGCAACGTCCCGTCCCACCACGAGGCCGAAGAACCAGAGCGGCAGGTGGGGGGCCGCCGGGCGAAACGTGAGGGCCGTCACGGTCATGATGGCCGCAAACTTGTCGGCCACCGGATCGATCACCTTCCCCCAGTCCGAGACGGAGTGGGTCCACCGCGCGATGCGCCCGTCGAACCAGTCGGTGAGGATCACCAGGATGACGAGCCCGAGCAGCCAGCCCAGGGGCCCGTCCCGCCACAAGAGGACGGTGATGGGCACCACCAACGCGAGCCGGCTCAGGCTCAGCACGTTGGCGGCCGTCCAGAAGCGGCCCAGGTTGGGAAGGGACGGGACGAGCGACATGGGGCGCGTCTGTTTCCGCGAGACAACGAGGCGATGCCCAACGGGGAGCCGCGGCGGATGGTCTGTGGCGACGCGCCCCCGCCCGCCCCAATCCGTGAATCCACGGGGATTTTGCGGGGCCGGATCCGGAGGGGCCCCTGAATGGATCCGTGCCCGCCGAGCACAAGGAAGAACCCTCCTCGCCGTTTCTGTATCGCCCCGTCGTTTCGAGACCGGGTCGGCAGCCCCCCTCAACCGAGCAGCTACTCCCGCTGTCGGATCGGGATCTGAATCGTATCCGAGTAGACCCCGCCCACGAAGCCGTGCCCCCCCTCCACGTTCGTAAAGGTGTCCGGGCGGGCAATGTCGTTGATCGACACGCCCTGCCAGTCCGGCCAGTCCGGCCCGCCCGCAGTCACGGCCACCCGTGCATGCGGCCGGACAAACTGAGACCGACCGGTGCACCTGTCCCCTCCGGGCGTTCCGACCCGGATGTCCGCTCCGTAATACACAGAGATCCGGTACAGATCATCGGTTTCTCTGTACTCGGCATCATTGTAGTGGTCCACCTGGCTGAATGCTCCCTCAATCGGGTAGAGCACCTGCACGGCCGCAAGCGACTCAACGGCGCTGGCCCGAAGCGTGAACGTATTCGCCGACTCCACGAGTTCGCGGTCTCTCGTGAGGCACGGGAGGAGAAACGGCGTGTCGTCCGTCGAAGTGGGCTCGTGCCGGAGGGTGGGCGGGCCGGCCGGCGTCGTCGTGGTCGCCGTCGTCACGGGCGTCCCCTCCACATGGACCGACACGCGGTATCGCGTATCGGGGCGGATGGGATGGGTCGTCTTGAAGTTGTGAAAGCGGGCGGATCCTTCGCCGATGGTCTCAAAGGAGTCGGCGAGCGTCACCTGCGTTCCGGTCTCCACATTCTCAAGGCGGACGGTTGCGGCGAGGGCTTTCTGGCTGCCCACCCGGCTCGTGTCCCCCAGCGGGTCTACGCGAATCACCTGCGTGTCGGCCGCCACATTCAGGGTGCCGAACAGCGAGAACCGATACTGATCGGAGGGGTTGAGCACCGACACGGAGGGATCGCACCCTCCCAGTATGAGGAGGGCCGCGAGGAGGGCCGCGGCCCCGGGTGCACAAAACGGCCGGAATGAAGGGATGAGCTGTTGCATCGAACGAAACGGGCAATCGGCAAACAACTGGGGGACATCGGCACTCCCCTGCGTTACTGGATGTCAACCTGGAGGGACAGGTACGGGATAATGGGAAGCTGGTCGACTCGGTCGAGCGTAAAGAGGTCAATGTAGAACACGTTGGATCGGTTGTACGCGTTCATGGCCCCTGCTTCGGCCGACAGGCCCAAGTCCGGGCCCAGGTCGAACGAGCGCCCCAGCGACACGTCGAGCCGGTGGTAGCTTGGCAGGCGTGCCCGGTACGGCCGATCAAAGAGGGCCCGGGGCACCCCCACGGCGTCGGACGGCGTGTCCCGAAGCCCCCGCACTTCGAGCAACGTGTCGTACCCGTACACCTGCGTGAACGGGCGTCCAGACCCGTACTGCCACCGCACGGAGGCCGTGCCCCAGCCCGCATCCAGGGACGTGACGATGCCCACCTTGTGCCGCCGGTCGTGCGGGGGCGAGTATTCCACGACGGAATCGCCGACCCAGGCCCCGAGCTGGTCCCGGGAGGCCCGGTACTCGACCCGCCCGTACCCGTACGTCACGTCGACCCGGAGCGGGTCCCGGTCGTACCGCAGGGACAGATCCACCCCGTACCCGGTGCCGTCCGCCCGCACCAGGTTGGTGTTGAATCGGACGAGGGGCGTCCACCGCGGCACGGGAAGATCCTGAAATCGCCGGTACCACCCTTCGACCGAGAGGCGAATGTCGGACAGAAGCCGCTGCTCCCACCCGAGCAGGGCATGGTCGGCACGAAGGGGACGGTTCTCGAACGGGCTGGGGGTCCAGGCGCGAAACGTGGAGCCCACATCCCGCTCGTCGGTCACGGTGGTCGGGATCTGCTGATAGACGCCGAGGGCCGCGGTGAGCGTCGCCGGCCGCTCCGTCCACGGTTGGTACGCCACCTGCACGCGAGGGTCGACGGACACGCTTCCCCACTCGAAAAGCGACTGGGCCCCGACACTCGGGTTGACCATGAGCGACTCGTCTACCTTCCATTCGAGATCCCCATACAGGGACGCACTGAGCAGAAAGTCGTCCTCGCTGGTGAACCCCAAGAACGGCTCGTCCAATCCGAACCCGTAATCATCCACCTGCACCTTCCCGCCCCACCGTATCGCACCGTCCCAGGGGGCCGGTTGCGTGAGGTCAAATTTCGTCCGGACCTTCCACGTCCCCGCGGTCCGAACCGTCCCGTCGGGCGACCGCACGCGATTGTTGAAGTGCGTCGTGCCAAAACTCAGGTGCAGCGTCTGGGCCGACTGGGCACTAAACAGGAGGCATTCGCCCCCAACGGAGGTATTGTCCCAGCGGAAGGAGGCGTCCGTGTCGGGATCAATGCGTCCCCGGTCGTAGGTGCGCACACCGGTAAACGAGCACTGGCTGGAGGCGCCCTGGGTGTGCACCTTTGCAGTTACATCGTAGAACGTGTAGGGCGCGTCCTGGCCCAGGAGGGTTGGCCCCGCCTGCTCGATGAGGGAATGCCGGGCATGCACCAGAAACGATTTTCGACCGCGTTGCAGGGGGCCCTCCACGTGCGCCGAGGCCAAAAACGGACCGGTGCCCACACTGCCCTGGTACTGCTTCGTGTTGCCCGGGCGGAGTTGCACGTCCATGACGGACGAGATGCGCCCGGTGTGCTCCGCCCCAAACCCCCCCGCGTGGAAGTTGGTGCTCGACACGAGCCGGCCCGGGAAGGCCGAGTAGAACCCAATGATGTGAAACGGCTTGTAGATCGGCGTGCCGTCCACCAGGACGAGATTCTGAGACGGGGTCCCGCCCCGAATGTACAGGCGCCCACCCCGATCCCCCGTCGTTGCCACCTCGGGGAGGGAGCGCAGGTAGGAGGCAAGGTCGCTTCCCGGCCCCGGGGTGGGAATGTTCTCCACGTCGGCGGGCTGGATCTTGCGGAGCCCTGCCTCGGCGTCCTCGACCCCTTGCCCCCCTTCAACCGTCACCTCATCCATCTGGCGGGGCGCCGCCGCCAGCTCCACCGAGAGCGTCCGACGGGCCCCCGGGGCAAGCCGAAGCGTGTCGCGGTAGGACCGGTAGCCGACAAAGCTAATCCGGAGGCGATAGCGGCCCGGCGGAATCCGCGAGAGCTGGTAAAACCCGCGGCCGGCGGCGGCCCCGGCCGCCTCAATCGCCCCCGACATTCGACGCACCACCACGTTTGCCCCTTCCAGAGGCCGTCCCCCGGCCTCGTTCCGTACGAATCCACGAAGGACGGCCTCCTCCGCATCCGGCTGCGCCAAGGCGGGCGCCGGTCCCACCGACCCGAAATACACGAGCAACAGAAGCCCCCATCCCCACACTCCCCAGCGCCCGGAGAACGGGTGTCGGTGGTAAGGGGGCTTACACGTGTGCATCCGTGACATCCGACTCTGTGCAGGTGTGATGCGTCCAGGCCGAGCGGGAGCGTGCCCGTCTCTGCCGTGCAGTCTCCTTCCTTACGGCCCATCGGTCGCCCTGCACGTACCGGCGGACCGCCGACTGGCAGGCATTGTTGCCCTCCATTTGCATGTCCCGCTCCCCGGCATCAGGGCGGGCAGCCGTCAGTCCCCTTGCGAAGACGACGCCTGAGAAGACTCGTCGGGGCCTTCCTCCAACCGCCTCAACAACTGGCGGATGGGGGCACGTGCCTCGTGGGAAACGGAGAATCCTTCTCCCCCGACCGTTCCGCTAACTTCATCTACGCCTCCGATGGTAGACAATTGCTCACTCGTCACCTCGACGCGTGCGAACGTGCCGCTCCGGATGGTCGAGGCCCGGTTCACCGAGCGGTTCTGAGGGTCTTTCCAGGAGAGGGTTTCCGTCCCAATGGTTAAACTCACCCCCCGCCCCTCAATCTGAACGGACTGCATGCCCTCCTTGACGAAGTGCAGGTCGTAGGATCGAGGCACACAGTCCTGGCTAGCGCACGTCCCCACAACCTGCATGTAAAACCGATTCCCCGTCTCAAGTCCCTGCGTCATCTCGATCCCGGACAACCGCATTTGACGGGTTTTGTAGGTGGTCTGGCCGGACGACGCGTCCTGTGTGATCTGGACGGGCGGGGAGGAGCTGCCGCACCCGGCGATCAAGAACACGAGAGCAAGGACGAGCCAGCCTCTTGGGGCGTAAGCGTTCATGACAGCCAGTGGCATTGTGATTACAACGGAAAACCAATCTTCAAAGGGTTCTTCCTGCGTCTTGGTGACGATGGTGCGGTGGCGGACTTCTCAAAACACCTCCCGGGTGCAGAGGGGCTGGGTTGCGCGTCCTCGCGGGGATGGGCCGTTGTGCTCTCTTCCCCAAACAGAGAAGCCGACTGCCCCAATCGGGACAATCGGCTTCCCACGTGTAAAGACCAGAGCAGGCGACCGTTGTTCAGGTGGCTAATCAGTCGGTGGACTCTACCACAATGTCTCCAAAGTCAATCACCACGTTTCCATTCAATGTGTATGGGGTGTCGGGTCCGTCCGCACCAGTAAAGTCATAAGTCTGATTATTATTCGTGTCGTCGTGCGGCATGGCACCAAGAGTGACATCCCCACTCAGGTCCTCGTCAAGGGCCACCTTTACACCGTTTGCGACTGCTGGACCTTCGATGTACTTAGAAACCCCGACGGTGCTGGCAACAGGCCCGTCGTTTTGAAGCTCCTGCTGGTCGTGCAGAACAATGAAGCCTCCACTCTCCGGGACATAGACACCATCAACCGTAAGGGTGTCGCCCTGTGTTGCAGATGTATCCGCCAACGTCCGATTCGTGAAGTCCACCGATGCGGTGGGCGGAAGAAGAGGCGCACCGTCCAGCTTGTGAATCACGCCATTCGTGGCCGGAATGTTGGCCTGCGAAACCAGGTCGGCGGTCACAGAAACGGTCTCACTGCCGAGCAGCGTTTCCACATCGTTTGCCGGCAGGTCGCTCGCCGTCAGGCTATCGCCCTGGATGGCGTGGTACTTCAGGATGTCGGCACGGACGCTCGAAGTGGCGTCCTCATCGTCGTCCACGGCCTGCGTCGGCACGTTGTCGAGCGCCGCAAACGCCGCCTCAGACGGCGCAAACAACGTGAAGGACGGCCCCTCCTGGCTGAGCACGTCCGCAATGCCGGAGGAGGCGGCCAGGCTCGTGAGGGTCGAGAAGGCCCCGAAGCGTCCGATCTGGCCGCTGATGCTATCGGTCACCGCCGCAGAGACCTCGATCGTCTCGGCGTTGATGTCGTCGTTGCTCGCATTCACCTGAATCGAGTTCGTGCTCGCGCTCATGCCCGACGTGGTCGCAATGGGGTCGCCCGGCCCGTATACGACCGTGATGAATTCGCCGCCACGACTCTGCCACTCGTAGGTCTGATCGGAGCTGGCCGCCGTGGGAAGGTCCGACGATCCGTTCACCGTCCAGGTATAGTCCTTATTGACGGTGTATCCCTGCATGTAGTAGTCCACCGTATCGGGTACGTTCACCACATTTGCGCCGGAGAAGGATCCGGTGGCTGCGTTCCCGGAGGCCGAATTGTTCTGGGTAATGATGTACCGATTTGCGTTCTCCGGGCTTGCTTTCTGCGAGCTCTGGTCGCAGCCCGCAAGCGCCAGTGCGGCGGCCGCACAGAGCAGAAGAAGTGTGTGATATCGATGTCTCATAGGTCCCGTAACTGGTTCGGAGTGTCTCGCGATGTGGGTGACGTAGCAGAACTACAGGAAAATGTCCCTCCGGGCCCCCCCGGAGGGACGCATTGATCAGTAGGTGTCGCCTAGTCGGCGCTGTACGCGTTGGCCGACGGGGGACCGTCTACGTCCCAGGCGACCCGGCAGTCTTCGTCCTCATTCTGCGCACCGCCCTCGGAACCGCTTGAGCCCTGAAAGTCTCCACTGCACTTGTTGGCGGCGGCGGTATAGTTCTGACCATTCAGGTTGGCCTCCGACGACGGGTACGGCACGCGGAGCGGGGCGTAGGAATCGAACCCACCGGCCACGCCACCTTCGGGGCCACCGAGTACGTTCTCGAAGTCGAACCGCCGCCAGGTCGACCAGCCCTGAATGTTGTGCATGTAGAAGGAGATGTAGCGCTGCTCCCCGATCACCTGTTTGGGATTCGAGCCAAAGTCACTCTGCACCTGTGAGATGTAGTTCTGTGTCGCACTGCTCGAGCCCGAGATGTCGGCGCTGGTCTGATTCCCGTAGAAATTGACGGACGCCTCAATCGCGTCGGCGATCAGTTCCTGCGGGGTGCCCGAAATCAGGCCTTCGTCGGCAGCCCATGCTTTGGTCAGGAGGACCTCATCGTAGTACATCATCGGGGCGAAGGAGTCCCCCTCGCCGCTGGGTCCGTTCGGGAACCACGCCTCCGGCCGCGAGAACCCACAGGTCGGGTTTGCCCCATACAGTCCCTGGGCATCCCCCTGCTCAAGGGCAAACGGAAATCCTTCGTACTCGCCGCTTCCGTCCTCACAGGGACGCCCGGAGTTCGACGTCTGCTCGAAGTACGCGTCCAGGCGAGGATCCGCCGTACCGCCGTACTTGTCCTTCATGAAATCGATGAAGCGCGCCGACCCGTCGAAGTCGTCCCGAAAGTCAACCTCTCGGTTCTCGTAGTAGGTGTTTCGATGGGTCGCACTCGTGCCGAACTGGAAGTACACATTGTCGGCGTTGCTGGTGAGCGGCTCCCCATTCGTGTTCGGGTCCACCGCGTTCGAGATAATGTCGCCCGGCCCTCCCAGATCGCCCCAGTTCGCGTCGAGCTCGTAGCCGCGCAGGGCAATTCGCATCTTCAGCCCGTTGGCGAATTTCTGCCACATTTCCATGTTGCCCCCGTTCACCAGATCGCCGGACGGGCCGGCGGCCCCTGTATTGATCTTGTCCAGCGCCGTGTTCAGGCTGTCCACCAGCGCCGGGTAGATGTCCGCCTGGGCCGTGTAGGCCGGCGACTGGTTTTCACGCTGCTGGAGGGCCTCGGCAAAGGGAATGTCCCCGTACGCGTCAGTCAGGATCTGAAAGGCCCACGTCTGCATGATCGTGGCGACCGCCTGGAAATTGCCCTGATTCTGGACCGTGCCCGGCCGCTCCTTCGCAATCTGCTTGGCCGTCTTGAGATCAGTCAGCCGCGTGTAGAAGCCCGTCCACGGGTAATCCACCGGGGAGTAGCGGCTCTCCGACGGGTAGAAGTTTTGGGTGGTGTACTGCGCCCACACGTTGGAGCGGCGCATCATGTTGGTTCCGGCGTACACCTCGCCCGACAGGTAACGCTGGGCGTTGGCGAGGAGATTGTTGGGGTTTGCCGACGTGGCCTCGTTGGGATTTTCGTTGTAGCTCGTGAGGCTGTCGCAGCCCCCCAGGGCCAGAAGGAGCGAAAGCCCGCCGGCGACGAGTAGTGTCAGTGTAGCGTGGCGTCTCATAGTAGGGAGTCAATCAACTGTTGGGAAATGGTCGCAGGTCCTGAAAACCGTTCTCGCCCCCGGCGGACCGCACCGGGGGCGAGGAACAGCGGTCTGACGCTTAGAAGCTCAGGTTCACGCGGAAGGTGTACTGACGCTGGGGCGGAATCTGGGCCGACTCGACGCCCTGAACGTTTCCGGCCCCGAGCGTGACCGAAGGGTCGATGTTGGGGGCCTCCTTGTAGAGGAACATCAGGTTGCTGCCGGTAAGGGACACACTGGCCCGCCGGAGCGCAAAGTCGTTAAACCAGCGCTGCGGGAGGCTGTAGGTGATCGCCAGCTCCTGCAGCTTGGCGTGCGTCGCGTCGTAGATGAACTGATCGCCTCCGCCCGCGGAGAACCAGTTCTTCCAGTAGCTCGCCGCCGGGATGCGCCCCACGGCCTCGCCGAAGTCCGTGCCCTCGACGTCGTAGTTGCCGTTCTCGTTCGGGGTGGCATCATCCACCACGACACCTTCCGGGATGACACCCGTCTCACGCTGATTGTTGGCGACCGTCGACTCCACAAGCCCACTGTAGGTCCCGAACTTGTTGGAGAGGGAGTACACGTCGCCGCCCACCTGCCCGTCGACGACGGCACTGAGCGTGACGCCCTTGTAGGACACCGTGGTCGACAGCCCCCCGGTCCAGTCCGGCTGGAAGTTCCCCACGACCTGCGGACTGTTCGTCGTCTGCGGAACGCCGTTCCGCTGGAACACCACGTCGCCGTTCGCGTCGCGGCGCAGGGACGGCTGCACCATCGCCCCGTAGGCCTCACCTTCCCGGGCCTGAATCGTCGGGCCGAAGATCACGCCTCCGGAGGTCAGGTTGTAGGTGTCCAGCCCCTCGGCCAGGTCGACGACCTTGTTCACGTTCTTGTTGAAGTTGGCCGTCACATCCCACTGCAGATCTTCCTGCAGGACCGGCGTCACCGTCAGGCTGGCCTCCAGACCCCGGTTCGACACCTCCCCGGCGTTGATGAGGGACGATCCGATGCCGGAGGCGCCCGAGACATCCACCGCAAGGATCTGATCCTTCGTCACGTCGCGGTAGTACGTCGTGCTCAGGTTGACCCGCTCGTCGAAGAAGCGCAGGTCCGCACCGAATTCGATGCCCGTCGTCCGCTCCGGCTTCAGGTCCGGATTGTTGGCCGACCGCTGCACGTTCTGAAGGGCTTGCCCCTGGAAGGGAGTGCTGCCCGGGTACGTGACGCCGAGACGATACGGGTCGGTGTCCTGCCCGACGCGGGCCCAGCTCGCCCGCACCTTTCCGAACGACAGGATGTCCTGATCCTGAAGCGCATCCAGGCCCGTGAAGATCAGGTTTCCCGAGATTGACGGGTACAGGTACGAGTTGTTGTCGGCCGGGAGCGTGGACGACCAGTCGTTCCGGAGCGTTCCCTCCAGGAACACGATGTCCTGGTAGCCCAGGCTGACGAGCCCATAGGTACTGTAGACCATGCTCTCTCGAAGCGTCTCCTCCACATCGGGCCGGCCGACGGAATTCTGAAGCGTAAACACGTTCGGCGCGGCGAGCCCGTTCTGGGTCGAGCCCAGGTTCTGCTCGAAGGTCTCGTACCGCACCTGTCCGGCCACGAAGGAAGTCAGGTCCACCTGATCCGTCAGGGACCGCGAGTAGTCAAACCGGAGCGAGGATCTCGTCTCCTGCTCTTCGATCACGTCCTCGCTAAAGGACCCAGGGGCTCCGGTAGAGATGTCGGAGCGGCGGTCGCTAAACCGGTGCGTTCGGAAGTCGGTAGAGACCGTAGCCGTTCCCGTCAGGTTCGGCACGATGTCGTAGGCCACCTCGGCCTTCCCGAGCAGGCGCTGCTCGTCGTCCTGCTGGAAGTTTGCGTACCGGTTCACATATGGATTGTCGGTGTACTGGAACTGGGTCACCGGCCCCTGTGCCCCGGAGACGCCGGCGTAGTTCCACCCGCGCTGCTGGCCGTTCGTGCGCTGGTAGTCGCGCATGTAGCTGTCCGGCCCGTAGTCGAGCTGCCGCTGCGTAAAGGTATTGAACGCGGCGAAGGGATTTTCCTCAAACCCGTACCCCATCCCGGACCGCGCCTTTACGTCCTGGTAGCTGTACTTCGCGAAGGTCGTCGCCCGGAGATCGTCACTCAGGTCGATCGACCCGTTAAAGTTCACCTGGTAGCGATCCATCGAGCCGTTCGGCATCACGCTGCCCTGGTTGCGACTGGTGAGTCCCAGCCGGTAGTTCAACGACTCGGTCTGCTGCGACAGGGCGACGTTGTTGGTAAACACAGCCCCCGTATCCATGAAATCCTTCACGGCGTCCGGGTGGGCCTCCCAGGGAGTTGCCTGTCCCTGCAGCCCGTTCACGTCGTCCCAGCTGTACCACTGCCGGACCGGGCGCCCGTCGAGGCGCGGCCCCCAGGACTCGTCCACGGCGTACTGCACGACGTACTGATCGCCGTCCGGCTTCTTGAAGTCCCCGTCCAGGGTCGAGAACGTGGAGCTCGGCGCCCCGCCGCCGTACTTGTTCTGGTAGTCCACGAACTCGTACGCCTGACTCATGCTGACGCTGGAGGAGAAGGAGACCCCGATCTCGTCATCGAGACTGGACCCATCCTTCGTCGTGATCTGAATGACGCCGTTCGCGCCCCGGGATCCGTACAGCGCCGCGGCCGACGGGCCCTTCAGGACCGAGACCGACTTGATGTTGCTGGGATTCAGGGACGAGGCGGCGTTTCCGAAGTCAAACCCGCCGTTCCCCTCAACGGTGCCCCCGCCGCTCTGGCGCGAGCGATTGGACACCACGATGCCATCAATCACGATGAGCGGCTGGTTGTCGCCGCTGATCGAGCTGTAGCCGCGCAGGACGATGTTTGAGGACCCGCCCATCGTGCTGGACGATCGGATGTTCGCCCCGGAGACCTTCCCGCGAAGGGAGTTGACAAAGTTGGCGTTGTCCGTGGCGTCAAGGTCCGCCCCGTCCACCTGCTGCACGGACGACGACACGGCGCGCTCCTCGCGCTCTACGCCCAGGGCCGTCACCACGACGTCCTCAAGGCCGACCGCCTGGGGTGCCAGGCGCACGTTCACGTTCGTCGTTTCGCCGGCCTCCACCTCCACCGGGATGTTCTTCCGGGTGTACCCGACGAAAGACGCCTGAAGGACCTGCTCCCCGACCGGCACGCCGGAGATTTCGAACTGCCCATTCGGCCCGGTGGCGGCCCCAATGTTGAGGCCCTGGACCGTCACGTTGACGCCCGGGAGGGTCTGGGAGGTGGTGCTATCGATGACGGTGCCCGCAACGGTACCGGTGTCTTGGGCCAGCACAGTTGCCGGGAGCAACAGCAACAGACCTGCAAGCACAGATAGTAGCTTTCGAAACATAAGTCGGCTTGGGGATGGATGAACAACGGAGTGCGCGTGGGTCAATCGGAGGCGGCAGGGAGAGGGAGCTTCTCCTAAACGCTCTTGGACCGGCCTTGTCCAGGCCGGCCTCTCCCAATAGTGTCCGCCGCTTTCAGACGAAGGTTTGCTGCAGAGCGTGTGACCTTAGCATTACGTCTTCCAATGTGGACCTCCCGCTCCGGAATGTCAAGAGATTCTTAACTCACAGAATAACGCGTAACGCTCATTTTCGCCGTAAGATGCGAATTATTTTCCCATCAAACGCTAAGGGCTGATCGGGATAGGTGCGGTCGCCGGCCACAGACGAGCCCGTAGGGGCTCTTGCCCAAATTTCGTTTGAGAAAGCCCAAAGAACGGCGAGGCTTCGTGACAAGAAGTGACGCCCCCGCCGGGGCGTGGACGTCTCCTCTTTCGGTAGCGAGACGGCCTACCGGACCGCTTCGATGCAGCCAGTCTGCTACGCCAAAGCGACCTTGCTGTCGGAAGCGACTTGCGGGTGAGGGTATGGTACGTCTATTTCCTACGGGATGCACGGGACTCGCCCCCAAATGAACCACAAATAGCAAAGCGGCGGTGCCCCACTCGGAGCACCGCCGCTTAGAAAGCATCAGTGACCAACCCAACGTGCTGGGGTTAGATCAGGGACTTGACGGAACGCCAGTTCCTGTCAGTTCCGCACTGGCTTCCGTGGCACCCGCACTGTTCGTGAACTGGAAGTCAACCGATCCCTCGTAGTCAACGGTATCGGCGGCGAGGGCGGACTCAGGCGCAAAATCAACAACGACATCCTGGCTTTCGCCGGGCGGAAGCGTAAACGAATCCTCCGCCGGTGCTTCGATGCTAAAGCGACCCGCATCCGCCCCCGAGACAGCCAGATTACTGACGTCGGAGGGGGCGCTACCTTCGTTGACAACAGCAAACGTGTCCCGGGCCGTGGAACCGGCCTCCGTAGTGTCGAAGGTAACGGAGGCTGGGTCCGGACCAACATCAGCCGAGCGCCCAGCGACCGTAAGCTGAAAAAACTGGAAGTTGGTCGCCGGGACGATGTCACTGTTTGAACTCTCTTCCAGGGCCAGCGTCAAGAGCCGCGTGTCCCCCGGTGGAATCCCGGACGAGTCGATGCGGACCTGTACAGTACCGAAGCTACTGTCGGCAGGGATCGTGGCAGTTTCAGTCAGCAGTTCGTATTCGTCAGATGGCAGTGTCGTCGCAATGTCTCCCGTGTCAACAACGGTGACCGGAAACTGACTATCACTGGACTGTTGCGGGGCAATGAGCTGGATGTTAAGAGGTACAGCGCCCACGTCATCAAGGACAGCGTCACTGGTTGGATCAAACTGAACCTTCGGAGGCCCATCATACTCGGGCTCAACAACTTGGTCGAAGCACCCCATCATGCTCACAGAGACAAGCACAACCAGGGTAAGCGTAAGGCAACGTTTAACGATGTTCATATGTCTTTGGGTGCGACCTTATTTATGAGATAGTCCGTCGAGGGCAAAAAGAAGGATGGATGCAGTCATTCTACCAAGAGAACGAGGTGCCACCCTGGGCGAATATACACCAGGGTGGCGTAGCTCGCTCCTCATGGGATGACGCGTTCGTCACCGAGCTCAATTAGTACCCTGGGTTCTGCTTAAGGCTATCATTGAGCTGAACCTCCGTAGAAGGAATTGGCGCGAGGATGCGGCGGTCCTCGTACGAAAGATCGGGAATGTCGACCTGCGGCTTTGGAATGTCCATGCCTCGCCGCTTGAGGTCAAAGAAGCGCTCTCCCTCAAAGGCCAGCTCAAGACGCTTCTGCCTCAGGATCTCTTCTATGAGACTTTCACCACTGAGCGAAACCTCACTCAGTCCGCGAGCGGAGCGGAGCGTGTTCACATCCTCAAGGGCACCGCTTTCGTTTTCATTCTCAAACCGTGCCTCCGCGCGGATCAAAAGCAACTCCGCAGCCCGGATGACAGGAATGTTATCGGTGTAAGTCCCAACGGCCTGGGTGTACTTGTTGATGCGCGTGTTCCCCGACGGCAAGGTCTCGTAAAGCTCCAGACGCACATCTCCGTCTTCATGCGCACTGATCAAGTCTTGGGTCGGAAGGAGCTGGAAGTTGAAGGACGACGGATCATGAGTCAGCGACGAGAGCGATTCATTCACGCTGGTCGCGTCGCCGTCAAACTCTGGCCTCATGTCCAAAGAAAAGATGGCACTGGACATCACTTCCCCGACGTGTGCCTCAACGTATTCCTCTTTCTCGAGAAGATCAGCGTCCAAATTGTCCGCAGCAGACTCCAGCGCCGCTGTAGCCGTACTGGCGGCGTCGTCAAAGTCCTTCCTGTACAGATGCACCTGTGCAAGTAGAGCTTGAGCAGCCGCTTCGTTGGCTTTGAATCGGCTGTTCCCTACCCCAGACAGGAGGTCTCTGGCATTCCGAAGGTCCGACTCAATTAGGTTGTAGACCTCACTAACTGATGCACGAGACTTGAGCTGGGTTGCTTGCTCTGACGACTGTGTGGGAGTTTCGCGCAGGATGACCCCTTGTGTGAAGCCGCCCACTGTCACGCCGGGTTCGTAGGCCTTCGTCCGTACGAGGTCGAAGTAATTGAGAGCTCGTAGGAACGATGCTTCTCCGCGTATCTCACGCTTGAATGTGGTGTCAGCCTCAAAGCTCCCAATTTCAGAAAGGAGTACGTTGGCTTTGTTTATGCTTTCGTAATGGGCTCCCCATCGGTTCAGGTGCTCTCGTGCAGCGTTTCGAGGAGGACCGTCGTAGCGAGCCACACCCGAAAGGTTAATCGCGTTGTCGGCCAGTGCCTCCGGATACAACATATAAAATTGTGCATAGTAGCCGGGATCTTGGAGATCGTCGTAGACTGAACTCAGGGTCGACTCAAACCCCCCTTCCGACTGAAAGGCCTGGCTCGGCTCGACTTCCTGTTGAGGACTCACATCTAGCAGGTTGTCGCAGGATGCGAGAACAAAACTCAGGGCAAGGCCAATTAGCCCTACCAGTACGGTTCGAAGTGACAGTTGCGTTATCCTCATAGGAATTGAGAGAAAGTCAGTAGAAGGCATGCGAAGATGTACATGGAAGATCAGGGAGTCTCCTTCCCACCTTTCTCCGACAAGGAAGGAAGTCATGGCGGGAAGGAGGCCTGGGAGGTTCCTGCTCAGCAGATATCTATAGTGTCACGTTGATACCGCCTGTGATGCGCTCGTTGTTTGGATACTGAGCGATAGCCGTACCCACAATCTCCGGATCTAAACCAGTGTAGTTCGTGAAGGTCGCTAGGTTGCTCCCATTCACGTAAATGGTAGCTCCCTGGAGTCCTACACTCCTGAGAAGGGAGGAGGGAAGCGAGTAGCTGAGACGTACCTGCTTCAGACGAATGTAGGAGGCGTTTTCCACATACACCGAGGAGTTGAAGAACCCTGAGTTGTAGCCTGTCCCCCCGGGTCGATTTCCGAACCATGGTTGCGGACGTTCACTGACATCCCCGGGCTCCTGCCAGAAGCCTTGCGTCACGCTCTCGGTGTGATTAAAGTTGAAGTTTCCGTCGATGAAGTACCGGTCGTTGTTGAATGTATTCCGACCGTAATCGAACTGAAAGAAGACATCCAACGTCAGACCACCGTAGGAGAATGTGTTACCGAACCCACCATAGTAGTCAGAAAGGTTGTTTCCGTATGTCTCCTCTGCAGATTGACCCCCAACGAAGTAGGTGAGATTCCCATTTTCATCCTCGTAGAGTGGGCGTCCGTTGGCCGGGTTGACTCCCGCCCATGGCACTCGTTCATACTGTCCCAGGGGTTCACCCACACGATAGAGTTCTCCACCAGGCTGCTGTCCATTTCGGAGCTCCTCGCGTCCGTCAAAGAGGGAGAGAACTTCACTCCGCTGAAAGGTGATGTTGAATTCAGTATCCCAGCGGAAATCTCCCCGGTCGATGTTGATAGTATTAAAGGCAATCTCAAAACCTTCAGTGCGGATTTCTCCGACGTTGTCGACAACCGTGTCGAAGCCACTATCGGCCGGGAGGTCACGCCCAAGCAGCAGCTCATCGGTGTCGTTGCGGAAGACATTGAGTGATCCCGAGAGACGCCCACCAAAGACCGAGTAATCAAGACCTATGTTGATTTGGGTGGACTCCTCCCAGGTAAGTCCTGACTGGCCCAGCGATGTAGGCTGGATTCCGGCAGTTCCTCCATACTCTCCGCCTCCTCCATAGAGACGACGGGCGGCGAAGTTACCGAAGGCATCTTGAAAGTCGCTATTCCCCAGCACGCCGTAGCTACCGCGCAATTCCAGAGCTTCGACGAAGCTGACCTCCTCCATGAATGCCTCTTCGGAGATCGACCAGGCTCCACCGACTGAACCGAAGAGCCCATACCGAGTGTCTTCCCCGAAACGCGAGGAGCCATCGTATCGAAGCGTTAGGCTCCCAGTGTAGCGGTCGTCATACGTGTACTCCGCATCTCCGAAAAAGCCCAGGAAGCGCGACTCCGTCTCAAACTCGTTCACACCAGTGGGCGAGGCAGCGTTGTCCAAATTCTGGAAGACGAATAGCGGGAATCCTTCTCCGTCAGCACCAACAAATTGTGTCTTTTGGCGCCGGTATTCAGCCCCGAACAGCCCAGTGACATCGTGCTTCTCACCAGGAGAGAGGTTGTAGTTCAGCGTTTGGCTGAAGTTCTGATCCAACTCTCTCGTATCGCTGGCAAAGCCACTTCCCCCGAAGGCAGCATTATTGGGCAGTCGGGGGTCACGGCGGTCCTTCTCCGAGAGGTCATTGAAGTTTAAACCAAACAAGGTTCGCGTGCTCAACCAGTCGGTAATTTCCCATGTTGCCGACACGTCCCCCAGGATTTGAACGCCGTCCGTGGACTGAGTGTTGAAATCCTCCTGGGCAACGATATTTCTATTGAAAGATCCCCCACCTTCCAAGGGGAGGTTATAGCTACCATCTTCTTCTCGAACCTTCAGGTGTGGACGGATCAGGTACGATGCCCAAAAAGGGCTGTTGATGAAAGCTCCGCCCCCAATTGTCCCACGCGACTTGTTCTGCACGGCGTTCAGCTTGCTTGAGACCGTCAGGTCATTCGTGATATCGTGCTGAACATTGGCACGGATTCCTGCCTGATTCAAGAAAGACTGAATCACCTGCCCTTTGTCCCGCTCAAAGGTTCCAGAGATGCGAAAATCTGTTTTCTCATCGCCTCCACTCACCGAAAGCTGGTACGACTGTGTCACACCAGTGCGGGTGGACTGGTCGTACCAGTTCGGCCCACTGAGCTCTTCTGGATTGGTGCTAGGAATATTGAAGGCGCTAGCAATCGCCGCGGGGGGGATACCAGCATTCTCTGCCTTCAGGAACTCGTGCTCCGCCCACTCACTGGCCGAGAGGATATTGTATTGTTTCAAGGGACTCACCGACCCAACCTCTGCATTAAAATTCACTCGTGTTTCCCCTCCCCCGTCTCTAGTCTCAATGATGACGACACCGTTGGCCGCACGTGCTCCATAAATGGCAGTGGCAGACGCGTCCTTTAACACCTGAATCGATTCAACATCGGAAGGCGTGAGCCCGGCGAGTGGGCTCAGGTTCGACTCGTTCGAAATGTTTTCAGGTCCGACCTGAACCCCGTCGACAATGTACAACGGCTGTGTTCCACCGCTGATGGTCGACTGTCCACGTACCTGCACGTCGAATGCAGACCCCGGGGCACCACTTTGAGATGTAATTCGGATTCCTGATGCTCGTCCCTGTAGGGCCCCAGAGACGTTCTGGACATCCTGAGTCGCAATATCTTCTCCGCTTACCGATTCAGAAGCCCCCGTGACACGAGCATCCTCCTCAACGGCATAACTTGACACAACAACCTCCTCCAACTGAGCTTGGCTTGTTCGGAGCTTGAAATTCACACGAACCGTCCCGCCAGCCGGTACATTCACGGTGCGCTCTTGCGCTTGGTACCCAACGAACGATACTCGAAGAGTTCGTTCACCAGCAGAAACGCCAGTGATTCGGTACTGCCCCTCCGCGTCGGAGGCTGCCCCAGTGTTTTCGTCCGCAATCTGGACAGTTGCTCCGGGGAGTGGCTCGCCGGTCTCCGCCTCCGTCACCGTGCCGGTCACGGTTCCCTGCTGGGCCCACGCCAGCCCCGGGAGGAGCAGAAGGGCAAGGCCAAAAACAACGCTTGGTATCAGTCGCTTCATCGGTTTGGGCTGTCTGTGAATAATCTATCTGAGGGTCTCAAGCAAGAAAACTGGGGCGCAGGGCGTCTCACCCTACCGAACTCCAGGTGGCCGCTCAACGGAACGCGTCGAAGGGTGCCAGAGGGACGCCTGTGTGGTTGTGCTGTCCCTTCGCGCACCCCTTAACATTGCTTCAAACAGAACTTCCAGCGGTTCTCGTCTAGCGATAATGCAATGTTAATCGCCGTGGAGACAATGTCAAGAGACGGGCCGCCGCCCCGAGGACGCCCCGGCACGCTCGTTGCGGGGCGTTCCCCGCCAAATCCCCGCCTCACACCCGCCCTCCGCCGCCAAGCCCCCGCTCCGACCCGGTGAAGAAGGCACCTTAATTAACCATTTCTTGATTTAAGGGACATAATAGCCCCCAGCCCGCCGGCTTCACAGTAGGGGCGCCCGTTCTCATCTCGACCTTCTCGTGCTCCGCCCCAAAAAATATAGAGGAGCCCTCCATGCCCCAGTCCACCTACTCTTCCCCAGGCCGCCAGCGGTGCGCGTCGAGGTCCACCTGGTCCTCGGCCACGAACGTGACCCCTTCGCTGCGGAGGCGCTCCGCCATGACATGAGGCGTCTCGAAGTGGCGCCGGCCCGTCAGCACCCCGTTGCGGTTCACCACGCGGTGGCACGGCAGGTCGCCCCCCACCGCGTCCTTCAGCGCCCAGCCCACGATCCGGGCCGCCCCGCGGCGCCCGAGGTGCGCCGCGATGTCGCCGTAGGTGGTGACGCGGCCCGCCGGGATCTGCGCGACGACAGCCCAGACCCGCTCAAAGAACGACTCGTCCGAATCGGAAGGCGCCTGCATCGTACAGCCGGGTGTATCACACGAAAAGCACGCGTCGGGCATCGGCGTCTTCTGTTGGGGCCCTGCCGACTTGTACATGCTCCCGACACGGTCCTTCCGGTCGGCGGAGCCACGGGCCGGCCTCGGACGCCCCGCCCACAATCCAGCAACAAACCAACAATAAAAAAAGCAGGGCCGCCCCCCGACGAGGGAGGCAACCCTGCTGTGGACTCGGTCTCATATGTTCAATACTTCAGCGACCGAACGGGCGGCTAGAGATTGGGATTGGGCCCCGTCTCGTCCTGCGTGAGTGGGAGCCACTGGGCGGTTTTTCGCCCGTCTACCTGGTCCTTCAGGTGCCACTCGACGGCCTTCATGCGCCGCTGGTCGGGGAGGCGACTGCCCGTCGCGAAGAGCGTGCGGTCCCGCTCCACGGCGATTCGCTCCAGGTCAACGCTACTCAGGCCGCTGAGGCCGTAGCTTTCCCGAACGGCGTTTACGAGTTCCACCGCCGTCTCGCTTCCGGCATCGTAGCCCCGCACCTCAAGTTCGGCGCGGATGAGGAAGAGCTCCTGCCAGCTGATGAACGGCATGTCGGTGCGCTCCTCCCACTTGCCCTGCCCCCACTCGATGATTGTGTCTCCGTCTTCGAAATCGGCTACGGAGGTGGGAAGGGCGTCCGCCTCCCCGTTTGCCTGCCAGGCGTCAACCACCGTGGAGAACTCGTCCCTGTCAATCGAGATGCCCGTCAGGTTCGGCGGAAGCGCCCCGAACCCGCCACGGGTGGCTCCCCGCGAGCCAATGATCGTAAGCGGGATTCGGTTCAGCTCCTGCGGGGTGTTCGCGACCGTCTCGACGTGGCTTCGGGCGACCAGTTCACCGGTGCTCTCGTCGGCCACGCGGTAGCTGTCAGAGGGACCCTCAGTGAGCTGGGCCTTGTTCCCGTCCTGTACGGCCAGCTGGAGGCGCCCCGCGCCCGCCTGGTTGTGGTAGTCGTTCACGGTGTTCAGGTCGTAGGCCACGTCCCACGACTCTCCCTCCTGAAGGCCTTCTCGGGCGTACTCGGCGGCGGCCTGGAGGGCCTCCGTCCCCTGAAGCCCGCCGGCGGCCTCGAAGTCGTGCGTGCCGGCGTAGAGGGCGTTCCGGGCCCGCACCGACTGCACCCGTCGCTGAAGCAATTCGTCGCCCATCGCTTCGGCCTGGGTCAGCGCGCTCGCGTACTTGTCCTCCGCGCGCCGGTACAGCTCCGGCGAGGGGATGAACGCGGAGGTGTCAATGGTCGCCCCGCCCCGTCGGGGGTCGTCCGGGTGCCCGATGTACGTGGCGAGGTAGTACCGCGCATTCGCCCCGTGGACGTTGGCCGCGAAGCGAATTTCGGCCTCCGACGCCGACGCGGAAGGCGCCTCGGGGTCAAATTCCTCCGATGCCTCCAGGCGCCGGAGCAGATCGTCGGCCAGGTAGCGGTACTCCTGAAGGTCCGCCAGGGCGTTGGTGACGCTGTTGTTGTCGTCTCGAATGATTCCGGCGTCGATCTGCTCGAACGTCGGGAACGTCGCATTGCTGTTGATTCCGAACCGAAACTCGTCGGACAGGCCGTCGGCCAGGTCCGTCACCCCGGAGTGCGAGTCGGCCCACTGTGCCCGAATGCCCGTGATCAGGTACTCGGCCTCCGCCGGGTCGTTGAACTGCTCATCCCCCGCGGCGTCTTTCGGCTGGTCCACGTTTGAGACGAACGAGTCGCAGGCCGCAAGCGTCCCGGCGAGGACCAGGAGGATGCCGAGTGCAAGGGGTCTCTTCAGAAGGGTCGCGTAGCTGCTCATGAGTGGGTTCTGGCTGTGGATGAAAATCATCGAGGCAGGTCGAGGGAGGGGGACACGGAGCATCCCCGGATGGCGTTAGATTCCGACCTCCAGCGTGAAGGTGTACTCCCGCGGGTTCTGCAGGGTCAGGAACTCCTGCCCGCGAATGAGGCCCCTCGACCCCTCGGAGTTGACCTCCGGATCGGGGCCCTGGTCGTAGCTCGTGATCGTGAAGAGGTTTGACGCGGAGAAGCCGACCGTGAACGTGCGCAGCTGATCGACGCCGGCGACCGAACCGATCAGGCTCGAGGCGTCGTACCGCACCCCCACCGTACGGAGCTTGAGAAAGTCCGCGTCCTGGAGGAAGTTATCGATCTCCCCGACGTTGGGGTCGGTTCGGGCCAGCTCATTGGCGACCGCTCGGTACCGGTCGGTGCCCGCCTTCAAGTTGTCGAGCTCCGACTGGAGCTCTCGGCGCTGCTCGTGACCCCCGCGCAGGGCGAGGAAGCGGGCCGTGTTCGAGTAGGTCTGGTGGCCAAGCTGGTATTCCGCCTGGGCGTTTATCCGAAGGTCCTCGAACAGGGTCGCCGAGACGCCAAATCCACCGAAGTGATCCGGCACCGGGTTGCCGAGTTCGACCCGCTCGTCGGTCACCTCCGGGCCAAGGTACGTGCCATTGTCGTCGAAGCGAGCCCCTTCGACGCGACGGCCAAAGAAGGTGAACGGGGCCAGCCCCTCGCGGATTACGTTCCGCTGGAACCCGCCGAAGATCGACTGCCCGCCGAGCTCCTTCACTTCTCGCTCGCGGTAGCTGTAGTTGGCGTTGACGCTCAGGGTGTGCTGCTCGGTGCGCAGCGCCGTCACGTCGAGGCTCGTTTCAATCCCCTGCGCGAAAATCTCACCGACGTTCCGCGGTGCGTTCTGGTTGCCAAACCCGGTCGACAGGGCCGGGTCGAAGTTCACGATCGAGTTGTCCGTGTTCTGGCGGTAGTAGGTGACGGAGAGGGAGTATCGGTTGTTGATGCCCACGTCGAATCCGCCCTCGACCTCGTTCACCCGCTCCAGGCCCAGGTCGGGATCCCCGACGTTTCCGATGACCGCGCCGGAGCCAAACCCACTGGCCTGCCCTTGCAGCCGGAGGAACTCCCCGTCCACCAGGTCGGGGAGGGACCCGGACTGCCCCCAGGAGGCCCGCACGTTGAGGCGGCTGACGGCGTCCGGAATGACCTCAAAGTCCCCGATCTGCGCGGACGCCCGAGCGGCGGGGTACCACTCCTTGAACGAATCGGTCTCCCCCGCAACGAGCCGGGTGGACCAGTCGCGCCGAACCGAGAACTCTGCGGAGTATCGATCCAGAAACTCAAACTGCTGCCGGCCGATGATGCCCGCGCTTCGCTCGTTCGACAGGCTCTCCCCGATGAAGTCGAGCTGCGTGCCGGCATCGATGTCGGTAATCAGGTCCGTCCCGATCCGGGAGGCCGTGGCGTTTATCTGCCGGTCCGACTCTGTGAAGAGCTGCGTGCCGGCGGTGGTCGTGGCGCTCAGGTCGGGGGTGATGTCGTACTCGTACGTCGCCGTCAGGTCGGCGTTGAAGCGGCGCCGGTCCGAGTCGAGCGCATTGCGCTCCCCGCCGACGGAGTTGTATACGTCCTCGTACTGGCTGGGCCGCGTCTGATCGTTGCGGCGCGCGCTGATGTCGGCGCCCCCTTGCGCCCGAAGGCTCAGTCCCGGAATGGCCTCCGGACGGTACGACAGCTCGATGGACTGCTGGAACTTCCGAACCCGCTGCCGATCCTCGATGGCGAAGTAGGCCGAACTGTCTCGCTCTGTAAAGTCCCCGAACGGCGCATCCAAGGCAAGCGCCCCCAGCACCCCGAAGATGCTGTTGTCCGCCACGGGCCGGTCGTAGTAGTTGAACGCGAGGGTGGAGCGGCTGCTGATCGTGAGCGACTCGGTCGGGCGCGCCTCAATGCTGGCGTTCACGTTGTTGCGCTGGCCCTCTCCGGTCGGGAAGATGCTCTCCGTGTCGCGGTAGGAGTACGCGAGGTTGTAGGTGGTAATGTCCCCCGACCCGGACACGGCGATCCGGTGCCCCTGGATGTTGCCCTGCCGGTGGATGTCGTTGAGCCGATCGGCCGTGGGGTAGATGTCGTCGTTGTAGCCGCTTTGCTTCGTGGCGACGCCCAGGGTCCCCTGGTATTCGACCTGGAGGTCCTGGCCCTGCTCTCCACTTTTCGTCTCGATGAGCACCACCCCGTCGGTCCCGTCCGTTCCGTACAGGGACGTCGCCGCCGGCCCCTTCAGCACGTTGATCGACTCGATGTTGCTCGGGTCGAGGTCGGCAAGCGGGGACCCCGTGCCCTGCCCCCCGACGTCAAACCCCGGCGCCGGGTCCTGCGCGATGCGCGTGCCGTCTACGAAGATGAGCGGCTGCCCGTCGCTGTTGAGGCTCACGCCGCCCCGCACGTCGAACCGGAGGCCCGCCCCGACATTGCCGGACGACCGGGACACGGTCACCCCGGAGGTGCGGCCCTGTAGCAGATCGCTTACGTTTTCGTACTCCGTGGTCTCGGTGAGCTCCCCGGCGTCGATCTGCGACACCGATACGTTCGTTTCACCCCGGGTCTGCTCCCTGCCAAAGCCCGTCACCACGACCTCTTCGAGCTGGGCCTGAGCGGTCTTGAGTTGAACGTTCACGCGGACGGTCCCCCCCTCCGGGACCGTCACGGTGTTCTCCGACGCCTGGTACCCGACGAACGAGACCCGAACGGTCTGCTCCCCCGCGGGCACGTTCGCGATTTCGTACTTGCCCTGGGCGTCGGTGGCGGCCCCGGTGCCCAGGCCAACGATCTGAACGGTCGCGCCGGGAAGGATGTCACCCGTCTCGGCCTCCGTCACCGTTCCCGTAATCGTTCCCTGCTGTGCCCAGGCAAGCCCCGGAAGCACGAGGAGTGCAATGCCGAGTATGACGCCTTGTGTCCATCGGTTCATAGTTTCGGTCTGGCTTTGGTATTTGGAGCGTTAGGTGTCTCGATTTGGAAGTCTCGATGCGTTCCGTTCCGCCGGCCGCCCGGAGGCGCCCCCTCCCCTTCGATCAAGTGCCCATGCATGTCGAGTGCCCATGCATGAAGAGCATGGGCGGTGCGGGGGGCGCCCCGAGCCCTCTGGGAACGGCAGCCCCGGCAGTCGGCCGGTCCGGATCGGGCGGGGGCATCACCTGCCTGCGCCAACGGGGGAGAGCCCGACCCATGGCACAAAATTTCTATTTACTGCCTCAAACTTGTCCTAAAATGCTTTCAACTGTTTTTGCTCATTCTTTCGAATGCACAGCGCTTTTTAACCGGATCGTACTTTCTAAGGGGAGGCGGAGAGACATTCAAGTGCGCATCGTAGCGACGGGAACGGCCCGCTAGATCCGCGTCCATTCATAAATTTTTATTTTTTTGCACTCATTTTATCTTTCTATCTCTTGCAGTTTTTTTGATCTTTATTTTTTCTTTTTACTTCCGCTCATTTTGCGAATTTCTTGTCTGAGAATTTTGCTAGAACAGATTCAGTGCCTTTCTTTTTCAGACCGATTGGCAACTTTATTTGCGTCTATTCTAAACAAGATCTTTGTTCACAAGCTTCTGTTAACGAACCCTTAACTGCCTGCTTCGTGGGCCGTGTGCTCTTTTTTCTCCGTGCACGGCCCCGAACAGGACGACCGGAGCGCCCCCCGTCCGGGCCCCGAGGCGCCCGGTGCTGCCAGTCCTCGGGCCGTGGCGAGGTGCTCGAACTTACAGAAGCGCACCCCGCGGATGGGAGTCTTGTTTGCGCACGGCATTGAACTTCAGCCCCGTCCGGTCGGCCTGACGCGGCGGGGGCTGTTGGGGAGATGACCGGCCGTTTTTGGACGGACGTTTGGGAAATTTCTTGGATACCAGGTCCCGCGGGTGGATTTATTGACGTGCTTCCACGTATCGTGGACTGGATTCCAGAGAGCTATATTCTTTCGTCTTCGCCCCTCATTCCCTCGTGACCCCTTCTTCCCCGCCGGCACGCGCGCTCCGTGCGACGCTCGGCCCCGACCGGCTGCGCCGGGACGTCCCCCTGGCCCCGTTTACCACCTTCCAGCTCGGGGGGACGGCCGACTGGTACGCCGACGTGCGCTCGGCCGACGAGCTGGCCGCGGTCACGCGGGCGGCCCGGACGCACGATGTCCCCTACTTTCTGCTCGGCACCGGGGCCAACGTCATCGTCGGCGACCGCGGGGTGCGCGGCCTCGTCATTCACAACCGGGCCCGTGCCCTCCGGGTGGACCCCGACACGAATCGCCTCTGGGCCGAGAGCGGGGCCGTCGTGTACCCCGACCTCATCGAACGCGCCGTCTCGGCCGGCCTCTCGGGGCTGGAGCACTACGTGGGCATTCCGTCGACCGTGGGCGGGGCGCTCTGGCAGAACCTGCACTTCCTCTCGCCGCCCCCCGACCGGGCCCGGACCGTGTTCTGGGACGAGGTCGTCCACTCCGCCGACATTCTCACCGAAGAGGGGGAGCGCAAAACGGTGGGCGCCGACTATTTCGACTTCGGGTACGACTACTCGATTCTCCACGACCGGGACGACGTGGTGCTGGCGACCACCTCCCAGCTCGAGCCGGGCGATCCGGAGCGGATGCGCGAGATCATGGACGCGAACCTGCAGTGGCGCGCCGAGCGGCACCCGCCCCTGGACACCGAGCCGAGCGTGGGGTCGATCTTCAAGAAGATTGAGGGGGTCGGCGCCGGGCGCCTCATCGACGAGTGCGGCCTGAAGGGCGCGCGGATCGGGGGGGCGATGATCACGCACCGCCACGCCAACATTTTCGTGAACGTCGACGACGCCCGGGCTGCGGACGTGTGTGCCCTGATCGAGCTGGCGCGCGACACGGTGGAGCGGGAGACCGGCTACCGCCTGGAGACGGAGATCGACTTCATCGGCGAGTTCGCCCCGCCGACCGACGCGGAGCCCACGTTCGTCGAGAAAGACCCCGACCTCGTGACGGCGGCCGACCGGGCGAAAGCCTCCTGACTCGGCAACGGAGGGATCGGCCCACCGCCCCGTAAACTGTCTCTTTTCTTATCCCCTCTGCGCAGGACCGTTGTGCCGGTTCTGGGCGATTGGCACATCCGGCAATAGAAACTGAACCATTGGCTGTGCTCTCATCTTGGGGACGCGCGGCAATCCGTCCCTGCGTGGACGGAGGAGGGCCGAAAGGTGAACCGACACCTCGCGATTGGTGTCACAGCGCAGCGGCGAATGCGCGCGCCTCGTCGGCGAGGCGATCGGCCGCCTCAAGGCCGTCTCGCCACTCGTCCGGGAAGGCGTCCCACCCGTGCAGCGCGCCCAGCATGGCCCCCATCATCGCCCCGGTGGTGTCGGCGTCGCCCCCCACGTTGATGCCGGAGAGCAGTGTGTTTTCGAGGAGGTGGGCGCGGCGCGCGACCATCGCACACGCGAACGGCCAGGCCTCGTCGGCCCGTACGCCCACCCCGTCGCACGCGTCCCCGAGGTTGAGCGGGAAGGCGTCGAGCTGGTCCGCGAGGGCCTCCAGGCGGCCCGACACGCGGTCGTCGCCGCCGAGCCGCCCCTCCGCCCACGCCGTCGCGTCGACCAGCCGCTCCCAGAAGGGCGCGCGGTCGAACGCATCAGGCGTCCGGCCCAGCAGCGCGTGGACGGCCACCGCCTGCCCCCACCCGGCCGCCAGGGCCGCGGGGTGGCGGTGGGTGACGGCCAGCACCGGACGAATGGCCTCGAAGGCCGCCTCGCGGCCGAGGTCCCGGGCGGCCCACCACGCGCCGAGCGGGGCCGCCCGCATGGCGGCGCCGTCGGTCGGCCGGCCGGGCACGCCGGACTCGGCGGGCATGCTCCCCTTCGCCAAGCGATCGACGGCGGTGGTGGTGGTCTCGCCCCAGCGCCGGGCCTGGGCCCGAAGGGCAACGTACTCGTCCGCGACGGCCCCCGGCCACGCATCCGGCGACTCCGGGTGCGCCGTGAGCGCCCGGACGAGCGCGAACGTCATCTGCGTGTCGTCCGTCCACTGCCCGGCGCCCAGGTCCCCCCGCTGGTCGTCGTCCCGGTACTCCTTGATGCCCTTGTAGTAGGTGCGCACGTTGGCGTGGCTGAGGCCCTCGACGGGCATGCCCAGCGCGTCGCCGACGGCGGTGCCGAGAAGCGCCCCGGCGATGGAATCGGAAGGGGGAGGCGTGGTGGGCATGAGACGGGCAGCGCAATCCGTGAACAGGGCCGAACAGGAGACGGAGGGAAGCGGGGCGGCAGTCGATTTTCCGTGCCCGCATCGCTATTTTAGTTGTCCCCTTCGAAACGAGGGGACACGGTCGCGTTCCGTTTCTCGTCGTCTTCCCCCCCTGATGGACTGGCTCGCCGGTGCCTGGTCGGTGTTTCGGAAGGACCTGCGCACCGAGCTGCGCAGCCGGTACGCGGCGAACACGCTCCTCCTGTTCGCCCTTGCGGCGCTCCTCCTCGTGGCGTTCGCCGTGGGGCCGCAGCCCCTGAGCGCCCGGGTGCGGGCCGCGCTCCTGTGGATCGTCCTCCTCTTCGCGGCCTCCATCGGGCTCGGGCGGTCGTTCGTGGCGGAGTACGAGGGCGGCACCGCGCTCCTGCTTCGCCTCCACACGCGGGCCAGCATGGTGTTCGCCGGCAAGCTGCTGTTCAACTTCGGCCTGGTGGCGCTTCTGACCCTCGTCGCCACCGGCGTCTTCCTGCTGCTGCTCGGCGTCTCCGTCGGGACGCCGAGCCTGCTCGCGGGCACGCTTGCGCTCGGCGCCCTCGGCCTGACCGGCGCCACGACGCTGCTGTCGGCCCTCGTGGCCCGCGCCTCCCGCGGCGGCCCGCTCTTGCCGGTGCTCCTGCTGCCGGTGCTGGTGCCGGTGCTGGTCTCGGGGGTGGGGGCCACGCGCAAGGCCCTGCTCGGCCAGCAGTGGGCATCGGCGCAGGACGAGCTCCTCACGCTCGTGGGCTTTGCCGGGGCCACAATCTCCGCGGCCGTGGTGCTGTTCGACTACGTGTGGGCCGAGTGACCCGCCGCTTTGAACGTTGAGCGAATTCAAAGGCGCCCCCGGAAGCCCCCACTTTGAGCGGCGTATTACGAACCAGCGTCGCCCCTTAGGCTCTTCTCCTACGCCATGCCTTCCCAAGTGCAGACCGCCCCCCTGGTTGGCCGTCGCCTGTACCGCGCCGTGCGAGGCGTCGTGGTGGTGACGCTGACCGGCATCCTCGCCGCCGGCTTCCTGGGCGAGATACCGCAGCTGGACATCCTCGAACAGTCGGCGCGCAACCTGTATTTCCACGTGCCGATGTGGTTTGCGCTCATGGCGGCCACGATCGTCTCGGCGTACCACTCGGCCCAGTACCTTCGACACGGCGACCGCCTTCGCGACCTCCGCGCCCGGGAGGCGGCCCGGCTCGGCCTCATTTTCGGCGGGCTCGGGATCGTGACGGGCATGGTGTGGGCCCGCTTCACCTGGTACGAAGGCACCGGGGTCTGGTGGAATTTTGACCCGAAGCAGTCGATGGCGGCGGTCCTCCTGCTCATTTACGCCGGGTACTTCGTCCTGCGCGACGCCATCGACGCCCCGCGGGCGCGAGGGCGCATCGCGGCGGTCTACAACCTGTTCGCGGTCGTGACGATGCCCTTCCTGCTCTACATCCTGCCCCGCCAGATGCCGAGCCTCCACCCCGGCGGGGAGGGCAGCCCGGCCTTCAGCCAGACGGACCTTGCCCCGGCCATGCGCTGGGTCTTCTACCCCTCCGTCCTCGCCTTTCTGGGGCTCTGCTGGCTCCTGTACACGCAGCGGGTGCGCCTGGCCTGGCTCCAGGAGGTCCTGCGGCAACGGGCCCTGGGGGCGGCCCACGACGATGAGGGCGCCGGCCGCTGACGCCCGCGGCCGCAGTCCGGCTCTGCTCTTCGATCCTCCCCGCCGTCTCCGCTGCGTCATGACGATTCGTCCCCTCCGGCCCTCGGATCCGCCCGCCCTCCGGCCGGAGCAAGAGCGCCCGGACACGACGGCGGCCTACGACAGCACGTGGACGGAACAGCCCGACGCCGCCGCCCCGGATGGGCTGGACCGCATCATGGGCCAGGACGGCAAGATTTACGTCGTGCTCGCCGTCGTCCTGCTGATCTGGATCGGGGTGGTGGCGCTCCTCTTCCGGACCGACCGGCGGATTGAGCGCCTGGAACGGCGCGTCGACCGGTCCATTTCAGAGGATGAGTAGCTTTGCCCCCTCACTCCCTGTGTCCCCATGAAGTGGAAGACCGTTCTCGGCCTGGCCGGCATGATTGGCTTCGGCGCCCTCCTGTTCGTCAACTTTGGCAGCCAGGTGGGCGGGTACATGAATTTTGAGCAGGCCGCCCGCACCGGGGCCACGGCCCACGTGGTCGGCACGTGGGCGGAGGGCCGTCCCACGAGCTACGACCGCATGCAGAACGTCTTCACCTTCTACATGCGCGACGAGGACGGGGCGGTGCGGAAGGTGCGGTACAACAACCCGAAGCCGGCCAACTTTGAGGAGGCCGAGCAGGTGGTCGTGGAGGGGCGGACCCAGGACGGCACGTTCGTGGCCAACCACATCCTCGTGAAATGCCCGTCGAAGTACAACGACGCGCAGGGCCTGAAGCAGAAGGCAAGCCGGTCGTCCCAAGAGACGCCCCCCACGTCTTCTGCGCCGCAGTAGCCCTTCCCCTGTGCCCCCGTTTAGACTCGGCGCTGCCCTGCTCGCCCTGACGCTTCCGATCGTGGCCGAGGCCCAGTCGCTGCCCGACACCCCCCTCTCCCCCTGCCCCGACACGCCCAACTGCGAGCGTGTGGCGCGCGGATACGAGGCCCCGCCGGACACGCTGTACGCGGCCGCCGAGCGGGCCCTCGAATCGCTGGGCCCCGTCACGCTCCGTCGCCCCGAGGCTCGTGGGGATGCATCGTCCCCACATCGGCTGGAGGCGGTGTACCGGGTGGCCCTTGTGTTTAAGGACGACGTGGACGTGGCCGTCCGGGCCCGGGACGGGGGCGGCAGCGCCCTGTACGTCCGCAGCGCGAGCCGGGTGGGGCACAGCGACCTCGGCGTCAACCGGCGCCGCGTCGACCGATTCCTGGAGGCGGTCGGGGCCGCCCTCCGCGACGCATCGCCTTCGTCGTAGCGTGCCGTTGCCACGGCCAGGGCGGCCTACAGGTAGAGCGCCGTGGCGATGAGGAAGTAGATGGCCAGCCCCATGATGTCGTTCAGGGTCGTGACGAACGGCCCCATCGCGCTGGCCGGGTCCACCCCCAGCCACGTCAGCAGAAACGGAATCAGCGCGCCGTTGGTGGTCGCCACCAGGCTCACGGCCAGCATCGTCAGGCTGAGGGTCGCCACGAGCATCGTCACGTCCCCCATCCCGAGCAGGGCCACCGTTCCGCAGAGCAGCCCCGCCACGACGACCCCATTGAGCAGGGCCACGAGCATCTCCTTCCCGATGCGCTTGAAGGCGTCGGACAGCCAGAGCTCCCCCGCCCCGAGGCCCTGCACGGCGATGGCCGCGCTCTGGACGGCGGCGTTCCCCCCCATGGCCGTCACGACGGGAATGAACGTGGCGAGGACCACGGCTTGCTGCAGCGTGGCCTCAAAGGCCCCGATGACGGTGCCGGACAGCCCCGAGCCCACGAGCCCCACGATCAGCCACGGCAGGCGCCCCCGGCTCACCTGCACCGCCGAGTCGACGGTCTCCTCCTCCCCGGTGAGGCCGCTCATGAGCTGCATGTCCTCCTCCGCCTCGTCGCGGATGACGTCCACCACGTCGTCGATCGTGATGCGGCCCATCATCCGGCCCGTGTCGTTGACCACCGGCACGGACACGAGGTCGTACCGCTGCACCACGCGGCCCACCTCCTCCTGGTCCACCTGGGGCGCAACCGAGATAAAGTCGGCGTCCATGACGTCGCGGACCGTCACCGCCCCCGCAGAGAGCAGCAGTTGCTTGAGCGAGAGGGTGCCGAGGAGCGTCCCCGCCTCGTCCACGACGTAGGCCGTGTATACGTCGTCCACGTCCGCGGCGCTGCGCCGGACCGCCTCGGTGGCCTCCTGCAGGGTCTGGTCCGGAGCAAGGGCCACGTACTCGCGGGCCATGATGCCGCCGGCCGTCTCCTCCCCGTACTCCAGCAGCTCGGTCAGGTCCGCCGCGTCCTCCAGGTCGGGCAGCACCTCCAGGGCCACCCGGTCCGGCAGGTCGGCGAGCACGTCCGCCGCGTCGTCGGTGTCGAGCGCGTCGATCAGGGCGATGAGCGTGTCCGGCCGGAGGTCGTCCAGCAGCGCCGCCCGCACCGCGTCCTCCATCTCCGCGAGCACGTCGGCGCCCATCTCCGGCGGGAGCCACCGGAAGAGGCGGCCGGCCGCCGCGTCCGGCAGGCGGCGAAGCAGCAGGGCCACGTCGGCCGGGTAGAGGTCGGCGACCAGGTTGAGGACCATCCCGCGCTGCCGCTCCGTCAGCAGGGCGGCGATGTCGTCCACGACCGATTCGTCGACCTCCAGCAGGCCGCTGTACGGCGGCCCGTCGGAGGCGGCCGGCGCGCGCGAGGACGATGAGGGAGACGGGTCGGAGGCGGGCATGGAGCGACGGCGACTGGGCAGGATTCAAGTCCGATCCGTTCCGCAAACGGGACGCCCCCAGGGATGCGTTAGGCTTCGGGGACCGGGTCGGCGTGGGCGTCCAGGTGACGCGCGAGCGTCGCAAACTCGTCCGGCGTGAGCGCCTCGGCCCGCTTCCGGCCCCAGTCGTTCGGGAAGCCGACGCCCTGCTCCTTCGTCCAGGCGCTCAGGCTGTTGCGGAGCATCTTGCGGCGCTGGTTGAAGGCCGCCCGCACGTAGCGGCGCACGTCGTCGAAGTGAAGGCCCTCGGGCGCCGCGTCGGGGCCGAACCGGATGCGGACCACCGCGCTCGTGACGTCGGGCTGGGGGGAGAAGACCTGCGGCGGCACCGGAAAGCGGAGCGTCGGCTCGGCGAAGAGCTGCAGCAGAACGCTGAGAATGCCGTACGCCTTGGTGCGCGGCGCCGCGACGATCCGCTCGGCCACCTCTTTCTGCATCGTGAGCACCGCCTCGGCGAGGCAGTCCCGCTGCCCCAGCAGGGCGAAGAGGATCGGGCTCGTGAGGTAGTACGGCGTGTTGCTGATGACGTAGAGCGGGCCGCCCTTCGCGTCGGCGAGGGCAGCCCAGTCCGTCTTCCGCACGTCCGCCTCCCGCACGTCCGCCTCGGGGACGCGCTCGCGGAGGACCTCCACGGCCCGCTCGTCGATCTCCAGGGCCGTGAGCCGGTCGTGCCGTTCGGCCAGCCGCTCGGTGAGCATGCCGGTGCCGGCCCCCACCTCCACGACGTGGGCCTCCGGCGGGGCCGTCAGCGTCCCCACAATTTTCTCGGCCATGTTGGGGTCGTGCAGAAAATTTTGGCCGAGGCTCTGCTTCGGTTGAAACGGAACGCGCACGGGACGGGCGGGAAACGTGGAATGGTCAAAGGGTGTGCACACGCCTCACACCCCGCAACGTTCAGCGGGCCCGGCGCTAGCCCAGATGCTTCCGCCGGTTTCGGACGTAGTCTTCGAACAGGAAGGAGCCGAGGTCGTCGAGCTCCGAGTAGTAGGCGCGGCCCTGGTTGGCCTCCGTCAGCTCGCGGACGAAGTCGCGCAGGCCCGGGTCGCGGGCGATCATGAAGGTCGTGATCGTGATGTCCTCGCGGCGACAGACCGTGGCCTCGTCGAGCACCTTGTTGACGACCTTGCGGTCCAGCCCGTAGGCGTTGCGGTACATCTCCCCGTCCTCGATGTGGCAGCTGGGCTTGCCGTCGGTGATCATGAAGATCTGCTTGTTGCGGTTGTTGCGGCGGTGCAGAATGTCGCGCGCCCGCCGCAGCCCGGCCCGCGTGTTCGTGTAGTACGGGCCCACGTCGAGGTACGGCAGCTCCTTCACGTCCACCTCCCAGGCGTCGTTGCCAAAGGCCACGATGTCGAGGGAGTCCTTCGGGTACTGGGTCATGATCAGCTCCGAGAGGGCCAGTGCCACCCGCCGGGCCGGCGTGATCCGGTCCTCTCCGTAGAGCACCATCGAGTGGGAGAGGTCGATCATGAGCACCGTCGCCATCGAGGCGTGGTGGTCCGTCTTGTGGACCTGAAAGTCGTCCTCCGCGAGGGCCCAGTCGTCCCCCACGCCGGAGCGCCTGAACGAGTTGGAGAGGGTGCCGGTCACGTCGAGGTTCGACAGGTCGTCCCCGAACTGCCAGTCCTTCGTCTCGGGCAGCCGCTCGTCGCCCTGTCCGGTGTAGGGGGTTCGGTGGCCGCCCATGCCGCCCTTCTTGAGGTCGTTGAAGATCTCTTCCAGGGCCGACTGCCGGAGCGAGCGCTCGGTGCGGGCCGTGATCTCGACCGTCTCGCCGTCCTCGCCGTCTTCGAGGTAGCCGCGCTTCTTCAGCTCCTCGATGAAGTCGTCGAGGTCCTTGTCCGAGCCCTCGGTCAGGCCGTACTTGTCGTCGAGCTGCTCCATCCAGTCGAGGGCCTCCTCCGCGTCCCCCGCCGTGTGTTCGAGCAGTTCCTGGAAGAGGTCGAGGAGCTCCTCAAAGAGCGGCTGCTGGCTGCCGTGGCGGACGGAGTCCCATTCGGTATACCGAAAACGCATGGCGGAGTGGCTGGTCTGAGAAAACGACTGCACGAGGGGTACGCCGGGACCCTGCTGTTTGTTTGTTCTTCACGGACGCGCCGCTCCCATCCTTACACGGATGGGACATTCGGCGAATGCTGGCAGCCACCGTGCCGTGCTCTTCGCCCCCCTCCCTCTTCCCTCCCTCTTTCCGCCCCATCCTCACCCCGAGTAGGCCTCCTCAAGGTACGTCTCCGCGCGCTCGTGGGCCCCGGACGCATCCTCCATGTTGAGCACCGTCCGGTAGCGGTTTACGGCCATCTCGCGGCGGCCGAGGGCGTCGTACACCATGCCCTGGTACAGGTAGCCGAGCACCCGGTAGCGCGTGTCCTCGATGGTCTCCCGGGCGGTCAGTTGCTCCAGCTCCGCCAGGTGCTGCAGGGCCTTCCGGTAGGCGTCCCGGTAGAGCCGGTCGCGGGCCAGGTAGAGCTGGGCGATTTCCTCCATGTGGGTGTTGTAGCCCGCCTGCCCGGCCTCGGCGCGCTCCACGACCGCCTCGAAGATGCGGCGCGCCTGCCGCCAGCGCCCCCACCGGGCGTAGACCCGCCCCTCGAAGGTGTGAAAGAAGGGGTTGTCCGGATGCCGCTCGCGGAGCCGCTCGGTCCACTTTCGGGTCTCTCGAAAATCATCCTCGTACAGGTAGTGGACCTTCGCGAGGAAGTAGATCGCCTCCGTCTGCACGTAGTGCCCATTCGTGGCCGTCTCGCGGAGCAGCGTGAGCCCCCGCTCCTTGTTGCCGTCCGGCAGCATCCACATGAGGGCCTTCGACAGCGAATACTCCTCCGGCAGGATGGCCGCGTAGTAGTCGTACATGCCCGAGCCGAAGACGTAGTCGCCCCGCTCCGGCGCCACCGCCTCGACCTGTTGCACGTAGCTGATGGCCTTCTGGGCGTTCCGGAGGGTCTTCCACCAGTGGTACCGGTTGGAGTGGAGGCGCGACAGAAAGCCGTGGGCCGCCGCCTTGAAGAGGGCCGCGTCGAAATGGTCCGGGTCCTCCGCCAGAAGCGCGTCGCACCGGTCGATCACGGTGTTCATCTGCTCGGCGAACGCCGCGTCGTGGGAGGTGTCCGTGAGGTCGAGCATGATGGTCCACCACAGGTTGAGGCCCTGCAGGAACGGCCCGATGGGGTGATCGGGGTAGCGCGCATCGATTTTTTCGAACCGGGCCTTCGCCGCCTCAAACTGCATGCCGTAGAGCCGGTCGAGCCCCTCGGTGCCCGTCGTCCGGACAAACTCGTCGGTGAGCACGGAGGAGGTCTGCGCCACGGCGGTGGTCTCGGCGGCCGCCGGGGCCGAATGGGGCTGGCCGCGGGCGCGGCCTGTCCCCGTTAGGAGCAGGGCCGCGAGCACGGCGGCGGCCATCCGGACCGGCAATACGCTACGAAACGGCATACGGGTCATGTTGGCGAGGGGCAGGTAAGTGGGGCTCGCCACTCAGTCGGATGGGCCCCCAGGTCAGCGCGTGCCCTTGACTCTCGTTGATGTTCGGGGCGGCGAGGCAGGGGGCCTCCCGTCGTCGCGACCAATGTCGATGGACATTCTAAGGCGCCTCGTCCGCCTTGACGCCCTGCAGGTTCTTCTCGGCGAGCAGGTTGACGTCGTAGGTCTGGACCCGCCCGTTCCGGTCGCGGTGGCGGCGGCGGGCGATGGTCACCAGCCGGTCCACCAGCGCGTCGAACGACACGCCGGACGGCTCCCACAGGTAGAACGAGAACGAGCCCGGGATGGTGTTTATTTCGTTGAAATAGACCCGCCCGGTGGCCTCGTCGATCATAAAGTCGATGCGGACGACGCCGGCGCACTCGAACTGGTGGAAGATGCGGACGGCCCGGTCCTGAATCGTTTCGGTGCGCTCGTCGGAGAGATTCGCCGGCACGATGCGGTCCTGGGCGGCCATGCCCTCCGGGCTCGATTCGGCCCTTTTGGTGCCGCCCTCCGCCTTTGCCGCCTCCCCGTCCTCCCGCATGTACTTGTCCCGGAAGGTGAGCACTTCGTCGTCGTCCGACGCCACCGGCTCCTCCAACACGCTGGGCGTGGCCGCGTGGCCGTCCCCCAGCACCGAGCAGTTGATCTCGCGCAGCGCCTCCACCGCCTTCTCCACGACCACCTTGTCGTCGTACCGAAACGCGTCCTCGATGGCCGCGTCGAGCCCTGCGCGGGTGTGCACCTGCGCAATGCCGATGGACGACCCGCAGCGGGCCGGCTTCACGACGAGCGGGTAGTCGAGCTCCGCCTCGCACTCGTCCAGGGCCGCCGCCTCCCGGCCGGCCCACTCCCCCTCGCGGAGGGCCACGAAGTCGACCACGGGAATCCCGGCCTGCCGGCACACCCGCTTCGACATGACCTTGTCCATGCCGAGGGCGGAGCCGAACACGCCGGCGCTGGTGTAGGGCACGTTGAACGTCTCGCAGAGGCCCTGCACGCCCCCATTCTCGCCGGGGCCGCCGTGCAACCCCAGCAGCATGACGTCGATCCGGCGCCGCAGGGCGGGGCGCTGGAGGCGCTTCAGGATCCCCGGAGCGCGGTCCTCGATCAGCTCGAGGTGCCCGTACGGCGTTGGGGCGAGGGCCACGGGGAGGGCGTCCTCGCGGAGGGCGTCCAGGTCGCGGTACGCCTCCACCTCCAGCAGGGCGTCTCCGGTATACCACGTGCCGTCCTTCGCGACGTAGATGGGCACGGGCGTGTACCGGTCGCGGTCGAGCGCCGCGGCGGCCTGCAGCGCCGTGATGACCGACACCTCGTGCTCGGGGGCCACCCCGCCGAGGACGATGCCAACCTGTAGGGGCTCGGGGGACACAGTGGGGCCGGGGACGGACGAGAAACAGAACGATGCAGGGGGAGCCACCTGGTACGGAGACGAGCGCCCGGACGATCCCCCTAGAGGCGGCGGCCCGCTCCTGCTCGGCGCGAGCGGGCCGTCACGCCCCCCCACACTCCACGAACTGCCCGTCGCTGTAGACGGCCCGGGGCCGCCCCACCATCTCGGCGTCCGTGAACGGGGTGTTTTCGCTCTTCGACCGGATGTCGTCTTTCGTGAAGGTCCACTCGGTCGACGCGTCGAAGACCGTGAGCCGCGCCGGCGTGCCCTCCGTGAGGCCCGGCTCGTCGAGGCGCAGGATGCGGCGCGGGGCGACGGTCAGTGCCCGCACCGCCTCTTCCACCGAGAGCACGCCCGGCTCGATCAGCTCGCGCCCGATGAGGCCCCAGGCGGTTTCGAGGCCGAGGATGCCGAAGGGGGCATGGGCGAACTCGACCTGCTTCTCGTAGGACGCGTGGGGGGCGTGGTCGGTACAGATCGCGTCGATGGTGCCGTCGGCCAGGCCCTCCTTCAGGGCCGCCACGTCGGCCGGCGAGCGGAGGGGCGGGTGCATCTTTGTGTTCGTGTCGAACTGGGACGCCTCCACCGCCGCGTCCGTGAGCGTCAGGTGGTGGGTGCACACCTCCGCCGTGACGGGCACGCCGTGGGCCTTGGCCCGCCGCACGAGCTCCACGCCCCGGGCGGTGGAGATGTGCGCCACGTGGAGGGCGCCCCCGGTGAGGGCCGCCAGTTCAATGTCGCGGGCAATCATCACGTCCTCGGACGCCGCCGGAATGCCGTCGAGCCCCAGCCGCGCCGACACCTCGCCCTCGTGCATCTGCCCGCTCGGATTGAGCGTCTCCTCCTCCATGTGGTTGATGATGGGACGGTCGAGCATGCTGCTGTACTCCAGGGCCCGTCGCATCAGCCCCGCCGTCGGCACCGGCGCCCCGTCGTCGCTAAAGGCGACCGCCCCACCGGCCTCCAGGTCGGCCATTTCGGCAATCTCGTCACCGGCGCGCTCTTTGGAGACGCACGCGATGGGGTGGACGCCCACCGGCGTGTCCGCGGCCCGCTCTCGCACAAACTCGACCACGTCGCGCGTGTGGAGGGGCGGATCGGTGTTGGGCATGCAGGCCACGTCCGTAAACCCGCCCGCGAGGGCCGCGCGGCTGCCGGTCGCGACGGTTTCTTTGTGCTCGTAGCCGGGCTCCCGCAGGTGGACGTGCATGTCCATCCACCCCGGCGAGATGAACAGGCCCGACGCGTCGTACACCGGCACGTCGTCGCCCACGTTCAGGTCGGGGCCGATCGCGGCGATCGTGCCGTCTCGGATGAGCAGGTCGGCGTCCTGGGTCGTCTTCGGCTCGGGCCGGAGCAGCGTGCCGCCGCGGAGGAGCAGATGGGGCGTCATGCAGAAACGGGGCGTCGTGAGGAAGTGCGATCTGCCCCCAAGGTACGATCTCAGTCCCCGTCCGTCAACGGCCCCGCCCGCCTTGTCAAAAGCCGGTGGAAGTGGGTTCTGACGGGCATTCTGGTGGCACTTCTGCCCCTGATTTCGTACATTTTATGGATTGAAGCTCTGTGGTCTGGGCCGCCGGCCCGGGCCGCTTTTCGTTACCGCCCTCGTACCAGCCGTCCCCCCACACCATGGAAGCCGACGACAGCCGCGTGATCCCGATTAACATCGAGGAGGAGATGAAGTCCTCCTACATCGACTACTCGATGTCGGTGATCGTGAGCCGCGCGCTCCCGGACGTGCGCGATGGCCTGAAGCCGGTACACCGCCGCGTCCTGTACGGCATGCACGAGCTCGGCCTCACCCAGGGCGCGAACTACAAGAAGAGCGCCCGCATCGTGGGGGAGGTGCTCGGCAAGTACCACCCGCACGGCGACTCGTCGGTCTACGACACGCTCGTGCGCATGGCGCAGCACTTCTCGATGCGGTACCCGCTGGCCGACGGGCAGGGCAACTTCGGCTCCGTCGACGGCGACTCGGCGGCGGCGATGCGGTACACGGAGGCCCGCATGACGCGGATCGCCGAGCAGATGCTGACCGACATCGGCAAGGAGACCGTCGACACGCAGGAAAACTTCGACGGGACGATGGAGGAGCCGACGGTCCTCCCCGCCGCGTTCCCCAACATGCTGGTCAACGGGGCCGACGGCATCGCCGTGGGCATGGCCACGAAGATTCCGCCCCACAACCTGGGCGAGACGATCGACGCCACGGTCGCCTACATCGACGACCCGGACATCGCGATCGACGACCTGATGGAGCACCTTCCGGCGCCGGACTTTCCGACCGGCGGCATCATCTACGGCTACGCGGGGGTCTACGAGGCCTACCACACGGGCCGGGGCCGGGTCGTCATGCGCGCCAAGATGCACGAGGAGGCGGTGCGCAGCGGGCGCGACGCGCTCGTGGTGACCGAGCTGCCGTACCAGGTCAACAAGAGCCGCGAGGTGGAGCGGATCGCGGACCGCGTGCGCCAGGAGCGCATCGAGGGGATCGCCGACCTGCGCGACGAGAGCGACCGGGACGGCCTCCGCATCGTGATTGAGCTGAAGCAGGGGGCCAACGCCGAGATCGTCAAGAACCAGGTCTACAAGCACTCCCGCCTGCAGGACACGTTCGGCGTCAACATGGTGGCGCTGGTCGACGGGCGCCCCCAGGTGGTCACCCTGAAGGACGCGATCCGGCACTACGTGGACCACCGCCACGAGATCGTGGTGCGCCGCACGGAGTACGACCTGGCGCAGGCCCAGGACCGCGCCCACATCCTGGAGGGCCTCACCCTGGCGCTCGACCACCTCGACGCCGTCATCGCCATCATCCGCCACTCCCCCGACACCGGCACGGCCCGCCAGAACCTGCGCGCGGGCCGCTACCCGGACACGCTGAGCGACGCGGACCTGGGGGAGCTCAACGTGCCCCTCTCCCCGCCGGTCGAGGCCGACGAGGGACCGGACACCGTACAGGAGCTGCTCGGGGACGAGTACGAGGAGCTGGTCGACCAGCCCGAGGCCGGCGACTGGCTGACCGAGGCGCAGGCGAACGCCATCCTGCGCCTCCGCCTGAGCCGCCTGACGGGGCTGGAGCGCGAGAAGATCATCGGCGAGTACGAGGACATCATCGAGCAAATCCGGGAGTACCAGCGCATCCTAAACAGCCGCGACCGCCGGATGGGGCTCATCAAGGAGGAGCTGCTGACGGTGAAGGAGCGGTTCGACGACGAGCGCCGCACCGAGATCGACTACACCGGCGGCGACGACATCATCATCGAGGACCTGATCGAGCGCCAACACGTCGTCGTCACGATCACGAACCAGGGCCTCACGAAGCGCACGCCCATCGACACGTACCGCACGCAGGGGCGGGGCGGGGTCGGCATGCGGGGCACCGGCAAGCGGGAGGACGACTTCATCGAGCACCTCTACGTCTGCCACTCGCACGACGTGCTGCTCCTCTTCACCGACAAGGGCCAGTGCTTCTGGCTCCGCCCCTTCGAGATTCCGGAGGGGGGCCGCACGGCGAAGGGCCGATCGATCCGTCAGCTCATCGACATCGACCCGGACGACCGCGTCCGGGCCGTGATCAGCGTGGGCAAGGAGGAGTTCGAGGACGAGGCCTTTCTCAACAGCCACTACGTCCTCGCGGCCACGCGGCAGGGGCAGGTCAAAAAGACCGCGCTCGACGCGTACAGCCGCCCCCGCTCCAACGGCATCATCGGCATCAAGATCGACGAGGGCGACCAGCTCATCGAGGCGTCCCTCACCGGCGGCGACAACACGGTGGTGGTGGCCTCCTCCGGCGGCCGGGCCGTCCACTTCGACGAGGGCGACGCCCGCCCGATGGGCCGCAACACGCGGGGCGTCCGCGGCATGGAGCTGCCCGGCGACCAGGAGCTGGTGGGCATGATCTCGGTGCCCCCGGCGATGCACGACGACCTCGACGTGCTGGCCCTCGCGGAGCACGGCTACGGCAAGCGCACGGCGCTGTCCGACTACCGCGTGCAGGGCCGCGGCGGGAAGGGCCTCATCACGCTCGACCGCACCGACCGCACCGGCGCCCTCGTCTCCATCAAGGGCGTGCTCGGGGCCGAGGACCTGATGGTCATCACCGAGGGCGGCATCATGATCCGCACCCGGGTCGGGGAGATCAGCACGATGGGCCGCAACACGCAGGGCGTGCAGGTGATCGACCTGAAGGACGGCGACGCGATTGCCGACGTCACCCGCGTGGCCGACACGGACGAGCCGGCGGCTGACGATGAGTCCCCCGACGATGAGTCTCCCACCGATGAGCCCCCCACCGACGCCGGGGCCGCCACGAACGGCGCGATGGACGACGATGCCGCCAGCGACGCCGTCGAGGACGCCTCCTAGCGCACGTGAACGGCCTTCGTGGTGGCGGCAAAGTCCTCGTTCCAGACGCGGAAGAAGTACGTGCCGCTGCCGAGCGAGCGGGGCAGTTGGCCGCTCAGGTCGATGGACGCCGAGCCGTCGACCTCCCGGCTCAGGACCGGGGTTGCTACCCGGCGGCCGAGAACGTCGTAGACATCGACCCGGACGGGCTGTGCCTCCCGCCCCTCCGGAAACGTGATCGATAGGCGTAGGGCGTCCCGGAAGGGATTCGGGTAGGCGGTGGCGGTGACATCGGACCTCCGCAGTGTGACCTGCGTCCTGCTCTGCGTCACGAGACTGTCGGTCCCCGCGCTCGACTCCGTGACCCCCAGGATCCGAAAGCGGTGCGTTCCGACCGGCAGGTCTTTGAGGGTCCGGGAATAGTCGCCCGCGCCGTTCGAGGGGATCCGCACGCGATCGGCAAGCCCACTCCCGAAATAGCCCTGCTGGATCACGAAGGCGTCCAGGGTTACGTCCTCTTCCCCACCCACCTGTCGCCACGTGAGGTCCACGGCCCCGTTGCCTCCTCCCGTTGCCTGTCCCTCCCCACTTGCGTTAGTGATGGCCACGTCCACCGCCGGCACGGCCGGCTCGGCCTGCACGAAGCCGTGGCCGCTCCACGGATCGGGCCCAGAGGCAACACCGACGAAGTTTGCACTCCGGTTAAGACGACTCGTCACGTCGGCCGCGGTGTCCTCCAGCCGGCTATAGACCTCCGATGGCGTGAGGCCGGGACGCGCCTGTCGAATCAGCGCCCCAATGGCCGCGATGTTCGGCGCCGCCGCCGAAGTACCCGCAAAGTTGGGATGGGGGTCCGCATCGATGCCCTCAAGAGCATCATCGGGAATGTCGGTCCCGAAGAACGTGTTGTCGATCCGATCCGTCCCGGTCACGTCGGGCTTCGCCCGGCCTTCCGGCGTGGCGAGCCGGCCCCCGTCCTGATCGAACCGAATCTGGAGCCCTCCTTTCGAGGAAAATGCCTCCAGGGCCGCCGGATCGGCGTTCGGGTTGTAGGCGGCGGTGTTGAAGAACGGCGCCGCGGCCACCGCCATCGCCCCTTCCGCCATCGGGTGCCCGTACACCGTCGGGCCGAGGGTGTCGTACTCCTCGATCGTGACGTCGCTGTCGGTGAACGGCCCGCTGCCGCTGTACACGTACTTGATCTCGTCGGGATTGGGCCCGGCGGCCTTCTCAATCACCAAGTGCAGCGTCTCGGCGGTGCTGCCGTCGTTGGTGTACTCCATCGTCTCGGCCGGCACGCCCGTAGAGAGGTTGTCACTGGCGGACTGCGCCACGACGGTGCCCGCCTCGTCCACCAGGGCAATGTCGAGATCCGTGTCCGGCCCGTCCGAGCCCTCGACCACCGCGGACGGATCCGTCCACTGAAACGAGAAGACCTGAAAGGTGCCCCCCGACTGGATCGTGACCTCCTGACGCGTGTCGGTGCTGAGCGCCGAATCGTCGAAGTCATGACGCACGGAGCTGGGATCGATCACGCCCGGCTCCCCAGAGTCGCGGAACGGCGCCTCGTAGGAGTTCTGGCCGTCGTTGCCCGCCGAAGAGAAGTAGGCGACCCCATCGTTGCTCACGACGTCGTCGATGGCGTTTGCCACAAGTCCGTCTTGGTAGAACGGCTCTGTGCTGTAGCGGACATCGTCGACGATCACCGTACAGCCGGCATCGGCAAGCTCTCGGATCCCCGACGCGAAGTCTGCGAGACCGACGAAGGCAGTGTGAAATCCAAGTGCCGCCCCCGGCGCGATGTCGTGGATCAGTTGCAGCATCGCTCGTCCCTCGTCCGTTGGCTCCGGATCGTCCGGGTCGGTCCCATCGTATTCCTGGAGCACGTCGACGGGCGTCGTCCGTCCCTCCGGGTTGTTTTGTCCGGGCAGGTCGCCGGACTGCACATCGTCGGCCGCCGAGGTGGCCGCGTCCGCGGTGTCGTAGCTGTCGGACAGGGCACAGACCTTCTGCCCACTCCCATCCGTGCCCGTATTCCGACGTGCTGCGGTCGCAGCATGGGCCGTGTCGGCCTCAGACCCCACGCTCCCGGCGGTCGTCCGGGCGTACGCTGGCATCATGCCCCGGAGGGAGGGCAGCGCGGCGGCCTCCTCGATGGCGGCGATCGGCAGGCGTCCCGACACCACGTTGCCAGCAGAGGATTCACCTTCTAGGCCCAGCGCCCGCAAGTCGTCGAGGAGCCGAGACGGGTCGCCGGACGCGACGGCGTCGACCGTTACGGACCGTCCATCCGACGAGACCGGCGACAACGTGCGGCCCATGGAGGAAGGCGACTGCGCAGGAGCGCGCGACTGGGGATCGCCGCCGCGCGTCTTCGGGCGCTGCCGGGCGCCTCCGCGGAGGGCCTGAACACTTGCCGCCCCCCCGACCTGCTGCTGGTGGTACAGCACGGCGAGCTCCATCCCGACCGCTGAGAGCGGCCCGTCTTTCCCCGTGTCGTCCGGCCCCGCCATCCCCGCCCGGGCCGCCCGCAGGGCCGCCGGATCGGCCCGTTCCACGTTCAGGAGGCCGATGCTCTGCAGAGAGCCCGACCCTGCCTGTCCGAGCGCCCCGAGGGGGGCGAGTCCTAACAGCCCCCCCAGGAGCACGACAACAATGGCGATGCGGTTCATGATGAGATGCAGTCAATCCAACAAGGTCAGAACGGGGTCGCGCCGGTTGCAGACCGTTTCGTGTCCACCGGCTACTGAACAACGATCATCTTTTTAGTCTGTCCGACGCTCCCGTCGCCCCGCAGGCGCAGGAAGTACATTCCGCTGGCCCACTGACTCGCGTCGATGGAGAGGGACGTAGGATCCTGTGCACGGACCTCGCGCTGTTCGGCGTAGACCTGTTCCCCAAGCGTATTGTAGACCTCCACCTGTACGCTTTGGGGCTCGCGGGCCGTCAGGTCGAACGACGCCGTTTCCCGGACGGGATTCGGGTAGGGCCCCAGGGCGTAGACGTCGCCCTCAAAGTCGATCTGTGCCTCGCGGGCCGCGCTGGTGACGGCGTTCCCGGCCCCGTCCTGGGCCCGCACCCGGTACTCGTACCGGCCCGGCGTCTGGCCCTTCACCGTGTACTGCTTGCTCTGCTCGTCGCTGGCGTCCCCGTCCTGCGGAACCGTAGCCACCGGCTGAAACGCGCCCTCCTCCCCGGTGCGCCGCTCAACCCGGTACAGGAAGTCGGACGAAGTTCCTGGCGGCACTGTCCAGGATAGGTCAACCGTCCCGCGTCCCTGCTCGTCACGGCCCGTGATGGTGGTGCTCACGTCCCGAACGGTGATTGTATCGCGGACTCGCTCGGGGGAGGACGCCGTCGATCCGTTCTCGCGGACCCATCGTAGGCGAAACTCAAACGCGCCAACCCCCAGGTTCTCCACCGTCAGGCTGGACCCGGCCACCTCGGAAGCATCCACACGCTTCATTTCCTCAAAGCTTCCCCCAAAGTACCGGCGATCGACGATGTACTCTTGGATGTTCGCGTCGTTCGCCTCACTCCACGAAAGGGTCCGACTGCCGCTCTGTCCATCAACTTCTTGCACCGACACCGCGAAGAGGTCCTGGAAGTACTGCTCGCATCCCACCCCGAGCGGCCACCCCATGTCTCGAAACTGACCACACATGATGGGGCCGGGCAAGCGGTTCGTCTCCGCCTGATCGATGATCGGCGACATGAGCGCATTCTGCGTCTCGGGCTGATAGGTGTCCTCGTCCAGGTGCGCGATGCTGGACCCTCCCGCAAACGACCCAGGGGCGTAGAGCTTCGGGAGTGCCGGTCCGGTGCCCAACTCGGCGGTCGCCTCCGAAGCTTCTCCCTGAAAGAACACCCGGTTGCTGGTCAACGCCGACCCTAGTTCGTCCGATGGATTCGGATAGAAACTTGTGTTCGTCAGGGCCCTACCCTCGCCCGATACAACCTGGCGGTCGTACACCCCGAGGATGCGATTCCCTCCGTCGGTGTCGGATGAATACTCGCCCGCTCCCTGGTTGTCGACCGAAAAGAGGTCAATGTAGTTCAGCCCGTGTCCGAGCTCGTGGAGGGCCACGGACGTGAAGTCGATGGTCCCGGCCGGCGCATCCCCGGGCCCGAAATGCCAGTCGCTCCGCTGGCTGTTGACCCGGACAATAATGTCCGCTTCCTGAGGATTGGCCTCTTCCCCGACGATGGCATCGGTGAGGGCATCCCCCGCAAAGACATCGATCTCCCCGTTCCCCGTCGCGTCCACCCCGTAAAAGAAATTGGGCCCCGCAGCCGCCAGGGTCCCCTCTCCAAGCGCCTCGTACGAGGCCTGCACCTGGATGGGAACCGGGGAGGAGATGTGTGTCTCCCAGACGTCTACCGCCCGTTCGAAAGCGTCTTCGGCTTCGGTCGTGAAGTTTTCGCCGTAGTCCACCTCAATGGTCGCACTGGCCTCGTGACTCTGCTTCGGGACGGGTCGGTGACTGACCGAAGCATTGACCGCTCGCTTGCGAAGCCCGCAATCCTGGTACCGTTCTGTACTCAGGGCCCGCTCGTGCGGGACCGGCTCGCCCATGACGCGAGGGGTTTCCTGGGCGAGAGCGGCCGGCCCCCACAGGAGAGATGCGCAGAGCACAAGGAAAAGCCCAACCAGTTGGGGCGTGCGAACCATGGCGTAGTGGATAGAGGACTATGGTCTGCGTGCCGAAATGCTGCCCGGAAGCGGGCCGTGGGTGTCACAGGCCCACGACTCTAAGCTCTACTCGCCTCCGAAGGTATAGCTCAGTCCCAGCGTAAACGGAAACGTCGTGACGGCATTCTCCTTGCCGCCCGGCAGGCTGCCGGCCACGCGCGTCTCCGCCGTGAGCGAGAGCCCGTCTACGAGCCGCAGGGCCGCGCCGAAGCCCACGTTCCCCCCCGCGTCCGTCACGTCGGTCTCCCCGAGCTGAAACGTATTGGCCCCCGCCTCGATGCGGGTGGCGTCGATGGTGGTCCGCACCACGCCGAGGCCCACCAGGAAGTACGGGGCAATCCGCCCGACCGACGTGAGGTGCAGCTGCCCCTCCAGCGACAGCGCCCGCAGGCGGCCCTCCGGACACGAGTTCACGCAGCGGTCAATCGCAGGCGAAATGTCGTCCGAACCCACGCGCAGTTGCGCCTGCTGGGCGCGGACCCGCACGTCCAGCGACAGGTCGTCTGTGAGCGTCCGCCTCAGGCCCACCGCGGCGTACCCGCTCGGCCCCGATCCGGGATTGATCGCTGCGGGGCGGTCCCGCCCTTCAACGGACACGTCAACCTCCGTAGACGGGATCGCCCAGCCGCCCCCGGCCTCCACCCGCACGGCCTGCGCCTCGGCCCGCCCGCCCCCGAGCAGCACAATCAGGAGAACCAACAGGGACACTGCGGCGGACGAACGGACGCGCATGGAGGGGTGTGGGCGGTTGCAGAACAGGATGTCGAACCCATACTGCCGACCCCAACGCAAACGCTTCCGGCTCGTTCTCCTGGACTTTGCGTTTCCTTCGACGTCTGTTCGTCCGTTCGCCTCCGCGTCTCGTCCCCGCCTCAGGGGCGAGCGCGGGGGGGTGGCTTTTCCCCCGACGGCTTCTTTTCTTTGGGGTGTTGCCTTCGCACCGGAGGTGTTGCCAATCGCCCTTCCTTGCACCGACCGCTCTTCCAACATGGCCAACACGCCGATCGAATTTGGGACCGACGGCTGGCGGGCCGTCATCGCCGACGACTATACCTTCGCCAACCTCGAACGCGTGGCCCAGGCCACCGCGAACTGGCTGCACGACGACTACGGCGACGCGCCGTCGATCGTCCTCGGCCACGACACCCGCTTCCTCGGGGCCGAGTTCGCCGAACGGGCCGCCCGGGTGCTCGCGGACGCGGGCGTGGCGGTCACCCTGGCCGACTCGATCGTGCCCACCCCGGCGGTCAGCTGGGCCACCCAGGCGGCCGGGCACGACGCCGGCGTGGTGATTACGGCCAGCCACAATCCCCCCTCGTACAACGGCTACAAGATCAAGGCGCACTTCGGCGGCCCCGCGCCCCCGGACATGATCGCATCCGTCGAGGCGGCGGTGCCGGACCACAATCTGGACGGCACCGCCCTCACCCCGTTCGGCACCCTCGCCGCCAACGGCGCGGTTCAGGCCGACGGCGTCCGCGGCGGGTACCTCGACGCCCTCCGGGACGCGCTCAACATCGCGGCGATCCAGAACGCCGACCTCACGATTGCCCACGACGCCATGTTCGGCGCGGCGCAGGGGCTCGTGGAGGCCCTGCTGGGCAATGGCGTGGTGTCCCTCCGCCACGACCACAACCCCGGCTTCCACGGCGTGGCGCCGGAGCCGATCGCCGACCGGCTGGGCGAGCTGTCCGACACCGTCGCCACCAGCGACGCCCAGGTGGGCCTCGCCAACGACGGCGACGGCGACCGCATCGGGATGGTGGACGAGAATGGCGACTTCGTGAGCTCCCACCGCATCCTCGCCCTGCTCGTGAAGTACCTCCACGAGGAACGGGGCCTCACCGGCTCGATCGTGAAAACGTTCTCCACCACCCACCTGCTCGACAAGATGGGCGCCCACTACGGGCTGGACGTGGAGACCACCCCGATCGGGTTCAAGCACATCGCCCCGAAGATGGCCGAGGGCGACGTGCTCGTGGGCGGGGAGGAGTCGGGCGGCATCGCGGCGGCCGGCCACATCCCGGAGCGCGACGGCGTCTACATCGGCCTGCTGATCGTGGAGATGATGGTGGAGCGCGGCATGACGCTCTCCGCCCTCGTGGACGAGCTGCTGGAGGAGTTTGGCCCGCACTACAACTACCGCGACGACATCCACATCCGCGAGGACCAGAAGGCCGGCGTGTTGGACCGGCTCGACACCCAGGGCGGCCTGGACTCAGTGGACGGCCACGCGGTGGAGGAGGTGCGGACGCTCGACGGCTTCAAGCACGTCACGGACCGCGGCTGGCTCCTCATCCGCCCGTCCGGCACCGAGCCGGTGCTGCGCGTCTACTCCGAGGCCGAATCGCCGGAGGCCGCCGAGGCGCTGGTGAAGGACGCCTCAAAGCAGCTGGGCCTCAACTAGTGGCCCCTTCGGCCCGCTGAGGGATTCTCTTCTGAGGGCCCCGTTGCCACACATGGTCGGCAGGGACGGCTTCCCTATGGACTTGGGGGCCGCCCCTTGTTGGGAATTCGGGGGCCGGGTCCTTCCGTCGGGGCCTCTCTTCCCCGCGGGCAGACGGCCCGCTAGGCGACGCCGGCCGGTTCCGACACCTGTTCGTCGTCGACGACCTCCCCGCCGCGGAGGTGGAGGATGCGTTCCGTGCGGGCGGCCAGCTCCTGGTCGTGAGACACCAGGACCAGCGTCGTGCCGGCCGTCTCATTCAGCTCGAAGAGAAGGTCTTCGATCCGACCGGCCGTCTCGGCGTCGAGGTTGCCGGTCGGCTCGTCGGCGAAGAGCACGCGGGGGCGGTTGATGAAGGCCCGGGCCATGGCCACCCGCTGGCGCTCGCCCCCCGAGAGCTGCGTGGGGTAGTGGTCGAGCCGGTCGCCCAGCCCCACCTCGTCGAGCAAATCGGCGGCCCGGGTGCGCGGGTCGGCGTCGCCCCGCAGCTCGGCCGGCACCATGACGTTTTCCAGCGCCGTGAGCGTCGGGAGCAGGCGGAAGGTCTGGAAGACGAACCCGACGTTTCGGTTGCGCACCTCGGCGCGCTCGTCTTCGTCGAGGGGCGTGAGGTCGACGCCACAAAGCTCCACGCGACCGCCCGTCGGCTGGTCGAGGCCGGCGCACAGCCCCAGCAGGGTCGTCTTGCCACTGCCCGACGGGCCGACGATGGAGCAGGTGTCGCCCTCGTCCACCGCAAAGCTCACGTCGTCAATCACCGTCAGGGTGCGCCCCCCGCTGGGAAACGTCTTCGTCAGGGACTCGACCTGGAGAACGGAGGTCTCGCTCATGGGCGCGAAGGATAAGGATCGGTGCGAAAACGGGGAGGGGCACTGTCGGCCGCGGCGTCTCAGAAACCCTGCTGTGTTGGTTTCGGTTCGGCGGGCCGACCCTGTCCTCCACTCTTGCGACTTGGCCCCGCCCCGTTCATGTCACGCGTTCGCCTATACCTGTTTCTGCTCGTAGGGGTTCTGGGCCTGGTGGGCTGCGGGCAAGATCGTTCCACTTCCTCCCCCGCCACTTCCTCCCCCGCCGCCTCGTCGGCCGACACCACCAAATCGGCCACGGCGTCGGGCGCGGCGGACACGACCGACGCGGAGACGCGCGTGCTGGTCCTCGGCAACAGCATCGCCGCCGGGTCCGGCGTGTCGTCCCGGGCGGCCTTTCCCGCCCGTCTCCAGCAGAAGGTTGACTCCCTCGGGTGGGACGTACAGGTGCAAAACGCCGGCGTGAGCGGGGAGACCACGGCCGGGGGCCTGCAGCGCATCGGGTGGGTGTTGCAGAGGCCGGTGGACGTGCTCGTGCTGGAGCTGGGGGGCAACGACGGCCTGCGCGGCATCGACCCGGGCGTCACCCGCAAGAACCTGCGCGGGATTATCGACACGACCCTGAGCACGTACCCGGAGGCCCGCGTCCTCCTGACCGGGATGCAGGTGCCTCCGAACCTCGGGCGGGAGTACGCCCGGCAGTTCCGCCAGGTCTACCCGGCGGTCGCCGAGGCGTACGACCGCGTCACGCTGATTCCGTTCCTCCTCAACGACATTGCGGGGTCCGATTCCCTGATGCAGGACGACGGCATCCATCCCACCGCGGCCGGCCACCGCCTCATCGCGGACGAGATCTGGACCGACCTCCGGCCCCTCCTGGAAGAGAGGCGCCCTCAGGACCCGGCGTGAGGGGCTGTTGGAATGCTACACGTTGAGAACCTGTTCGGCGGGCTGTCTATGGCCTGCGACGTCGCGGATCTCGTGCAGCCCAGACACTACTCGGTCACTGCGTTCCCAGCGCAGAACGGCTTCTGCACTCGCCCGGTAGCGCCGCTACAGGGCTCGTTTGGGCTCCGTTCATCCACGTTGCCCGCTGTGTCTCGGCTGAATATCCATCCGCCAAACAGGTTCTGAACGTTCAACACTCACGCCTCCTCCATCTCCTTCACCGCGTCGGTGATCTCGGCGACCGCCTCCTTCGCGTCGCTGAAGAGCATCTTCGTGTTGTCCGCGTAGAACAGCTCGTTGGGCACGCCGGAGTAGCCGGGGCTGAGGCTGCGCTTGATCATGACGACCGTGTCCGCGTCGTCCACGTTCAGGATCGGCATGCCGTAGATCGGGCTGCCCTCGTCGTCCCGGGCCGCGGGGTTAACGACATCGTTCGCCCCCACGACGATGGCAAGGTCCGTCGTCGCGAACTCGGGGTTGATGTCCTCCAGCTCGTAGAGCTTCTCGTAGGAGACGTCGGCCTCGGCGAGAAGCACATTCATGTGCCCCGGCATGCGCCCCGCCACCGGGTGGATCGCGTAGCTCACCTCGATGCCCTGCGCCTCCAGCCGGTCGGCCAGCTCGCGCACCTCGTGCTGGGCCTGCGCCACGGCCAGCCCGTAGCCCGGCGCGATGACCACCCTGTCGGCGTAGCGGGCGAGGATGGCCGTGTCGTCCGGCGACGTCTCGTTGACCGTCTTGCCCTCCGGCACGTCGAGCCCCGCCGCGGGCCCGTCGCCCCCGCCGAAGCCGCCGAGCATGACGTTCGCCAGGGACCGGTTCATCGCCTCGCACATGAGGACGGTCAGGATCATGCCCGCCGCCCCGACGAGCGTCCCACTCACAATGAGGGCCGTGTTGTCGAGCACGAAGCCGGCCGCGGCGGCCGCGAGGCCGGAATACGAGTTCAGAAGCGACACGACCACCGGCATGTCGGCCCCGCCGATGGGGATGACGAGCAGAATGCCGAGCAGGAGGGCCGCCGCCCCGAGGCCGAGGGCCGCGAGGATCATCGGGCGGGCGAGCGTGGGAAAGGCCTCCGCGTACGCCACCATCACGCCGAACGCCACGCCCGCCCCCACGAGCAGGAGGCCCGTCAGCACCCGCAGGCCGGGAAAGGAGATGGGGCTGCCCGTGATCCAGCCGCTCAGCTTGCCGTTGGCGATGATGCTCCCCGAGAAGGTGACGGTCCCGATGAGGATCGAGAGCGCAATGGTCACCGCCGTGACGGCCCCAAACCCGTACACGTCCCCACTCACGTACTGGGACAGCTCCGCCCCCGAGACGAGCGCGGAGGCGAGCCCCCCAAACCCGTTGAAGACGGCCACCAGCTCCGGCATGGCCGTCATTTCGACGGTGCGGGCCAGCGCCACGCCGACCAGCCCGCCCAGGGCAAGCCCGCCCAAAATCATGGGCCACGACAGAATCTCCTGGAGGAAGAGGGTCGCGACGACGGCGACGAGCATGCCGAGGGAGGCCAGCGCGTTGCCGGTGCGGGCGGTAACGGGCGACTGCATGCGCTTGAGCCCGAACACGAAGAGCACCGCCGAGAGCAGGTACGCGAGGTCGATGATCGCAGTTTTCATAGGCAAAACCGTACGGAGGAGAGTCTATCGGGAGCGGGGACCTTTCCCTCGTATTTCGTGGTGCGTATTTCGTCACTTGGCTTCCAGCGTACAACTACGCAATACGCACTACGCAATACGCACTACGCACTCAGTCTGCTGAGCCGTTCGCCTGCCCCGCCCCAACCGACGCGGGGGACGCCTCCTTCTTCCCAAACATCTTCAGCATGCGGTCGGTCACCAGAAAGCCGCCGACGACGTTGATGGTGGCCACCACGAGCGCCCCGAAGCCGATCCAGGTCGACCACGGCCCGGTCGTCATGCCCGCCGCCACCAGCGCCCCCACGACCGTAATGCCGCTGATGGCGTTGGCGCCCGACATGAGGGGGGTGTGCAGGGTTTGCGGCACCTTGGTTAGCACCTCCGTGCCGAGGAACGCCGCGAGGACGAAGATAATCAGGTTGTTGAGCATGTTGGCTTTTCGGACAGCGGGAAATCAGAATTCGAATGCAGGAGCACAAGGAGACCCGACTGCCTCCCTGAAAGACAGAGTGACACGTGAGTCGTGATGCGTGAGTCGTGATGTGTGACCGCCCGCACCAGGCGTCCTCACGGGTGCCGTGTCACGTCTCAGGAGCCTCTTTCTCCGTAGGCGCAATAAGGTCCCGAACACGCTCATTCTGAACCTCCCCGTCGCGGGTGAGGCACGACTCGGCGAAAATCTCGTCGTCGAAGTCCGGGGCAAAACGGCCCTCGTCGAGTCCCTCCTCAACCATGGCGGCGACGGTCTTGGCGTAGAGCTCACTCGCGTGGACCGGCATTTCGGCGGGCAGGTTGGTGGGCCCCAAGATCTGGACGTTGTGCTCCACGATTTCTTCTCCGGTCTCCGTGAGGGCACAGTTGCCCCCGTTCGGCGCGGCAAGATCGACGATCACCGACCCGGGATCCATGGCCGCCACGGCCTCTTCGTTGATGAGCAGGGGAGCAGGCTGGCCGGGAATGAGGGCCGTCGAGATCACCACGTCGGCCTCGGCGAGGTGGGGCTGCAGGAGCTCGGGCTGTCGCTCCTGCTTCTCCTTCTCCACCTGCTCCGCGTACCCGCTCTCGTCCTGGTCGGCCTCGATGTCCACCTCCAGCTCCACGAAGGACGCGCCGAGGCTTTCGACCTCCTCCCGGGTCGGTTCGCGGATGTCGTACCCGAACACCTTCGCCCCCAGGCGCTTGGCGGTGGCGATCGCCTGCAGGCCCGCCACGCCGGCCCCCAGCACGAGCACCCGGGCCGGGCGCACCGTGCCGGCGGCGGTGGTGAGCAGCGGGAAGAACGCGGGCAGTCGCTCCGCCGCCCCGATCGCCGCCCGGTACCCCCCGATCGAGCTCATCGCGGAGAGCGCGTCGAGCTTCTGCGCCCGCGAGATGCGCGGCACGAGCTCCATCGCCAGCGCCGTCACGCCCCGGTCCGCCAGCGCCTGTGCGGCCTCCGGGCGTTCGAGCGGGCTGAGAAAGCCGACAAGGACCTGCCCCTCGCCGAGCCGGTCCACCTCGTCGTCGGACGGGGGGGCCACCTTCGCGATGATGTCGGCGTCGAACGTCGCGTCCCGCCCCACGACCGAACACCCCGCCGCGTCGTAGTCGGCATCGGTGTGGTACGCTCCCTCCCCGGCGCCCTCCTCGACGCGGATGTCTAGATCGTCCACCGTCGCCAACAGGCGATCGGCCACGTCGGGGATCAGGGCAACGCGGGTCTCGCCCGGGTCGGTTTCGCGCGGGACGCCAATCGTGAGGGCCATTGCGCCGTGGTCGTTGGTTCAAAGACCGTCTCGTACCGTCCTCCCTTCCCAAGCCCTGGGGCTCTCCCGTTTCGCCCCGCCCCTGGTGCTTCCGCTTCAGCCGTGCGTGCGCTCGAACTCCTCCATAAACGCCACGAGCCGCCGGACGCCCGCCTCGGGCATCGCGTTGTACATGGACGCGCGCACCCCGCCCACGGAGCGGTGCCCGGACAGGCTGAGCAGCCCCTCCTGCTCGGCCTTCTGGAGGAAGACCGGCTCCAGGGCCGGGTCGTGGAGCCGAAACGTGGCGTTCATCGTGGACCGGTCCTCCGGGTCGACGGTGCCCTGGTAAAAGTCGGTCGCGTCGATCGCGTCGTAGAGCAGGCGCGCCTTTCGCCGGTTGATGGCGTGGATGGCGTCGATGCCCCCCTGGTTGCGGAGCCAGCGGCACACCTTCTCCACCATGTAGATGGCAAAGACCGGCGGCGTGTTGTAGCGACGCTCCGCGTGGGTGCCGTAGTCCAGCATCGTCGGGAGCGGTTGTTTGCGGCGCCGCAGGAAGTCGTCGTGCACGAGGACGACGGTGACGCCCGCCGGCCCGACGTTCTTCTGCGCCCCGGCATAGATGAGCCCGTAGCCCTCCAGGTCCATCGGGCGGCTCAGAAACTCGCTCGACGCGTCGGTGACGACGGGCACGTCGAGCACCGGGTCGTCGGTCATCTGGTTGCCATTGACCGTTTCGTTGGTCGTGACGTGGACGTACGACGCGTCCGGGGTGAGGTCCCACTCCGCCACGTCCGGCACGTAGGCAAAGTCCGCGTCCTCGCTGGAGGCGGCGACGTTCACGCCGCCCACCCGTTCGGCCTCGGCGACCGCCTTCACGCCCCACCGCCCCGACACGACGTAGTCGGCCACGCCGTCCTCGGGCAGGAAGTTGAGGGGCACCTGGTAAAACTGCATCCGGGCCCCGCCCTGCAGGAAGAGAATGTGCCAGTCGTCACCCAGGTCGAGCAGGGCACGGAGGTGCTCACGGGCGGACGCTTCGATCTCGTCGTACGCGGGTGAGCGGTGGCTGATCTCCATCACCGAGGCCCCAACGTGGTCGTACACGGGCAGCTCGTCTTTGACCTCCCGCAACGCCTCCACAGGAAGCGTGGCCGGCCCGGCCGAAAAGTTGTACTGGCGCTGGCTGCGGTCGGCGGGCCCCGCAACGTCGGAAGTAGACATGACCGAACGATTGATTCAGCAGGAAAGAAGCGCAACGGAGGGGCGACGAGGCCTCCTATCGCTTTGTGGCAGTGTACGGGTTCAACGTACCCAACGCAGCAGCGTCGCGCAACAGAGCGTCTTCCGGACAGGCTGTGGAGTGCTTTCTTTTCCCAAAGTGGGGCCGTACGAGCGGGAAAGGCGCCTGCGCCCCCGCGTTCCGCCTGCCGCTACCCGAACATTACGAGCATTGCGCCGGCCTCACGCCGCCCGTCCGGCCGCCTCCCACAGCAATGCCCCTGCACAGATCGACCATGCAGGGGCACGGAAAATCCGAAAATGGGACGATGTCCGCGGCGTCCGGACCGTCCGTCCACACTACGGCGTGACGATGTTTCCGCCCTCGCCGCCGCCTCCGCCGTCGGGCGAGCCACTGCCTTCGGCAACGTCGATCACTTCGATGTCGAAGATCAGCGTGCGCCCCGCCAGCGGGTGATTCGCGTCGATGGTCACCGAGTCTTCCCCGAGGGCCGTGATGAGCACGGGGACGGTCTGGCCGTTCTCCAGTCGCAGCTGAAGCTGCTGGCCAACCTCCGGCTCCACCTCGTCGGGAATCTGGTCGTGGTCCATCTCCATGACCATGTCTTCGCGGTGCTCCCCGTAGGCCTGCTCCGGCTCCACCTCTACGGTCTTCTCGTCGCCCGGCTCCATGCCCGTTACGGCCTCCTCAAACCCCGGAATGACACGATTCTCCCCGATGGTAAAGCTCAGGGGCTCCTCCTCGGACTCGTCGAACTTCGTGCCGTCTTCCAGTTTGCCGGTGTAGTGGACCTGGACCTCATCTCCTGTATTCGCTTGTGCCACGACGCTATATCGGTCTGTTGCGATGGGTATGAGTAACAGTAATCACGGCGGTGTAACGCGTCGTGCAAACCAGTGTTCGGGACTCCCGGCAGATCGTGCGTTCTTTACCTGCCCATGCCTGCGCGGCGGCGCCCCCGACTCGGCCCGTCTCCGAGGTGCGACGAACTCGTAAGGGATGGCGGCGGCCCGTCGGTCCGGGGAATATTCCCACGGGTTAGGGATTGGGCCCCATCCGTAGATCCTTTCAACCACTCCAAACAGCCAATGACCACCTACGCATCACGCTTTGTCTTTCTTCTCGGCCTCGGCCTCGCCCTCCTTGCCGGCCCGGCCGTCGCCCAGCAGGACGACACGGGCGCCGACCAGCCGGACATCGTTGATACGGCCGTCCAGGCCGATGACTTCAACACCCTGGCCCAGGCCCTGGAGGCGGCAGACCTCGTGGGCGCCCTGAAGGGCGAGGGGCCGTTCACCGTCTTCGCCCCCACCGACGCCGCCTTCGACGCCCTGCCGGACGGGCAGCTTGAGTCGCTCCTCCAGCCGGAAAACAAGGAGCAGCTCCAGGCCATCCTGCAGTACCACGTCGTGAGCGGCGCGGCGATGGCGTCGGACGTGACCGGCATGGACTCTGCCCCCACACTCGAAGGCCGCTCCGTCCAGATCCAGGTCAATGACGGTACCGTCCGCCTGATGGGCCAGAACACCGCCACCGTCGTGCAGACCGACATTGAGGCCTCGAACGGCGTCATCCACGTCATCGACAGCGTTCTGCTTCCCCCGGAGGCCAACGACGGCGGCATGTAGTCCCCTCCTTCTTTTCTCTTCCCCAAGGGCGTGGCCGGGTGCCACGCCCTTTTTTGTTTGTCGGGATCGGGTGTCGGAGATCGGGTGTCGGGGATCGGGATCAGGCGGCGGCCTGGGGGGCGCCCTTCTCCCGCTCCCGGTACATCTTCTCGACGACCACCATGTGGGGGAGGGTCATGATGGCGATCAGGATGAAGAGAAGCGCGACCATCTGGTCCTCCAGCCCGAACGACTGCGTGGCGGCGTAGAGGCCCGCCAGTCCAACGAAGGGGATCGCCGTAAACAGGAACGCCTCCCGGTAGAACCGGGCCATCGACATGGCGTCTCCCTGCCGCCGGAAGAAGCGGAGGAGCTCCAGGATGTGCCCCAGCGCGTGCCACCCCCCGAAGAAGACCGCAAAGGCCACGAGCGGGTGGACGAGCCCAAACAGCGCCGCGAGCACCGCGACGTTGGTCGCCTCCCGCCCGAGGGCCCAGTCGACACTCGGGTCCGCCCCCAGCCTGCCGATTCCGAGCGCCCCCAGGTGCTGCGCGACGAGGCCCGCGAACAGGGCGCCCGGCGCCGTCGTCACCCCCGGCCACGTGAGCAGTTGAACGCCCCCCATCGCCTCGAAGATGGGCGCGACGACCTCCGGAAAGGCCACGATGGGCAGGCCGAGCAGAAAGAGGCCGCGCGACAGGTAGAGGAGACGGGCGGACAGGGGCGGGAGCCGCCAGTAGGCCAGGTCGGCCTGCCCGAAGTGGTACATGGTCATGACCAGAAAGAGGCCGAGGCTCCAGGCCGGGGCCCCAATCCAGAGCGCCCCGTAGAGCGCCATCAGGACGAGGTAGCCGCCGTAGAACTTTGCCTGGTCGGCCCACGTCGGGCCGAGGCCCCACAGCCGGGCCGCCACGAGGTGATCGACGGCCCCGTGCGGCATCCCCGTCAGCACGACGGCCACGAACAGGATCCCCAGCGCCCAGGGCCCCAGCGACACGCCCCCCCATGTCCCCAGGACAGTCGCCAGGACGGTGAGGACCAGCACGCCCCCGTAGATGCGCGGCGAGCGAAGGGTAACCGGGTTGTGCATGGTGGAATCAGGACGGCTTTGTAGCAAAACTTGACTGCATACAGTACAGTATAAGCGAGGAGACGGGGGAGGTCCACGGCCGCCTCCGTGGGCCCTGGGAGTTCCCACCAATTTTGTTCCACCGGAACGCCTCCCCCGTGCCCCGATGGCGCGACGCTCCTGCCCTGTAAGACCGAGGGTTGTGGGACGAAGGAGACGCCTCGTTCTGTCCCCTTCCTAAAGATCCCTTCTCAAAGAGACGCGGCGTATGGGGGGATCGCCCCTCGTCCCTGCGATGGCACGCCAGCCGGCGGTTTCCAAAACGCCCTGCGGGGTGTGACGATGCTGAGAAACTTACGCTGGGCGGCGATATTACGGAAAGGCGACGACCACGTGGCGTCTAATTTGTTCAGCGTTGTTACGCGCAAGCCCCTCATTCCACGCCTCCTCCTCTCCCCATGCCGTTTGACACACCGTCGCCTGCGTCCGACCGCCCCCACGTCGTCATCGTCGGGGCCGGGTTTGCGGGCCTGGAGGCCGCCAAAACGCTGCGCGACGCCCCGGTCCGCGTCACGCTCGTCGACCGCAACAACTACCACAAGTTTCAGCCGCTGCTCTACGAGGTGGCCATGGCGGGGCTGGAGCCGGACGACATTGCCCACAATGTGCGCAACATCTTCCAGGGCAACGAGACGGTGAACTTTCGCCTCGGCACCGTGGTCGACATCGACCCTGCCCGCCAGCAGGTGCACCTGCACGGCGGTCAGTCGCTCTCCTACGACCACCTCGTCCTGGCGGCGGGTGCCGTCTCGACCGACTTCGGGATTCCCGGCGTGGAGGAGCACGCCTACCCCCTCAAGAACGTGCCCGACGCCGTCAACCTGCGCAACCGCGTGCTGCGGCAGTTCGAGCGGTACGACCGGCAGCGGGCGGGCGCCGGAGAGGGCGCCCTCACCTTCGTCGTGGTGGGCGGGGGGCCAACGGGCGTCGAGATGGCGGGCGCGTTCGTGGAGCTCTTCGACACGCTCAACGACGACTTTGCCCGGTTTGACACGCGCGAGGAGGCCCGCTGCCTCCTTCTGGAAATGGAGGACGAGCTCCTGCCCCCCTACAAGGGGCCACAGCGGGCCTACACCCGGCAGGTCCTCGAGGCGCGCGGCGTGGACGTCCAGACCAACACGGCCGTCGAGCGCGTCGCCCCCGACCGGGTCCACCTCGCCGATGGGCGGGTCCTCCCGACCCAGACGCTGGTCTGGGCGGCCGGCGTGAAGGCGAGCCCGGTGGCCAACCTGCTCGACGCCGAGCAGGACCGGGCCGATCGGGTCGTCGTGAGCCCGGACCTGACGGTGCCCGAGCACCCGGACGTGTACGTCGTGGGCGACATGGCCGCCATTGAGGGCGAGGACGGATACGAGCCCCAGCTCGCGCAGGTCGCCATCCAGAGCGGCCGGCACGCCGCGGCCCAGATTCAGCGCCGCCTCCGCGACGGCACCACGGAGCGATTCGAGTACTGGGACCTCGGCCAGATGGCCACGATCGGCCGGAACGCGGCGGTGGCCGAGTTTGCCGGGGGCATCGCGTTTCGGGGCTTCATGGCCTGGTTTCTCTGGGTCGTCATCCACATTGCCAAGCTGGTGGGCTTCCGCAACCGCCTCAGCGCCCTCGTCAACTGGGCCTACAACTACTTCACGTACAACCGCAGCGCGCGTCTTATCCTCGACGCGGTGCCCCTCTCCGACGGCGGGCCCACGGAGGTGAACGCGGAGGACGAGCAGGTCGAGGAACGCCCCCAGACGGTGGGCACCCAGCCGTAGTCGTCCGTTTGCAGGGGGGGCGACGCTGGGGCGGAGGCGTCGCTCTCCGCCCCAGTCCCATTCCGCTGCCCGTACCGCCCCATGCCTCGCTGCCTCGCCCTGCCGCTCTCCCTCGTCGGTCTTTGGCTCGTCCTCCTGCTGTCCGGCTGCGGAGACGCCTCCGACCTCGGCGTGGCCGCGGGGCGGTACCGCCTCCAGATCCACGGGGCCGTCACCGACACGCTCGCGGGCCCCGCCGTGCTTCGTTCGGTGCGCGACACCCGCGTCGGCCTCGAGCTGGGCGCCCGGGGCGGGCCCGGCCTTTCGATGGAGTTCACGCCGCGCGGCACGGGAGGGGCCCCCGACGCGGCAACGGGCCGCTACGCGGTGGTGCGGGCCGCCCTGCTCGATGCGCCCCACACCGACAGCCTGCCGGGGCTCGTCGCGTTCTTGTCGCTGCCCAATGCGCGCTTCGAGGCCACGGAGGGCCACGTTTCGATCACCCAGGCCGGGCGTGGGGCCGTGGGCGGGACGTTCACCCTTGAAATGACCGAACAGGCCCCCGCCCTCTCAACGACGCGGACGATACGGGTGACGGGGGCGCTCCGGGCCACGGCACCGTAGTGGTTGCGTTTTCGCCGCCGGAGGCACATGTTGCTGGCAGACTCCCCCCCTGCCTGACAACGTATCGCAGGGGCAACTCCGCACACGCGGAGATCGATCACTCGAAGGGACGCCACGTCTCCCTTGTACCGAGTGGATCATCCACGGCCCCAGCCGACCCTCTCCCGACCATGAGCGCGTGGGCGGATCGCCCCCTCCGGACGGCCACCCTTCTCTTCTTCGACCTCGAGACGACCGCCCTGCGGCCCGACCGCGGCGGGCGCATCTGCGAGATGGCCGTCGTGGACGAGCAGGGCATTCAGTTCCACTGGCGCAGCGACGCGGCCCCGCCCCGCGACGATGCCGTGGCGACGCGGTTGCCTCGTCTCATCGACCACCTGGAGGCAGGCGTGGTCGTGGGGCACAATCTGCCGTTCGATTTCCGCTTCGTCACCTACGAGGCCGAGCGACTCGGCCTCGATGGCCTGGGCCTTCGCTTTGCCGACACGCTGGGCCTGGCGCGGTCTCTCCTCGACGGGCCGGACACCCACCAGCTCGGGACGCTGCTCGGCCACTTCAATGCCGCGCCGGGCGAGGAGCTCCACACGGCCGTGGGCGACGCCCTCGCCACCCGCACCCTCTTCTGGCACCTCGTGGAGCACGGCGGGCTCCGGACGCTGGCCGACATCGACGTCCAGCGGCTCCAGTGGTAGGCGGATGGCGCGAAACCGAGCAGCGAAACGGAAGCACGTCAATACTGAGACCCCGTGACGTACAATTCTGATCCCGCCATGAAGTCCAAGCTCACCTTGCGCATGGACGAGGACGTGAAGGAGCGAGCCAAAGAGATCGCCCAAGAGCGCGGCACGTCCCTGTCGGCCCTCGTGGAGGGCTCCTTTCGCCTCCTGAGCGAGGCGGATGCGCCCAACGAGCAGGTCGGGGCCGGCACCGCGCTAACTCCTCAGTTGAAGAAGGTCCACGAACGGATCGGGCCGCCCCCAGACGACGCTCCGTTCGATGAACCAAGGGGCAATTGGACGGAGGACGAGCAACAGTTCATCAGGGCCGCCACCGAAAAGCACGCCTGATCGCCCGTGCGCCTCCCGTTCGACACGAACATCTTGATCGACGCCACCGTGCAGAGCCGTGCGCATTACGAGGGGGCCAATCAGATTCTGGTTCACGCCGAGCGGGGGGCATTGACGGCATCGTCACCCCCACTGCAATTGCCACGTGCTGGTCCGTGTCGACGGCCACCTGCGAGGTCGATCCGCGTCCCCTCTTCGAGTATCTGTCGACGGTCGTCGACCCTGCGCGGATGGGATGATCGGCCCTGTCCGATGCCCTAGAGGCGCCAAACGACGCGGACTTCGAGGACGAGTACATCGCCGCCGGCGGCGTGCAGGCGGGCGTCGAGGGCGTCGTGACGCGGAACCCGGACGATTTTCGGGACGGCCCGTGACCGCCCCCCCCCGACGGAAGTGCTCGATGCCCTGGAATGAGCACCCGTTCCTGCACGTCTCTCCCGCGACGGCAGATCGGAGGGGCCGTTTTCCGCACGTTGCTTTTATCTTTTCCCAAAACCCCATACGTTTTCCCTACTGCTCGTCGGCCCGCCGTGTCTTCTAAAACGACGATTTGCAACGAGGCGCCTCCTCTCTGACTGACCGCCCTTGTCCGGTATGGACGGCTCTCCCGACCGCTCTCAGTTTTGGGCCAAGCTCACGTACAAGGACAATGACCGATCGACCGGCGAGATCGTCGACTGGCATCCCCTTCTCGCCCACTCGGCGGATGTAGCCGCCGTCACGGAAGCCCTCTTGCAGCGAACGATTCTCCGCGATCGCGTCGCGTCGCTGATCGGGTGGGACGACCTGTCCGACGTGCACGTCGCCCGCCTGTCGGCCTTCGCCGCGCTGCACGACACCGGGAAGGTGAACCACGGGTTTCAGAATCGGGCGTTCGGGGAAACGCCGACCTCTGACCACGTGACCCCAATGGTGAATGTATACAAGGCGTCGGATCCGCTGGCCTACCTCGCCCCGCTCGGCATCGCAGACCTGCAGGACTGGGCGACCGACCTTGATGTGCTCGGCCACCTGCTGCTGGCGACGTTCGGCCACCACGGCGCGCCGGTCACGCCGGGCACACACGATCCCATGCTCTGGGAGCCCTCCGACGACCGAGATCCGGAAGCGGGTCTCGTCCGGCTGGACACCCACGTCCGCGAGTGGCTTCCGTCGGCGTATGAGGACGAGGCCGCCCCCTTTCCCGCCACACCTGCCTTTCAGCACGCCTTCAACGGCCTCCTCACGCTGGCCGACTGGATTGGCTCCGACGAGTCGTTCTTCCCGTTCGCCGACACGCTGGACGCCCCGATGGAGCGGGCGCGGGCCCGTGCCGCCGAGGCCGTGGACGCCCTCTTCCTGGACCCGGACGGTCCGCGTTCGGTCCTTTCTGCCGATAGCGGCTTCGACCAGATTCTGGAGCAGCCGGACTGGACTCCCTACCCGATCCAGGACGCGGTGCGCGACGTGCCTGTGCACAAACACGGCGGCCTCGCCGTCCTCGAATCGGACACCGGCTCGGGAAAAACGGAGGCCGCCCTTGCCCGCTACGTGCGCCTCTTCCGTGCCGGTCTCGTCGACGGCCTCTACTTTGCCGTGCCCACCCGCACCGCCGCCACGCAGCTCCACGACCGGGTCACGGCGGCCGTCAAGCGGCTCTTTCCGGAGGAGCAGCGCCCGCCGGTCGTACAGGCCGTGCCGGGCTACATAAAAGCCGACGACGTCGAAGCCACGCGCCTGCCCGACAGCTTTGGGGTCCGGTGGGACGAAGAGGTTCAGCACCGCGGGTGGGCCGCCGAAAGCTCCAAGCGCTACCTCGCTGCCCCCATCGCCGTGGGCACCGTCGACCAAGTATTGCTCTCCACACTGCAGGCGAGCCACGCTCACATGCGGGCGACGGCGCTCCTGCGGCACTTCCTCGTGGTCGACGAGGTCCATGCCTCCGACGCCTACATGACGCGGCTCCTGGACCGGGTCCTCGATCAGCACCTTGCCGCCGGCGGGCACGCCCTACTTATGTCCGCCACCCTCGGCGCCTCCGCCCGCGTGCACCTCACGACCGACGACGGCAACGTGCCCGCGCAGGACGCGGCGGAGACCGAAGACTATCCGCTCGTCACGCACGTCGACGCCGCCCGCACCGACCCGGACTCGGTCCACGCCGCCTCCTCGGACGCGAGCAAAACTGTGGCCCCCACGCTCTGCGACGACGCAGACGCCCCGGCGGCCGTCGCCCGGCGGGCCCTCGACCACGCCGAAAACGGCGCCCGCGTCCTCGTCATCCGCAACCTTGTGGACGACTGTATCAAGACGCAGCAAGAACTGGAATCGCTGGCCGGGGACAACACGCTCCTCTTCGGCGTCGACGGCACGCCCGCCCCGCACCACTCCCGCTTTGCGCCCGACGACCGGCAGCGCCTCGACAACGCCGTCGAGGCCACGTTCGGCCCCGACACACCCAATCGCGGCGTCGTGGCGGTGGCCACGCAGACGGTGGAACAGAGCCTGGACCTGGACGCCGACCTCATGATCACGGACTTGTGCCCGATGGACGTGCTCCTGCAGCGCATCGGGCGCCTGCACCGCCACGGTCGCGACCGGCCCGACGGCTACGCCACCGCCCGGTGCGTCGTCCTCACGCCCGAGGAGCGGGACCTGGCCCCGCACATTTCGGACGACGGACAGGCGTTCGGCCCGCACGGGCTGGGCACCGTCTACGGCGACCTGCGCGTCCTTGACGCTACATGGGCCGTCCTGGGAAGCGACGACCTTGCGCCGTGGCAGATTCCCGAGGACAACCGCCTGCTCGTCGAGCGCGCCACGCATCCCGATGCGCTCCGGACGGTCGTGGAGAACGAGGGCGACGACTGGCACCGCCACGAGCAGTGGGTGCTCGGCTCCCAGCAGGCCGACCGGCAGGCCACCGGACACGTCACCATCGACCGCGGCGAGCCGTTTGGGGCGGAACCGTTTCCCGACGACCTCGGCACCGCCAAGACGCGGCTCGGACAGGAAGACTACCGGGTCGAACTCCCGCGTCCCGTCGACGGCCCCTTCGGCGCGGCCATCGAGGAACTGTCCGTCAGCGCGTGGCAGCTCGACGCCCCGCCGGAGACGGAGGAAGCGACTGACGTGAAGCAGGGAAGCGGGGCCTTCTCGTTTCAGTTTAGCGGCCACTCGTTTCAGTACGACCGCCTGGGATTGTCTCAAAAATGAGAGTCGCGCCAGGCGCTGAACAGACCTTAAGTGAAGGAACGGCAAACTGAAGGCGCGTTATACGTCATTAAAATTCTCATATTGACGTACAGCAGGAAAATGTCCACGAAATCAAAGCTTACCCTCCGTCTCGACGACCGCCTGAAAGAACGCGCCAAACGACTGGCCAAGGAGCGGGGGACCTCCGTCTCCCAAATCGTGGAAGACTACTTTCGCCTCCTGCTCCGCGAGCCGAACGGGGACGACTCCGGACCGGAGTCGGCGTCCGATATGAACACCGTTCCCGACGATCTTCCGCCCCGCACCCGCAAAATGGTGGACGCGCTCGGCCCGGCGGCGACGGACCTAAACCTCGACAAAGATACGGAGGCCTGGGTCGACGCGATGCACGAGAAGCACAAGTAGATCGAACGGCCCCTCGTCACGGACGCCCATTTTCCCGGCATGACGGTTCTCTTCGACACGAACGTCCTCATTGATGCCGCTGTCGCCTCCCGGTCGCATCACGGCGCAGCCGTCCGTCTGATCGCGGCGGCCGAGCGCGACACCATCGACGGCCTCGTTGCCCCCACGTCAATCGCGACTTGGTGGTACGTGGCATACGAACGGGAAGACACCGAACCACGTCCGCTTTTCGACCTGCTGGCGGACGTGATGCGCATTGCTCCTATGGGCCGCTCGGCGCTCCGGACGGCACTTCAGAACCCTGGAACCGACGTCTTTGAAGACGGCTACCTTGCCGCTGCCGGGGCGGCGGCCGGCGCTTCGGCCGTCGCGACGCGAAACGAATCCGACTTCACGTCAACGGCCCTCACCCCCTATCATCCTCTCGATCTTGTGGGGATGCTTAACTGTTAGTTTTACTCTTTAATCTCACCCGTTTGACATTTTCCAGGAATACTCATTACCCTTTTGACAGAGATGACTCCAGTAAGCTGGAGATAGCCCAGGGTGGGATTCTAGAGTCGCTAGCCCCCCAACGGATTCCCCATACTCATGGGGTTAAAAATGAAGGCCCTCCGGTCGGGCTGACCGCAGGGCCTTACTGAGCCGTCGATTTCACGGATCGGCGGCTCGGCTGCCGTGCTTTCTGAGATTGCGTCCACACTAACAGCACCCCCATTATACTATGATTGCCATCCGAGATCAATTCGAAGGCGTCGTCCTTCGCCGATTACTCAAGCACGATGATCCGCCCCGGATCGTTGAGATCGGCGACAAACTAGGACACTTCCAGCTTGACGACAGCACGTTTCTGCTCATCAAATACTCGTCGAGCGACCAGTCCCCTTGGCGGTTCACCTTCCGATCAGAGGATGTTGCGACTCTGATCGACGACCGGAACAGAACCGACCTCTTCGGCGGAATCTATATCTGCCTGGTCTGTGGACTCCGGACCATCTGTTCGTTGGAAACGGACGAATGGAGCAGAGTTCTTGATCTGCAGAAGACACAGAAGCAGCAGACAATTACGGTACGCCGGAAGCCAGGCACGCAATTCACGGTGACCGGCACCGCGGGCGATCTCGACCACAAGGTGCCCGCTACAAAATTTCCGTCGCCGGTTCTCGGGTGAATGGAGACGAAGTCCCCGTGGTGCATCTTGTCGCATACTGTTGCTTCGGGCAATTCCCTGGTGTGCACTTCCTTTTCGAATATCGACTGCTGCCATGAAGCACTCACTTCTCGACGACCCGCTCCTCCGGATCCGCCTGCTGGACAATACGGTGCAGGGAGCGTCCCTGCCACGGGTCCTGCATCGACTCACGCAGAACGACATTCTGAGCTTCGAGGCCCTACAGGCCCATCAGCAGCAGCCCTGGCACAGCTTCCTCGTCCAGCTCGCCGCGATGGCCGTCGCCCGACAGGCCGGCGGCACGCGTCCGGACACCGCAGCCGGGTGGCGCGACGCGCTCGTGGGAGTGGCCGACGGCGACGCCGCGGCCTGGCACCTGGTCGTGGCGGATGAGTCGAAGCCCGCCTTCTTGCAGTCGCCCGTGCCAGAAGGATCGCTCGACGACGCCGGGTACAAGGCCGACGTGCCCACGCCCGACCAGCTCGACGTGCTCATTACGTCGAAGAGCCACGACGTCAAGGCGCGCCGCATCCGGCACCCCGAGCCCGAGCACTGGATCTACGCACTCGTGACGCTGCAGACGATGGAGGGCTTCCTGGGGCGGGGCAATTATGGAGTCGTGAGAATGAACGGGGGTTTTGGAAACCGGCCCCTCGTAGGCCTGTCGCCGGACCTGTCCTGGGGAGAGCATTTCCGGCGCGACGTAGACGTGCTGTTGAGCGAGCGCGACGCTCTGTCCGGGCGATACACACTCGATGGGCCGGCCCTGCTCTGGACCCGGCCGTGGGACGGGGCCAAAGACAGGGCCATTCCGCTTGCCGACTGCGATCCCTACTTTCTCGAAATCTGTCGCCGCATCCGGTTTCAGAAGGACGGTGGCGACCTCACCTGCTGGCGGGCCAACACCAAGGGCCAGCGCGTCGACGCGCCCGACTCGCTCAACGGCGACACCGGCGATCCCTGGACGCCGATCGAGAAAAGCAGCGGCAAGGCCCTGACGCTGCCGGGGGAGGGCTTTACCTACGACCGGCTGCAAGACATCGTCTTCGAGGGCGAGTACGCTCAGCCCCCGGCGCTGCAGTTCCGGGATTCGGACGGCGGGTACATGTACGTCGTTGCCCGGGCACTGGTGCGCGGACAAGGCAAGACCGAAGGCCTGCACCACCGCATCGTACCCGTTCCTGATTCGGCATCCGGCTGGCTCCGAGAAAAATCTCGACGCGAACGACTCGGGGAGCGCGCCCGAGACCGGGTCGAGATCGTGGACGAGGTGCGCCGCACGGTGCTCTACCCGGCCATCGGCACGCTGCTGGGCGGCGGCGACACCGAGGCCATTGAGTTTGACGATGTATCGCCCTGGCTCGACGCCTTCGACCGCACCGTGGATGCCCGCTTCTTCGAGGCGCTCTGGGCGTCGGTCGACATGAGCGACCGCGAGGCCCGCGAGCACTGGGAATCGCTGCTCTGGAAGGAGGCCCAAACCCAGTTCAACGACGCCGAAGACCACGCCCCCAACTCCTCCACCCGCTACTGGCGGGCCCGCAGCAGCGCCCGCTCCATCTTCCACGGCGCCGCCCGCGACACCCTCAAGTACGCCTTTTCTGATACATCGTAGAAGTTGCCATCCGGCTTTGAAGAAATCGGTGTCTTGGAGGCGCCGAGGGCGCAACGATCGAAATTCGCCCTGTTCGAGCGCTCTGACCGATGGGAAGAGCGCGAGTTTGGCGAATTTCAGTGCAGCCTGAGAAGCCTCAACCGATTTCTTCACAGCCTTGACCTTTTCGTCCATTTTGGGTCAAGCCAAAATGGACACCTCCTTTCGATCTAGTGGTAATCCCTTCAGACTCATGCCCCCTTCTGCCGATACAGACAGTCCCCCCGAGACTGACATCAGCACCGACGAGTCAACCTCCCCCTCCCAGGCCGTCGGCCGCGCCGCCGGCATGCTCCACCCCGAAACCGGACGCCTGCCCAACGGCGACCGCGCCGCCCTCCGCCGCATCGACCTGGATACGCCCGTCACGCCCACCCTCTGGAAAGTGCTATTCGACCTGGAGCAGGACGAATCCAGGGGAATGTCCCAAACGAAATGGGAGCAACGCTGGGCCACACTCCTGATGGGCATGGCCCACTGCGCGGGCCTGCACGACTACGATATGCCCCTTGGGCAGGCGCTGGCCGAGGCCGGCTGGGCCGAAACCCGATTCGTGCGCCTGATGGAGGCCGACGACGAGACGCTGCCGGTCCTCCTCCGCCGCATGGCCCAGTACCTCGCCAGCAAACAGCAACCCGCCAACTGGGAGCACGTGCGAGAGCTTCTTTTCTCTCGGGAAAACCTGTTTGAGGACGCAGAAAACGTACGACTCAAAATCGCACGCACCTACTACCGCACCCTCCACGCTCAGGACGACGACTGAGCCCCACGGTCAACCCTCTTCACGCATCACGTATCACGCCTCACTCAGCCTATGTTCATCCAGCTCCACGCGCTGACCTCCTATCCGAGTACCCTCTTGAATCGCGATGACGCCGGTTTCGCCAAACAACTCCCCTTCGGCGGCGCCACGCGGACGCGCGTCTCCTCCCAGTGCCTGAAATACCACTGGCGGAATTTCGACGGCGAGAACGCCCTCTACGACATGGACGTCCCGAAATCCCTGCGCTCGCGGGAAACGTTCTGGCGCCGCCTCGCCCAGCCGCTCATCGACGACGGCTATCCGGCCCCGCTCGTCCGCGCCGTCACGTTCGCCCTTAAGGAACGCCTGCTGTCCGACGACAAGGCCGGGAAGCGGGACCTGAAAACGCTCATCGATCCCGACGAGGACGACGACCCGCGGGACATGATCGACACCAGCCAGGTCACCATCTTCGGGGTGCCGGAAATGCGGTACCTCCGCGACCTCGCCGCCGGCATGATCGAAGAGGCAAAAGAGGACTTTCCGGTGTTCTGGGACGAGGACGGGGAGCCGGACAGCGACGCCGTGAAGGACGCGGCGGACGCCATGCGCGACATCTCCAAGCGCGACCTCAAGAAGAACCTGAAGGGCCTGGAGCTCGCTAGCGGCCTGGACGCCGCCATGTTTGGGCGCATGGCGACGAGCGACGTCCTGGCCCGGGGCGACGCCGCCGTCCACGTGGCCCACGCCTTCACCACGCACGCCCAGGAGAGCGAGAGCGACTACTTCTCGGCCGTCGACGAGCTGCGGCGCGACGAGCCCGAAGAAAGCGGCGAGCTCGGCGCCGGGCACATCAATACACAGGAGCTCACGAGCGGCCTCTTCTACAGCTACGTGGTCGTGGACGTGCCCCTGCTCGTGTCCAACCTCTCCGGCGTCGAGCAGGACGAATGGACCGACGGAAACACTGCCCTCGCCGCCGAGGTGATGGAGCGATTTGCCCAGCTCATGGCCACCGTCTCCCCCGGCGCCAAACTCGGCTCCACCGCGCCGTACTCCTACGCGCAGTGCCTCTTCGCCGAGGCCGGAACCGCCCAGCCCCGCACATTGGCCAACGCGTTCCAGACGCCCGCCCCGACCCAGAACGTGCTGCAGAACAGCTACGAGAAGCTGGGGCAGTACGTGGACGAGATCGACCAGATGTACGGCGTGCAGACCGACCGCCGGCTGGCCGCGATGGGGCCGACCGACGGGCTCACGGACCGCCTCAAGGTGGACGACACCACCACGGTGCCCGCCCTCGCCGAATGGACCGCGAACCAGATCCAGACTGCATAATGGATGTTCTCCTCCTTTGCTTCGACGCGCCGCTGATGAGCTTCGGCGCCCCCATCGTCGACAACCAGGGCGAGATCCAGCCCTACCCGGCGCTGTCGATGATGACGGGCCTGCTGGGCAACGCGCTGGGGGTCGACCACAGCGAGTTCGACCGCCTGGAGCGCCTTCAGGAACGGCTCCGCTACGCCTCGCGCCAGGACCGGCGCGGCCGCCGGATTGAGGACTACCAGACGGTGGACCTCTCCAAGCCCTACATGGACGACGACCGGGCGTGGACCACGTACGGCCATACGGAGAGCCGGGCGGGCGGCTCCGCCAGCGACGGCACGCACATTCGGCACCGCGACTACTGGGCCGACGCCATTCACACCGTCGCCGTCACGCTGGACGCCCCGGACGAGCCCCCGACGCTCGACGACCTGACGGCCGCCGTCCAGCACCCGGCCCGGCCCCTCTTCCTAGGCCGCAAGCCGTGCCTGCCCGCCGATGCCCTTTTTGCGGATCGCCTGCAGGCGGATTCGCTCCCGGAGGCCCTCGTGCAGGCGCCCCTCCACGCCCGTGCCGACGACGGCCCTACGTTCTCCGCGTGGTGGCCCACCCATCCGGACGCCGACACCCCGTCCGAGGAGGCGCTCGACGTGGACCTGCGCGAGCCCGTCACCGACCGGCGCGACTGGAAAAACCAGATCCACGTCGGCGAACGATGGATCGTGAACGGCACCGTCCGCCCCCAGGCGTAACCTCCTCTCACTTCCCCCTCCTCTCCTATGCCCGACTCGGAGTTTTACATGGTGCAGCTCGGCCTCGACGCCAAAGGGCTCACCACCCTCGGCAAGATGCTGCACCTCCCCCTCGACCGCACCGACACCGGCTACCTCGTCCACTGCGCCCTCGGCGAGCTCTTCGGCGACGACGCCCCGCAGCCGTTCTCCATTGACCACGACGCGCAGAACGGCCGGCAGGTGCGCGTCCTCGGCTACACCGCGGCGGACGCCGACACCCTGCAATCGCACGCCCAGCTCGACGCCAGCCCGACCGTCTACGAGATCGGCGACTGGGACGGGCTGGCCGCCAAGCCGATGCCGCAGACCTTCCCCGACGGCATGGCCCTCCAGTTCGAGCTCCGCGCCTGCCCGGTCGTCCGCAAGGCCTCCGCGGGCGAGGGCGTCAACCACAACGGGGACAAACGCACCTGGACGGAGGGCCAGGAACTGGACGCCTACCTCGCCGAGGCCTGGACCCGGCCCGCGGACGACGACGTGAGCCGCGAGGAGGTGTACCGCGAGTGGCTCCGCCGACAGTTCGAGATCCGCGGCGGCGCCGAGCCGCAATCCATCGGCATGGACCGCTTCTCCATCGAGCGCATGACGCGCCGCGTGCCCAAAAACGGCACCGGCGAGCGCAAAGCCGACACCCTCAAGCGCCCCGACGTGACGCTCACCGGCACGCTCCGGGTCACCGACGGCGATGCGTTCGTCGACCTCCTCCGCTCCGGCCTCGGGCGGCACAAGAGCTTCGGCTACGGGATGCTGAAGGTGCGCCGGGCATGAGCACACGGGGACAGGCAAAAAGCTCGTGAACGGAGCGTGCGCATCCCGTCCTCCTGCATCACGCAATACGCAACACGCAATTGACCCATGCCGCTCAAAGGACGCCTCGGCCTCGAAACCGCCCGCGTGCCCCACGCCGACCGCCACGGGCTCCTGTGGCTGGAGCGCGGCCGCCTGGCCGTGGAGGACGGCAACCTCGTCTTTACCACCGCTGGGTTCGACGACCTGGAGGCCGGGGCCTACGACATTCCGTACCAGCAGGTCTCCAACATCCTGCTCGGCCCCGGCGGGGTGGTGAGCCACGACGCCCTCCGCATCCTCGCGCGGCGCGACACGGGCCTGCTCGCCGTCGGCTCCAAGGGCGTCCGCCTCTACGCGACGAGCATGCCCTTCGGCCCCGACAGCGCGGACCGTGCCCGCACTCACGCCGAGCTGTGGGCCGACGAGGACACGCGTGTGGACGTGGCCCGTAAGATGTACCGGATCCGCCTCGGCGAGGAGCTCCCCCCGCACCAGCGCGATCTCGACTCCCTACGTGGCATCGAGGGGCGGCGCGTCAAGAAGGTGTACCAGAACCTCGCCGACCAGCACGGGGTGGCGTGGAACGGGCGCCGCTACGACCGCAACGATCCCGACTCGAACGACACCGTCAACAAGGCCATCAACCACGCCGTGACGGCCGTCTATGCGGCGGCGCGCATCGCCGTGGCCGTCACCGGGGCGGTGCCCGAACTCGGCTTTATCCACGAATCGTCCGGCCACGCCTTTGCGCTGGACATTGCCGACCTCTTCCGAAGCTCCACGACGCTTCCCATTGCGTTTCGCGCCGCGAAGAAGGTACAGCGGCAGCCCGGGCGCGACATTGAGCCGACGGCCCGAAAGATGGCTGGATCTACCCTCCGGGATGAAGACGTGATTCCCCACATGATTGACCGCATCAAAGACCTACTGGAGCGGGATATGTGATCACGTGATGCGTGACTCGCTCCTGCGACCACTTTCCTCACTCCTCACGCTTCACTCTTCACGCTTCACGGCTCACTCATGACCATCGGCGTCACCCGCAACACCCCAGGCCGGTTCGACGGCTTTCTGGCCTCGTGCATGCAGGAGATCGCCCCCGGCGTGTACGTGGCGCCCACGATGAAGAAGGCCGTGCGAGAACGAATCTGGCGCGTGATGATGGACTGGAGCGAGCTGCTGCCCGACAATGCGGGCGTGGTCCTCTTCTGGCGCAACCCCGACGCCCCCTCGAAGCTGAGCATCCGCCTCCTAGGCTGGCCGAAGAAGGAGTTCATCGAGCACGAGGGCCTGTGGCTCACGCACCGCGACCTCACGGAGGCCCATGACGTAGAGGAGCTCCTGGAGCAGGCAGAGGTGGAGGAGCCGGAGATCGACGAAGACGATCCCACGCTGCCGATGAAGTTCCTGGCAGAGATTGAGTGACAGGGGGGGTTTGCTCTTTGACATTGCGGTTTCCCCGAATGCCCCCTATGCTTCGAACGCGGTAGGCGGCGCTGTAGCCCGCCACGCATTGATCCTCCTGCGACAGACTGGCGCGTTTTCGGCGCGATACACGGAGCGACGGGCCCGTAGCGCCCTGGTCCTGACAAACTGTAGCAGGGGTAGCCCCGCACCCGCGGGGATAGACCCTCGTTGATGTAGGTGCTGCTCCGGGCGTGCTTGGTAGCCCCGCACCCGCGGGGATAGACCTATAAGGGTGGCCACGTCTTCCGGGCTCATCGTGGTAGCCCCGCACCCGCGGGGATAGACCTCTCGTGGAAGTCTTCCAAGAGGTGCGGCGCGTGGGTAGCCCCGCACCCGCGGGGATAGACCCCCGTGCGCCTTGATGAGGGCCGCAGGGATCCAGGTAGCCCCGCACCCGCGGGGATAGACCCGCCGCAGCAGGAGAGGCGCGCGCCACCCTCATGGTAGCCCCGCACCCGCGGGGATAGACCCGTGGCCGGGGTCTTTGGTAAGGGGAGAAAGGGGGTAGCCCCGCACCCGCGGGGATAGACCGTCAGCTCGGGTGCCGCGGCTCGGCGAGGCCCGGGTAGCCCCGCACCCGCGGGGATAGACCCATCCTTACACCGTCAAGACGGAAGTGACCGAGGGTAGCCCCGCACCCGCGGGGATAGACCCCGCCATTTAGACGACGCGCAAGAGCAGAAAATGGTAGCCCCGCACCCGCGGGGATAGACCTTTCCGGGGCTTTAGTCCCGACGCGTTAGACGCGGTAGCCCCGCACCCGCGGGGATAGACCTCAGATTACGCTCAACGGGCGTATCCAATTGGTGGTAGCCCCGCACCCGCGGGGATAGACCCCTGCCCAAAGTGCTCTACGGCGAAGAAGTCTCGGTAGCCCCGCACCCGCGGGGATAGACCCACCGCCCTTCTTTATCCTTTACCTGAGAAACGGGTAGCCCCGCACCCGCGGGGATAGACCTCAGATTACGCTCAACGGGCGTATCCAATTGGTGGTAGCCCCGCACCCGCGGGGATAGACCCCTCTAACTCTTTTCAAAAAATGACTACCTAGCGGTAGCCCCGCACCCGCGGGGATAGACCTCCCCCGGGATCTTATTCTCGCAGTCGTGTGGCGGTAGCCCCGCACCCGCGGGGATAGACCCGAGCCCGACAGCGTGCCCGGCCCGGTGGAGATGGTAGCCCCGCACCCGCGGGGATAGACCTTTTCTGAAATGGCTCTCTTTCTTATCCACCATGGTAGCCCCGCACCCGCGGGGATAGACCCTTTCCCGGCGAGGAGGCGGGCGGCAAGACCTTCGGTAGCCCCGCACCCGCGGGGATAGACCTCCGGCCCGGGACTATCGTTCGAGGACCTCCCGGGTAGCCCCGCACCCGCGGGGATAGACCGTGCAGCCCCGACACGGCTCTCCCTCGACGCTAGGTAGCCCCGCACCCGCGGGGATAGACCCGCCACGATCTGAGCCGTGCCGACCTGGTTGGAGGTAGCCCCGCACCCGCGGGGATAGACCCTGCACCCGGTCCCGCTCAGTTTGCCCATCGAGGGTAGCCCCGCACCCGCGGGGATAGACCTTGCGCAGAAGGTAGAGGCGGCAGGGCTTTCCAGGTAGCCCCGCACCCGCGGGGATAGCCCCGGACGCACCGCCCCGGACGCACCGCGGCCTCACGGAATCGCATGACGTGGAGGAGCCCTTGGAGCAGCCCGGGGTGGAGGCCCCGACGATCGCCAGGCACGATCCACTGCTTGTCAATCCGGAAGCGCTCGGAGACGAGACGGCCACAGCCTCCCGTCACGCCTCCCTTTCGTCGCTCTCAGGCTCCGGCAGATCGCCGAGAATGTCGCGTACCGGAATGTCGCCGACCGATGTCGGGCGCTCCGGGGTCACCGTGTCGTCCAGGCCCGCGAGATGCCGGGTGCGGTACACGTCGTCGTCCGGCTCACGGTGTACTTCGATGTGACGGGCCTCCAGATCGAGGACCCACACCTCCGGAATTCCGGCGCGTGCGTAGAGGGGCCGCTTCACGTCGCGGTCGTACGCCAGCGTCGTGTCGGACACCTCGACCAGGAGCAGCACGTCCCCGGGGTGGGGCGCCCCGTCGAGTGCTGTCGACAGTACCACATCCGGCTCCGGCTCGTTGTGCTCGTCGATCCGCACGGGGTTCTGTACGCTTACGACGACGTTCTCAATGGCATGGGGGACCAGGCGTTTGCTAAAAATAGTGTTCAGCCGGTTGATGCAGGCGATGTGCGGATCGTTGATTGGGGACATCACGACGAGCTGGCCGTCGATGAGTTCGAGCGGATCGTCCTCGTGGAGAATGCCGGCCCGGAGCATGACCTGCACCTCGTCGGACGTGAAGCGTCGCGGACGCACCTCGGTCGCCGCGGGAGAGGCGAGTTCAGTCATGGGAGCGGTGTCCTGTGGGCACAGTTCGGAACAGGACGTGCTGCAACGAGGGGAAGCCGCGATCAGTTCAGCTCAACCCGCTGTGTTCGGGGAGGCACACAGGCACACGGCCCAGCTGGACGGGTTGCAATTGGAAGGACGTGTCCTCAGGTTGATGCACCGCGACCCGCCCCGCGACAGACTGGCGCGTTTTCGGCGCGATACACGGAGCGACGGGCCCGTAGCGCCCGGCTCCTGACAAACTGTACCAGGGGTGACCCCGCACCCGCGGGGATAGACCCCTAAGCCGACGTTTGAGATTTGTGCCCGCTGCGGTGACCCCGCACCCGCGGGGATAGACCCCATAGCTCGGCCCACCAGGACTCTCCTTCAAGGGTGACCCCGCACCCGCGGGGATAGACCCTGCTTCAGAAACAGGACTACTACATTGTCGATGGTGACCCCGCACCCGCGGGGATAGACCGTGATCCGCACAGATTGGGAGGAGACAGAAGAAGGTGACCCCGCACCCGCGGGGATAGACCCTTCCGGCTCGCCGGATGCCCCGTCGCCTTGCCGGTGACCCCGCACCCGCGGGGATAGACCTCGAACAAGGGATGATAGGAGGACCAGCATGGAGGTGACCCCGCACCCGCGGGGATAGACCTTCTCCGAGCGCTGCCGCAATGAGTGTCGGAAGGGTGACCCCGCACCCGCGGGGATAGACCTCGCAAGCCTGCCACAATCAAGCTCCGACACAGGGTGACCCCGCACCCGCGGGGATAGACCTGCTTTGTGTGCCGCGGCGAGCCGCATCCAGACGGTGACCCCGCACCCGCGGGGATAGACCTACGGGATACACTCGCGATACACCCCGAATACAGGTGACCCCGCACCCGCGGGGATAGACCCTCTCATGCCGGCACATGCGGGGAGGGACAACGGCTCCTCCAGGGACCAAGCCCCCTCCTCGGGGCTTGGAAGCGCTTCCCTTCACATTTTCATCATCGAATCCGTCGCCCATCGACTTGATCGTTCCGGCGGCGCCCGCTATCGTGAGGAGCACTATGACACGCCAGCCGACCCTCATTGCGCCAACGACCCGACGTCGAGCCCGACGTGTGCGACGACTGCACATCTCTTCTACGGCTCGACCGGCGTCCCAGGCGTCAGATGAGTAAGGCTTAGCCCCTCCCATTTGACGCGGCATCGCCGCCTTCCCCTGCAAAGGCGCTGGTTCTCACGAGCCAGCGCCTTTTTTGTGTTTGTGCCTAGTGTTCCAGTCTCATGCCCATCGCGCTCGCCTTTAGCGGAGGCCTCGACACCTCCTTCTGCGTTCCGTACCTGCAAGAAACCCACGACACGCCGGTCCACACCGTGACGGTCGACACCGGCGGCCTGACCGACGCCGATCGTGCGGCGGTGGCGGCCCGAGCAGACGCGCTGGGCGCCGACGCCCATCACCTCGTGGACGGCCGGGCGCGGCTCTACGACGACCACCTTTCGTACCTTATCGAGGGCAACGTTCTGAAGGGCGGCGTCTACCCACTGTGCGTGGGGCCGGAGCGCATCGTGCAGGCGCGGGCCGTGGCGGAGGTGGCGCAGGCAGTCGGGGCCGCTACGGTCGCCCACGGCTCCACCGGGGCCGGCAACGACCAGGTGCGGTTCGACGTGGCCCTGCAGCTCGTGGGCGACGCCCTCGACGTGATTGCCCCGATTCGCGAGCTCGGCCTAAGCCGGGATGCCTCGACGGCCTACCTCGAGGCGCGCGGCTTTTCGGTGCCGGACGACACGACCGACTATTCCATCAACCGGGGCCTCTGGGGCACCACGATCGGCGGCAAGGAGACGCTCACGGCGAAGGCCCCGCTGCCGGCGGACGCCTACCCGGACACGACGGCCCCCGCCGACGCGCCGGACGCGCCGCGCACCCTCACGGTCACGTTTGCGAACGGGCTCCCCGTGGCCGTCGACGACGCGTCCCTCTCGGGGGTCGAGGTCGTCGAGACGCTCAACGAGATCGGCGGACGGCATGGCGTGGGGCGGGACGTCCACGTGGGGGACACCATCCTCGGCATCAAGGGGCGGATCGGGGTCGAGGCGCCCGCGGCCCAGATTCTGATTACGGCCCACCGCGAGCTCGAAAAGGTCGTGCTTTCGGAGCAGCAGCAGGTGCAGAAGCAAAAGCTCGGCGACGTCTACGGCCGCCTGCTCCACGAGGGCCAGTACTTCGACCCGGTGATGCGGGACGTGGAGGCGTTCCTCGACCACAGTCAGGACGTCGTCGCCGGCACCGTCACGGTGAAGCTCTTCAAAGGCCGCGCCACGGTGCAGGGCGTCGACAGCCGCCACTCCCTGTTCGACGCCGGCACGGCCACCTACGGCGAGGACAATGCACTGTGGGACGGGCGCGACGCGGCGGGCTACACCACGCTCGCCGCCGTCCCGTCCCTCCTCGCCAAAAAGGCCCGCGCCGACGCGGATCCCCCGGGCTCCAAGCCGATGATCGCCGAATCGAACACGGGATAGCACATCTCCCGTCCCCTCTGCCCCCGCCCTCTCCCTCCCATCCCCCACGCCCATGACCGACGACGCCTTCCAGACGGGTCCCGTCGACAAAATCGCCTCTAGCACCGCCCCCTGCGGCATCGACTCGCCGATCACGCTCTCCCCCTACGTCGTGGCCCAGCACGGCTACGTGGTCGTGGTGCGCGCGCTCGACGAAAAGGACCAGTACGACGAGGTCGAGTGCAGCGACGGCGCCTTTCGCCACATCCGGGAGGGAGACGTGCTCGTGGGGACGCTCGGCGGACGACAGGCGCTCAAAGGGTATAGCGGACGGGTCCCCCGCCACATTGCCCCCGGCGATACGCTGCACGTGCTCAACCTGGGCGGGCTCGTCGGCGAGTGCACCGCGGCCCACCCCAACCTTGGGCCGGCCCTGCCGGTGGAGGTGCTCGGCGCCGTGATGGTAAAGCGGAACGACCAGTGGACACACGCCCGGATCCAGGAGGACGCGCTGGAGATGCGGCACCGCCTGGCGACGTCGGTCCCGCTCGTCACGGTCAGCGGCACGGCCATGGAGACGGGCAAGACCGAGGCGGCCTGCCGCATCGTGGAGGGGCTGTCGGCGCGCGGGCTTCGGGTGGGCGCCGCCAAGCTGACGGGGGCGTCGCTCATGCGCGACGTGCGCCGGATGCGGGCGCACGGGGCCACGGCCGTCTCCACCTTCACCGACGCGGGGATTGCCTGCACCGTGGAGGACGCGATCACCCCGATCGCGAAGGGCGTGATCCATCACCTCAACGAGACGGAGGACCTGGACGTGATCGTGGCGGAGATGGGCGACGGGTTCGTCGGCTACTACGGCGTCGACGACCTCCTGACGGACATGGAGCTGCAGTCCTTCATCGAGGCGCACGTCGTGGCGGCGACCGACCTGGCCGGAGCGTGGGCCGCCGAGCGCACCTTCCGCGAACGCTACCGCACCGGTATCACCGCACTCACCGGCCCCGTCACCGACAACGACGTGGGGCGCCGCTACATCACACAGCGGCTCGGCGTCACCGCGCTCAACGCCCGCCGGCAGGGCACCGCGCTCGTGGACGAGGTCGTAAAGGCTCTCCCGGCGTTGGCTTTTCCGGAGGAAATCGAAGCGACGGCCCCCGCAGCACCGCCGTCTTCCGACGAAAAACTCACAGTCGCGGCGGAATGACGCGTGATTCGTGATGCGTGAAGAGTGGCACTGGCAGCTGAGCTCTCGCCTCACATTTCACGCCTTCCCCCCTCCCCAATTTTACTGCATCCTATGCCACAACCTGCGCACTCTTTTCCGGCGTCCCCAACAACGATTTCCCACATCGGAGTTCTCCACGGCGCCGGCTACGTCGGCGGCGCACTGATTCGCCTGCTCGCCGCACATCCCCACGCCGCCCTCCACACGGTGACCAGCCGGACGTTCGCCGATCGGCCCGTCGGCGCGGCGCATCCGTCCCTCCGCGGGCAGGTCGATCATACGTTCACCGCTCCGGACGAGGTTGCCTTCGGCTCACTCGACGCCCTTCTCGTGGCGGCGGAGCACGGCCGCAGCATGCAGGTGGTGCCCGGCATCCTGGAAGACGGCTTCGACGGCCCCATCATCGACCTGAGCGCCGACTTTCGGTTCCGGGACCCGGCGGTCTACCCCGAGTGGTTCGATACGGCGCACCCGGCCCCCGGCCTGCTGGCCGACGCCGTGTACGGACTGCCGGAGTGGAGCGACGAGATCGGGGGGGCGTCGCTCGTGGCCACGCCCGGCTGCTACGCCACCGGCATCGCACTGGCGCTGGCCCCGCTCGCGCAGCGGGACGTCCCCTTCACCGCCCACGTGACCGCCCTCACCGGCGCATCCGGGGCGGGCGCCACGCCCTCGTCGGCCACCCACTTCCCCGACCGCGACGGCAACGTGCGCCCCTACAAGGTGCTTCAGCACCAGCACGGCCCCGAAATCCGGCAGACGCTCGGCCGCCACGTGACGCTCGATTTCGTCCCCGCCTCCGGCCCGTGGACGCGTGGCATCTGGGGCACGGCCCACATCGAGTGGCCGAAGGCGATCGATCCAAACACGGCATCCCCGTGGTACGAGGAGGCGTACGCCGACGCGCCGTGCGTCCGCTGCTCGTCAGACAGACTGCCTTCGCTCCAGCCCGCGGTGGGCACCCCGTTCTGCGACCTCGGGTGGAAAATGGACGGCTCGACCCTCGTCGTCGGCTTTGCCCTCGACAACCTGCTGAAGGGCGCCGCGAGCCAGGCCGTCCAGATCCTAAACCGCACGCTCGGCCTCCCCGACACCGCCGGCCTCCTTCCCGAGCCCACCCCCGCTCCGGCCGCCTGAAGAGCGCGACACACGGGGGGAGACGCCTCCCCTCCCTCCCCCACGCTCTTGCGCCCCCACAGTCCAACGCACACTCACAATTCAGGCATCTCCGATGGATTCTGCAGAGACGATTGCCCTTGAGCAGCAGCTTGAGATTCCCACGTACGACAAGATGCCGATGGCGCTCGTGCGGGGGAAAGGGCCCTACGTGTGGGACGCCGAGGGCACCCGGTACCTCGACTTCTACGGGGGGCACTGCGTGTCGCTGCTCGGCCACTGCCACCCGACCGTCGTGGCGGCCGTGCAGGCCCAGGCCGAGCAGCTCCTGTTCTACTCGAACGTTGCGCACAGCCCGGTCCGCGCCCGGGCCGCCCGGCGGCTGGCGGACCTGGCCCCCGACGGCCTCGGCAACGTCTTCTTCGCCAACTCCGGCTCGGAGGCCAACGAGACGGCCCTCAAGCTGGCCCGGAAATACACGGGCCGGTCCGGCGTCGTGGCGATGAAGCAGGGCTGGCACGGACGCACCCTCGGCAGCCTCGCCACCACGCACGACGAGACGTACCGCGCCCCCTACGCGGACGTGCTTCCGGAGACGACCTGGGTCCCGGTGGGCGACCTGGACGCCGCGGAGGCGGTGCTGTCCTGCGAGGACATCGCCGCCGTCCTCCTGGAGCCGATCCAGAGCATCGCCGGCATGCGGGCGATGCCCGCCGACTACGTGCAGGGCCTCCGTGCCCTCTGTGACGAGCACGGCACGCTTCTGATTTTCGACGAGGTGCAGACGGGCGTGGGGCGGACCGGCACCTTCTCCATGAGCGCCCCCCTCGGCGCCACACCGGACCTCATTGCCCTCGCCAAGAGCCTCGGGGCCGGGGTGCCCGTGAGCGCCGTCCTCGTGGACGACGCCGTGGCCGCGACCGTCGAGCCCGGCGACCAGGGCTCCACGTTCGGCGGGGGGATGCTCGCGATGGCGGCCGTGGAGGCCACCCTCCGGACGCTGGTGGAGGACGACCTGATGGCCCGGGCGACCGACGTCCACGCACAGGTGGCCGAGGCCGTGGGGCCGGTCGTCGAGGCGGTGCGCGGGCGCGGCTGCCTGATGGGGCTCAAGCTGGACCGGCCGGCCGAGCCCGTGATCGATGCGCTTCGCGACCAGAATGTGCTCGTCGGCGGCTCGTCGGCCCCGCACGTGATGCGCCTGATGCCGCCGCTCGTCGTCTCGGACGACGACGTGACCGCCTTCGCGGCGGCGCTCCACGCCGCCCTCGACGCCACCTCGGCCCCTGCCAGAGCACACTGACGTGACAACCCCGACGCGTGGCGCCCCGTCGATCTTTCCCCTTTCTCCCTGCGATTGACCTCCTCCGCGATGCCAACGTCACCGCCCTCCACAACCTCGTCCTCCTCCAGCACGGACGGCCTGCAGCACATCCTCCGCGTCGACGCGGTTTCGGACGCCACCTGGGACGCGCTCCGTCACACCGCCGTGCGGCATCGACACGACGACACCCTGCACGCCGGGGCCGCGTCGGGCTCGTCGCTCGGGCTCGTCTTCATGAACCCCTCGCTCCGCACCCGCACCTCGATGGAGGGCGCCGCCGCGCACCTGGGCGCCCGCCACACGACCCTGGTGCCGGGCAACGGCAGCTGGGCGCTCGAATGGGAGCCGGGCGCCGTGATGGACGGCGCGGCGGCCGAGCACGCGAAGGACGCGATCGGCGTGCTATCGCGCTACCACGACGCCCTGGGCGTCCGCGTCTTCGCGTCCGGCACCGATTACGGCGCCGACGCGCAGGACGCGCTCATTCACGCCATTGCGGAGCACGCCACCGTGCCGGTCATCAACCTGGAGTCCGCCTGGGCGCATCCGTGTCAGGGCCTCGCCGACGCGGCCCTGCTCACCGAGCGGTACGGGGACGCCCTTGCGGACAAAACCTTCGTCCTCTCGTGGGCGCCGCACCCGAAGCCCCTGCCGATGGCCGTGCCGAACACGGCGCTCCGCACGGCGGCCCGCTGCGGGATGGACGTGACCGTGGCCCGCCCCGACACGCACGCCCTCGACCCGGGGGTGATGGCCGAGGCGGAGGCGCTGGCCGAGACGCAGGGCGGATCGGTCTCGGCGACGAGCGACCAGGCGGCCGCGGCGGAAGGGGCCGACGTGGTCTACGCCAAGTCGTGGGGCGGCCCGCTCGTGTACGAGAACCCGGAGGCCGAGTCCGAGGCCCGGGCGGCCCGTTCCGACTGGCGCATCACCGCGGACCTGATGGCACGCACCCGAAACGGCGCGTTCCTGCACTGCCTCCCCGTCCGCCGTAACGTGGTGGTGGACGACGCGGTGCTCGATGGGCCCCACGCCGCCCACCTCGATCAGGCCGAATACCGCCTCCACGCGCAGAAGGCGCTTCTCCAGTACGTGTGGACCCTCTGAGCGCGGGGGAATGAGAGCGCGGGAGCATGGGCGTACTCCTCTACACTCTTGGGAAAGACCCCAATCCCCCGCGCCCCCACGCTCCCGTGCTCTCTTCTTGCTACTTAAACGACGCGAAGCAGTATCAATCCTGATGACCAGTAAGACGAAAGCGCCGACGGTAATCAAGGTCAGCGGATCGCTCCTCGACGAGCCGAACGCACTGGCCGACCTCTGGCCCGGCGTCCAGGCGCTGCACGAGGACGCCCCGGTGGTCCTCGTCCACGGTGGCGGCACGCAGATGACGGCCCTCGCGGATCGGCTCGGCCACACGCCGGAGCGGGTCCAGGGCCGTCGCATCACGACCGACCTCGACCTCAAGATCGCGCAGTGGGCCATGCGGGGCTCGCTCAACACGACCCTCGTGTCGGAGGCCCAGCAGCACGACCTCACCGCGGTGGGGGTGTCGGGGGCCGACGCCGCCCTGGTCCAGGTGTCCAAACGCCCGGCGTGGGACGTCGACGGGCGGACCGTCGACTTCGGATGGGTCGGCGACATCGAGCACGTCGACCCCTCCCTTCTGGAGGGATTGATGGCCCGGTCGCTGGTGCCCGTCGTGGCCCCCCTCGGCATTGACGACGAGGGGCAGGTCTACAACGTGAACGCCGACACGGTTGCCCGTGCGCTGGCCGAGGCCCTCACGGCCGACCCGTTGCTCTACGTCACCGAGGCGGGGGCCGTGCGCCGGGACGCCGAGAATCCCGCGTCCCGCCTGGCCACCTGTCCCCCGGGCACCGCCCGGCAGGGAATCGCGGAGGGGTGGATCGCAGGCGGCATGCGCGTCAAGGTCGAAACGGCGCTCGACGCCCTCGACGGTTCCGTTGGCGCAGTGTATATCTGCGGCCCGAGCGACCTCCTGTCTCGGTCGCAGGCCACGGAGGTCGTACCGGAGGCGTGATGCGTGAATTGTGATGCGTGAATCGTGCCCGGTGCCTCTGCTCCCCCACGACATGCGTTTCACGTTTCGAGAGGCGAGAATCGGGCAACGACGTGATACATCAACCGACTTCCCGGGTGCAATGGCACTTTCTTCGACGAACACAGCCGCCGTCGACTTCCTCAAGGCCCTCGTTCGCATCCCCTCCCTCACGGGCGAGGAGGCGGCGATCGCCGGCTTCGTAGAGCAGCACGTCCGCCGCGCCGGGGTCGATGTGCTCCGGCACGAGGACAACGTGGCGTTTGGGATCGGCGAGGGCGACGACACGCTGCTCCTCAACTCGCACCTCGACGTCGTGCCGCCCTCCGACGACCATCCGTACGACCCGTTCGAGCCGGTCGAGACAGACGGCGTCCTCTACGGCCGGGGCGCCGTGGACGCGAAGGCCAGCGGCGCCGCGATGACGACGGCGCTGCTCTCCCTGGCGGCGGACGGCTGGGCCCCGAATGGCCGGCTCCTGGTCGGCCTCACGACCCACGAGGAGTCCGGGGGCACGAAGAACGGGCTGCAGGACCTTCGCCCCAACCTTCCGTCCCTGTCCGCCGCCGTTGTCGGGGAGCCCACCACGCTCCGCCCCTGCGTCGCCCAGAAGGGCCTTCTCATCCTGAAGATCCACGCCCGGGGGACGGCCGCACACGCCGGACGGTCGCACCTCGGCGACAATGCGATCCCCGCGGCGATGACGGCGATTCAACAGCTCGAGGATCTTTCCCTCGACCGGGCGGACCCGCACCTCGGTGCGCCGACCGCAACCGTCACCACCATCGAGGGGGGCGAGGCGCACAACGTGGTGCCCGAGCACTGCGTCTTCACCGTTGACCTCCGCACCACGCCCGCCTACACGCACGACGAGATTGCGGGGCTGGTGTCCGAAGCGGTAGACGCGGACTTGGAGGTCTACAGCGACCGCCTCGTGCCCTGCGCCACGCCCGAGGACGCGCGGATCGTCCGGGCCGCCCGGGCCGCCCGCCCCGACGCCGAGCCCTTCGGCTCCCCGACCTCCTCGGATTGGGTCTTCCTCCACGATGTGCCCACCGTCAAGATGGGACCGGGCCCGAGCAACCGCTCCCACACCGCCGAAGAGCGGATCGACGTGGACGAGGTGAAGCGGGCCGTCACCGTCTATCGGGACCTAATCCGGGCCTACTTTTCGCGGGCCGCGTAGGGCCGAACGGGAGGCCCCCGGAAACGCAGCCCCCCACCCTCTCCACTCTCACACCCCCGCACCCCAAATGACTGCCCCTCTCTGGCAAAAAGACGCCACGCCCGCGACCGACGACTGGGCCCACCGCTTCACGGTCGGGGACGACTACGAATGGGACCGCCTGCTGCTGCCCTACGACGTGCGGGCGAGCCGCGCCCACGCCTGGGGCCTCCGCCAGATCGACGTGCTTTCGGAAACGGAGTGGACGCGGATCGGCGACGCCCTAGACGCCCTGCTCGACGCGTTTGAGGCGGGCGACGTGACCGTGACGCCCGAGGACGAAGACTGCCACACCGTGATCGAGCGGTTCGTGACCGAGCGCGCCGGGGCGGCCGGCGAAAAGCTGCACACGGGGCGCTCCCGCAACGACCAGGTGCTCGCGGCGCTCCGGCTCTACCTCCGCGACGCCCTCGCCGCGATCGGGGGCCGGGCCGCCGCCCTCGCCGACGCGCTGTGCGATCTCGCGACCCGACACCCGGACGTTCTCATGCCGGGCTACACCCACCTGCAGCGGGCCATGCCGTCCACCGCCGCCCTCTGGGCCCTGGGGTACGCGGAGACGCTGGCGGGCGACCTCGATGCCCTCCGCCATGCCCGCCGCCGGATTAACGTGTCCCCCCTCGGCAGCGCCGCGGGCTACGGCGTGCCCGTGATCGACCTGCCGCGCGAGGCCGTGGCCGACCGCCTCGGCTTCCGCGCCGTGCAGACCCACGCCACGGCCGTGCAGCTGAGCCGGGGCAAGCATGCACTCGCCGTGGGCCACGCCTGCACGCAGGTCGGTGCCACCTGCAACCGCCTCGCGTCCGACCTCGTCCTCTTCGCCACCGCCGAGTTCGACTTCGTGGACCTACCGCCGGAGCACTGCACCGGCAGCAGCATCATGCCGCAGAAGCAGAACCCGGACGTGCTGGAGCTGGCGCGGGCCTACCACCACCGCCTCGCCGCCCAGATGCAATCCCTCGCCACCGGCCCGTCGAACCTGCCGGGCGGCTACCACCGCGACCTCCAGCTCACGAAAGCGGCGGTCCTGCGCAGCGTGGAGATGACATCCGATGTCCTCACCGCGCTCGCCGAAGTGGTGCGGGGCGTCACGTTCAATCCCGACCGGACGCGGGCCGCGTGTGCCCCCGACATTCTCGCCACCCAGCGGGCGCTGGAGCAGGTCGCCGAGGGCGTGCCCTTCCGCTCTGCCTACCAGCAGGCCGCGGATGCGGAGCCGGGCCCTGTCGATCCCGGTGCCGTTCTCGACGCGTACGAGACCGACGGAACGCCCGGCCAGGAGCGGCCCGACCGCGTCCGGAGCCGGCTCGACGCCCACGGCGACTGGGTCGTGACGCCGTAGCCTCTCCGCCCCCCTACGAGGAGCCCTCTCTCTCCACCGCACGCTCCACCGCCCGCCGCAGCCGGGGCCGGTGGAGGCGGACGGGCTCGTCCACCTTTTCTTTCTCATCGCCCTCCCGGACGGCGCTCAGGTTGAGCACCTCCACCAGCACCGAGAAGGCCATCGCCGAGTAGATGTAGCCCTTCGGAATGTGCTGCCCCAGCCCCTCCGCCACGAGCGTGACCCCGATCAGCAGCAGGAAGCTCAGCGCCAACATCTTCAGAGTGGGGTGCGCCTGGATGAAGGACGAGATCGTCTCCGCCGAGGCCATCATGATGAAGATGGCAATGGTCACGGCGGTGATCATAACCTCGACGTGCTCGGCCATCCCCACCGCCGTGATCACGGAGTCGAGGGAGAAAACGAGGTCGAGCAGAAAGATTTGGGCGATGACGCTCGTGAAGGTCACCTCGGCCTGGGCCTCCGTCTCGCCGTCTTCCCCTTCCAGTTTGTCGTGGATCTCCGTCGTCGCCTTGCCGATGAGAAAGAACCCGCCGATCAGCAGAATCAGGTCGCGCCCGCTGAAGGCGTGCGCCAGCACCGAAAAGAGCGGCGCGGTGAGGGACATCACCCAGCTGATCGAGAGCAGAAGCACGATGCGCCCGGCGAGGGCCAGTCCCAGCCCCACACGCCGCGCGAGCGGCTGCTGCTTCGCCGGCAGCTTGTTCGACAGGATTGAGATGAACACGATGTTGTCGATGCCCAGGACGATCTCAAGGACCGTCAGTGCACCGAGCGCAATCCACGCTTCGGGGGAGGCAATCCACTCCATGGGGCTGAGGCGTTGTGTCAAATCTGCGTCGAGGGCACACACGCCCCCACTCGGGTTCGAGGGGGCTACAACGGCGCAGAATGTAGAAAAGGGCGCCCCCGCTTCGCAACGGGCGCCCCCTCGACGGAGCGGATCTAAACCAGATTCTCCCAAAATCTTCGATGGAGCCGGTGGCCTGCCGGGTCGGTCAGCTGAGCGGCTCGGCCAAAAAGGACGCAAGGTTCTGCACGTGCTCCCGGCTGAGAAGCGGTTCCAGGGTCTGCACGATGAGGCTCACGCAGGTCGCACGATAGATGAGCGGCTCGTCGGGACGGCCATTTTGCGCCGTCTGATGCTGTATGCGTGTGTTAAGCATCGTCCAGTGGCATTTCATCTCGGCGTACCCGAGGGCGAGCCCCCGCTTGAGCTCATCGGCGGTGTCGGCCGCCAGCAGGCTGTTGAGCACCCGATCGCGGAGTTCAGTTACGTACTGGCGCACGGCCTGACGCTCAGAGGGAGACGCCTCCGGCCACTGCTCCAGCACCTCCGTCCACTGCTCTTCTAGTGGATCGCGCAGGTCTGTCCTGACACGCTGTTTGAGTTTTTCAAATTCAGAGTCGACGCCCGTCGACTCACCTACGTCTTGTGCCATTCGCCTCTGCCTCAGATTCGACGACAATCGTTGCGCGCTCCCACCTCAGCGGCGACTTCGAAAAGTCACTCCCAATGCATAGGTTGGGGACTCCAGTGAGATGATATAGAGGGCATCAACCGAGGATTCTTGGCACTTATTCTCGCTCTTGTTCATAGCGACTTGGTTACATCCAATTCCGTCCCCCAAACCAAGCCCGATGTCCGACACGACGGATCGATGCCCCGCATGACGAATACGAGAGTACCGCACTGAGGTTGAGAATCCGCATGCTGAGGCCTCCGGGCCTCGGTTGCTCACAGGCGTGACCGTGGTCGCGTCCTGATCGCCCGTCTCTTCACTGCGTCCGTCCTCATGGCTGACTCTCAGAATCCGTACTCGTACCTGCGTGAAGACGACCCGGACTCCGCCCCCGGCGACTCGGGCGACGCCGACGAGCCTGAGCCGCCGGCAACGGACCTCGCGTTCGACGACGAGGGGGTGGGGGAGGAGCTGCGTCACGTCGACGAGGACGAGCTGAATGCGGCCCCGTTCGGCATCATTCAGATTGACGACGCGGGGGTCGTGCAGTTCTATAACCGCTACGAGTCGAACCTAAGCGGCATCGATCCGGCAGACGCCGTCGGGGCCAACTTCTTCACGGAGCTGGCGCCGTGCAGCAACAACCCGCTGTTCTTCGGCCGCTTCAAGGACGGGGTTCGAGAGGGGGGGCTCGACGAGTACTTCACGTACACGTTTACCTACCAGATGCGCCCCACCCTCGTCGACGTGCGGCTCTACCGCGACGAGGCGGAGAACAACTGGATCCTGATTCAGAAGCGGTGAGGCGGAGTGGCCCTACGACCCGCCGCGCACCGCCGACACGTCCCCCGTCGGGGCCGTCATGGTGCCGGTCGTGTCGGAGGACGTCGGGGGCGGGACGGCACCGGTGGTGTCGGGGAGCGGCACGTCGTTGAGCACCTGCTGTAGCTCGTCGAACCGATCGCCGAAGGCGGCGAAGTCGCCGCCCTGAAGGGCGTCTCGCGCCTCCTGAATCAGCTCTTTGGCCCGCTCTAGGCCCTCCACCTGCTCCGGCGACGCGGCCTGTGCCGACCGTGCGGCCCGTTGCATCTGGGCCAACGCCTGGTCGCGCGTCTCCACGACCTGCTCCCCCAGCACGCTGTTGAGCGACTGGCGCAGGGTCCGCTTCATCGCAACATCCTGGTCGGTCGCCGCAATGACGCGTTGCATCTCCGGAATTTGAATCTCGTCGGCGATCAGGTAAATCGGCTCGACGTAGAGGAACGATTCCTCGATGGGCACCACAATCAGGTTGCCGCGGATGACGCTCGACCCCCGCTGGTCCCAGAGCGACAGCTGCCGGGAGATCTCGGTGTCCTGGTCGATGCGCGACTCAATCTGATTGGGGCCGCGAATCAGCCGGTCCTTCGGGAGCTCGTAGACGACCACCTCCCCGTAGTTTGGCGGGTCGGACCGGGCGGCCACCCAGCCGATCATGTTGTCCCGCCCGTCGGGCGTCATCGGCAGCATGAGCATGAACTCCAGCCCGGCATCGTCCTTGCCCGGCAGGTCCGTAAGGATGTAGTACGGCTCCATCTTGCGCTGCTGGTTCGCGTATTGCTCCTGCGGCCGCGTCCAGAGGTCCTCGTTGTTGTAGAACACCTGCGGCTGCGTCTGGTGGTAGCGCCGGTACCGCTCCATCTGGATCTCAAAGAAGTCCTGCGGGTACCGGATGTGATTTTGCAGCAGCTCCGGCATCGCGTCGAGCGGCTGGAAGAGGTCCGGGAAGATTCGCTGGTACGTCTGGATGATCGGGTCCTCCCGGTTCGAGACGTACAGGGACACGTCCCCGTTGTACGCATCCACCACGACCTTCACCGAGTTTCGGATGTAGCGTGTGCCCTGATAGCCCTGTTGCCCCCGGATGGGCTCCGAGTAGGGGAACGAGTTGCTGGTCGTGTAGGCGTCCACGATGTAGTAGTGACGGTCGTCGCCGTGAACCAGGTAGGGGTCCTTGTCGAGCTTCAGGAAGGGGGCGACGTGACGCACTCGCTCTTCCACCTGATTCCAGAACTGGATCTGGCTGTCGTCCTGGATGTAGTCGGTGAGAAGAATGTTAAAGTCGCCCATGTAGTAGGAGAAGAGCAGCTGCTTCCAGAAGCTGCCGACGGAAACGCCCCCCTCCCCGCCGTACCGGGTGTACTTGTTTTCGCCGGAGCGGGGGTAGTCCAGCTCCAACGAGTCGCCCGGGACGCCCGCGGGCACGATGCGGTAGGTGGGCGTGCGCTCCCCGTAGTAGAGCGCCGGGTTGTCCACGTCGAGCGACTCGTACTTCGACTGGGGCGGAATGTCCTGCGTGAGAAATTCCGGACTGCCTTCCGAGCCCTCCCGCGCCACGAGGTTAGAGACCGAGCCGTACCCGTGCGTGAAGCGGACGTGCCGGTTGTCCCAGGTGTCCTCCGGGAGCTGCTGGGTGAGCTCGCGGGGCGACACCATTACCTGCCGGTAGTCGCCGTCGAGCATGTAGCGGTCGACGTCCACGCTGTAGAACTCGTAGTAGAGGCGAATCTCCTGGAGCTGGCGGTAGGTGTCGATCAGGAGGCGGGGGTCCCAGAGCCGCACGTTGTCGATGGTCTCCTCGTTTTGCTCCACGGCGTTCGCCGGCAGCTCCGGCTGGGCCGGGTACGAGCGCTCTTTGAAGTCCCCGAGCGCGTACGCCTCGCGGGTCATGTCGATGTTGTTCTCCAGGTAGGGGCGCTCCACCTGCAGCTCGCTGGGCAGCACGGTGAGCTGCGTCACGAGCGACGGCGCCAGCACGAGCCCACCGACCAGAAGGACGAGGTACCCGGCCCCTCCGATGCCCAGCAGGCGGAGGCGCCGCCGGTACAGGTTGAGGCCGATCAGCCCCGCAAGCGCCAGTGTGGCGGCGACCATGACGTAGAGGGCCGGAATCACGACGTTCACGTCCGTGTAGCCCGCGCCGTACACCGCGCCGCCGCCCTCCTGCAGAAGCTCGTACAGGTCCAGGTAGAAGCCCCATGCCCACCCCAACAGGAGGAAGATCAGGTTCGCCCCAAGGTGCCGGAGGGCCCCGGAATCCGCCTCGAACCCGCCGTCCTGGATGCCGATCTGCCCGGCGATGACGTATCCGGTTACGAGGGCCAGGAGGCCGAGGAAGGCCAGTCCGACGACGGCACTCTGCAGCGACTGCAGGAACGGAAGCTCCAGCATGTAGAACGCCAGGTCCACCCCGTAGACGGGATCGGCCTGTCCGTAGGACCCCGCGTACCAGAACCGGAGCAGGTCATTCCACCGCCCCGAGAACCCGGCGGCGAAGAGCAGGCTGAGCACGCCCGCGACGACGTAGCCCAGGCGCTGCAGTCGATCGCGGGTGAGGGGCTCCCCCCCCACCTCGGGCGCCTCGCCCTCCTGGGCCCAGCGCGAGGCCCAGAGGGGCGGGATGTTGCCAATCAGGACACGGAAGTTGCCCCCGAAGTACAGCCCCGCGACCAGAAAGACGAGCACGAACAGCAGTACCTGCGCGCCCCGGATTGTCCAGAACACGCTCGAGTAGTCCAGCTCGCTCAGCCAGAAGTACTCGACGACCAGCCCCGGGGTGACGAGCAGCACGGTGAACACGACCCCGATGATGCCGAGCAGGATCTGGAGGAGACGACTCGACCGGAGAATCGACATAAGGCGACGGGAAAGTATGAGGAGCGCAAATGCCCGGGCCGACGGGAGACGCTTCGGCCGGCAATACGGATGGATTCAAGTGCAATGCACGCAGACGAGTGGGGTTCGATTCGACGCCCCAGATCCATCTGGTCTCCGCATTCCGCACGCCTCGGCGTGGGCGACCGAGAGGGACGCCATCGGTCGGCCTTAATGGGACGTGAAGTCCGTGCCTCTCAGGCAGGCCCCCAGTCCATTCGTTCCTCGTGATCGCCGTGACGGATGCGGTCTTCAAGATGCAGGCCCAAGGCCCATCGGCGCTTTCTCCAGAACCGGAGCGCACCGCCTACACGTCCTGGCTTTGAGTAAGAGCCCATACACTTCTGTACACGTTTCTTCATCCCTCCACAACAATGTGGACCCCCCTCCTTCATCTGATGATCGTCGTCGTAAAGATCTGTATGTCACAAAACTGCCGTGCCTCCCTTCCGTACGAACTGTCCCGGTTTTAAGGAGACAAAATGACACAAACCGGCTTACAAACCACATTGTCTCCACTGATGGCGTCCCCGCAGACTTTTCCTTCGGGTGGACCCGTCGCGAAAAACCATACCTTCCAATCAACTTATATAAGCTTCATATGGCTGTATATCTCACACTCGCTTTTCTTTGGACTGCGTATATCGGACTTGAGACCTACATTTTTGGGCGCCCCCAGTCGCGTCCGTACATTGTGGGGTTCTTGCTCCTCAACACGCTGCTTGCCCCCGTCTCGTTCGCGCTTTCCGCGACGGGCGGTGTGCTTCGGGAACGCGTCGAGACGGCCTACCGGGCCGCGTGGGCGTCGAAGCAACGGTTCGCCCGAACCGACCGCAAGAAGCTGATTGGGTAGGGCCCTTCCGGGGCTGCGTCTGGCACCCCGGAACGACATTGTAAGAAGGCTGATACGCCCGTCCATCTGGCCGCTGTGGGGACAACCCCCAGCGGCCATTTGCATTCGGGCGGGTCCACGGATTCTTCTCATCGGCATCCCGGTCTCTCATGTCCAGGTCCTTGGCATTCGGAACTGCAGGCCTCGCGCTTCTGCTCGCAGCCGGCGGGCTGCTGTATTCGTTCGGTCCGGACGAGCGCCGTGCGCGGGCGGCCCCCGCCCCGCCGGACACGACCGATACCGCCGGCGTCTACAGCCAGCGCGCCCCGACCCGAAACGGCATCGGCAAGGTGTACATGGGCCGCGAGATCTCGAAGGTGATGGGCCACCGCGGGGCCAACTGGTTGGAGCGGCCCGCACGGGAAGAGAAAGAGCGTCCCGGCCTGCTCGTCGACAGCCTGCCGCTCGGCCCGTCCGACACGGTGGCCGACATTGGGGCCGGGACGGGGTACCTCTCGTTCCGCGTGGCCCCACGGGTGCCGCAGGGCAACATCCTCGCGGTCGACATTCAACCGGAGATGCTGGACATGATCCGGTCGCGCATCGATGAGCGGGGGGTAGACAACGTGACCCCGATCCGCGGCACGGTCACGGACCCCCAGCTTCCGACCGACTCCGTCGACCTCGCCTACATGGTGGACGCCTACCACGAGTTCTCGCATCCCTACGAGATGATGACGGCCCTCAGGGAGGACCTGACGCCCGGCGGCCGCGTCGTCCTCGTCGAGTACCCCCGGGAGGACCCGAGCATCCCCATCAAGACGCTCCACAAGATGACGGAGGCCCAGGCCAAGAAGGAGATGCGGGCGGTGGGCCTGGAATGGGTGGAGACCAAAGACATGCTTCCCCGCCAGCACTTCATGGTCTTCCGGAAGCCGGCCGAGTAGTCGCCTCCCTCTTTTCGGCCTCGACACGGTGCTAGTCGTCCTGTGGTCGGCTCTCCCCTGCCGCCCCGTCCCCGGACGGCCGGGGCGTCTCGCCGTCGGGCCGGAGCGTGAATTCGTCGAGCGAGAGGCCGTCGATCACCGACTCGTACTTTGTGAGGTCCGCCGGCAGGAGCACCTCGTTTTCCTCCTTGCCCAGCTTGGCAATGGTGTCGAGGTACTGCTCCGCGAGTCGTAGCTTCACCGCCTCCTCGCCCCCCGGTGCGGAGACGGACGCGGCCACCCGCTCAATTGCCTCCGCCGTCGCCTCGGCCAGGGCCTCGATTTCCTGCGCGCGCCCTTCGGCTTCGTTGATGCGGCGCTGCTTCTCGCCCTCCGACTGGTTGATCAGCTCCTGCTTCTCGCCCTCGGCGTCGTTGACCGTGGACTGCTGCTTGCCCTCCGACCGGGCCACCGTGGCGCGGCGCTCCCGCTCCGCCGTCATCTGCCGCTCCATCGCCTGCTGCACCGTGCGCGGCGTGTCGATGTTTTTGATCTCGTAGCGGTGCACCTTGATGCCCCACGCCTGTTCCACTTCGCTGAGCACCTCCACGACCGCCTGGCTGATGGCCGCCCGCTCCTGAAAGGTGGTGTCCAGCTCCATGCGCCCAATCACCGAGCGGGTGGTGGTCTGCGCCAGCTGAATGGCCCCACGGCGGTAGTCGGTCACGCCGTAGGCCGCGTTTTCGGGGTTGGTCACGCTCAGGTAGATGATGCCGTCCACCTCCACCCGCACGTTGTCCTCCGTAAAGCACTCCTGCGGCTCCACCGGGATGGCCTGCTCGCGGAGGTCGAGCGTGTAGGCCACGCGGTCGATGAACGGCACCATCGCGTGGAAGCCGGCGTGCAGGGTCTTGTGGTAGTTGCCGAGCCGCTCCACCACGTAGGCGTTCTGCTGCGGCACGAACCGGATGGCCCGCAGGAACTTGTAGGCCACGTAGAGGGCCAGCAGCGACAGAATGCCGAGGCTGAGGGTGTTGAGAAATTCGACGGGGGAGGCATCCATGGAATTCAGGTAACTTGGCGTGATGAGCGCGTGGGCAGGAAGGACGGCTACTTATTCTGGATCGGATTCGTAACTTCGGATGCGCCTTCGAAGAACGACTTCAAGTTCGCCGCCTCCATCGGGAGCACGCTCACGTTGGCGCCGTCCACAATCTCGCCGAGGCGGTCGATGAACTGCTCGGTGAGCCGCATCTTGACGGCCAGGGAGCCGCCGGGCTGGGCGATGGCGTCCGCAATGCGCTCGATGCCGTTGGCCGTCGCCTCCGCGATGAGTTCCATCTCGCGGGCCTCCCCTTCCGCCTCGTTCACGCGGGCCTCCCGCTGGCCCTCCGACATCAGGATCGACTTCTGCCGGTTCCCCTCCGACACGTTGATCCGGGCGTCCCGCTCCCCGCTGGATTCGGTAATCTCGGCCCGCTTCTCGCGCTCGGCCTCCATCTGCTTCTCCATCGTGAGCACGATGTCCTGCGACGGCTGGATGTCCTTCAGCTCGTAGCGCATCACCTTCACGCCCCACGGGTCGGAGGCCTTGTCCAGCTCCTCCACAATGGCCTCGTTCATCGAGTCCCGTTCGCTGAACGTGTCGTCGAGCGTAATCTTGCCCACCTCGCTCCGCATGGTCGTCTGCGCCAGGTTGACGGCGGCCAGGCGGTAGTCGTTGATGCCGTAGCTGGCCTTGTAGGCGTCCATTACTTTCAGGTAGACGATGCCGTCCACGTCCACCTCAATGTTGTCCTGCGTGATGCACTTCTGGTGCGGGACGTCGAGCACCTGCTCGCGCGTCTCCTGCCGATAGGCCACGCGGTCGACCAGCGGAATGGTGAAGTGGAGCCCGGGATGCAACGTGTCGTGGTACTTGCCGAAGCGCTCCAGGATGACCTCCTCGCGCATCTCGACAATCACGAACGTGTTGTAGAAGATAAACAGCCCAAGGGCGATGAGGGCGAGCAGAAGCGTCCACATGGGAGCGGAGGGAGCGGGTGAAGGAAGCGAACGGGAAGCGGGCTAGCTGGACGAGCGGGCCGACGGGTCGTAGCCCAGCCCGGAGTCGTCCGCCCTCGTGTCGTCGCGGCTTGGGGGGCGGTCTGCGTCCCCGTCGGTCACGTCGGAGCCGAGGGCCGCCGACAGCTCCGCGTCGAGGTCGGCGTGGTCGGCGGACTCCACGATCCACGTCAGGTTGTCGCGGTAGAGCAGCTGGGCCTCGGCACCTTCTGGAAGTTGCCCCTCGAGGGTGCGGGCGTCCCAGGCAGCCCCCCGAAAGCGAATGCGCCCCGGGCTCTCGGGCCCCACCGCCTCCACAACCGTTACGGTCTCCCCCATCGCCTCCGCGTCTTCGTCGGTCATGGCCAACGACACGTCGCCCTGCACGAAGCGCAGCATAAGGGGCCGCAGCGCAATCGTGAGGCCGGTCGACAGGAAGACCCACGTCACGACCGACGACAGGGGGTCGATCAGAAGGCCCAGCGCACGGAGCCCCCCCACCACCACGCCCCCAATGCCGAGGAAGAACGCGATGCCGCCCGGCACCACCGCCTCAATCAACATGAGGAGCGTGCCGCCGACGACGAAAGCCCAGGTGAGAAGGGTTGGGTCCAGGTCCATGGAGCAAGAAAGACCGTGTCTGTGAGTGCCCGCCCTTTGAAGCAATTGGAGACGTTGTGTCCCACGCGCGACGGGAACAGAGGTTGCATCGGGAGCCCCCCTCCGCACTTGCAGTGCGCGACCCGACTCCATTGGGCGAACCGATTCGCGTGCTTTCGGTTGATTGGACCGATTGGTTTCTTTCCTGTCTACCGCCCCCGCATCGTGCCCCCGCCGGCCCCTGGCACCAACCGGTCGCCCCTTCTGCGCCCCCGTATCTTTGCCCACGTGCCGTCCGTGACGGCCGGCATGAGCACCCGACACGGGGGCGTGAGCGGCCCGCCCTACGACACCCTCAACCTGGGACGCCACGTGGGCGATACGGCCAGCTGCGTCGAAGAGAACCGGCGCCGGTTCTGTGCCTCCCTCCAGACCGATCCCGCCTGGCTGGCCACGGCCGGGCAGGTGCACGGGTCGACGGTTCGTGTGATCGACGCGCCGCGACACGAGCCCTTCTGCGACGGCCTCGTCACGACCACCCCTGGCCTCCTCCTCGCCATCGCCGTGGCCGACTGTGCGCCCGTGCTCCTGGCCGACCCCACGCACGAGGTCGTGGGGGCCTGCCACGCCGGGTGGCGGGGCACGGCCCGGCGCGTCGCCGCCAAAACGGTCGCGGCCATGGCGGACTGCGGCGCGGTCCCGGCCCAGATCCGAGCGTACGTGGGGCCGTGTCTGTCCCGGGCGGCCTTCGAAGTGGGGCCGGAGGTCGCGGCCGAGTTTGACGACGCCGTGGTGGCGCGCCCCCAAGGCGCCGATCGGCCGCACGTGGACCTCAAGGCCGCCCTCCACCGCCAACTCGAAGCGGCAGGCGTACCGGGCGGCGCCATCGAGGCGTCGCCGCGCTGCACGCTGCGGGACACGGACGACTTCTTCTCCTACCGCGCCACCGACGGCCCCACCGGGCGCATGTTCGGGGCCCTCGTGCTCCGGCATTGACGCTCCGGATTCTTCAGACCCGGCGCTACGTTCTGTGCCGCACGTCGGGACGCCAGAGAGCGTGTTGCGCAACGTGCATTGCGTGTGTGCCGACTGCCGCCGCCCTGCATCTCCGTGTCCCCCATCCCTCCACGCCTCCACCAAGACGCCCTCTCGCAAACGTGCCCGTCCGCCCCTCCAGCTACACCGCCCCGACAGGCCTCGGCGGGGGCCACCGACAGACCCTGTACGCGTCGTTGCTACGGCGCGTCGACTTTGAGTACGACTACCGCGAACGCATCGACACCCCGGACGACGACTTTCTCGACCTCGACTGGGCGCAGCCCCGCGCGGCTCCGTCGGATCGTGCCGTCATCCTGACGCATGGACTGGAGGGCAGTGCCGGACGCGGATACATGCGGGGGATGGCCCGGGCCTTCGTCCGGCGCGGGTGGGACGCCTGTGCCCTCAACCTGCGCGGCTGCAGCGGCACGCCGAACCGGCAGGTGGCCACCTACCACAGCGGCAAGACCGACGACCTCGCCCTCGTCGTCGACCACGTGCTCGACCACGGATACACGTCCGTGGCCCTGATCGGCTTCAGCCTCGGCGGCAACCTCACGCTCAAATACCTCGGCGAGCGCGGCACGGCGGCCGACGACCGCATTCGGGGCGCCGTGGCCCTCTCCGCCCCCGTCGACCTCAATGCCTCCGCCGACCGGATCGACCGGTGGTCGAACGGGCACTACGTGCAGTACTTCCTCCGGTCGCTCCGGCACAAGATGCGCGTGAAGGCGAAGCAACACCCCACCCGCGTGTCGGTCGCCCCCCTCAGCCGCATCCGCTCGCTTCGGGAATTCGACGACGCCTACACCGCCCCCCTCCACGGCTTCGACGGGGCCGCCGACTACTACCGGCGCGCCAGCAGCAAGCCGTCGCTTTCCGCGTTGGCCGTGCCGACGCTCCTCCTCAACGCCGCCAACGACCCGTTCCTGCCCGCCTCGTGCTACCCATACTCCATCGCCCGCCCCCACGAGTGGCTGACCCTGGAGGTCCCGGACAGCGGCGGCCACGTCGGCTTCGTCTCCTTCGGCGACGCGGGGGCGTACTGGTCCGAGCGCCGCGCCGCGTCGTTTCTGTCCCCGTCGTGATGTCGGGCGCCCTCCCTGTCGCTCTTTGATCGCGCCCCGGCGCCCGCTCACGCCTCGTCCAGGCGCACGTCTCGTGCCTTCAGCTGCAGGGTCGTGCGGCCGTTCCAGGTGTTCTCCTCCAGGGAAAAGAGCAGCTCTACGGGCGTCCCGGTGTCCTGACTCTCCCGGAGCACCGACAGCTTCTCGCCCATCCCGAACCCGATCGCGTCGTACGTCCCGCCGGCCGAGCCCCCTCGCTGCCGCACCTCAAACTTGAGGTGCGAATCGTCGCTCCCCACCGTGCGGGCGGAGACCACGGCCAGGTCCTCGGCGTGAAAGACGGGCGTCGGGTTGGCGGGCCCGAACGGGCCGAACTGCTTGAGCACCGCCCAGAAGCGGTCCGCGACCGATCCGATCGTATCGAGGTCGACCGGCGCGTCCACCTTGATCGACGGGGTGAGCAGCTCCGGCGTCACCCGCTCGCCCACGGCGTCGTCGAAGCGATCGCGGAAGGCGTCGATGTCGTCGGCCGCCAGCGACATGCCGGCCGCGTGGTCGTGTCCCCCAAACTGCGTGAGCACGTCTTCGCAGTCCGCGAGGGCCTCGTAGATGTTGATGCCCTCGATGGAGCGGGCCGAGCCCTTGACCGCCTCCCCGTTGTGGGTTAGCAGAATGGTCGGCTTGTGGAAGCGCTCGACGATGCTGCTGGCCACAATGCCGATCACGCCGAGGTGCCAGTCCGGGTCGTACAGCACCAGCGCGTGCGGGCTGCGAGACGTGATCTGGCGCTCCGCCCGTTCGATCGCCTCCTCCTCGATGGTGTCGTCGATGCGGCGCCGCTCGCGGTTCAGCTGTTCCAGCTCGTCGGCGTGGGGCTCGGCCTCCTCGTCGCTCCGGGCGAGGAGCAGCTCGACCGCCGAGGAGGCGTGCTCCATGCGTCCCGCGGCGTTGATGCGGGGGCCGAGGGTGAAGACGATGTTGCCGGTGGAGGTGACGGTCTGTAGATCGAGGTCGGCGGCGTCCGCCAGGGCCTGGACGCCCGGGCGCGTGCTCTGCTGCAGGGCCTCCAGCCCCTCGGCCATCAGGACCCGGTTTTCGCCGTAGAGCGGAACGATGTCGCTCGCCGTAGAGAGGGCCAGAAGGTCGAGGTACTCGTAGGCCGCGTCGGGGGCCGCGTCGCGGTGCGCGAGGACCGCCTGGACGAGCTTGAAGGCCAGCCCGCACCCGGGCAGCTCCTCGAACGGGTAGTCGTCGTCCGGCCGCTTCGGATCAAGCACGGCCAGTGCCTCCGGCAGCGTCTCCTTCGGCGTGTGGTGGTCCGCAATGATGAGGTCGAGCCCCAATTCCTGGGCGTAGGCCGCCTCCTCGTGGGCCGTGATGCCACAGTCGAGGGCGACGACCAGCGAGGCGCCGCGCTCGGCCGCCGCGTCGAGGCCCCGCCGGCAGAGCCCGTACCCGTCCTCGTATCGGTCCGGGATAAAGAAGGACACGTCCACGCCCCGGTCGCGGAGAAAGTCTACGAAGAGCGCCGTGCCCGTCGTCCCGTCCACGTCGTAGTCGCCGTACACCAGCACGGACGCCCCGTCGTCGATGGCGTCGGACAGGCGGGCCGCCGCCGCATCCATCCCCGCCATCCCAAACGGGTCGTGCAGGGCCGAGCGGTCGGCCCGGAAGAAGTGCTTCGCTTCCTCAAGGGTTGTGACCTCGCGCAGGGCGAGGGCACGGGCGAGGGGCGCGGGCAGGTCGTTGAGCTCGCGCTGCAGACGAGGCACCACGTCGGGCTCGTCGAGGGCACGCGGGGTCCATCGGTAGGTCATCAACAGCAGGTTAAAGTGGCCGAACAAGACGCGTAACGGGGTTGGAATATATAAGACACACCAGAGCCCCCGTTGTAACGCGACGGACTGATTCCTCTTAAAAACAAGCGGACATGGAGAAATGGTGACATTTGGCGCTCAGCCCCGGACGACGGTCAGCACGCATGGCCCCCTTCGCCCGTCCCGGACGGCCCGCGACGCACCTCTCATTCTCCCGTCCCAGGCCTCATGCTCCCGTGAACCAACTGGGGAACCCGCCCGTAGCAGCGAGTCCGATTTGCCGCACGTACCGCCTTGAGCAGGCCTCTTCTGCCTTCCGGGGCCGCGGCCGCATCGCGTTGAACGGACAGGCGTCCCACTTCCTGTCCGAGCACTGACGGTCCGGATCGTCTGTTTCACACCGGGCCCAACTGATTTATCTTCCTCGCCACCATGCCCCTCCCTTACGACGGCCCCTGCCATTGCCGCCCTTGCAAGCGCCCGACTCGTCGCGCTGTTCTCTCCCCCGGCAGGTCGTTTTCACCTCGGTCCCTTCGATAACCCATCGGGCCCGAGCGGCCCTTTTGACCCGTGAGCAACTCAATGAAAATCTCCACCCTGCAGGACAAGAAGCTCGATGAACTCCGCGAGATCGCGCGGGAGCTGGACCTCACCGGCTACTCCGACCTGCGAAAACAAGACCTCATCTACCGCATCCTCGAGGCGCAGGCCGAGGGGGCCGCGTCGGGGGAGGAGCCCGACCTCAACGAGACGGATCCGTCTTCTACGCCGGACAACGACGCCGGGGAGGCCGACCACACGTCCGCCGACGCGTCCCAGACCCGGGGCTCCGGGAAGCCGGACTACATGCGCCGATACGACCCCAACCAGACGGAGCTCCGGGGCATGATCAAGAAGGCCGGTGTGCTCGAGGTGCTCCCGGACGGCTACGGCTTTCTCCGCTCCGACGAGTACAGCTACCAGTCGAGCCCCGACGACATTTACGTCTCGCCGTCTCAGATCAAGCGCTTCGGCCTGCAGGAGGGCGACACGGTGGAGGGCCGCGTGCGTCCCCCGAAGGAAGGCGAAAAGTTCTTCGCCCTCATTCAGGTCGCGTCGATCAACGGCTGCGACCCGGGCGAGCTCGGCGAACGGGCCGACTTCGAGTTTCTAACCCCAATTTTCCCCGATGAGCGCTTTACGCTCGAGGTGGAAGCGGACAGCTACGGCCCGCGTATTCTCGACCTGTTCGCCCCGATCGGGAAGGGGCAGCGCGGCCTCATCGTCTCGCCCCCCAAGGCGGGCAAGACGGTGCTCCTGCAGAAGATCGCCCACGGCATCGCGACGAACCACCCCGACACCCACCTCTTGACCCTCCTCATCGACGAGCGTCCGGAGGAGGTCACCGACATGGACCGGACCGTGGAAGGGGAGGTCGTCGCCTCCACCTTCGACGAGGAGCCGGAGCGCCACGTGGAGGTGGCGGACACGGTGCTTCTGAAGGTGCGTCGCCTCGTGGAATCGGGGCAGGACGTGTGCGTGCTGCTCGACTCGATTACACGCCTGGCGCGGGCCCACAACGCCGTGACGCCGGAGAAGGGGCGCACGCTGTCCGGCGGCATCGAGGCCGGGGCGCTGCGCGGCCCGAAACGGTTCTTCGGCGCGGCCCGAAACGTCGAGGAGAGCGGGTCCCTCACCATCATCGGCACCGCCCTCATCGACACGGGCAGCCGCATGGACCAGGTCATCTTCGAGGAGTTTAAGGGCACCGGCAACATGGAGCTCGTCCTGGACCGCGAGATGGCCGACCGGCGCCTCTACCCGGCCATCGACCTCATTCTGTCCGGCACCCGTCGGGAGGAGGAACTGCTGCCCAAGCCGATGCTGAAGCGCGTCTGGGTCATGCGCAAAATTCTGGCCGACATGGAGCCGATCGAGGCCATGGAATTCCTGCTCGACAAGATGAAGGACACAGCGGACAACGAGGAGTTCCTGGAGATGATGAATTAGAAATTCTGTTCGGCCGCCTCTTTCTTACCGAACGGAGTTCTTCCCGATTCTGCGCGTCGTTCCGTTTCCAGCCCCCTTCTACGCCCCCATGCGAGCCGCCCTGCGCACCCTTGGACTCTCGCTTCTCTGGCTTCTCTTCGTCGTCGTGCCGACCTCGGCCCAGGACGCCGATCCGTTCGTGCGCCACCCGGCCGTGCACCCGGACGGCGACCGGATCGCCTTTTCCTATCAGGGGGACCTCTGGACCGTCCCCGTCGACGGCGGGGCGCCCGAGCGCCTCACGATCCATGAGGCCTACGAGGGGGAGCCCCGTTGGGGCCCCGACGGCGACCGGATCGCCTTCACGAGCGACCGCTTCGGCAACGACGACCTGTACGTGATGGACGCCGCCGGCAGCACGCCGACGCGCCTCACGCACCACTCCACGGGCGACGCCATCGGCGGCTGGACGCCGGACGGCCGGCTCTTGTTCACCACTCGCCGCACGTACGCCCAGGCCGAGTGGTCGGACGAGATCTACGCGGTGGACGGGAGCGGCGGCACCCCGGACCGGCGGCTCGACGCCGTGGGCAGCGCGCCGCGCATGTCGCCCGACGGCCGCTTCATCGCCTTCGAGCGCGGGTACAACGACATCACCAAGAAGGGCTACGAGGGCCCTGCCGACCGCAACGTATGGGTCTACGACACCGAAAACGACACGTACACGCAGGTGACCACCTATGCGGGCAACGACCACACGCCGGTCTGGACCGGCCCGCGCACGCTGCTGTACGTGAGCGAGCAGAGCGGCACCTACAACGTTCACCGGCTCGCCCTCACCGACCAGGGCGCGGCCGACGGGGCGCCCGAGGCCGTCACCACGTTCGACGACCACGACGTGCGGAGCCTCAGCGCGAGCCAGGACGGGTCGGTCGTCGCCGTCCAGCGGCAGACCGACGTCTACCTGATTGAAAACGGCGGCGAGCCGCGCCCGCTGGACGTTGCCGTTCCGGCCGACTACCGGTTCGACCCCACCGAAAAGATGCAGATGACCGACGGCCTCCGCGACTACGCCGTCTCGCCCGACGGCGAACAGGTGGCCCTCGTGCTCCGCGGAGAGATCTTCCTGATGCAGAACGAACCGGAGGAGCCCCGCACCACGCGCCTCACCGACCACACCCACCGCGATCGGGGCGTGGCCTGGATGAGCGACTCCACCCTCGTCTTTTCCTCGGACCGGGGGGGGAATCAGTACGACCTCTACATGCTCGCGTCCGCCGACCCCGAGCACCCGGGCGACCTGTACGACGCCCTGCAGCACCGCGTGACCCAGCTTACGGACACGCCGGAGGATGAGCGGGTGCTGGCCATGGATCCCGACCGCTCGCACGTCGCCCTCCGGCGGGGCGCCATGACGCCCTACGGGGCCGGCCAGCTCCTCACGGCCGCCGTGGCGGACGGGACGATCGAGGACGCGACCGTGCTCGCAGAGGGCTGGAACGCCCCCACCGACGTGGCCTGGAGCCCCGACGGCGACTGGCTCGCCTATAGCCGGAACAACCTCAACTTCAACGCCGACGTCTACGTCCACGCCGCCGACGGCTCCACCGGCCCGGTCAACGTAAGCCAGCATCCCAAGAGCGACGCCGAACCGGTGTGGAGCCCCGACGGCTCGAAGCTGGGCTTCGTCTCCGACCGCAGCGGCAACGACGCGGACATCTGGTTCGTGTGGCTGGAGGAGGAGGACTGGGAGAGGACACAGCGCGACTGGGAGGCACTTGAAGACGAGGACGAGTCCGGTGCGGAACGCCCCGAGGACGACGCGCCCCCCGAGGTGAACATCGACCTCGCAAACATCCACGACCGCCTCGAGCGCGTCACGGCCCTGCCCGGGGGCGAGGGCGATCCCGTCATCGCCGCGGACGGCGACACCTTCTACTTCGTGGGCGGCCGGGACGCCGGCCCGGCCGACTACAATTCCGAGGTCGACCTCTACCGCATCCAGTGGGACGGCTCCGAGCGGACGCGCGTCACGGAGCGCGACGTCGGCCCCTCCGACGTCCGCCTCTCGCCGGACGACTCCCAGATCCTCTTCACCCACTCCGGCGGCCGGCTGGCCCGCGTGCCCGTCGCGCAGAACGAGCTGGAGCGCCTCTCCTTCACCGCCTCGATGACGGTGGACCACGAGGCGGAACGGACCCAGATCTTCGACGAGGTGGGCCGGGCCCTGAACCAGGGCTTCTACGACCCCGACTTCCACGGCGACGACTGGGACGCACTGCTCGAAGAATACCGGCCGCGCGCCCTGGAGGCCTCCACCGCCCAGGACTTTCAGGCCGTCGTCAACCGCATGCTCGGTGAGCTCAACGCCAGCCACATGGGGTATTACGCCGGCGACCGGGCCGAGACGCAGGACGAGCGCACCGGCCGCCTCGGCGTGGAGCTTGATCCGGTCGAGGCCGGCGTGGAGGTGCAACGGGTGGTGCCCCGTTCCCCCGCCGACCGGGAGGTCAGCACGCTTCGGGAGGGGGACGTGATTACCACCGTGGACGGACAGTCCGTGGCGGAGGCCAATAACTTTTACGGGCTGCTGGAAGGGACCGTCGAGGAGAAAATCCTCCTGGGCGTCACGAGCCCCGACGGGGAGACGCGCACGGTGCGCATCCGCCCCACCGGGAGCCTCGACGATGCACTGTACCGCGAGTGGGTGGAGGACCGCAAGGCACTCGTCGACGAGTATTCCGACGGGCGCCTCGGCTACGTCCACGTGGAGGGGATGAACTGGGAGAGCTTCGAGCACTTCGAGCGGGAGCTGTACGCCAGCGGCCACGACAAAGAGGGGCTCATCATCGACGTGCGCTACAACGGCGGCGGCTGGACGACCGACTACCTCATGACGGTGCTCAACGTGCGCCGGCACGCCTACACCGTGCCCCGCGGCGCCACGGACAACCTCGACCAGAACCACGAGCAGTTCCGCGGGCACTATCCGTTTGGCGAGCGCCTCCCCTACGCGGCCTGGACGAAGCCGGTGGCCGCCCTCGCCAACGAAAACAGCTACTCCAACGCCGAGATTTTCTCCCACGCCTTCAAGAACCTCGACCACGGCACGCTCGTGGGGCAGCCCACCTTCGGGGCCGTCATCTCGACCGGCGGGGCGGGCCTGCTCGACGGCTCCTACGTGCGCATGCCCTTCCGGGCGTGGTATGTCTACCAGACCGACAAGAACATGGAGCACGGCCCCGCCCGGCCCGACATTCAGGTCGAAAACCCGCCGGGCATCAAGGCGGAGGGCGAGGACCCCCAGCTGCGCCGCTCCGTGGAGGCCCTCCTGAACGAGAACAGCGAGTAGGCAGGCGGGCCCTCCCCTTTTCCCGGACGGATTTTTCCTGCTGGACGCCACGTCCCTGGGCGAGACGGCCTCCGGGCCGTGACGCCCGCCCCGATGGGCAACTCCGGAACCGAACGGCCAGCGTGCTGTGTAGAAAAATTGGTCGCAATTGCCTTACCCACACCCACACCCCCGCTCCATGCCCGAGAACGTAGACCTCAATGCGTTGCTGTTCGACATGGATGGCGTCCTGGTGGACGTCTCCCGCTCGTACCGGCGCGCGATCGAGGAGACCGTCGAGCACTTCACCGGCCGCCAGATCGGTGAGAATGCCATCCAGCGGTACAAAAACTACGGCGGCTTCGAGGACGACTGGAAGCTGACCCACGCCATCGTCACCGACACGGCGATGGAGGTCCCCATCAGCCGCGTGATCGACGAGTTTCAGGACCGCTATCGCGGCGACAATTGGGACGGCTTTATCACAGAAGAGCCCCCGCTGATCGACGATCAGACCCTCGACCGGCTCAATCAGAGCCACATCTTGGGCATCGTCACCGGACGGCCCGAGGAGGAGGCCCAGTGGACCCTCGACCACCAGAACTGGACGGACTACTTTCCCCTTCTCGTGGGCAAAGAGAAGCAGGGCGACCGGGCAAAGCCCAATCCCTTCCCCCTCGAACACTCCCTCACCATGCTGGCCGCCGCCGGCTGCCCCATCGATCCGGAAGAGGCAGTCTACGTCGGCGACTCGGTCGACGACATGGACGCGGCCCAGAAGGCCGGCATGTGGCGCATCGGGGTCGTCCCCCCGTACGTGGAGACCGACGAGCACAAGCCGTTGTTGGAGGAGCACGGGGCGCACGTCGTCATCGACGACCTCAACACCCTGCCCGATGTCTTGGCCACCCTGGGCGAGCGCACGCCCGCCCGGTCGACGCGGTAGGCCCTGCCACGTTCCCGGGGCTCAGGCCCGCACAGATGCGGCAGACCGGGGATGCCCCGGGTCTGCCGTTTTTTGGTGCCCGCAGCCATACAGGCCTGGAGCGGCTACGGGCCGTCCTCCACGACAATCTCCACCCGGCGGTCTTCGCGGCGTCGCTCCGGCGTCTCGTCCGGCCCCACCGTCGTCCGCGGCCCGAACGCCTCGATCTCGAGGCTCGCCGTCCGGATGTCGTGGGTCGTGTCGAGGTAGTGGGCCACCGCCGCGGCCCGCTGGGCCGATAGGTACCAGTTGCTCGGGTACGTGTCCTGAAGACTGGGCCCGATGGGCACGGGGTCGGTGTACCCCTGTATGCGAAAGTCCGCGTTCGGGGACTCGTCCTTGATCGTGGCGGCGTGCTCGTCGAGCCGCCGGCGCCCGCGGTCCGGAATCCAGGCGCTGCCCGAGGGGAAATAGATCGGCGGTTGGAGCGGGGTGCCCGCCTCCCGGGCCCGCAACGAATCACGAAGCGCCTGCACCTGACGGGTCAGGTTCTGGTTGGCCGTCCGGAAGGAGTCGATCCGTCCCTGCAGCGCCGGCGGCCTGGTGTCCTGGTTGCCCTGCTGGCACCCCACGAGAACGACCGCCGAAAGAAGCCCGAACAAGAAGCGCATGGCCCCGACGAGACATTGGGCATAGAATGATGAGGGGTCTCTAAAGTCCCCACTGGGCAACTCGAATGCAACATGCGACACGGCCACCGCCGTGCAGTCAGCCTCCGGATCGTGTGGGTCCGCCCGCGGCCTGCCCGTCGGAGGGGCCGCGCGGACTACGTTCCCAACGCCGCACGGACCGTTCCCTCAACCCGGTCCATGTGTTGCCGGAGCGTGTCGTAGCCCATGTGCGCCCGGGCCACCGCCCATCGGCCCCGCGTCACCCGTCGGATGCCCTCGCGCCGGTCCGGCTCAAAGGCGCGCTCCGGCGTCCGCATCAGGTACCAGTGCGTCGTCTTTACGGCGTAGCGCGTCCCGTCCGGATAGCCGTGCTGGGTGGTGCCGAGCCCGCGGACGACGCGAAGGCTTTTGACCCCCACCTCCTCCTGCACCTCGCGCCGGGCACAGGCCTCGATGGACTCGCCGGGGTCTTGCGTCCCCTTCGGCAGGTCCCACACGCCGCGCCGAAAGATCACCAGCAGCGCCACGTCGTTCGGCAGCGGGCAGCTCACATAGCCGCCGCCGGCGGCCACCGGTGCAGGGGGACGATAGGGGGCGACGTTGCGGAGGGCAGCCGGCGGCACGAACGGCACGCGCACCGCGGCCGCCGTCTCCGCACTGGGGGCGGGAAGCGCCTGCGGGTCCACCACGAGCACGGGATCCGTGCCATCGGGCACCGCCCCCAGGGTTTTCCACACCCGTACGCCCCCGTCGGACGGAAAGAGCCCACGCTCCGCCACGGCAGACACCGGGGCGTCGGGGGTCGAGACGGACGCAAACAGGAGCATGTACACGACACACAGTGAACGAGCCATCGTGCCGTGCCCGCCGCCCGGCCCCTCTGGTGTAGTTTCAAGCAATCCCTTTTGCACTGAGGTCATCCTGAGCGTAGCGAAGCGGAGTCGAAGGATCTCTCCAAATCCGGCGGAAACGCTGAATTCGAAGAGATTCTTCGGTCGCCTGTTGGCTCCCTCAGAATGACGAGCCCTCTACGAAGCACAAGGAATCCCTTGATCGTGCACTAGGGTCGTGTGTACGTGCCTTCGGGGGTACGGGACCGCGGGCCAATTCGGCAGTACGTAGACGCATGCCGTAGGGCCTTGTTTGGCCCCGGACACGAATTCCGCTGCCCTTTCCGCCCCAATTCCCCCACGAACACGAGGGAGCGTCCTCTGGGGCCCGGTAGGCATGCGGTTTGCTTGGTCAGGGGATTGCATTCTTGTATTCACTTCACAATCGGCCCGGATCAACAGCCGCTGCGCCTCTTTCCGGTGGTCTGCATTCGTCCCGGTTCTCAGCCGGGCCCGTCCGGCTGCACTCGTTTCCCTCCGAGACTAGGTCGCCCGCAAGGCGCACACCATGTGGCATCAAGCCTGGGCGTGGCTTCGCGATACGCTTCCGCTGCTTCAGTGGCTCCCGGACTATACGACGGAGGCCCTGCGCGGGGACGCGACGGCGGGGCTCACGGTGGGCGTCATGCTCATCCCGCAGGGCATGGCCTACGCCGTCATCGCGGGGGTCCCGCCGATCTACGGGCTGTATGCCGGCCTCGTGCCGCTGCTCGTCTACCCGCTGATCGGGAGCTCGCGGCACCTTGCGCTCGGGCCCGTGTCGATCGACATGCTGATCATCGCGGCGGGCGTGGGGGCGATCGCCCAGGCCGGGACGGAGCGCTACGTGGCCCTCGCCATTCTGCTCACCGCGATGGTGGGGCTGCTGCAGATGGCGATGGGGGCCATGAAGCTCGGGTTTGTGGCCAACCTGTTGTCCCGACCGGTCATCGCCGGCCTCACGACGGCCGCCTCGTTCATTATCGCCATCAGCCAGATTGGAAGCCTGCTCGGGGTGGAGCTGGGGCGCTCCCAGTACATTCACGTGTTGCTCATTGAGGCCGTTCAGAATGCGGGCAACACCCACCTGCTCACACTGGGCATCGGAACCGCAAGCATCGTGCTGCTCATGGGCCTCCCCCGCTGGCTTCCCAAGGTCCCTGAGGCCCTGATCGTGGTCGTCGCCGGCACGCTCGCCGGGTGGGGCTTTGGGCTTCGGGAGAAGGGCGTCTCGGTCGTCGGGTCCATTCCGCAGGGCCTCCCCGCTCCCGAACTGTGGGCGCTCAGCTTCTCGGACCTCAACACGCTCCTGCCGGCGGCCATTACCCTCGCGCTCGTGCAGTTTATGAAGGACATTTCGCTGGACCGCATCTTTGCGGCCCGGCACGGCTACACGATCGACGCCAACCGGGAGCTCATCGGGGTCGGGGCCGGCAACTTCTTCGGCAGCCTGTTCCAGAGCATTCCCGCGTCGGGCAGCTTCTCCCGGTCGGCCGTGAACGAGCAGTCGGGCGCCCGGACGGCCCTCGCCAACGTCTTTGCGGCCGGGGTGATCGCGCTCACCCTGCTCTTCCTCACACCGCTGTTCTACCACCTCCCCACGCCGGTGCTCGCGGCCATCATTATCGTCTCGGGCTTCGGGCTGTTCGACCTGCGGGAGCTGCGCAGCCTGTTCAAGGCGCGGCGGCGGGACGGATACATCGCCCTCTTTACGGCGGGCTGCACCCTTTTTATCGGGATTCAGGAGGGCATTCTGCTCGGCATCGGCACGTCCGTCGTCGCCATGCTCTACCGCATCAGCCGCCCCAACGTGGCCGAGCTCGGGCACGTCCCGGGCACTCGCCTCTTCCGCGACCTGGACCGGTTCGAGCAGGCCGCCCGCCTGCGGGACATCATGGTGCTGCGGGTGGACGCGGCCTTCTCGTTCGCGAACGCCGAGTACTTCAAGGACTTCATTCTGGAGAAAAGCGAGCGCGAAGGACGCCCCGTGAAGGTCGTGATCGTGGACGGGAGCAGCATCAACGGCCTCGACACGACGGCCATCGATGCCCTGTTTTCGGTCACCGAGTCGCTGGAGGAGGAGGGCATCGAGCTCCACCTGACTGGGCTCATTGGCCCGGTGCGCGAGGTGGTGCGGCGCTCGGGGCTGCACGCCCTGCTCGGCGAGAACAAGTTTCACCTCGATCCGCACCAGGCCGTCGTGAGCGTGCTGGAGCGCTGGGACGCCGCGGAGGGGACCGACCGCGTCACGCACTACTTCAACATGGCGGACTCGGAGGAGACGGAGGCCACGCCCGCGGCGTCGTAGCACGCGCAGTGATCGCGGTGGGCACGAGGCCTCGCCTGGTCCTACCCCTCCCCCTGAACGAGCGTCCCGCACGCCTTCGCCCTGGAGATGACCTGCCCGACGGTGAAGGCCCAGCGCGGGGATGCGTCGCACCCGGCCGCTTCGAGCGCCGCCGCGGCCCAGTGGTTGCAGTTGTTGAAGACGTGGTACGGGAGCGGCGACGCGTAGAACCGACTGTCGGCGTAGTATCCCGGCGCCGCCGTGGGCACTCGTCCCGTGGAGTCGACGGCGAACGACGCCGCCACGAACGTAGTGAAGGCGTCCAGCTCGGCGGGCGATACTGGCACCCGGACGACGGTCCGCGCCGGAAACCGGTCGGGCACGGGCCGGTCGATGGGCACGACGTGCACCACGCTGCCCGTGGGCCAGGCGCCGGCCCGGAGCGCCCCCCACACGCCCCGCGACGCGCCGGGGTAGTACTGCGCCTCCCCCCAGCCCACCTCCACGTACTGCGCGTCGGCGACATCGTCCAGGACGGGCCACCGGCCGGCGGGCACATCGGCGCGGCGGACGGCGATGCCGGCGTGCCAGCCGTGCTGCACGACATAGATGACACCCGTGCTGTCGGGCCCTCCCCCCGCCGAGACGGACCGCCGCGGCAGGTGACAGCGGGCCGCCAGCACGACGAGCCAGACGGCCCCCGCGCCGAGGAGAAGACTGCGCCACCACTGCATGTGCCCGGACACGCGAGGGGAAAAGAACAGCGAGGGCCTCCTTCAATCAGCGACGCCGTTCTCAAGGTCCAAAATATTTTCCAAGGCATTCCGCCAAGGCGTCGCCCCCCATCCTGCATTCGCGCCGCCCAGTGGCTATGCTGAGGCTGTACGACGTTCCTGAAATCAGCGAGCAGTTTCCCACCTCATGGATTCGAACGCCGCCCTCCGCTCCCACCTCACGGACCTCCTCACCGCCCGACAGGCCCACTGCACGTTCGCGGACGCCGTGGCCCACACGCCCACGGAGCGTCGCGGCGACCGTCCCGAATCCCTGCCGTACTCGGTGTGGGAGCTCGCCGAGCACATCCGGCGCGCCCAGCGCGACATTCTCGACTACTGCCGCGCGCCGGACTATCAGGCGCGCGACTGGCCCCACGACTACTGGCCCGATGCGCCGGCCCCCTCCACCCCCACAGCGTGGGACGCGTCCGTGGCCCAGGTGCAGGCGGACCAGGAGGCCCTGTGCGATCTCGTCACCGACGAGACGATCGACCTCTACGAGACGGTCCCGTCCAGCGACGAGCACACGTACCTCCGAGAGGTCATGCTCGTGGCCGACCACACCGCCTACCACGTCGGACAGATTGTGGCCGTACGCCGCGAGCTCGGCCTCTGGCCCCCGAGCGGGGACGCCGAATGACCGGCGGCCCCTACGCCTGCGACTGCAGGGACTGGTCCAGGTAGTCCTCGGCCTCCGCCTGGACCCGACTGCGCATCGGCTGCAGGAAGGCACTGAGGTTGATGGCAACGTGCACCGCGTCGGCCTCCACCTCAATGTGGCCGTCGGCCCCCTGCCCGCTGAACTGCAGCGTGTCGCCCGTCCACTCGGCGTCGACCCCGAGCTCCGTTTCGAGCTTGTCGGCGACGCGCCCGACGGCCGCGCGGCCGTCGTCGCGCCCCAGAGAATGCGAGCGGGTGATGTCGATGTCGGCCATTGTCGGGGATGTTTTTCGAGGAGTTGGATTCGAAAAAACGATACGGGGAGCCACGGGGTCCGTTCGCTCCGCCTGCGACTCGTTCGTGTCCGTCCCCCTTGTCCGTCCCCCTTGTAAGTGCCCTGCCGTCGTCGTTTGTTGTGGGGGCGCACCGCCCGTTCTTCTTATCGCTCCCCCCACCATGCGCCCTGCCGTTCGCCCCCGCCTCGGCCTCGCGGTTTGTGCCCTTCTGGTTCTCCCCGTCACGGCCCTGGCCCAGCCGTCGGACGCCCTGCAGTCCCCTGCCACCTTCCTGGGCTACGCGCTCGGGGAGCAGTTTACGCCGCACCACCGGGTCGTGGACTACGTGCGGCACGTGGCCGAGCACTCGCCCCGGGTGGCCCACCGCCGGTACGGGACGTCGGTGGAGGGCCGTCCCCTCCTTCTCGCCACTGTGACCGCCCCCGAGAACCACGACCGCATCGAGACGCTTCGTCGGGACAACCGGAGGCGCGCCGGGCTGGCCGACGGCCCCCCTCAGGCCGAGCCCACCGCCGTCGTCTGGCTCAGCTACGGGGTGCACGGCAACGAGTCCGTCTCCACCGAGGCGGCGCTCCGCACCCTCTACGCCCTCGGCAATCCCCAAAACGAGCGGACGGGCACCTGGCTCGGCAACACGGTGGTGTTGCTTGATCCGCTCCTGAATCCGGACGGCCGCGCCCGGTACGTGCAGTGGTACAAGCGCATGACCGGGGACCAGCCCAACGCCCGTCCCGCCGCCCGGGAGCACCACGAGCCCTGGCCCGGCGGCCGCACGAACCACTACTACTTCGACCTCAACCGCGACTGGGCCTGGGGCACGCAACCGGAGACGCGCCACCGGCTCGACGCCTACCACCGCTGGATGCCGCACGTGCACGTCGACTTCCACGAGATGGGCGTGAACGAGCCGTACTACTTCGCCCCCGGCGCCGCCCCCTACCACGAAAACCTGACCGAGTGGCAGCGCGACTTTCAGTTTACCATCGGCCGCAACCACGCCGACTACTTCGACGAGAACGGCTGGCTCTACTTCACCGAGGAGGTCTTCGACCTGTTCTATCCCGGCTACGGCGACACGTGGCCCCTCTTCAACGGCGCCATCGGCATGACCTACGAGCAGGGCGGCTCCGGCCGGGCCGGGCGCGCCATTGTGACCGCCGAGGGCGATACGCTCACGCTGCTCGACCGCCTCCGCCGCCACCACACCACCGGCCTCTCCACCGTGGAGGCCACGGCCGAGCACCACGAGCGGGTGGTCCAGCAGTTTGCGGACTACTACGCGTCGGCCCAGGAGGCCCCGCCCGGCGAGTACCGGACCTACGTCGTGCGACGGGACGCGCAGGGGCACCGGCTCGCGGCCCTCGCCGACCACCTCGACCGACAACGCATCCGCTACGGCTACGTCACGGACCCGCAAACGGTGCGCGGGCGCAGCTACCGCCGCGGCGAGACCGAGCAGGCGCGTCTCCAGGAGGGCGACCTCCTCGTGAATGCGGCCCAGCCGAAGGCCCGCCTCGCGAAAGTGCTCCTGGAACCGACGACCACCATCGTCGACTCCCTGACGTACGACATCACCGCCTGGAGCCTGCCGTACGCCTACGGCCTGGAGGCCCTCGCGCTTCCGGAGTCGATTGCCCCCGACACCAACGCCGCCCCGGCCTCGCCCGCGTCGATGACCGGCGACACGGACGCCCCCTACGCCTACGTCACCCCCTGGACGAGCCGGGCCGACGCCCGCTTCGCGGCGGCGCTGCTCGACGAGGGCCTTCGCCTCCGGTTCGCCACGGAGTCGTTCACGGTGGACGATCGTTCCTTCGAACCAGGCGCCCTCATCCTCACCCGTGCCGGAAATACGAACCGGACCGGCCGCTTCGACGCGGCGGTGCGCCGGCTGGCCGAGGCCCACGACCAGTCGCTCCACGGCGCCTCGACCGGGTTTACCGCACAGGGGCCGGACTTCGGGTCCGACAACGTCGGGTTCGTGGAGGCCCCGCACGTGGCCGCCCTCTCGGGCGCCCCCACGAGCCCGTCCCGCGCTGGGGAGGTGTGGCACTTCTTCGACCGGCAGCTCGACTATCCCGTCACGCTCCTGCCGGCCGACGACTTTGAGGCCTCGATGCTGGACAACGTGGACGTGCTGGTGCTCCCGGACGGGCGGTACGGCGAGTGGTTCACCGACGCGCGGGCGGAGGCCCTCACGGGCTGGGTGCGGCAGGGTGGGCGCCTCATCGCCATGGGCGCCGCCACCGACGCCCTCGCGGACCAGGGCGCGTACGCCCTCACCCGAAAAACGGCCGACGCCACGGACGCGGCCGGGGACGACGCGCTCACGTCCTACGACGCCCAGACGCGGCGGCGCCTGTCCGGCGCCACCCCCGGCAGCATTCATCGCGTGCGGCTGGACGACTCCCATCCGCTCGGGTTCGGCCTTGAGCCTCCGTACTTCACGCTCAAGCGCAACGACGACGCGTTCGCGTACCTCGATTCCGGCCACACCGTGGGCGCCCTTGAGGCCCCGGCTCCCGTCGACGGCTTCATGGGCCACGAGGCGCAGCGGGCCATTGACGACACGTTCCTCTTCGGCACGCAGCCACTCGGGGACGGCCAGGTGACCTACTTCGTCGACAACCCCCTCTTCCGGGGCTTCTGGTACAACGGGCAGATGCTCTTCGCCAACGCCGTCTTCTTCGTGGGAAACGGGTAAGAGGTAAGAGGGGGATGGGGAGTCGACGATCCCGATTCCTCCCCGCGCCCTCTCCCCCATTCGCCCATTTCCAAATTAGTCCATCCCGACCCCGAACATGTTTTCCAGGTCGTGGCTGGAGTGCACGCGGAAGCCGATGAGCGTCTCGGTGTCGGTGATGCCCTCCACCTGACGAATCTCGTTCGTCACGAGGTCGGCGAGCGCCTCGTTCTCGGCGACGCGCAACATGGCGACGAGGTCGACGCGCCCCGCCACGGAATGGACCTCCGTGATGCCGTCGAGGGCCGCGAGCGCGTCGGCCACCTCGTTGACTTTGCCGCGCTTGGTGTCGAGCAGAACGATTGCGGTGACCATGTTGCGTCGGAGCTTTGTGGAGGAGGTGACACTAGATTTACACGGCCAACATACATCAGAATTCCTGGACGACCAAACGCGCCCCCCCAAGATCATAGTTCGCTCCCATGTCCCCTTTGTCCTCGACGAATGAAGCGTCCGCCGGCGGGCACTACGTGTACGTCATCGAGTGCAGCGACGGCACCTACTACACCGGCTACACGACGGACGTGGAGCGGCGGGTGGACGAACACAACGACGGCACCGCGGCCAAGTACACCCGCGGACGACGACCAGTGACGCTCGTGCACGTCGAGTCGTACGACAGCCAGTCCGCCGCCATGCAGCGGGAGTACGCGATCAAGCAGTTGCGGCGGGCCGCGAAAGAGGAGCTCGTACAAACGGATGCGAACCCGGCCCCCTGATCCCTCTGGACCAGGGGGGACAATGCCAGCCGCACTGCTTGTTACAGCGGCATGTTGCCGTGCTTCTTGCGCGGGTTGTTGACCACCTTGTTCTCCAGCATGTCGAACCCGCGGACGAGGCGCTCGCGGGTCTCACTGGGCTTGATGACGTCGTCGACGTAGCCGTACTCCGCCGCCACGTAGGGGGTGGCGAAGCGGCCGCGGTACTGCTCCACGAAGTCGTCCTTTGCCGCCTCCGCGTCGTCCGCATCGTCCAGCTCGTCGCGGTAGATGATCTCGACGGCGCTCTTCGGCCCCATCACGGCCACTTCGGCGGTGGGCCAGGCAAAGTTGAGGTCGCCGCCGATGTGCTTCGAGTTCATTACGTCGTAGGCCCCGCCGTACGCCTTGCGCGTGATGACGGTGATGCGGGGGACGGTGGCCTCGCAGAAGGCGTAGAGCAGCTTCGCCCCGTGCTTGATGATGCCGTTCCACTCCTGGTCGGTGCCGGGAAGAAAGCCGGGCACGTCCTCCATCACGAGCAGCGGCACGTTGAAGGCGTCGCAGGTGCGGACGAAGCGGGCGCCCTTGATCGAGGCGTCGATGTCGAGCGTCCCGGCCAGCACGGCGGGCTGGTTGGCCACGATGCCCACCGGCCGCCCCCCGATGCGGGAGAAGCCCGTGATCAGGTTCTCGCCAAAGTCGGGCTGGATCTCAAAAAAGTCGTCCGCGTCCACGAGGTGCCGGATCACATCGCGCATGTCGTAGGGCTGGTTCGGGTCCTCCGGCACCAGCGCGTCCAGTGCGTCCCCGTCGTGCGCATTCTCCACCTCCTCGCGCGGCACCCGTGGGGGGTCCTCCTCGCAGTTCTGCGGGAGGTAGCTCATGAGTGTGCGGATGCGGCGGAGGCAGTCCACGTCGTTGCTGCAGGTGAGGTGGCTCACGCCGCTCTTGGTGGCGTGGGTGCGCGCCCCGCCCAGATCGTTCGCCGTTACCTCCTCCTGCGTGACCGTCTTCACCACGTTCGGCCCCGTCACGAACATGTAGCTGGAGTCCTCCACCATGAGGGTGAAGTCGGTAATCGCCGGGCTGTAGACCGCCCCCCCAGCGCACGGCCCCATGATGGCCGAGATCTGCGGGACGACGCCCGAGGCCTCCGTGTTGAGCTTGAAGATGTCCGCGTAGCCCCCGAGGCTCTTCACGCCCTCTTGGATGCGCGCGCCGCCGGAGTCGTTGAGGCCGATGACGGGCGCGCCGTTTTCGAGCGCCTTCTCCATCACGTTGACGATCTTGTCTGCGTGCGCCCGGCCCAGCGAGCCGCCGTAGACGGTGAAGTCCTGGCTGAAGACGTAGACGAGGCGGCCGTGGATGGTGCCGTAGCCGGTGACCACCCCGTCGCCGGCGGGCCGGTTCTCGTCGAGGCCAAAGTTGGTCTCCTGGTGACGCACGAACGTGCCCAGTTCCTCGAACGAGTCGTCGTCGAGCAAGATGTCGAGCCGCTCGCGGGCCGTCAGCTTGTCCTTCTCGTGCTGGCGCTCGATGCGCGCCTCCCCGCCCCCCTTGGCGGCCTCCTCGCGGCGGCGCTCCAGGTCTTCGTAGCGGGCGTCACCGGAGGACGAGTCGGCGGGGGCGTCGTCGGGGGCATTCATATGAGGGGGGAGGGTCATGCAAGAGAGTTGGGGCAGGGAATTGCTCCATGAAGGTAGGTGGTAGCACGGGATTCGTCAACGCAAGACCGAACGGACGCATTGGCCAACGACCGACGGAAAAAGACTTGGTCGGTCCTCCTATTACGCTCCTGTTTCATTCTCCGATGGGTATTGGTTGTCTCCTCCGTGTCGTGGGGCTGCAAACAGAAGGTTGGCCTATGTGCAGCCCTTTGACCGACACGAATCCCGCCACCATGTGATTCACCCTCCCTCAATCTGTTCTTCCAGAGAACCGGTGGACGATCGGTCTCTGGATGGCACTGCTGGTCTTCGGGCCCGTCCTCGTAGGCTGCAACAGCGAAGGCTCCGGGATGGAGGAGCCTCTTAACACTTTAACCCATGTTCTTTCGGATACACACCAAGTTTAGTCTCATGGACGTCTTCCGTACTTCCACCCTCCCAATCCTCTGCCTTCTTCCACTGGCCCTCGGGGTGCTGGTCGGCTGTGACAGCAGCGATTCGGGGATGAATGCAGATCAGCCTCTCCGCCAAGTGAGCTACGACCTGTCGGCCAACTCCAACGACGGGGCGCTCTCCAACGGCGTGGGCGCCACGGCCACGTTTCGGGAACTCGGCCCCAACCAGACGCTCGTCACGCTTGAACTCGACGGTGGGATCACAGACACGGACGTCTCGCATCCCGCGCACATCCACAGCGGCGCTGCCGGATCAGGGGGCAACATTGCGATTTACCTTAGTCCGATTGACGGCACTGGTGGAGGCGGCACGAGCGCCCGGGTCGTGGACCGCCCCTACGACGATTTGACGAGCTTCGACGGGTACATCAACATCCACGAGAGCGCTGCGAACCTCGGCAATGTCGTCGCGCAGGGCAACATTGGGGCCAACGCCGACGGCCAGACTAGCGAAGGCCTCAACGTAGTGGACAACCCTCAATCAAAGACGTACTCACTGTCCGCCAACTCAAACGGTGGCAGCGTCGCTCCGGACGGCATTCCGGGCCAAGTTACGTTTAACGAGGTGACCAACGGAATGACAATCGTCACCTGGAAGCTCGATGTCGACGGTGACGGGCAGTACGAGGACGATGCAACGGGAGCGAGCGTATCCCACCCGGCGCACATCCACAACGGCGCCGCCGGATCGGGAGGGGGCATCGAAATCTACCTCAGCCCTGTTGACGGCACCGACTCTGCGGCTCGGAGCAGCAAGCTCGTCGACCGCTCTTACGACAATCTGACGAGCTTCGACGGCTACGTTAACGTTCACCAGAGTGCCGCGAAGCTTGGCAATGTCGTCGCCCAAGGCAACATCGGCGCCAATGCCAGTGGCGGCGACGGGAGCGGCGGGGGCGGCGGTGGAGGTGGGGGCGGCGGCGGATACTAAGGGATGCTAATACCAAGGGATAACAGTGCATCCCCGCCTGGCATCATGTACCACACGAACCGGCAAAGGGACCGTCCGACTACGTGTCGGGGGGGCCCTTTGCCTGCTCGTGTTTCTACCCCGTGCGTCCTCTCGGACCGACGGGCCTGCTTCCGATCACTTTCGTTACTGCATTCCTGTGTCACTGCATTCCTGCGTCCAATGGACGACGAACCCGCAATTCTCAATAATCCAGGTTGTCAGTAACGACAACGACCTTGGCACCCTCGCCTCCGCGCTCCAGGCCGCGGGATCTCGCCGAAATCCTTGGCAATGAGAATGCCACCTTTACGGTCTTTGCCCCGGCCAATCCGGCGTTCGACAACGTCGACGTGGAAAGCCTGACCAACAACCCGGACCTTCTTCGGGACCTCTTGAACTTCCACGTCGTGCAGGGGGAGGTGCTCACCGCCAGCGACCTGGAGGGGCGCGAGAGCGTCACGACCGTTGAGGGCCAGAAGCTCCAAATCGGATCTGAGAATGGCACACTCGGGGCTGGACTCTCGCTGGTCAATAACCCGACGACGAACACGAAAGAGCTGACCGCCCAGTCCAACAACGGCGCCTTTTCGAACGGCGTGCCCGGTCAGTTGCAGCTTCTGGAGCTCACAGCCGATCAGACCCTCGTCACTGTCCGGCTCGACCCGGATGGCGACGGCGATTTTGAGGATGGACCGACGCAGGGATCGCTTCAGGAGGCCACCGTTTCCCACCCGGCCCACATCTACGGCTCAGGGGGAGCCATTCAGGCGTACCTGAGCCCGGTGGACGGGTCCGATCCCGCGGCGCGAGGCAGCCAAATTGTGCCGAACGACGCTTTCAACAGCGACGGCATCTACGTGAACGTGCACGGGAGTGCCGCCAACCTGCAGAACATCGTCTCTCAGGGTGACGTGGGCTCCAGCGGGGGAAGCGGCGGCTACTAAAGGCGCTTTCACGTACATTGACCAATGTTCCACGGGCCTTCTTCTCCTTCAAGGAGAAGACCCCCATCGACCTGTGGCCACGCCGGATCTCCTCCCTCACGTAGGGGGTGAGATCCGGCGTTTTTTATGATCGAAGCTCACGGAGTGGGAGGAGAATCGGCGTCTTGGTGTGCTCTCGTCTACGAAGAGAAGTCTTGTTACATTATTTTCATTGCTGTGGGTGGTTGTAATTAAGATCGTACGGGTCTAACGAATGCTTATAGACGTGCTTATTGGGTCGGACGATTTGTGATCGACGAGTTCCTCTCGGTGGTTCTTCATCCATTGCTGTTTCGCCCTTCCGATGACGATGCCTCCCTCCTCGTCTGAGGATTCGACGCCCCGGCCCGGCGCTGCGCCGCGGGCGGGTGCTTCGCCCCCGGAAGACGACGAGCTCTCCTTCGACGTCTTGCGGAACCGTCTTGGGACGGGTGACGAGGCGGCCTTCGAGCGCATTTTTCGGCGGCTCTCCGAACCGGTCTTTCGCTTCGTGTGCGGCATGGTGCAGGATGAGGCTCTCGCCCACGACATCACGCAGGACACATTTGCGAAGCTCTGGTCGATTCGCGACCGGATGGACACGGTCGACTCGCTTCGGGCCTACGTTTTCCAGATGGCCCGAAATCGCGTGTACAACCATCAGCGCGACGAGGCGGTACGCCGCGATAATGAGCAGGACGTGCGGGACGCCCATCCCGATGCCTCCCCGCCCGCTCCGGACGAGACCCTCGACGCCGATCTGCTTCGGTCCCTGCTCGAACGATGGATCGCAGAACTGCCCGACCGGCAGCGTGAGGCATTGACGCTGCGCCGGCAGAAGGACCTCAGTCACGACGAGATCGCCGAGATCATGGACGTGTCGCCAAACACGGTCAACAACCACATCGTCCGGGCCATGCGTACCCTGCGCGAGCGTCTTGGTGAATACCGTCCAGATGTACGGTCCGAGCCGTGACTCCGCGCTCTGAACGAGAGACGGACGCAGACGTCACTATTTGCCCCTTGATGGCTTCCCGATCGCCCATGGATATGCCCTCGCTTTCTTCCCATTCTGACGACCCGGCCGACGGTGGCGACGAGAAGCAGGACGATGAACGCATCTGGCGCCTCCTACAGCGCACCGACGATGAGCGGGCCGATGCGTACAACGTAGATGAGGAATGGGACCAGCTTGCCGGCCGCCTCGACCTCAACGCTGCCGACGCGGAGGGGGGGCCCTCCGACACGTCCTCCCCGTCGCGCCGGGCCCACGACCGCCCCGCTCGGGCTCCGGGCTCCGCAGCCGGTTGGCGCCCGCGCCGGACGCAGGTCCTAACGGTCGCGGCGCTCGTGCTCTGTCTCGTCGGGGGCGGTGCCCTGTGGTGGAGCCAGCCGGCCTCCGTAACCGCGGCGGCCGGGGAGCGCACCTCCGTCGCCCTGCCGGACGGCTCGACCGTCGAGTTGAACGGCGGCACGACGATCGAATATGCGCGGGGCTTCTCCACGCTTCCACTGGTAGAGGCCTCCGCCCGCGAGGTTCGGCTGGAAGGGGAGGCCTTCTTCTCCGTTGTGGACGGGGACCGGCCCTTCCGGGTCGAGACTCCAAACGCCCAGGTGGAGGTGCTCGGGACCGAATTTCACGTTCATGCCCGTCCGCAGGACGACACACCGGAGACCCGCGTGGCCGTTGCCAGCGGCGAAGTACGGGTCGCGGGAACCTCCTCGGAGACCGGAGCGGTCGTGCTCGATGAGCGCGGCGAGGCGAGCCGAGTGTCCGGGCGGAACGCCCCCCCGAGCGCCCCGACCCCCACCGACCTCAAGTACGTGCAGGCCTGGCGGACCGGCGGCTTCGGACTGGCGGAGGCGTCGCTCCCGGCCATTTTGCGCGAGTTGGAGCTCCGCTTCGGCGTGTCGCTCCGCCTTAGGGTGCCTGCGGCCAAGACCGACACGATGACGCTCCACTACGCCCGAGATGCTCGCCTGGAGGACGTGCTCCGCGACGTTTGCATCGTACAGGGCCTCACCTACCGCGAGACGAGCCAGGGATACGAGCTGGTTCGGGACTGAGTAGCCCCTTCTCGCCCGCCCTTGCGCAACCAGCTAATTCCCATAATGCAAGGTGGCTTCACTTCATTTGTTACTTCGGGGTTGTCTCCTCCCCCTGCTTGGTGGAGCACACCAGGGCTGTGTCTGGTTCTTGGGCTTCTCTTCGCCGGAGCGGCGCCGGTGCAGGCCCAGGCGCCAGACTCGACCCATTCGGCCGCCACGTACACGATTGCCCTCCGCGACGTCCCCCTCAAGACCGCCCTGCAGCGGTTCGTGGCCCACACCAACGCCGACCTCGCCTACTCGACGGACCTCGTCAAGGGCCGCTCGGTCTACTGCCGCTCGCAGCAGGTGCCGGTGGAGACCCTGCTCTCCTGCATCCTTAGCGGGACGGGCGTCGATTACCTCCGCACGGCCAGCGGCAGCTACCTTCTCGTCGAGTCGCGCCGGACAGCCCCGCCCGTGGGCCGCGTCGCCGGCCGGGTGGTGGACGCGGCCACCGGGGAGCCCCTCCCGAACGCCAACGTCCTCCTCGCCGACGCCGGGACGGGAACAGCCACGAATCAGGCTGGGCGGTTTACTGTGGCTCCCGTCCTAGCTGGCAAGCACCGCCTCGTCGTGACGTACGTCGGCTACCGCACGGCCGTCGACAGCGTGCGGGTTCCTCCCGACGGTCGTGATACGATCCGAGTGTCCCTCTCGCGGCGGGTGCTGGACACCGAGCCCATCGTCGTGGACGGCCTGCAGCGGCGCCTGCCCTCCGCCCGCCTCGGCAAGTCCGCCGTAAATGCGTCTGGGCTCAGGCGCCTTTCCAGTGCGGGCACCCCGGACGTGATTCGTGCCGCCGGCCAACGTGTAGGGGTGTCGCTCAATCGTCCGCTTGCCGAGCTCAACATTCAGGGCGGCGACGGCGGGGAGCAAGTCACCTTGCTCGATGGGACCCCCGTGCGGGAGCCCGTTAGCTTGGGCGGTCTGTTGGGCGCCTTCAGCCCACAAGCCCTGGAGCGAATGACGGTTCACAAGACCGGTTTCGGCGTGGCCCAGGGTAGTTACACCGCCGGCGTGCTGGAGGCCACCCACGATCTGTCCCGCTCCGGTACGGCCTACGCCGCGGCCACCCTCGACCCCGTCAGTGCAAATGGGCGGGCTGAGGCCAGCTGGAATGAGTCGGGGACGAGAACCGGTCGCGCCATGGTGGCCGCTCGCCGAAGTCTGTGGGACATTTACCGCACCCCCTCGCTGCGGCGCCTCCTCAACTCGCGCACGGCCCTCGATCCTATTCTCACCGCCACGTGGCCCGGAGGCACGAACGGACTCCAATCGTCATCGAACCAGGTTCAGGCGCCGCACGCTCAGTTTTCCGACCTCCACGCGGCGGTCCGGCAGGAACTGACGCCCTTCCAGGAGCTGTACGTGTCGGGGCATCACGGCTCCACCCGGCTCAGTACAGACGTGGCGACGACGTTGTCGACTCCAGAGGGTCAGGATCGCCGCTTGCTCTCCCGTGAACGGTACAACTGGACCAATACGGCCCTTCAGGGTCGATACGAGTGGGTCGTGGGGAGTCGTGTCACGGGGAGCGCCCAGCTTTGGGGAAGCCGCCACGACGCCGAGTCGCTCTACGGATTTCGAGACTCAACCGTGCAGGAGGGAGGCACACTCACCCCTCCGTCATTCGACCTGCGGGCGGGCCCTCATTCGGGAGAGGGAAACGAAATCGAAGAATGGGGACTTCGGATCGAGGCCGACGCGAGCCTGACCCCGAATGTCCGCCTCCGAGCCGCCTTGGAGCCTCGTCATCACCGCGGCGCGTTTCGGACACGAAATCAGTTCCTCGGGGCCATCGCGCACGAGACGAGCGCCTGGCAGATGGGGAGCTACCTGGAGGCCGAGACGTCGCTCGGGCTCCGTTGGACCGCCACTGCCGGCACGCGCCTCACGTACGTCGCACCGCGGCGCACCGTCTACGCCGAGCCGCGGCTCTCCCTGCGGTACGACCGGGCCTCCACCCCGCTGGGCGGGGTGGCCGTGCGCCTGGCCGGCGGCCTCTACCGGCAGTACATGATGCAGTCCGAAATCAGTGGCACTGGTCCCACGTCCGTCGTGCCATCGGTGCAGTTCTGGTTGCCCATCGACCGGTCCCTCGCCCCGCCGCGGGCGCTCCACACCGCCGGATCCGTCCTGCTTACGCCCTCAGACCCGTGGACGGCTCGCCTCGAGTTGTATCACAAGTGGCAACCGCGCACCCTCCACATTGACTACACCGGACTCGTGCACTCTCCGATCGGCAGCACGTCGGGGGACGTTCGTCGATTCGGGGACCAGTCTGCTTTCATGGCCGCAGGCCGTGGGCGTGCCTACGGCGGGGCCGTTCACGTGCAGCGTCAGGGCGAACGCGTTTCGGCAAGTGCCAGTGCCGAGTGGAGCCGCGTGACGCGCCGCTACCCGGGCCGATTTGGCGGCCGGTCGGTCCCGGCCCCGTGGTCCCAACCGGTCCGTCTCACCACCGACCTCGACGTGTCGCTCGCCGAAGGCCTTGAGGCCCATGCCCACTGGCAGGGCACCTGGGAGCGTCCGTGGGCCCTGCGGCGCGCCTACTACGATTACCTCGCCCTCGCGGGAGACACCCGTGATCTCTCATACGACCTGACTCGGCCCGGCAACCAGGTCCTTTCACCCTTCTCGCGCCTCGACCTCGGCCTCTCGGCGGAGACCCGTCTCCGTACCTTCACCCTCGAGGCTCGGCTGAACCTCGTGAACGTATTCGACCGCCACAATGCGTTTGATTGGAGCCTCGACCCGACCGGTGCGGGCCCCGCCCCGGTCCGACGCACCCTGCCGGGGCGCCGCCTGTTTGTCTCCTTCGGCCTAAAGTATTGATCCCACCTTGCCCGTCCCTTTTGGCCAGATGGTCGTCTGGCCGACAGGTGTCCCCCTCCCGCCTCGCTGCCCCGCGGCCCCCTCGGTATTACAACTCGCTCCCCTCCGACTGGCGACGTCTGCCTCGGGGACGGGGCCGCTTCGGCCTCTCCGTTCGGGCCCCTCCCCTGTCGTGCCGCAACGATGGCCGAGAATCTGCGGGACAGTGTTGCGCACCGCGACATCGCTTTGCTCAATTTCTGTGCCCTCGTCATGTTGGAGCGACTGCCGTCCTCTTTCGTCAAGCACATCGAACTCTGGCTCAGTGCCGCGGGCCTCGGCATCATCCTCGGCATCGGGTACGCCTCCGGCCCGTCCGGCCCGGTCTTCTGGCGGTTGATCGCGGTCATTGCCGTCGGCATCGGCGTCGTGCACGGATTCATTTTCTGGGCCGTGCGGCGGCGCCAGCGCCAGGTGCGCCGACAGTCCATCCGCGAGATTCAGCAGATGCTGTCCGACGTGCTCAAAAACAAGCTCGCCGCCATCAACATGGACCTGCCCGAGGAGGAAAATCAGGAGATGGTAAAGCAGGAGCTAGACGGCATCCGCTCCTCGATCGAAGACATCGCCAGCGAGATCGAAAATATTTCCGAGGAGAGCATCGAGGGCTGGAAGGAGCACTACAGCGGCGCGGCAGAACGGACAACGCGTCTGTGGTGCGTATTGCGTGGTGCGTACTGCGCGACTGTCTTCCCGACGCAATACGAAATCTCCCCTACTCCAGCGCGTCGTACTCTTCCTGCTGGCCCTCCGTCGCGGGCTCTAGGATCACCGCCTGCCCCCCGCCCCGCGCCAGATCGGCCTCAATCGTATCGGACGCCGTGACGAGGCCGCGGCGAATGCGGTAGGCGTGGGGGGTTTCTCGGTAGTCGGCGTCGGGGGCGTCTTCGAAGACGTGGGCCACGTAGGCCTGTCCGTCATCGAGGACATCGAGCGGGACCTCGACGGTTCGCGCCTCCTCGTTTGTGGTCGTCCCGATGTACCAGGCCTCCCCCTCCGCCGCCTGGCGGGCGATGGAGATGTGCTCGCCGATGCGGGCGTCGAGGACGTGGCTCTCCGCCCAGTCCGCGGGGACGCGCTCGATGAACGCGACGGCCTCTTCGCCCTCGTAGTTCTCGACGAGGTCGGCCGCCATCTGCACCGGGCTGTAGAGCACGACCATGTTCGCCAGCTGCTTCGACAGCGTGGTGAGCACGCGGTGGTCCGGCATCGTCTCCTCGGGGGTGAGGTTGAAGACGCCGGGCGTGTAGTCGAGGGGCCCCGCCAGCATGCGCGTGAAGGGCAGGGTTACGGTGTGCGACGGCGGGCTCGGCTCGGCCCACGCGTTGTACTCCATGCCGCGCACGCCCTCCCGCGTCATCATGTTGGGCCAGGTGCGCTCGATGCCCGTGCCCATGACCGGCTCGTGCACGTCCAGCACAATTTCGTGCTCGGCGGCGGTTTTCACGACCCGTCGGTAGTGGTTGACCATCTGCTGGCCGTGGTGGTGCACGCCCTCGGGCCGGATGGGGCCCGCGTAGCCGGTCTTCACGGCAGGCACGCCCACCGAGTCGTACAGCGCAAAGGCGTCGTCCAGCTGACGCTCGTAGGCGGGAATGTCGCCCCCGGTCTCGTGGTGGCCCACGAGCGCCACCCCTCGCTCCTCGCCGTAGTCCACGACCTCCTGGAGGTCGAAGTCGGGGTACGACTCGGTGAAGTTGAACTCGTCGCCCCCAAGCCAGGTCTCCCATCCGAGGTTCCAGCCCTCCACCAGCACGCCGTCGATGTCGTGCTCGGCGGCGAAGTCCATGTACCGCTTCGTCCGCTCAGTGGTGGCGCCGTGGACGCCGTTGCGGCCCCACGAGTATTTGTCGATGTGCATGCCCCACCAGATGCCGACGTACGTCATCGGCTCGATCCAGGAGGGGTCCTCGATCTTCGAGGGCTCGTTGAGGTTCTGCAGAATGTGCGACTCGATCAGCCCGCCGGGTCGGTCGGCCACCTGAATCACGCGCCAGGGCGTCTGGTGGGGCACGCGCGCCTTCACCTTCACGCCGTCGGGCCAGGGCACGAGGTTGGTGTGCAGGGTGGTGGGCGTCTCGGCGTCGGCCCGCAGTGTCATGCTCGAGTAGTCGGTGAGGGCGGCCTCGTGGAGGGCAAGGTACCGCGTCTCGTCCGGGCTGCGCAGCGTGAGCGGCGGGTTGACGGTGCCGGGGGCAGCCTCCTTCTCGCTCGTGTCGGGCGCGCCCCCGTCCACCTCTTCGAGGTACGAGTTGTAGCTGATTTTTGAGGCACTGTCGCGGATGGCGCTGAGTGGCGTCTCGCGGTAGACCCACTCGTAGTTGTCGTAGTCGTCGGGAATCCACCAGGCGGTGTGGTCCGCCGTGAGGCGGAACTGCGTCTCCTCCGACGCGATGCGGAGGGCGTCGAGGGCGGGCTGTTCGGGCCAGCGGTAGCGGAACGCCACCCCGTCGTTGTACGCCCGCAGGACGAGGGTCAGCCGCCGCTTCGGCGCGTCGGTCTCCCGCAGTCGAATTGTGCGTTCGGAAAAGTGGTTGCGCACCGAGTCCTGTGTGCCCCACACGGGCGTCCACGACGTGTCCACCGTGCGCCGGGTCGTCCCGGCCACCTCAAACCCGTCGCGCAGGGGCGCCTCCCCGTCTAGCTCGAAGCCGAGGGGCGAGGCCGCGACGAGCGAGTCGCCGTCGGCCGCCACGTGGTAGTAAGGACGCCCGTCCTGCAACTCAACGCCAATGGTGAGGCCGCCGTCGGGGGAGGTTGTGGTCATGGGGGCGTCGGTCGAGCAGGCGGTCAGGGACAGGACGAGTGCGGCGGCAACACTGAGCGCGAGGCGGACGGACATCACAACGGTCGAAAGCGACGTAGAACACACGAACAGAGGGGCGTTCCCCGCCCGAAGCGCTGGATTTTTAGCGGACGCTCCTCAGGATACGGCCTGTGGCGAGAAAACCCCAAAGGCTTCGCCCCGGTGCCTCCGGGATGCCTCCGACTGCGACGCGCTCCGGCCGAGCCCCCCATCCGCAAGACCGACAAGAGGGTCGGTCCTTGCATCGTAGCGTGCCCTACCGCCCCTACCGCCCCTACCGGCCCGCCCTTCCTTTCCGAACTGATGGACAGTTACCGGTACGGCCGTTCCCTCGCCTTCCGTCGTGTCGTTTCGAAGCTCGGCCTGGGCCTGTCTTGGAGCGACCCGCCTCCACACCTCGCGCAGCTTGTCGTCCCCCCTCTCTCCGATGTGGTACCAGGCCCCCCTCCACCCGGGCCTCGAAGCGAAGGGTGCCCCCATTCACCGAGGGGTCCGAGTGGCACTGAATGTGCTCGACGCACACGCCGCGCTCCGGGTGGTACTCGTAGCGCCCGCCCCCCGCGAGCACCGATTCCACATCCTCCGTCTCTCGCCCCCAGGCGAAGTGGGTCGAGTTCAGAATTTTAACGTTGGCCCCCCAGCTGCCGCTCTGGTCCACGACCGAGTCCGGGTAGACCAGCTCCTGCGGCACCATTCTCCACGTGCCCCCCAGCTCGTTGGACGGGAGCTGGGCCCGGGCCCCCGGTGTACCGACGAGCCCGACCGCGACGAGGAGACCGACGAGACACCGAACCGTCTGCCTGGCAGGAGACGCCGTGAGGTTGGGAGTCCATCGTGGAGGCTATCCCCAATATAGCGCGGTTGTCACGATTTACCAAGCAACCCTTAACGGATCTTTCGTCTCCGTCGTGGTGACCGGAATCGTGCCCGGCACTACGGAAAGATGCCCATCTGGTCGTAGGAGCTCGCAATCTTGTCGATGGCGCTCACGAAAGCTGCCGTGCGCGTGTCGACCCCCTTCTTCTCACGGATGGCCCGGATCTCATCGTAGGCGTGGCTCATGGTGTCTTCCAGTCCCGAGTGCACGAGGTCCCGCTCGCCGGCCCCGAAGCCGACCTGCTCAATGAGCGACTCCAGGAGGTCTTCGCTGAAGTCCTCCGCGGTCAGCTCGTCCACGGCCCGGAGGATGCGCTCCGCGTTGCGCTCTTCGAAGCGGCGGCTCATGCGCCCGTGCCGGACGTGAGAGAGATTCCGGAGCCACTCGAAGTACGACACCGTGACGCCCCCCGCGTTGAGGTAGACGTCCGGAATGATCATGGCGTTCTTCGCCTGAAGAATCTCGTCGGCCTCGGAGGTGACGGGGCCATTGGCCGCCTCCGCAATGATGCTCGCCTGGATGTCCGGGGCGTTGTCGGCGGTGATGACTCCCTCCAGCGCCGCGGGAATCAGGATGTCGCAGGGGAGTTCGAGCGCTGCCGCGGAGGTCTCGATGTTTTCGGCGTCGGCGAAGCCCAGGATCGACCCTGTCTCTTCGCGGTGGGCCACCACGTCGTCCACGTCGAGCCCGTCCGGGTCGTGAATGGCGCCTTCAATTTCGGCGATGCCTACGATTTTGGCCCCGCCGTCTTCCAGAAACCGGGCGGCGTGGTAGCCGACGTTCCCCAGCCCCTGAATGACGACGCTCTTCCCCTCCAGCCCCGGCTCCAGACCAAGGCGCGTCATGTCTTCCGGGTACCCGCACGCCTCGCGGATGCCGTAGTAGACCCCGCGCCCGGTCGCTTCCGTACGGCCCCGCACACCGCCCTGCCCCACCGGCTTTCCGGTGACGCACGCCAGGGCGTTGAGGTCCTCGTCGCCGATCTGGTTGTAGGTGTCCATGATCCACGCCATCTCCTGCGGCCCCGTGCCGTAGTCGGGGGCCGGCACGTCCGTTCCGGGGCCGATGAAGTCTTTTCGCTCGAGCTCGAAGGTGTACCGGCGCGTGATGCGTTCCAGCTCCGTCGTCGAGTAGTTGCGCGCGTCGATGCACACCCCGCCCTTGGCCCCGCCAAACGGGACGTCCACGATGGCGCACTTGTAGCTCATGAGGGCCGAGAGGGCCATCACCTCGTCCACGTTCACGCTGGGGGCGTAGCGGATGCCGCCCTTCGTGGGCTGCATGTGGTGGCTGTGCTCTCCCCGGTAGCCCCGGATGACCTGAATGCTGCCGTCGTCCCGCTCGATCGGAAACTCGAACCGGATGATGTTGTCGCAGGCCCGGATCTGGTGGAGCACGCCGCGTGGATGATCGGTCCGGGCGGCGGCTTCGTCAAACATCTGATTCACCTCGCCGAAGAAGCCGTCGGACGATTCGGCCTGGCCGTTCGCCTGCGGGGTTGCGTTCGAGCCTTCCATGGGAAAAGAAGAAACAGCTTGTAAAAAAGGACGCGGTGTGCTCATAAAAGCGGGGACCACGCCGAACCGCAAGCGCTTCCACGTCCGTTCGCTGCGAAATTTCTTCGGAGGCTCTGTGGCGTTCGCCCGAGCGGCGCCGCCCAATAGGCAGCCCGCGGGCGCGAGGGGACACACACGCGCTTCGTCAGTAGTGTGTACGTCCGTCCCTTTTTGTTTGCACTAGGTCGCCGGCTTTTCCCCCGCTCCGGATGATCGGGGCGCCGGGTTGCGACCGGTCAACGAGCTGTGCCAGACCCTACGCTTCCGGACGCTCCGAGCTCGCGTTTTTCTCGCCGACGCCCTCCAGGCCGTGCCTGAATCCATTCTCCTCAACATTACCGTCGTCGTCATGCTGGGCATCGGGGCACAGTGGGCCGCGTGGCGGTTTCGGCTGCCCTCCATTCTGCTGCTGCTCCTGGTGGGCTTCCTCGCCGGCCCGGTGCTGGGGGTGCTCGACCCGCAGTCCCTCCGCGGGGACTGGCTGTTCGCCTTCGTCTCCCTGTCCATCGGAATTATTTTGTTCGAGGGCGGGCTGAGCCTCCGGCTCTCCGAGCTGCGGGAGGTGGGCAGTACGGTCTTCAACCTCATCACGATCGGGGTGCTGCTCACGTGGGGCCTCGGGGCGGCCGGGGCCTACTACATCCTGGAGTTCGATGTGGGACTGTCCGTGCTCATCGGGGCCATCCTGACGGTAACGGGGCCGACGGTCGTCGTCCCCCTTCTGCGCCACGTCCGGCCCAAAGGCCGCGTCGGCACCATTGCCAAATGGGAGGGCATCACGATCGACCCGGTGGGGGCCATTTTGGCCGTGCTGGTCCTCGAGACCCTGATCCTGATGAACGACCCGGCCCGGGCGGGCGCCGGCACCTCGGCCGCCGCCGAGCACGTCGCGATCGGGCTCGGCCTCGAGATCTTCGTGGCCCTGGGCATCAGCGTGGTGGCCACCATGCTGCTCGTGGTGATCCTGCGGCGGCGCATGGTGCCGGACTTTCTCCGGAACCCCGTCACCCTGATGGTGGTGGTCGTGGCCTTCGTCGTCGCCAACGTGCTGCAGCACGAGTCCGGCCTGCTCGCCACGACGCTCATGGGCATCGCCCTGGCCAACCAGCCGTACGTGTCCGTGCAGCGCATCATCGAGTTTAAAGAGAACCTGCAGGTGCTGCTCATCGGGTCGCTCTTTGTGCTTCTGAGCGCCCGGTTGGAGATGAGCGCCCTGGAGTACATCGACCTGCGGGTGCTCATCTTCCTCGGCCTTCTGGTCGTGATCGTACGCCCGCTCGCCGTCTTCGTCTCCTCCTTCGGGTCGAACCTGGAGTGGGAAGAAAAGGCGTTCCTGTCGTGGCTGGCCCCGCGAGGCATCGTGGCCGCGGCCGTGGCGTCGCTCTTTGCGTATCAGCTGCGCCCTGTCTACCCGGGGGCGGTGGACGGGATGGTGCCGGTCATCTTTGCCGTGATCGTCGGCACGGTGGCCATCTACGGCCTCACGCTCGCCCCCCTCGCCCGGTGGCTCGACCTGGCCGAGCCGAACCCGAACGGCCTCCTCTTCGTGGGGGCGGCGCCCTGGGTGCGCACGGTGGCCCGGCACGTGCAGGAGCTCGGCTACTCTGTCGCCCTGCTCGACAACAACCCGGTTCACGTCCGGTCGGCCCGCGAGGAGGGCCTCACGGCGCACCAGGGCAACGCGCTGTCGGAAAACATCGTCGACGAGATCACCCTCAGCGGGATTGGGCACCTGCTCATCACGATCCCGAACGACGAGGTCGCGTCGCTCACGGCCCTCCACTTTTCGGAGGTCTTCGAGAGCACCGACATTTACCAGCTCGCCGCGCAGCCCGACAGCCGACACGGCGGGGAGGGCGTGATGCCCGGCCACCTTCGCGGCCGCCCACTCTTCGGAGAGGACACCAGCTACCAGTTGCTGAAGGCCTGCCTGAATCGGGGCGACACCATCGAGGTGCTCACGCTGAGCGACGAGACGTCAGACGAGACGCAGGAGTACTACAGCCACGAGGACCTGTCGAACGAGTACGAGGACGAGTCCGTCATCCCGCTCTTCATCCTGCGCGAAAACGACACGTTGGAGATCGTGTCGGAGACGAGCCAGTTTCGGCTGCGCCCCCAAGACCGGCTCCTCGCCCTCGTCGGGGCGGGCGCAGACACGCGCGACCACAAGACCCCGGAGGTCGAGCAGACGGAGGGCGACGGGATTCTGGAGGTCGAAGAGTCGTCTCCGGAACCGTCCGACGACGAAACCGCCGACGCGACGGAGACCGGCTGACGGCGACCGGAGGCGGCGCCAGCCCTTCTGTGCGGCGGCCCCCGACGACACCGCCGAGATGGATGCAAGCATGACGCCGGAGGAGGCGCCCATCTCGGGACGCAAGAAGTTTGGCACGTTCGGCGGCGTGTTTACCCCCACGGTGCTCACAATTCTCGGGGTGATCATGTACCTCCGGGAGGGATGGATTATTGGGAACGCAGGGCTGCTCGGGGGACTGCTAATCATCACCCTTGGGTTTGCGATCACGCTCTGCACCGCCCTCGCGATGTCGTCCATCACGACGAACATCCGCATCGGGGCGGGCGGGGCATACGCGGTCATTGCCCAGTCGCTGGGGCTAGAAGTGGGCGGCAGCGTCGGCATCCCCCGGTACCTCTCGCAGGCCCTCGCGGTGACGATGTACATCTTCGGCTTCCGCGAAGGCTGGCTCTTCGTCTTCCCGAGCCATCCGGCCCTCCTCGTTGACATCGCCACGTTTGCGGTCCTATACGGGATCGCGTATGTAAGCGCCGACTTCGCGATCCGCGTGCAGTACCTCATTTTGGCCCTCATCGGCGCCTCGCTCGTCTCCATCGCCGCGGCGGCCGCCACCGGGTCGATGCAGTACGGCCTCGGCGCGGTCCAGCTCTGGGGCGATTTCACGGGCACGCCCGCGGACCCGACCCGGCCCAACTCATTCTGGATCGTCTTCGCCGTCTTCTTTCCCGCCACGACGGGCATCATGGCCGGGGCGAATATGAGCGGTGACCTCGAGGACCCGAAGCGCAGTATTCCGGTGGGCACCCTAGCGGCCGTCGGCGTATCGTTCGTGATTTACGTGCTGCTGGCGGTCTGGCTTGCCCTATCGGCCACGCCCGAGGAGATGGTGAGCAGCTACACGGTGATGGTGGACAAGGCGTACTGGCCCCCGGCGGTCCTGGCGGGCCTGCTGGGCGCAACCTTCTCCTCGGCCCTCGCCTCGTTGGTGGGGGCGGGGCGCATCCTGCAGGCGATGGGCGCCCACCGGGTCGTGCCCAAAGCGGACTGGCTCGCCCACCTCGCCCCCGACGGCGAGCCGCGCCACTCGATGATGGTGACGGGGGCCATCATCTTCGCCTCGCTCCTGGTGCGCGACCTGAACGCCATTGCGCTGCTTATCACCATGTTCTTCCTCGTCACCTACGCGATGATCTGTGCGGCGGTGCTCATCGAGCAGGGCCTCGGCCTCGTGAGCTTTCGCCCCCGCCTCCGCATCCCCATCTGGGTGTCGTTCCTCGGCCTCGCCGGGTCCCTGCTGGCGATGTTCATCATCAACCCCACGATCAGCGTCGTCGCGCTCGTTGTCACGCTCGGGTTCTACGCCGTCCTGGCGCACCGGCAGCTGGATGCCCCCTTCGAGGACGTACGCAGCGGCATGTTCGTGGCGCTCGCGGAGTGGGCGGCCAAGAAGGTAACCGAACTGCCCACGATGCAGGAGCGGGCCTGGAAGCCGAACCTGCTGGTGCCGGTGGAGCAGAGCAGCACCCTCCGCGGCTCGTTTCTCACATTACAAGACCTCACCGCCCCGCAGGGCTCGGTGAAAATCGTGGGCCTGAGCCCGGACGGACGCCCCGACGTGCTGACCGATCAGCTCGACACGCTCACCGCGGCCTTTCGCGAACGCGATATCTTTGCCGCTGCCACGATCATCGATGCCGGAGGCTTTGCCGAGGGGCTGCGGGCGGGCATGCAGGCGCTCCGCGGGGCCTTCTTCCGCCCGAACATCGTGTTTCTGCGGATGCCGACCTCGCCCGAGCGGGAGGCGGATTACCGCCACGTCATCGCGGAGGCGGACCGGGAGAACGTGGGCACACTGCTCTACGCGCCGCACCCGCGGGCCGCCTTGGGCCCGCGCCAGACCATCAACGTCTGGATCCGCGACCGGAGCCCGGACTGGCGCATCTCGATGGAGATTGGCAACCTCGACCTCGCCCTCCTCACCGGCTACAAGCTGTCGCAGAACTGGGACGCGCAGATGCGGCTCGTCACGGCCGTCGCCGCCCCCGACCAGCAGGGCAAAGCGCAGGACTTCTTGGAGAAACTGATCGACCTGGGCCGCTTTCCAGACTCCACCGCCGTGGTGGGCACGGAGCCCTTCGACGCCTACATCGAGGCCGCCCCACAGGCCGACCTAAACATCTTCGGCCTCCAGCCCGACCCGGACTTCGACACGATCCGCCGCCGGGTCGACCAGACGGACTCGACCTGCATGTTCGTGCGCGACTCGGGGCGGGAATCCGCATTGGCCTGACTGAGTAGACACGCAAAAGAACCTTCCGGATGCGTCATTCCGAGCGTAACGAAGCGGAGCCGAGACACGAGCAAAGCGACTGATGAACTACATCTCTTCGCAGGCCGGCAGAAGCGCCCGTCCGACCGATGAGTCCTGACATCAACATCCTCGCCGCGTCAGAGAAATTCTTCGACTCCCTCTCGACCCTGTGAGAACGGCTCCGGACTGAGCCCAGGAAACTGGCGGTTGTGCGCAAGAGGGAATTGATTGGGCTCGGTTCACCTCGTACCATGTCACTTCGTACTATGTTGAGGTGGAGTCAGACGGTCCGCCACCCGTTGCCGTCCGTCACGCCCCCTCCGCAATGAAGTCCCCCAACGGGCCCCGCTTCATCACCCTACGTTCCTGAACCGCTCTCTACTCGCCCATGGCACAAGATGATCTCCGCCGCGAGCTCGGCTTTTGGGACGCGCTCACCATCGGGGCCGGCACCATGATCGGAGCCGGCATCTTTTTGTTGGCCGGGGTGGCCCTGGAGCTCACCGGGCCGGCCGCCATCTTCTCCTACCTCGCGGCGGGCATCGTCTGCATGATTACGGCCGCCAGTGCGGCCGAGCTGGCCACGGGGATGCCGACCTCCGGCGGCGACTACTTCTTTGTCTCCCGCTCACTCGGCCCGGCGCTCGGGGCCATCTCGGGCGTCGGGATCTGGCTGAGCCTCACGTTCGCCATCTCGTTCTACCTCTTCGGGCTCGGGGAGTACCTGTCGCAGTTCCTGCCCCTCACGCCGTTCTGGGGCGCCTTCGGCGGGGGCCTTCTGCTCACGGCCCTCAACGTGTACGGGGCCAAGGAGTCGGGCCAGATGCAGGTGGTCGTGGTCCTCACCCTGATGGGGATCCTGGGGGCGTTCTGTGGCATCGGCGCCTTCTACATCGAATGGAGCAACTTCACGCCGTTTTTTCCTTTCGGCGGCGCCCCGGTGGCGTCCACGACGGCCCTCGTGTTCGTCTCCTTCCTGGGCTTCGTGAAGATTGCGGCGGTGGCCGAGGAAATTAAGGACCCGGCCAAGAACCTGCCGCGCACGCTCATCGGCTCGGTGGCGCTCGTGACGCTGCTCTACGTCGTGATCCTGCTCGTCATTGGCGGCATCTTCGAGCAGGAGACGATCGGCGAGGTGCGCGATCCACTGACGCAGGCGGCCCGGACGCTGGCGGGCCCCATCGGCGCCGGCGCCATCATCTTTGCCGGGCTGCTGGCCACCGTGTCGTCGGCCAACGCGAGCATCATGGCCTCCTCGCGCATCAACCTGGCGATGGCGCGCGACCGCATGGTGCCCAACTGGCTGAGCGCCATCCACGAGACGCTCCTGACCCCCCACCGCGCCATCCTGCTGACGGGCGTATTGGCCCTGGCATTCCTGTTCATCGAAAGCCTGGAGCAGCTCGCCAAGATTGCCAGCGTGCTGCAGCTCTACAGCTATGCGGCGCTGAACGTGGGGTGCGTGGCCCTGCGCGTGGCGCAGCCGGATTGGTACGAACCCTCCTACCGCACGCCCGGCTTTCCATTTGTACAAGGACTGGCCGCCCTCGCGTGTATCGGGATCATTCTGTATTCGGGCCCCTTCGCCCAGATCGCCATCGTCGTACTCATCCTCGCGAGCCTGGGCTGGTATTCCGTCTGGGGCCGGAGCCGCGTCGAGATCGAGCACGCGGTTCCCGAGTTTCGCGAGCAGTGGGCGGCGCAGGGCTGGAGCGCCCTCGCGGCCCCGGCGCCCGCGTTCGCCGTGGAGGTGCCGGAGGTGCTGTCGGCCGCCGAGCGTGCCATCAATGCAGAGGCTCCGCGTCGCGTGTCGGTGGCACTGGCCAACCCCGAGCACGAGCACGACCTCCTGCAACTGGGCCGGTACATCGCCACGGGGCGGGCCGAGGGCGGCCACGTGGCCGGCATCCACCTCGTGGACGTGCCCCTGCAAACCCCGCTCCGGTCCGCCCGCGCGCAGTTTACGGAGCGGCCCTCCCTGGAGCGCGCCATTGCCGACCTGGCCCAGGAGGCAGCAGCTCGCCCCTCAACAAACGACCTGGACCATCCCCCCCTTGAGGCGACCGGCATTGAGTCCGTCATCGACGTCGCCCACGACGTGTTCGGCGGCCTGATCGACGAGACGCAGGCCCAGACGTCCGACATGCTGCTGATGGGCTGGCAGGGCGGCTTCAACGTGGGCCGCATCTACAACAGTCCCATCCAGCGCATCGTGCGGGACCTGCCGGCGGATCTCGGTGTGCTCAAGGACCGTGGGTTTGAATCCGTCGACCAGATTCTCCTGCCCTGGGGCGGCGGCCTGCACGCGCAGCTCGGTCTCGAAATTGCCGTCCGCGTTGCCCGCATCACCGACGCCACGGTGCATCTGCTTCGGGTGGTGCGCGAGGACGTGGACGTCGAGGACGAGAAGGCAGCGCTCGACGACACGGTCCAGGGCCTCGTCGACACCGACCGTGTGGAGTATCTCGTCCGACAGTCCGACAGCGTCACCGGCGGCATCGACGCCACGCTCACCGAGGCGGACTACGACTTCGCCATTATCGGCGCCTCGCGCGAGTGGAGCCTGCGCCAGGTGCTCTTCGGCTCCATCCCGGACGTGGTGGCCGACCGGGCCGACTGCTCGGTCCTGATGGTGCGCCGCTACGTGCCGAACACCCTCTCGGTGCGGGCCGTGGAGGGCGTGAAGCGCCTCAAAGAAACGGTCGGGCTTACCACGTCTCCGGAAGAGTAGCGCGGAGGCGTGCGGAGCACGCTCGCGTAAGGTGAACCGACACTCATTTTTTCGCACCACTCGCTCCCGGCAATGAAACCCGACCTCAATTCGCTCCAGCGCTCTGCCGAGGCCGACCAGGAGGAGGTCGTGGCGTCGGGGAAGCCCGGCGGCCTCGGAACGTTCGGCGGCGTGTTTACGCCGTCGATCCTGACGATCCTCGGCGTCATCATGTACCTCCGGTTCGGGTGGGTGGTCGGCAATGCCGGATTGCTGGGGACGCTGCTCATCGTCACCATCTCGACGGGCATTACCTTCCTCACGGCGCTCTCGATCGCGGCCATCGCCACGGACCAGCGGGTGCGCGTCGGGGGGGCGTACTACATGATCAGCCGGTCGCTTGGGATCGAGATCGGCGGGGCCGTGGGCATTCCGCTCTACATCGCACAGGGGCTCTCCGTGGCCCTCTACACGGTTGGGTTTGCCGAAAGCGTCATCAACGCGTTTCCGGCACTGCAGACCCTGAGCGTGCTGGGCCTCTCTGGGATTCAAATGGTGGGCCTCATCATCACGATTCTCGTGGCGGTGCTCGCCCTCGGGTCCCCAAATATCGCCATCAAGGCGCAGTACTTCATTCTCGCGGCCATTGTGGTCTCGCTGGTCTCGCTGGTGGCGGGCAGCCCGGTGGAGCAATCCGACATTCGGATGTGGGGGGCCGTAGACGCCAATCAGGCCGCGGGCTTCTGGGAGGTGTTCGCCGTATTCTTTCCGGCGGTGACCGGCATCATGGCGGGCGTCAACCTGTCCGGCGATCTTGAGAATCCCAACAAGGCCATTCCGTGGGGCACGTTCGGGGCCGTGGGCGTGGGGTACCTCGTCTACATGACGCTGCCCCTTCTGCTGGGCCTGTGGGCCAACTCCGCCACGCTGATTGAGGACACGCTCATCATGCGGCGGATGGCGTGGTGGGGCGACGCCATCTTGCTGGGCGTGTGGGGCGCCACGCTCTCCAGTGCCATCGGATCGATCCTCGGGGCCCCGCGCGTGCTGCAGGCACTGGCGCTCGACGGCGTCCTTCCCCAGTCTCTGAAGTGGCTGGGAAAGGGGGCCGGTGAGGAGAACATCCCACGGGGCGGTACGGTCCTCACGCTGGGGCTCGCCCTGGGCGCCGTCATGATGGGCAACCTCAACGCCATTGCCCCGGTCCTCACGATGTTCTTCCTCACGACGTACGCGGTGCTCAACGTCGCCGCCGGGGTGGAGACCTTCCTGGACAGTCCCTCCTTCCGGCCCGAGTTCACAGCGCACTGGTCGCTCTCGCTGCTGGGCGCGGCGGGGTGTACGGCGGTGATGTTTCTCATCAACTGGTGGGCGACGCTCATTGCCATCGTGTTCGTGTTTGCCGTCTTCGCCTGGCTCCAGCGCCGCAGCCTGCGCGCAACGTGGGGCGACGTGCGGCAGGGCCTCTGGATGAGCCTGACCCGAGCGGGGCTGCTCCACCTCAACGCCGACCAAGACCCCAAAAACTGGCGGCCGCACATCCTCGTGCTCTCGGGCGCGCCCCGGCGGCGCTGGCCCGTTATCGAGCTGGCGAGCGCCCTCACGCACAACCAGGCGCTCATGACGGTGGGCACGGTGCTTCCCCCGAGCGAGGCGTCGGACTTCGAGGCGCAGCGGGACGCGGAGGCCACCCTCCGTGAGTACCTTGGCGGCCGGGGGGTGCAGAGCCTCGTCCGCACCACGACGGCGGAGGATCCGTTCGCGGGCGGCGAGCGGCTCATTGAGGACTACGGGCTCGGGGTGCTCAAGCCCAACACCATCATGCTCGGGCACACCGAGGACCCGACCCACCACGAGCAGTTCTGCACCCTCATCAAACACTTGTACGCGGCCCGGCGCAACGTCGCGGTCCTCCGCGGGGGCAATCAGGGCTTTGGGACCCGGGAACGGATCGACGTGTGGTGGAGCGGGCTCAAGGGCAATGGGGGCCTCATGAAAATCCTTGCCTACCTGTTGCAGACAAACCTGGAGTGGCAAAACGCACAGGTGCGGGTCAACGTGGTGGCCGCCGACGATGAGGAGGCCGAAGAGCGGCGCCAAACGGTTGCTCCCATCCTGGACCAGCTGCAGACGGGCGCTGCACTCAACGTGATTGAGGCCGACGGGCGCATCTTCGACGAGATCGTGCACGACACCTCCGCCGAGGCCGACATTGTCTTTCTGGGCATGGCGACGCCGGACGAGGAGGACGATTACGTGACGTACTACACCCGACTGCACGAACGCACCGCAGGCCTGCCGCCGACCGTGTTCGTGCTGGCCGCCGAGGAAATTTCGTTCCGGGACGTGCTGGCCTGACGATGCCGGGAACCGGCCGGGCACTGTGAACCGGATCGTCGGTCGACCTCATCCCGACAACAACCACCACGAATCGTATGCCGGAGCCTCCTGCGAATCAGGACGAACTGGAGCGCACGCTCGGGCTGGTCCCCGCCCTGGCCATCGGCACCGGGACCATGGTCGGGGCCGGCATTTTCGTGTTTCCGGGGCTCGCGGCCGGCAGGGCCGGGCCGGCGGCCATGCTCTCCTTCGCCATCGGGGCCGTCATCGCCCTCCTGGTGGCCCTGCCCACGTCCGAACTCGCCACGGCCATGCCCGAGAGCGGCGGGGGATACTTCTTCGTCTCCCGCGCCCTCGGCACCCTCCTCGGCTGCATGGTCGGCATTGGGCAGTGGCTGGGCCTGATCTTCGCCTCGGCGTTCTACCTGATCGGCTTCGGGCACTACCTGTCCGACCTGGCCCGCGAGCTGGGCGTCAACCTCCCCCTTCCCGTGGTGGGCCTGGCCTTCGGCATGGGCGTTCTCCTGACGGGCGTCAGCGTCACGGGGACGGAGAACACGGGCGACCTGCAGAACTGGATCGTGGGCAGCCTGCTCGCCATCCTCGCGGGCTTTCTCGGCCACGGCGGGCTCGACGCGCTCGGCATCTTCGGCCGCTCCCAGACCCCGGAGGCGTTCTTCCCGTACGGCACCATGCCCGTCTTGACCACCGCGGCGCTGGTGTTTACCTCCTACCTCGGCTTCGTGCAGATTGCCACCGTGGCGGGCGAGATCAAGGCCCCAAGCCGAAACCTGCCCCGGTCGATGATTGGAAGCGTGCTGCTCGTGGGGACGCTCTACGTGCTCACGATCTTTATCAGCACCAGCCTGCTGGGCAGCGAGCCCCTCGCCGAGATGGGCGAGACGGCCGCCGTGAACGTGGGGCGCAGCATCGCCGGCACGTTCGGCGCCGCGGCCCTCCTGGGCGGCGGGCTGCTCGCCACGCTCTCGAGCGCCAACGCCTCCATCCTGAGCGCCTCCCGCTCCATCTACGCCCTGAGCCGGGACAACCTCGTGCCGAGCCAGGTCGAGCGCATCAACCGGCGGTACCGCACGCCGCACGTGGCGCTGCTCCTGACCGGCGGGATCATCGTGGCCCTCATCCTCTTCGGGCGCGTGGAGGTGCTGGCCGAGGTCGCCTCGCTGCTGCACCTCTTCATGTACGGCCTCATCTGCGTGGCCCTCCTCGTCCTCCGGCAGTCGCCCCCCGACGGGTACCAGCCCACCTTTCGGTGCCCCGGGCATCCGGTCGTGCCCGTTCTCGGCGCCCTCACGAGCTTCGGGCTCGTGGCCTTCATGAACCTGCTGTCGATTGCAATCGGGGGCGGGATCCTGCTCGCCACGGCAGGATGGTACCTCTTCTACGCGCGTGCCGTCACCATCTCTGAGATCTCGTCATGATGGACTCCCCCTCAGCCCCCTCCTCTATTCTCGTCGACCTCGAACTGCCGGAGCCGGCGCCCCTTCCCTCGGCCCTCGTCCGCGTGCTGTCCTCGCTCCGGGTGGTGCTGCTGGGCTGGTTTTCGGTGCCGGAGCAGACGAGCCCGGCCCAGGCCCGGGGCCAGTTCGGCGCCGAGGCCGAAGACATGCTCGACGCGGCGGCGCGGCGGTTCGAAGAGGCCGGGGCGGAGGTCACCACGCGCCTCGTGTTTACGGGCGACGAGCTGGACACCATCAGTCGGGTGAGCGTGGAGGAGTCCTGCGACGCCGTGCTGATTCCCGGCCCGGTGGAGCAGTTGCGCCGCGTCCTCGTGCCACTGCGCGGGATCCAGAACGTGCGGGAGATCGCCCCCTTCGTCGCCGACCTCTGCCAGGACGGCACCGCCCGGGTGACCCTCCTCCACGTTCTTGAAGGGGACGAACTTGACGGGGACGAGGCGACCGCCGCCTCGCGCGAGGACGTGCTGGAGCCCGCCGCGGAGAGGATGCGGAGCGCCGGCATCGAAGCGGACCTGCTGGAGCTCAATTCCGTGGCCGCCGACAGCCCGGCCGACGCCATCGTGGAGTGGGCCGGCGGGCACGACCTTGCCGTGCTGGGCGAGACCGAGCCCTCGGTCCGGGAGGTCCTCTTCGGCACGATGCCGGAACAGATCGTAGAGGCCGTCAACGTGCCGATCATCGTGGTACGCCACGGGGAGGAGGCGGCCAAAATGGCCGAACGGACCACCCAGGCAGACTGATGTGAAGAGAAAGCAAGGTGCGTCCCGTTGGCCGTTCTCTCTTGAGGGGCGTGCGGACGAGGACCAGCCCTCGTCACAGGACGATTGGGGGCGGGTGGCTATCCTCGCAGCAGCCGCATCACCTCCTCGATGACGTCCGGCTCGGCGGCCACGATGTAGCGTTGGCCGGCCTTCATCACCGTGTCGGCCCGGGCCACGCGCGCGCCCTCCACGTCGCTCACCACGAGACTGCCCTCGGGGAGGCTAATCTCGTCCAGCACTTTCCCCACCACCGGCGCGTCCTCCCCAATGCGCACCTCCGCGATGTCGAGCACCCCCATGGCGTGCTCCAGCGACCGCACGTCCCCGGACAAAATGGCGTTCACCGCCAGCAGCGCACTGGCCCGCCGCGGATAGATCACCGCGTCGACGAGCTCGGCGTGGGCGTTGCCCGTCTCGGCGTCGGTCCGCATCACGGTGTGGAGGTCCGGGTTCATCCGCTGGCCAATCATGCACACGGCGAGGTTGGTCAGCGGGTGGTCCGACATCGCCGCCAGAACGTCGGCCTGTTCCGGCCCGGCCTGCTGGAAGATGTCGGGCAGGGTCGCGTCGCCCTCGATGATCGTCGCCACGTACGCGTCGGCAATTTCCTGACACCGGTCGGGGTCGCGTTCGATGACGACCACGTCGTGCCCGCGCTCGTCGAGAAATTCCGCCGTGCGAAAGCCAACCTCGCCGCCGCCGGCGATAATGATGCGAAGGTCTTTTCCGGATACGCTCATGGGGGGCAGGAATCGATGAGAGAGGGATTACGCCTCGGCCGTCGCCGTTTCCGTCCGGCGCCACTGCAGGGCCGCGTACACGAGACCGCCAATGGCGATCCACCCCAGCCCCAGCACCAGCGTGTACGGGTCGTCGCGGAGCAGGAAGTAGGCGAGGACGAGGTTTAGCACGATGGCGAGGATGGGGAGGGCCGGGTAGAACGGCATCTCGAAGGGGCGGCGCATGTTGGGGCGCCGGTTGCGCAGGCGGATGACGCTCCAGTTCACCACCACGAACGAGACGAGGAAGAAGAGGCTCGACACGCGCCCCACCTGCTCGATGGGCAGGAAGACCACGCTTCCGAGCATCACGGCGGCGCTCACGACGACGGCCGCGAGGGGGGTGCCAAACCGCGCACTGATCTGGCCGAGGGGATTCGGCAGTTGATTCTCCCGCCCCATCGCGAACACGACCCGGCTGGACGCGATGACGACGGCGTTGAGGGCACTCACCGTCGAAAAGACGGCGCCGAAGACAATGAGCGCGGCGCCCTCCCCCAGCAGCGGGATCGTCGGCATGAAGCTCGTGGCGGCCTCCGCAATGCCCGTCTCGCCGGCCCGCCCGAGCTTCTCGGCCCCGAGCGTGCCGATGGCCACCCACACCACAATCAGGTAAATGGCCACCGTCGCGACGAGGCTGATAAAGATCGCCTTCGGGATGTTCTCCCGCGGATTTTCGACCTCTTCGGTGACGGTGGCAATGAGGTCGTAGCCCTCAAAGGCAATGAACGTGAGGCCCATCGCCTTCAGTATGGCGACCGAGGAGTCGTCCCTCGCGAAGAACGGCTCGAAGTTGCTCCCCTCCACGGCAAAGGCGCCAAACCCGGCGAAGACGAGCAGGATGATGATCTTGATGATGGTGACGACGGTTTCCGCCCCCCCGCTGGCCTCGGTGGAGACGGCATTGAGGAGGGCAAAGAGGCCGACCACCGTCAGGGCGTAGAGAATATGCCACACGGGCCCTGTGGGCAGCCCCGCCCAGTACAGGTGGACGAACTCGACGAAGTTGGACGAAAACCCGAGCGCGTAAAGCGCCCCCGCAATCATGTAGGCAAACGAGAGCATCCACCCCATGAGAAACGAGGTCGGCCCCGAAAAGACCTCTCGGACAAACACGTACCCGCCGCCGCTCTTCGGAATGGCGCTCGCAAGCTCCGCGTACGAGATGCCCGTGAGCACCGTCACCACCCCGTTGAGCGCAAAGACCAGGATGGCCGCCGGCCCGGCGATCTCGGCGGCCAGTCCCGTCAGGACGAAGATGCCCGCCCCAATCATCGCCCCCATTCCCACCATGGTGGCGTCGAGAAGCCCCAGGCGTGCCGTTGGAGAGCGGTCTCCTGATTGGGCCATGGTTGGGGCGTTTCTTCAACGCAGAGTGCGAGCTTCCCAACAGCGGGAGGGGCCGGGCAGTTTGGGGCGTACGCCGCGCGTCCGTAACGGAGTCGTCATTCCGGCGGCCACTGCGGGCGAGAGCCGGGCCTGTTTGGCGATGATCTATGAGGATCTATAACGTATCGGGGCGAGAGGCGGACCGACAACAACGATTCTTCGGATCAATCCGGCGCGTGAGTGCTGAAAGGAGGACCTTGATGGCGACCTCAATCAGGCCTCCAAGGGCCTCCGTGGAACGCAGGTCCGCACCGGCCGATGCCTCGGAGGGATTCACAAGAAGACGAGAGGTTCTCCTCATGCGGTTTCCGTCTCCGCCTCGTCGACTGACACTTCCACTGGCCTTCTTTCTGGTCGGGGCGCTCTGCGCGTGTGGGCCCTTCGACCGGGACACACACCTCGAGCCGCCTGCCTCCCACCTCGACAGTCTGCCGACGGCTTCCTCATCGTCCGACAACCGGGGAGTGGCGACGGCGCGCGTCCGGCGCCAGACGCTCTACGTGCCCGCCTACTCCCACATCTACGTCCGGAATGCCCAGCGGTCCATGAACCTGGCGACGACCCTTAGCATCCGCAACACGAGCCGGGACGTGCCCCTCACGCTCTCAGCCATCGACTACTACGACAGCCAGGGCGAGCTTGTGCGCGCCTACCTGGACACGACCCGCGCCCTCGGGCCGCTCGCCTCCACGTACGTCGTGGTGGACACGGACGACATTCGGGGCGGCGTGGGGGCCAACTTCATCCTCCGGTGGCACGCGGAGCGCCCGATCTCCCCGCCCGTCGTGGAAACGGTCATGATTACCGGCGCCAACACGCAGGGCATCTCGTTCCGGTCCACCGCCCGCGTGCTGCGTGAAGAGCGCGTCCCTACGGATACGAGTGGGCACCACTCCGGCCCAGACGTGTAGGTCCCGCCGGGCCGACGGAGGCCTTTGCGAGGGACCCGGTCGGGGCTCCTGCATGCGCCTCGTCGCCCCCCGCCCCCGTCCTGCCCGGCAAAGAGATGTGTTCGATCGGACAGGCTCCCTCGGTGGGACGCGAGCGGTCCTTGCTACCGGAGAAAACGCTCTTCGAAGCGCTGCACCCCTTCGTCCGTGCCCACGACGACGAGCTCGTCGTCCGCCTCCACCACGAACGCCTCGGGATCGAGCGACGTGATCACGTCCCCATCGCGCACCGTCGCGACGACGGTGCAGCCCGTGCGGGCCCGCACATCTTCTCCAGCGAGCGTGCGCCCGGCCAGGCGGCCCGCCGGGAGGCGCACCATGTCAATCTTCGTCCGGAACGAGAGGACCTCTTCCTGCTCCAGGACGGTCGCGGCCATCATCCGCCCGCTGATGGACGCGAGGGACTGCACGTAGTCCGCCCCGGCCCGGTAGATCTTCCGCACGTTTTCCTCTGCGTTCGCGCGGGCAACGATGTGCGCAGCGGGATTTGCGTCCCGCGCGATGAGCGTGGCGAACAGGGTGGTCGTGTCGTCGTCGAGATCGATCATGATGGCGTCGGCCGTCCCGGCATCGGCCTCTTTGTACGCCCCGGGATCCCGGGCATCGCCCACGACGTCCACCTCCGGGCGATCCTTCGCGTCGACGATCGTCACCCGGGCCTCCGTGTCGGCCAGCACGTCGACCGCCGCCTGGCCGGACCGCCCGTACCCGACGACGATGACGCGCTGCCGCTTCCGCAGCTGAAGCGTCGAGCTGTCCTCGCGCCGCAATGCCTGGATGCGGTCGGGGCCCCCGGACACGAGGAGGCGCGCCCGGCAACTGACGGTGGTGCCCGGGCCGACGGGGCTCTCGAACGCGCCGTCGAACCAGGCGCCAATCACATCAATGCCGAAGCGCTCGCGCAGCCGGAGCTCGCCGATCGTCTGGTCGCAGAGCGGGCTTCCCGGCTCAATGTCGAGCTCGGCCACCTCCAGGTCCTCGCCGATGCCGATCGTCGTGTCCTCCGCCATGCGGAGCAGGAACGGGATTTCTCCGGCCAGCCCCTTGCCCAGCAGCTGACGCGGGGAGAGCACGCGGTCGGTTCCCGCCATCCGGTGGTAGGGCTCGAGCGCCTCGTCCTCAATGACGGCGACGGTCTGAACCTCGTCGCTGATTTCGCGCGCGGAGAGAATCACGCTCGTGTCCACCTCGTCCCGCCCGTCGACCACCAGGGCCGAGGCGGCCTGGAGGTCAACGCCCTCGAGCACCGATACCGACTCCGGATCCCCGTGGACGACCGGGTACCCGTCGACGTGAAGCGTCCGGGCCCGCTCGCGACGCGGCTCAAGGAGGACGTATCCTCGGCCCTGCGCCTCGAGCTCATCGATCAGCGCCTCAATGCGGGGCGTGTGGGGCGCGAGCACGACGTGGTCCGTGCCGGAAAACGTCTCCGGCGGGCGGTGCTCAAAGGCGTCCCGCAGCACCGGCACGGCGAACAGCGGGATGGCGAGAAAGACAAACAGCACCCCCGTCAGGTTCATGAAGAGCACCATCGCGTTCATCTGCGGGCTCGACCAGGGGGCGTGGCTCCCAAACCCCGCCGTCGTGATTGCCTCGATCACCACCTGCAGTGCCTGGATATACATCACCGACCGGTCTTCGTACACCGCCATGCCCCACTGATAGACGAGGGCGTACGTCAGGAGCGTCATTGCCACGACTCCCGTCGCCCCCGCAACACGTTTCTGCCAGTCATTCATGGTCTCGTCGGGTTGGCCTCGTGTCCGGCGGCGCGCCCCCAGCCGAACGGATTTGAACAGTGAAAACACCTCGCGGGGTGGAGACGAGCTACCGGCCTCGATCGCAACACGAACCCGTACGGGGCCGGCCGCCCTTGCGAGCCCGCACCCGGCCGGTCCCACACCGTCTCTGTGACCACAGAAGGTCGGCCCTCTCGGCTACTCCGCCTCCGCCGCCGTGGCGCTGGCCAGGTCGGCGACCTTTTCAATCGCCTCGTCCGTCCCCGCCAGAATCAGGGTGTCGGTGTGCCGAAGTGTATCGTCCGGATTGGGGGGCACGATCATGTCGTCGATCGTCGTCTCGTGGATGCCCACGACCGATACGCCGTACTCGGCCCGCACGTCGAGTTCGCGGAGCGTGTGGCCCCGCCACTCCTCCGGCACCACCAGCTCCTGCACACTGAGGTTGCGGCCCATCCGCACGTAGTTGACGACCCCCTTTTCCGAGATGCGGCTGGCCAGGTTGAAGGCCGAGTCCCGCTCCGGGAACACCGCCTCGGTTGCGCCGAGCTGCCGCATGATGCGGGCGTGGTTGTCCGAAATGACCTTCACGTAGACGACGTCCACCCCCAGGTCCTGCAGCGCCATCGTGGCCAGAATGCTCGCCGTGATGTCGTCGCCGGTGCTCACGACGGCGGCGTCCGCCGCCTCCGCGCCAATTTCCTCCAGCGTGGCGGCCTCCCGCCCGTCCCCCACCGCCGCGCGGGAGCAGTGCGGCGCGATGTCGTCGACGGCCTGCTCGTCGACGTCCACGGCGATGACGTCGTGGCCGTGGCTGTAAAGCGCCTCCGCAACGCTGGCCCCGAAGTTGCCAAGGCCGACGATGACAAACCGATGCATAGGGTGTAGAAGTCGGTGTTGAGGTGGATCCGAGTACGGAAGAACTGGCCGTAACGGTGGTAATACGTGCCACCTGGATGGGTGATGCGTGCGGTATGATGCGTGACTCGTAACACGTGACCGGGCGGTCATTGCTCCCTCCATTCCGCCCGGCCTGCCGTTGAGCCATGGCGGGACGGCAGGCCCACGGCAGCCCCGTCCCCTCTTCCCACACGCCCTCTACCCGATCGACACGTCTTCGTAGGCGTACCGGAAGCCGCCTTTGATGCGCTTCGGCTCGCGGGCCATCGCCGCCACGAAGGTGAGCGTGCCCACACGGCCAATGAACATGAGGACGACGGTGGACAGGCGCCCCGTCGTGGTCAACGTGCCCGTCGCGCCCATCGAAAGCCCCACCGTGTTGAAGGCACTGAACGCCTCAAACATGTAGCTGAGGAAGGGCGCAGCGCCGGCCGCCACGCCGTCCCCAAACTCGGTCACACTGAAGACGAAGATGGCGACCGTCACGATCCCGAAGGCCCCGATGAAGAGGCTCATGGCCTTCTGGAGGGTGGATTCCGGAATGGTGCGACTGGAAATGCTCGTGGTGGGCCTTCCCTGCAGGCGCGACCAGGCCAGGAGCCCGAGCAGCGCGAAGGTGGTCGTCTTGATGCCCCCGGCCGTGGAGCCGGGCGAGCCGCCAATCATCATAAAGACGATCGTCAGAAAGTTCGTCTCCGTTTCCACCTGCGCGTAGTCGATGGTGTTGAACCCGGCGGTGCGCGGGGTGATGCTGGCGAAGAGGCCATTGACGAGGCGCTCCCCGACGGACATCCCCGCCAGTGTGTTGTGCCACTCGAACGCCGTAAAGGCCGCCCAGCCGGCCACGATCAAGAAGGCCGTGGTGCCCAGCACAAGCTGGGAGTGCACGGACAGGCGGAAGCGCCCTTCGGCCCGGCGCTTTCGCCGCCACACATTTAGCTCCTCCAGGGTCAGGAAGCCGAGCCCGCCCACCACGATGAGCCCCATCACGACCATCAGGAGCGGCAGGTTGGCCTGAAAGCCCTCCAGCGACGTCGTGAACGTCGAAAACCCGGCGTTGCAGAACGCGCTCACCGTGTGGAAGACGGCGTGCCACACGGCGCCTCCCCATCCGAAGCGGGGCACCCAGGCGGCGTACAGCAGAACGCCCCCGATCAGCTCGGCGACGAACGTGAACCGAAGGATCGCCCAGGTGAGCGCCCGGTAGTCGATGTCGTCCACGAGGCGCGTCCCGCTTCCGGCCAGCTTCTCGTGTCGCAGGGACAGGCGCTGCCCGAGGGCCGCCAGGATGACGGACGTGAACGAGATGATCCCCAACCCGCCAAGTTGAATGAGCAGCAAAACGTAGGCCTGGCCCCACGTCGTGAAGTACGTGGCGGTGTCGACCACGATGAGCCCGGTCACGCACACCGCACTCGTGGCGGTAAAGAGGGCGTCCACCCAGTGTAGCGGCGGCCCGGTGTAGAGGCCCGGCAGGGTCATAAACCCGACCGTCCCCGCAAGAATCAGCGTGAGGAAGGCCCCCACGAAGAGCTGGGGCGGGCTCAGCGACCGCCACCACGACCAGAGACGCCACAGGACGCCTCTTCGTCCAGGCGGAGGCTGTTGAGAAGACGTGCTCACAGGCGGACCCGACTTTGACGATTCGGTCTGTACTGCCAGATCGAACAACATTCCCCAATTGTGAGAGTTCGGAATCCCGCTGGGAAAGATGCAACGTACACCGTTCCGGTTCTTTGCTTTTCTTTTTCTACGCCTCTATTCTCTCCTGGGAGAACGTCTGAGCCGGTTCCCACGGGGACATACCCCAGACGGTAGCGGTCGCCCTCCCCGGCAGGCCCCGTTGCCGTCGCGCGGCCCCACCGGAAACGGATCGCGGGCGCCTTGCGTCCTACCCCACTGCTCCGCGTAGTGTCCCGGCTTCGAACAGCTCTCACGAAGGCCCCCTCCTCGTTTCATGAAGGTCGTCGTCATCGGCGTCGGACAGGTCGGCAGCAGCGTGGCCCACGCGCTGGCCGGGGAGCACGAGGTGATTGCGGTCGACAAGGACCCCGACCGCCTCGAAATGATCCGGGCCGAGACCGACGTGCTCACCTACGAGGGCAACGGGGCCCGGGTCGACGTGCTGAAATCGGCGGACGTGCAGGACGCCGACCTCGTGGTTGGCAGCACGAGCGACGACCGCAGCAACATCCTGATCTGCAGCACGGCGCGGGCCCTGAACGACGGTGCCTTCACCATCGCCCGCGTCACCGAGACGGAATACCTCGCCACCTGGTCCCAGCTCCGCGAGGCCTTCAACGTGGACTTTATGGTGGGGGCCGACCACCTCACGGCCCGCAACATCGTGGAGGTCGTGGGGCTGCCCACCGCCCGCAACGTCGAGCACTTCGGGCAGGGGCGGGTCGTCATGGCCGGATTCACCGTTCCCGAGGAGAGCCCGGTCGCCGGAAAGACCGTTCAGGAATTGCGGCTGGGCGACGGCGTGAACCTCGTGGCCGTGTTCGACGACGAGCACATGGAGATTGTCCGCGGGACGACCTGCCTCCGGCCCAACATTCGGCTGCTGGTGATCGGGCGGCCAGGCCAGGTGGAGCACTTTGCGGGCACGCTTACCCCCAGGGACCGAGTGAAGCAGGCGCGCCAGATTCTGATTCTGGGCGGGGGGGAGATCGGGTTTCAGACGGCCCGGATGCTCGAACAACGCGGCCTCCAGCCCCGCCTCGTGGAGAAGGACCCCGACCGGGCCCAGGCCCTTGCTCAGGAGCTGCCGGACACGCTGGTCCTACAGAACGACGCGACGGACCCGAAATTCCTGCGCCGGGAGGGGGTGGCGGACGCCGACCTCGTCGTCTCGGCCCTCACGCCCGACGAGCGAAACCTCCTCACGTCGACGTTGAGCCTGGACCTCGGCGCCGAGCGGGTGCTGTCGGTGGTGCACCGCGACGTGTACGAATCGGTCTTTACGAGCAGTGGCATCGAGACGACGGTCAACCCCCGCCGGGAGGTCATCGAGGAGATCCTCCGACACACCCGTGTGCGGGGCATCGAGAAAATCACCTTCGTCGAGGGCGACCGCGGGGAGGTGGTGGAGGTGGCCCTCACGGCGGAGAGTCCTCTCGTAGGACGCCCGATTGAAGAGGGCGTCGAAACAGTGCCGTACAACTTCGTCGTGGGAGCGGTGACCCGGAACGGGGAGGTGCTCATTCCCCGGGGCAAAACGGTCCTGGAGCCTCAGGACCACCTCGTCCTGTTCGTCGACGCGGAAGAAGCAGACGAGGTCCTGGAGGCACTATGATTGCAGCTCGTCGACTCCGCCGGGTCAGCAGTGTGCTGGGGCCGGTCCTAAAGTGGTTCTCGGCCGTCTTTTCGGTGCCGATCGCCACGGCCCTCTACCACGGCACCTCGGTGGTGCCCTTCCTCGTGCCGCTGGGCCTCTCGTTCGGGGCTGGGGCGCTCGCGGAATGGATGGGGGGCGACAGCGAGCTCACGGTGCAGGACGGATTCCTGCTCGTGACGCTCACCTGGGTCCTGGTCTCGCTTCTCGGAAGCATCCCGTACCTGTTGAGCGGCACCGGCAGCTTTGCGACGCCCATCAACGCCGTCTTCGAGAGCTTCAGCGGCTTTTCGGCGACCGGGTCGACGATCCTGCTCGACATTTCGATCGAGAAGCACGGGGCGGCGCTCATGCTCTGGCGACAGCTTACGCAGTGGATTGCCGGCATGGGCATCCTCGCACTGGCGGTCGCCGTGTTGCCGCGCCTGTCGGCCGGGGGCGCCCAGTTTCTGGACGCCGAGGTGCCGGGCCCGCGCCTGGAGCGGCTCACGCCCCACATCGCCGAGACGGCCCGGCGCCTCTGGCTGCTGTACATCGGGTGCTCGGTGGTGCTCCTGGCGCTGCTGCTGGGCGTGCACTACGCCGGGCTCGCCCCCCGCATGACGCCGTACCAGGCCCTCGCGCACGTCTTTACCACCATTCCGTCCGGTGGCTTCTCGCCCCAGGCCCGGAGCATCGAGGCATTCGCCCCCACGGTGCAGTGGATCCTCATCCCCTTCATGTTCGTGGCGGCGATGAACTTTACGCTGCTCTGGCAGGCGATCGTGTCCACCCCGACGGCCCCCGCCCGCGATACGGAATTCCGGGTCTACCTTTCGGTCTTTGCCGTCGGAAGCCTCCTGGTGAGCGCCATGCTGTGGGGCAACGGGCAGTTCGGGGGCCTCGAAGAGACGTTTCGGCACGGCACGTTCCAGACGGCCACCCTGCTCACCACCACCGGCTACGCGAGCACCGACTTCGCCGTGTGGAGCGAGGAGGTTCTCGTGGTCCTATTGCTCCTCATGTTTGCCAGCGGGTGCGTGGGCAGCACGTCCGGCGGCCTCAAGCTCATGCGGTGGACCGTAGGGGTCAAGGTAATTGGGCGCGAACTCTTTCAAATGATTCACCCCTCGTCCGTGCGCCCGATGTGGCTGGGGCGCCGCACGGTGAAGGAGCCGGTGGTGCGGGGCATTCTCATCGTGATCCTCACCTATCTGCTGCTGGTGGTGGGCGGCACCGGCTTTATCGCCGTGGACGCCCACCGCGTGGGGATCGACCTTGCACTCAGCGAGGCCTTTTC